>CAWDBO010000021.1:0-649641 GCA_963800615.1 uncultured Chloroflexia bacterium
CTTGTTGATCGCACTGATCGTCATGGCAGCAGGCGTCGGCGCCTACCTGCTCTTCCAGGCCTGGCAGCGTTCCCGCGCGTCCTCGGCCTTCGAGCCGACCGGTAAGCCGACCGTGCTCTACTTCCGCAGCGATACGTGTGCGCCGTGCGTTGCCCAGGCCCGCTTCCTCGAGCAGGTGCGCCGCCAGTTCGGCGACCGCGTCGCCATCGTGAAGATCGACGCGGACGCCGAGCGCGAGCGTGCCGACCGCTTCGGCGTCTTCACCGTGCCGACCACCCTCGTGATCGACGCCGAGGGCAAGCTCCGCCACGCCAACTACGGCCTGGCCGGCCTGGACAAGCTCGCGCGGCAGCTCGCCGACGTATAGCCCCGCCCCTGCCTGCGTAGCGCGAAACAGCGCAGGTGGATTTCCGTGAGGCCCCAAAACGCCGGGTGCATCGTGCCACCCGGCGTTTGGCATTTCGCGGGAATCAACGCCCTCCAGACGCCCCGTTAAGCGCTTCGCAGACGGCCGCCCTCCTACAATTCTCCTGGGTTTGCGTGATGGAAAAGGCCCGACATTCAGCGTTCATAACATCAGGGAGGTGTGACATGTACTGGTACCTGAAGGCACTGGGAAGCTACGGCGACTTCAGCGGCCGTGCACAGCGGGCAGAGTATTGGGTCTTCACGCTCGTCAACGATGTCATCTACCTGGCCCTTAGCTGGCTCGCGGGCCGCGCCTTTCCCGAGGCCATCCAAGTGACGCTTGCGATCGTCGCATTAGTCTTCAGCCTAGCCGTCTTCATCCCGAGTTGGATGGTTCTGGTCAGAAGGCTCCACGACACGAATCACAGTGGGTGGGCCATGTTCGTCGTCCTGATACCTTTCGTCGGCGGCATCATCCTCTTTGTGTGGCTGGTGAGAGGTAGCGATCCAGGCGAAAACGAGTATGGCTCGAACCCGGTATACGTCGTCGAAAGTCGACCCGCGGCCGCCCACCCGGTAAGGCGCTGGCTTCTTATCGCCGGCGCCGTGGCTGTCGTATCTGCCCTTTTGGTGGGCGGATTCATAGTTGTGGCGAGCCGTGGCGCTGCAGAGGCGAAGGCGCTCGCGCCGTGGCCCCCAGCCACTGCGTCCGCCGAGAGTGTGGCGAGCCTCGACCTGAGTTCGCTCGGCTTGCAGCGCTCCGGGAGGCGGGATGCGCGTGCCGTCTACGGCGAGACCTTTCAAGACGGCGCAGTGATCGAGTATGCCGCGGCAGGCAAGGTGGCCGCCCTGGTCGCGGCGCTTCGGTTTGCGACCAGCGGCGACGCAAACGCTGCTTTCAATAACCTCGAGGCTTGGGCGCAAGTATCCTGCGGCGAGTCGGTAACATCCCACCTCGCTGGCGTGGGCGTCATCCATTGCGACTTTGCCGACAGCCAGGACATGATCCTAATGGGCGACCGTTGGATCCTCGACATCGAGGCTGCGGCGTTAGGCGATGTGCCGCCCGCCGAGCTAGCCGACAGGATCGGCGCCGCCGCCGCCAAGCACTGGCAAGGATTAGACGGCGGACTATAACGTCGAGCGATGCAGTCCCGCTTGGTCGACTAAGGCGGACCGCAGAGGAAATGCGCGATCGCCGCACAAGTCCCGGCCGAAGCTAGTCGGCTCAGCAACCGAGCAACGATCGAAAGGCACTCAGCGATGGACACCGAACAAGAACTACCAACACCCACACGCGCACCTCTTCACCCTCCGCGTCTGGGAAGAGGCCCTGGGCGAGGGACAGGCCGAATGGCGCGGCCGCGTGCAGGAGATCGTAACGGGCGAAACAGCCTTCTTCCGCGACTGGCCTGGCCTGGTCACGACCCTTCAGCGTCTGACCGGCAGACCGGCCGTCCGAGAGGGCACACCAGGCGGGCCATGGATCGCAGAGGGCGAAGACTCGTGAGAAATGAATGGCAAAGCCCATTGCTCGGTGACCTAAAGCATGATAAAATAGCGCTGCGGTCGAAGAAGTCCGCGACCGCGGCAGCTGTTTTCCCCGTCCTCTGCGTCAAAGGTGGTAGCTATGACCAGGCTGGACATTCGGCTGCTAGGTGAGTTTGCCGTTTCCAACGGCGGCACGCAGCTCACATCCATCAACTCGCAGCGCCTGCAGTGCCTCCTCGCCTATCTGCTCCTGCACCGCGACGCTCCCGTCGCCAGGCAGCGCTTAGCTTTCCTCTTCTGGCCCGACTCCACGGAGGCGCAGGCGCGCTCGAACCTGCGCAACCTGCTCCATGCCCTCGGTCAGGCCCTGCCCAACAACGGCGAGCACTTCATCGAGACGGACGGCCAGACGGTCCAGTGGCGCGCCGGCACGTCGTACACGCTCGACGTGGACACCCTGCTCGCCGCGCTCGACAGCGCGCAGACCCCGCAGGACCTGCAGCAGGCCCTCGCACTCTATCGCGGTCCCCTCCTCCCATCGTGCTACGACGACTGGATCGTGCCCGAGCGCGAGCGGCTCGAGCAGCACGTCGCCGACGTCGTCCAGCGCTTCATCGACCGGTGCGAGAAAGAGGGCGCCTACCGCGACGCGATCGCCTTCGCCCAGCAGATCGTCCGCCGTGATCCCCTCCGCGAGGACCTCTACCGCCAGATCATGCGGCTCTACGCCCTCAGCGGCGACCGCGCCGGCATCGCCCGCACGTACAAGGAATGCCGCGAGGTGCTCAAGCGCGAGCTGGACGTGGAGCCCAGCCGCCAGACGGTGCAGACCTACGAGAAGTGCAAGCAGTTCGAGGCTGCCCGCCGGCCCCGCGCCGGCGTGCGCCGCTGTGAGTCCGGCGCCGGCTGGCCGGCTTCCGCCCGCGCCGCACGCGTCCCTGCCTGACCCGCCCGCGCACGCCGCATCCAGCCGCGCCGCCCGCCGGCAATCTCACCCTGCCGTCTTCGCGCCCGCGCCCGTCGCGCGCCGCCGTCTCGCACGAAGCAAAGACTCGTCGCCATCAGCCGGTCACCGATGCGACCGTCCGGCGTGCCGTCCTCTCCGATGCGCTTCAGCATCCGGCCACCGAAATCCCGCTCGCGCTCGGCGCGCTCTCCGGGCTCTACCTGCTGCTCTACGCGCCGGCCCTGGCCGCGCTCCCAGCCGCTGCTCTCGGCGTCGGCTGGGTGGTGCTGGCGGTCTCCGCGCTCGCCGGCGCCGGCTCGTTCATCTGGCATTACGGCGTGAACTTCGACAAGGCCTACGAGCAGAAGGCGCGCGCGCTGATGGCGCAGCAGCAGGGCGCGAGCCGCGAGGACCGGCAGGCCGAGCTCGACCGCCGCCGCGAGGCGCTCACCGACCGGCTTCAAGGAAACGCGGGTCGCCGAGGGGCATTACGTGCTGCGCGATCTCGACTTCGAGTACGAGCAGCTGCAGGCCGTCATCGCCCGGCACAAGGAAACCGACCCGCTGGCGCTGTCCTACCTGCCCGCGCTCGTCGACGAGACCTACCGCCAGGGCTTGAGCGTGCTCGAGGACGCGCTCGAGCTGGCCCGCGCCACGTCTTCCCCCAAGGATCAGCGCCTCGACGCCGAGATCAGAGAGCTGGAGGACAAGGTCGCCGCGTCAGCAGGCAAGCCGTCCGAAGCCGAGCGGGTCAGGCTCTGGCAGGAGTCGCTGGCCGCGCTGCACCACCGTCACGAGCTCATCTGCAAGGAGCGTCTGCGCCTGGAAGAGCTCCTGCAGCACGCCTCCCGGTGCGAGACCGCCCTGAACGAAACCCGCGTCGAGCTTGCCGCATTGAAGGCGGACAGCTGGACCGTCAGCGTCAACGCCGTGCTCGAGACGCTGCAGAAGACGATCGACCAGGCGAAAGCCGTGCAGGAAGAGATGCGCAAGCTGGGCTATTGACCTCAGCAGGAGGGGGAGACATGAGCGCACTTGAAGGACGCGTCGCTGGCTCGAAACTGGCCTCGCCGGAGAGGTCGACCTGAACGACCCCGTGCCGCCCGGAATCCTGGCGCCCGAAGAGGCCGCCACCCTGCAGGAGCAGGCGAAGGCGGTCGCGGCCGGACCTCGAGCAGTCCCGCGGCAGCAAGGAACTCGCGCTGATCGACTCGGTGTCGAGCCTCGGCGCGCGGGAGCAGGCGGAGGCCGGCACGGAGCTGGCCCTGCTGCGCGTCAGGGTCGGCGACATGATCGGCCGCGACGGCCCGGGCTCCGAGATCGCCCGGGACCTGGTCGACCTCCGCGTGACCTTGCTCCAGATCGACCCGAACGAGCTGAGCAAGCCCGGCTTCATGCGCCGGGTCTTCGGCTTCCTGCCCTTCGTCGGGCGCACCACCCCGCCGGTCAAGGTCCTCGAGCGCATCTCCGCCCGCTACGGCACGGCCGCCTCCCAGGTCCAGGTCATCGAGACCCGGCTGAACGAGGGCCGCCGGCTGCTGGCCCGCGACAACATCGAGCTGCGCAAGCTGTACGAGGGCGTCGAGTCGCAGCAGGCGCCAATCGAGAAGAAGATTTACCTGGGCGAGCTGCTGATCCGCGAGCTCAGCGCGCTGCTCGAGCGCACCGAGGATTCGCTCAAGCAGGAGCGCATCCGCAACGTGCTGCACGACGTCGCCATGCGCGTGCAGGACCTGCGCACCATGCAAGCCGTCTACTCCCAGTTCTACGTCAGCATCGAGATGACCCGCCAGAACAACGCCCGGCTGGCGCAGTCCGTCGAGCGCACCGTGAGCATGGCGGGCAACGTCGTGGTCGTCGGCCTCGCCATCCAGGCCGCGCTCGCCCGCCAGAAGCGCGTGCTGGAAGCCACCCAGGCCACCCAGGAGTTCCTGGGCCAGATGCTCGCCGCCAACGCCGCGTCGATCAAGCAGCACACGGCCGAGATCGGGGACATCTACAACAACCCGGTCATCGCGATCGACAAGATCGCCCAGGCCCAGCGGGACCTGCTCGAGGCGATGGCGACCGTCGACAAGTACAAGGATGAAGGCATCCGGGCCGCCCGGCAGAACATCGCCACCCTGGCGCGCATGTCGGAAGAGATGCAGGGCAAGCTCGCCGTGCTCCAGCCGCGGCCTGATCCCGAAACCTCGCCCGCCGAGCCCTGATGTGAAGGCGGGACAGGAGTAACATCCCATGAGCGGACTCACCAAGACCGTCCTGGGCATATTGGGATTCTTCGCCCTGGTGGGCATCGTCATCCGGATTGCGGTTCCACCCGGTACTCCGCCTCGCCGCCGCGCCCCTGCCTGCCGCAGACAAGTCAGGCGCGCCCATCGTCATCTCGTCGCCCGTCGCCGCCATCCCCAACCGTCCCGTCCGGCCCGGTCGAGATCTCGATCCTCACCACCGACACGAAGGCGGAGTGGCTGAAGGATGTGACGAAGACCTTCAACGACGGGCAGCACAAGATCGCGGCGGGCCGGCCCATCACGGTGACGGTCCTGCAGATGAGCGGGCCAAATGAGTTTCAGGATGTCCTGCTTGGCGACAGCAAGCTCAAGCCGGTGCTGGTCAGCCCGGGTGACATCAGCTTCATCGAAAAGGCCAACCAGATCCTGAAGGACCGCGGCCAGCGCCAGGTTCCCACCGGCGACTGCCCTCCGATCGTGTGGGTCCCCACCGGCTTCGCCATGTGGCAGCCGATGGCCGAGGCGTTGGGCTGGCCGAATAAGCCGATCAGTTGGAAGCAGCTCGTCGAGCTGGCGGGCGATCCGCAAGGCTGGGCGCGGTACGGCCATCCGGAGTGGGGCAAGTTCACCATCGGCCATTCGCACCCCGAGCCGTCGACGACGGGGTTCAACGTGCTGGCGTCGCTGGCCTATGCCGCGGCGGGCAAGACGGAAGGGCTAACCGCGGCAGACGTCAGGAGCCCCGCGGTGGTGGACGCGTTCCGCAAGCTCGAGAACGAAACATACCACTACGGCAGCTCCACGAGCCAACTGCTGAACCTGATGGTGGCGGGCGGCCCGGGGTACCTCCACGCGGCGAGCACCAGCGAGACCTCGTTCCTGTGGACCATGACCCACCAGAAGGCCAAGCTGCAATTTCCCTGGGCGTTCATCTTTCCCGCGGAAGGCACCTTCTGGTCCGATAACCCGACGTGCATCCTCAGCGAGAGCTGGGTGAGCGACGATCAGCAGGAGGCCGCCAAGATCTACCGGGACTTCCTGCTGGGACCAGTCGCGCAAGACAAGGCCGTCCAGATTGGGCTGCGGCCCGCCTCGGCTTCGACGCCGCTGCACTGCCCGATTTGCCTCGCGATGGGCACTGATCCCACGGTCACTCCGAAGACCGTGCCGCCCTTGCCCGGCGTCGACGGCGATACCAACGCGGCCATCATGGATGTGTTCAGGCAGACGAAGAAGAAGGCCACAGTTGCTCTCCTGCTCGACACCTCGGCCAGCATGCAAGGCGTCGCGATCAAGAACGCGGTGGGTGGCGCCGTGGCCTTCCTGGAGCGGCTGCATCCCGACGATGAAGTCGAAGCGTATGCGTTCAATGAGCGCGGTCACCCCTATCGAGCCATCCGGTCGCGCTGGGGACTCGGTGGAGAAGCTGGGAGCAATGGTCAGTAACCTGTATGCGGACGGCAGCACCGCGTTGAACGATGCCGTCTGCACAGCGGTCGACAGGATCGAGGCGTTGCGGAAGGAAGATCAAGCGGCGGGCAAGGCGCGACTTTACGCAGTGGTGCTGCTGTCGGATGGCAAGGACACGAACAGCAAGCGGTCGGAAAACGAAATGTTCGCCTGCCTCCCATCCGGCGAGGACGTGCAGGAGGTCAAGGTGTACACCATTGCATATGGCGCCGATGCGGACAAGGACCTGCTCACCCGCATCGCCAACCGCACGCACGGCAGGATGTATGAGGGCAACCCTGAGAACATCGAGGAGATCTACGTGAAGATTTCGGCCGAACAATAGCGAGGGCTCCGCAGAGAGCCCTATCGTGATCGTCGGGTGAGGCGGCGCCCGCGAGAGGAGGAATCGGCGATGGAAAATCGGGCAGATAACACAAGCGTGCGTCTGGCTGTCCTCGTCGTGATGATCCTGTGCGCTGTGGCGATTCCCGTTGCCTGCACCTCGTGCCAGAGCAATGCCCCCGCCGCGGCCCCGCCGGCCCCGACGCCGACGCCCCTGCCGCCCAACGCCATCGGCATCTCGATCGTCACCAACGACACCAAGGCCGAATGGCTGGGCATCGTCACCGACGCCTTCAACAAGCAGGCCGTGAAAACCTCGGCCGGCCACGACATCATCGTGCAGATGATCCAGGAAAGCTCGCCCGACCCCACGGTCAAGAAGATCGTGGCCGGCGAGCTGCAGCCGGCCCTCTGGAGCCCCGCCGACATCAGCTGGGTCGAGCAGGCCAACGCCCTCCTGAAGGCGCAGGGCAAGGCCCCCGTGGTGAGCGAGACGTGCCCGCGCATCGTATATGCCCCCACCGGCTTCATGATGTGGCGGCCGATGGCCGAGGCGCTGGGCTGGCCCGACAAGCCGATCGGCTGGCAGACCATCGTCGACCTCGCCGCCGACCCCCAGGGCTGGGCCAAATACGGCCATCCCGAATGGGGCCAGTTCAAGTTCGGCCACACCCACCCCGAGCAGTCCTCGACCGGCTTCAACATGCTCGCGACGCTGGCCTATGCCGCCGCGGGGAAGACCGCGGGGCTGACGCCGGCGGACGTGCGGAGCCCGGCGGTGGTCGACGCCTTCCGCAAGGTCGAGAAGGACACCTACCACTACGGCACGTCGACCAAGGGCCTGTCGACGGTGATGGCGACACGCGGGCCGGCTTACCTGCACGCCGACAACGTCGACCGAGGTGTCGATGATGAAGACGGCCGAGGTGCAGAAGGACGTGCTGCGCTTCCCGCTCGCGTTCATCTTTCCATCCGAGGGCGTCTTCTGGATGGACAACCCGGCGTGCCTGCTCGATGCGAGTTGGGTGAGCGCCGAGCAGCGGGAGGCAGCGCAGAAGTATCGCGACTACCTGCTGGGCTTCGAGGCGCAGGACAAGGCCGTGCAGATCGGCCTGCGCCCCGCCGCCGCGAACGTCCCCCTGCACGCGCCCCTCTCGCTCGACAACGGCACCGACCCGCGGGTGACTCGTGAGACCGTCCCGCCGCTGGCGAACGTGAGCGCCGAGACACAGAAGGCCATCATCGACGTCTTCAAGGAGACCAAGAAGAAGGCCACGGTGATGCTGGTGCTGGATACGTCGGGCAGCATGGCCGGCGAAAAGATGCGGGGTGCTGCCGCAGCAACGCGCAACTTCGTTACCCGGTTGAGCCCGGAAGACGAAGTGCTGCTAATTACCTTCAAAGCCAGTGTCCCGAACCAAGTAGGCGAACTTGGCCTCGCCAACTCGGTTCGCAGGGGTCTTCTAAAGGAACTGGAAAACCCGTCTACGAACTCAGATACGCCCCTGAATGACTCGATCTGCATGGCCGTCAGAGCGGCCGATGCTGCGAGGTCCCTGGACAAAGCGGCCGGCGAGCAGCGCCTGTACGGTGTCGTTGTCCTGACAGATGGGCAGGAAAACGCGAGCCAACAGAAGGACGTCTTCGCCTGCCTGCCCACCGGCGAGGACGTGGAAGGTGTCAAGGTCTTTACCATCGCGTACGGTTCGGACGCCGATGCGGCCCTCCTCAAGAAGATCGCCGATCAGACCAACGGCAAGACCTTCAAAGGCGATCCCGCGACGATCGAGCAGGTGTACCTGGCGATTTCGGCCGAACAGTAGGAGGTTAAGCCCGATTTCGGAACGACAAGCGCGGCGCGAAATGTGAGCCATTCAAACGCTGCTTAAACGTCCCGGCAAACGCTTGTCAAGCGCTACGCGTGTTAACCTGGTCGCAGAAGAACGGGGTGATCTCGGGCCACAGGACCCGAGGGCGGCGGGATCGAGCCCCGGTGAGCTGGAGGCAAAGATGGAGACTGCGACCCGTAACGGTCTGGCGAACCAGGTTCAAGTCGACGAGCTGCGCCGCAGCTTCGTGGTGCGCGTCTACGGCTGGATGACGCTGGGGCTGATCATCACGGCTTCCGCCAGCCTCTACACGCTTGTCCAGCCCAACCTTTTGAAAGCGATCTTCGAGAGCGCGTTTCTCATGTGGGGCCTGGTGATAGTCGAACTCGCGCTCGTGGTGGTGCTCAGCGCGAAGATCGGCAGCATGGGCGTGTGGACCGCCCGTATCGCTTTCCTCAGCTACGCGGCCTTGACCGGAGTCAGCCTGACCCCCGTCCTGCTGGCCTACACGGCTTCCACGCTCGTCCACGTGTTCGTGATCGCTGCCGTCGTGTTCGGCACGACCTGCCTGTACGGGCACTTCACGCGCCGGAACCTGGCCTCGTGGGGCGCCTACTTGTTCATGCTCCTCCTGGGCCTGATCCTCGTATCGCTGATCAACCTGCTCTTGGGCGCGGTGTTGATGGACTGGATCCTGAGCCTGGTGGGCATTGTCGTCTTCGTCGGGCTGAGCGCCTTCGATGCCCAGGCCATCCAGCGCATGGGGGCGAGTCTCGACGAGCACGGCGAGTTGGTGCAGAAGGCAGCCATCATCGGCGCACTGAACCTGTATCTCGACTTCGTCAACCTGTTCCTGCGCCTGTTGCAGCTGTTCGGGAGTTCGGACGATTGAGTCACGCACTAGCCGTCCTGGCGAGGAATTCGCAGAGATTAGCGCTCGCAGCGCCGCTGAATTGCTGGCGCGGCGAGCGCCCAGAGGAGGAGCCCTAATGAACCGTTCGCAGTCCATCCATGTGTTCTCTGCCATGTTGCTGATCGCGCTGGTCGTGCTTACCGGCTGCGGCAGCCCTGCGCCCACGCCGGCGTCTGCGCCGCAGGCGCCGGCCGCTGCAGCCACGCCGCTCCCCAGCCCCACGCCCGCGCCTACATTCACGCCGCCACCGCCTACGGCTACACCGGTGCCGAGCCCCACGCCTGCGCCCACGGATACGCCGCTACCGCCGACAGATACACCGGCGCCGCCGACTGCTACGCCGGTGCCGACCGCCACGCCCGCGCCGACGGAGACACCAACAGTCGCCCCGCCCACCGAGACCCCGCGCCTGCGGCTGTCGTCAAAAAGGCCTCCCTCAACGTGCGCGGTGGACCTGGCACCAACTATGCGGTCGCTGGCGCACTGAAGCAGGGGGACATCCTGGCGGTCACCGGGCAGTCTGGCAAGTGCGCCTGGCTCCAGGTCACCACTCCCAAGGGGCTCACCGGCTGGATCGTTGGCGGGGCGGACTATGTCACATTGAATGTCGAGTGTGCTGCCTTGCCCGTCGCCAAAGCCCCGCCTCCTCCCACTCCGGCGCCAACCCGTCCTGCACCGACCGCACCGGCAGCACCTAAGGCGCCGGCCGCGCCGCCGCGGCGCCCGCGTCGAATCCGGCTCTGCCCGACGACAAGGGCTGCTTCCTGTTCACCAGCTACATCGGCGACAAACTATTGGTGACCCTGACCAATGCTGAACGGGGCTGGAACATGAGCTTTGAGCTGGCCCCCATGGGCGAGTACTTCCTTTGCATGGACCCTGGGCACTACTCGTACACCATAAGTCACCCCAGGTGGCTGGGTCATGGCGAGTTCGACGTGCAGGCAGGCAAGCACGGGCGCTTCCCCATCTCCGCAGCCCAGTAGCGGGCTGCGGGATACTCGGCGAAGCCGGACGACAGCGGCGCGAGGCGCCTTGCCTGTGTTCTGAAGGAGGCCGGCCATGAGCGAAACAATGTCGACCAACAGTCTGCTCTTGATGTTGGTGGCAGCGCTCGTATACCCGGCGGCGCTCTACGCGTTGCTCGATCGTACGGCGCGCTCGCAGCTTGCCCTGGGCAGGCTATGGACCGTTACGCTGTCGATCGCGGGCGGCTCCTGGCTCCTCGCGTATTTCTGGAGCCAGGACCTCCGCTCGCCGACCGTCAGCCTTGCGGCGATCGCGGGCCTCATGCTGCTGTTGGCGGTCGCCTACTGGCTCGTCTCCGGCAGCGGCTGCCCCAGGCTTTCCTGGCTGCTGATGGCTCAGATCGGCCTGCTGGCCTATGGGATAGCATGTTGGGCGGTCATGTCCCTGTCGGCCGCCGCGACGGACGCGACTGTCGACAGCCAGACGCTCGCCCTCGCATACCTGCTGGTTGCGCCCACCCTGGCCTGGGCGCTCCTGCCGCGCCCTCAGGCGCCCAAAGTCGGCCTGTTTGTCATCCTGAGCGCGCTCTTGATGTGCGCGATGGCTGCCTGGGCCTCGCTCGCGTTTTGGGGCCTCATGCCGCCGCTTCCACCCCGGCTCGAGCCGGCCTTCGCAGTCCTCGCATGGCTGCTGTTGCTCGCCGTCGCCGCTTGGATCCTGCAGCGGGTTCTGAGGACGCCGGCAGGATCTGCTCTGAAGGTCGTCGCGCTCCGAGCAGTTGCGGACGTTCCACGGTTGTTCGGGAACTTGCGCTCCTCCGCCGGCCGCGCGATACCCGGATTGACCCGTCGGATCCAGGCAGCACTCAACGGGGTGGCGAACGGTCTCGCCCACCTCGTCCACGCGCTGGGCCGGGGCATTGCAGCGACCCCCCGCGCCATCTGGCGCGGCCTTGTTGCGCTCGTGGGCGCGATCGGATTCGCCCTGATCGCACTCGGCCGGCGCCTGGCAGCAACCCCCGGCGCGATCTGGCGCGGTTTTGTCGCGATCGTCGGCGCGACCGGCTTCGCCCTGATCGCACTCGGTCGGTGGATTCGGCGTGCGGCCGTTGCCATCGTGATTGTTGCCCCCAGGTCCATCTTCCGCCGGTCGGTATCCGCGGCGCGCGGCCTTGCGGCAGCGCTGGTCTCATTCGTGCTGGCGGTCTGGCACGGCTTCCTCGCGCTCGGCCGCGGCATCAGTCGGGCCGTTGTCTGGCTGGTGACGGCAGCCCCGCGATCCGTGGCACACGCAGTGATCGTTGCAGCGCGGGCCATCGGACGCGTGATTGTCGCCCTTCTTCGGGCACTCCGGGGGTCAATCCTCTGGCTCAGCCGCGGCATCGGTCGGGCCGCTGCTTGGTCAGTGACGGTCGCGCCGGTGTTAGCTGGTCGTGCTGCGCTGGCCGTGCTGCGCGCTCTGGGGCAAGGCGTCGCTCGCTTCGGTCTGGCGCTGCACACTGGCCTGGTTCGTCTCGCCTCCGCAGCCCGCCGGGCAGGCATCTGGGCCGTGACCGCCCTGCCCCGCGCCCTCGCCCGTGGGCTGCTTTTCTCCGCGCAAGCAGTCCGCCGAGGGCTGAACGCGTTGGCGCTGGGCCTCTGGCAGGCGCTTCGCCGCCTGGCGGCCCTCGTTGCCGGCGCAGTCACCTGGACCGTGACCGTCGCGCCCCGGAAGCTCGCGAACGCGCTTGCTGCCGCCGCTGCCGCCGATTGGCTCTGCTGCCGGGTAGCCGCCGCCGGCATCTGGATCGGCCTCATTCGCGCGGTGTCGGCGGTGGGCCGGGCAGGAAAATGGCTCGTGCTGACTGCTCCGCTTCGAGCCGCTCATTGGCTTCTGGCCGCGCTTCGCGCCACGTGGCACAGCCTTCAGGCTGTGGACCGCGCCGTCTCGCACGGCCTCGCGAGCGCGGCGCGCGCCGCGGCCCGCGGCCTCGTCATTGCCGCACGCGCCTTGGGCCGAGCGGTCGCATGGCCCATAGTGGTCGCTGTGCCCGCCGTCGCCCGCGGTTTCTGGGCGGGTGCCCGTGCTGCCTGGCATGGCCTCGCTAGCCTCGCACGTGCCGCTGCCCGAGGAGCCGTCTGGCTGGTCACGGTGGGCCTGCCGTCGCTCGCACGCGGCCTCGTGGCGGGCGTGCAAGCGCTGGCGCACGCCTTGGGCGCCATGCTGCTCGCCATCCCACGAGCTTTCGTAAGCGCGTTACGCGGCGTGGGCCGAGGGGCCGTCTGGCTCGCCGCAGTCGGGATGCCGGCCGCGGGGCAGCGCCGTCCTCGTCGTCTTCCATCTGATCGGGTTGGGTCTCCGGGCTGTCCTGCAGGGGATCGCGCACGCTCTTGTTGCACTCGGACGCGCAATCGCTCACGCGCCCGGCCGGTTCGCTGCTTTGATCTTCGCCGCCGGTCGCGGCGTCGCGCGTGCTGCGCGCACGGTGGCTGCTGGAATGCTCCACCTGCTCCAGCGAGTAGCGTCCGGCATCGCCACTCTGTTCACGCGGGTCATCCTTGGCTTTGCCCGTCGTCTAGCCGCGTACGCCCTTGCTCTGCCCCCTCGTTTGTCGGCCGGCCTGCGGTCCGGCTTCTCCCATCAGCCGCACGTTCGCCCGCGCACCGTCGCGTTCTGGAGCAGCGGCCTCTTCCTGGCTGCCGCGGCGGCCACCTGGCTCAGTTGGCCGCATGACGGCGAATCTGTTGCTGCCGGCCCGACGCCGACGCCGCTGCCGCCCAACGCCATCGGCATCTCGATCGTCACCAACGACACGAAGGCCGAGTGGCTGGGCATCGTCACCGACGCCTTCAACAAGCAGGCCGTGAAAACCTCGGCCGGCCACGACATCATCGTCCAGATGATCCAGGAAAGCTCGCCCGACCCCACGGTCAAGAAGATCGTGGCCGGCGAGCTCCAGCCGGCCCTCTGGAGCCCCGCCGACATCAGCTGGGTCGAGCAGGCCAACGCGTTGCTCAAGGCGCAGGGCAAGGCCCCCGTGGTGAGCGAGACGTGCCCGCGCATCGTCTATGCCCCGACTGGCTTCATGATGTGGCGGCCGATGGCCGAGGCGCTGGGCTGGCCCGCCCAGCCGATCGGCTGGCAGACCATCGTGGACCTGGCCGCCGACCCGCAGGGCTGGGCCAAGTACGGCCATCCGGAATGGGGGCAGTTCAAGTTCGGCCACACGCACCCCGAGCAGTCCTCGACCGGCTTCAACATGCTCGCCACGCTGGCCTACGCCGCCGCGGGCAAGACCGAAGGGCTGACGCCGGCGGACCTGTGGAGCCCCGGGGTCGTCGACGCGTTCCGCAAGGTCGAGAAAGACACCTACCACTACGGCACGTCGACCAAGGGCCTGTCGACGGTGATGGCGACGCGCGGGCCGGCTTACCTGCACGCGACAACGTCGACCGAGGTGTCGATGATGAAGACGGCGGAGGTGCAGGCGAAGGTCCTACGCTTCCCGCTCGCGTTCATCTTCCCGGCCGAGGGCGTGTTCTGGATGGACAACCCCGCGTGCATTCTTGATGCGAGTTGGGTGAGCGCCGAGCAGCGGGAGGCGGCGCAGAAGTACCGCGACTACCTGCTGTCGTTCGAGGCGCAGGACAAAGCCGTGCAGATCGGCCTGCGCCCCGCCGCGCCAAACGTCCCCCTGCACGCGCCCCTCTCGCTCGCCAACGGCACCGACCCGCGGGTGACTCGGGAGACCGTGCCGCCGCTGGCGAACGTGAGTGCGGAGACGCAGAAGGCGATCATCGACGTTTTCAAGGAGACCAAGAAAAGCGCGACCGTCGTCCTCGTCCTGGATAGCTCGAACAGCATGGCCGGCCAGCCGATGAGGAACGCGGTCGCCGCCACCAGGAACTTCATTTACCGTCTGGCGGCTGATGACAGGGTTGAGATCTATGCGTTCAATAACGAAGTCACGCAGGTGGGGCGATATGGCGCAGCGCCCGAAGTGCGAGACGAGCTCGCCAAGGCGTTGGGAGGGATTCGTCCCGCCGGGCAGACCGCGCTGAACGACGCCCTTTGCACGGCCGTCCACACGGCCGAGGCCGCGGCAAGCCGCGACCGCGCCGCCGGCGAGCGGCGTCTGTACGGCGTGGTCGTGCTCTCGGATGGCGTCGAGAACCGCAGCAAGCAGCAGGACGTCTTCGCCTGCCTGCCCAAGGGTGACGAAGTGGAAGGCATCAAGGTCTTCACCATCGCGTACGGCGAGGAAGCCGACGCCAAGCTGCTGAAGAAGATCGCCGACCAGACCAACGGCAAGACGTTCAAAGGCGATCCCACGACGATCGAGCAGGTGTACCTGTCCATCTCGTCCGAACAGTAAGGCCCAAACTGTTCATGTTGGATCTTGACAAACTCTAAGGCTAATGGTAGAATCGCTTACAATCTGATCGGGGCCGCGCCCTGACAGCAGAAGCCTACAAAACTTGGCCGTGAGTCCGGTTCGCCGGCTCAAGGAAGTAGACGGACGCTTCTGTAACTTGCGCGGACCCGACGCCCATGCGAAGTGCGTAAGATGTTTGCGATTCGTCACCTATCCGGCCAAATGAAGATCGACGCGGCCCTCCCGTGTGGAGGCAACCGCCGCGCGCCGTAGGAGACCGGCTCAGCCTTCAGCTACATGCTGAACGGGTGTGGAGCAGGCTCCACATCCGTTTTTTATTCTCTGCGAGACGGCGTATTGGGAGGGAACCATGAACGATCAGCGGCAGCAACAGGAACGCCTGGTCCACGTGCGGTACGAGGGACGCAGCTGGGATGTCCCGGCTGTGGAGCTGGGCATTTCCCCGGACACGCCCGACGCCGAGGTGCGTGCGATCGTGGCGGGCTTCCTCGAGGTTCCCGTCGAAAAGCTTGCCTTCTACGTGATCGAACGGTACGCTAACGGCAACATCACGCTGCGGCCGCAGGCCGTGTTCGGCTGATCCAGGGGTCCGTACCCCAACAACAGAAGCATACAAACCACTGACACTGGAGAGGTTGCAGGTTCGAATCCTGCCTGCCCCACCATGGGGCAGTAGCTCAGCGGTAGAGCACTAGGCGAAAGCCACAATTGCTTCTGTGACTTGTACGGACCTCTGCACCGGACATGCTTCGGCCAGTGCGTGAGCACGCTAATAGCAGACCTGCCATCCGGCGGCCACGCGAGCGGCGCGGCGCACGATATATCCTCCAAGTGTTCATTGAGGTCCGTACCCCGACCTCGGAAGCTTACAAATAGTTCGGGCCGCAAGGCCGCAGGTGCGAATCCTGCTCAGGGGGCAGAGCCCTTCACCAAAAAACAGCTTCTGGAACTTGTACGGACCTCTGGTGCATTGTCATCCCCGTGGAGTAGGACCATGGCCGAGCGCGACATCCGAGGTGACTTCCTCAACACCCTCCTGACCACGCCGCACCGCGACCTGGCGGCGGCTGCACGCCATCCACGCGACCATGGTGCGGCAGGACCCGCTCTTCTACGTCCACATGGCGGCCTGGTATGCCGATCACGGGCAGGTGCGCGATCACAAGGAGATGTTCGTGATCATGCTCGGCCTGTCCGGCTTCGAGGGCCACCGCGACGTGGGCCTGGCGCTGCTGCGCCGCCTGCCGCTCTACGAGGTGGCGCGCGTGGTCGACTTCATCAAGGGCGGTGAGGTCAAGGTGCGCCGCGCCGGTGCAGCCGCCGCGCGGCGGGCCGCGCGGGCCGCGCGCCGCCGCGCCGCGGTCCGTTCACGAGGGGCCGCGGGAGGCGACGATCGTCACCGAGAAGCGGGGCCTCTTCCGCAACGTGCCCCGCTCCATGCGCACCGAGATCGAGCGCTACCTGCGTCGCCTGGAGCAGGATCGCACGCGCGTTCGACCGGGCCGCGGTGGGATCGCGCCAGCGCGCTCAAGCGCCTCTACGCCGGCCTGCACATCCGCCCCGGGCAGCGCGCGCAGTCCATCCTGTTCGACGAAGTCGCCGCCCGAGGGCAGCATGGCCTTCAAGCTGCGGCAGATCCAGGCTGCGCGGACGCCTGCCGAACAGGCGCGCCTGATCGTGGAGTACCGCATCCCGTACCGGATCGCGTCGAGCGTGATCCAGAGATGACGCCGATGGTGGTCGCCGCGCTGGTCGAGGTGATGACGCCGCAGGAGCTCATCAACAACCTGGGCTCGCTCAAGGCACGCGGCGCGCTGGACAACCCCGACATCAAGGCGCTGGTCGACGCGAAGGTGCAGGCTGCCAAGACCGACCGCCGCGTGTCGGCCTACAAGGCCAAGGTGGCCGTCGAGGCTGCGGGCATCACCGGGGAGCTGGCAGACGAGCTCGACAGAGGTGACCGAGGCGCGGGTGGTGGCGACCGGGACGATCACCCGCCCCACCGCGCTGTTGATCGACAAGTCGGGCAGCATGACGCCCGCGATCGAGGCGGGGCGGCAGCTCGGCGCGCTTGATCTCGGCGATCTGCAAGCCGAGCTGTTCGCCTATGCCTTCGACACGGTGGCCTACCCCATCCAGCCGAAGGGCACATCGCTGGCCGACTGGGAGAAGGCCATGGCCGGCATCAACGCCGGGGGCGGCACGTCCTGCGGCGTGGCGCTGGACTGGATGCGCAGGAAGGGCCAGCGTGTCGAGCAGATCGTCATGGTGACCGACGAGGGCGAGAACTGCCGCGCCGCTGCTTCAAGGAAGCCTACGCCCGCTACGAGAACGATTCTGAAGGTGCGCCCGTCGGTCATCCTGGTCAAGATCGGCCAGGCGACCAACTTGCTGGAGCAGGACTGCGAGGAGCTGGGCGTCGCGCCCAACGTCTTCGAGTTCCGCGGCGACTACTACGCGCTGCCCAACATCATCCCGCTGCTGACCTACCCGTCGCTGTCCGAGATGGTGATGGAAGTGCTGGCCTACCCGCTGCCCGAGCGCGGGCCGAGCCTGCCGCTTAAAGGAGGAGCCGCCCGATGGGAACCGTCGCCCGCCGGCTCCGCCAACACCTGCGCATGGCCGGACAACTGCAGGACGTGGATGAATCGCCTCGGCCCGAGGCAGGCGTGGTCGACCCGAGCGTGTTGAGCCAGGTTGACCTGGCGTTCGTGGTGGACACAACGGGCAGCATGGGCCGGTTCATCGATGCTGCGCGCCGGCAGATGATCCGCACCCTGCAGGAGCTGACGGCAGCGGCCCCGATCGAGCTTCGCGTCGCGGTGGTCGAGTACCGCGATCACCCGCCTCAGGATCGCACTTTCGTCGCCCGGGCCCATGCTTTCAAAGCCGACCTGGGGGAGGCCCAGCAGATGATCGAGGAGCTGCGGCCGGATGGCGGCGGCGACACGCCGGAGGCGGTCTATGACGGCCTCCGCACCGCGTGCAACGTGCTCGAGTGGCTCCCGCACAGCCACAGGCTGGCGGTGCTGGTCGGCGACGCGCCGCCGCACGGCGACGGGGGCGCAGACGATCTCTTTCCCGAAGGCTGTCCCTGCGGGCTGGATGCCGACGCGGTCACGGCGCTGCTCGAGACGGAGGCGATCTCGCTGTACGCGCTCCCGATGCACTCGGCAGCGGAAGCTTCGTTCGCAAGGCTGGTCGCGGTTCACGGGCGGCGAGAGTTACCCGGTCAGCGGCGGCGAGGCCGCGATCGAGTCGTTCAAGGGCCTGCTGAGCAGGGAGTTCGCCGATCTCGATTTCGATCGGCAGGTGTTGGCCGCGGTCCGCTACCAGGAAGAATGGACGGTGGACGATGTCTGCCGGGCGGTCGACGGGACGCGCGGCCGCGTCTCGGCCTCCCTCAGCCGGCTGGGCCCCGGGGCCTCCTGGACGGGGTGACGATGCCGATCAAGGACGTCTTGGACCGGCTGGAAGACGCCGAGCGCCGTGGACCGGCCGGCAGTTCCTCGCGCCATTGTCCCCGGCCGGCCCGTGACGGTGCGTATCGCCGGGATCGTCTGCACGATCCGCAGCGTCGACCGGCTGCCCCCGGGCTTCAGGGCTGGGCGGTGCTGGGGCTCGTCCATCAGCCGGGCCCGTTTCCTGCGGGCCGCGACCTTGGCCGAGCGGGAAAGGTACCTGGCGCTGTTCCCGCTGGTGCGGCTGATCCTCGTGGAACGGACGCCGGAGGAGAGAACAGCGGCAGCCGGCGGACGCTGGCTGGCGCTGCCCGCCCATACCGGCGACCGGCGTTTCCGAATCGCGGCGCGCGTGCCCGTGCTGCTGCCCGAAGAAGGCCTGGAGCGCTTCGACACGATCGCGGCCCGCTGCGACGGCCGGCTGTTCTGGTACGAGCGCCGCGAGGCCGGGCAGCGATCCGGCCATCGCGGCTTATCTGCGCGAGCGCTTGCGCCGGTAGGGCCCGAGCCGCCTGCCGCCCGATCCCGCCACGCTGCAGCAAGCGCGGGCTGTCCGCCGAGGAGCGTGCCGCGTACACGCTATCTGCGTCCCACTGTTCGGAGGCTGCGGAGCGCGACCGCGCGAACGTGCGGCTCTCCGAAGCCCTGGCCCATGCCCAGGGCCGCCTGCATTCGTACGCCGAGCACGGCGAGGTCTATGCCGTCACCTACGAGATGGGCGGCAGGGTCTACACCTCGACTGTGCGGCGGGATGACCTGACCGTGCACGACCTCCGGCATCTGCCTGTCCGGGCTAGACCGGATTTCGACCTGACGAGCCTGGTCGGCGTGATGCGCGAGGCCGGTGAGCGGGGCTGTATTCGAACGACTGAGGCCGGTGCGCGGAGGCAGGCCCGGATGCCATGAACGAGCGTTGTTGGGTTCTGACCGGCGCCTACGATCCGGGCGCCGGGACGTGGCTGCTGTGCCGCGAGCCGGCGTCGCTGGCGACCGGCTCGTCGCTCCTCGGTGGACGCGGACTGGGCCTGGGCGCTGGACCGCGAGGAAGCAGCGGCGACGTGGCGGGTTTCTGGCACACGCATCCGACCGGCGCAGGGACTCGTGCCGAGCCAGCGCGACGTGCAGACGATGCGAGCCTGGTGCCTGGCCTTCGGCAAGCCGCTCGCTCTGTGTCATTGCCGACGGCCGGCGCCGGTCGGCGTATCTGTTCGAGGACGACGAGAGCTCGGGGACCCGTCGCTCGGCGAAGTGGCCTGGACGGGAGGAACCGTACTGGTCATGGCTGCACCCGGGCAGGGCCTTCCGAGCGGGCCGGGCGTGCGGTCAGGAGAGGTCGCGGGATGACCGAGTTGTATTTGCACGAGATGCTGTACCGCGGCCGCGATGCGATCGAGAAGCTGGCCAAGGCCAGCATCACCATCTGCGGCGCGGGCGCGCTCGGCTCTCTCCTGGCCGACAACCTCGCTCGACAGGGCGCTGCCAGGCTGGCCGTCATCGATTTCGATCGCGTCGAGGCCCACAACATTGGGACGCAGCTGTACCGCCGGGAGGACGTTGGCGGCGCTGAAGGTCGACGTGCTGCGCAGCCACGTCTTCCGCGCCACAGGGGCAGAGATCGAGTCGATCGCCAAGCGGCTGGACGAGCGTACGGTGGCCAAGATGCTCCGGGGGAGCGACCTGGTCGATCGACACCTTCGATAACTCGGCCTCCCGCCGCATCGTGGCCGAATACTGCAGGCAGGCCGAGCTGCCCTGCCTGCACCTCGGCATGAACGCGGGTTACGGGGAGGTGCGCTGGAACGACGTCCTATCGTGTGCCCGCTGACGTCGTCGAGGGAAACGTCTGCGACTACCCCCTGGCCCGCAACCTGATCCTGCTCGTCGTCGCCGCCGGCGCCGAGGCAGCCCTCCGCTGGCTGCTGTCCGGCCGCCCCGAAAGCTACACCATCACTCTGAGCGACCTCAAAATCATCCCCTCATGACCGGCGGCGATATTTGACTTTCCAAAGAAGTGAAATATCATAATAAGGATGCGTGCCAATCACCGTCACCCGACCGTAAGAACAGGTGCGCCTCTTTGACCCACCGGGCAACGACGCCGGCGAGCGGCAGAACCGTTCCGGCGTGACGTTCATCGTGAACGTCACGTTGGATTCTATTCAAAGAGGCGTTTAGACCTTGACCTGTCCAATCCGTCCTGAATATTGCGCCCGGGGGCCAATGCTCCGCTGGGCGCATTGTTTTTTCTTCCCGGGAATCATTTCCTCCCGGGGACATTTCCCCCATCGAGAGCCGAAAGGCTCTCTTTTTTTGCCCTGAATCAGCCGCAGACCTGACAGGTTTCGAGAAACCTGTCAGGCTCGGCCGCACTGCAGGTGGACTATGTTACACCTGCCCGGACTGATCGACCCCCACGTGCACCTGCGCGAGCCCGGGGCCACGCACAAGGAAGACTGGGACACCGGCACCGCGGCCGCACTGGCCGGCGGCTTCACCGCCGTCCTGGCCATGCCCAACACCAAGCCCGCCCATCACCGACGCGGCGAACCCTGGCCCTTTCGCTCGCCGCCGCCCGCGCCAAGGCCCGCTGCGATTACGCCCAGTACCTGGGCGCCGGCCCGGACAACGCCGCACGCCGCGCCGCGACCTCGCCGGCCAGGTCGCCGGGCTGAAGATGTACCTCGACCAGACCTACGGCCCCCTGCGCCTCGACGACATGACCCTCTGGGCCGAGCATTTCGCGAACTGGCCGAAGACCGCGCCCATCGTTGCCCACGCCGAGGCGCGCACCATGGCCGCGGTCATCCTCATGGCCACGCTCTTCGACCGCCCCGTGCACATCGCCCACGTCTCGCTCCGCGAGGAAATCCTCCTCATCCGCCGAGCCAAAGAGGCCGGGCTGCAGGTGACCTGCGAGGTGGCGCCGCACCACCTGTTCCTCTCGCGAGGATGACATCCCGGCGCTCGGCTTCGGCCGCTCCGAGGTCCGGCCGCGGCTGGCGACCCGCGCCGACCAGCAGGCGCTGTGGGACAACCTCGACGTCGATCGACTGCTTCGCCACCGACCACGCGCCGCACACCGCCGCCGAGAAGGACGGCGACAATCCGCCGCCCGGCTTCCCCGGCCTGGAGACCGCGCTGCCGCTCCTCCTGACCGCGGTCCGCGAGGGCCGGCTGACGCTCGACGACGTCATCTGCCGCATGCACGACAACCCCCGCCGCATCTTCAGCCTGCCCGCCCAGCCAGACACCTGGATCGAGGTCGACGAGGACGCCGCCTACGAGATCCGCGCCGCCGGACTCACACCCGCTGCCGCTGGACGCCCTTCGAGGGCCGGCGGGTGTACGGCCGCGTGCGCCGGGTGGTTCTGCGCGGCCAGGAAGCCTTACCGGGACGGCGTCTGCTCGCATCGCCCGGCAGCGGCCGGAATCTCCGCGACCTGCCAACGAGAGGCTTCCTGTGAGCACCGGCCTCGCCAGGACCCAAGGAAGGCGCGTCCAATGACAGACTTTCACCGCAACCCTCGACGCGCTGGCCCGCGAGCGCGACTCGCTGCTCTGCGTCGGGCTCGACCCGCACGCGTCCGACCTGCCCGAGCCCACCGCGGCCGCCGCCCGCGATTTCTGCCTGCGCCTGATCGAGCCAACGGCGGATCTCGCCATCGCTTACAAGCCCAACGCCGCGTTCTTCGAGTTTACGGCCCCGACGGCTGGGCCGCGCTGAAGGACGTGATCGACGCGGTCCCCGCCGGCATCCCCGTCATCCTGGACGCCAAGCGCGGCGACATCGCGTCCACCGCCGACGCCTACGCGGCTTCGGCCTTCGACGGACTCGGCGCGACCGCGATCACGCTCAACCCGTACCTCGGCCATGACAGCCTGGCGCCGTTCCTCGCGGAGCCCCGCAAGGGGCGTCTTCCTGCTCTGCAAGACCTCCAACCCCGGCTCGGGCGACCTGCAGGACCTCGCGCTGAGCTGACGGGATGCTGCTGTACGAGAAGGTGGCGCGCTGGCGCAGGGCTGGAACGACCGCACGGTGGCAACATCGGCCTGGTGGTCGGCGCGACCCACCCCCAGGCGCTCGCCGCGTCCGCGGCAGTCGCACCCGACCTCTGGTTCCTGGCGCCCGGCGTCGGCGCGCAGGGCGGCGACCTCGCCGCGGCGCTCTCGGCCGGCCTGCGCGCCGACGGCCTGGGGATGCTCATCCCGTCAGCCGCGCGCTCTCCCGCGCGGCCAACCCGCGGCAGGCCGCGCCAGAGTTTGTCGACGAGGTCCGGGCGCAACGGGCCGGGCCAGGCGTCCAGCTGCGCGCCGGCCGGCGACCAAGCCGCGCCGCCGCTGCCCCGGACCGCCAGCCGATGCTTCCCGCGCTCGCCGATGGCCTGCTCGCCGCCGGCTGCGTCAAGTTCGGCAGCTTCACCCTCAAGTCCGGCCTGCAGTCGCCCATTTACCTCGACCTGCGCCAGCTCGTGTCGCACCCGGCGCTGCTGGCCGAGGTCGCCCGGGCCTACGTGCGCGTTGCTCAAGGGGCTGCAGTTCGACCGCCTCGCCGCCCTGCCCTACGCCGCGCTGCCCATCGGCACGGCGGTGAGCCTGGCGGGCGGCTGGCCGATGATCTACCCGCGCCGTGAGGTGAAGAGCCTACGGCACCGGCGCCGAGATCGAGGGCGCATACCAGCCCGGCGAACGGGGGTCGTGATCGACGACCTGGCGACCACCGGCGGCAGCAAATTCGAGGCCATCGAAAAGCTGACCGCGGCCGGCCTGCAGGTCAGGATGTCGTCGTCCTCATCGACCGCCAGTCCGGTGCAGCCGAGGCCCTTGCCGAGCGCGGCTACCGGCTGCACTCGGTGCTGAACCTGACCGCGCTCCTGGATTACTGGGAACACACCGGCCGCGTTCCGGCCGAGCAAATCGCCGCCGCACGCGAATTCCTCTAAGGGAGGCTGAACGATGTACCAACACGTTCGCCCATTCCTGTTCCGCCTCGACCCGGAACGGCCCATAACCTGACCGTCGCCCTGCTGCGCGGCATCCGGCGCCTTGCCGCCGGTGGCCGCGCTCCTGCGACGCAGTTCCGCCCCGACCAACCGGCGGCAACCGTCCGCGCCTTCGGCCTGACATTCCCAACCCGGTCGGTCTGGCCGCGGGCTACGACAAGGACGGCTTCGCGTGGCGGGGCCTGGCCGCCCTGGGCTTCGGCCACATCGAGGTCGGCACGGTGACCGTCCGGCCGCAGGCCGGCAATCCCGGCCCCCGCGTCTTCCGCATCCCCGAGTCCGAAGCGGTCATCAACCGCATGGGCTTCCCCAATCGCGGCGCGGAGTTCGTCGCGCGCCGCCTGCAGGGACCCCGTCCGGCAGGCCTGGTGCTCGGCGTCAACATCGGCAAGAACAAGGCCACGCCGCTGGAGGAAGCTGCGCGGACTACACGTCCCTGATCCACACCTTCGCGCCGCTGGCCGACTACCTCGCCGTCAACATCAGCTCGCCCAACACG
Organism: uncultured Chloroflexia bacterium; assembly: GCA_963800615.1. Classification (GTDB taxonomy): domain Bacteria; phylum Chloroflexota; class Anaerolineae; order CG2-30-64-16; family CG2-30-64-16; genus JALOOB01. The sequence continues at coordinate 23,920 of CAWDBO010000021.1, forward strand.
CCCGGCCTGCGCGCCTGCAGTCCGGCCCCGCGCTCGAAGCGCTGCTCCGTGACCTCCGCGTCGCCCGCCGCGAGGCGTCGCGCAAGCTGGGCCGCAACGTGCCCGATCCTGCTCAAGCTGGCGCCCGACCTCACCCCCGACAACTGGTCGACGCGGTCGCCGCGATCCGCCAGGCGGGCATGGACGGCATCGTCCTGTCCAACACGACGCTCCGCCGCGACGGCCTGGCCTCGCCGCTTGCCGGCGAGATCGGGCGGCATGAGCGGCAAGCCGCTGCGCGGCCACGCCACCGCCATGCTGCGCCGGGTCGTCGACCTCACCGGCGGCCGCTTCCCGATCATCGCCGCCGGCGGCGTCATGTCGGCAGAGGAGCGCTCGAAAAGCTGGACGCCGGCGCGACCCTCGTCCAGGTCTACACCGGCCTCGATCTATCGCGGCCCCGGCCTCGTCAAGTCGATCCTCGAGCACGCCGCGCTTCCAGCCAGGGCCGCGCGTTAGCCCCGGCGGCCGCACGGCGGGCCGCAGGCACGCCGGCAGGCACGTCGCGAACCAGGTGGACTCCCTTCCGGGTTGAGCTATAATCGGAGAAATCCGAACGCCGGGTCCGGCGGCGATCGGTCTGCGGACCGCATGGTCGCCGGATTTCGCTTTAAGGGAGACCTATGTATCCCGTTCCAGTAGCATTGCAGCTCTACTCGATCCGTGAGACCCTGGCCCACGGCTTCGAGGCGGGCGTGCGCCGGGTGGCCGCCATGGGCTACGCGGGCGTCGGAGCCTGCCGGCTTCGCGGGAACAACCCCCGAGGCGGCCGGCAGGCTCTTCCGCGAGCTCGGCCTCGCGGTCCCTTCCGCCCACAGTCCGCTGCCAATCGGCGACAAGAAGAACGAAGTGCTCGACACGATGGCCGCCATCGGCTGCCCGCGCATCGTCTGGTCGGCTCCCTGCCCGAGTCCCTGTTCCAGAGCCTGGAAGGCATCTACCAGGCCGCCGACATGCTGAACGCAGGGGCCGCCGTCGCCCGCGAGCACGGCATGACCGTCGGCTATCACAACCACCGCCAGGAGTTCACCCTCGTCGAGGGCCGCCCCGCCTACGAGCACATGCTGGGTCGTTTGGACCCCGACGTCATCTGGGAGGTCGACACGTACTGGGCACACGTCGCCGAACACGACCCGGCCGAGGTGATCGCGAAGCTCGGCCCGCGCGCCGTGCTGATCCACGTCAAGGACGGCCCGGGCACGGTCCGGGACCCGATGACCGCCGTGGGCGACGGCACGCTGGACTGGCCGCACATCCTCCGCGCCGCCGAGCCGCACGCCGAGTGGCTCATCGTCGAGCTTGACCGGACCGCGGGCGACATGTGGGCAACGGTGGATAGGAGTTATCGCTATCTCGTCAAAAAGGGGTGGGGGCATGGCGCAAGCAACCGGGAGTAGGGTCGGCATCATCGGCTGCGGCAACATCAGCGGCATCTACATGAAGAACTGCCGCACGCTGCCCGGCCTGCAGTTGGTCGCCTGCGCCGATGCCCTGCCGGAGCGCGCCGAGCGCCAAGGCCCGCGAGCACGGCATCCGCGCGCCTGCCCGTCGACGCGCTGGTCGAGAGCCCCGACGTCGACGTCGTCCTCGAACCTCACCGGTCCCGGCCGCGCATTCGCTGGTCAACCGGCGCGCGCTCGAGGCGGGCAAGCACGCCTACACCGAGAAGCCGCTCGCGATCTCGCGGAGGAGCGGCGCGGAAATGCTCGCGCTCGCCGGCCGGATGGGGCTGCGCGTCGGCAGCGCGCCCGACACGTTCCTCGGCGCGGGCATCCAGACCTGCGGCCGGCTGATCGACGAGGGCGTCATCGGCGAGCCGGTAGCGGCGGTCGCTTTCATGGCCGGCCACGGCCCGGAAAGCTGGCACCCCGATCCCGCGCAACTTCTGCCGCCAGGGCGCCGGGCCGATGTTCGACATCGGGCCCTATTACCTGACCGCGCTCGTCAGCCTGCTCGGTCCCGTGGTCCGCGTCTCGGGCACCGCCCGCAAGTCCTTCCCCGAACGGATCGCAACCAGCGAGGCGCGCCGGGGCGAGCGCCTGCCGGTGGAAGTGCCCACGCATTACGCGGCCACCCTCGATTTCGCGTCCGGCCCTGTCGCGTCCATCATCATGAGCTTCGACATCTGGGCCCACAACCTCCCGCGCATCGAGATTTACGGCTCGGAAGGCACCGCTGAGCGTCCCCGATCCGAACACGTTCGGCGGTCTCGTGCGGGTCAAGCTGGCGAAGCGACGAGGCGTCGGCGCGAGGTCCCGCTGACCCACCCCTACAGCGACAACAGCCGCGGGCTCGGCCTGTCCGACATGGCCCAGGCCATCCAGGAAGGGCGGCCCCACCGGGCCAGCGGCGAGCTGGCGCTTCACGTGCTCGACCTGATGGAGTCGGTGCAGGAAGCGTCGGAGGCCGGGCAGTACGTGCAGGTGCGGACCACCTGCGCCCGCCCCACGGCCATGCCGGATACGCGGGGGCGTAGCGGGGCCGCAAACACAGGGACACGACGAAGGCGAACGGGGTTGGACCAGGACGACGCGCAGGGCCAGGGAAGCGACATCGCTGAACCTCGCCCGAGCCACATCGGGACGCTGAATGAGAAGCCGCTGCACGCCGCGCTGAAGCGCTGGTACGGCCGGGAAGGCGACCGCTTCGAGGTGCGCGTCGACGGCTTCTTCATCGACATCGTGCGCCCACGTCCCGGCCGGCCCGACCTGCTGGTCGAGATTCAGACGCAGCAGCCTCGCCAAGCTCAAGCGGAAGCTCGACGAAGCTCACGCAGTCGCACGAAGTGCGGCTGATCTACCCCATCGGGCTGGAAAAGTGGATCGTGCGCCAGGGCGACGGCGGCGAGGTGCTCGGCCGGCGGCGCTCTCCCAAGCGGGGCGGCCGGGAGCTGCTGTTCGCCGAGTTCGTCAGCTTCCCCGCCCTCCTGGCTGAGCGCAACTTCACGCTCGAGGTGCTGCTCATCCGGGAGGAAGAGGTGCGCGTCCGCGACGAGACGGTCAACTGGCGGCGCCGCGGGTGGGCCACCAGCGAGCGGCGCCTGCTCGAGGTGGTCAGCGCCCACGTCTTCGAGCAGCCCGCCGACCTCCTCGGCCTCCTCCCGCCGGGCCTCCCCGATCCCTTCACCCCCGTCCAGCTCGCCCGCGCGCTCGACCGCCCCGCCTGGCTCGCCCGCCGCATGACCTACTGCCTCCGCGAGCTGGGCCTTCTCGTGCCCGCGGGCAAACAGGGGCGCAGCAACCTGTTCAGCCGTTGTCCGGCGGAGGGTGCCAATGGATAACCAGAAACTGCTCGATAAGATCGAAGCCGCCTGGGCGCCGTTCCAGGCATCGTATGCGGACCTTTCTCCCGAGGAACTCGAGCAGCCCGGCGTCGTGGGCGACTGGTCGATAAAGGACATTCTCGCTCACGTCACGACATGGGAAGCCGAGTCGCTGGAACAACTCCCGGTGATCGCCCGCGGTGAGCTGCCCCGCCAGCTACAAGGCGCTGTACGGAGGGATCGACGCGTTCAACGAGCAGACGACGGCCCGCAAACGCAGCCTTTCGCTGGCCGAAGTTCTGCGAGCAGCTTGACGCGACCCACCGCCGCCTGGTCGACTACATCGCCGCCGCACCCCACGAGCAGTTCGCAACCAAGTCGCGCTGTTATCGCCGCCTCGGCTGGGATTCATTCAAGCACTATCCCCAGCACGAGCAAGCCATCCGCGCCTGGCACGCGCGGAGCCGCGAGGATAAGGGGATGCGGGGATAGAACCAGAGACATTCCCTCATCCCCCCATCCCCGCAGCCATTCGTGTCCACCCGGAAGGAGCTAATCTATGACGAAGTGGAACCTGCCGCCCATCGCCAAAGTCTATGAAGCGCTCGCCGCGGTCGCGGACGGCCGTGTCAGGCTCACCGGGAGAAACCACCGCCGAGGTGCTTTCGTCCGACGCGACAAGTCCTACACCGTCAAGTGGTCCTCGGACGGATCGGCCATCACCTCGAACGACAACGCGACCCGCTGGCAGGGCTACGCCGGCTACCCCATCATCGCGGTCCTGCTGCACACCGGCCGCATTCCCTACGACCCGCAGGCCGCCGCCACGCTCGCCAACGTGCCCTGGCACACGCTCGAACGAGAAGTTCAAGCGGGACTACGACGCCGCAGTCGAGCACGTCCTCGCCGGGGTCACGCAGCAGGGCGGCGACGCAGGTGCGCTCCGCCGTGAGGTCGATCGGATCTACACGGCCCTGGCAGCATTGGAGTTGGAAAAACCGGAGCCGAAACGCAGCGGGAGCAAGCAGCAGGATCATAGGCGGGCCGCGCAAAGGGCAAGTCGCTCGCTACACTACGAGGCGATCCCCGTCAAGACCGCTAGCGGCTTGCTGTCATCCGGGCGGCTGATCGAGCGGCACGCTGTAGTCCGGCGTAGCGGACCCGCCCGTCCTGGTCCACCACGAACATCGCCCCGATGAACACGGTCATGAAGGGCGCAGTGAAGGTCTCGATGCCGTACAACTCGGCGACCCGCGCGCCCGGATCGCTCGAGGATTGGGAAGGGCGTGGGGTGCCGCGTTGACGTACTTCGCGATCGACGCCGGCCGGTTCGGCGCCATCACCGGATTTCGGTGTATCTCGGCCTTGAACTCTGGGTGCTCATGACGCAACTGCGCCACATGGTTGCGGCAGTGCATTCAGATGAAGCCCAGGTTGAACAGCAGCAGCGCCCTGTGCCGTTTAGGACCTCCGAGAGGCTGATCGAGGTCGCTTCGTGATTCGGTAGAGCAAAGTCAGGGGCCGCATCGCCAACAGACAAACGGCTCATTCACGCCTCCGGCCAGGGAGAATGTACAACTATTATCACATAAACCGGCCCGAGGTCAAGCCCCCACCGCAACACGGGTATGGTTCGCGATTTTGCGCCGCGGTTCAGCGGTTTGGAACACGAAGGCGCGAAGGTGATCGAAGTCCACGAAGCACGAAGACCGAAGCCCGCGAAGTCCGAAGCCCGCGAAGCCCGAAGCCCGCGACTAACCTGTACCGCCTCCAGGGCCACGGGTGGCAAGGTATCTGGAGCATGGTTGCGAAGGGGAAGTCGTCGAGTGGCAAGGCGGCGTGCAGCTTCGCGGACTTCGTGCTCGTGGACTTCGATCACCTTCGGGCCTTCGTGGTCCAGATACTCGTGTTCCGGATACTCGTGGCCCAAACTGCTACCGACCGCGCGAACACTTGAACCGCACCCCCGCAAACCGCGTGCAAGAGAAGTTATGCCCCAGCCGCCGTTGCCCTCTTACTTGAGCCGGTTCCCACACTCCGGGCAGAACATCGCCGTCGCCTTCACCCTGCTGTGACACTGTGGGCACTCGACCAGCGCCGGCCCCACCGGCTCCGCCGCTGCCGACTCGGCCTGCGCCGTCTGCGCCGCGGCGGGATTCTCCGTCGCCACCGGTTCGGCGTCCAGGGCCGGCACGGCGCCGTCTGCCTCCTCCTCCGCAGGCTCGGCCGGCGCCGGTTCCACCACCGAGGCCGGTGCGGCCGCACCAACCGGCACAACGTGCGAGGCCGGCTGCGCGGGCGTTTTCGCCGCCGCGACCCCATGCCCCTCCGGCTGGTGCTGCTCGCTCCGGATCGCTTCGACTTTCTCCTTCTGCAACTCGATCTGCCCTTGCAGTTCCGCAAGCTCCGCCGCCAGCGCGGCCACCGTAGGATCGGCCAGCGCCCCGGCTTTGTGCAGCGCCAGCGCCGCTTCCCCCAGGTCCACCAGCTTGCCCTGCACCTTCTGCTGCATCTCCGACAGCACGCTTGCCTCGCGGTTCGCGCGCACCAGCTTGTCCGCCTCAAAGGCAGCCTTCCCCGCCGTGTCCTGTACGGACTTCAGGGCCTTGTCAAACCACGCCATGCTTCACCTCCTTGTTGTGGGGCTTTAAGAATCGCCCACCGAAATGCAAACCGTCCGGCACAGCATCTCCCCCCTCCCCTGCCGCAGCGGGGAGGGGGCGGGGGGAGAGGTCGAACTGCGTTCTGAGCCTAATCCGCGCCGCCCCATCAGTTCAAATGCCCCCGCTCTTGATACTCCGCGAACATCTTCCCCCACTCCGTCGTCGCGCGCCAGTGCTCGTAGACGTGCTTCTCCTTCAACGGCCAGTGCACATAATCGTGCTCGACCTCTGACACCAGCGTCGGGATCGCGACGATCGGCGTGTGGAAGATCAGGTGCTGCAGGAACTTCAGCGGCCCGAACCAGCCCAGCCACGCCAGGAACAGGTGGAAGCTCTTGCCCACCTCGAAATGCCAGTTCACGCCCGCCACGTCGTCGCCCACCACCTCGATCTCCCGCACGTCGCCGCAGCCGAGCCCCGCCTCGTGCGCCAGCCGGATGTAGGGAATCGTCAGCGGGTCGAACCCCATCATCTTGGCCGACACCGCGTCGATCGCCACCTGGTCCGCCGACGCCAGGATCACGTTCTTGATCTCCGGCTTCACGATGCGCGGCCCCGGCCCATTGCCCGCCGTCGTCCCGTCCATGAACGCGAAGATGCCCGGGTGGATCTCCTTCTGGATCGCCAGCAGGTCGACCAGCGTCTCGTGGATCCACGTGTGCGTGTAGTGCCGGTGGTGGTTGAGCAGCCCGCCGAACGCGTTCTTCATCGCGCCGGTCGTCGTCGTGTAGATGTGGCACTTCACCGTCGGCAGGTGCACGATGTTGCTCCCGCAGAAGTAGTCCGGGATGCGCAGCCCCTCGGGGTACACCTTGTCCAGCGCCAGCATCTTCGCCTTCGGCCGGTACGGGACCCACCTCATGTCCTGCTCGCGGAAGTTGTACTTCACCGGCACGTTGTAGTGGCGGCAGATCGGCATGTAGCCGTTCAGGTCCTCGCCCTTGAACGCGTTGGTCACGACCGTCTTGTTCTGCACGCACACCAGGTCGTCGAACCCGCACCCGCGCAGTGCCTCGATCGACCCTTCCAGCTGCCACGGCGTCGTGTTCGCCCCCGGCATCGGGTAGTGCCAGGAGATATTGTCCTTCAGGATCGTCGTCGCGTTCCGGTCCAGCGCCGCCGCTCCGTCCGCCAGCTCGAACAGCCGCCCGTAATCCTCCAGCACCGTCTCCGGCCGCGTATACAGCACCGCCACCTTGGCTTCAGTCATATCGCAACTCCTTGCCTTCTTCACCCCCAGGCATCAAAGACCCAAAGCCACACCAAGCTAAAAAGAGCTTCGTGAAACTTGGTTTCTTAGGTTCTTGGTGGTGAGCGAGCCTACCACGCCCGCTGATACTGAAACGGGATCACGACGTCCCGCCCCAGCTGCCGCGCCGCATGCATCGGCCAGTAGGGGTTACGCAGCGACGCCCGCGCGATCAGCACCGCGTCCGCCTTCCCCTCCCGGATGATCCCGTCCGCCTGCGCCGCCTCGGTGATCAGCCCCACCGCCGCCGTGGGGATGCCCGCTTCACGCCGGATGCGCTCCGCGAAGGGGACCTGGTACGCCGGCCCCAGCTTGATCTGCTGCGCCGCCGACAGCCCGCCCGACGACGCGTCGATCAGGTCAACGCCCAGCTCCTTCAGCATGCGCGCCAGCTCCACGCTCTCGTCGATATCCCACCCGCCTTCGATCCAGTCCGTCGCGCTGATGCGGACGAAGAGCGGCAGGTTGTCCGGCAGCGCGCCCCGCACCACCTGGCTGACCATCCGCAGCAGCCGGCTGCGGTTCTCCAGGCTGCCGCCGAACTCGTCCGTGCGCTGGTTGGAAATCGGCGAGAGGAACTCGTGCAGCAGGTACCCGTGCGCGCCGTGGATCTCGATCGCCTGGAACCCCGCCTGCACCGCCAGCCGCGTCCCTCGCTCGAACGCCGCCAGCACCGCCTCGATCTCGTCCGGCCCCATCTCCTGCGGCACGGCCATCTTCTCGTAGGCAAGCGCGCTCGGCGCGATCGCACCCGGCACCTGCGCCTTCCGGCCCGCGTGCGCCAGCTGGATCGCCGGCACTGCGCCGTGTTCCGCCATGAATGCGGCGATCGGGGCGAGCGCGGCGGCCTGCTCCTCGTTCCACAGCATCAGGTCCCGCGCGCTGATCCGCCCGCGCGCCTCCACCGCCGTCGCCTCGACGATGATCAGCCCCGCGCCCCCCACCGCCCGGCTCCCCAGGTGTACCATGTGCCACGCCGTCGCCACCCCATCCTCCTTGAAGACGGAGTACTGGCACATCGGCGAAACCCAAATGCGGTTCCGCGCCGTCACCGTCCGCAGCGTCAGCGGCGAAAACAAGTGCACTTCATTCCCAGCCATCGATCCTCCCTTGCGCAATTACCGAACGGCGGGGATGCGGGGATAGGGGGAATACCCCCTGCGTTCCATCCCCTCATCCCCGCAGCTTCCAACGCCTCTCCGCAGCCACCCGCGCACGTCCTCGTCCACGTCCTCCGGCTTCCACAGCTCGAGGTGATGCGCGAACCGGCCCGGCTTCGCCTCGTAGATCTCTTTCCACCGCGACCACGGCCGCCGCTCGCGGAACGACAATGTCAGCACCAGGGGAGCAGGTTTCGTCCGAAGATACATGCCGGGAATCCAGACCCATGCGAACGGCTTCTCGCACACCAGCGCCACCTGGCTCTTGGTGACACGCACCGCCAGCGGGCCAAGCGAGCTCGCCGCCTCGTACACCCTGTCGAAGATGAGTTTCGACCCGTCGCGGCCGGCGAAGAACTCGTCGATCTCCATGCGAGTCTTTATAGTGTTTTGGAGGGGAAAAAGCAAGCCGGGATGGGTTGCGCCCATCCCGGCTTGCCGCCGATCCCATCGGCCCGCACGACACGACCTCCGAGGTTTCAGGCGACGTAGTCGCAAACCTCGGAGGTCTCTCGTTTGCCCTGCCGATCAGTCCGGCACGGTCGGTTGGTCGTTATCCGTCTCGGGCGAGCCGGCGACCGGTTCGGTCCACAGCTTGCCGTCGAGATACTCCTGCAGGTTCTCCGGCGTCACCACGACCGACGGCGTCAAGATGATCTCCGGCGTCTTCTCGCCCGCAAGCACCTTCTGCATCGTGTTGACGACGGTCTGGCCCATGCGGAACGGATCGACGCCGAGGGTAGCAGAGAACTTGCCCTGCTTCAGCAGGTCCAGCGTCGGCTGGTTCCCGTCGATGCCGACTGCGAAGAAGTCCTTGTTGATCGTCTTGCCCAGCTGCTCGGCCGCCAGCGCCGCGCCGATCGCCATCTCGTCCGAGTTGCCGTAGAAGACGTCGATGTCCGGGTCCTTCTGCAGGGCGATGGTCGCCACTTCAGAGCCCTTGGTGCGCAGCCACTCGGCCGTCTGCTCGCCCACGATCTTGACGTTCGGGCAGTACTTGGTGAGCCCGGCCTTGAAGCCACCCGTGCGCCGGTGCGAGAAGATCGAGTCGATGCCGAGCAGGATGAAGACCTTGCCGTTCGTCTTATCGGCGGTCGTGTTGTACTTCTTCGCGATCAGATCGCAGGTCGTCTTCGCCAGCTTCTCCGCGCCGCCCCACTGGTCGTAGCCGATGTACGAGACGACCTTGCCCTCAGAGAACGGCGTGATGAAGTTGTGGGCCAGGATCGGCACACCCTTGTCATTCGCCGCCTTCACCGCGGTCACAGCCGAGTCGGTGCCGATCGGGTTGATCGAGATCGCCTGCACGCCCTTCTGCAGCAGTTGCTCGACGGTAGTCACGAACGCCTGGAAGTCGCCTTCCGACGCCGGCGCCTGCACGTCCAGCTTCCACCCCAGCTCCTTCGTGCGCGCGGTCGCGCCGTCGACCATCGCCACATGGAACGGCGAGGTCAGCGCGGGCGGCACGAAGCCGACGTACGCTTCCTTGCCCGCGCCTGCAGCCGGGGCAGCGGCAGCGCCGCCCTCATCCGGCACGGTGGGCTTGTCGTTGTCGGTCTCAGGCGAACCCGCAACCGGCTCCGTCCACAGCTTGCCGTCGAGATATTCCTGCAGGTTCTCCGGCGTCACCACGACCGACGGGGTCAGCAGGATCTCGGGCACGGTCTCGCCCTTCAGGACCTTTTCCATCGTTTTCACGACGGTCTGGCCCATGCGGAAGGGATCGACGCCCAGGGTGGCGGAGAACTTGCCCTGCTTGAGCAGGTCGAGGGTCGGCTGGTTGCCGTCGATGCCGACGGCAAAGAAGTCCTTGTTGATCGTCTTGCCCAGCTGCTCGGCCGCGAGTGCTGCGCCGATCGCCATCTCGTCCGAGTTGCCGTAGAACAGGTCGATGTCCGGGTCCTTCTGCAGGGCGATGGTCGCCACTTCGGAGCCCTTGGTGCGCAGCCACTCGGCCGTCTGCTCGCCGACGATCTTCACGTTCGGGCAGTACTTCGCCAGCCCGGCCTTGAAGCCGCCCGTGCGCCGGTGCGAGAAGATCGAGTCGATGCCCAGCAGGATGTAGACCTTGCCGTCGGTCTTGTCGGCAGTCGTACCCTTCTTCTTGGCGATCAGCTCGCAGCTTGTCTTCGCCAGCTTCTCCGCGCCGCCCCACTGGTCGTAGCCGATGTACGAAACGACCTTGCCTTCGGAGAACGGCGTGATGAAGTTGTGGGCCAGGATCGGGATGCCCTTCTCGTTGGCAGCCTTGACGGCGGTCACGGCCGAGTCGGTGCCGATCGGGTTGATCGAGATCGCCTTGACGCCCTTCTGGAGCAGTTGCTCGACGGTGGTCACGAACGCCTGGAAGTCGCCTTCCGACGCCGGGGCCTGCACGTCGATGTTCCAGCCGAGCTCCTTCGACTGGGCGGTCGCACCGTCGACCATCGCCACATGGAACGGCGAGGTCAGCGCAGGCGGCACGAAGCCGACAGTCGTTCCGCCCGCAGCGCCTGCAGCGGGTGCTTCAGTTGCCTTTGGCGCTTCGGTGGCCTTCGGCGCCTCGGTTGCGGCCGGCGCAGCGGGCGGCTGCGTGGCGGCAGGCTGCTGGGCCGGCGCCGTGGTCGGCGCGGGCTGGGCTGCGGGCGCCGCGCAGCCGATCACCATCACCAGGACGGCGATCAGCGACAGGGCGGTCACCATTCTCTTCTGAAACATGCGAGTCCTCCTTCGGATTGTGGTGAATGGTAATTTCGTTTGAGAAACCAGGTTTCTGCCAGAAACCTGGTTTCTACGCTGATGTTTTCGGTGCGCCTCTCCGGCGGCGCAGCCACGGCACCTGGCCCTGCCGGATGACGTCCAGCGCGACGGCCAGGACGATGATCGCGCCGATCACGATCTCCTTCGCCGTCGACGGGACGCTCAGGTACACGAGGCCGGCTTCGACCAGGCGCATGATGAACACGCCGACCATCGTGCCCCAGATGCCGCCGACGCCGCCCGACAGCGAGGTGCCGCCGATGACGACCGCAGCGACGGACGTCAGCGTCATGTTTGTGCCGTTCTGGTACGCGCCCGACTGGAGCCGGCCCATGACCAGGATGCCGCCGATCGCGGCCAGCAGGCCGCTGATCCCGTAAATCATCATCTTGTAGCGGTCGACGTTGATGCCGGACAGCCTGGTCGCGGTCTCATTGCCGCCCATCGCATAGGTGTAGCGGCCCAATTTCGTATTCTTGAGAACGAACCAGGCGATGAAGTAGATGATCAACGCGATGACGAACGGCATCGGGATCTTCACCCCACCGACGGTGATAAGGCCGGTGATGAACGATAGGAACGGGTCCTTCTGGATGTTGATGCCCGCGCCGCGCGTCCAGACGAGCGCCACGCCCAGCAGCATGCTGCGGAAGCCGAGCGTGACGATCAGCGGGTTCATGCGCATCTTGGTGATGAGCAGGCCCTGCACGAGGCCGATCAGGCCGCCGGCTGCGACGGCGATCAGGATGGCGGGCACCGAGCCCATGCCGTTGGCGATCTGGCCGCCGGCGATGTTGGTCCCTGCGATAAGGATCGCTGCGAGGACGCCCGCGAAGGAGACCATCGCCTCCACCGAGAGGTCGATGCCGCCGGTCAGGATCACGAAGGTCTGCCCCGCCGCGACAATGCCGATGGCGGCAGCCTCCAGCGCGAGTAGCATGATGCTGGTCGGCGAGCGAAACGCGGGCGCCGTGATCCACAGGAGCGCGCCCATGACGAGGAGCACGGCCAGGGGGCCGGTGTTACGAATAAAACCGCCCACGACAGAGCCGGCGCTGCGGCTTGCTCGGGTGGTTCCGCTGGTGGTCTGGCTCATGCTGCCTCCTTCGGGAGGGACGCATCTTGAGCGACGGAGGCCACACCGCCGGTCCGGCGGTCTGTCGCGGTCGCCATTTCCATGATTGTCTCTTCGGTGGCTTCGTTGCGGCTTAGAAACCCGCGGACGCGGCCGCCGCCAATGACCATGATCCGGTCGCTCATGCCGAGCACTTCCGGCAGTTCCGAGCTGATCATCAGGATCGCGACCCCCTGTCGGGCCAGGTCGTTGATCAGCTTGTAGATCTCAACCTTCGCCGCCCACGTCGATGCCGCGGGTCGGCTCGTCGAAGATCAGCACCGCCGGCCCGGTCGCCAGCCACTTGCTGAGCACGACCTTCTGCTGCGTGCCGCCCGACAGGTTCATGGCCAGCTGTTCCTGGCTCGACGCCTTAATGTTCAGGTTCTGGATGAAGCGCTGGGCAAGGGAGCTTTCCTTCGTGCGGTTCGTAACCGGTCCCGGGGTCAGCTTGCTCAGCACCGCCATGGCGACGTTGTCGCGGACGCTCATGTGGAGGCACAGCCCCTGCTGCTTCCGGTCCTCGGTCAGCAGCCCGATGCCCGCGTCGACCGCATCCTGGGGCGAATTGATCCTGACCTCCTTGCCCTTGACGTAGATGCGACCCGCGTCGATCGGGTCCGCGCCGAAGATCGCCCGGACCAGCTCCGTCCGCCCCGCGCCAACCAGGCCCGCGATACCGAGCACCTCGCCCGCATAGGCGCTGAAGCTGATATCGCTCAGCCGCGGCTCCTGCCACAGCCCTTCGACCCGCAGCATCTCCTGTCCGCGCTGTGCCACCTCCTTCGGGAACTGCTCGGTGAGGTCCCGGCCCACCATCAAACGAATCAGCTTTTCGACGTTCAACTCGCCGGCCGGCTGTGTCGTAACCCTGTGCCCGTCGCGCAACACGGTGATGCGATCGGCAAGCTCGAAGCTCTCTTCGAGGTGGTGGCTGATGTAGACAACGGAGACGCCCTGGCTGCGGAGCTCGCGGACGATCGCGAACAGGTCGTGGATCTCCCGGATGCTCAACGACGAGGTGGGCTCGTCCATGATGATCAGCTTGGCCTTCTGGTGCAGCGCCTTCGCCACCTCGACCATCTGCTGCTGGGCGACGCCGAGCCGGTTGATGAGGGTGCGCGGGTCGATGTCGAGGTGGAGCTTGGCAAGGAGGGCGCGGGACTGGTTGTGCATCTCCTGCGTATTGATCACCGCCCCACGCATGAGCTCCGAGCCCAGGAAGATGTTTTCGGTGACGGAGAGGTAGGGGACCTGGTTGAGTTCCTGGTAGATGGTAGCGATGCCGGCCAGTTGAGCCTGGCGCGTGTTGGTGAAGTCCACCGGCTGGCCGTCGAAGATGACCTCGCCCTCGTCGCGCTCGTACACGCCCGCCAGGATCTTCATGAGGGTCGATTTCCCAGCGCCGTTTTCGCCGACGAGTGCGTGGACCTCGCCCGGGTACACGTCGAAATCGACGCTTGCCAGCGCGAGCACACCCGGAAAGCGCTTGGTGATATTCCGCATCTCAAGGATGGGCGGAAGGGAGGGAACGGGAACTGGCTGGGTGCTCAAGGGCATAGACCGTACCTTGTCAGTGTCATCATTGGCCGGGACGGCTGCAGCGCGGCGCACGCTGAGGCATAGTTTGCGCTGGCTGCCGAGATCATACGAAATGGGCTGGAACCGATCAATAGCGCGAACGCATAAGCCGTGCAGGCGGTGCGCAGGGGCAGTGCAGGCCAGTGCAATGGAAGTGCACGGACCTCACCCCCGCGGCCATGCGGGGATGAGGGGATGCGAGTGCTCATCCCCCTCTCTCGCGATACAGCAGAGGGGGCCGCGGGGTGAGGTCCGTTACGGAATCAGCAGCAGCTTCCCCGTCGTCTTCCGATCCGCCAGGTCGGCGTGAGCCTTGGCGGCCTCGGCCAGCGGGTACTCGCGGTCGATGTGCAGCAGCAGCTCGCCGTTCTGGACCATGTCAAAGACGGCCTCGGTGTGGCGCAGGAGCGACGGCCGGTCGCCCACGTACGCGAAGACCGATGGACGTGTCGAGGAAGAGCGAGCGCGGGCCGCCAAGCCGGGCGATCTCGAAGGGCGGCGGGAAGCCGCTGGATTGGCCGAACAGCACCATGTAGCCCAAGGGCGCGAGGCAGTCGAGGCTCTTGTCGAAGGTGTCCTTGCCCACCGAGTCGTACACGACGTTCACGCCCTTGCCGCCGGTGATCTCCCTGACCTCGGCCAGGAAGTCCTGCTGCGTGTAGTTGATCGTGTGCTCCGCGCCCATCTCCTGCGCCACTCGGGCCTTCTCCGGAGTGGAAACCGTGCCGATCACGTGCGCGCCCAGCCGGCGGCCCATCTGGCACATCAGCCGCCCCACTCCACCCGCGGCCGCATGGATGAGCATCCAGTCGCCCGCCTTCAGCGGGTACGTACGGGTGGTGAGGACATGAGCGGTTACGCCCTGGACCATGGCCGCGGCCGCCTGCTCGTCGCTGACGCCCTCCGGCACCGGCGCGAGCTTCGACGCTGCGATCACGATGTGGGTGGCGTACCCGTTCGCCGCGCCGAGCCAGGCCACCCGGTCGCCCGGCTTGACCTCCGTCACGTCCGGCGCGACCGCCGCGACCCGGCCCGCGCCCTCGCCGCCGATCCCCGCCGGCAGCAAAGGCAGCTTGTACCAACCCCTGCGGTTGTAGATGTCGACGAAGTTCACGCCGATGGCGGCCACTTCGACCAGCGCCTGGCCGGGCCCGGGTTCCGGCGTCGGGAGCTCTTCGAACTGCAGGACTTCAGGCCCGCCGTATTCGTAGATGCGGATCGCCTTCATGATCACACCTCACCTGTTGCGTTCGCGTTCACGATATCCGATAAGGTGATCATAACCCTCCCTGCACGCCCGCGCAACCCGCGGCGGCTCAACCACCAAGAATCAAAGGACCGAAGGTTCACAAAGCAGAAAAAAGCCTTGTGAACCTTCGGTCCTTTGATTCTTGGTGGTATACAGTTTGCTACCAGACGCCCGGCAGGAGGCGGTAGCGTACCCGGGCTGCGTAGTCAGGGTAACCCGGGAGTTCGGCGAGGAGCGCGCGGTCTTCCAGGGCGGTGCGCAGGACGACCAGCGCGGACACGAGCGCGGCCGGGATCAGCGCCCAGGCCGAGCCGAGCATGAGCGCGATGGCAAACTGCGCGGGAACGGTCGCGGCATAAGCCGGGTGGCGCACGAAGCGGTAGGGGCCGTCGCTCACGGCGCGGTGCCCGCGCTCGGTCTGGACGCGCACTACCGACGAGAAGAACGCATTCGCGATCATCGCCCAGGACGCAAAGGCCAGCGAGGCCGCCATGACGAGGACGGCCAGCACCTGCAGCGCCACCGGGACCGCAGGGGGCCAGCCGAAGCGGTAGTTCAGGCCCGCGACGAAGGAAATCACGGTCGGCCCGAAGATCACAAGCGGCGCAACGACCCGGTCCCAGCGCTTCGTGCCCGGGTTCGACAGGAACCCCGCGCGTTCCGCCTCGAGCTCAGGATGCGCGCGGATCATGAGCATCCGGCTGATCACGCTGGCGGCCGTGCTGAGCACGATGTAGACCCACGCCATCGGCCAGGCCAAGGTCCCTGCGCCGATAAACGGCGCGGCGACTGCAAGAAGGGCCAGCACCGGCATAATCCAGGCTATCCGGCCTCCCGGCCGTCGGACCTTCGCCGGCGTACCCCCGCCTGATACGGAAACGTTGTTGTTGTTCATCGTCGTTCTCCCTCGCGACTATACGGGAGACTCGTCACAAGGGTTGCGGTTCGACAGGCAGTCCGACTCGTCGCTTACGCTTCGGCTGCAATCTCTCGCCCCAGCCGCACGACCTCACGCACCAGCAGGTCGAAGTCCTCCCGGCGGGTGCGATGGTTCGTGTTCGCCACCCGCAGCCAATAGCGGCCGTTCAGGGTCGTGTAGGACGGCGCGGCCACCCCGCTCTCGTGCAGGCGGAAGAGGAGCTCCTTGTTGAGTGCGTTCAGCGCCTCGTCGCCGCGGCCGCCCGGAGTGTATCGGAAGCAGGCGATGTTCAGTTGCACGGGCGTTAGCAGCTCGAGCTCAGGCGTTTCGCCGACCACCTCGGCCAGGTAGCGCACCTGTGCGGCGTTCTGCGAAATCAGCCGGCCGTACTTCGCCGCGCCGTGCTCGCGCAGCGACATCCAGATCTTCAGCGCCTTGAAGTTGCGCGTCAACTGGATGTCGTATTCGCTCGGCCAGTCGGCGCCCGCAGAAACCCCGCGTGTGCCGTGCTCGAGGTATTCGGGAGTCAGGGAGAGAGTATCGCGGTGCGCCGCCGCATCCCGGACCAGCACGCAGGCGGCCTCGAACTGCGCGTACAGCCACTTGTGGAAGTCCAGCGTGATCGAGTCTGCCCGTTCCATCCCCGCCAGCTTCGGCTTGAGGTCGGGCGCGAGCGCGCTGCAGCGCGCCAATGGCGCCGTCCACGTGATACCAGACGCCTTCGCGCCGTGCGATCTCCCCGAGTCTTTCGAGCGGATCGATCGCGCCGGTATTCACGGTGCCGGCGTTCCCCACGATGCAGATCGGGCGCAGGCCGGCTGCGCGATCCTCTGCCAGCGTGTCCTCGAGGGCAGGGAGATCGATTCGGAACGCCGCGTCGACCGGGATCAGCCGCAGGTTGTCGCGGCCCAGCCCCAGCAGTTCGACCGCCTTCTGGATCGAGCTGTGTGTCTCGACGGAGGCATAAACAGTGAGCCGGTCCCCACACGACTGCAAGCCGGCCGCCCGTACGTCGACTCCGGCCCCTGCGTTGCGCGCGATGGCGAGCGCGATCAGGTTGGCTACCGAGCCTCCGCTGACAAGTGTGCCGCTTGCATTCCCTGGGTACCCGAGAAGCGCCTTGGTCCAGTCGATGACCTGCCGTTCGACGTAGATGCCCACGTGCTCGCCGCCGCCCATGTTCGGGTTCATGCCCGCGGCCAGCATCTCAGCCAGCATCCCGAACGCGGTGCCGTTGCCCATGACCCACGACCAGAAGCGCGGGTGTACGTTCCCCATCGGATAGGGGAGGATGTAGCGGCAGAACTCTTCGTAGACCTGTGCCGGCGAAGTTGGATCCATGGGAGGCGGCTGGCGAAAATGGCCCTTTACCTCGTCGGGCACGGGCTGCCATACCTCGCGTTCCCCAACGCCTTCCAGCCATGCCATCATATCGTCGACCATCTGCCGCCCAAGCGCGGCCATGGCGGGCCAGTCTTGAGGATCGAGCGTTTCTTCGGGTTGCTGAAAGCGGTTCATGGCTGCGCTCCTATTGCGTTATTTCCGCGGAAGAGTAGCACGATTCCGACCGCATATCAACCGCCCCTCATTTCGCGTGGAGCGGCTGCAGCCGCGCCCGTGGGCGCGGACCCGTCTCCGGTCTCCTCCAGCAGATGACTCCGGACGGCGGGCCGCAAGAGGTAGATCGCGTAGAACATGAGGACCGTGGCATTGATCGCGTCGGACACGGCGACCGGCAGGCCGCCCAACTGGAAGAACAGATCATGGGCGAAGTGCAGCGCGATAACGGGCCAGATAGACCGGTTGCGCAATCGCAGCGCGGCCATGCCGATCCCCGCGGTGAACGCGCCCAGTGCCTGGAGCGCAATCAGGCCGGGATTGCCGCGCAGCGCGATATTGGAGAGGTGTACCAGGCCAAAGAGCAGTGATGAGATGAGCACGGACGGCCAGACGCCCTTCGGCCGCAACAGGCCCAGAATGGCCCCGCGGTACAGCCCTTCTTCGAAGAATGCCGTTGCGGCGTAGCCGGTGACGAGCACCGAACAATTCCGTGGCCGGCAGGGGGCGAAACCCACCGGCAAAGGGCACGACGAGCAGCAGCACAGGCAGCCAGAGGATGCGCAGATCCCGCCATTGCGACGGGCCGACAAAGCCGGCCCGGCGCCACCACCCGAAGGCGGTGAGCAGCGCCGCGACCAACAGCACACCCCCAAGCACAAGGATGAGGCTCTGGCTGAGGCCTCGCCCGTACCCTGGGAGGGCAGGGAAGAGCGCACTAGCAGCAGCGACCCTCCAAGCACAAAGACGATGTCGGCGATCCAAAGGATCAGGGAACCGGCCAGAGGATGTTCTTCGAACCAGACGCGGATGATGACGGCACCTCCACCCTGGACGCGTGGGCGCGGGTGCGGGGCACGCGCCTGCACCCGGTCGGCTGGCACAGGCGACAACACGCGATGACGGCGAAGATGTTACTTCCCACGCAGTCCTTCTGCATCGGACGGGCGTCGGTTTATCGGGGAGACAAATGGCGGATGGATGCTACGATTCAAGCTCCTCTGCGGCCTCGGCGAAAGCAAACAGGTTCTCGGCCGGTGCGAAATCGATGTCGTATGCCGGGCAGAGCAGCAGCCCCTCGGGACCTAGCGTGCGGGCCCGGCGCCGCACTTCCGCCCGCACGTCCTCCGGGCCGCCCCAATCCCACAGTGCGGCGGTCCCGACCGTTCCCCACAGAGCGAGCTGTGTGCCGTACTCGCGCTTGATCGCCTCCGCGTCCATGCAGTCCGGCTGGACCGGATTGATCACGTCCACTCCGATGCCGACCAGGTCCGGCAGGATCAGCGAGAAGTCACCGTCGCTGTGGTAGAAGACCATAAGCTCCGGTGCCTCCGCTCGTGCGGCTCGGATGATTTCGGCCAGGCGCGGCTTGAAGAACGTCTGCCACGTTGCAGGGCTCACGATCATCCCGCTGGACATGGCCACATCGTCGTCGAGCAGGAGCACGTCAACGCCCGAGCGCGCCAGGATTACCGCACTGTAAAGCGTTGCCGCAGCAATCTGGTCGAGAAGGTAATGCGCCAAATCCGGCCTCAGCCGCAAGTCCTCGAGGAACGTTTCGAACCCTCGCAGGCGATAAGCGGTCTCGAACAACTCGCCGCCGAGGTGCGGTGGGCCACCCGCGACAGCCCAACCCGCGGCCTGGTACGCCGCGACCTGCTTGCCTAGCCGCAAACCACCAGCCGCCGTGGCGGTCTGGGGGACGATGAACTCGGCGAAGTCAGCAAGCGTTTCGGCGGCCGACAGCGGGCCGCGCGGCCCGTGCTCCGGGTGGTAATCCCACTGGTGGTACGTGCGCAGTTGGCGCAGGTCGCCCACGCAGACGTCGGGAGGGAGGCCGCGGAGGTAGTCCAGAAAGTCCGCCTGGTCGGGCGGTGGCTCGAAGTCGACGAAGCGCACGTCGAGGCGCAGCTGCTCTGCGGTGTTCGGAATCCCCGGCACGTGTTCTTCCCAGAAGGCCAGTGCCTTCGGCGGACGGTCCGGATGCTCGCGCTTTAGGGCAGCCCGGACGCGTTCTCTGGAGTTCATGGCAGCCCCGATCTGTCAGTGAGTGTGTACGTGCGATGCCAGCCGGGCCTCGAGCCGGGCGCGGGCCGCTTCGAATACCCCGCGGACCCGGGCTTGGTGCTCGGTCGACGCGGGCACCGAGAGCGTATCCAGCCAGGTCAGCCCTCCATCGATGAGCGTCAGCATATACGTCGCGGCGGACGGGTTAAAGACTTCGTCATCACCGCAGCGGACGTAGACCGGCGAGGTATGCGCTCCGACGTGGGTGGGCATGAAGGTCAGCCAGATCAAGTGGTCGCTGCTGCAGCGAGCTGCGATCCACGCGCTGCCGGATAGCCGGACCTTCTCGTGCAGATGCCGAACGGGCGCCGGGAGGCATTCGTTCGGCCGGCTGACGAGCGACGACTTCGCCGTTCACAACGATCTGTAGTTCGTTGAAGGGCAGCACAGACTCCGCGTGCGCTTCAATCTCGACCGTTCCGCCGCCTCCTGGCAGGATGAACTCATCCCCAGGTGCGTGCCCTTCCACACGCATTTCGAGCAGCGGCCCGGTCGTCGTGAAGGTGCGGCCGGCACGGACCGCCCTGGCCCAATTCGCGAAGGTAAACTCTTCATCCCCCAGCATGGCATATGTCCGCGAGGCGCCCACGGGCACGCCGGCGGTCATCTTGTCTGTGCCGCCCACGCTCGCCAGCCGGTAGCCCAGGTTGAGGAAGCGATACCACTCGCGGATGCTCACGTTGTCCAGTGTCGGATTGAAAAAGCGGAGCTCGGCCGCATCGACCTTGCCCAGGACAATATCCGCGGCCGCCTCGCAATATGGGACCGGGAAATGCGGCATGACCACCAGCCCCTCGCGCTCCCGGCAGCGGTCCGCCCATTCGGCGAGGCTCGTCCACTGCGGGTCGCCTAGGAAACTCTCGTCCGGCCCGCCTGCCGACATCGGGAACACGGGCGCGCCCCTTCCCCCTAGCAGGCTAATGTGACCCAGCAGGTGTTGGCGGTTCTCGGTTCCGACCCACACGACCGTATCGTCCCGGCTCACCCCGGATTGCCCGCCGCTCAGGTCGCCGACGTTAGTGAACAGGTCGCCCCACTGCGCGGCGAGCAGGTTGACCAGGTTGACGCCTTCGGCCTGCGCCTCGAGTGCGGCGGTCTGGGGTGACAGGAAGTGGACATGCGTGTCCGCGGTGACCCACCCCTTGCTGCGCCAGTCGAGCGGACGCTCGACCGTCAGGATGAGTTCAGCCTGGCCGGGTTGTATTTGTACGCGGCGGCGGAACGGCGCATACTCCAGCCCCTTGGTGATCTCGACGTAGACATCGCCGACTGGCAGCTCGGCTTGGAACTCTCCATCGATGTACGCGTACTGCGTCGATCCGAGCTTCAGGTCCGCGCCGTAGTCCTCGAACCAGTTGTCGTTGACCTCGTGACGATGACCGTACGGCGGCAGGTAGCGACCGTCCGGCGCGCGGAAGTGGAGGCGCACGGGAACCGGCTTTCCGGTCGTCGCATCAATCACCTTGCCATGCAGCCAGGTATTGTGTGGCGTGAGCAACTCGATGCGCGGCAGGTCCGAGGCAGAAGGCGCGGCCCCGGCCGCTGAGGCGCTCACGTGTCTCTGGGCATACACCGGCGCGAGCGGATAGCCCCGGCCGTTAACTGTCAGCGTTGCATCCGGGCTTGCCGTAACGTCGAGAAACAGGCCGGCTTGCGGACCGAAGGGTGCTTCCCCGCAGCCCGTCCGATCGCCGGTCAGCCAGGATTCGGGATCGAAGGCGGGGACCGCGTATTTCCGTGCGATGATCCCCAGGTCGATGCTCGCGTCGACTTGATCCGCCGGAAGGGGTTCGGGCAGCGCCAGCCGGAACGTCTGCAGGCGCTCGTGGCGCAGGGGATGAGACGGGCCGTCATACAGCGAAATGCCGGCAACTACGACGCGGCCTGCGCCGCACGGTTCAAGGCGAAGCGCCGCGAGCGGGCGATCCGGGTAGGGGTTGGGCAGCGCGTAGACCCAGTAGCGAGCAAGACCTTCGGCCGGGGAATCGCCGAAGCCGGTCTGGTCAAAGCCCCAGCAGTAGCGTTCGTGCGGCCCTTGCCAGGCGCGGGGTTCTTTTGCCGTATGAGGCCGGCAGGCAAAGGGCAGCAGCAGCCACTGCGGGATGATGAGCTCATTGACTTCGAACCGCCGGCGGATGGGTTGCCGGTGTTCGCTGCCATCGCCGTATACGAGCACGTAGTCCGCCAGGTGTTCGCCCGGTTCGAGCTCATCGCCTGCACCGTAATCGGTGAAACGGCCGGTCGGGGCATGAACGCCCTCACAGAAGTGGGCGAAGACAAGGTAGGAGATCAGGGAGTTGACGAGCGTGACTTCTGCAAGGCCTTTGCTCGCACTCACCTCGAGCCAACCGTTGTTCTCCGCTGGCCCGAGCATGAATGGAACGCCCCAGAACGCTTGGGGACCGGCGGGCAACTTGCCCAGTTCTCCGGCCAGGGTGGGATGCCAGCGCGCAGGGTCGCGCGAAAGGTTGAACACAGAGCTCAGGTCGACCGGGAAAAAGCTGGACATAGGTCTGCTCCCGAATGCAACAGAACGACATAGCGTGGCAGGTAGGCCCGGGACAGAGTCATTATCGCGCCGATAATGGGTTAAGTAACCCGGCGTCGGGCGACTTCTAAAAACACGTAGCGGATTGGCAAACGAGGCCCTTCCGGACCGTCCGGAAGGGCCTCGTCTTCTGTAAGCCCACCGGATACTGAGGCGGCCAGATTACTGACGTGTCGGTGGGTGCAGGCTCCGGCGTGAATACAGGCAGTGCCGTTGGTGCGGGCGTGACGACCGGTCGCGGCCTATCAGGCGTCGGCATGGCAGTGGGCGCCCACGGTTGAACGTTATTTACGTCAGGCGGAATCGGGCGGACGCTGACGATCATGGTCAGGAAGTCGTCCCACACGCCGCTGGCTCGCAGCGCTTGAAGGTCTCCGTATTGCCCGCCCGCATTCAAAGCGAGGATGAGAGGCTGGCCCTCTTTGACCACGAGAGCGAAGATCACACTCTTCACTCGTGACGTCGGGTCGTAACGAATCTGGTAGATCACGGCGTCCGGCCCCGCGCTCACCTGCGCTATCGCAGGCTGATTCGGGCCCATCAGCTCTTGGGTCGCCTTGGTCCAGTCTGACAAGTTGGGCGCCGCATCGAAGCGATCCCTGAGCTCGCGCATCCCCTCCGGCACCCCCGAAGTGCCATCGGGAGCATCGGGCCGCGCCTTGAGGTTGAGCACCTGCAACTCCAGGCCGCCGCTTTGGTCGCCGCCGCCCGGCGCCGCATAACTTCTTAGGGTCCCCAGGTCTGCCATGGACCAACCCGCCGGCCTCAGCATCTCGTACCCATACACGCCGTCCGTCTGCCAGACAAAGCTGCCCACCTCCGCGCTCTTGGCCGTCGGGACGATGCCCTGGCTGCGTGGATGCGACGGCGTGCCCAGGTTGGGCTGCAGTACAATCCAGATTGCGACGACCAGCAGCAACACCGCTGCGACCGATGCCAGGCCATAGAACCACCGCGCCTGGCGAACCGGCCGGCGATGATCCCCTTTCGCCTGCCCTTCCGCCTGAATCGCTGCAAAGTAACCTGCTCGCAGCCCCGGGGTGGGCCGGGACTCGCGGAGGTTCTGCAATTCCGCGTCCATCGCCTGGTACTCGGACAGCCGCGCCGGCACAAGATGCACAGGCGGCGAGATGCTCGTCGACCTCGCGGCGCTCGGCCCCGCGGAGGTCGCGGTAATCGGCAAGCAGCAACTCGATATCTGCGTGTCTCATGGCTGGTTTTCCCTCCGGTACGCCTTCCGGAACATCTCGCGTGCCCGCTGCAGCCGCATGCGGGCCGCGCCTTCGCTGATTTGCAGCGCCTCGGCCACTTCCGCCACCTTGAAGCCATAGTGCGAGTGGAGCAGGAGCGGTGCGCGGTAGTCGGGTGGGACGGCTGCGAGAGCGGTTTCGAGCACCGCCTGCCGACCGACCTCCTCCGCCACGTTGCCGCCTGCTGGCCGGTCTTCGTGCCACTGCCACGGCAGCCACGCGAACCGGCGCTTCCGCTTGAGCGCGTTGAGCGCCAGGTTCGTGGCGATGCGATAGAGCCAGGCGCGCGGGTTCTGCAGTCGTGCAATCTGGTCGCGCGCTCGATAGGCGCTCAGGAAGGTCTCCTGTGCCAGGTCCTGCGCCCACTCGCGGTCGTCCATCATCCGGTGCAGATAGGCGAAGATCTCGACGTGGTGGCGCTCGAACAGACGGCTCGCGAGGTCGTGCGCGTCCGGTGCCATGGCAGCTCCCGGCTCCGCGCTGACCTCAATACTGGGTGGCTGGGACATATTCCGGGTTCCTTCGCCCAATTCACGGTGGTGCTTTCGCATGCGTTTCTGAAGGATATGACAATCAAAGAGCCGGAATAATAACGAGCTTCTCGAGGAGTAGACGGATTGAATGGTGATCTGGTTGCGCGGGAGCGCCCGGCGGGTGCTTAGTGGTGGTTCCTGACCAGCAGGTCGGTCAGCACCTCGATCGAATCCTTCAGGTCATAGAAGTACTGCCGCCGGCTGATGTTGAGCGTCCGCAAGATCTGCTCGATCGCTTGCTCTTCTACGTAGGTCAGCCGGAGGATGCGGTAGGTGCGGCTGCCGCGCGAGGCGTCGTGCTCGAGGTTATCCTGGGGCTTCAAGCCTTCGATCCCCGACACCAGGGTGTTGCGGATCGCTTCGCCGCGTGCCCCGGGCGTCGGTTCGGGCGAACCAGCCCCGCTCGCGCCGTTTGCGGCCAGCAGCCATTCGGCCAGCGGGAGCTTGCCCAGGTACAGGTCATCCCACAGGTGGCGCAGCGCGTCTCGCACCTGGCGGCCCAGCCAGCCGCTCTCCAGCAGCCAGGCGTCCTCCAGGCTCCGCGCGGCGGGGGCTGCGAGCGAGCAGACTGCCTGCGCCGCGCCATCCTTGAGGCTGCCTGCAACCGGGCTCTGCAGCTCGATCACTCCCACGCACCGGTCGTCGCGTAGGATGGGCGCGGCGAGCGCAGACTGCACGTCCGGAGTGATCGGCGTGACGCGGCCGTAGCCCGACCGTGTCAGGTCCGGCAGGATGACGGGCGCGGCGGCCTCGTGTGCTTCGCTCACGATCCGGCTCCGGCCGAGCGCGGCAAGTGAGGCGGCGCCTGCCTTATCGGCGCGCAGCACCTGCTGGGGCACCAGGTCGCCGGTCTCTCGGTCCACGAGGTAGACGCGCGATAGCGGCGCGTTGGCGGCCTTTTCAGCCTTCTGCGTGAGCTTCGCCAACACGTCGGCGAGATGGTAGCCGGCGAGCGCTTCGGCCTGCTGCGGCGCGGCTTGCGGTGCGGCCGCAGGGGCACGCGCCCTCTGTCGCACCCGCGTGCGATCCACGTCGATGATCACGGCAAGGATGATGATCACCGCAGTGACGACGTCGCGCGACCACGGCGGTGCGTTGAGCATGATCATGCCCGATGGGATGATCGCCAGGATGAACACGCCGAGCAGCGTGCCCCAGATCCCTGCCGACGCCGCCCGTCAGGCTCGTGCCGCCGATGACGGTCGCGGCGACCGAGGTGAACTGGTACCCTTCACCGTGGGAGTAGATCGCCGCGTTCAGGTTGGAGATGAGCAGCGTGCCCGTGATGGCGGCGGTCACGCCACTCATCGCATAGAACAGCACCCGGTAGCGCCCGACGTCGATGCCCGACAGTCGGGCCGCCGTCTCGTTGCCGCCGATCGCATGGCAGTAGCGCCCGATCTTGGTGCGCCGCAGCATGTAACCGGTCACCACGTAAAGCAGCAGCATCAGCAGGAACGGCACAGGGACGAACCAGACCTTCCCCTCCGACATCCAGCGAAACTCGGTCGGCAGGCCGTAGACGATGGCGCCCGAAATGCCAATGGTGATGCCGCGCAGCCCGAGCATGGTTGCCAGGGTGACGATGAATGCCGGGATTTCGTACCGGTTGATCAGCCAGCCCTGTCCCGCGCCGATCGCCGCGCCCAGGGCCCAGCCGAGCAGGATCGCCAGGTAGCTGAGGTTGCCGTCGAGCGGTGGGATGAAGCCAAGGCCGTGGCGCATGAGGCTCGCCATGACCAGCGCAGTCAGCGCAATGACCGAACTGACCGAAAGGTCAATGCCGCCCGAGATCATCACGATCGTCTGTCCGATTGCGACGAAGCCGATCGTGATCGCCACATTCTTGGCCAGGAAAATCAGGTTCGTGGGCGATCGGAACGAGGTCGACAAGGCCGCGAACACGATGACGAGCAGCGCCAACCCGACGACCGCCCCCGTTCTTTCCAGAGGAAACACCCCGGAGCGCGGATCGAGTTCGTCCCGGACTCGGCGGAGCCACCCGTACAACCGTTCCCGCAGCTCATCGAGTCTCATGCGGCCGTCCCCGTATTCGCAAGGGACAAGATCTCCGCGGCAGACGTGTCCCCGCGCTCGACGAAGCCGACCAACCTGCCCCCTCGCAGCACAGCCACCCGGTCTGCGAGCGCGATGATCTCTTGCAAATTGGCGCTGACCAGGATGACGGTGAGCCCGCGACGCGTCAGCTCGTTCAGGAGCCGGTAGAGTTCCACCCGCGCGCCCACGTCGATGCCGCGGGACGGCTCGTCGAGAAGCAGGATGCGGCATTGGCTCGCCAGCCACCGTGACAGGACAACCTTCTGCTGCGTCCCACCAGACAGGAACAGCGCCTTGCGCGCGAGTGCCTCGCCGGGAATCCGCATGCGCCGCGCGTAGTGCTCGGCCACGTCCGCCTCGGCGTTCGCGTTGATGAACGGGCCGGGCCCGAGGTCGCTCAGGCTGGACAGGGTCATGTTCTCCTGCGCGTTCATGTCGAGCACCAGTCCCTGTCCCTGCCGGTCTTCGGTCACCATCCCAATGCCATGCTGGATGGCTGCGTGGGGCGAGTCCACGCGGACGCACAGGCCGTCGATGTAGATATCGCCGGCCGTGAAGGGTTCCGCGCCGAATATCGCCCGCAGCAGGGATGTCCCGCCGCTGCCCACCAGGCCCGTGATGCCCAGGATTTCCCCGGCATGGACGCTGAGGCTCAGATCCTGGATCCCGCCTGCCGTCGACACATGCTCCAGCCGCAGCACCTCCGGCCCGCGGCTCACCCGCTCCCGCTCGAAACCATCGTCCAGCGGCCGGCCGACGATCATGCTGATCAGGTCCGCCCGGGTCGTCTCGTTGATCGCCAGCGTGCCCACCTTGCGGCCGTCGCGCAGGATGCTGGTCCTGTCGCCGATCTGCATCGTCTCGTCCAGCCGGTGCGTGACGTACAGGACCCCCAAACCCTCCTTCCGCATGCTGCGGATGCCGCTAAAGAGCTGGGCTACGTCTCCCGCGGGAAGCATCGCGGTGGGCTCGTCCATAATGACCAGGTCCGCGGCCAGGTGAACCGCCCGCGCGATGGCTACCATCTGGCGTTCGGCGAGGCTGAGATCGGTGACGACCGTGTAGGGATCGAGCGCCAGGTTGAGCCGGTCGAAGAGGCGGAGTGTCTCGTCGATCAGGCGGTTCTCGTCGATGCCGAACAGCGGCCCCCGGCGGGGCTCCACCCCCAGGTGGATGTTCTCCGCCACGGTCATCGACGGGATCACGCTTGGTTCCTGGTAAATGACCCCGATGCCCGCCCGCTGTGCGTCTCCGGGACTCTCGAAGCGCACGACTTCGCCGTTCAGCAGGATTTGCCCTTCGTCGGGAGGATAGACCCCGGTGAGGATTTTGATGAGGGTGGATTTGCCCGCGCCGTTCTCGCCCAGCAGGATGTGCACTTCCCCGCGCCGGACGTCGAGGTCGACGCCGTCGAGCGCCACCGCGCCCGGGAAGCGCTTGGTGATCCCGCGGATTTCAAGGAGAGGAGGGCTGCTTGTCATAATGAATCGTAATGGCTAAGAAACCAGGTTTCTCCGAGAAACCTGGTTTCTTTCCGGGCTACCTGACCTACTTGTGGTGGTAGACGCTCCACCCCATGTACTTGCTCAGCGCCTCGTTCACCGGCTTCGCGACCTGCGAGAGGTTGATGGCAGCGTGATGCTCGAAGCCGTTCTCGCAGATATAAGCAAGCAGGTGCTGCAGGTTCGGGATCTTCGCAACGCCGTAACCGCCGAACGTTTCCAGCGGATCGTTGGTTAGCTCGCCTTCGCCCACGTAGGCCCGAATCTTGCCCGACAGGTCGTCGGTCGAGACGCGGCAGAACGTGAACGGGTCGCCCTTCACCCGGCCGACGACGGTGCCGAACGTATTCTCCTTGCCCACCGTGCCCACGATGATGGCCTGGTAGTCCATGACCATGATGTCGTCCGGCCGGATCGACTGCGGGACGAAGACGTCCTTCGGCAGGTTGGAGCAGTGGAAGACCACGCACTTGTCCGGGTCCTCGCCGTAGTTGTTGTTCCAGTCCACCAGCGCGCTCGGGTTTAGCGGAGGCCAGGGCCATCGCGTACATGCCGATCACGCCCACGATGTCGGTCTCACACGCCGACGGCATCAAGCCGTTCGACATAATGCTCATGAGCGTACACGGCACGACGCCGTAGAATTCCTCCATCGACGTCCAGCACTGGATCGCGGATGCATCGAGCCGCTTGTCGGCCATCCAATCCTCGATCACGACGCCGAGCCGCGCCATTTTGTCGAGCGCGTGCGCCGGGGTGTCGCGCACGTCCACGTAGCTCCTGATCTGCTCCAGTTTCTGCGCCACCTTCGGGTTGCCGTCGAGCCGCTTCGTCCGGCCGAAGATTTCCGAAAGGTCAATCGTCTCAGTTGAGATGCCGCTGCGCTCCAGCAGCTTTTCGCTGAAACGGACCGTGTTGAAGTTGGACGGTCGCGCCCCGATCAGCCCGACGCGTGCACCCTTCAGCCCTGCCACCACCTGGCACGTAGCGAGGAAATCGCGGAGGTCCTTGAGGAAGAGCGGGCCGTTCGGATCTTCGGTGTGATGCGTCGTCAGGCTGTACTTGAAGCCGTACTGCATGAGGTTGTTGCAGGCCGACATCTTGCCGCAGAAGGAATCACGCCGGTTTTCCACCGTCATCTTCCCCGGCTCGTCGGGGAACGCATGCACGAGGATCGGCACGTCCAGGCCCGACCAGCGCATGACGTTGGCGATGGCCCGTTCGTCGCCGAAATTCGGCAGCGTCACCAGCACGCCGATGATCTCGTCGCGGTGCTGCTTGAACAGGTCCGCCAGCTTCTGCGAATCCGCGATGCTTTCGACGCTGCCGTAAGGGCTGTCTTCCGGCCCGAGCGCGATGGCCTTGACCCCCTCGCGTTCGAGCACGCCAAGCACAGTCTGCCGGCCCTTCTCGCTCAGGTGGCCGGGGAAAAAGCCGCGATTGCCGACGATCACGCCGAGAACAGGTTGCTTCATGATCACACTCCTGGATTTCAAGTTGCGGTCATGAGGGGAAGAACCGAGATCAAAGCCATTCTAGTCATCCCCTCATCCCTCCATCCTTGTAAAATGTGTCAATCTATAGCCCCCGTAGAAAGCCCTTCATCAAGGGCCAGATTTGCCGGTATTTCTCGTACTGCGGCTCGTATGCCTCGTGCACGTCCATCCGCGGCTCGAAGGTGCGGTCGAGCGACACCATCCGGTCCACGGCCTCGTCGTAGGACGCCCACACCCCCGCGCCCACGCCCGCAATGATCGCGCCACCCAGCACGCCCGCCTCCGTAACCCTGGGCCGAACGACCGGGATGCCGAAGATGTCTGCCGTGAGCTGGAGCCACGCGTCCGACTTGCTGCCGCCGCCCGTCGCGCGGCAGCTTCTCACGCTGATGCCCGCATCCGGCAGCACCTCCAGCATCTCGCGCTGGTAGAACGTGATGCCTTCCAGGATGCCCTTGAGTATGTCCCCGCGCGGCGTGCCCAGCTTCAGCCCAATCAGTACGCCGGAAGAATCGTCGACAAACTCGGGCGGGCCGGTCGGTGCGAAGTGGGGCAGCGCCAGGATGGACGACAGCCCGGGCGGCATCTCCCAAAGAGCTCGTCGTAGACGTCGCGGCCTTCCTGCGCGGGCAGTCTTCTTGTCGAGCGCGGCAAAGGTATCCCGATAC
Source organism: uncultured Chloroflexia bacterium (assembly GCA_963800615.1). Lineage (GTDB taxonomy): Bacteria > Chloroflexota > Anaerolineae > CG2-30-64-16 > CG2-30-64-16 > JALOOB01. The sequence continues at coordinate 53,574 of CAWDBO010000021.1, forward strand.
CACTTCACGACCGAGCCGCCGTGGTTGAAAATGAAGCTGACATAACGCCCGGGCACGGCATGGTGCTCGGTGTTCAGCCCGTATCCGATCATGGTGTTCGGATCGGGTCGTTCCTCGTACACGGGCGTCAGGCAGGCGAACGTGCCCATCGCGTACATCGACCGCCCGGTCTTGATCGCCCCGCACCCGACCGCGCTGCAGCATTGGTCGTGGGTGCCCATCGCGATCAGCACGCCGGGGGGCAGGCCCAGTTCCTCCGCCACCGCGGGATGAACCTGGCCGACCGGCGACCCCGCCTGGCACAGCGCGGGCAGCTTCTCCCGGTCCAGTCCCGCCCAGTCGAGGAGTTCGTCCGACCAGTCCTCGCGGTCCACGTCGAACAGCAGCGAGCGGTTCGCCAGGCCGTAATCGAGGATCGGGTCCGCGCCGAGCATGAAGGAGACGAAGGCCGACCAGTGCAGCAGGAAGTCGGCTTCCCGGTAGAGCTCCGGCTGGTTCTCCTTGATCCACTTCATCTTCGGCATGGAGTAGTGGTTGCCCAGCGTATTGCCGTTGATCTGGTAGAGCCTCGCATCGGGCAGCGCCTCGCCGAGCGCGGGCAGGTAGCGCGCGCCGCGCACGTCGAAGTTGAGGATCGACGGCCCCAGGATGCGCCGGTCCCGCGTCACGGGCACGACGGCCTCGCCCATCGACGACACGGACAGCGCCTTGATGCGATCCCCCCGGTTCGCCGCGTGCTGAGCAACCGCACCCCGCACGGTCGCCTTGACCTTGTCCCAGACCTCGAACGTGTTGAGCTGCGCCCACCCGGTCTGCGGCCGCTCCATGTCGTACTCTTCGTAGGCAACCGTCAGCAGCTCGCCCGTCTCGGAGAACACCGCGGACTTGCAGCCGCTGGTCCCGACGTCAATGCCCAACAGGCTCATCTGGCCTCCCCCGACCTCCGAGGTCTCTGGCCAGCAAGGCTGGCGCAAGACCTCGGAGGTCTCGACCTAACTCACCCAACGACCTGCTTCTGAATCCCCGCGATGCAGAAGAACTCGCGTCAGCAGCTCGTACGTCCGGTCGTAACACGCCCGCTGCGCCGCCTCGACGTCGTTCGTCCCGCGCCCTGCCTGCGCGTTGCGCAGGCCCTGTTCGTAGGCCTGGCGGATCTCCGTGCCGACATTCACCTTGGTGATGCCGTACTTGAACGAGCCGAGCACGTACTCGCGCTTGATTCCCGAGCCGCCGTGCAGCACCAGCGGCCGCCCCGTCGCTTCACTCAGCTGCGCCAGGCGCTCCAGGTTGAGGCGGGCTTCCGGCTTCTTCTGGTCGCGGGCCCCCGCCGCAATGGCGCCGTGGATGTTGCCCACCGCCACCGACAGCCAGTCGCAGCCGCTTTCTTCGGCAAAGCGCCTGGCCTCGTCGACGTCGGTGAAGCCCTTGCCCGACGCAAACAGCTCTTCGTAGGGCGGCATCGGTCCGGCCTCGTGGCCCATGACCGCGCCCAGCTCGGCCTCGACCGGCCTGCCCGTGCGCATGCCCAAAGTCCGCGACCTCTGCGGTCACCCGGATGTTCTCGTCGAGCGACAGCCGCGAGCCGTCCACCATGAGCGACTCGTAGCCCAGGCTGACCGCTTCGCGAAAGATCGGCATGAAGTCGACGCGCGCGTGGTCTTCGTCGATGACCGGCACGTGGTCCAGGTGCAGCCGCACGTGGTCCCGGTCGGCCCACTTCCCGAACTCCTCCGCGACCGCGGCCAGGCTCTTCGCCTGGAACTTCATCCACTCGAGGCGCGCGACTTCGATGAGCGAGAAAGAACGAGCGTCCTTCACTGCCTTGCAGACCGGCTCCATCATGGGCAGGTAGGGGACGTTGAAAGCGGGAATGCCGAAGCCGAGCTTCCGGGCATTCAGCATGATGTCGGCAACGTTAGTCATGAGTGTCATGCTCCAGTTGGCTGCGAGTACAGGGTCTGCGCGTGCAGGGACTGTGGCAAGGTGATGTCGAACCCAAGATAATGGCCCAGCGCTTCGTTCAGCGGCCGGATCACCCGGCCGGGCGTGATGCTCACGTGGTGCCGGTGGCCGTGCTTCCCGATATGAAGCAGCACGTCCTGCAGATGCGGGATTTCGGCCACGCCGGCCACGCCGAAGAACTCCGGCGGGATGGCGTCCCGCGTGATCTTGCCTTCGCCCAGGTACATCTTGATCCGCCCCGCTTCGGTCATCAGGCTGGTGAAGGTGAAGTCCATGGGCTTGAGACGGCCCTGGTTGCACCCAAACCCCCGCCCTTCGCCGACTGAGCCCATCAGGATGTAGTGGTCCGTAACGCGCCCGCCGGGCAGCATCAGGCTCGCGGGCGCGGGGCCGCAGTGGAACAGGATGCACTTGTCGTCCTCATCCTGGTAGTTGTTGTTCCAGTCGAGGCACACGGGTGGTTGGTACGACGCCAGGCTGATGGCCTTCATCGCGATCGCGTTGCCCAGGTCCACCTCGCAGGACGCGGCCAGCCCTTCGTCGTTGAGCGCGCCCATCGCGATGCACGGCGAGATGCCGAACTCGTGTTGAATCTCGGTCCAGCAGCGGACCGCCATCGCGTCGAGCCGCATCTCCGCCGCGAGCCCGTCGAGCACCACCGCCAGCCGCACGATGGACTCGAACGCGGTTCCGGGCACGGCCTCCCAGTTCGAGTAGCCGCCCATGTGCTGCATCTTCGCCTTGAACGCGTCGCTCTCCGGCTTGACCGACCGCATGCGGGCGAACACGTCGGACATATCCACGGTTTCGACGGTGATGCCATGCCGTTGGAGCGCGACCTCGTCGATGCGGACGGTCTTGAACGGCGTCGTGCGCGCGCCGATCGCGCCGACCACCATCCCCTTGATCCCCCGCACGACCCGGCAGACGCGGTCGAATTCGTCGACGACCGTCTTGAAGCGCTCGGAGCAGGGGTGTACCGTGTGCGGCGCGGTCGCCGTGAACTTGACCTGGTACTGCTGGAAGACGTCCATGATCGAGATCTTGCCGCAGAACGAGTCGCGGCGCAGGTCAGGCGACATCTTGTCCATCTCGTCCGGGTATGCCTGGATCATGATCGGCACGCCGGCTTCCTGCAGCGCGGCCACCGCCCCGGTCTCGTCGCCAAAGTTCGGCAGCGATACGATGACGCCGTCGTACTCCCCGCGGTGCTGCCGGAGGAAGTTGGCGTAAACCTCGCCCTCGCGCGGGGTCTCCACCGCGCCGTAACGGGTGGCCTCCGCGTCGAGCATCAACACCTCGTGCCCCAGCTCCCGCAGCGCCGTGGATACCTCCTCCCGCGCCGATGCGATGAGCGAAGCCGGGAAGAACCCCCGGTTGCCGAAGAACAAAGCGAAACGTGATTTCTGCTGGTTGATCATGCGTGAGTTCCCCTTCCATCAGAAACCAGGTTTCTGCCAGAAACCTGGTTTCTTCGTCCGAAGCCTGAATTCCTCGCCCCGCTACCTACGCAGCCGCCTGCTGACGACGGTCTGGATGCCCACCGAGACCAGCAGGATCAGGCCATAAATGACTTGCGTCCACTGGTCTGTCAGGCCCGCGGCAACGATGCCGGCATTGATCGCGCCGATGATGAACGAAGCGACGAAGGTGCCGAAAATCGTGCCCGTGCCACCAAACACGGAGGTGCCGCCCAGGAAGACCGACGCGAGGGTGTTCAATAGCTGCCCTTGAGCGAGCGTTGGCCAGAAGTATGACACGTCCAGGCTCTGGATCATGCCGGCGAGGGCTGCGAAGCCGCCGACGATGACGAAGGTCAGGGTCTTGACCCGGTCGACAGGGATGCCCATGAGCCGCGCGCTATCTTCATTGTCGCCGACCGCGTAGACATGCGCGCCAAATCGGTGCCGGTTAAGCAAGAACCAGATAAAGATCGCGACGACGATGGTTAGGATGAATTGCATGGGGATCTTGTCGAACACCCGCCCGACCAGCAGTGTGTCCACTAGCGGTCTCTTTCGAGGGCACCATCGACTGCCCTGTCCCGTTGCGTATGACGAACACGGTGCCGCGAAAGAGGAACTGCGTCGCGATGGTGGCGACCAGCGAAGGGATGCCGATCTTGGTGATGATTAGCCCGTTGAACAGCCCGGCGAGCAGGCCCGTGCCAATGCAGAGAACGAAGGCAACCCAGACACTGCCGGTAAGGTTGAAGCCGAAGGCATAGAACACCATGCCAAGGGCGGCGACCGAAGGAAACGACAGGTCTATCTCCCCGGTGATGACCACAAGAGTGAGTGGGATCGCCATGATCGCAAAGTACGGCGTCGCCTGCATGAACGAGTTATAGATGTCGTAGCCGAGAAAGGTGCGAGGCGAGCCGACCAGGAACAGCGAGCCATACGACGATCGCGACGCCTACGATGCCTAGCTGCAGTGCGTTCCGCCGCGCCCATCGCATCAATCCGCTGCTCGCGCGCCGGTTCGAGCCGAGCGGCCTATCGGAAGGCGAGCGGTCAGCTTTGACTTCCATGCTCATGATTTCGCCTCCTCCTTGCCGAGATCGCCGGTCCTTGCCACGAGGTACAGCCGGTCGATCAGCTGCTCCAGCGTCAATTCGCCTTTCATATACTGGCCGGCCACGGTGCCGCGGTCCAGGACGACGATGCGGTCCGCAATGGGGTACACATGGAAGATGTTGTGATCGATGAAAATGCAGGACTTGCCTGCACGCTTGATTCCTTCGACAAAATCCAGGGTCTTCTTGGTTTCGGAGAGCGACAAGCCCATGGTGGGCTCGTCCAGGATGATGAGTTCGGCCTGGAAGTACAAAGCCCTGGTGATCGCTACTCCCTGCCGCTCGCCGCCCGACATAGACTTAACCGGCGATTCGGGCGTGATAGCGGAGGAGGTGAAGCCCATGTGCTCTTGCATGAGCCGCGCCGTTTCAGCGCGCATTTTTTTGACGTCCAGGACGCCAAAGCGCCGGGTTATCTCGCGACCTAAGAAGATGTTGCGCCAGAGGGACTGCAGGTCAGCCAGAGCACGTTCCTGATACACCGGGTTGATCCCAAGCTCGCGCGCCTTCGCCACGTTAAGGTGCTCGAGGCGCTGCCCCTTCCAGTAGAGCTCCCCGCCGGGATCAGGGCGGTGATAGCCCGTGATGATCTTGATCAGGGTCGACTTGCCGGCGCCGTTGTCGCCGAGCAGGCCCACGATTTCATTGTTCCCGACCTCGAAGTTGACGTCGTGCAGCGCGCCCACCTCGCCGAACGTCTTCGAAACGTTCTTCAACTGCAACAAATGGTCCATGCAGGCCTTCCTTAACACAAAGGCACAAAGACACGAAGGAGACCTGTGTTCTTTGTGCCTTCGTGCCTTTGTGTTGACCGTGACTTACCGGATTTCCTTCTCCGCCAGAGGAGCCAGGAAGTCGATATTGTCCTTGCTTGCGAAGCCGCCGCCGGTGTCGATGTGCAGGCCCGAGAAGCCGTAGGTCTTCGTCAGGCACAGCTGTAGGATGGGCAGGTAGCCTTGGAGCCACGGCTGCTGATCGATGACCAGCTCGGTCCAGCCGCCCTTGATCGCCTTAACCGTCGCGGGCGAGAGGTCGAACCCGGCGATGTGAACTTGGCCCGGCTGCTTGCCGGCGGCCTTCAGGTAGGTCTCGGCAGTCGAGGTGAGCCCGCCATGATCCGTCACGACCAGCTTGACGTCCGGGTTGGCGGAGACATAGCCCACGAAGGTGGGCGTGCCAGCAGCTGCATCGGCGTTGGTGGCCTGGTCGATCTCGAGGTAGTCGACCTTCAGCCCGGCCTTCTCCAGCGTTTCCTTCACGCCCTTGGTGCGTTCGCCGCGGGTCGGCTGTGAGAGGAGGCCCCAGACCATCGCCTTGTCGCCCGACTTCAGGCCGAAGCGCTTGATCGCCTCAGTGGCGAGCGCAGCACCGGCGCCGTAGAGGTCCTGGCCCACGTAGCCGAAGCCCTGGCCTGCGTACGCGGCTTCCATCTTCGGAAGGGTGGTATTCTGGCTGGTCACCAGGATGCCATTCTTGACCGCGTCCTGGATGACGGGATCGAACGAGTCGTCGCCCGGATGGCCCATGACGGCGATGCCGTCCGGCTTCGTGGCCGCGGCTTCCTTGAACTGCTGGATCATCTTCTGCGGATCCCAGTCCGAGAAGACGTAGTCGACCTTCGGGCCGAGGTCAGCCTGCGCCGCCTTCGCGCCGTTGTAGACGTTGTTGGTGAACGGGGTGCCCTGTCCGCCGCCGGGGAAGAACACGAGGTGAACGTTCGAGCACCACTTGTCACCCGCGGGAGCTGCGGCGGCTGGCTGTTGGGCCGGAGCTTGCGCAGGCGCAGCGGGCGCTGGCGCCACGGGCGCGCAGGAGGTCAACGCCATCACCACGATGACGAGGGCCAGGGTCAGGATCATGCGAGTCTTCATGTGCTTGTCTCCTCCGTGAGAATTGAACCGGCAATGGTATGGACTAAGTGACGACAGCGACAACTTACGAGAGCGCCTCACCCCCTTTCCGTATCGACACCAGATACGCTCATGACGCCGGAACTCTCGCGAACGATGAGCTCCGGTTGGACCGTAACCGTGCCGGGCAGAGTCCCCGCACCCAGTTCGGGCGCGGCCTCACCTGCCAGGCGAGCCTCGATCAACTGGTTCAGCAGCCGCACCGCTTCGCTGCCCACGTCCCGCAAGTGCTGATCGACGGTGGTCAGCGGCGGCCAGAAGTACGCGGATTCCGGGATGTTGTCAAAGCCGACGACCGCCAGGTCGTCGGGCACGCGACGGCCGGCCACGCGCGCCGCCCGCAGCGCGCCGAGCGCCATTTGGTCGTTCCCCACGACGACGGCATCGATGCCCGGCTGCCGCTCGAGCAGTGTCTGCAATCCGAGCTCGCCGCTGCTGGCGTACCAGTCGCCCGCGAAGACCAACGAGTTGTCACACGGCAGCCCGGCCTCGTCTATCGCCTGGAGCCAGCCGAGCCCCCGCTCGCGCACCTCCCACCAGTCAGTTGGCCCCGAAATCCGCCCGATGCGCCGGCGGCCCTGGGCGACGAGGTGCCTGGTCGCCATGAAGGCCCCGGTGCGGTTCCCCGCGGCCACGATCGGCAGGCCCGGGCGAGCCTCCATGCTGAGAAACACCATCGGCGGGAGCCGGTCGAAGTCCTGCGTCAGGATCCAATCTCGATTATTGCCGATTTCCGGGACGGCCCAAATAATGCCGTCGACCTGCCGGCCGATCAGCGTGGACAGCGCGCGCTTCGCCTGGCTGCTGTCCAGCCAGGGGACGAGTTCAAGGATGACGGAATAGCCGCTGCGGTCAGCTTCGCGCTCGATGCCGGTCACGGCCTGCGACGGACCGAAGTACTCGAGCCCGGACGCGACGACCGCGATCGTCTCGCTGCGCCGGTTAATCAGGCTGCGGGCTAGGATGTTCGGCTGGTAACCCAACTCTTCGATCACGCGCAGCACCCTTTCGCGCGTTTCGGGAGCGACGGGTCGCTTCCCGGTGAGGACATTTGAGACGGTCCCCGGGGAGACATTGGCCTTGCTTGCGACATCCTTGACGGTGGGCATGGCGGGTGGACCTCTTGTGGATGTGCGCCTGCGTAAGCGCACTTACAGGCACGAGTATATCAAAAAACCTTTTAACGTGTCAAGAGCGAGTTTGGACGCCACATGCACCATTGCCGGCGATCCCCGTCGATCCCCACCCGCGGGGGCAGGTACACGACCTGCCCCCGAGCCTGAGTCTGGCTATATCGTTAAGCCGTTGTCTTGCACACTCCCTTGTGATACCATGCCTTCGACCGGTGAGGCTCCACCGGTCACACCGCGCCCGCACACTGGGTCCATTGCCGGTGCAGGAGGTGCACGTGCCCGTTCCTGATTGGCTGACCGAGCTCTCGAAGCTCTTTCCTCCTTCGCGCCTGCTCACCTCTCCCGCGGCCGTTACGCCCTACGAGTCCGACGCGCTGACGGCCTATCGCGCCCGGCCCGCAGCCGTCGTGATCCCGGAGAACCAGCACGAGGTCGTCGAAACGGTCCGCATCTGCCACCGGCACGGCGTCCCGTTCGTTGCTCGCGGCAGCGGCACGAGCCTCTCTGGCGGCTCGCTGCCCGTGCAGGACGGCGTGCTGATCACCCTCAACCGCCTGAACCACGTCCTGAAGATCGACGCCGAAGAGCGGATCGCGGTGGTCGAGCCGGGCGTCATCAACCTCGACGTCACCCGCGCCGCTGCGCCCTACGGCCTCTATTTCGCGCCCGACCCCTCCAGCCAGTCCGTCTGCACCATCGGCGGCAACATCGCGTTCAACTCCGGCGGCGCCCACTGCCTCAAGTACGGCATGACCTCGAATCACGTTCTCGCCATCAAGGCTGTCCTGCCCGACGGCGAGGTCGTCACGCTCGGCTCGCGACAGCCAGGAGTCCGTTGGGCCGGACCTCGTCGGGTTGTTCGTGGGGTCTGAGGGCTTGTTCGGCATCGGCCTCGAGATCACCCTGCGGCTCCTCTCCAGGCCCGAGCGCTTCCGCACCGTGCTTGCCGCATACCACAGCCTGGAGCAGGCCGGCGAGGCAGTCGCGCAGTGTCGTCGCGTCGGGGCTGTTGCCGGGCGCGATGGAGATCATGGACCACCTGGCGATCGAGGCCGCCGAGGCCGCAGTCCACGCGGGCTACCCGCTGGACGCCGCCGCGCTGCTGATCGTGGAGCTTGACGGCGAGGCGGAGCAGGTGGAGCGCGAGTTCCAGCACCTGCTGCCCATCGTCGAGGCTTCCGGCGCGTACCAGGTGCGGGTCGCGCAGGACGAGGCGGACCGGCAGCGCATCTGGAAGGGACGCAAGAGCGCTTTTTCTGCCGTGGGCCGGCTCAGCCCCGACTACATCGTGAACGACGGCGTGGTGCCGCGCGGCAAGCTGGGTCAGGCGCTCGGCCAGATCGAGCAGTTGAGCCGCAAGTACGGCGTCCGGGTCGCGAACGTGTTCCACGCTGGCGACGGCAACCTTCACCCGCTGATCCTTTACAATGGCCGCGAGCCCGGCGCCTACGAGCGCGCGGAGGCGCTCGCGGGCGAAATCCTGGAGATGTGTATCGCTTTCGGCGGATCGATCACCGGCGAGCACGGCGTGGGCATGGAGAAGAAAGCCTATTTACCGCGCATGTTCGGTCCGGCCGACGTGGAGACCATGCGCCGCCTGCGCCGGGCCATCGACCCGCAGGAGATTTCCAATCCCGGCAAGATGTTTCCCGGCGGCGAGGCGCCCAGCCTCTCGCACGCCGGCCCGCATCCGCTGGAGAAGGCAGGGGTCATTTCGCGGGAGTAACCCAACAACACAAAGACACAAAGACACGACGTCTCGCCGGTCCGGCATTGCTCAGCCTTTGTGCCTCCGTGTCTTTGTGTTGTCGTACCAAGGAGAGGTAACGATGCCCGTCGTGGTGGCGAAACCAACGACCCTAGACCAGCTCTGCGAGGCCGTATCCGCCGAGCCGACCGTCCAGGCGGTGGGCGGCCGGACCAAGACCGCGCTTTCTGCCCCGCTGCCCGGCGCGACCGAGATTGACGTCACCGGTCTGAGCGGAGTGATCGAGTACGAGCCTGGCGAGTACACCTTCACGGCCTACGCCGGCACCCGGCTGTCGATCATCGCCGCCGTGCTCGCCGAGCACGGCCAGTTTCTCCCGTTCGATCCGCCCTTGATGCGAGCCGGCGCCACGCTGGGTGGGACGGTTGCCGGCGGGCTGAGCGGTCCTGGCCGCTACCGCTACGGCGGGGTGCGCGATTTCATCCTCGGCGTGCGTTACGTGGACTGCAGTGGCGAGCTGATCCGGGCGGGCGGCAAGGTCGTCAAGAACGCGGCCGGGTTCGACATCCCGAAACTCATGGCCGGCAGCCTGGGCATGTTCGGCGTGCTTGCCGAGCTTACCTTCAAGGTCTTCCCCGCCCCGCAAGCCTACGCGACCCTCGTCGTGCAATGCATCGATCCTGGGGAGGCGGTCGACGTCCTGCAACCAGGTGGACGGCTCGGGGATGGACATCCACGCGGTCGATCTCGTGCCTGGCGGACCGCACTGCTATGCGGTCTGGGTTCGGCTATCGGGTTTGGTCACTGCGCTCCCCGAACGGCTCGAGCGTCTGGCAGGCATCCTCGGTCGCGGCTCGACCGTGACCGGCGAGCAGGACGCGGCGCTGTGGGAAGATGTGGAGGAGTTCGCCTGGGCGCCGAAACCTTGGCGCCTCGTCAAGGTCCCGTTGACCGCCCGCCGCATCCCCGCCGTGGAGGAGGCCTTTCTCAAGCTTGATCCGGGCGCGCTCAGGCGCTACAGCGGCGGGGGACAGGTTGGCTGGATCGCGACGAGCGCGCCGGTGTCCGCGGTCGACGCCGCGCTCGGCAGGCTCGATCTGCCCGGACTGCTCGTCATGGGGCCCGGCGCGCAGGTCCGGTTGGGCGCTGCGCCGGGAAAGTCTTTCGAGGAACGCGTCCGGGCGGCAATGAACGGGAACGGGCGCTTCCCGGTTCGCTGAGCCGGCTCCCGAAAAGCCGGTCGCGCACAGGAACGAGCATGCAGCACAAGATTCGCGTCGAAACACTGGGGCCGCAGGGACCTGCCATGGCCCATGCGGTGGAGGCTTGCGTCCACTGCGGGTTCTGCCTGCCCGCCTGCCCGACATACCGCGAATTGGGCGAAGAGATGGACTCGCCCGCGCGGACGCATCTTCCTGATGAAGTCGGCCCTCGAAGGCGAGCTGACGATCGAAGAAACCCTCCCCTACATCGATCGCTGCCTGGGTTGTCTCGGCTGCGTCACCGCGTGCCCGTCCGGCGTGCAGTACGGGGAGCTGGTGTCGTCCTACCGCGCTTACACCGAGCCGCGCCGGAAACGCCCGCTGATGCACCGCGTCCGGCGCACCCTCATCCGCGAGACACTGCCCCTCCCCGACCGCTTTCGGATCGCGGCCGCGCGTTTCGGTCGCCTGGCCCGGCCCGCTTCGGGGCCTCGCCCCCCGGATCTCCGCGGCATGCTCGACCTCGTTCCCGATGCGCTGCCCGCCGCCCTGCCGCTCCCGGCCACCTATCCTGCCGAAGGCACGCGGCGGGCGCGCGTTGCGCTCCTGGCCGGCTGCGTGCAGCAGGCGCTCGACCCCGAAATCAACTGGGCCACGCTGCGGGTGCTGGCAAAGAACGGCGTGGAGGTTGTCATACCCGCGGGACAGGGCTGCTGCGGCGCGCTGCTCATGCACCAGGGCGAGCAGGACCATGCGCGGAGCCAGGCGAAGGATAACCTCGGGGCATTTCCGGGGGATGTCGACGCAGTGCTCACGAACGCGGCCGGCTGCGGCTCCGGCATGCGCGAGTATGGGCTGCTGTTTGCGGGGATGCCCGAGGAGGAAGACGCGCCGGCTTGCCGTCCCGCGCGATGGACGTGAGCGTCTTCCTGGCCCAGCTTGGGCTTGTGCCGCCCCCGCCGCTGACCAGGCCGCTCAAGGTGGCCTACCACGACGCGTGCCACCTGGCCCACGCGCAGTGCGTCACCTCCCAGCCCCGGCAGCTTCTCCGCGCCATACCCAATCTGACGTTGCTCGAGATTCCCGAGGGCGAAATATGCTGTGGCTCGGCCGGCACGTACAACATCGAGCAGCCGGAGATCGCCGCCCGCCTCGGTCAGCGGAAAGCCGCCAACATCCTGCAGACGGGCGCCGACGCGGTCGCCGCGGGCAACATCGGCTGCCTGGTGCAGATCAGGACGCACCTGCAGCGCAACGGCAAGCCCCTCCCGCTCTACCACACGATGCAGTTGCTCGACATGGCCTACCGTCGCTCATGAGACCTCCGAGGTTTCGAGAACCTCGGAGGTCTCGCTTGCGTTCAGTCCGGCGTGCACGGCGGCACGGCGCCCGCCAGCACCGTTGCCTTCACATCCATCAGCGACAGCATCTTGCTCACCGTCTGTTGCGCGTCGTCCGTTGCGCGCTGCATGATGCCATCCTCGCACGCGGCGTCCAGCAGCTGGCCCTGGGCCGCCTGGCGCGCCAACGTCTCGAGGTTCTGGTTCGGCGTCGTCAGCAGCCCCGTCTGCCGGTCATAGACGCGCGTCTTCGCGTTGTTCAGGATGCTCTCCCGGTTGAATATCTCCACCGGGCGGCAGCGTCACGGTGATTGCCTTCCCGTCGGGCGAGACGACGACGTCCGAAGGCTTCAGCTGCTCCATGTCCACCCCGGCAACGATGGTGCCGTGCGCGATGAGCAGCAGCCGGTCGCCGCGCAGCCAGTCGGGCAGGCTCGGGTCCGACTCCTTCGCCTCGACGACCCGTTCGATCGTGTAGGTCGTCGTTTCGAGCCGGCTGACCTGCCGGATCTCCTGCACGATGGCCTCGCCCGAGACAAACGTCGGCGTTGGCGCGGCCGCGCGGGATCAGTCCCACGCCCGTCAGCACCCGGTCGACCAGCGCCGCGCCGCCGCCCAACACAGCCCGGCCGTCAGCAGCGAAGCCGCAAAGAGAAATGTCAGTGCTCCGATCAATACATAGCGCCAGCCCGACGGCTGGCGCACCGTTCTTCGTTCGTCCATCCGGTTTACTTCCTGACAAACACGAGCAGGTCTCTCCCCGCCGAATCGATAAACCGCAGTTCGCTGCCCTGCAATACGTAGCTGCGCGCTCGCAGCAGGGCGTCGACGAACTTCACTTCCTGCACCATGATCTCGGGAGCGCAGGTGTTCTGCGTGGCGAGCTTCGGCGCGAGCAGCGCCGCCCCCGACGCGTCCTTGCCGATCGTGGCCCCGAACCGGTTGCACCCCGTCGAGCCTGAAATGCGGCCGCCGTCCGCGCCGATTTCGAGCGTGACCGGCATCGGTCCCACTGGTGGAAGCGCCTGCCCCTCCGCCGTAAGGCTGACCAGCACCCATTGCGAGCCATTGAGCGTGGGCAGCACGGTTGCCGTCACGACGTCCGCCGGGCTTGGAATCGTCGGGCTGGGCGCGGTCGCCGTCTGAGTCGGAGAGGGCAGTGGCGTCGGCGTCAGCGGCGCGGCCGTGGGGCTGGTCAGCGGCGCGGGTGTGGCCGCCAGCGCGCTCGTCTCAGTTGGCCCAACCTCGGTCACGGCTTCGGCCGCTGCCCTCAACCGCATGGTCCCGGCGCCCTCCCTTAAAGAGAGCACCAGTTCGCTCGCCTCAAACCGCGCCGACTCCGTGTTGAGCAGCTGCGCGACAAAGGCCGACGAAAGCGAGTCGGGCGGGCACGCCACCTTGGTCGTCCCGATCGACTTGAACGATAGCGCTCCGCCGGATGCCTCGAATGTCCCCGAACCGAAGTTGCAGTCTGCTTGCACCACCGCGTTGCCATCGCCGAGCAGCTGGAAGGTGTAGCGCGTCAGGTCCCCGGACGCCAGCACGGTCCCGTCCGCAAAGGTGGAAGACACCCACTGCCAGGTTGGCCCGATCAGCGACGGCGCAGGTGTGGGGCTTGGCCCCGCGGGCGTGGCCGTCGGAGCGGGCGCCGCCGCCGTGGCCTCCGTCGGCGCTCCTGCAGCGGTTGCCAGCGTGGCCGTCGGTTGGAGCGGCGACGCGCCGGGCTCGACCTTCCCGACCCCCGGCATGAACACGCTGACGGTGGGCGTCAGGCTGTACGGCTGGATGGGGATGGGTGCGCAGCCCGCGCTGATCAGGACAAGCACGAGCATCACACTCGCGACGCGGCCGGTTGACAGTGTATGTCTCATGATCCGCTCCTTGTTCTCCATCGACGCCATTCCCCGGCCTCAGTCGACGATTTCCACGCCGGCTTCTCGCAGCCGCCTGAAGATCAGATCCATCAGCTGCAGCTTGACCCTGGCCGCCCGCGCATAAGCGCAGTGCGCCAGGATCGTCAGCTCGATCTTGCTGCCCATGCTATCAGACGTCGATACGACCTGAAAAGGTTCGATCACCTCTGGAACCTCACAGCTCACCGTCTCGCTCATCCCGTCCAGCGCGTCCAGCGCACGGCCGAGCTGCTCGGCCTTCACAAACAGCCGGATACGCGCGGCGGAATAAGGAGCCCGGCTGAAGTTGCGGATGACGAGGATGTCTCCGTTTGGCACCACATACGCCTCACCCGACTGCGCGCGCAGGAGCGTATTCGTGACGTTCACCTCTTCGACCGCGCCTTCCACCGTCACCCCGCCCACGCTCATTTCCACCTTCTCGCCGATGGTGAAGGTATTGCGGAAGATGAAACGCGTGCCGGCCAGGATGTCGGCCACCAGCGCCCGCGCGCCGAGGCCGAACGCGGCGCTGAACAGGCCGATGATCCAGATCAGCCGCTCTGAGTCGACGAACAGCGCGAAGATCCCCATCATCGCCAGGATGAAGCCGATCAACGAGATCAGGCTGGCGATCAGGCTCTCCAAGGTCTTCTGCCGCGAGGGCGCCATCAGGCTCCGGCCCGGCATGCGGCGCCCCAGCAGCACGATCGGCCGGGCCAGTCGTCGGGAGATCAGCCATAAGACGAACGCCCCCACGGCATAGAGGAAGATCGCGACCAGCGTCACGAGGACGCCGTTCGCGTTTCCCACCTGCAAAGCCGGCCCACCGGTCGACCCCATAACACCTCAACACTTGAATTTGTCGCGCGCCTGCGCTAGAATCGCGCGGCAGCGAACATTATCCTTTGCTGCATTCTAGCTCAAATTGAACTCACGGTAAACGGCGTCCCCTGCGGCGGCAGGAACACCAAGTGTCGGCGCGTAAGAGCGTCCTTCGACTGCATGCCGCGATCGGTTTCGCACGTAAGAGCGTCCTTCGACTGCATGCTGCGATCAGTTTCGCACGTAAGAGCGTCCTTCGACTGCATGCTGCGATCAGTTTCGCACGTAAGAGCGTCCTGAGCGGAGTGCGGCGATCGGTTTCGCCGCACGCAGTCGAAGGATGCGGCCGATCCCGGGTGAGTCCGGGCCAATATTCGCAATTCCCGGCTGCGGCTCTGGCCGCTCATGACGGAGGTTGTCATGCTGCTCAACCTGCTCGGCCTTGGCGCGCTGGTCTTCCTCGCGTACGTCTTCTTTACGCTTTTCCTTAAATCGGTGCGCTCCCGTCACCTCGCCGTTAAGTTGCTGGGTGGACTCCTCACCGGGCTCCTCACGCTCGCATTTGTCGCCGCTTTCGGCGCGGCCTTGTACGGCCTGTGGCAGACGAACGTGCCTCGCACCCGCGCCGTGGCGGATGTCAAGGTCGCTACGACGCCCGAGGCGATTGCCCGCGGCCACGCGCTGGCGCAGTCGTGCGTCCCCTGTCATTCGGTCGACGGATCCCCCTATCTGAACGGCGGAGTAACAAACCTCGCTGCCTCCTGGGGCCCGTATCGGGGTAGTCTACGGCCGCAACCTGACGCCGGGCGGCGACGTGCAGGGGTGGAAGGATGGCGAGTTGGTCCGGGCCATCCGTGAGGGCATCGACCGGTCGGGCTTGCCGCTTGTCGGCCACCCGAGCCGAGAGTACTACGGCATGAGCGACGAAGATGCCGCTGCCCTTGTAGCTTACCTGCGCAGCCAGCCCGCCCTGCGTAACGACCAGCCGCGGCGGAACCTGAACTTACTGGCATTGTGGGCAGTTGCGGCTGGGCTGCTGCCCACGTCGGAGCAGCCGCCGTTGGCGGTTGCAGGAGGAGTTGGTGGATGAAGGGGCGTGAGTCTGTTCGAGTGATTGCCTTGGTCGTCGTGTTGCTGGCGCTTGCCGTCCCACTCGCGGGCGCGGTGCCCGCCACGCCGCTGTATGTCACTCTTTCGTGTTGACCGGTTCAAGGCTTCACGAATCAATTAGGAATTGCTTTTTGCGGCGATTCGCTTATACTGCTCCTGGAGCGGCCAGGAGCCGGGAAACGACCATCCGGCGCCAGTCCGCCCGTTCCCCTTCGTCTCGTGACTTCCTTTCCAACCCAACTAGCGGAGGATGCATCATGGCGAACCTGAAGCAGATCGAAGGCATTGGCGATGCCTACGCGGCCAGGCTGTTTGAAATTGGCCTCGTCACCACCGAAGCTCTCCTCAACAAGGGTGCGACGCCTGAAGGCCGCAAGGAGATAGAGGCACAGACCGGCATCGACCACGAGAAGATCCTCGATTGGGTCAACCGCGCCGACCTGTTCCGCATCAAGGGCGTAGCCGAGGAGTATTCCGACCTCCTTGAAGCCGCGGGCGTCGACACCGTGCCCGAGCTCGCCCAGCGCAACCCGGTCAACCTCTTGAACAAGATGACCGAGGTAAACGGCGATAAGCACCTGGTGCGCCGCCTCCCCACCCAGCGGGAGGTCTCCAATTGGGTAGATCACGCCAAGGTGCTCCCCCGGCGCGTGGTCTATTGAGGCAATAGCGTCTCGTTAGCGAAGCTCCGGCCGGCCGCTTCCCCACGCGGGCGGGCCGGAGCTTTCTTTGATTTGGTTTCACACAGACCCTGTTCGTTTGCGAGGACCCACATGGGAGATACCCTGCCAACCGTGCGCGCCGCGGTCGTTCAGGCCGCCCCTTGCCTGTTTGACCGCGAGACCTCCGTCGCCAAGGCCTGCCGCCTGGTCGCGGAGGCCGCGGCCCAGGGCGCGCGCCTCATCGTCTTCCCCGAAGCCTTCATCCCTGCCTATCCCAGGGGCCTGAGTTTCGGCGTCGTCGTCGGCAGCCGCACCGCCGCGGGCCGGCTCACCTGGGAGCGCTATTGGGCCAACGCCGTCGAGGTGCCTTCGCCCGCAGTGGCGGCGTTAGGCGAAGCCGCCCGGCAGGCTGACGCATACCTCGCCATCGGCGTGGTCGAGCGCGAGACGCGCGGCGGTCGTGGGACGCTCTACTGCACGGTCCTCTACTTCGGGCCGGACGGCAGGCTGCTCGGCCTCCATCGCAAGCTCAAGCCGACCGCCGCCGAACGCCTTATCTGGGGTGAGGGCGACGGCAGCACTTTGACCGTGCTCGACACACCGTACGGCCGGCTGGGCGGCCTCATCTGCTGGGAGAACTACATGCCCCTGGCGCGCGCCGCGCTGTACGAGAAGGGCGTCGACCTGTACCTGGCCCCCACGGCAGACAGCCGTGAAACGTGGCAGGCCACGCTGAGGCACATCGCGTGCGAGGGCCGCTGCTTCGTCCTGGGCTGCAACCAGTTCGTCTCCAAGGATATGTACCCTGCGGACCTGCCCGGCGTCGAGGAGCTTGAGACCCAGCCCGACATCATGTGTCGCGGCGGCAGCGCGATCGTATCCCCGCTCGGCGACGTGATCGCCGGCCCCCTCTGGGATCAGGAGGGCATGCTCCTGGCCGACCTGGACCTGCGGGAGGTCGCCCGCGCCCGTTTCGATTTCGATGCCACCGGGCACTACGCCCGGCCGGACGTGTTCCGGCTGTCCGTCAACGAAGACCCGCATCGCGGTTGACGCGGGCGCCCAACCCCCGGCGCTTCAGGAGCGGCAATGAACACCACGCACCGCGATTACGCAGAGGCGTGGTCAGTTGCAAAGAACCCTGCGGTTGCGGTGTTTGGGCAGCGCTCAGCGCGTGATCAGCGGCAGGAACACATAGGTGAAGTTGGGCGCCGGTCCCTCCATGCGCCACAGCCTCCCCCCGGACACGATCCAAACGCGGCCGCGCCGGTCGACCTCCAGCCGCTGTACCGACTTCGGCGCGACCGGCAACGGATAGCCTTCCACGACTGACGCGGATTGGCGCCGTAACGGGAGGTCCGCCCAGGGGTCGACGTACCAGATCGCACCGTCGCCGACCGTCCAGAGGTTGTTGCGTCTCGACGCTGTTCGAACAGTTGCAGTCTCCTCGCTGACCAGCAGAGAGACCGTGGTAGGGTAGGAGGAGCCAACGGTTCCGTCGGGCTGGACGACCAGGACGAGATCCGCGTATCCCCCGCATCCCGCGCCTGGGTCCGCCTCGACCTGCGCGAAGAGAGTGCCGTCGGAAGCCGGCGCCAAATCGCAGACCGCCCGATCGCCGTACACGAGTTGCCATGCCGAGCCATCGTAACGATAGAGCCCGCTCGCCTGGCCGTGCCACAGCCTTCCTTTGGCATCGACGGCGACGCTGAGCTTGCCGGACACTGACGCGATCGGAATGGTGAGCCACGTGTCGTCGGCCAGTTCTGCCGAAGTCCCGCCGTCGTCCAGCCCGAGCACCGCCCCCGACATGCCAGTCAACTCGTAGCGGCTGCCAACGAACCAGGTATGGCGCGCGTCTTGTGCGAAAATGTCGTTCACTTCTCCATAGGAGGAGAACGGGGGCCCGTATTCGATCCGTTCTTCGTTCCGATACCGGACGGCTTTTTGATTCATTGGTCCACGCGAGTGGCAGTAGCTGGAATACCAGGCATCGTTGCCCCAATGCTCGAACGCCGTGACCACTTCGCATCGGTCGGCATACGGAAAAGACTCTGGCGGACGGGTCTGCCAGTCGTCGTCACTTAAGTCAGCCGTCCCCTTGTCGTCGAGCGTCTGCACCAACCCGAGCGAGTAGGGTGCCCTGATGCCGCTGTAGATCCAGAGTTGCCCCCCGGAGGCCGCCATCGCGTCAGATACGCCCTCGAAACGAGGACCGTCGGTTAGCACGGTCGTCTCGAAGTCCGGTCTCATGACCCAGCCAGGGCCTACGCCCCACAGGCCGGCCGGAGTGGCAACAAGCGATGCCACGGGGCCAGGCAGGATAAAGTGGTAGCTCTCTGAGCCGGTCAGATTCCTTACGGCCGCGTGCTCATTGGTATAGGGGTTCTCCCCCCGCTCCTGCAGGCCCACCCAAACGTTGTCAGCTTGATCAACGGCCAGAGCAGTGACCTTGCCGGTGAAGCTAATGGGCACGGGATACTCTGACCAGGCGATCGCCGTCCCATTCGAAAACGGAGTAGCCTGAAGACAGCGCCCACACGCGGTCTCGACTGTCGACGGCCAAGCTGAGGGCCTCCACCCATGTAAAGGGCAGTTCGCGCTTGAGCCAACGCTCGCCGTTGATAGACGCTCGTACCGGCCCAAACCTCACTTCCCGCCACGGTCCAGAGCGTGCTGGAGCCCCGCGTCTGCACGATCGTCGCATAGTCCGCCTGGATGGCGGTCTCTCTGTTCGGATACCAACGCCAGGAGCCGTCACTGTCTCGTCGGTCGACGCTGCCACCAGGCAAGCCGTGGCTCACGTACAGGGTGTCTCCGCCCACGACCGCGATCCCGTCGACGTAGTTACTGTGCAAACCGCTGTTCGTGCTCTGGAAGTGGGTCAAGTTGCCCGCTGCATCCAGCCGGCTCAAGCCGCCATCTCCGCCAAACCACCGGTTGCCGGACGCGTCGACGGCGATCGCGAGCACTTGGGTGTGCGGGAGGCCGTCGAGCCTCGTATAGCGGCGGTAAGTCCCCGTCTGCTTGTCCCACTGCACCACGCCGCCGACCGCGCCGATCCAGATCGACGCGCCGTCGTCGGCCAGCGCGTATTGATCCGCACCCCACACGTTCCACAAGGGCGTCTCTGCATTTGCCTGAGATGCCGGCGGTGGGCTTGAGTCCGGCAGCTGCGCAATGGGGCTGATTAGGCCGGGGAGGATCAGGATGGCGACCAGCAACCACGCCAGGGGTCGAGACAGGAGTTGAGACATTTCGTACCTCTCCACGCCGAGATTCCGTACGCGATGTCGTGCAGCCTTGCCACTCGCAGGCATGATACGCCTGGCGAGTCTGTCTTGCAAGAGGATTAACGCAAATATGTTGTGGTTTGCGGCTTCTCTTTTGATTCGCCTTCACTGACCGCCGCTACTGTACGTTCGTCGCTTGATCTTTCATACCCTTCACAGGTAGAATGAGCTAGTTCTCATCGACCCCCAGGGCCCCTCACCCTCCGGGGCGTCCCGGCCACTCTACACGGGAGGTAAGAACAGTCATGCGGTCTCGACTTGCCATCGTCTTCATCGTCCCGCTTCTCCTGGCGTTGCTGGCCGGTTGTGCAGCCACGCCGGCGCCCGCGCCCGGCAGCCCGCACCGCGCCGCCGCCTACGTCCCTTCCCACCGCCCTGGAGCCGCCGCTGCCCACGTCTCCACCGCCCACCATCGCGCCAACGGCGCCGCCCCCCACCTCCGCCCCGCCTGCGGCCCTTACCGGCGATCTGGCCCGGGCAAAAGCGAGCGGCGTCCTCCGCGTCGCCACCTCCCTGGATAACCCACCGTTCTCGGCCTACGACGATGAGCGGCAGCCCGCCGGCCTCGACATTGCCCTCATTACCGAGCTCGCGCGCCGCATGGGCCTCAAGGTGGAAATCCAGGATTTCGAGTTCGAGAATCTGATGGCCGCGGTGGTCACCGGCGCGGCTGACGTCGCCATTGCAGCCATTTCGATCACTCCCGAGCGGGCCGCGGAAGTAGGCTTCACGAACGCGTACTACGTCGGCCAGGACGGGGTCCTGGCCGCGCCCGGCTCGGAGGTCCGCGCGGTGAGTTCTCTGAATGATCTCCTCAACCTTCGGGTCGGCGTCCAGCGAGGCACCTTGTACGAGACCTGGTTGCAGGATAACGGGGTTGATGCTGGCAAGATGCCGGAGGAGAACCTGGTTGCCTATCCCAGCCCGCAGGAAGCCCTGCTTGATCTTACGGCAGGCAATATCGACGTCTTCATGCTCGACAAGCAGCCCGCGGTAGCCTTTGTCGGGGAGGGCCGGGCGCGTTTGGTTGGGGAACGGCTGTATCCCCAGGTCTACGGCATTGCCGCGCGCAAGGGTTCGACGCTGCTCCCCGAGCTCAACGGCGCCCTTGCGGACGCGCAGTCGGACGGCACCCTCGCTGAATTGGTCCGCTCGAATTTGAACCTGCCCGCGAGCGGGGCGCTTCCTGCGCCGCGCCAGGCCGGCCCCACCGCCACACCCTGAACGGCCTCGGCGGCAGGACGCCTGCGCCAATCGAGGTGCAGGCGTCCTGCCGCCGCTTCTTCCTCAAGCCCCCGCCACGACCGCAGCCGCGAGGTGCTCTGGCTCAACCCCCGGCGACGCGATCGAAAGCTCACGGTACACGGCGGCGAAGCGCGTTTGCAACTCGCCTTGGCGGACCGCGGCCCCCGTCGCCGCTGCCTGCAAGGCGTTCACGGCACTGGCAGGCAGCATGGTGAAGTCCCCGGTGATTTCCAGCGCGTCCACTCGGCCGGCCAATATGCGAGCAGTCGTGCGAATCAGCCCGCCCGGCGCCTTGTGTACCCCCTCGACCACCCGCACGTCTTCGTGGATTTTCACCCCCGACCCCCGCAGGCTCCCTTTCTGATAGAGCCACTCGTGGGAGACGAATCGCCCGTCAAGCTCCGCGGCCAGCGCAAGCTCACGCGCGCTCGGTTCACCCGCCACCAGCTCGCGGCCCAGTGCTGCGGATGCGCGCTCTAGATAGAGCTCGCTCACGGCATCCCGATCCGGCAGGGGATCGAGTTGTTCCTGCAGCGTCGTCATGTACTGCTCGAGGCTCTCGAATACTTTGTCGCGCATCTTTTCCGACGGGACCTTCAACACCCGCGCCATCGTCGCCTTGTCGAAGGTAAACATCAGGCTGCCGACCAGCACTTCGGCCTCGCCGATCTGCGCCGCCCCCGTTCCGCCGATCTTCTTGCCTCCGACATGGATGTCGTTGACCGGGCGGTGATAGGCGGGCACCCCGAGTGCCTGGTACGTCTCCACGAGCGGCCGGATGTAGAGTGCGAACCTGTCGTCCAGCCTCGCCGGCAGCGAGCCGGGGTGAAACACCCACTGGACGAACAACTGCCCGCGGTCGAGGTAGACCGCGCCACCTCCCACCTCTCGCCGTGTGACCGGCAAACCCTGCGCCCGGCAGTAGTCCAGGTCGATTTCGCGTTCGAGGTCCTGGTGGAAGCCGGCGCAGACGTACGGGTATTCGGGGCTGACAAGGATAATCGTGTCGGGGGTGTCCGGCGCCAGCGCATTGCCGGCCGCATGATAGATCGTCTGTGAGCGGATGGGCGGCACTAGGCCGAGGTTGAGCAGGCGGATCGGCTGCATCTGTCTATGTGTGTCGCAAGGTGGCGTAGTCGCGGCCCTCACCGCGGAGTTCGCAGTCGTCCATTACGGGCAGGAGAAAACAGAAACCCGGAGAAACTACCTCTGTTGCCCACCCTCACTGCAGTGAGGCGTGACCTCTGTGGCAGAGACTCCGTCTCGCGACGACGATCAGCCGGCCCCCGGGCTGCTTGCCGCCTGCACGGCTGCCACGATGGCCGCGTAAGCCTCGGTTTCGGAAATGTGGTCGACGAGCGCCACCTCCGAGCTGAGCCGCCGGCACGCGTGCTCCAGCCACTTGCGCTCGGGATTGCTCAACGCCGTGCCGCGTCGGATTGCCACCAGGTTCCGGATAGCTTCGGGCAGCGCATTAGCCTCCCGGGCTTGCTCGCTCTGGCGCAGGCCCGCCAGCCGCTGCCGGCTGTCCTCCGCGAGCGCCTCTCCGTCCGTTGCCAGGCACTCTATGATCGCGGCCAGGCCATTGCTCAGTCGGCGCAGCCCCACCATCTCGGCCCGGTCGGTGGGTACGAAGAGCGTGCCCTCGCCGGTGATGTCGATTTCGTAGTAGGTTTCGGTCACGCCGTTTGCACTCTGTGCTACCAGGTGCCCCATCCCCTCGGCGCGCACGCCCCGCACGACGCCAAAGCCGTACTTGGGATGGTACACAGGCTCACCCACCCGCAGCTGCTCGCCCAACCTCAACTCAGTCGAACCCATTATTCCCCTTTCAGCTGCCCCCAAACCTTCCCCGACGCATCAAGGACCAGCCTGGGCCGCGGCACGAAGTATATTATACCACACTCAGCCCGTTGGGCCGGTACCGGCGGATACGGACGCAGGACTTTCCAGAGTGGGCGCGAAGAAGCATCCTAAGCGAAGCCGAGCGGCAGTTACGCTCGGCGTAGTCGAAGGATGCGGCTCCCTGTCGCGTCATCCTCCCGCAGGTGCCCCGTCACTTCACCGCCACCGGCCCCGCGATCGTCAGCTCCTCGGCCATCTCACGTGCCGTTGCCAGCACCTCAGGCCCAATTTCAAGCATGCGCTGTTCGGTGAGGCGAAATGCCGGCCCGACCACCGCCACGGATGCGAACGGCCGGTCAGCCTCGTCGAGGATTGGCGCAGCAACCGCGTTGATGCCGTCTTCGAACTCCTGGACGGAATACGCGAACCCCTGCTCCTTGATCCGTCTCAGGTCTTCGAGCACGGCCTCCGGCGTTTGGGGCGTCTTTTCCGTGTAGCGGGGCATCCCTTGGGAGAGGAGATGCTTCACGGTGTCTTCGGGAAGATATGCGAGGATCGCCTTGCCCGACGCCGTGGCAAACGCCGGCAGGCGCTGCCCTGTTGTCGCGGCGACCTTCACGCGCTGCGGCCCGTCAAAGTGATTCACGAAGACCACGTCGGTCTGATCGAGCACCGAGAAGTCCACGCTCTCCTGGTACCGGTCCAGCAGCCGCCGCAAGAACGGCGTGGTAACGCGCCGCAGATCGTTGTGCTCGAGCGTGAGGTACGCCATCTGGAGCAAGCGTATGCCCAGGCGGTACGCGCCCGTGCCCGGATCCCGCTCGACGAACTTGCGTCGCTCCAGCGTGCCGAGCAGCCGGTGTACGGTGCTCTTATGGATGCCGATTTGGTCGGCGATTTGGGTCATGGTCAGCTCGGGCGTCCGGCTGCTAAAGCACTGGAGGACATCCAAAGCCCGTTCCACCGCACGAATCGATTCGCTCACGCTCTCGCCCCTCTCTCCCGGATTACCTTGATTGTACCAAGACAGACGAAACAGCGCAAAGGAATTCGAGAGGTATTGACAAAGGCCTTCAGGCATGTTATCCTCTGAGTTGCTGTACCACGAAACATAGTTTCATCAAGCGATAATACCCACGGCCCTTGACTCGCAAGGGTCCCCCCAAAAAAACGCGGGCAAGGAGGCAAGCGGATGGCAGAAACGTACACTCTGGCGGAAGCGACGATGAAGGTGATCCAGGATCGTCGCAGCATTCGCGAATGGACCGGCGAGCCGGTCTCCGAGGAAGACCTGGCCATGATCCTCGAAGCGGGACGGCAAGCGCCTTCCGGCGAGAACGCCCAGCCTTGGCGCTTCATCGTGATTCGCGATCCCGAGATGCGCAAGAAGCTCGGCGCGCTGGCCGGCGGTGGCAGCGGCCGCCGCTTCACTGCCGAGTTCGTCACGAACCAGATGCAGGAGCGCTTTGCCAACTTGCAGGATGAAGCCAAGAAGAAGGCGGCCTTCGAGAAGCTGACCTCCGGCCAGGTCTCGGCCTTCCTGGCGAACGCACCGCTCAACATCCTCGTCTGCGGCCGCAAAGAGGTCTGGGACACCCCCTACGACACCTCGGCCGCGATCGAGAACATGCTGCTCATGATCACCGCGCTCGGCCTGGGTGCCTGCTGGGTCATCGCACCCTGCATCGACATCCGCGACGAGGAGCGCCTCAAGGACCTGCTGGGTATGCCCGCGGACGTCAAGGCCATCAGCCTCATCTCGGTCGGCCGTCCCACCCGGCCCCACCGGCAGCGCCCCCGCCTGCCCATCAACCAGCTCGTCTTCTCCGAGCGCTGGGGGGATTCCTACTATGCGGCGCCTGCGCCGGAGGACAAATGAGCACCCATAACATCAGCCAGGACTACGCCAACAACCTGGTGTTCGAGCTGGAAAAGGCCTTCTGGGATGAGCGCGGCAAGGGCGCGCGCTTCCGCGTGACCACGGTCGGCCGGCAGTTCTTCAAGGAGGAGTGCCTCCCCGCCCTCGAATCCACCGACATCGAGGCCATGATCTGCGCGATCGAGGACAAGCTCAGGGAGCACGGGATCGTCCGCCAGGTCGCCGTCGAGCGCGACGGCCGCCTCCTGCGGGTCCGCATCGCCGGCTGTGTGCATCGGCCGGTCGAAGAAAAGCTCATCGCCGCCGGCGCGAAGCCGTTCACCTGCGTGCCCGCCAACCTGATCGTCCTCGCCATCGAGGAGAAGCTCGACCGCCCCTGCGAGATCGCGGAGATCAAGCTGGAAGACGGCGGCTGCCGCGTGCTCCTGGTCCTGTTTGACGAGCGCCCGTTCCTGGGCTAGGAGGCAGTCGTGAGCAAACTGGTCCCGTTGGCAGAGGCCGTCGCGTCCATCGCGCCCGGATCTCACGTGGCGCTGTCCGGCTTCGCCATCACCCGCTGCACCATGGCCTTCGCCGCCGAGATCCTCCGTCAAGGCATTCGAGGGCTGACCATCTCCCAGTGCGTCGGGGCCATGGACGCCGACCTCCTCGTCGGCGGCGGCGCGGTCGAGAGGCTCATCTACGGCGGCGGCTCCCTCGACCGGTTCGGCCGGCTGGCCTGCGTCAATCGCGGCATCGAGGACGGCTCGCTGATCGCAGAAGAGTACAGCAGCCTCTCCATCGCCTTCCGCTACCTGGCGGGCGCCCTGGGCTTGCCCTTCATGCCCATCCGCTCGCTCAACGGCTCGGACCTGCTCCGGCAAATCAAAGAACGCCACGGCTTCGGCCCGGCCAGCGACGTTGCCAGTATCGCGGATCCCTTCACCGGCGAGAACTGGCTGGCGCTAAAGCCGCTCCTTCCCGACGTTGCAATCGTCCAGGTGCAGACCGCCGACGCTGAAGGCAACGCCTGGATCTCCGGGCCGAAGTGGGACAACCTCGAACAGGCCAAGGCCAGCAAGCGGACCATCGTGATCGCCGAACAGGTCGTCTCGGGCGAGTTGATCCGCCGCCAGCCCGAGCGGACGGTCATCCCGGGCTTGCTCGTCTCCCACGTCGTTGAGCTGCCTTTCGCAGCACACCCCACATCCGTCTACGGCGTCTACGACTATGACGCCGAGCAGATCGAGTGCTACGTCGAGGCCACCCGCACCCGCGAGGCGTTCGACGCCTACCTCCAGGAGTACGTCTACGGGGTCCCGGACCACTGGGGGTACCTGGCGAAGCTCGGCGAGCGCCGCCTCAGCGCGCTCCGCGCCGACCCGATCCTGGGATACTGAGCGGCAGGGATGGGGGGATGAGGGGATGACTCCTATGATATGCCCTCATCCCCCCATCCCCGCCGCTAATGGTTGGAGGGCATCTATGGGGTTTGACTATTCGCTGTCCGAGTTGATGGCGGTTGCAGGCGCCAGGGAACTCCGCGATCGCGAGGTCGTGGCAGTGGGACTCGGGCTGCCCGTCGTGGCATCCTTCCTCGCCAAGCGCACGCACGCGCCCAACATGACGATCCTGTTCGAGCTCGGTGTCATTGACCCCGAGCCTGTCGACTGCGGCGTCGGCTTGGCCGACCCCCGCGTCTGGTATCGGGCGCGCTCCCTCAGCAGCTTCGTCGACATCCTCGGCACGATCCTCCACAAGGGCCGCGTCGACGTGGGCTTCCTCGGCGGCCTCGAGACGGATCAGTTCGGCAACGTGAACACGACGCTGCTGGGTGACCCGCGCGGCAAGTTCCGCCACATGGTCGGCAGCGGCGGCGCCAACGACATCGCTTCATGCGCGCAGCGCACCATCATCATCATGCGCCACGAAGCCCGCAAGCTCAGAGAAGCCATCTCCTTCGTGACCAGCCCCGGCTACCTCGGCGGCGGCGACTGCCGGGCCGAAGCGGGCCTGCGGGGCGGCCCGGCCCGCGTCATCACCGACAAGGCCATCTTCGGCTTCCACCCGCAGACGAAGCAGATGATGCTGGTCTCGATCCATCCCGGAAACACGCTGGATGACGTTCTTGGAACCATGGGGTTTGCGCCTGCCATGCCCGCAAACGTACCCTTCACGGAGCCGCCCACCGCGGAGCAGATCCGGCTGATCCGCGAGGAGATCGACCCCAAGCGGATGTACATGGGATAACAGGGAGATAGAGGCGTATGGCGTATGTCGTAACGGAAGAGTGTATGTTGTGCGGTGCGTGCATCTCCGGGTGCGAGAGCCTTGCAATCGCCGAGGGCGAAACGCAGGCGATCATCGATCCCAACATCTGCGTCGAGTGTGGAACCTGTGAGCGAAACTGCCCTTCGTCGGCGATCATCTGGGTGGATGACGCGCCCGGCAGCTGATCTCGCCCGACCGCTCGCAGGGCATACACTGCCCTGCGAGCGACATCGTCCCTATCCGTAGCCGCTGGAGGACGGCGGCCCAGCAAAAGGAGACTCGTGATGAAGAGGAAATCTGCCCTGGTTTCGGCGGTGGTTCTGGTGCTGCTTGTGGCCGCCTTGGCCGCGTGTGCACCTCCTGCACCCGCTACCGCGCCAACCCCGGCCCCCACCCAGGCGCCAGCGCCAACCCAGGCGCCAGCTGCCGTCGAGCCGACCGCAGCGCCCGCGGCTGCTGGTCCCGGGGACATCAAAGGCATGAAAGCCTGCTACCTGATTCCGGCTCTATCGAATACTTTCCTCAATAACCTGGCGAATTCCGTCAAAACCAAGGCCGCGGCCGATGGCGTGGAGGTCTTCGTCTACGGCGCTGACGATGGTGGCGCAACCCAGCAATACAGCCAGATCGAGAACTGCATCTCCATGGGCATCAAGGCCATGATCGTCATGGCCCCCGGCTCCATCGAGAATGTGCTGCCGGCAGTTGAGGAAGCGCAGAAGAAGGGCATCAAGGTCATCGGCGTTCCGCCGGGAGAACTGAAGCCCTTTGACGCGATCATGCACACGGATCAGCTCGAAAATGGCACGAAGATGGCCGCGATGGCGTGCGACTTCATCACCAAGGCCTATCCCGATGCCCCCGCGAAGGGCGTCGAGGTCGCCATCATCGGCAACGAGTCCGGTGACCTGCAGATGAAGCTGCGCGCGCAAGGGATGCGGACGATCGCCGAGAAATGCCCGAAGGCCAACATGGTGCAATTCGTCGATCTGAACGTTGAGGGCATGCCGGCCGCGGCCAGTGCTGCTGAGAATATCCTGACCGCCCATCCGAATGTCAAGGTCTTTCTTGTGCAGGGCAGCGCTGGCGCTCAGGGTGTTGCTCAGACCATCAAGGCCCTGCCGGGTGTCGACGTCTCGAAATACGGTGTCTTTGCGGGCGATATGGATCCAACTATGATCGATACTGTCAAGAGCTGCAAGGACCCGTATAAGGGCCTGGTTGCGATCGGCGGTACCAATCTTGACCAGGTCACCTACGATCTGCTAAAAAAGGTCATGCAGGGCGCGGAGTATCCGAAGATCACCAACGATGTGTTGGAGCCAATCTTCTGCGAACTCAAGTAAGGTCGCATCAGCGGCTGGATGATCGCGTTGTGAGGGGGGCGCGCCCCCCTCACAACGTATAAGGGGCTGTACAAAGCATGAATGCCGGTGTCGTTCTCTCTCTGAAAGACATCACGAAGAGATATCCGGGCGTGTTAGCGCTGGATCGCGTATCGCTTGACTTCTTACAGGGCGAGGTCCATGCTCTCCTGGGCGAAAACGGCGCGGGCAAATCCACCTTGATCAAGGCCGTTGCAGGCGCGATTGATCTGGACGGTGGGGCCATCAATGTGAATGGCCAGGAGCACTCCAGGATGACGCCTCACCTCTCGCGAGGCCTGGGGATCGAGGTCATCTACCAGGAATTCAACCTCGTACCCACCATGTCTGTCGCAGAAAATGTCTTCCTGGGGGATAGGCCGGGTAGGTCTCCTCTGGTCGATTTCGCGACCATGAAAAGCAAGACCCGAGAGATTTTCAAGCTGTTCAATGTGGATACCGATCCAGATGCGCTGGTCCGGGATTTATCCCCGGCAAAGCAGCAAATCGTCGAGATTGCCAAGGCGGTCTCCAAGAACGTCAAAATCCTGATCATGGATGAACCAAGCGCCCCGCTTTCGGTGTCGGAAGTGGAGCACATGTTTGAAATCATCCGGCGTCTGAAGCAGAGCGGCGTGACCGTGGTCTACATTTCCCACCGCCTGGAGGAGGTGTTCAGGATCTCTGATCGCGTAACTATCTTGCGCGACGGTCGGTATGTCGCAACGAAGCTGACGAAAGACACCAACCGTAGGGAGCTAATCGGTTTGATGGTGGGCCGTGAACTGAAGGAGAGCTATCCGACGAGGTCGAATCCTCCGGGTGAGATTGCCCTGGAAGCGAAGAATCTGTCGGGCAACGGCGATAAGGATATCTCCTTTTCCGTGAGGAAAGGGGAGATCCTGGGGATTTCGGGCCTGGTGGGCGCAGGACGGACTGAGTTGGCCATGCTGCTCTTCGGCGCAGTGCCGATTGAAGGCGGCGAAATATGGGTTGAGGGCAAGCCGGTGCAGATTCGATCCCCCGAGGATGCTATCCAGCAGGGGATTGGATTGCTGACGGAAGACAGAAAAGGCCAGGGCCTCTTCCTGGAAATGAGCGTCGGATGGAACATCAGCTTTCCAATCATCCGCAGGCTTTCAAGACGCGGAGTTGTTGATACCAAAGCAGAGGCCGAAATTGCTGAGACGTACAGGCAGCGGATCAATATCAAGACCCCCAGTCTGTTACAGCGGGTGATAAATCTGAGCGGCGGCAACCAGCAGAAGGTGGTTTTGGCGAAGTCACTGGCCGCGAAATCAAACATCCTGATTTTCGACGAACCAACCCGGGGCATCGACGTTGGCGCCAAGCAGGAGATCTATAACCTGATGTGTGACCTGGCCAATAGTGGGATTGCCATCCTGATGATCTCGTCTGATATGGAGGAGCTGCTCGGAATGTCGGACAGAATCATCGTGCTTTGTGAGGGCAGGCTGGCAGGTGAAGTAAAGAAGGCCGATTTCAGTCAAGACCGTATTTTGGATCTTGCATCTGGGGCACATTAGGAGCGATTGCATGAAGAGTCAAAGCGCAGCTCTGTCGAGCGTGGGTGCGAAAGTCGGTGCCGGGATGAGGCAATATGCGCCCTTGATGATCCTGATCGGCCTGGTGATCCTATTCTCCGTCATCTCGCCGAACTTCATGACCCCCTATAATATCGTCATCCTGGTTCGACAGGTATCCTTCGTCGCCATCAGCGCAGTTGGGCTCATGTTCGTGATGATTGGTGGGGCCATTGACCTCTCAATCGGTTCACAGATAATCCTCACCAATGTTGTATTGTCCATCATGATGGCCTACCGGCACGTTCCTCTGATTGTGGCCATCCCGATCATTCTTGTGTTGGGCACTGCGCTGGGCGCCTTGAACGGTCTTCTCTCGATCAAGCTGAAAGTCCACCCGCTCATCATCACCCTTGGCACCGCTTCCATTTACAAAGGCGTCGGATACATCATCGCCAACTCCAGGAATATTATGGGCTTCCCCGATGTCTTTCGGTTTTTTGGTCAGGGATATATCGGTCCCATCCCGGTGCCCATTGTGGTTATGATCATCGTGGCCCTGATCGCCAACTTCGTCCTCGTGAAAACGTACTTTGGGAGATTCACCTTTGCCTTGGGCGGTAACGAGGAAGCGGCGCGTCTTGCGGGGGTCAACATCAGCTGGATGAAGCTGGTCCTTTTCTCGGTCTGCGGCTTTGCTTCTGCTATCACCTCTGTTCTCTTGCTCTCGAGGGTTTTTGCGGGCCAGGTTTCGACCGGCGCAGGCATCGAGTTCGATTGCCTGACGGCTGCGCTGTTAGGCGGAGTCAGTTTCAAGGGCGGCGAGGGTTCGATCTTTGGACTCATTACCGGCGTGCTCATCATCGGTGTGCTTAACAACGCCATGCAGCTCGCCAGTTTCCCGGATTTTTCGCAAAACGTAGTCAAGGGCGTGGTCCTGCTAGCGGCCGTTGGTTTCGACACCTACCAGAAGAATCGTAAGGCCAAAGAGACCATCGCTAGGGTCGTGGCGTGAAAGGACATGACAATGGAAACGATGCCGGCCCATTATGCCGTTCCCGATCCGCCGCCGCCTGCCAATACCAGTCATGTCAGGCGGAAGTTCCTCGATGTCGCCTATGCCAGCGTCTCTCCGTCCCAGAGACTTGACGTCTATTTCCCCGATCAGGGAGACGGTCCCTTTCCGGTCATCGTCTCGATCCACGGCGGCGCGTTCATGGGCTGCGATAAGGGCGACGTGCAAGTATTGCCCATGCTGGAAGGGCTGAAACGCGGGTACGCGGTCGTCGCCATCAACTACCGCTTGAGCTGGGAAGCCAGGTTCCCCGCTCTGGTGCACGACGCGAAGGCTGCCGTGCGCTGGATTCGAGGCAACGCGGGGCGCTACGGTTTCGATCCACTGAGAATCGCGGCGTGGGGTGGCTCGGCAGGCGGGTATCTTGCATCGATGCTCGGGGTGTCGGCCGGTATCGACAAGTTGGAGGACTTGAGCCTGGGCAATGCCGGTCAGCCGAGCAATGTGCAGGCCGTAGTGTGTTGGTTCGGCCCCACCAATTTCCTCAAAATGGACGAGCAGTTGACTGCGCTCGGCTTTCCACCGCCTGAGGGTCAGCGTCACAACGAAGCTCACTCGCCTGAGTCGCTGCTGATGGGGGCAAAGATAACCGAGATTCCCGAGCGTGTAAAGGAAGCCAATCCCGAAACTTACGTAGGTCCCGACGCGCCGCCGTTCTTGATCCAGCATGGGACTCACGATCCCATCGTGCCGGTGGAGCAGTCGATCCAGTTCGCCGCGCGGCTCCGCCTCGGTCCTCGGCGAGGACAAGGTGACGCTGGAGTTCCTCGAGGGCGCGGGTCACGGCGATCCTGCGTTTGAGACCGTTGACAACGTCAAGCGTGTATTGGACTTCCTGGACAACCACCTGACCTGAGGTACAGTGGGAGGCGCACATGAGCAAGGTCCTTCTCGTCGTCGGCGCACATTCCGCGGATTTCGTCTGGCGCGCGGCCGGGACGATCGCCGTGACCACCTCCCAAGGCGGCAAGGCGGCCGTCGTCGCGCTATCCTACGGCGAGCGCGGCGAATCCGGCGAGCTTTGGAAGGAGCCGGGTCAGACCGAAGCCAACGTCAAGCGGCTGCGGCATGCGGAAGCGGTCGCGGCGGCCGGTGCGGTCGGCGCGACCTTCCACTGCCTGGACCTTGGCGATTATCCCCTCACCATCACGGACGAGGCGCTGGCGAAGCTCGTCGACCTCTTCCGTGACCTGCAGCCGCAGGTCGTCCTGACCCATACGCCCGTCGACCCGTTCAACCCCGACCATCCCACTGCCTGCCAGGCGGTGCAGCGGGCCCGGCTCCTGGCCTCGGGCGCGGGCGTGGCGAGCGCCTTTCAGCGGATCAACCCACCCGACCTCTACTTCTTCGAACCCCACCAGCCCGAGCTCTCCGAGTTCGTCCCCAACACGTTCGTCGACATCACCCCCGTCATGGACCTCAAGGTGAAGGCGATGCAGGCGATGCAGGCCCAGGGCTACCTTCAGACCTACTACACCGAGCTTGCCTCCCGCCGCGGCAACCACGCCCGCCGCATCTCGGGCATGAGCGAGGTCAAGTACGCCGAAGCGCTGCAGCGCACCTTGCCCTGGGTGGTGAAGAGCCTATGACCGAGCAGGAGTTGGCGCGCCTCGCCGGGTTGGGCGTGGCAACGATCTACGAAGCATCGGGCCGCCAGGGTCTCCTGGACGTCGAGCTGGTTCAGCTCATTCCCGGCAGCCGGGCGGCCGGCCCGGCCCGCACCGTCCTCTGCGGCCAGGACGACAACCTCATGGTCCACGCCGCCATCGAGCACATCCTGCCCGGCGAGGTGCTGGTCCTGACCATGCCCGAGCCTCGCCCCGTCGCGCTCGTCGGCGAGCTTCTGGCGACCCAGGTCAAGGTGCGCGGCGCGGCCGCGATCCTGGTCGACGCAGCCGCCCGCGACGTCGAGGAGCTGCGCCAGCTGGGCCTGCCGGTATGGACGCGCTTCATCCGGGCCCGCGGCGCGGGCAAGACGGTGATCGGGGAGCTGAACGTCCCTGTCGTCGTCGGCGGCGCGCACATCGCGCCCGGCGACATTGTCATGCTGGATGCCGACGGCGGGGTTTGTATCGACAGTGTGCGCGGCGCGGAGGTCCTCGCAGCCGCCGAGGCGAGGGCGCAGCGCGAGGCGCAGTTGCGCGGCCGGCTGGCCGCGGGCGCCACCTCGTACGATCTGCACG
Source organism: uncultured Chloroflexia bacterium (assembly GCA_963800615.1). Taxonomy (GTDB): domain Bacteria; phylum Chloroflexota; class Anaerolineae; order CG2-30-64-16; family CG2-30-64-16; genus JALOOB01. The sequence continues at coordinate 86,574 of CAWDBO010000021.1, forward strand.
GGCTGCGGGAGTACGTCGAGCAGAACCGGAGGAAATAGATGGACGCTACTGAGCCGATCCGCGACCTGGCGCACCTGGCCCACGTCGAGCTGTTGACGCCGAAGCCGGACGAGAGCCTGCGCTTTTTTGTTGACATAATCGGAATGATCGAGAGCGGCCGTGAAGGCGATTCGGTCTACCTGCGCGGCTGGGACGATTACGAGCACCACACGATGAAGCTCACCGCCGCGCCCGAGCCCGGCCTCGGCCACTATGCCTTCCGCGCGGCCAGCCCCCAGGCGCTTCAGCGACGTGTCGCCGCGATCGAGGCGTCGGGCCTCGGCCTCGGCTGGACCGACGGCGACGTCGGCCACGGCCCCGCCTACTGCTTCCGCGATCCAGACGGGCACAAGCTGGAAGTCTATTACGAGACCGAGTGGTACCAGGCGCCGGACGACCAAAAGCCGGCCCTCAAGAACCAGCCCTCCAAGTATCCCGCCCGCGGCGTCGGCGTACGCCGCATCGACCATATCAACCTGCTGGCCGCCGACGTGAGGGCCACCCGGCAGTTCATGCAGGAGCGCCTCGGCTGCATGTTGACCGAGCAGATCATCTTCGATGACGGCTCCGAGAAAGGCTCCTGGCTGACGGTGTGCAATAAGTCGTACGACGTCGCCATCGCCGAGGACTTCTACGGCGCGCACGGCCGGCTGCACCACGTCACTTACGCGGTCGACAGCCGCGAGGAAGTGCTCCGGGCCGCCGACATCTGCCTGGACAACGGCATCTTCATCGAGACCGGCCCCCACAAGCACGCGATCCAGCAGACCTTCTTCCTCTACATGTACGAGCCGGGCGGCAACCGGTTCGAGGTGGCGAACGCCGGCGCACGCCTGGTCCTCGCGCCCGACTGGAAGCCCGTCATCTGGACCGAGGCCGAGCGCAAGAAGGGGCAGGCCTGGGGCCTGCAGACCATTGAGTCGTTCCACGAGCACGGCACGCCGGTAGTGAAGCGCTGATCCGGCAGGAAGGACGCCATGCCCCACCTGACGCTCGAGTACACCGCCAACCTCTCGTTCGACGTCCAGCCGCTCCTGGCGCGCTTGCACGCCGAGTTGGTCGCCACCGGCGCGATCAACCTGAAGGGGCTTAAGAGCCGCGCGGTCCGGCACACCGAATACCGCATTGCCGACGGCGACCCGGCCTACGCCTTCGTCCACGTCGGGCTGCTCATCCGTGCGGGCCGGCCGCTCGAGGTTCAGCAGGAAGCCGCCCGCCGCGTGCTGGAGGTGCTGAAGGAGACCTTCGGGTCGCGCTTCGACGATGGATACCTGTCGCTCTCAGTCGACATAAAGGAAATGAGCGAGGGCGTCGCACTGACCCTGCACAACATCCCGGATAAGAAGCAATGACTGACACTGACTGGGCCGACCGGCTGGCGATACGAGAGGTCGTGGAGAACTGGGTCCTCTGGCGCGATGCGGGCGACTGGGAGCGGTTCGCGACCGTCTGGCATGAGGACGCCTGGATGACGGCCACCTGGTTTCAGGGTCCCGCCCACGAATTCATCGCAGCCAGCCGCGCGGCCTTCGAGCGCGGCGCCCAGCATCCTGCACGCGCTAAGCGGCTGGACCTGCGACATCGCCGGTGACCGCGCGATCTCGCAGACCAAGATGACGATCCACCAGCGCGCCCTGCTGGACGGCGTGCTCGTCGACGTCGTCTGCCTTGGCCGCTTCTACGACTTCTTCCAGAAACGCGAAGGTCGCTGGGCCATCGTGCGCCGCCAGCCAATCTACGAAAAGGACCGTCTCGACCCGGTCGATCCTGCGGCCGTGCTGCATCTCGACCAGCAATGGCTCGCGTGCTACCCTGAAGGTTATCGCCACCTGGCATACGTCCAGGCGCACAACGGCTTCCGGGTCAAGAACGGTCTCCCCGGCCTCCACGGCCCCGAAGTCGACTTGCTCTACGCCGAGGGCCGCGCCTGGCTCCAAGGCTCCCCCACCCCGGGGCTGCCGCTCTGAGTGTAACCACACTGATTCTGCAGCGCGTGGAAAAGCATCTAGCCACAGAGGACGCAGAGGGAACAGGGGCGGTGAGAGGAGGAAGAGCCTCTCAGCCTCTCAGGAAAGCCCCTCTGCGCTCTCTGTGTCCTCTGTGGCAAAAGGCATCTGGGCTCACCCGACAGAACCAGTGTGGTTGCGCCTAGCCCCCGAAACCCAGCCCTTCGGTGGACAACTTCAGTTCCGCGGCGAGCTCCCTCAGCGCCTTCTGCACCCCCGGCGGGATCTCCACCCCTTCCTCACGCACGCGCTTCGTATTGTAGTATTCCTTTTCGCCCGCCGTGTAAATTCGCGGCTCCAGCGGCGAGCGCGGCGAGCACCTCAGTTCCCGCATCATCGACCCCGTGATCCGCTTGAACACCGGCAGCGGCACGAAGTGCTCCACGTCGATCGCGAGGAAGAAGTGGCCGATCCGCAGGAACTGCGGGTTGCCCTCTTCGTCCGTGTCGGTCAGCCCCCACAGCCAGGTGCCGTCCTGGAACGCCGCCGAGAAGATTTCCACGAAGGTGGCGAGCCCGTAGCCCTTGTGCCCGCCCGTGGTCTCGCCCATCCCGCCGAGCGGGAAGAGCGCCACGCTCCCCTCGTTCATCTTCGTGATCAGCCCATTGCTGTCGGTAACCGACAGCCCGTCCTCCCCGATCACCCAGCCTTCGGGCAGCGGCTTGTTCGCCCGCGCCGCAATCTCGATCTTCCCGCGCGGCACGATCGCCGTCGCCGCGTCGAACATATAGGGGAATTCCTCGTCCGTCGGCGCCGCCACCGCGATCGGGTTCGTCCCCAGCATCGGCTTGACGCCGAAGGTCGGCGCGATCGACGGGTGCGCGTTCGTCACGCTCATCCCGACCAGGCCCTCCTTCACCGCCATCAGCGGATAGTACCCCGCGACGCCATAGTGGCTCGAGTTGCGCACCGCCACCGCGCCCAGCCCGAACTGCCTGGCCTTCTCGATCGCCAGCTTCATCGCGTGATAGCCGACGACCATGCCCATGCCGTTTCCGCCGTCCATGACCGCGGTGGTGGGCGTGTCCTTGACGATGGTCAGCTGGGTGACCGGCAACTGCAGCCCCGACAGGATCCGCTCGTAATACATCTTCAGGTGCGCGATCCCGTGCGAGCGCACACCCCAAAAGTCCGAGGTCATCAGCACGTCGGCGATGATTTCGGCATCATCATGCGGGACGCCCATCGCCATGCAGGCATCCACCATGAAGGGCACGAGGGTGTCGACTGGAACGTGAACGCTTTGGTCCGGCATGTGCTCTACTCCTCAAACATTTTTCCGGGGTTCAGGATATTCAGCGGATCGAAGGCTTGCTTGATCCGTCGCTGCATCTCGATCGACACCGGCCCCAGTGCGCGCTCCAGGTACGGCTTCTTGAGCACGCCCACGCCGTGTTCCCCGGAAAGCGTGCCCCCCACCGCCAGCGACGCCGCGAACACCTCGCCGACCATCTCCTCGACCTTCGCCCACTGCTCCGGTTGCCGCTTGTCGAACAGGATATTCGGGTGCAGGTTCCCGTCGCCCGCATGCCCGAAGATCACGATTGGCAGCCCGTGCTTCGCGTCTGATCGCCCGCAGCCGCTGGACGACCTCGGGGATTTCGCTCCTGGGCACGCTAATATCTTCGCCGAGCTTGTTCGGCGCCCGCCGCGCTAGCGAGGGCGAGATCGAGCGTCGTGCCCGCCACAGGTTGGCCCGCTCTGTCTCGTTTTGCGCCATCTTGACCGTGCGCGCGCCGGACTCCTCGCAGATCCGTGCCGCCGCCGCGGCCTCACGAATGACCATCTCCTCGTCCGCGCCGTCGGTCTCGATCAGCAGCACCGCCTCCACGTCGGTCTGCAGCCCGAGGTGCATCGCCTCTTCGATGCAGACGATCGCCGTCTGGTCCATCAGCTCCAGCGTCGCGGGCACGATGCCCGTGGTCAGGATCGCATTGACCGCCCGCGAGGCGTCGACCAGCGAGTCGAACTCGGCCAGCGCGGTCTTGGCATACCGCGGCTTCGCGATCAGGCGCAGCAGCGCCTCGGTGATGATCCCGAGCGTGCCTTCCGAGCCGGTGAACAGCCCGTTCAGGTCGTAGCCCGTCACATCCTTGATCGGCTTGCCGCCCGTCTTCAGGATTCGGCCGTCCGCCAGCACCACCGTCAGCCCCTGCACGTAGTCGCCCGTCACGCCGTACTTCAGGCAGCGCGGCCCGCCCGCGTTGCACGCGATGTTGCCCCCGATGGTCGAGTGGCGGATGCTCGACGGGTCGGGTGGGTAGAACAGCCCTTGCTTCTCGACCGTGTTCTGCAGGTCCGCCGTCACCACGCCCGCCTCGGCCCGCACGGTGGCATTCAGCGTGTCGATCTCCAGGATCCGGTTCATGCGGGTCAGCGAGAGCACGATGCCGCGGCTTGGCGAGGGGATCGAGCCCGCCGCCAGCCCGGACCCCATGCCGCGCGCCACGATCGGGGTGCGCGTTTCGGCCGCCAATGCCACTACCTGGCTGACCTGTTCCGTGCTCTCGGGCAGCACCACCACGTCCGGCCGGCTTTCGGAGAATGTGCCGTCGTAGCTGTACACGGCAAGGTCCTCGACCGTGCGCAATACGCCGGCCGGGCCAATGATCTTGACCAGGCGATCAACGAGCTGACTGTCCATCGGAACCTCTATAGGCCTCGTCCAGAAGCGCGATCGGATGCACGACCTGCACGTCCAAGCCCCTGCGCTTGATCCCCGTCTGCAGCTGCATCTGGCAGCCGGGGCAGCCCGACGCGACGACCTCCGCGCCCGAGCTTGCCAGGTTGTCCATCTTGCGGTCCAGCACCTGCAGCGACGTCTCGTAATGGGTGATGAGCTGCGTGCCCGCCGACCCGCAGCACCAGTCCGCCTCGGGCATCTCGACGAACTCGAGCCCGTCGATCATCTTCAGCAGCGCCCGCGGCTGTTTCCAGACGTGCTGCGCGCGGCGCAGGTGACACGGATCGTGGTAGGTCACCTTCTTCTCGACGCGTCCCTGCGGCTTTTCGAGCGGTATCTCCAACAGGAACTCGCTGATGTCCCGGACCTTGCTGCTGAAGCTCGCCGCCCGGCCCGCCCACTCGGCGTCGTCCTTCAGGATCGCCCCGTACTCCTTCAGCGTCGAGCCGCACGTCGCGCAGTCCGTCACCACGAATTCCACGCCGGCCTGCTCGAAGAGCGCGATGTTGTGCCGCGCATTCTCGCGCACCAGGTCGGCCCGCCCGTACCCCCGGATCGGCATCCCGCAGCACTTCGTCTCTCTCGGTGTCACCACGGTGCAGCCGTTGCGCGCCAGCACCCTGGCTGTCGCCGCGCTCTCGTCCGCAAACATGACGTTCTGCGCGCAGCCGAGGAAGAACCCCACCCGGTAGCGGCTTTCGCCCTGTGCGGCGGTGACCTCGGGCAGGGCATGGAGCAAGGGCCGCTTCGGCAGGTGCGGCAGCATGGCCTCCATGTCGCGCAGTTGCCTCGGCAGGATCTTCGTCAGCTTCAGCTTGTACGCGAGGCTGCGGATGCCCAGCATCTGGTACAGCCGCAGCGGCAGCGTCGCCAGCTCCATCCGCTCCGCGTGGGAGATCAGGCCGCCGAACAGCGGCTGCTTCCAGGGCCGCGGCTTGATCTGCTCCTGCACGTGGCGCATCGAAAGCGCCAGCTCCGCCGGGCGGATCCCGACCGGGCAGATGTCGTCGCACGCCATGCACGCAAAGCAGCTGTACATCTGCTCGACCAGGTTGGGGCTCAGCTCGAGCTCTCCGTCCAGGCTCTTCCGTGCCAGCGCCACCCGGCCGCGCGGCGACGCGATTTCGTTGAGGTGCGTGTTGTAGGTGGGGCAAACGGCCAGGCACAAGCCGCAGCGAATGCAGTTCAGATAGGCTGACTCGTCAGGCCGTTCGACGTTCTGGATGGTCATTCGTGAGCCTTACTCGCAGTTTGCATGCCAACCCGATGCGTCCAGCAGCACCTTCAGGATGCCGTCCTCGTGGCGCTCGTAGAGCGTGTAGCCGCGGCCCGCGTCCGCAATCGGGACGCGATGCGTGATGAGTCGGTCCAGCTCGGGTCGTGCGGAAAGGTAAAGATCGCGCGCCTGCGGCAGGTACTCACTCCAGTCCGGGGTGACGACGGCGATCAAGGTCGCATTCTTTCGGAAAAACGTTTCGTATTCCACGGCATATACGAGTTGGTCTGGAACGCCGAATGCCAGCACGGTCCCCCGTTTCCGGACCAGCTCGAAGCAGTCGTTCAGCGTCTCCATCTGGTGCCCCACCGCCTCGATGCAGATGTCCGGCGGCTGCCACGACCCGGGATTGTGGCGGGCGGCATGGGCGACCTCGATGCTGCGCGCTGGATACGTGGCATCCGCCCCGAACTTGCCCGCGGCCGCGCACCGCTCGACGAGCGGGTCCACCCCCACAATCCGGGCCGCCCCCCGCCGCCGCAGCAGCCAGCAGAAGAACAGCCCGATCGACCCTAGCCCGACGACTGCGACCGAGCGCCCCGTCACGTCGCCCAGCCGGTCCACGCCGTTCATCACGGTCGACAGCGGTTGGATCAGGCAGCAGGCATCCACCTCGTTCACGTCCGGCGGCAGCTTCGTGGCCTTTGCGGCCTGCGCGACGAAGAACTCCGCCAGGCCCTGGTCGCCTTCCGGGATCGCCACCACCCGGTCGCCCGGCTGGAACAGCGGCGACCGGCTCTCGACCACCTGGCCGACGCACTCATGGACCGGCGCGCCCACCGGGAGGGGGTACGGCTTGTGGCGCTTGCTGCCCGTGAAGTACGGGATGTCGCTCCCGCATAGCGACAGCCACTCCGTCCGCACGAGGATTTTTGCCGGTGCTCCCGACGGCAGGTGCGGCAGCGGGATCTCCACCGGCGCAAAACAGTGCGGGCTGACTACCTGGAGTGCCTTCATCGCCCTGCCTCTCTCCTCACCGCTCGCTCACAGCCCGACCACTGGCAGCGTGAGCATGGCGTGTGGGACGATCAGGACGTCGTGCGGCTCGCCGAGTGCCGCACAAGCTACGTCAAGTGCTTCCTCCATCGTCGCCGCCGCGATCATCTTGCAGTCACGCACCAACTCCGGGCATTCGCTTCCGACGATGATCACGTTCGCCTGCTCCAGCACCTTGGCCATGACGAAGGCTCGCTGCTGCCCGGGCGGATAGCCGTTGCGCCGGGCGTCGTCCAGGATGAATCTGGATGCTCGGCGCGTCGCGCATCGCGGCCAGGAAGCGCTGCTCGCCCACCCCCGCGCCCGCGCCCTCTTCGCATCGGGCCGGGATAATATAGAAGCCCCCCTCCCGCACGACCGGCGTCGGCGCGAAGTGGAGGTAGGAGGGCGCCCGGCTTGCCTGGTAGAGGTTGCAGTCCTTCGGGAAACCCACCCCGCCGATCGCGATGTCGTACTGGTGCGGGATCGGCACCTCGTAGACCGAGCGGGCAAAGGCCACTAGGTCGTCGAATGCCGCTTCCGGCTCCCCCGCGGTAATCCGCAGGATGCGCTTGTCGTCATCCAGGACCACGTTCAGGATGAAGCGGAGCCCCGCCCGCCGTGCGGCTTCGACCACCGCCTCGTGAAACGGGTTCCCCTCCACCCGCCCCAGCCGCGTGCCGGGGTGGTCCACGAACGCCGGGCCGTGCGTGTAGGCGATCAGCGCCTCGCCCGCCGCGCCCACCGCGACCGTCTTGCGCCCTCCCGAGTAGCCCGCGTACTGGTGCGGTTCCACGATGCCCGTTGCGATCAGCAGATCGGCTTCCACCGCCGCCCGGTGCGCCTGCACTGGCACGCCCCCCGGCGTGAGGCCGAGGTCGACCAGCATCGCGGCGTTCTGCGGCTCGTTGTCGATCACCCGGTAGCGGCTCACGACCTCCCGGCCGAGCTTGGCGATCTTTTCCGCCTCCGTCGACGGCCGGTGCATCCCGATCCCGCAGAGCAGCGTGATGTCCTCATCCCGCACGCCCGCGGCCTCCAGCTCCTTCAGCAGCGCCGGCACGAGCAGGCCGTCGGGGCTGGCGCGCGTGATGTCGGTGAAGACGATGCACGCGCGTTGTCCGGGCCGGGCCAGCTCGCGCAATGGGGGCGATCCGACCGGCCGCGCCAGCGCTTCGACCAGCGCCGCGCCCACGTCCGCCACCGGCGGCACAGGGCGGGAGACTGCCACGTCCGCCTTCAAGCCAGGTGGCAGGCTGAACTCGAGCGTGCCTCTGCTGTACGGCGCCTGGTAGGTGGAGCGGGATCGAGCTTCGTCGCTGGAAGGCATAGGGGCTTGTTACCTCGCGTGATCTGGTTTCACTACGTGAAAACACGTTTCATGAAGTAGAATAGCACGGTTTGACTCGTTCGTCAAGAGCGTTCTGGGAGATCGAAGAATTTCCGCCGCCTATTGACAACCCCCCTCGAAGTGCTATCCTGTGACTGTCTCAAAGCGCGGGACCTTGTTCCACCTGGTGGTACTGCACCTTCCCCGACAAGCGGCTGTCCAAAGGAGGTCAACCGAGTCCAACGCCGTAACCCCCACCATGCCTGCCTCACTGCCGGAAAGCGCGCTCGGTGAGCAGGCGCCCTTGCATCAGCCATCCGAACCAGATGATCAGGCTGCGAGCCACAAACTGACTAACACAGGAGACTTGATCATGAAATCGAGAACGCTGCTGGCGATCATGATGGTCATCGTCCTGGTGCTGCCCGTTCTGCCCACCACCGCGATGGCTGCGGTCCCGACCCCCTGGCCCTCCCCTCCACGCCCGCCGGTACATTGAGTATCACGGTTGACGGCGCCCCTTTGACCTTGACCTACTACCGGGTCGTTTACGTGGCCAATCCTGTCCAGGTGAAGAGCGGGACAACTGCCACAACTGACTACGAGACGATGAACATCTATGTGCCGTCCAATGCCACGGCCGATTCGCCCATCATCCTGCAGGTAAGCAACAGCGGTTGGATGCCCAGCAAGGTGCCCAATCTGATCGCCAACAATGCAACTTACACAAGCGCCACCAATCAAACCGGCGCTGCGTTTAAGGCAGGCTATGTCATTGCGGCCGCCGGCACGCCGCAGCCGCTCCCTCATAGACATGAACGGCGCCTATGTCGGCCACGCTCCGGCAGTTGTTGTGGACACCAAGGCCGCCATCCGTTACCTGCGCTACAATGACGCAGCCATGCCCGGCACCACCGACCGCTTCCTCATCACCGGCACCAGCGGCGGCGGCGGCCTCTCGGTAGCCATTTCGGCCACAGGCAACAGCCCGGACTACTATCCCTACCTGTACGCGATCGGGGCCGCCGGCGTCACCTATGACGCGGCGAGCGATACATACGCCTCCACCCTCAGCGACGACGTGTTCGGGACGGTGGCCTACTGCCCGATCACCGACCTGGATAACGCGGACGCAGCCTATGAGTGGATGTACAACAGACCAGCGAGCTGCGAACTCGGCACCTACTCCGCCGATCAGATGGCTGCCTCCGAATGGCTGAAGGAGAACTACGTCCCCTATTTCAACAAGCTCGGCCTCCGTGATGAGAACGGCAAGCGCATGCCCGCCGACAAGCTCGACGAGGCCATCACTGGCCATCGTCGAGAAGGAAATCGAGGAAGCGTACGTCGAGGTCGGCCCGACACAGATGGCCGCCGACATCAACGCCCTCCGCCTACAAGGACAGCAGTTGGTACTCGATCGACGCGAACGGCAAAGCGACCGCTGGATCTCGACAAGTACCTGTACTTCGTCGTCAAGAACCAGGCGCTGAAGACGCCCCCGGCGTTCGACAACTACAAGACAACCCTTCAGGGCCAGATGAACGAGTCCAACCTCGCCGGCACCACCGCCCAGGAATACAGCGCCTTCTCTGAGTGGGCCTGGAACAACAACGCCGTCCCCGGTGACGGCATCGGTTCCGAGGATACCGGCCTCCTGTGGCGCGATTACATCCACACCGACGCCGGCGAGGCGGTGGTGAAGCAGATGGACATGATCGACCCGATGCCGTACCTGGGCAGCGACACCGAGCGGCGACAGCGCTCCGTACTGGTATTACCGCCACGGGATGATCGATCGCGACACATCCTTCGCGGTCGAAGTTGCCATGTACTATGCCGTCCTGAATGCCAGCGACATCCGGAACGTGAACTTCGAGCTCGCATGGCTGAAGCCTCACTCGGGCAACTACGACGTGCCCGAGGCCTACGAGTGGGTCGCTGAGGCTGTGGACAATGCGAACACCTTTGACGCGATCGACGCGCTGATCGGCGACACGGTGACCGCAGGCTTCACCCTCCCCGCCGGCGCAGGCATCACCTACACCAGCAGCAACGAGAGCGTCTTCAAGGTCGAGAACGGCCAGGCGATCGTGACCCAGCCCGCCAAGAAGGACGCCAAGGTGACCTTGACGGTGCGAATCGTCAGCGACGAGCAAGCTGGCAACGGCTACAACTACGGCAAAGTCGACGTGACCCGCGTCTTCAGGTTCGTCGTGCCGGCCGCAGGCAAATAAGCAGGCGCTTCGCCTGGCTGACACTGGCCCAGAGCCAGTAGCAGGGGAAGAGTCAATAAGGCCGGCCAAGGCTGCTGGCAAGCACGCAAGGGGCGTCTGGACGTCCAGGCGCCCCCTCTTCACCTCCGTCAGACTCGCAATCCGGCCCCGCCGGTCCTTGGGCCCGCCCAGTGCCACAATTCCCAAATTCCGAGCGTATGGAACCTATTGACACCAGATGGAAACCGTGCTATGCTGTCTTATGGAACGAATTTTCACCCGATGAAACCACCGGGCCACGCCTGCAGGAGCCTCAATGTCTGAGTCCGTCCGAGCGGTGGATAGAGCGCTCGATCTGCTGTTGTGCTTCAGTCAGGAGCAACCCACGCTCTCGCTGACACAGCTCGCCGAACACATGCGCCTGTCCAAGAGCACCGTCCACCGGCTGCTCACCACGCTCGAGGCCCGCCGTTTCGTCAGCCGCAACCGCACCACCGGCGCCTATTGTCTGGGCTACCGCCTCATGGAAATGGCCTCCCTGGTCCTCCAGGGTGTCGACCGGCAGCAGTGGGCCTACCCCTACCTGCGCCATCTGGCCGACGAAGCCAACGAAACCGTGGACCTGGCCGTGCTCGACGGCCCCGACGTGATCTACCTCCAGGTCGTCGAGAGCACTCACCGGGTGAAGATCGCTGCCGCAGTCGGGCAGCGCCTGCCCGCTCATTGTACGGCTTCCGGCAAGGCGTTCATGGCCTTTCTCCCATCCGACCAGGTATCAAAGATCCTCGACGCCGGCGTGCGCGGCCACACGCAGCACACCCGGCTTGAACCTTCCGACTTGCTACAAGACCTGTGCACGACACGCGAGCACGGGTTTGCCATATCGACTGAAGAGTACGAGAACGACATCAACGCGGTCGCTGCGCCGGTCCTCGACGCGGTCGGCTATCCCGTGGCAGTCATCGCGATTGTCGGTCCTTCATACCGTCTGCCGCACGAGCGCATGGTCGAGTTGGGCCGGCTCGCGCAGGCGACTGCCGCCACCATCCGGCATGAAATCGGCCCCGCGGCGCTCAGTGCGCTCGTCAGAAGGGCCATCCCATAATCCAAACGACGAGGTCCTTATGAGCAATGTCCCGTTCGTCAAAGCAGCGGATGTGCCGGGAGAGTTTCGCACACCCCCACGCACCTCCAAGCTCCTCCTGGCGCCCAAGTTCGGCGGCGTTAACAACGTCTCGATGGGCATGAACATCACCGAAGTGGGCAGCATGATCCCCGATCACGTCCACGAACAGTCGGAAGAGGTGCTGTTCCTGATCAGCGGCCGCGCCAAGATCGTGATCGAAGGCGAAGGTGAGTACGAGATCGGCCCGGAGACCGCCTTCTACTCGCCGCTCGGCAAGAAGCACCGCGTCGAAAACATCGGCGATGAGCCCCTGCGCATCGTCTGGGTCTACAGCCCGCCCCTGCCGGCGCATTGCGGTTAGGCACGGCGCGCCCGCAGCCGGGTGCGCACCTGCAGCCAGGCGCGCACCTGGGTATCGCTCTCTAAGCAAGCACAAGGAGAATATCTGATGTTTGAGGCCACCCGCGAATATGTGCAGAAGCTGGGCCTGCCGCCCGGCGATTGTTTCGACATGCCGTCTTCGGACCTGCGCTTCCCCGATGGCGCGGCGTTCCGCATCGAGTGCCCGACGGTCAACTCGGCCGAGGCGGTCGCCTGCCTGCTCGACACGGCGCATGCCAACGGCGTCACGATCAACCGCGTGACGGAGACCTACGGCATGTTCCGCCACACCGCGGCCGAGATCAAGGAGTACTGCCGGCTGTGCCACGACTACGGGGCGGAGCTGCTGATGTCGGTGGGCCCGCGGGCGACGTACGACACGGGTGCGACGGTGCTGTCGCCGCAGGGCGTGCGGATCAGCTACCGGCTGCGCGGCATGGAACAGGTGCTGCGGGCGGTGGAAGACGTGAAGCGCGGCTATGACCTGGGCGTGCGGGGCTTCCTGATCTACGACGAGGGCATGCTGTGGCTGGTGGGGCAGATGCGCAAGGACGGCGCGCTGCCGGCGGACATCATCTTCAAGACGTCGGCGCACCTGGGGCAGTGCAACCCGTGCTCGTTCAAGCTGCTGGAGAGCCTGGGGGCGGACAGCATCAACCCGGTGCGCGACCTGCAGATTCCGATGATTGCGGCGCTGCGGGCGGCGGTGCAGGTGCCGCTGGACGTGCACACGGACAACCCGCCCGGGTCGGGGGGCTTCATCCGGGTGTACGAGGCGCCGGAGATCGTGCGGGTGGCGGCGCCGCTGCACTGCAAGACGGGCAACTCGGTGGTCAGCGGGCACGGCGAGATGACGTCGGCGGCGGACGGGAAGCGCATGGCGGACCAGGCGACGATCGTGGTGGAGATGGTCAACAAGTACTATCCCAAGCTGACGCAGTCGGAGCGCGGCTCGCTGGACCTGCGCCTGCCGGCCGTCTGAGGCGGGCGGTCTTGTAACCCGTTGCGGAAGGAGTAGACAATGGGCACATGGCAGTTGCCGGCGGGAGGCGGTCACATGGAGCGCCCCAGCGGCGTGTACTACCAGACCATGAACATGACCGAGATCAATGCCCGGCTTAAGCAGAACGACCTGATCATCATTCCGGTGGGCAGCACGGAGTGTCACGGGGCCGCCCAGCCGCTGGGCGAAGACACCTTCCTCGTGACGCGCATGGCCGAGCAGGTGGCGCTCGCCACGGGCTGCACCGTGGCCGAGCCGGTGTGGTACGGCTCCCACCCCTACAACCACCTCGGCATGCCCGGCACGGTCGTCGTGCCGGAGGATGCCTTCCTGGCGAACCTGCGGGCGATCATCGCCGGGCTGTGGAACACGGGCTTCCGGAAGCAGATCTTCCTCAACGGCCACGGCCAGGAGGAAGTGATCCCGCTGGCGCTGCACCAATGGGCCAAGAAGTACCAGGTGCCGTGCATCCTCATCTCGCTCCATTGGCCGACCGTGATTCACGACCATCTGAAGGACAAGGCCCACGGCGGCCCGTTCGAGACGCCGTTCCAGCACGCGTGCGAGGTCGAGGCCTCCTACTCGCTGGCGCTCTTCCCCGAGTTCATGCAGATGGACCTCGCGGTGGACACCAAGGCCGAAGGCTTCCTGCCGCCGGGGTACGTCGACAAGGGCGGCGAGGTCTACCATGCCCCGATCAAGGGCCACGAGCACGTCGGCCTGGGCGGAACCGAGGTCCAGGTGTTCCCGGAGGGCGTGATCGGCCGGCCGACCCTGGCCGACGCCGAGAAGGCGAAGCCCGGGCTGGAGGCGCTGCTCGACTTCATGGTGAAGCTGATCGACGACATCATGGCCCGCTTCCCCGCCGGCTGCCTGCCGCCCACCGAAAAGGTGACGCAGCGCGATCCGGCCGAGATCGAAACGCTGCTCAAGGGGCCGCTCAACGGCGGCAAGCACATCTACACCGTAGCGTATCCGCCCTGATCCGGGCAGATGCGGGCATCCGTAAACGGAGAATTATGAAGCTTCTTCGCGTAAACATGACTGACCTCCGGGCCTCGGCAGAGCCGGTCCCGGAAAAGTATGTGCGCTGCGGCGGCCGGGGGCTGATCGGCCAGGTCCTCCTCGAGGAGGTCCCGGCCACCTGCGATGCCCTCGGGCCTCACAACAAGCTGATCTTCGCGCCGGGGCTGCTCGCCGGTGGCAGCGTCTCCACCGCGGGCCGGCTCTCGGTCGGCGCCAAGAGCCCGCTGACCCGCGGGGCCAAGGAAGCCAACGTCGGCGGCACGGTCGGCGACATGCTGGGCAAGCTGGAAATCAAGGCGGTCATCGTCGAAGGTCAGCCCCCCGCGGGCGCCTGGCATCTCCTGCACATCAGCGGCGATGCCGCCGAGCTGCTGCCCGCCAACCACCTGCTCGGCCTCGGCACCTACGCGACCACCGACCGCCTGCGCGAACAGTTCGGACCCGACTGCTCGATCACCTGCATCGGCCAGGCGGGCGAAGGCCTGATGACCGGCGCGGGCATCGCCACGACCGGCGAGGCCGGCCAGCGCAGCAATCATGCCGCCCGCGGCGGCCTCGGCTCGGTGATGGGCAGCAAGGGCCTCAAGGCCATCGTCGTCGACAAGCCAACGGGCAAAAACATCGCGCTCGCCGACCCGGACCTGTTCCGCACCGCCGCGCGCACCTTCGCCCAAAAGCTCATCAACGACCCCAAGCTGGGCACGAAGGGCTCGCAGCACCTGTACGGCACCGCGTCCATCGTCGGCGCCGTCAACGAGATGGGCTCCCTGCCGGTCCGCAACTTCAGCACCGGCACGCTGGACGCTTCGGCCCAGCTGCGCGGCGAGGTGCTCCGCGAAGTGACGCTCGCTCGCGGCGGTGACGTGGGCACCCGCTGCATGGCCGGCTGCGTCATCGCCTGCCGCAACGTCTACGTGGACGAGGGCGGCGGGCCGGTCGTTGGCACCCTGCAATACGAGACGATCGCCCTCCTGGGTTCCAACCTCGGCCTCAGCGATCTCGACCAGGTCGCCCGCCTCAACTACATGTGCAACGACTTCGGGCTCGATTCCATCGAAACCGGCGCAGCTCTGGGCGTTGCGCTCGAGGCCGGCCTCGCCGACTTCGGCGACTTCCAGGCGATCTGCGGCTTGCTCGAACAGGTCGGCAAGGGCACGGTCCTGGGCCGCCTCATCGGGTGCGGCGCCGTCGCCACGGGTCGCGTGCTGGGCATCCGCCGCGTCCCCGTCGCGCTGGGCCAGGCCATGCCCGGCTACGACCCCCGCAGCCTGAAGGGCAACGGCGTCGACTTACGCCACCTCGCCCCAGGGCGCGGACCACACCGCGGGCAATGCCTTCGGCGCTCGCAAGGAGGTCAACCCGCTCGGCGTGCAGGGTCAGAAGGAGCTTTCGCTCCGGCTGCAGATTATCGCCGCCATGCTCGACAGCACCGGCTTGTGCCTGTTCGCTCGCCCGCCCATCATCGCCGATCCGCAGCTGATGGTCGACATGATCAACGGCCGCTACGGCTGGGGCTGGACGAAAGACGACTACGACCGCGCCAACCGCGACGTCCTGCGCGCCGAGTTGGAGTTCAACCGCCGCGCCGGCCTCACGGCCGCCGACTATCGCCTGCCCGAGTACATGCGCGAGGAGCCGTTGGCCCCGCACAACGCTACCTTCGACGTCCCTGACTCGGAGCTCGACGCGGTGTTCGCCTCACTCTAGGTGAACCGTGACGGTCGACGTTGAGTTGTTCGGCAACCTGGTCCCCGGCGTCCCTCGACGCCAGGCGCTCGACCTGACCGAGCCGGCTACCGCCGGCGACATCGCCGCCCGCCTGGGCATCGATCCGGAGAGCATCGGTCTCGTCACCCTGAACGGTCTGCTGATCGAGCTGGAAGAAGCCGTTCCCTCAGGCGGCCGGCTTTGTTTCTTTCCGCCCTTGTCATGGTCGGATGAGATGGCGCTCCCCGGCGCGGAGGCACCCTGGGCTGCAAGGCCTCTCCGTGCCGGGAGCTTACACTGGCTCAGCCAACGCAGGATCTCAATGCGGAGAAGCGCCCATGCCAATTCTGACGGTCGCAGGACCTCAATAAGTCCTTCGGTGGTCTTGCGGCCATTCGTCGTCTCAGCTTCGAGGTCAACGAAGGTGAGATCATCGGCCTGATCGGCCCGAATGGGTCGGGAAAGACCACCACCCTCAATCTGCTTACAGGTTTCCTGAAGCCTGACTCGGGGAAGGTCACCTTCCAGGGTGCAGACGTTACCGGCTTGCCCCGGTACCGCCTCTGCAAGCGCGGCATCGCCCGCACCTTCCAGCTCATCAAGCCGTTCCTCGAGTTCACGGCCCTCCAGAACGTCATGGTGGGCAGGGTGTACGGCCGCGAAGCCGCCCGCAGCCTCAAGCAGGCCGCCAGCGATGGTCATGAGCTGCTCGACCGGGTCGGACTGGCGGGCAAGGCCGACGTCTTCGCTAAAGACCTCACCCTGATGCAGCGCAAGCGCCTCGAGCTCGCTCGCGCGCTCGCCACCGGGCCCCGGCTCCTGCTGCTCGATGAGCTGATGGCGGGCCTAAACCCCGCCGAGGCCGACGAGGCGTGCGAGTTGATCCACAAGATTCGCGCTTCCAACATCACCATCCTCGTCGTGGAGCACATCGTCAAAGCCATCATGGGCCTGTCTGACCGGGTCATCGTGCTCAACATGGGCGAAAAGATCGCCGAGGGTCCGCCGCAGGACGTCATCCACAGTCCGCAGGTCATCGAAGTCTATCTGGGGAAGTCATATGCTCGAGCTCAATGACATCAACGCCGGCTACGGCGACCTGCAGGCGCTGTGGGGTATCTCGCTGCGCGTCAGTCCTGGGGAGTTGGTCGCGCTGGTCGGCCCGAACGGCGCCGGCAAGACGACCACGTTGCGGGTCATTACCGGCCTGCTTAAGCAGAACTCCGGCAGCATCACCTTTGCCGGGCAACCCCTCGACAACGCAGCGCACAAGCTCGTCAGCCTTGGTCTCGCCATGGTTCCCGAGGGCGGCCGCGTCTTCACCTCCATGACCGTGCTCGAGAACCTGGAGCTGGGCGCATACACGCCCGTGGCCCGTAAGTCGAAGGACCGCAGCCTCAAGTGGGTCTATGAAACCTTCCCCCGCCTCGAGGAGCGCAAGCGCCAGCGCGCGGGCACCTTGAGCGGCGGCGAACGCCAGATGCTGGCGATCGGTCGGGCCATGATGTCGCAGCCCAAGCTCCTCCTGCTCGACGAGCCTTCGTTCGGTCTGGCGCCTATCATGGTTCAGCACATGTTCGAGTTGATCGCTCAGATCAACCAGCAGGGCACGACGGTTCTCGTCGTCGAGCAAAACGTCCGGGCCGCACTGGACTTGGCCCAGCGGGCCTACGTGCTCGAAAACGGTCGGATTGTCGGACAGGGTCACGGCGATGCGCTCCTGTCCTTCGAATCAGTACGCAGCGCGTACCTCGCCTAGGCGCAGGGAGGGACTTCGGAATGCTTCAAGCATTGGTTCAAAACCTTACATTCGGCGTGCTCGTCGGATCCCTCTACGGCCTGGCTGCCGTGGGCCTCTCCCTGGTCTTCGGCGTCACCAAGTTCTTGAACGTGGCCCACGGCGAGCTCCTGATGCTCGGCGGTTACTTCAGTTTCTGGGCCTTCACCCTCCTGAACCTGGACCCCTTCCTCTCGCTCGCCTCGACCATCGTCCTGTTGCTCGCGCTTGGCTGGGTGCTCTACAAGCTGCTCTTCAACCGTATGATCAAGCTGGGCGAGGCCGAGAAGATCCAGAAGACGCTCCTCGTCGGGTTCGGGCTCTCGCTGATCCTGCAGAACCTGGCCCTGCGTTTCTTCACGGCTGACAGCCGCGGCATCACCACCGCTTACTCGGGCGCGGTCATCACCGTCTGGGGCATCCGCTTCCCCGTGGTCAGGCTCGCCAGCCTGGTCATCGCCGTCGTCGTCCTCCTCGCCCTCGACCTGTTCCTCCGCAGGACTTACACGGGCAAGGCGCTCCGCGCCACCGTCGAGAACTGGGAGGCCGCGACCCTCATGGGCATCGACATCCACCAGGTCTACCTGCTCTCGTTCATGATGGGCGCCGCGCTCGCCGGTGTGGCAGGCTGCCTGGTCGCTGTCGGCTACTCGATCGACCCGACGATGGGCCTCATGTGGACGCTCAAGAGCATGATCGTCATGGTGCTGGGCGGCCTGGGCAGCATCATGGGCAGCCTCGTCGGCGGGCTCCTCCTCGGGGTCACCGAGTCGGCCACCGGTTTCTTCCTCAGCCTCACCTACCGCGAGGTCGTCGGCTTGGTGCTGTTCCTGCTGATCCTCGTGTTCCGCCCGCAGGGCCTCTTCGGTACGAAGGAGGGCTAGGCCAGTGAAGAAGCTCCAGCTCATCCTCCTCGCCCTGCTCGCTCGCGGCGCTCGTGATCTTCCCGCAGGTGGTCAAGAAGGACAACATCGTCAATCTTGCCCTCCTGGTCTTGCTCTACACCTGCCTGAGCTCGAGCTGGAACATCCTGGGCGGCTACACGGGCCAGACCAACCTGGGCCATGCTGGCATTCTTCGGCCTGGGCGCGCTGGTCACCCGGTTCCTCTGGCTGGGTGGTCGCCCGCTCCTGCCGAGCCTGCTGATCGGCGGCCTCGTCGCTGTTGCGTTCGCCCTCCTGATCGGCATTCCCGCTTTCCGGCTGCGGGGCGTCTATTTTGCGATCGGCACGCTCGCGCTGGCGATGATCCTCTACATCACGGCTGGCAACGTCTTCTCCGAGATTTCCTCTCTGCCCGTCGATCTGCTCGCCACCTACAAGCTCGTGCCGCGCTATTACCTCATGCTGGCCCTCGCCGTCCTGACCGTGGTCGTCTCCTACGTACTCGTCAACTCGCGGGTCGGGCTGGGCATCATGGCCGTGCGTGAAGAAGAAGATGCGGCCGAATCGCTCGGCGTCAGCGCCCTCGGGCACAAGCTCCTCGCGTTCGGCCTCAGCGCCTTCATGGCCGGGCTGGCCGGCGGCGGATTCGCCTACTACCACGTCGGGTTCTACCCGCAGCTCACCTTCTCCCCCGAATGGACCTTCGACGCCATGATGATGGTCTACATCGGCGGCGTTGGAACCGTCGCCGGACCCGTCGTCGGCGCCGTCTTCTTCGTGCTTTTGCGCGAGCTCCTCGCGCTCAAATTGCCCGAAATGCACCTCGTCGTGTTCGGCGTCCTGTTCATCCTGGTCGTGCTCTTCTTCCCCAAGGGGTTTGTTGGCTGGTGGAACTCAGTCAGCAACAAACTCTTTCGTCAGCATAATACGCGCCAAGAGGCGGTGCCGATAGGCGCATCCCCGGCCGGACCCAAAGGAGGCCGCCTATGAGGTGACCAATCCCATACTCGGCCATCCCTATTGCGTGCGATTCGTTTCTGGCAGCTCACTAGGAGGAAAAGCTATGAGAAGCAGACTGACAGGGTTGTTCGTGGTCGTGCTTCTGGCGGCCATCGTCGTATCCGGATGCGCTGCACCCGCTCCGGCGACACAGGCCCCAGCCCAGGCAGCGCCTACCCAGGCGCCGGCACAGGCCGCGCCCACCCAGGCGCCGCCAACGGCAGAGCCGGCGAAACCCGCCGCCACCGCGGTCCCCCCGACCGCAGTGCCCCCCACTGAGGCCCCGGCAGCCGCCGCGCCGGCCACAGCCGCCCCCGCGGCGGCGGCGCCCGCGCCCGAGTACATCGAAATCGGCGCGTCCATCCCGCTCACCGGCAAGTTCGGATCGCTGGGCACCCAGGTCAAGCCGGGCTATGCCTACGCCATCGACGACATCAACAAGAGCGGCGGCGTCTATGTCAAGGAGTACGACAAGAAGATCCCGCTTCGCCTGACCGCCTACGATGATGAATCCGATCCCACCAAGGCGATCGCCAAGCTGGAGACGGTCTTCGCTGACAACAACGTCGTCGCCTACCTGGGCGGCGCGGGCAGCGACATGCACGCGGCCACCACCGCCATCGCCGAAAAGAACAAGGTGCCCTACTGCGGCGTCTCCTTCGCGCTGTGGGCGATCCATCAGAAGGGCTACAAGTACCTGTTCTCGCCCTTCCCCAAGTCGCCCAACCAGGCCAAGGACGTCTACGAGTACCTGAACGCCATGCTCCCGGAAGGCCAGCGGCCCACCAAGGTCGCCATCTTCCAGGAGAAGACCGACTGGGGCAAGGAACTCGGCGGCCTCTGGAAAGAGAATGCGCCGAAGTACGGCTACGAGATCGTCGACTATGAGGAATACGCCCCGGGCACCAAGGACTACTCCGGGATGATCCTCAAGGCCAAGGCCGCGGGCGCCGAGTCCCTGTTCGGCATGCCCACCCAGCCCGACGGCGTCGCCATGTTCAAGCAGATGGTCGAGCTCGGCTGGACTCCCAAGTTCAGCCTGATCATCCGCGCGCCGAGAACGTCAAGTGGTCGGAGACGATGGGCAAGAACGGCGACTACGTCACCATCTTCCCCGGCTGGCAGCATTCGGAGAAGTACCCCGGCGTCGAAGATCTGAATGCCAAGTACCAGGCCGAATTCAACCGGCCCGCTGACCTGCTCACCGGCCCCGCCTACGCCTGCGTTCAGATTCTGGCCGCCGCCATCGAGAAGGCCGGCACGCTCGACCGCGACAAGATTCGCGATGCCATGGCCGCCACCGACATGATGACCGTCACCGGCCCCGTCACCTTCAACGCCGACGGCACCGGCAACGTGTTGAACCCGCTCATCCAGTGGCAGAACGGCAAGCTCGAGCTGGTCTGGCCTGAGGAGCACGCCTCCGCCAAGTTCGCCTACCCGGCTCCGGCATTCGATCAGCGATAGCGCAGTATGCGTCGGGTTGCGTAGGGGTTGGGCGACCCAACCCCTACGCAAGCTCTGCAAGATCGTTCCCTGCTAACGCCTCTACACGCACCCAAGGAGGGGTTCTCCTCATGAAAATCAGGCTCTTCGTTTGCTTCCTGGTGGCCTGTCTCCTGCTAGGCGCCTTCGCAACCGGCGCCCTGGCCCAGACCAAGACCCCGGCTACGCCCGCGCCCACTGCCGCGCCGGCCGCGAACGCGCCCACTCCCACCCCTGGCCCGCCTGCGCCGCCGCCGCAGAAGAACTTCCCCCCGGCTAAGGCCGACGCCGACGCCGCTAAGGCCTGCGCGGACCTGGTCAACCTCAAGCTGCCCGACACCACCATCAACAGCGCCGATTGGATCAACCCCGTGGAGGAATCCGCGGGCCTCGTGATCAACGGCGTCTGGACCTCCCCGAAGTCAGCCCACGGGCAGGCCACGGTCGATACCGCCTTCTGCCGGGTGACCGGGACCAAGGCGCCGCAGGACAATTTCGAAGTCTGGCTGCCGAAGCCTAAGAAGTGGAACGGCAAGTTCAACGGCGTCGGCAACGGCGCGCTCGGCCGGCGGCATGAACTATCCGGATATGAAGGCCCCGCTGGCTGAAGGGCTATGCCGTGGGCAGCACCGACGGCGGGCACACCAGCGCCGCCATCGTGCTGGGCGACTGGATGCAGGACCGGCCCGACCTGTGGGACGAGTTCGGCTACAAGGCTATGCACGGCATGACCCGCGCCGCCAAGGACTTGGTCGCGGCCTTCTACGGCAAGCCCGCGGCCTTTGCCTACTACACCGGCTGCTCGGGCGGCGGCCAGCAGGGCCTGGCCGAGATCCAGCGCTACCCGGCGGACTACGACGGCGCCGCCGTCGGCGCGCCGGCTAACTTCCCAACGCACATGTGGCCCGGCGAGACCTATCCTTCGTTCATTACGCAGCAGAGCGACGCGACGAAGATCCCCGAGGAGAAGTTGCCGGTGCTCGCCGCCGCGGCCGTGGCCGCCTGCGACGAGTTGGACGGTGCCAAGGACGGGCTGATCTCGCAGCCGCTGAAGTGCAAGTTCGACCCTGCGACGATCCAGTGCAAGAGCGGCGACGCCAAGGACTGCCTCACCGCAGCCCAGGTTGACTCGGTGAAGAAGATCTACGCCGGCTTCAAGGACCCGACCACGGGCGAGCAGTTCTGGCCGCCCTTCTTGCCAGGCAGCGAGCCCCAGTGGGCCGGCCACATCGGCGAGCCCTTCATCATCCCGCAGGGCTACTTCAAGGCGATGGTCTTCGACGATCCCAAGTGGGACTGGAAGACCTTCGACTTCAGCAAGCCCGAAAGCATCAAGATCCTGCAGGATGCCAACGAGCGGTACGCCCCGATCCTGAATGCGACCGACCCCGACCTGAACGCATTCAAGGAGCTAGGCGGCAAGCTGATCCTGTGGCACGGCTGGGCCGACCAGAACATCGCTCCCGAGAACAGCATCAATTACTACAACAGCGTGGTGGCTGACCAGGGCGGCGAGAAGCAAACCCAGGACTTCGCGCGGCTCTTCATGGTCCCCGGCATGGGGCACTGCGCCGGCGGCACGGGGCCTGACAAGTTCGACGCGCTCGCCGCGCTCGAGCAGTGGGTCGAGAAGGGCCAGGCGCCCACGCAGATTCTGGCCTCCAAGCTCGACGCCGGCAAGCCGGTCCTCACCCGGCCGCTCTGCGTCTGGCCGCAGGTCGACACCTACAAAGGCAGCGGCGACGTAAACGACGCCGCCAACTTCACCTGCGCTTTGCCCAAATAGCCGCCTCCCCGGCGACTTCCTCCAACGTGCCAGGCGTCCTTTCCCCCCCGAAAGCCGCCTGGCACATTTCTTCACCCCCCGCCCCGCCGGACCGCCGAGCCCCAGCTCGGCCATCGCCCTAGCACAGCGTCAATTGCCTCGGCCCATCCCCAGGATAGGCTGGTACCCTCCGTTCGAGCCCGAACCGGGCTGCCAGCTCATCAAGTACCCGCTGCAGCCGCCCCCCATTCGGCGATCCCGCAGAATAGCGCTCCCCAAACGCCCACTCGTACTTCTCACGCACGCCCGGAAACAGCCTGTCCAGCTGCTCGTAGTAGTACGTCCGCTGCCGGTTCCGCAGCGTCACGCCCCACGCCGGGATCACATACTTCGCCCCGCACTCCGCCGCCCGCGTCACCAGCTGCCGGACGCTCTCTTCGTCATCCTCGATAAACGGCAGCACCGGCATCAGCGTCACCCCGCCCATATCCCCTCGGCCGCCAGCGCTTCCAGCGCGGCGAAGCGCGCCGACGAGGGCGGCGCGCCCGGCTCGACTCTGCGCGAGAGATCGTCGTCCGGCGTCGTGATCGTGAAGCTGACGACAGCGCCGCGCGGGCCCGTCGCATCGCGGATCGCGCACAGCAGTCGGCATCGCGCGATGACGAGGTCGCTCTTCGTAATGATGTGGACCGGGAAGCGGCAGCGCGGCGATGATCTCCAGCGCGCCCCGCGTCAGCCAGCGTACCCGTTCCAGCGGCTGATACGGATCGTTCATCGATCCCGTACCCACGTACCCCTTCACCCGCTTGCGCGGCAGCTCCTTCCGCAGCAGGTCGAGCGCGTTCGCCTTGACCAGCACCTCCCCGTCGAAATCCGCGATCTGGTAGCACTCGCTCCGCGAATCGCAGTAGATGCAGTGATGCTCGCAGCCGCGATACAGGTTCATCGTGTACTTGATCCCGAACCACGGATCGGGCTGCTTGGCGGAGGAAAGGAGCGTTTTCGCCTCGATCTCGCGGACGCGCACGCAACCTCCTCATGCGCGGCCTACTTGATCAGCACCCGCACGACCTCGCCCACGTAGAACCGGTGAAAATCGCGCTTGCGGGTAGAAGTCCGCCGCGACCGCCGCATCGACGAAGCCGCCTCCGCGGTCAGGTCCCCCGCATACAACTTCCGGCACTCCAGCACCAGCCGCGCCTGCTCGAAGCGCGACCGCGCCGCCCGGCGTCTCGAATGGGATCAGCCCCGTCTGCCCCGGTCTTGTCCACGTCCCGCCCCGAGTGGCTCCGCAGTACTCCAGCGCCTTCCGCCACGCCTCCTCGTAAAAGCTCAGCGTGTACACGCCGCTCCGCTCCATGAATCCGTACGTGTGGCGCTGCGGGCGCACATAGCAGGTCGTCGACGTCCCGGTTCCACAGGTAGCCCCAGGTCCCCCAGTTCGCCGTCATCGTGTTGAACCCGTCGATCGTCCCGGCCGTGATCAGCATCCATTCGCGGCCGATGAGCTGGAACGGGTTGTGGCGGATTTCCGCCGGAGCAATCTCGGTGAAGTGTGTCATGCTGGCCTCGCTGTCTTGGTTGAGATAAGCACCAGTGTAGTGTGAAAAATCAGGCTTGCCAAACCGTCCGCCGGCCTGGAAACGTGCAACACCTGTTGCTCGGTATCCCTGAAACCTGAGATCTCTGAGACACCCGAGATTTGTGGCACATGCCGTATTCAGCGTGATTCTGCACTCCATTACCTCGAGTGCCCGCGCCAGTCTCGCCCTGCCCTCATCCCCCGCGCCGTTTGTCGTACGCTCCACACCGCCTATGATACGTGCTGCAGCGCAGCATCGCGCCCAATTCGTTGAGGTTCTAATGACCGTCACGCCTGGCCCGGAGGCTCCCGTTCGGCCCGCCCAGCGGATTCCCATCTCGGAATGGCTCAGGCTCCGCCGTCCCCCGCTCCCCGACTTCGTCAAGTCGCTCGAGGCCTGCCCCCGACCCTCGCGCCCCTCGTCGCGCAAGCGCTCCCTCCGGACCGCCCCATCGAAGGCGCGCTGGTGCTGCCCGCCGAATACTACGCCCGCAAGGCGAGCGGCTGGGAATGGGCGCCCGAGCGGGCGCTCGTGTTTCTCGACGGCGCCGTCCTCCTCGTCCACGCCGAACCCCCGGACCACGGCCCCCAGGTCGCCGCGCTCGACGCGCCCGCCCTCATGTACGCCCGCTCCAGCCTGGTGTTGCTCTACGGCCTCGTCGAGCTCACGGTCGGCTCCGGGTCGGGCGAAATCCGGCTGGAGTACAATTCCGTCGTCTGGGAGTCCTTACGCACATCCCTCCTCCGCTTCGTCGCCGCAGCCGGCGGCCTCCCAGGTCCCGGCGACCCGGCTCAGACCAGGGCCGCCAACGACGCCATCTTCCGCACGCTCCCCTATAAGTTCGCCAACGGCCTCCAGTACAACGGCCTCGTCCCCGGCGAGCGCCTCCTGTCCGCCGTCTTTCAGCCCGAGATCCGTGAGCGCCGCCTCATCGTCTCCCGCCAAGTCACGCCCAACACCGTCCTCGCACTGACCGGCCGGAAGGTCGTCCTCATCGAGGAAACCATCTCCCCCGCCCTCCACACCCAGCCAAAGGGCGAACACGGATGGATATTCACATACATCCCCCGCGACCGTGTGGTAGACATAGACGTAACGCCCGGCAGCCGTCTATCCGAGTTGCGACTCTCGCTGGAGTGGGGCGCCGCGAAGGAGCGGCGCTCCTTCCACCTGGCCCCCGAGACCGCAGCCCAATTCCAGCGCGCCTGGCACGACGCGTAACCTCCCCCCTCTCCTGTCCGCGCAGGGTCGGGGGTGCCGCGCCAAATTCCCATTCAACCGCGCACACTCCCCCTCTCCTGTCCGCAGCAGGGTCGGGGGTGCCGCGCCAAGTCCCATTCAACCGCGCACACTCCCCCTCTCCTGTCCGCGGACAGGAGAGGGGGGCAGGGGGGAGAGGTATGTCCAATAAAATCCGCCCGCAGAGCGAGACGGGCAAAGTCTCGCTCCTCCAAAGCGCCAGCGACGTCGAAAAGGCCTTCCTTTCGGGCAAGCGCGATCGCGGGCGCGACCTTGAGAGCGCCATCCGCATCTTCCTCGAGTTCCTCCAGGGGTTCGAATTCTTCGAAGTCACCATGCCCTCCGTCACCGTCTTCGGCTCCGCCCGCTTCCGCGAAGGGCATCCCTACTATGACATGGCGCTTAGGGTCGGTAGGGCGCTGGGGGCCGCCGGCTACACCGTTATGACCGGCGGCGGCCCTGGGATCATGGAAGCGGCCAACCGCGGCGCCAAGGAGGCCGGCGCCCTGAGCATCGGCGCCAACATCGCCCTGCCCCACGAGCCGGACGCCAACCCCTACATGGACCGCTTCATGGAGTTCGACCACTTCTTCGTCCGCAAGGTGATGCTCGTCAAGTACTCCTGCGCGTTCGTGGTCATGCCCGGCGGCTTCGGCACGCTGGACGAGGTGTTCGAAACCATCACCCTCATGCAGACCGACAAGATCCGCGACTTCCCGGTCATTCTCATGGGCACGGAGTATTGGGGCCCGCTGATGACCTTCCTCCAGCAGACCCTGGTGACTGAGGCAACCATCGGCAAGGCCGACCTGAATCTCGTGCGCCTGACGGATTCGGTCGAGGAAGCAGTCGAGTGGATCACCGCTTCGGTCTGCCACAAGGAAGGTGAGGACGAGGGGTCGAGGGGCCGGGCGCTGCCGGAAGACGTTTAGGGGCGCGTCAGTTCTTCTAATTGGATCAGGTAGGCCATCGCCTCCTCAGTGTTCGTCCCGCACATCTCGGGCATCGGCCGCAGGTTGACGCACACCTGCGGCCGGTCCGGGTGCCCGAACAGCTTGCACCGGTTGTCATCCGTCAGTTGGACGCACCGCACGCCCGCCGGTTTGCCCTCCGGCATCCCTGGGATCGGCGACGAAATCGAGAGTGCGATGCAGCACGCGCCGCACCCCACCCGGCACTGGAATCCTTCACTCATTCGTACTTCGCAAGCGTCTCCGCAAATCCCCGCACCGCCGCGCCCACCAGCGCCGCCCGCGGGTGCATGATCAGGTTGACCGGCACTTCGGACAGCACGTCGGTGAAGCGCCCTTTCCCGCGGAACGCCTGGATGAACCGCTCGTTGTCCACCAGCCGCGCCAGGATGCGCGGCGGTATGCCGCCGCCGACGAACACCCCGCCCGTCGCCAGCACCTTCAGCGCCAGGTTGCCCGCCTCCGACCCCAGGATCGCGACGAACACGTCGAGCGTCAGCTCGCACAAGCGGCACGGCCGCACCGCGTCCAGCCCTGCGGTGACGATCGCCGGCGTCGGGTCCACTGCGACCGCCAGTTGCTCCGCCAGCCACGCCGGCTCCTCGCCCGCGCCGCTTGCCCTGAGATACTCGTAGATATTCGGGATGCCGATCCCCGAGCACACTCGCTCGAAGCTCACGTGCCCGCGCTTCTCCATCAGGTAGCGCAGCAGCCCGATCTGCAGGTCGTCCGCGGGCGCGAAGCTGGCGTGCCCGCCCTCGGATGGGTGCGAGCGATAGCGGGCGCCATCCCACGTCAGGAACCCCTCGCCCAGGCCCGGTGCCGGGCGCGATCACTGCGATTGCCCCGCCGGGCACCGCCCGCCCCGGCACGAGCGTGCGAATGTCGTCTTCGGCCAGGTGCGGCACCGCATTGGCGATCGCATCCAGGTCGTTCAGCAGGCATGCCCGCCGCACCCCCAACCTCTGGGCCAGCCGCCCCTCTTCCATCACCCACGGCAGATTCGTGATCTCCGCCCGCCCCTGGATCACCGGCCCCGCCACCCCGAAGACCGCGGCTTCGACCGGCAGCTTCACGTCGCTCAGGAACGACAGCGCGATTTCTTCCAGGCTGTCGTAGTTCGCGCTGGGATAGGCTTTTTCCACGAGCGGACGCCGTGGGCCGAGATCGGCCGAGAATATGCCCAGAACCGTTTTCGTGCCGCCGATATCACCCGCGAGGAGCATCGAGGCCTCCTTGAGTTGGTCGCAGTGGTTGCTTCCGATGGAGCGGATGGTACCACGACTGGCGCGATAACAAAACCCTGCCGCCTGCCTTCAGCTAACGCGGCCGCCGCGGCGGAGAGAGTAGAAATTCCGTTTTAGTAACCACCTTTACTGATCGTTTGTTCTATTCGAGCTACACTCTATCATATTGGATTGACATGAACGGAGGCTCCGTATTGATATGGCGAATAACAACAACGGCAACAACGGCAAAGGTGCGAACGGCAGCGCGACAGACGGGTTTGCCGCAAATGGCGCCCGTAGCACGGACCTGCGGGACTCGCCCATGATGGCTCACCTGATGAATGCCCTGGAGCAGGGCACGGATATCGGCCAGTACGGCCGGCTGGTGTTCGCGATGGTCGCGCGCCACTTCATAGACGAAGGGGAACTCGTCGACCTCCTGGCAGGGCAGCCCGGCATGGACGAGCAGCAGGCGAAGGCGATGGTGCTGCAGGTGCAGGGCCGCGATTACAACCCGCCCAAGCGGCAGCGTATCCTTGAGTGGCAGGCGCAGCAGGACTTCCCGATCTGCCCCGAGCCCGACGACCCCCAGGCGTGCAACGTCTACCGGGAGCTGCAGTTCCCCGACGAGATCTACGAGCGCATTGGGGAGTTTTGGGAAGAAAAGGCCAAGGCCGAAGAATAGGCCGCGCTTCGCCTCTCACGACCCGGCTTTTGGCGTCGCCCAAGGGCCGGGTTTCTTTTCGCCGTCTATTTGGGGACTTCCTGTCCGGCTTCGCCCTTCCTCGCGCCCTTTTCTTAACCAAAACGTCTTGATTCACAGGGTTCGCAGTAGT
The DNA here is from genome assembly GCA_963800615.1 of uncultured Chloroflexia bacterium. Taxonomy (GTDB): domain Bacteria; phylum Chloroflexota; class Anaerolineae; order CG2-30-64-16; family CG2-30-64-16; genus JALOOB01. Next base: position 115,110 of record CAWDBO010000021.1, read on the forward strand.
AGAATCAGGGCGACCCCTCGAGGAAGGAGGACCTCGGAGATGAGACGTGTCTACGGGTTGTTGTGCGTTGTGGCCATCCTTGCGATGCTGCTGGTTGCTGCGCCTGCCTCAGCAGCGCCGGCGGCGACCGCAGGTGGATCCGGTTGCGGCCAGTTCTACACGGTCCGCTATGGCGACACTCTCTATCGGATCGCCGTCCGCTTCGGGACGACGACCTGGGCGTTGGCCCGGCTTAACGGGATTACGAACCCGAATAGCATCACTGCCGGCCAGACGATCTGCGTCAAGCCCGGCGGCAGCGTGCCGTGGGGCTTTCTCTACACGGTCAAGTGCGGCGAAACGCTCTACTCGATCGCCCGGCGCTACGGCTGGAGCGTCTGGTACCTTGCGTCGGTCAATCACATCGCCGATCCTAACCGCATCTACTGCGGCCAGGTCATTCTGATCCCGTACCACTGAGCGCTCGGGCGCCCGGTTCCTTCCACGGGCCCTGACCCAAAGTTGAGCCATCCGAGGACCAGAAGTTCCTGCGAGAGGGTCTTCCTCGCAGCGGATTTCTGGTCTTCTCTTTACCTCTACGATATGGGCAGGGCTCGGGCCACGGCCAGTACCTGCGCCGCGCCGCCGTCACCCTCTTCGATGCTCCAGCATGCGGACAGCACGGCTGCCACGTAAGCGCAGGCAGCCAGGCGTTGCCGGTCGAGCCCAAGATGCTCTGCCAACAGGTCAAGCCGCCGGCGTGTTACCTGCGGCAGGTCTGGCCAGGTGAACACATAGGGGGCGGGGTTGTAAAAGAGCGGCCCCACATCAAATGCCGGTTCTGCCGCTACACCCTTCGGATCGATGACAAGCCATGGCTCCCGCTCGGCCCGCAGAACATTCCAGTGGTGGAAATCGCCGTGAATCAGGACGGATGGCGCCGGGCCTGCCAGGAGGTCCTCCAGCAGGCCGACGGCCTGACCCACCATCTGGCCCGGCAGCGGACCTGCCGCCAATGCCGGAGCTCGTGCCTGTATCGCTCCGCATATTGCCATAAGGAGCGGGTCCACAGTCGCAGGTCGGGGAAGGGATGCTGTGCGGGTAGGGGTTGCCAGAGCCGGCGCATCGCGCCTGCCGCAACGGCGGTCGCCGCGTCGTCTTCCAGCTCCGCCAGCGGGGAGCCCGGCCGCACGCGCTCGATCAGGACCGCGCCAAGCTCTGCGTCCGCATCGAGGAGCCTTGCCGCGCCCCGTCCGTCGTACAGCCGCAGCGCTTCGATCTCCGTCGTCAGCTCTGGGTTCGGCACGCCCAGCTTGAGCACCGCCTCCTCGCCGGAGGGCAGTGTGGCAGCGACGACGTAGTTGTAGGATAGCGGGAAGGGTTCGCCGAGGCGGAGGTTCCAGCGCGCCTCGCAGAGCTGAAGCAGGGAGGGCAGCCGGGCAAGAAAGCGCGGGCCATCCGCCGGCCACGCGCCTTTCACCGAGGCGACGAACGACGAGGGTAGCTCCATGCCTCTGCTATTTCACCGCCAGCTCGTCGATCTCGACCTGGATGCCCCGATCCGGAATCCGCAGCGTGAGATGGTGTATGCCCGGTGAGACGTTCGCGAATACGAAGTTGCCGAGGTCGTCGATGGGAGCTTTGTTCGGCGGGCCCTCGGGGTCCATCAGCGCCTCCGCGCCCCTGAAGCTAACCGCCCCTACGACCAGCCCCGCCACGACCCGGCCCGATTGCCCCACTCGTTCGGTCCAGCTGTCCAATGTGACCAGGATGTCGTCGGCATCGTAGACGACCGGCGCCGGGCCTTGAGCGTCGTCCAGCCCGCGCAGCGCGGGCACGGGCGCACCCGCCGGCCCACCCAGCGCCCCTGGCGCGAGCCGGGCCACGACGGTCCGCAGCGACCGAGCAGCCTGCTCGGCAGCGTCCGCGACCGGCTGACGCAAGCGGGCCAGGAACTCCCTGAGATCCTCTCGCTCCGACCGGCACGCCGAGCAATACGCCAGGTGCTTCTCGATATCGGAGGCCCGACCCTCGCCAAGCAGGCCCAGGGTATACTCGCCCAGTTCCAAGGCAGGGGGGCACCCTGCACGGTGAAGCAGCCTCTGGAGCGTGTTCTGCTCGCGGCTCAATCGGAAGCACACGGGTCTGGCAAGCAGGGCATGCTGATACGTGTTGGCGGACGGTGGGGCTGGCTGCGTTGTCTGCATAGGCCAGGAGATCGTTCTCGTCTGGCGTTGTCGGTCCTATGCAGTTCATGGCTTATTCCTTTCCCCTGTGCGATGGTGTTTTATTACCATGCTGAACGCTGCCAGGGCTGCTTTTTCAAGCATAGAGTGCGAGCGCTTTACAAAGCGGCTCGTTGCGCCGCAGCCGCTCCAGAACGTTTTGCTTCGTCCGGTAGACATCCTGCACCGATTCGAACACGCCCGGAAACTCGTCGCAGATCTCCCTCGGCTTCATTGCCAGTGCGAAGCAGGCCTGCAGGACAATGCGCTCTTTCTCGGTCCGCAGCTCGGCCATTACGGCGCGCCAGATTTCTGCTCGTTCGATCGGCGAGAGCTCCGGCTCAGGCGACGCGAGCTCGCGCACCAGCCCCTCCGGGTCCTCAGCCTCGAGCGGCAGGACCGGGTCGCTTGCACGGAGGTGGTCGGCGACGCTGCAGTGCGCGCACATTTGCAGGTAGCGCAGCAAGGAGCGGAGGTCGGGGAAACGAGCGAAGCGGGCGGGCGGTATCGCAATCCACAGCCGCTCGAAAGCGCCGGTCGCGAACAACTCCGCGTCTTCGTTCGTCTCGGGGAACCTGGGGTGCCGGCGAACCCAGCCGTTGACGAGCGCTCGATAGTTCTGCATGAGCAGTGCGAACGCATCCGCATTGCGTTGCGCCAGCGCGCGGCGGAATAGCTCGTAGCAGTACTGGGTATCGTGGGCCAGGCGGTGAAAGAAGCGCTCAGTCTCCTCCTGGCAGCGCCGGGCGACTTCGCTGAGCGACGCGAGGGGCTGGCTGTCACTGACCATGGCGGACCTTCCGAGCGTTTGGTGGGGTGGTGCTTCCGGCTCACCAGTATACGGCCAGAACCCATGCACCCGGAAATCGAGTTCCGCTCGCTCAGCCCTGTTCCAGCCGCAGCAATGCCAGCGCAGCGGCCGCCGCCCAAGCCATTACTTTGAACTCTCCTCGGATTAACGCGTCGCGCACTTCTTTTCGCGTGAGCAGCAGGGTCTCTTGCTCTTCCAGGTCGTCGCTTTCGGCCTTGCCCGAGAACCGGGCGCGCCGCGCGAGGTAGAAATGCCCGCTGCCCATGCCGCGGTTGGCGTCCACCGGGTAGCAGCCGAGGTCGATCCATTCATCCGACGTGTACCCCGCCTCCTCCAGCAGCTCGCGCCGCGCGGCCGCCAGCGGCTCCTCGCCCGGCTCCATGTACCCGCCGACCACGGCCAGGCTGGGTTCTTCCAGCGCGTACTTGATCTGCCGGAAGCATAGCAGGCGCCCGTCTTCCGTCTCGGTCACGACGTTCACGTAGTCCGGCGTGATGACCCACGCCCAATCGTCGATCACCTTGCCGTTCGGCCACTCTACCTGCCGGTACTCGACGGTGAGGAACTTGCCGCCGTCGAAAACAGTGCGCTTGCCGTGCGTCGTCGGGCGCGGGAATCGATCTTCTGCCATCTCATCCTTCCAGAAGCAGCGCTTCGGGGTCCTCGATCAGAGTCTTCAGCCGCACCAGGAACTGCACCGCCTCACGGCCGTCGATGACCCGGTGGTCGTAGCTCAGGGCGACGTACATCATCGGCCGGACCACCACCTCGCCGTTCACCGCGACCGGCCGCTGCTCGATCTTGTGCATGCCCAGGATCGCCACCTGCGGCGGGTTGAGGATCGGCGTGCTGAGCAGCGAGCCGAACACCCCGCCGTTGGTGATGGTGAAGGTGCCGCCGCGCAGGTCGTCCAGCGAGAGCGTTCCCTCCCGCGTCTTCTTCGCGAGCGACTCGATCGCCTGCTCGATCTGGGCGAACGTCAGGCGGTCCGCGTCGCGCACGACAGGCACCACCAGGCCTTCTTCTGCGCCGATCGCAATGCCGATATCGTAATAGTGCTTGAGCACCAGCTCGTCGCCCTGGAGCTCGGCGTTCACCTGCGGGAACGCCTTGAGCGCGCCGATGCTGGCCTTGACGAAGAACGACATGAAGCCCAGTCCGATCCCGTGCCGTTCCTTGAACGACTCCTTGTGCTTGGCGCGCATCGCCATCACCGCGGTCATGTCGACCTCGTTGAAGGTCGTGAGCATGGCCGCGGTCTGCTGCGCCTCGACCAGCCGCCTGGCGATCGTCTGCCGCCGCCTCGAGAAGCGCACCCGCTCCTCGGGCCGCGCCTGGCCCGCCGCTGCCGGCGCGACCTGGGTCGCCGCACGCTGGGTCGCCGCGGGCGCAGCGGGCGCCGGCCGGGATGGCGCAGCGGGACGCGGCTGCTGCAGCCGGTTCGGCGCGGGCTTCCGGTGCTGAGGCAGGCGGCTGCGGCCGGCTTCTGTGCCGCGGCAAACGCCTCGACGTCCTCCCGCGTGACCCGGCCGGACGGCCCTGCCGGCACCTGCGATAGGTCGACGTGCAGTTCTTCGGCCACCCTCCGCGCTAACGGGCTGATCCTGCCTTCGTCGCCCGCGGGCGCCGCGGATGACACGATCGCGGGCTGGGGACCGGCTGATTCTGCCGCCTCCCGGCCCGCCTCTGCGGTCGCCTCGCCCGCGGGGACGCGGTCCCCTTCGCCGTCGCCCCGGCCGCCCTCGGCCGGCAGGCTGACCGCGGGCCGGCGCTCCTGCGTCGCAGACGGCTGCGCCTCCGGCAGTTGCTGCACCTGGCGCCTCAGCTGAACCGGCCGGCTCGATCGTGCCAAGCACTTCGCCTACCCGCACGTCCTCGCCCTGCTGGCGCACGACTTTCGCCAGGACGCCGTCATGTTCTGCGCTGACCTCGACGTCGACCTTGTCCGTCTCCAGGCGCACCACCGCTTCGCCGGTCTTGACCGGGTCCCCCTCGGCCTTCAGCCACTCCGCAACGGTCGCCTCGACCACCGACTCGCCCAGCTCAGGCACTCGCAGCTCGTTCGCCATCTCAGCTCTCTCCCTCCATCACCCGCCGCGTACGCTCGCTCGATCAACGCATTCTGGTTCACTGCATGCCAGCTCGTCGACCCCTCTGACGGGCTGGAGGCCCGGGGCCGGCCGACATAGCGCAGCGGGCCGCAGCCGCCCAGCAGCTCCTGCAGCTTGGGCCGCACGAAGTCCCACGCGCCCATGTTCTCCGGCTCCTCCTGCACCCAGACGACGTCCTCGACGTGACCGTAACCTTCGATCAGGGCCGCCATCTCGTCGCTGGGGAACACGTAGAGCTGCTCCAGCCGGGCGATCGCCACATCGGGCCGTGACTCGCGCTGTTTCGCGGCGACCAGGTCGAAGTATACCTTGCCGCTGCAGAGGATCAAGCGCCGGATCGCCTCGGGGTTCTCGCGTGCCCGCGCATCGTCGATGACCGGCTGCCAGCGCCCCTGCGCCAGGTCGGCCAGCGTCGAGCCGGCAGCAGGATTGCGCAGCAGGCTCTTCGGCGTGAGAACGATGAGGGGCAGCGGGTCTTCGTCCAGCGTCGCAGCCTGGCGGCGGAGCAGGTGGAAATACTGCCCGGCCGTGCTCGGGTAGGCGACCCGCATGTTGGTCTCCGCGGCGGCCTGCAGGAAGCGCTCGACGCCGGCTGCTGGAGTGGTCCGGGCCTTGCCCCTCGTATCCGTGCGGCAGCAGCAGGACGAGCGATGGCGTGTGCCCCCACTTGGCGCGGGCCGACACCAGGTACTCGTCGATCAGCACCTGCGCGCCGTTCACGAAGTCGCCGTACTGCGCCTCCCACATCACCATCCGCCGCGGGTCGTAGATGCTGTATCCATACTCGAACCCAACGAGCGCCGCCTCGGAGAGCGGGCTGTTGTGGATCTCGAAGGCCGCGCACGACTGGGGCAGGGCCTGCAGGGGCACGAATTGCTCGCCGGTCTTGACGTCGTGCCAGACCGCGTGGCGGTGGCTGAACGTGCCCGCGCTCCACGTCCTCGCCGGTAAAGCGGATCGGCACGCCGTCGGCCAGGATGGAAGCCAGCGCGAGCGACTCCGCCGTCGACCAGTCGACCGCCACCTCCGCGTCGGACCCGGCTGCGAAGGCACGTTTCCGGCGGTCGAGCACGCGAGCCAGCTTGCTGTTGATATTGAACCCTTTGGGTGGCGTCAGCAGCGCGTCGTTGAGGCTCCGCAGTTCTGTAACCGGCGCGGCGGTCGGCGCATGCCGCGCCGCGCCGGGTGGCGGCTGCTGCGGCGGTTCGTCGTCCACGTCGCGCTCGGGCTGCAGCGCGTCCGCGACCCGCTGCAGCTCGGCCAGGTGCTCCTGCACCAGCCGCTCGGCTTCGCCGTCCCCGAGGAAGTCTCGCTTCCTCAATTCCTCTGCCCACAGCTGCCGCACGCTCGGGTGGCCCTCGATCGTCTCGTACATCAGCGGCTGGGTGAACGTCGGATCGTCGCCTTCGTTGTGCCCGTAACGGCGGTAGCCGACCAGGTCGATCAGGAAATCGCGTTCGAACCGGGACGCGAAGGCGTACGCGATGCGTCCGGCCTCGATGCACGCCTCGGGGTCGTCCGCGTTGACGTGAATCACCGGGAATCTTGAACCCCTTCGCCAGGTCGCTCACGTAGATGGTGCTGCAGACTTCGGGGCGCAGCGCCGTGAAGCCGATCTGGTTGTTCGCGATGATGTGGACCGTGCCGCCCGTCCGGAAGCCCTCGGTGTTCTGCAGGTTCAGCGTCTCGGCAACGATCCCCTGGCCCGGAAATGAGGCATCGCCGTGGATCAGGATCGGCAGCACCCTGCTTTCGTCGAGCCTGGGCGGACCCGGCTGGTCCACCAGGCTCATCGCCGCACGGGCCATGCCTTCGACGACCGGGTTCACGAACTCGAGGTGCGACGGGTTGGCCACCATCGACACCTCCACGTTGACCGCCTCGCCGCCCTTCAACGCCCGGCGCGCGCCCTTGTGGTATTTCACGTCGCCGGTCCAGCCCAGGTCGTCGCGGATCATCCAGTGCTGCCCTTCGAGCGGGTCCTTGAACTCGGCAAGGATCTGCGCGTAAGGCTTGTTCAGGACGTGCGCCAGGACGTTCAGCCGGCCGCGGTGGGCCATGCCCAGGAAGATCGAAGGCACGCCGTCTTCTGCGGCCGCGCCGATCACCTCGTCGAGGATCGGGATCATCATGTCCAGGCCCTCGACCGAGAACCGCGTCTTGCCCGGGTAAAACTTCTGCAGGAACTGCTCGAACGCCTCGACCTGCGTCAGCCGTTCGAGCAGCGCAACGGGATCGATCGGGTCTTGCGGCGGGCAGTAGCGGCCCGACTCCACTGCCTCCCGCAGCCACGCCCGCGCCTCGGGCTGCCGCACGTGCGAGAAATCGAACCCGATGTGCGACTGATACACCTCGCGCAGCCGCCGGATTGCCTCCAATCCGTTCGCCGTCTGCTCTCCAAGCGGCCCGCCCATCAGATGTGGCGGCAGCGCTTGGAGGTCGTCCTCGGTGACGGCGTGGGCCGCCAGTTCCAGGCTCGGGTCGCCCGTCGGCGTCGAGCCGAGCGGGTCGATCTGCGCTGCCAGGTGCCCGAAGTCCCGGATCGAGTTCGCGAGGTTAACCAGGCCCATCACGGTTTCGTTGCACGGGATCGACCTCACCCCCCCACCCGCCTCTCCTGCCCCGGCAGGAGAGGCGGAGACGGCGCGCCCTTCCCCCTCTCCTACTGCAACAGGAGGAGGGGCGGCACCCGTTCGCGCTCACCCCCTCTCCTATCGCAACAGGAGAAATCACCCCCGAGCTCATCTCCCCCTCTCCTACCGCAGTAGGAGAGGGGGGCAGGGGGGAGAGGTCGAAGTACGCCCGCGTCTCGGCGTCCACCGAATTGCGATCGCGTTGGTACCGCTCGTACAACTCCTCGACGTATGCGGCATTCGGGCCGGGGAAGTCAGTCCAGATACTCATCTCTACTCTCGTCACGACATAACAAACGACGCGAGTAGCGTACACGGTTTGGGCCAGGGTTTCTGTAAGGGCCAATCAGTAGACGCGAAACGGCCTGCCAGGCAGGCGCCGGGCAGGCCGTTTCGATCAGGAAGATGGTCGTTAGAACCCTCTCAAATCCGTGCTCGACCGCCGGGGCAGCCCGTCCTTCGGCGTTCGCTTCAGCACGACGTACTCGATCCCGTGTTCGGCGCAGAACGCGCGCTTTTCGGGCTTGTCCCCATCTTCGTTCACCGCGTAGATATGCGGGCGGATGAAGGCGATCTCCGGCTCTGCGTCCATCCAGCCCGTGACCGGACGAGATCATCGCCCGCTTGACGTAACGGCAGGCGGCGACCATGTAGAGCCTCTCATCCTGGCACAACAGCGGGTGGCCCTCGCCCTTCAGGAGGCGGATGTTGTCGTCGTGCCCGACGATAGCGTACACGTCGCCGAGCTCCGAGCACTCCTCGAAAAACCGGACGTGGCCGGAGTGGAACCAGTCGAAGGAGCCAGTGACGACGACCCGTTTCCGGCGGTCGTCCACGCGGGGTGTCGAACGCGGGCAGAGGGAACCCTTCCAGCCGCTCGGACGGGACTGCGACCAGGGGGATGCCGTTTCGGCGGAAGGACGCCGCGATGTCGCCGGCAGCATCCGACGCAACGGCTGCGAACACGGGGGGATCTGCGTCCTTCCCGGCGGGCAGTGCGACGCCGAAACCCGACTGCGGCACGACTGCGTCGACGAAGCGAACGGATTCCAGCAGGTACCGCCGTTCCTCGAACGGGAACTTGCACGTCCCGTTCACATGCTCGACAAGACCATCCGACCACAACCCGACCGTCACCGGGCCCAGGCGGGCTGCCTCGTGCAGAAACCGGATTTCGCGGGAGCGCGGGTCGTCGAAAGCCCCGGATACAAAGACGTGCGTCATGCCTCGCTCCGTTCGTGTGTTGTCCTGATCTTCACCTGGAAGCCCCCGGGCACCGGTTCATCGGACACGACGTACAGGTATCCGCCGCCGCAACCCGAGTACATTGCACCCTGGTAACGGGCCTGGTAGTAACCGAACAGCGCAACCAGGTCGACGGCGATGGACGGGTGACGTACGACGTGCGGCAGCAAGAACTCCCAGCACCGCATCGTTTCGTTCATCGACTCGGCCAGCCCTCTCGCGTCGCGGGCAAGGACCGCATCGTAGCAGTCCTTCCCCGACTGGCTCAACCGGCGCACCCACTCGGGGAGGAGGTTCATGATCCCGAGCGGGCTATACCCTGGCGGGCGCTGCATGACCGGCACCATCCAGATAACCTTTTCGAGCCAGGCCGCGACCTCTGAATCATTGCACGACTCGACGTGGCAGGGGAAGTAGCCGCCTTCGACCTCGAAGTCATAGTCGAGCCGGTTCACGCCGGGATAGATCAGCCCGGCCATGTCTTGCGACCCGCTGGGCTCTGCCTTCCCCGCGTTTTCGGCCAGGTACAGCTCGCGCACGAGCTGTGCCGGATCGCGATCGGGCAGGGCAGAGCCCCATAGCTGCGCCGCGATGTTACGCGTGCTCGTCCCCATCCCGCACCGGTCCATGAACCGCACCGTCGGCTCGATGCTGACCACCACCATCGAGCCGGGCGGCTCCGGATTGATGCGTGAGGCAAACGGCTGGTCGATCCAACCCCCCGCAAACGCCATGCGGTAAGGAACCTTGCCGATAATGTCGGTGATCTCGCCCATCATTTCTCCAGGCTCACAAACCGGGTTTCTGCGAGAAACCTGGTTTGTTTCCCCGCTAGATGTGGTCCGTCACGACCTGCTTGCCGGCCTTGCGATCGTAATACTGGCTTTCGATCCAGCCATACGTCTTCGCCATCCCTTCACGCAGCGGCGTGCTCGGCTCCCAGCCCAGCACCTGCTCTATGAAGGTGTTGTCGCTGTTCCGGCCTGCCACGCCCTTCGGTGCGCTGGGATCGTAGGTCCGCGCCAGCCTGACCTGGGCGATGTCCTCTACGATGCTTACCAGCTCGTTGATCGACACCAGCTCGCTCGAACCCAGGTTGATCGGCGTGGCAATCAGCTCGTCGCAGTGGGTGATCATGTCGATCCCGTGAACGCAGTCGTCGATATACATGAACGAACGGGTCTGGGTCCCGTCGCCCCAGATTTCGATCGTGTGATTGCCGCTATCCTTGGCCTCCACGACTTTGCGGGAGATCGCCGCCGGCGCCTTCTCGCGGCCGCCGTACCACGTGCCGTTCGGCCCGTATACGTTGTGGAACCGGGCGATAAAGGTCTTCATCTGCCGCTCCGCCCAGTACTCCTCGCACACCATCTCCGAGAAAAGTTTCTCCCAGCCATAGCCGCGCTCGGCCATTGCAGGGTACGCGTCCGATTCCTTGAGCGCCCGCACGTTTGGGTCCTTTTGCAGGAGGGTGTTGTAAGCGCACGCGGAGGAGGAGTAGAAGAAGCGCCGTACGCCGGCCCGGTACGCAGCCTCGGTCATGTGCATGCCGATCAGCACGCTGCGCATGCACTCGATCCGGAACCGCTCGATGAACCCCATCCCGCCCATGTCCGCCGCCAGGTTGTAGACCTCGGTCGCCCCTTCGCACGCCCGGACCGCGTTGTCCCACTCGCTCACGTCGAGGTTCAGCGACTCGACGGCCGGGACGCGCTCGGTACCACTGGTACAGCGGCTTCTTGTCAACCGCCCGGATGCGGGTATAGCCGAGATCGTGGAAGTAGCGGGTCGAGCGCGCCGCCAATAAAGCCGCCGGCGCCGGTGATAACGATCAGGTCGTCCTTTGCGAGATCACGATGGACCGAAGGATATTGCTCAGACATATACAGCTCCTTACAGCTTTTGCTGGTTATGATTGCATAGACCCGTGTCACAGGTGTGTTATGGTGCGCCTAGCATTCAATGGTTCGCTCCGCTGGTTGACGCACACCTCAAATGCGGGCAAGATGTTACGCATAACATACCCGCATCATAAAACGAGCTGCCGCACATGTCAAGTGTGAAAGGCTGTCCCTTCGTCGGCCACGAAGGTGCCTTGTGGTACAATAATTCGCGTGATTCTCCCGCGGCCGCCAGCGTATCTGCGCCGCGGATCGCCAATCAACTCTCCCAGGACGATAAGCATGACTTTACCTACGCTAGCCGACCTCAACCCTGCGACACTGGCCAAGTCGCCACCCCGATTTCACCTGCTGGCCAAGCCGAGCGGCTCCACCTGCAACCTGGACTGTACCTACTGCTTCTTTCTCTCCAAGGAAGCGCTATATCCGAACGCAAAAAGCCGCATGTCGGAGCACACGCTGGAGAACTACATGCGGCAGCTGCTCGAGGCGCACCGCACCCCAACCGTCACCATCGCCTGGCAGGGCGGTGAGCCGACCTTGATGGGGTTGGACTTTTTCAAGCGGTCTGTCGAGTTGGCCTATCAGTACCGCCAGCCTGGCCAGCAACTCGAGTTCACCTTCCAGACCAACGGCGTGCTGCTCGACGACGCGTGGTGCGCCTTCTTCAAGGAGCACAATTTCCTCATCGGCCTCAGCGTCGACGGCCCCCAGGACATTCACGACACATACCGGCTGAATAAGGGCGGGCAGGGCACATTCAGGCAAGTGATGCGTGGTTGGGAGTCCCTGCGCAAGCATGTGGTCGACGCCAACATCCTGTGTACCGTAAATGCAGCGAACCAGCACCACGGACGCCGGGTGTACCGGTTTTTCCGTGACGAGTTGGCTGCAGACTGGATCCAGTTCATACCCATCGTCGAACGCGCGACCGCCGAGACGCTTCCGATTGCCAACCTCGGTTGGAGCGAGCGGCCGGGTGGACAGCGCTTGCTCTACACTCAAACCGGGTCACTGGTCACTGAACGATCGGTCGGTGGCGAGCAGTACGGCCGGTTCCTGATCGACATCTACGAGGAGTGGATCCGGCACGATGTAGGCAAGGTGTTCGTGCAGTTGTTCGATGTGACCCTGCACGAGTATTTTGGCGAGCACCTGCTGTGCATTCACGCGCCGACCTGCGGTTACGGCCCTGCGCTTGAGCACAACGGCGACCTCTACTCGTGCGATCACTTCGTGGAGCCCAACTTCCTTCTCGGCAACATCAACGACACTCACATGATTGAGTTGGTAAGCTCGACTCAGCAGCGCCGCTTCGGTGATGATAAGCGCGACTTGCTGACGGCGCAGTGCCGCGGATGTGAGGTGCGGGGGCTGTGTAACGGCGGGTGCCCGAAGGACAGGTTCGTCCTCTCACGCGGCGGAGAGCCGGGCCACAACTACCTGTGCGAGGGGCTGTATCGCTTCTTCACCCATACCCGGCCGACGATGAGCATCATGGCCCGGCTGGTGCAGCAGGGAAAGTACGCGGACGGGGTGATGGACGTGGTGCGGGCCGACGACGCGAAGCGCGGGCGGAACGACCCGTGCCCCTGCGGCAGCGGGAAGAAGTTCAAGGCGTGTCACGGGTCCAGGCGGTGACGGTTCAGTCCGGAGAAAAGGGCTAACCGAAGTTGATACTCAGAGCAAGCCCAAGCGGCGAGCGCGCGCTACGGCAGCGCGACGGCTATTCACGCCGAGCTTACGGTAAATGCGTTGGGTGTGCTTCTTGACAGTCACCGGCGAGAGGACCAGCCGGTCTGCAATTTCCTTGTCCGACAGCCGTTGCGAGAGCAGGATTAAGACATCGATCTCGCGCTTGGTTAGCATCTCTGCGGTTACGCCTGGCAACTGCTTAGCAGCGACGGCGTCCGCCTCGTTCCTGGAAGCGCTCGGCGTTGCGCTAACATCGCGGAAAACCACTGACTTCGTGAGCGCCGCGGGCTCGCCAAGAGCCGCAAGTACGGCCTGAATATATCGCGGGGCTACGTCTGCAGCCTGAAGTCTCTGGAGGAGGTGGATCAGGCCCGGCCCGCAGTCGGCCAGCAACCTCAGTGCGCCGCCCGGGGCCGCCCGTTCGACCGCCTCCTGCAGTACGGCCACGGCCTCCGCTTCGTGCCCCTGCGCGGCGAGCACCAGCGCCTGCAAACCCCCAATCTCGATGAGCCGTCGCGTGAAATTCCGGGTTAAGGCCTTTGCCTGGCTGTCTGCCAGCAGTTCGGCCGCCTCCACCAGGTTGTCGACGCGACCGGCTGCCAGGAGCGTGCGCACCTGGGTCAGCAGCGGCTGTTCCCAGAAATCGGCGGGAATCCCTGCGGCGTCGGGCCCTGGACGCCAGTCGAGTGATGCTTCGCTGTCCCAGGCGAGCGCAATGCGTTGCTCCAGCGACGCCGCCACGGCATTAAACGCGACCATGTCTCGATCGATCAGTCGTTGGCGCAGCGCAGTGACGGCGGCTACCGCTTCGTCGACGCATCCCCGCGCCATCGCTGTAAGCGCGAGGCCCACGTGCCCATCTACCAGCGCCTTGGCATGGGCTACCATTGACATGGCGATCAGGGCACGGTAGCTCTGTTCGGCCGCGGCAAGTTCGTTGCGTTGGTAGTGCAGCCACCCCTGCATGTACTGGCCCCATGCCAGGCTGGCGCCTAACCCGGACTGCCGCGCCATCTCCTGAAAAATCGCGGCCGACTCCTGCATCCCGGTGAGGTCCGCCATCTCGTAGTACGTATTGACGAGGACGAGGAGCACCCGCAGCGTCAGCGCGTTCGCGCGCAGGCCGTAGGAGTCGAGTTGGCGGTGTGCAAATTCGATCGCTCGAAGGTATTCCCCCGCGCCTTGCAGACCCCAGATGTGGTAGAGACTTGCCTGGCCTGTGGCGTAGAGCGTATCCGGTCCGAGCAGTCCAAGGGCGGCCCCGGTCAACTCCACCGTTCGCCGGTAGTCTCCCGCGTAGTACGCGGTCATCGCGGCCAACACGTCGATCTCCCCACGGACCAGCTTTTCTGAGCCGCGGACGCTTGCCGGATCGGCCGCTATGCCGGCTTCCGCTGCCGCGAGAAGCGGTGCAGCAGCCGCGAACTGATACCGCAGGACGTGCAGCCAGGCCTGGGCGACGAGGAGCCTGGGTCGAGCCGCTTGCACCTCGGCGGGCAGCAGGGCGATCCAGCGCTCGATTTGGCGCCAATCCTCGCGATCGAGGGCGGGGTGAACCTGCGCTTCGACGAGGCTGGCGGCGGCGAAGGGTTCGCCGGCGCGCGAGGAAGTGGCTGACGGCTTCGTCGACGAGGCCCTGGGTGCGGAACCAGGCGCCGGCGCGGGCGTGGAGCGTGCGGATTTCGGCGGCGGTGTAGCGTTGGGTGAGGCGTGCGCGGAGCAAGGCCTGGAAGAAATGGTGGTAGCGGAACCAGGCGCCCTCGTCGTCGAGTGCGACGAGGAAGAGGTTGGCGCGGCGGCTGTCGCGCAGGAAGTCATCGCCGGCGAGCCGGGTGCGGTCGACGGTCTGCACGGCGTCGATGAGCGGTGCGCAGAAGCGGTTGAAGAGCGAGGTCTGCAGCAGGCAGTCGGCCTGGGCCTGGGGCAAGCCGGCCAGGACCTCGGAGAGTAGGTACTCGGTGACGGCCTGGTGACCGTGCTGGGCGATCTTGCGAGCAAAGTCGGCGGGGTCGCTGCGGTGGTGGGCCTGCCAATTGCGCAAGGAGAGGCCGGCGAGGTGCAGGCCGACGGCCCAGCCCTCGGTGCTATCTTCGAGCAAGGCGACGGTCTCGGCGCTGACGGTGGGGCCGAGCATGCGCTGCAGCAAGAGGCGGGCTTCGTCGGCGTTGAAGCGCAGGTCGGCCGCGCGGGTTTCGCCGAGTTGCAGGCGGCCGCGCAGGCGGTCGAGGGGCAGTGGGGGATCGGCGCGGGTGATCAGGACGAGGTGGATGTGGGGGGGCAGGTGCTCGACGAGGCGGGCCATGAGGGCGTGGACGTCGGGGGCCTTGATGACGTGGTAGTCGTCGAGGGCGAGGATGAGGGGTGCGGTGCGGGCGGCGAGGCCGTGCAGGACGGCATCGGCGAGGCGGAGCGGCGGGAGGAGGGTCGGGGCGCGGAGCAGTTGATCGACGGCGGCGAGAGCGCCGGGGTCGACTTGGCGGATGGCGGCGACGAGGTAGAGCAGGAAGGAGGCCAGGTCGTTATCCTGCTCGTCGAGGGAGAGCCAGGCGTAGGGGCCGCCGGCGGCCTCGAGCCAGTGGCTGACGAGGGCGGTCTTGCCGTAGCCGGCGGGCGCGGAGACGAGGAGCAGCCGGCGGTCGGCGTAGGCGGTGAGTTGGTCCAGCAGGCGCGGGCGGGCGATGAGGAGTAGGGGCGTGGAAGGCCGGCGCAGCTTGGTGGTCAGCACGGGCGCGGCTGCCTGCGCTTGGGTCGGTTCACTCATGGTCGTTACGCTTCTCCAGGAATAGAGCGGAGGGCTGGACTCAGGACCCCAAGTATACCACTACGGCCGCTGGCTAGATGAGGCCCAGCCGGCGAGCTCGGGCCACAGCAGCCCGGCGGCTATCCACGCCCAGCTTGCGGTAAATGCGCTGCGTCGTGCTTCTTGACGGTAACCGGCGACAGCACGAGCCGCTCGGCGATTTCTTTGTCCGAAAGCCGTTGCGATAGCAGGATCAGGACGTCGATCTCGCGATTGGTCAGCATCTCGGCCGTCGCCTCTTGCCCGGCTGCAGCCGGCGCTGCGTCGCTCGGACCTGGAGCTGGTTGCAGCGGCTGCGTTCCGCGCTGTCTCCCGGCGCTGGTTCGCCAGAGACGGCGCACTCGGCTCGACCAGAGCCGCCAGCACTTTCTCGATATAGCGCGGGGCTACGCCCGCGGCCCGCAGCTTGCCAGCAGGGGGATCAAGCCCGGTCCGCAGTCGGCCAACAGCCGCAGCGTCGCCGCCCGGCGCCGCCCGTTCGACGGCTTCCTGAAGCGCAGCCAGCGCGCCGGCCTCGTCTCCCTGAGCCGAGAGCACCAGCGCCTGCAAGAGCGCCGACCTCGATCAGCCTGCGATTCGAAGTTGCGGGCCAGGGCCTTCGCCCGGCTGTCCGCCAACAACTCGGCCGCCTGCGCCAGGGCATCGCGGACTTCCGGCCGCCAGCAGGGTCCGCACGTAGGTCAGCAGCGGCTGTTCCCAAAGATCGCCGGGGACCGCGACGGAAGCTGGGGTCCGGACGCCAGTCAAGCGACTCGGCTGCCGGCTCGCCAGGGCCACCCGCTGTGTCGAGTGACTGCGGCCACGTTAAGGAGCGCCAGCATCCCGCGCTCTATAAGGCGCTCGCTAAGGGCGTGCGACGTGCGACAGAGGCTTCGCTCGCTGCGTCCGCGCGCCAGGGCGGTGAGGACCAGGCCGGTGTACCCGTCGACGACGGCGCGGCCGTGCGCGCCCCAGGCGACATGTCGGTGAAGCTGCGAAACGCCTTTTCGGCCGCTTCCAGTTCGTTGCTCTGGTAGTGCAGCCAGCCCTCGGCATATCGTGACCAGGCCATGCTCAGCCCAACCCCGACTCTGCCCGACCAACTTCTGCCAGGTCGGCTACGATCTCCAGCAAGGGCGGCAGGTTGGCCATTTCATAGTGGATGTTGGCGAGAGCCAGGAGCACCCGCAGGTTGAATGCGTGCAGCCCGCCAGCCCGACGCCTCGAGCTGGCGGCGGCGCAAAATCGACGGCCCTCTCATACTGCCCGCAAGCCTGCAAACCCCAAATGTAGTTGAAGCTGAGCTACGCCGATCGCATAGCCCGTCTGCGGGCGCAGCTGCGGCAATGGCAGCCTCGCTCAACTGCACGCGTCAGTCCGGCATCGCCCTTGTTGCCGGCGAGCGCTGCCCGCAGGACGCTGATCTCGCCCCGGACCGGTTTCATCCGGGCCGCCTTGCCGCGCCGCAACCATGCATCAGGCTTCCCGGCCGTATCGAGCGCGGGCTCGATGGCCCCGAACTGCCAGCGGATATAGTGCAGCCAGGCTTGGGCGATCAGCAGTCGGGGCCGCACGGTTGACACTTCGGCAGGCAGCAGCCGATCCAGCGTTCGAACTGGCGCCAATCCTCGCGATCGAGGGCCGGATGCACCTGGTGCTTCGATCCAGGCTGGCCGCGGCGATAGGGGTCGCCGGCCTTGAGGAAATGGCATGATGGCTTCGTCCACCAAGCCCTGGCTGCGGAACCAGGCGGCGGCACGGGCGTGCATGGCCTTGATCTCCGCCTCCGTATAGCGCCGGCCTGAGGCGTGCGCCCGCAGCAAAGCCTGGAAGAAATGATGGTAGCGGAACCAGGCTGCCCTCGTCGTCGAGCGAGACGACGAAGAGGTTGCCGCGCCGGATGGCGCGCAGGAAGTCGTCGCCGGACAGCTTGGCGCGGTCGTCCAGCCTGCAGCGGCGTCGATCAGGGGCGCACAGAACCGGTCGAACAGCGAGGTCTGCAGCAGGCAGTCGGCCTGGGCTTGCGGCAGGCCGGCCAGCACCTCGGACAGCAGGTACTCGGTGACGGCCTGGTGGCCGTGCTCGGCGATCTTGCGGGCAAAGGCCGCCTGGGTTGGCCTGCCGGTTGCGCAAGGATAACCCGGCCAGGTGCAGCCCGACGGCCCAACCCTCGGTGCTGTCCTCCAGCAAGGCGACCGTCTCGTCGCTGACGTCCGGTCCCAGCATCCGCTGCAGCAACAGGCGGGTTTCCTCGGCATTGAACCGCAGGTCGGCGGCGCGGGTTTCGCCCAACTGCTGGCGCCCGCGCAGCCGGTCCAGCGGCAGCGGCGGATCGGCCCGGGTGATCAGGACCAGGTGTACGTGCGGGGGCAGGTGTTCGACCAGGCGCGCCATGAGGGTGTGGACGTCCGGCGACTTGATGACGTGGTAGTCGTCGAGGGCGAGGATCCAGGGGACCGGGGAGGGCGGCCAGGCCCTGCAGCACGGCATCGGCCAGCCGGATGCGGCGGGAGGAGCGTGGGCGCGCCGCAGCAGTTGCTCGACCGCGGCCAGCGCGCTCGGGGTAAGCGCCTGCGAATGGCGGCCACCAGGTAGAGCAGGAAGGTGGCCAGGTCGTTATCCTGCTCGTCGAGCGAGAGCCAGGCGTAGGCGCTCGCCGGCGGCCTCCAGCCAGTGGCTGACGAGGGCGGTCTTGCCGTAGCCGGCGGGCGCGGAGACCAGGATCAGCCGGCGGTCGGCGTAGGCGGTGAGTTGGTCCAGCAGGCGCGGGCGGGCGATCGAGGAGCAGGGGGGTGGATGGCCGGCGCAGCTTGGTGGCCAGCACGGGTACGGCTGCCTGCGCTTCGGTGGCTTCACGCCATGGTGGTCACGCTTCTCCATGAACAGAGAGGAGGGCTGGACTCCGCGATCTGATCCTCATTATATCATGACCCTGCATCGGCCAGGAGCCGGTTTGCCAAAGGAGTACGCAGGGCACTGCTCTCCGCCTTTACTCCCTATTAGCTCCTTTTTGGGGCCTATCAAAGGCTGCGCAATCGCCATACAATCGCAGCGTGACAGCACGGCCAGGCGCTGTGCTGGCAAGCGAACCAGACTGTGGCTTGTACGGAAGTACCATAATGCAAGCAGCACAGGCGGCCAATTACCGGATCGTCGTCGAAGGGGCGCTGGATCCCATGTGGCTCCAGTGCCTCGGCGGTCTTGAAATCACCGAGGAGCGAGAGCCCGGGCAGCCTGTCATCACCCGGCTTGAAGGCCGCCCGACAGACGAGTCGGCGCTGCAGGGCGTGCTTGACACGCTGTTCATGCTCGGCCTGCACCTGATCCTCGTCGAACGTCTCGAGCCGGCAGGGGAAGGGAGTTAAGGATGGCGACAGGATTCACAGAACCCCCAGAAGCCGAACATTCTGATCTTGTGGGGCGACGACATCGGCTGGTGGAACATCAGCTATAACAGCCGCGGCCAGATGGGTTACCGGACACCCAATATCGACCGGGTGGCAAACGAGGGCGCGGCCTTTACCGACTATTACGGTCAGCAGAGCTGCACTGCCGGCCGTGCAGCGTTCCTCACCGGGCAGAACCCGATTCGAACCGGCTTGACGAAGGTAGGCATGCCGGGAGCCGACCTGGGCCTGCAGGCAGAAGACCCAACCATCGCCGAGCTGCTCAAGCCGCTGGGCTACGTGACCGGGCAGTTCGGCAAGAACCACCTGGGCGACCAGGACAAGTTCCTGCCGACGATGCACGGCTTCGACGAGTTTTTCGGCAACCTGTATCACCTGAACGCCGAGGAGGAGCCGGAAGACCCAGACTACCCGAAGGATCCTGCGTTTAAGGCGCGCTTCGGACCCCGTGGGGTCATCCACAGTTGGGCGACCACCGGGGAGGATGGGGAAGGCGGACAGCGCATTGAAGACACCGGTCCGCTAACCAAGAAGCGGATGGAGACGATCGACGACGAAGTGACAGACTACGCGCTGGAGTTCATGGACGAGGCGCACCGCACGGAGAAGCCCTTCTTCCTCTGGTGGAACACGACCGCCATGCACTTCCGCACGCACCCCGCCGAGAAGCACAAAGGCAAGAGCAACGGCCAAGGCGACTACGCGGACGTGATGGTGGCCCACGACGAGAACGTGGGCCGGATGCTGAACAAGCTGGACGAACTCGGCATCGCCGAGAACACGATCGTCATGTACTCGACCGACAACGGCGTCCACTACAACAGCTGGCCTGACGCAGGCATCACGCCATTCCGGTCGGAGAAGAATACCAACTGGGAAGGCGCGTTCCGTGTGCCGACGTTCGTGCGCTGGCCGGCGAAGATCAAGGCGGGCACGGTGCTTAACGGCATCGTCACGCACCAGGACTGGCTACCGACGCTGCTCGCGGCTGCAGGTGTGCCCGACATCACCGAAACGCTGCTCGAAGGTCACCAGGCCGGGAACAAGACCTTCAGGGTGCACATCGACGGCTACAACATGCTCCCCTATTTCACCGGCGAGGTCAAAGAGAGCCCGCGGCACTTCTTCTTCTACATGAGCGACGACGGCGACATCATGGCGATTCGCCATGGGGACTGGAAACTCGTCCTCATGGAGCAGCGCGCCCACGCTCTGGCCTGCTGGTTCGAGCCGTTCGTGCGCGCTGCGCGCGCCGAAAATGTTCAATTTGCGTCGCGACCCCTTCGAGCGGGCCGACGAAAACTCGAACACGTACTGGGACTGGGTCATCTCGCACGCCTACCTGTTGTATGGGATGCAGGCGCTCGTGGCCCAGCAGATCGAGGACTTTGTGAAATATCCCGCCCCGGCAGAAGCCAGCTTCGTTCAACCTGGAAGCCGTGCTGCGAAAGCTGCAAGATGCCAGCGGCGGCGCGAACCACTAGGCCGATTGAAGATTTCAGATTGCAGATTGCGCGCCAGTTGCCACCTTGTCGCTACGAGCCAATCCGCAAATTCAATATGGAGGACTGACATGCCTAGACTTGCACGCACAGTAGCACGGACCGCGGTCATCGCGGGCACGGCAACGGTCGTTTCGGGTGCTGTTGCGGGTTCGCAGCAGCAGAAGGCGGCTGCCCAGCAGCAGGCCGCAGCGCAGCAGCAGGCCGCGCAGGAAGCGGCCGCACAACAGGCAGCCGCCGAACAGCAGGCGCAGATCGACGCCGCGGCCCAGGCGGCTGTGGCGCGAGCAGATGGCAGCCCAGGCGCCCGCGCCGGACGCGCCGGCAGCTTCCGCTGCACCCGCCGTAACCGACGACGTCATCGCACAGCTTCAGAAGCTGGGCGAGTTGAAGGCCGCGGGCGTCCTGACGGACGAGGAGTTCGCCGCGCTCAAGGCGAAACTCATCGGCGGCTGAACGGCATCGCACGTCATCTGACCGCAGGGCACGCGCGCGGTGAGATGATCGTGCGCACAAGCCGTTGCAGCAACAGAGTGGGCCATGGAACGACTGACGGTCGCCACGCAACATCTGAAACCCGAGCGGGCGAATATCCTCTCTGACCTGATCGCCGGGCTAACGTTTGCGGTCGTAAACGTGCCGCAGGCGATGGGCCATGCCCTGCTCGCGACGATCAACCCGGTATTCGGCATCTACACGCTGATGATCGCCGTGCCTGTCGGCGCGATCTTCACCAGCTCGGTCTTCATGAACGTGTCGACCACCAGTGCGCTGTCGGTGGCGGCGGGCGCAGGGCTGGCGGGCGTCCCTCCCAGCCAGCGCATGGCGGCCCTCGCGGTCCTGGTCTTCCTGGTCGGGCTGATCCAGATGCTCGCGGGCCTGTTCCGGCTCGGCTTCGTCCTCCGCTTCGTCTCGAATGCGGTCATGACCGGCTTCCTTAACGGCGTCGCGGTCCTGATCATCCTCGGCCAGTTGGGCGACCTGACCGGCTTCAGCAGCCCCTACCGCAACAGCGTGGCCCGCGCGCTGCACCTGCTGCTGAATCTGAACCAGGTCGTGCTTCCAACCACGGTCATCGGCCTCCTGACCCTGGCGCTGATCGTCGCGTTGCTCGCGTCGCGCCTCCGCCGCTTTGCCTTCATCATCGGGATCGCCGCGGCGACAGTCCTGCTGGCGATCCTCACGATTCCGCAGCTCCCGACGGCCGCGCTGTTCGATCAGGTCCAGACCGTCGGCGACATCACCACGATCCCGCGGTCCCTGCCGCACCTGGTGCTGCCCAGCCCGTCGTTCGTGCTGCCGATGCTGCTGCCCGCGTTCTCGCTCGCGATCATCGGCTTGATCCAGGGCGCAGGCGTGAGCCAGGGGACCCCGAACCCCAACGGTAAGTTCCCGAACGTATCGCGTGACTTCTTTGGCCAGGGCATGGCCAACCTGGCGACGAGCTTTGTCGGCGGACCGCCGGCGGGCGGCTCGATCTCCGGCACCGCCCTCATCATGGGCGCAGGTGCGCGCTCGCGCTGGACCAATATCTTCGCCGGCTTCTTCGTCGCGCTGGTCGTGCTCCTGTTCGCACCGCTGGTCGAGCAGGTGCCCACACCCGCGCTCGCGGCGCTGCTGATCGTCGCCGGCTTCCAGGGCCTGCGCATCGAGCAGGCGGTGACGGCGTGGAAGACCGGCCGCGTGACGGCCGTGGTCATGACCATCACCTTCGTGTCCACCCTCTTCGTCTCGCTGCAGTTCGCCGTGCTGCTGGGCGTGGCTCTCAGCATCGTGCTCCACGTCGTCCGCGCTTCCAACAAGGTGATCGTCACGGAGTGGGCGCTCCAGCCCCACGGCTATCCCATCGAACAGCCGCCGCCGAAGGAAGCGCCGAGCAACCGGTTCACGCTGCTGTACATCTACGGCGGTCTGTTCTTCGCGGCTGCCGGCACCATCGAGGAGATGCTGCCAAAGGTAGAGGGGTCCGACCGGGCAGTGGTGGCGATCATCGTCCGGGGCGAGCCCGAACTAGGCAGCACGTTTATGAATGTGATCCGGCGCTACGCAGAAGCGCTGAAGGCCCGGAACGGCCGCCTCATGCTCGTCGGCGTGGAGCCGGCGGTGCGTGATCAGCTCGTCCGAACCGGCCTGCTTGCGGTCATCGGTCCCGAGAACGTATTCATGGCCCAGCCCCAGATAGGGGCTGCGGTGAACGAGGCCGCAAAGGCCGCAACCAGCTGGCTGGGCGAGACCCCCGGCCCCACCGCCCGTCCGTAGCACATGCTTTAGCTTGTGCTTCCACCGACAAGCCACAGCATGTGCCACGACCCTGGGCTGTCGTGATGGCAATATCGTGAAAGGAAGATATGTCATGAGGAAATCCGCCTTACTCCCACTCTTGCTCCTGATCGCTCTGTTTGCAGCGGCCTGCGCACCCGGCGCGCTCCCGCCGCTCGAGGCCCCCACGTCCGCTCCACCTCCGGCGGCCGCGGCGACGCCCGCTCCCGTGGCTGAGCCGGCGGTTCCCGCAGCTGTCGCACCTGCAGCGGCCGCGACCCAGGCGATCGCAAATCCCGCCCCCGAGATCATCGCTCCCGCTGCGCCGGTTCTGGCCGGCACCGCATGGATCATGAGCTCTCTGAACGGCGCGCTGCCTCTTGCAGACACCACCGTAACCTTGGCGTTCGGGATGGACGGCTCGGCCAGCGGCTCGGACGGCTGCAACCGCTACACCACGCAGTACAACCAGCTGGGACCGGACCTGACCTTCATGCAGCCCATGGCCGGAACGATGATGGCCTGCCCTGACCCGATCATGACCCAGGCCGCGGAGTACCAAAAAGCGTTGGCCTCGGTCACCCGCTTCACCATGAGCCCTCGGCAGCTCGTGCTCTTCGCGGGCGACGACATCGTGTTGACCTTCATTGCCGACGTCCAAGGCCTGGAAGGCACGGCGTGGTACGTCGTCAACTACAACAACGGCCGCGAGGCCGTCGTCGGCGTGCTGGCGGGAACCGAGATCACGCTGAACTTCGAGAAGGACCAGCTCAACGGCAGTGCCGGCTGCAACAACTACTTCGCCGGCTACACGGCGGAGGACAACAACATCACCATTGAGCCGCCCGGATCGTCGCGCATGTTCTGCGAAGTGCCCGAAGGCGTGATGAACCAGGAGGCAGAGTACCTCCTCGCGCTGCAGTCCGCAGCAACCTATCGCATCGAAGGCGACGAGCTGTGGCTGCGCACCGCGTCAGACGCAATTGCCGTCATCGCTGTCAAGGAGAATATCGTCGACCTGCCCGCACCGGAGCCGCAGAAGCCGACCGGCACGGTCACCGGCGCTAACGTCCTCAACATTCGCTCGGGGCCGGGCACCAACTTCCCGATCGTCGGGGCTGCCCGCCAGGGCGACACGGGAACCATCGTCGGGCGCAGCGCGGACGGCCGCTGGTGGGTCGTGGATGCGCCTGCCCTGCCCGGCGGCGTCGGCTGGGTCTCGGCCGACTTCGTCGCCGCAACCAACGTCGACGACGTGCCCGTGATCGCTTCGCCGCCCACCCCGGTGCCCACGCCGACTCGCGTCCCACCGACTGCGGCGCCTACCCGCATCCCGCCGACGCAGACCCCCGTTCCGCCCCCCGGCGCTCAGATCAGCTTCTGGGCCGACCGGACGCAGATCAACCAGGGTGAATGCGCGACGCTGAATTGGGACGTTCAAAACGTGCGGGCCGTGTGGGTATACCCCCAGGGCGCCAACTATCATGCGTTCCCGCGCGCCGGCCAGGGCAACGAGCGCGTCTGCCCGAGCGTCTCGACGACCTACGAGATGCGCGTGCAGATGATCGACGGCTCGATCCAGTTCCGCCAGGTTAGGATCAACGTGATCCAGCCCATTGCGCCCCCGCAGCCCCCGCCGGTGGCAACGCAGCCCATCGCGCCGCCCCAGCCGCCAGTGGAAGCGAATCCGCTCGCCGGCACCCGCTGGACCGTAACGAACTTCAACAACGGCGCGGGTGCAGTGGCTGGGCTCGTCGCGGGCAGCACGATCACGATGGACTTCGGGGCCGGGGGTCAGCTCCAGGGCAGCGCAGGGTGCAATACCTACTCCGCGAATTACCAGGCCGGCGGCAACGCACTGTCGATCACCATGCCGATTTCCGGCAGGATGTTCTGCGACTCGCCCGAAGGCGTAATGCAGCAGGAACAGCAGTTCCTTGCTGCGCTTCAGTCTGCGGCGACTTTCCAGATCACAGGCGCGCAACTGCAGATTCGTTCCGCCGGTGACGCGCTGGCGGTAATGGCGAATCGCGCTCCGTAAGTTCGCCGGTACCGGAGCGCGTCCATGCAGCGTAGAGTACGGGGGAACAGGTAACAACGATGGTGGTCGAACACTCGGTAGGTTCTGTCCTGGTCGACCTGCTTCCGTTGATGCTCGGCGCGGCCGTCGTGCCCGTGCCGGTCATCTTCGTGCTCCTGCTCCTGGGTAACCGGGGTGGGCTGGTCAAAGCCGCTGCGTTCGTATGCGGGGCCATCCTCGTGCGGCTGGTCCAAGGGATCGCGTTTGGCGTCATCTTCGCCAGCGATCCCGCCGCAACCACTGAAGCGGGCGGCAACCTCATCGTCTCTACGCTGCTCATCGTGCTGGGCGTGCTGATGCTGATCAGTGCGTTCAGGAAATGGAACAAGGAGGAGGACCCCGACGCGCCGCCACCCAAATGGGTGGCGGCCGCCGGGGGCCTCTCCGCGCCGAAAGCTTTCGCTATGGGCGCCCTCGTCGTTGCGATCTCCGGCAAGCAGTGGGTGTTCACGTTGGGAGCTATCGGCGTGCTGGAAAAGGCCCACCTGGGTCCGCCTGCCAGTATCGCGCTCTTTCTGTCTTACGTGCTGGTTGCCCAAGCCTTCGGTCTGATCGCCGTGATCGCGTCCGCGTTGTCGCCACAGCGAGCGGGCAGTGCCCTGGCTGCGGTCAATGCCTGGCTGGCCCGCAATAACCGGCCGGTCATGATCGCCGTGTACCTGGTATTCGGCGTGTTCTTCCTCTACAAGGGGATCACCGGCCTGGTCGGTTGATCCGCAGACACCAGGAGCGATTGCTATGGTCAACAAGTCGATCTCCGTCGGGAAAGCGGAAGTGGCCGCCTCCTGGCTGCCCCTGATCATCATCGTGATCGCGCAGCTGCAGATGGGCATCAACGTGAACGCGCTGCCCGTCTCGCTCGGCCCTATTGTGCAGGACTTGAATGCGCCCGCCACGGCCGTATCTACGGCCCTCGTCGTATACTCGCTGGCCGTCGCGGCTTTCGTCATGCTGGGCGCGAAGCTAGGCAAGTTGTTCGGCGAGCGTCTGGTGTTCCAGGTCAGCGCGGTCGGCCATGGCGTTGCCATGGCGATCATGGCGTTCAGCCGCGACGCGGCGATGATGAACCTCGCGCAGCTTCTCGCCGGCCTGGCTGCTGCACTGTTGGTGCCCACTCTCGTCGTGCTGATCGCGGCCAACTACCAGGGCAAGCAGCAGGCGCAGGCCTTGGGCATCCTGGCCAGCATCCCGGCGATCTCCAGCGGGCTGGCGTTCATCGTCGCCGGCTGGATCGCCACTGCCCTGACCTGGCGGATTTCGTTCGGCCTGATCTTCCTGCAGTCGCTCCTGGTGCTGGCGTTGAGCTTCCGTCTCGCGCCCGTGCCGCGCCAGCGCGACATCAAGATCGACATCGTAGGCGTCATCCTGTCGGCGTCGTCGATCACGCTCATCCTCTTCGCCTTCAACAACATCAACCGGTGGGGTCCCGTGCTCGCGACCCCGGCCGCGCCGTTCAACGTGCTCGGTTTATCCCCCGTGCCCATCCTTATGGTCGTCGGCGTCGTGCTGGGCCAGGCCTTCTTCGTCTGGCTGAAACGCCGGGAGGCGCAGGGCAAAACGCCGCTGCTGGCCCGCGAGGTGCTGAACTCATCGGAAGAGCGCAACGCGGTGCTTGCCTTCCTTGTGGCCGGCGCACTCGGGGCTGCGATCAGCTTCCTCATCCCGCTCTACATTCAGATCGTGCAGGGCCAGACGCCGCTCTTCACCTCCGTAGCCATCGTGCCCTATGCGCTGGCGGTCGCGGCGGCCGCGATCCTCTCCGTCCGGCTGTACGACCGGATCAACCCGCGGGTCTTGGGCGCCGGGTGTTTCATTCTGAACGCTGTCGGCTTCGCACTCGTCGGGCTGGCGATCGGCGGCGGCTGGGGGACGCCCTTTGTCATCCTCGGGCTGATCCTTGCGGGCATCGGCGAAGGCACGATGCTCACGCTGCTGTTCAACGTGCTCGTGTCTGCATCGCCGAAAGAATTCGCCGGCGACGTCGGTGCGCTGCGCGGGGTGGTCAACAACGTCTCCTCGGCGCTGGGCGCGGCGTTTGCCGGCGTCGTGGCGGTGACCCTGCTGACCACTGCGCTGGGCGCCGGCCTCGGCCAGGCGAATTTGCCGCCGCAGTACAACCTGGACAATGTCGGCCGGGTGGACTTCATCAGCGACGTACAACTCAAAGACAGGCTGGCTGCCGCCACGGTCGGCCGCCCGCCGAGGTCGACGAATTGGTGCGCATCAACCAGGTCGCGCGGATCAACGCGCTCCAAGCGTCGTTCCTGCTGCTGGCCCTTATCTGCCTGGTGGCGATCTTCCCGGCCATGCGGCTGCCGCGTTACCGGCTCACCGAGCTGAGTGCCAAGGAAATTTTGGACGAAGAAGGACGGCGCAACCATCAAGGTGCGCCCGCGATCGCATAGGGAGGCAACCATGATTGGAGACGTCGAGCGGGCGCAAGCGTATGCGCGGAAAACGGTCCTCGGTTCCTGGACGAGCTCTTCGAGATGATCCGCATCCCCAGCGTGGGCGCAGACCCGGCATTTGCCGCCGAAACCCGGCGGACTGCCGAGTGGTTGGCGGGACACCTCACCGCTTTGGGGTTGGAAAACGCGTGCGTGATGGAGACGGCCGGCCATCCGGTCGTGTACGGGGAGTGGCTCGGCGCCGGGCCAGGCCAGCGCACCGTCTTGATCTATGGCCATTATGATGTCGTCCCCGCAGTTATGGAGGACGGGTGGGATCACGACCCGTTTGACCCGATCGTCAAGGACGGCAAGATCTATGCCCGGGGCGCGTCCGACGACAAGGGTCAGCTCTTCATCCAGGTCAAGGCGCTCGAATCATACCTGAAGAGCGGCGGGGCCGCGCCCGTCAACGTGAAGATCCTGCTGGAAGGCGAAGAAGAAATATCGTCGCCCAACCTCGTGGCGTGGATCAAGGAGCATGCAGACCTGATCGCGGCGGACGTCTGCCTCATCAGCGACACGGCGATGGCTTCGGTCGAGGCGCCAGCCATCTGCCACAGCCTGCGCGGCATGACCTATATCGAGGTGCAAGTACAAGGGCCGCGCGAGGACCTGCACAGCGGCTTCTGGGGCGGCGCGACGCACAATCCCGCGCTGGCGCTGGTCGAAATCCTCAAGTCACTCTATAACGACGACGGCACCATCGCGGTCCCCGGCTTTTACGACGACGTTGTGTCGCTGACCCAGGCCGAACGGGAGATGCTGGCAAAGGTCCCGCTGACCGAAGAGCAGTTCATGGCTGCGACCGGCGTGCCCGCAGCCTGGGGCGATGCGAATTACACACTCCGGGAGCGCGTCTCGCGCGACCGACGCTGGACATCAACGGCCTGTGGAGCGGCTACTCTGGCCCAGGACCCAAGACGATCATCCCCGTGCGAGCGGGCTGCAAAATCAGCTCGCGGCTGGTGGGCAACCAGGACGCGCACAAGATTTTCGAGTTGATCAAGAAGGCTATCGAGACTGCGACGCCGCCGACGGTGTCGGTGGCGGTGCAACTCATCACCACCGGCAAGCCCGCGCTGATCCCCTTCGACCTGCCGGAAATGGAAGCCGCGGCACCGCGTATGAACGGGGGTGGGGCCATCCGCCGGTTTTCGTGCGGGGCGGCGGCAGCATCCCCATCGTGGCCGAGCTGGCCGACCTGCTAAAGGTGCCGGTCGTGATGATGGGCTACGGGCTGGACACCGACGGCCTGCACTCGCCCAACGAGCACTACCGGATAGACATGTTCGAGCGCGGAATCCAGACCGCCATCGTCTACTTAGATGAGCTGGCGAAGTTGTAGAGGTGAAGGCCGCATCCTTCGACTGCGTCCGCCCACCGGGCCTCCGGACTCCGCAGACCAGGAGCCGAGCCTGCTCAGGATGCGGCGCGGAAGGGAACAAAGCGTGAGGACATGAGCGCACCATTTGTGGAAGAGTTGGAAGAGCGCTTATTGCGCTACGTCAGGATCGACACCACCGCCGATCCCCTGTCGCAGACGGCGCCCAGCACGGCGATTCAGTACGACCTGCTGAATCTCCTCGTCGCAGAACTCGGGCAAATCGGCGCGCAGGAGGTCGTGCTGACCTCGTACGGCGCAGTGTTGGCGACGATCCCGGCCACTGTCGCGGGAAATGGTCCCGTTGTCGGGCTGCTGGCGCACGTCGATACTTCGCCCGCCTTCCCCGGCAAGGACATTCGGCCCATCGTGCACCGCAGCTATGACGGTTCGGATATCGTCCTGCCCGACGACCCGGGGCAAGTGATCTCGCCCAGGGCCCTGCCGTACCTCGCGCAGAAGCTGGGCGACGGTATCGTGACGGCTTCCGGGAAGACGCTGCTGGGCGCGGACGACAAGGCGGGGGCCGCCATCATCATGACGGTTGCCCGCCACCTGTTGAGCCATCCCGACATCCCGCATGGCAAGCTCCGGATCGGCTTCACACCGGACGAGGAAATCGGCCGGGGCGTACATTCGAGCTTGCCGGGCGACCTCGGCG
Organism: uncultured Chloroflexia bacterium; assembly: GCA_963800615.1. GTDB lineage: Bacteria > Chloroflexota > Anaerolineae > CG2-30-64-16 > CG2-30-64-16 > JALOOB01. Next base: position 144,229 of record CAWDBO010000021.1, read on the forward strand.
CCCAGTTCGCCTACACGCTCGACGGCTCGAACGCCGGCGAAGTCGTCTACGAAACCTTCTCGGCTGACGCAGCGGTGGTCACCGTGAAGGGCGTCTCCATCCATCCGGGCTGGGCGAAGGACAAGCTGGTCAACGCGACGCACCTGGCCGCGAAGATCGTCGACACCCTGCCCCATGCAACCCTGACGCCCGAGACTACTTCCGGCCGCCAGGGTTTCATCCACGTCGTCGGCATGCGGGGATCGCCGCCGAGATGATCATCGACCTGATCCTGCGCGACTTCGAGCGTGAGGGGCTGGCGGCGCAGGGCGAGCTGCTGCAGAAGGTGTGCGCCGCGGTGCAGGCCTGCGAGCCGCGCGCCCACATCACGTGTGAGATCACGCCGCAGTATCGCAATATGCGCTACTGGCTGGAGGACGACATGCGGCCGGTCGAGCTGGCGCGGCAGGCGTGCCGCGAGTGCGGCATCGAGCCGTTCTCGGCGCCGACCCGGGGCGGGACGGACGGCTCGCGGCTGACCGAGCTTGGCGTGCCGACGCCGAACATCTTCACCGGCATGCAGGAGGTCCACGGCCCGCTGGAGTGGGTCAGCCTGCAGGATATGGCGAGGGCGACCCAGGTGTGCATCAAGCTCGCCCAACTGTGGGCCGCCGGGCCGCCGGGCTGACGCCCTGGCCCGTTTGTATCGCCCACTCGGACGCCACCGGCGAGCGTGCGAGCACTGGAATTATTCCGGGAGTCTTGTGGAGGAAACCATGACTGCAGGAGCGCCCGCCCAACCGGCCCAGCGAGGCTTCATGGACAAGCTGCTGGACGGCGTCGAGCGGGTGGGGAACAAGGTTCCCCATCCCGTCCTGATGTTCGCGTACCTGATCCTCTTCATCATTGTCATCTCGTCTGTGCTCGGGTGGCTCGGCGTGAGCGTCACGGAAGAGATTGCCGTGCCGGTGCCCATCGCGGCGCAGCCGAACTACTATGAGGACCTGAGCCAGCCGAGCGTGGGCCTCCCGCCCGTTGCGGATGCGACGCACTACGAGATTCAGACGACGACCATCCCGATCCGGCCCATCCTGAGCGTCGAGGGGATCCGGTTCATGTTCACCTCGTTCGTGCCGACGTTTCAGGGCTTCGGTGCGCTGGCGATCACCCTGATCGCACTGCTGGGCGCCGGGGTGGCCGAACAGGGCGGGTTGATGGCCGCGCTGATCCGCAAGCTGGTCAAGGTCGCGCCGGCCGGGCTGCTTGCCTTCCTCATCGTCTTCGTGGGCGCGCTGGCGAGCGTCGCGTCGGACGCTGGCTACCTGATCCTCATTCCACTGGCAGCGGTCGCGTTTCTCGCGGTCGGGCGCCACCCGATCGCGGGCTTGGCGGCCGGGTTCGCCGGCGTCGCAGCCATCTTCATGGCCAACCTGATCGTGACGCCAACCGACGCGATGCTCTTCGAGATCACGAACGAATCGCTCGCCCTCATCGGCCAGTCGTCCATCGCGATCACCGCGGACTACTTCTTCCAGGTCGTTTCGACCATCCTGATGACCATCGTGGCCGGGTTTATCACCGTGCGGATCGTCGAGCCGCGGCTGGGCAGGTACAACCCAGCGGACGCGGGCGACGAGGACGCCGCGCCGGCCGAGGATATCGACCCTAAGCTGGACGGCCGCGGCCTGCGGAATGCCGGCCTTGCGCTGCTGGGCGTGTTCGCAGTCGTGCTGCTGTGCACGCTGCCGCCCGGCGCGCCGCTCCGCGACCCACAGACGGGCCAGATCATCGGGCAGACGCCGTTTATGGCCTCTCTGCTGTTCATCATCATGCTCTGCTTCCTGATCCCCGGCATTGCGTACGGCGCGTCCGTCCGCAAGTACAAGCACGCCAATGATGTCATCGCAGCTATCGTCAAGACGTTCGCGGGGCTGGGCGGCCTGATCCTCACGCTGCTCATGATCAGCCAGTTCATCGCCTACTTCAACTACAGCCAGATGCCCAACGTGATCGCCGTCGCGCTCGCGGACGGGCTTAGCGCGGCCGGCATCGGCGCCATCCCCCTGCTCATCGGGTTCGTGGTGGTCATCGTCGTGCTCGACCTGATCATGCCTGGCTCGCTCGCCAAGTGGGCCATCTTCGCGCCCATCTTCGTGCCGCTCTTCGTGCGCCTGGGCGTGCCCGCGCAGACGCTGTTCGCCGCCTACCGCGTCGCCGACTCGCCGATGAACACGCTCACGCCGTTGATGGTCTATTTCCCCGTCATCGTCGCGTTCGCGCAGCGCTATGACAGGAAGTTCGGCGTCGGCAGCCTGGTCGCGCTCATGCTGCCTTACGCGGTTGCCATGCTCATCGTGTGGGTCATTCTGCTGCTGCTGTGGTTCGTGTTGGGCATCCCGCTCGGGCCCGGGTACCCGGTCCGGCTCTAGCCGATGGGATCGCCCTACTTCCAGCTCCCGCCGCTCTTCGACTACTTCGCGACCTTCCTGTGGGCGTTGAGCGGCGCGATCGTGGGCATGCACAAGCGCTACGACTTCGCGGGCGTGTGCGTGATCGCGCTCCTGGCCGCGACGGGCGGCAGCACCTTGCGCGACGGCTTGTTCCTCAACACGATGCCGCCCGTCGTGACGAACGTGTGGTACCTGCCCCTGATCGTGCTCGCCGCGCTCGTAGCGGGGCTGTTCCGGAAGCAGATCGTGGGCATGCGCCTGGTGGATAACCTGATCAGCCTGATCGACGCGGTGGGTGTGCCTGCCTTCGCGACCGTCGGCATGCAGCTTTCGCTGAGGGCCGGCATGACTCTGCCCGGCGTCGTGCTGATCGGCATGATCAACGGGTTCGGCGGCGGCATCCTGCGCGACATCACCGTGGGCAATACGCCGGCCGTGCTCAAGCCGGGCCGGTTCTACCTGTCGGCCGGGTTCCTGGCCTGCATCCTGTTCGTCGTGTTGGAGGTCTACCTGCACGTCCCCGCGTCCGTGGCGGCCTGGGCCGTGATCGTCCTGTTCTTTGTCATACGCGCCCTGGCGGTGCGGTACAACTGGCAGACGCAGCCGGTGCTGCCGAACTCGGAACTGCAATGAGCGGCTTTGCGGCGCGGGCCGGGCGGCGCGCTTCTTCTGGACCGGCATGTACGCCCGGTGTTCGTGGAGCCTGTTATGACTGCCAAAGTCTCCGGCCGCGTCAAGACAAATCCCGTACAACCCGGCCTGTTCGACCGGCTGCTCGACCCCATCGACCGGCTGTCCGAGACGATCTTCAGCGTCCTGATCGTCCTGACGTTCACGCTGGCGTACCGCGTGCTGCGCGAGAACGCCGGACAGACGGCCGAATATGCAAGCGGGCTGTTCTTCGGCGCACTCGGTGCGGCATTCGCTTGGGGCATCATCGACGGCATCATGTACGCGCTGTTGTCGCTGTTCGAGCGGGGCGAGAAGCACCGGCTGCTGCGCGATCTGAGCGCCGCCGAGACCGCCGAGGAAGAGGTCGAGCTTATTGCCGGCGAGCTCGACCACATCCTCGGTCCTATCGCCAGGGACGAGAAGCGCCGCGCCCTGTACGCCGACATCGCCGAGCACCTGCGGGACAGCAAGCCGCAGCCCGTGCGCCTCAGCCGTGACGACGTGTGGGGCGCGCTCGGCTCCGTCCTGGTTGCGGTGATCGCAGTGCTGCCTTCGCTTGCCCCTTTGCTGCTGCTGCGTGACAACCCTTCACTGGCGATCAACGTCTCGAACGTGGTGTCATTCGTCGTGCTCTTCCTGACCGGGTACCGCTGGGGCGTCTACTCGGGGTCGAACCCCTGGAAGACGGGCGGGCTGCTGGCAGGGATCTGCGGGGTGATGGTATTGATCGCAATCCCGCTGGGTGGGTAGGACCGGCGCCCGCGCGCGTAACGGCCGACCAATTCCGGCGCGGCCGCAATAAGGACTTCGCCATGCGTCACCTGCGTCTCATCATCTCCGCTGCCATTGCCCTGCTCCTCGCCGGGTGCGTGCCTGTCCCTCCGCCGCCCCGGCGCCCGCCGCCCCGGCGCCCGCCACCCCGGCGGCCGTGCCGCTGCAAGTGCCCTCGCCCGTGCCAACGACCGCGGCGACGCCCGCGGCCGTCGAGTACGACCTGGGCGAAGCGACGATCGTGCAGGCGCGCTTTCCGGCCGACAGCCGGTTCCGCAATATGCCGGTGCGCCTGAACGGGGTCATTGCCGTGCCCGAGCGGGGGGAAGGACCCTTCCCCGTGGTCGCTATCCTGCACGGCACGCACCCGGGCTGCCCGGAGATCAACCACGTCGACCGCTGGCCGTGCGATCCGGCGGACGAACGGCCGAACTACCGGGGCTTCGGGTACCTGGCCGAGCGGCTGGCAGCCGCGGGCTACGTGGCGCTGTCGATCAACATCAACGCGGAGAACACCTTCGGCTTCGGCGAACCCGTGCCCGGGGAGCGGCTCGGCCAGATCCTAGACAAGCACCTGCGGGCGCTGGCGGTCGCGTCGGGGGGTGGGGAGAACCGGTTCGGCGTCGACCTGGCGGGCAAGGCCGATTTGCACCGCCTGGCGTTTGCGGGTCACTCCAGGGGCGGGGAGATGGCGGCGATGTTCGCCACCGGCCCGGAGATGGCTGCTGCGGCCGAGTCGGGCGGCAACGGGCCGAGCGGCTACGGGCCGGTGGCCGGCATCCTCATGATCGCACCCTCGCCGGGCTTTGTCGATCCGGCCGCAGGGTCGCCGGTCCCGCTCGGCATCGTGCTGCCCATGTGCGACGGCGACGTGGTCAACCTGGAAGGGCAGGTCTTCTACGAGGGCGCGCGGCTGGCGGCGGGGCAGCAGGCGCGGGTTACTTCCGCCTTCCTCGATGCGGCAAACCACAACTTCTTCAACTCGACGCTGGGGGACGATCCCTTCGGGCGGCAGGGGCGGCCGGACTGCGACCCGCTGCTCTCGCCGGAGGCGCAGCAGGAGTTCCTCGGGGACTACGCGGTGGACTTCCTGGCGACGTTGTTCGGCAGCCCTGCGGGCCTCGATGCGGCCAAGGCGCGCCTGGGCATGGACCCCGGCGCGCCCGCGCCGAACGCACTGTATGGCCTGCCCCGCGGGTGGCCGTGCTGCCGGCAGCCGGCGAGCGGACGGTGCTCTTTACCCCGGCATCCGACGGCGAGCTGAAGATGAACCGCTTGGGCGGCGGGGTGCAGGCGCAGGACGTCACGACCTTCTTCTGCGACGCGGGCCATTACACGCCCACGACGCGGCCGGGGACGGAGCCGTGCAGGCGCACCAACGTGGTCATTCCCGGCGATCCGGCGCTGGCGGTGGTGAGCTGGGAGAAGCCGGGCGGGGCCCTGCGCTTCGAGATCCCGCAGGGCAAGGGTGACTTGAGCCGGGCCGCCGCGGTCACGCTGCGGGCTGCGATCGACCCGCTTTCGAAGCTGAACCGGGCGGGCCAGGGGCAGGGCTTCTCGATCCGGCTGACGGACGGCCAGGGGAAGACGGCCACCTATGCCACGCGGCCCGACGAGCCGGCGTTGCGCTGGCCGGCCGGCGAGGTGGTGGGCGACGATCTGTTTGGGGATAGGTTTACGGGGCGGCTGCCGTTGACGACCGTGCGGGTTCCGATGTCCGCGCTGCAGGGGCTAGACAAGGCGGACATTCGGGAGGTCGCGCTGGTCTTTGACGGGCCGTCCACCGGCTCGCTGTTCCTGGCAGACGTGGAGTGGGTGTCGGCGGGAGGACTGTGAGCGGACCGGGCCGGACGTCATGCGATGCTCGGGCATCCATGGGCTAGAATCGTATGCAGTCGCTTTGTGGAGATCGGTTAGCTAACCGTCAACAGCCGGCGATCACCTGCCTGAAGAAGGCGACCAGCGCGGGCGCGTGGTGGTCGAACATGAACAGGTGGCGCTGGCGCCAGGTGTTCTCCTGAACTTGGGCCAGGCGCTTACGGTCGCGGATCTGCTCGCCGAGATCGTGCATGTCGCGGAACAGGAACCCGGTATCCAACCGCCGGACGACGGTCTGGGTTGCCACGATGGAGCCGGTGTTGTCGCCCTGAAGCTGGGGCACGCCGCTGACGGCGAGGGTGGCGAGACGGGCGGGGATGTTCAGGTCATCCCAGTTCGAACGCCGGATTTCGCCGTGGTTCTCGCTCTGGAAGAAGTGCAGCCAGCCCGCGTCATACTTGCTGAACTCGGCCAACCAGCGGTCCTGGCTGACGTTCGCGTGCAAGTGGAGGTGGCGGGGGGCCAGGCTGCCGGCCTTTTCGATCCACTGCTTCCACTGGCCCTGCGTAAAGTCGCCGTAGAAGTGCAGGTGGATGCCCTCCTGCGCCAGCTCCCCGACGGTGTGCGGGTGTAGCCCGATCGGCCTGCCCGGCACGACCGTGTGAATCTCCCCGTCCTGTTCGGAAAGTCTCCGCGAGCCTTCGCCAACAAACCAGTCCTGCTTGGGCAGGTCGCCGTCGAGCCCCATGACCGGCCGGCCATCGCCCTTGATCCCCGGCAGGACCGACTCGGTCCAAAGCTGCATCTCGTCCGAACAGTAGATCACCCCATCGGCCTCGCGGTACAAGTCGGCCATCTGGTTCCAATGGCCCTTTTCGAGCGAGATGAATGGCCCCTCCTTGTAATGCCACACGAACGGGATGCCGGGGTTGCCCTTCATTACCTCGTGGCAGAAGGGCACCGCCTGCCAGTTCAGCAGCGCGTAGATGACGTCGGGCTTCAAGTCGCGCACGGCCTGCTGCCAGTTCTCGCGAGGCAGATCGGTCACGTGGCCGAACGCGAGCGGGCCGACGGCGTTGTACCAATAAGGCTCCGGCATCCAAAGCCCGTACAACTTGTGGCCCAGCTCTTCGAGCGCCAGCACCCGGTCGGCGTTGTAGGCAAGCTCGCCCACGAGCAAGATCCTGAGGCCGTCGGGCGCGGCCGGGGTGTCGGGACGATTGACATAACGTGCATACTGCTTTTCCTCGTCGATGAAGTTGCCCACCGTCGTGTGGAAGCGCAGCGGTCCCTTGACGTTGTAATACTGGCGGTAGGGCATGATCCCGCCGACCGGCTCGCGCACGATCTTGTGCCGCTGCCGGGGGTGGTCGACCCATTCGCAGGTTAGCTCGCCCGTATTGACGAATTCACCCCGCGGTCGCAGTCCAGCCCACATCATCCGGTCCATGTCGTCGGTGACCAGTTCGGAACGCTCAAGCCAGCGCTCCGCGGTCTTGCGATGCATGACCTGAACCGGCTGCAGGGCATACTCCGGAATCTGGCCCGGCGCGGAGCGGTTGTAGTGGTGCCGCACGTGTGAGAAGGCGAGGACGGCGCGCGGATTGGCGTCGAGCGCGGCAGCCAGCGTGCGCAGGTGGTCCGCATAGAAGACGTCGTCCGACGGCAGGTAGGCGATGAATTTCCCCTGGGCTTTCTCGAGCGCGCGGTTGAGAGCGGCGCCCAGCCCGGTATTCTCGGGCAGCCGCTCGTAGCGAATCCGCGCGTCGCCGAGGAACGGCTCGACGCGGCGCGCCGTCTCATCGGGCGAGCCGTCGTCAACGATGAGCAGCTCCCAATCGTCGAGTTCCTGGGCGAGCAAGCTATCCAGCGCCCGCGCGATGAAAGCGTCCTGCTTATACGTGGGCATCAAAACCGATACAAGGGGCATCCACTCACCTCCACGCTGCGATTGTACCTTGTATAACGGATCGTAGATGTAAGCAGCCCTTACAAATGGAACGCAAGCTTAAGTCACACAAATACACATTTCCTTGCATTCGTGTCCCGGACTGTGGCGCGACTTACGCCGCCGAGCGCGGAAACAGGCGATAATCCTTACGGGTGTATCGAGGGGGAAGGAAGGGTCAGTGTCGTGAAGGAAAGTAAGCAAATACAACTCGATCTTAACGAGATCGAGCTTGTGGTGGCGCGCCGGCCGGTGGCGATGGAGTACCTGACCGGTTTCGAGAGCACGTACATGCCGGACCAGGACACCGACGTGCTGGAGACGACCCGGCACCTGGAACTGTTTCAGCACGATTTGCAGGTGGTTGCCGACGGCGGCATCCGGGCGCTGCGCTATCCCGTGCCGTGGCACCGCATCGAGCGGGAGCCCGGCGCGTACGACTGGTCGTGGATGGACGCGGTGATGCAAGCGATGCAACGGCTGGGCCTGGACCCGATCGTCGATCCGATTCACCACACGTCGTTTCCGGCCTGGCTGGAGAAGGGCTTTCTGGATGATCGCTTCGTAGATACATACGCGGCCTTCGTCCTGGCGTTCGCGGAACGCTACCCGTGGGTGCGGCGCTACACGCCGTTCAACGAGCCGCTGCCGACCACGCTTTTCTGCGCGGACCAGGGCATCTGGAAGCCGTACAAACGGCACGAGCGCCACTGGCTGCGCATGGCGCGCAACGTCGCGTTCGCGGTCTCCGCGTTTCGCGGCTCCTGAAGCACGCCAACCCACACGTCGAGATCGTACACGTAGACACCTGCGAGGTCCACCACGCGATGGACGAGAAGTCGGCGCCGTGGGCGCGGTATCTCAACGAACGCCGCTTTCTGCTGCACGACCTGATCCTGGGCCGGGTGGACGAGAACCATCCGCTGTACTGGTTCGTAGACGAACACGGCCTTTCGGTGCAAAACGGCCTCTCGGAGGACGACCTGGCCTGGCTGCGCGAGAACCCCGCCTCGATCGACGTCCTGGGGCTGGATTATTACGCCCATGCCGAGCAGCAGTTCCACGAGCAAGGATCGTATATCCCGAGCCTCGAACCGGCAGGCTTCGCCGAGGCGGCAAAGCAGTATGTAGAGTATTTCAATCTGCCGGTCATGCTGACTGAGACGAACATCCGGGGATACGTCTCGGACCGGATCAGCTGGCTGAAGTACATGGTCGAGCAGTCGGAGCGGCTGGTGGCCGAAGGCGTGGACTGGCGCGGGTTCTGCTGGTTCCCTTTCGTCGATAGCACCGATTGGGACTCGCTGCTGCGCTGCGCGTGCAACCACGTGGACCCAGTGGGGATTTACTGGCTGGACGCGGAGCGCAACCGGCACGCTTCCGAACTCTCGGACCTGTACGCCGCGCTGGCGGCCGGGCAGATCACGTCACGCGAGATCCCGGCCTACCGTTTCCAGGAGCCGGTGAGCACCGAGCTGGCCGGCTTCATGCCGCAGATGCAACACTGGGAGTGGCAGGAGCCATGAGTCCTTTTCATCTACTGCCCGGCGAAGGACGCTTCAAGCAACTGCCGAACGGGTTTCGCATCCCGACGTATGGCATCGGCACATGGGGCATGGGCGGTTGGGGCCACCCGGATTCCTCCTCGGATAAAGCGGACGTCGCCGCGCTGCGTGCCGCGCTCGACCTCGGCGTCCGCCACATCGACACGGCCGAGCTCTATGGCGGGGGGCATGCGGAGGAGCTGGTACGCGAGGCGGTCAAAGGCAGGGACCGCAGGGGTCTTTTCATCGCGTCCAAGGCGCCGGCCCACCGGCTGGGCCGGAACGAACTGGGGCGCGCAGTGGAAGAGAGCCTGCGGCGCCTCGGCACGGAGTATCTCGACCTGTACATGGTCCATCACCCGAGCGACGAGGTAAGGATCGAAGAGACGATGGCGGGGATGGACGAACTGGTGCGCCGGGACCTGGTGCGTTACGTTGGGGTCAGCAACTTCTCCACGGAACGGCTGATCGCGGCCCGGGCGGTTTCAGCCCAGCCCATCGTGGCGAACCAAGTACACTACAGCGTGCGAGTGCGGCAGCCGGAGAGCAGCGGGCTCCTGCGTTACTGCCAGGAAAACGACGTGATGGTGGTGGCGTGGCAGCCGATCGAGCAAGGTGTGCGCGGGGATCTGCTCCATGCGATCGCGGCAAGCTACGATGTCACCCCGGTCCAGGCGGCGCTGAGTTGGCTGATCTCCCAGCCAAACGTGGTGGCGATCGCGGGCACGAGGCAGGTCGAACACCTGCGGGAGAACCTGGGCGCGCTGGGGTGGAAGATGTATCCGTGGGACATCGAGCTGCTGCGGACCCAGTATCACGACCGGGTCGAGGCGTCGGAGGTCTATCCGCTCCGGTAACGAACAGAGCCAGGTTTTCGCCTGCCAGCGAGCTGGCGCAGCGGAAGCCCGGCTCCGTTTATTCAGCTAACCCCGTTCTACATCCGCGCTACTTCCGCTCCACCCTCGGCTCGGGCGCGCGCACGATCGTAGCCGGGATCGTGGTGAGCAGAGTGGGCGCGGCGCCAACCTGGGCGGCCTCCGTGCGGCGCATGCCCTTCATCCGGGCGTACAGGGTCAGCGCCTGCGCTGTGACCTGGTCCATGTTGTAATAGCGATAGGTCGCGAGGCGGCCGACGAAGTGCACGTTCGGCGTGGAGTCGGCAAGCTCTTTGTACTGCTTATAGAGTTCCTGGTTTTCGGGCCGGGGCACCGGATAGTACGGGTCACCCTCTGCCTGGGGATGCTCGTAGACGATGGACGTCTTCGGGTGCGCCTGGCCGGTCAGGTACTTGAACTCGGTGATGCGCGTATACGTGTGCTCGTTCGGGTAGTTGACGACCGGCGCGGGCTGGAATACCGGCGCGTCGTGCGTCTCGTGCCGGAACTCGAGCGACCGATAAGGCAGCTTGCCGTACACGTAGTCGAAGAACTCGTCCACCGGCCCGGTGAAGATCATCTCCCGGAAAGGGATGAGACCGAGAATCTCACGATAGTCGGTGTTGAGCATGATCTTGATGTTGGGATGGTCGAGGATGTTCTCGAACATGTGCGTGTAACCGTGCAGCGGCATGGCCTGATAAGTGTCGGTGAAGTAACGGTTGTCACGGTTGGTGCGGATCGGCACCCGAGCGGTGACCGACGCATCCAATTCGGAGGGGTCGAGGTCCCACTGCTTGCGGGTGTAATTCTTGAAAAACTTCTCGTAGAGCTCGCGGCCGACCTTGCTGACCACAACGTCCTCAGAGGTTCGCACGGGATCGCGCGGCTCGGCCAGGCCGGCGATGAATTCCACCATCTGCTGAGAGCTCATGTTGGTGTTGTAAAGTTGATTGATGGTGTCCAGGTTAATCGGCATGGGCACCAGTTGGCCGTCGACGCTCGCCTGCACGCGGTGCTCGTACGGGCGCCAGAGCGTGAAGCGCGACAGGTAGTCAAACACTTCCTTGCTGTTGGTGTGAAAGATGTGCGGCCCGTACTTGTGCACGAGGATGCCCGCTTCGTTATAGTGATCGTACGCGTTGCCACCGATGTGCGGGCGGCGGTCGACGATCAGCACGCGCATGCCTGAGCCTGCGGCCAATCGTTCGGCCAGGATGCTGCCGGCGAAGCCCGCGCCGACGATAAGAAAGTCAAACATTTATCTACTCTCCGCTTCGATACTTCTCACTCGATACTTGCTCGTTCCAAGTTCGCGTCTCGCGGCAGCGCGATCCGGCTTCCGCCGGGTTTGCGAACTGCGCCGCGGTTTTGATTACGGAAACCCGGATCAACACGTCCATTTCGGACCACGTGCGATCCCAGGAGTTCTCTTTCAGGAAGTCATCCACCCGGGCCAGCCATGCGGCCCGTTCAGCCGGCGCCTGAGAAAGCGCAGCCTCGACGGCTGCGACCATCTCTTCCGTCGTATCCGCGATCCGTACGAGGCCCTGCTCCCCGTAGGGCCGCACCACGTCACGGATGCTTGTCGAGACGACCGGCCGGCCGCCCGCCAGGTATTCGGGCGTCTTGGTCGGGGAAATAAAGCGGGTCGACTCGTTATGGGCGAACGGCATGAGTGCGACATCCCACCCGGACAGGTACTGCGGCAGGTGATCGTAGGGTTTCTGGCCCAGGTAGTGGATGTTCGGCGCCTGCGGCGCGCTCTTCGGGTCGATCTTGACGATCGGGCCGATCAGTACCATGTGCCAGTCGGGCCGCAAGCGGGCCACCTGCCCGACAAGCTGCAGGTCCATGCGCTCGTCGATGACGCCAAAGAAGCCCAAGCGCGGATGGGGAATGCCCGCCTGATCCGGCGGCTCGGGCTGCGTCTCGCGCGCCTGGCCGAAATGATGAGCGTCGATGCTGCTGGGAAACAGGTGGACGTTCGGATGCTGAGTGCGCTTGGCCCCATACAAGCTGGGACCGCCGGTGAAGACGACGTCCGCCCGGCCGAAAAGCTCCAGCTCGAGGCTCTTGAGCTGCGGATTCGCGCCCTTGAACATCGAGAGCTCGTCCATGCAGTCGTAGACCGTCGCCGCGGGGGTCAAGTCCCGGGTGAAGCGCAGCGCCCAGGGCGTGTAGTACCACACCACGAACTGGTCGACACCCTGTTCGGCCAGGAACTGCCGAACCAAGCCCGCCTTGTAATCCTCGCGGGCCTGGCCCGCGTACTCCTCGGGGAGATAGGGGCGCACGACCCATAACTGCGGCAGTTTCTGGGTTACTTCCAACCGCGGTTCGCCCGGCGTGGGCAGGGCCTCTTCCCAGAAGAAGACACGCCGGGTGCGAGCGGCGCGGGTGAGCAGGTGCTGCGGCCTCTGATAAACGAAGTCCCACCTTAAATGAGAGAGACCAGGAGATCTGAATTATCGAGGTGGGTCACCGCATTCACCGCCGCGCGAGCCGGCTGGCCATCTCGCATCATTCGCATTCGCCCTTCTATACACTATCTATTCAACGACCTCGCCAGGTTGACGAGCCAGGGACCGACACAGAAAAACAGCGCGTGCGCGCCGGAATGCAATCCGCAGGCGGCACGCGCTTAGCTGTACAATTTTGTTGCAAAAAGGAACTTAAAGAAACGGCGGATTGCTGTATTTTAGACCGAATTTTCGGTCGAGGGGCCAATCGATTAGTATTGATGACACTGATTTGTCGTATCTGCCAAAAACGTTGAGCCGGCGCCGCTGTGGTATACTTCGGAATATGAACATCAGCATTCCGCGGCCCCCCGAAAAACGCTTGGCCGTCCGCGTCACGCCCGCGGCGCAGCGCGCGCTGCGCCAGGGCCATCCCTGGGTCTTCGATCAGGCGATCCGGTCGGTGAGCGCCGAGGGCAAGGCGGGCGACCTGGCCGTCATCTTTGACGAGTACCGGCGTTTCCTGGCCGTGGGGCTGTACGACCCGCACTCCCCGATAAGGATACGGGTGCTGCAGCACGGCTCGCCTGCCGTGATCGACGCGGCGTGGTTACTCGGCCGGCTGCGGGCCGCGGGCCGGGTGCGGGAGCCGCTGGCAGGGACCGACACGGACGGGTACCGGCTCGTCCACGGCGAAAACGACGGGCTGCCGGGGCTGGTGGTCGACCGGTACGCGGATACGCTGGTCGTCAAGCTGTACACGACGGCGTGGCTGCCGTGGCTGGACCTGCTGCTCGACGGCCTGAGCGAGGTCCAGCCGGCCAACACGACCGTGCTGCGGCTCAGCCGGGAGGTTGCGGCGGCAGGCACGGAACTCTACGGGCTGACCGACGGGGGCACGCTCCGGCGGCGCGCCGCCCGACGACCGGGTCCGCTTCCGCGAGAACGGGCTGGTTTTCGCCGCGGATGTGGTCCACGGGCAGAAGACCGGGTTTTTCCTCGACCAGCGCGATAATCGGGCGCGCGTGCGGCGGCTGGCGCAGGGCAAGCGGACGCTGAACGTGTTTGCCTACAGCGGGGGCTTTTCGGTTTACGCGGCAGCGGGCGGCGCGCCCGAGGTGGTCAGCCTCGACCTGAGCGCGGCCGCGCTGGCGGACGCGGCGCTGAACTTCGAGCTCAACCGGTCGATCCCTTCGGTCGCCGCGTGCCGCCACCAGACGCTGGCCGGCGACGCGTTCGACGAGTTGGCAGACCTGGGGCGGGCGGGGCGCGCTTCGACCTCGTCATCGTCGATCCGCCCGCGTTTGCCAAGCGCGAGAGCGAAGCGCCGCCGCGCACTGCAGTCCTACGCCCGGCTGACGAAGCTGGCGCTCGGCGTCACGCGGCCGGGCGGCACCGTGGTCCTGGCGTCATGTTCGAGCCGGGTTGAGGGCGGACGATTTCTTTGCTGCGGTTTCTGGTGCCGCAGTCTCTGTGAGGCGGCCGCTGCGGGAGATGGAGCGCACGGGCCACGCGCTCGACCACCCGATCGGGTTCCCCGAGGGCGCGTACCTGAAGTGCCTGTTCGCGGTGGCGCCGTGATACCCTGGAATGGTCAATGGACACGAACATCGAACCCTTCTACGACGAACCTGATTTCTACGACGAGCCGCCGGCCGATGAGGACGGCAGGGCGGAGGCCGATCGCCTGCCCCGACATGGCGCCGCTCTTCGCGGCGGGCGGGCCCGTGCATCGCCTGCTCGGCGACCGGTACCGGCCGCGGCCGGGCCAGGTCCACATGGCCCAGCAAATCGCGGCCCTGCTGCGCCAGCCCGGCCATGCGCTGATCGAGGCGGGCACGGGCATCGGCAAGTCGTTCGCCTACCTCATCCCCGCGATCTGGTCGGGCACGCCGGCAGTGGTCAGCACGTCGAACAAGGCGCTGATGGCCCAGCTGTGGCACAAGGATGTGCCCGCGCTGCAGGAGATCGCGCCCCGGCCGTTCAAGGCAGCGCTGCTCAAGGGCCGCTCGAATTACCTGTGCGCGCTGCGGATGCGCGACTGCGAGCCGCGAGCAGCGCAAGCTCGTCCGGCTTCGGCGGGGACATGGAGCGCGTGCAGGAGGGGCTGGCACGGGTGCCCTCCGGCGACGTCGAGGAGATGGGCCTGCCCGCCGGCCTGGCCGCCAACCTGACCGTCGACCTCCGCGGCTGCGAGGGACGCAAGTGCCCCGAGTTCCATTCGTGCTTCTTCGAGCGGGCCCGGGCCGCTGCCCAGCAGGCCGACCTGGTGATCACCAATCACGCGGTGCTCTGTTTCAGCGCGCTGCAGCAGGACAACATCGCGCTCCCCGTGCGGCCGCTGCTGATCATCGACGAGGCGCACGAGCTGCCGGGCTACGCGATCAACGCCCTGTCCGAGTCGCTGGAGTACGAGACGCTGCCCAGCCTCGTCAATCACCCGATGGCGAAGGAGGTGGCGGACAACGAGCTGCGGCGCCAGGCGGCCGAGTTCAACCAGGCCTTCTTCGCCGCGCTCAGCAGCTCAGCGGCCCGGCCGGTTTGCGACGCGCTGGGCCGTGCAAGGGGAGATCCAGGAAGGGCTGCGGCTGTTTGACGTCCTGAGCACGATCGCGAAGAAGCTGAACAGCTACCAGCCGCCGAAAGAGGCGGAAGGGCAGTTCGAGGCGCTGCAGCGGCAGGCGGCGGAGGCCGTGTTCACGGTGCGCGCGCTGTCGGTTCCCGAGCCCGACGCCGCGATCCGGATCTGCGAGCTGGCCGACGAGCGGGTCGGCGAGATCGGCGGGCTGAAGCTGACCTACCGTCCGCTGGAGGTGCAGGCGCGCCTGCAGTCGGACCTCTTCGAGCAGTGGCCGCGGGTGGTCTGCACGAGCGCGACGCTGGCCGTGGGCAGCGACCTGAACTGGTTTCAGCGCAGCATGGGCGCGGTGAGCGAGACGACGGGCGACCGCGCAGGTGCGGATTCCCAGCCCGTTCGATTACAAGAGCCACGTCCTCATCTACACGCCGCCCGGACTCGTGCCGCTGTACGAGGGCGCGGCGGAGGAGCGCTATCTGCAGAAGCTGGCGGCCGAGGTGCGGCGGCTGGTGCAGGCGAGCCGGGGCGGGCTTTCGTGCTGTGCACGAGCAAGCGGCGGGCGATGCAGCTGTACGAGGCGGTCGCGCCGGGGTTGCCGTACCTGTGCCTGAGCCAGGACGGCAAGACCTCGCGCCGGGAACTGCTCGAACGGTTCCAGGCGGACGGCCGGGCGGTGCTGTTTGCGACGCGCAGCTTCTGGGAAGGCGTGGACGTGCCGGGCGACGCGCTGTCGCTGGTGATCCTGGACAAGATCCCGTTCCTGCCGCAGGACGATCCGGTCCTCAAGCGGCAGGAGAAGCTGATCGCGGACCGGCAGGGCAACCCGTTCAACGAGCTGCAGCTGAGCCACGCGATCCTGACCCTGCGCCAGGGCGCGGGCCGGCTGGTGCGGACGGAGGACGACCGGGGGGTGATCGCGCTGCTGGACTCGCGGATCCTCGAGAAATCCTACGGCCAGAAGATCCTGGCGGCGCTGCCGGACGGGCGGCCGACCCGGCGGTTCGAGGACGTGGCGGCCTTCTTTGCGGAGAAGTGAGAGGCGGGGATCAGAACGGGGCGAGGCTCCGTCTTTGTACGGAAACGGTGCGGTCGTGGCGGTGTAAGGTCAGCGAAAGGATGGACGCATGAAACTGACGCACGTGAGGCTGCTGGTCGACGATTTCGACGCCTGCTTCCGGTTCTATCGGGACGTGATGGGGTTCGAGGTGCAGTGGGGCGGCGGAGGGATCGGGCTACGCCGACTTCCGCGGCCGCGGCGAGGCGATGGTGGCGCTGTTCAGCCGGCAGGCGATGGCGGAGACGCTGGGCGAGAGTGCGCCGCCGGCGATGACGCCGTGCGTGGAGCGGGCGATGCTGGTGTTCGAAGCGGCCGACCTCGATTCGACCGTGGAAACGCTCAAGGCGCGGGGCGTACGCTTCGTCGCAGACCTGGCGGAGCGGCCGGATTGGGGCATCCGGACCGCGCACTTGCGCGACCCGGAGGGCAACCTGATCGAGCTGAACAGCCCGCTGCCCGAGGCGCAGTGGTCGGACGAGCTTGCGGACGAGGCCGAGCGGTATACGGCGACGGGGCAGGCAGGCGATGCGGGCAGCCTGATCGGGGACACCGACCTGAAGCAGTGAGGGAAGACGCCAGGATCACATCTGTTCAGCTGGCAGAGGCGTCCGAGCGGAATCTCGCCATTGTCCAGATGGAGCCGCTGCGCCAGCTGACCGGTATGGACGACCAGGTGATCTGAGCAAGTAGGGGCGACCGGCAGGTCGCCCCGGTCTCTTAGAGCTCCCGCATGTGACGGGCCCAGATCGAGCGGGCCAGGGCTGCGCCGTCGGCAAGGACGCCGTAGCGGCTGAAGTACTGGCAGAGCCGGACGACGTCACGCTGCAGCAACTGGAAAGCCTCGGAATGGACCGCAGGGTCGACGGACTGCGGGAAGTCGATGATCCGGTAGTCGTCCTGCCAGTAGAGCACGTTGAACGCGGAGAGGTCCGCGTGCACCCGGCCGTGGGCCAGCATGGTTTCGACGTCGGCGAGCAGAGCGTCGAACAAGCGGCGGGCCTCGGTCCGTTCGAGCGTCACGCCCTGCAGGGTTGGGGCAGGGTGTTTCAGATCGCCGAAGTACTCCATCAGGACGGTGTTGTTGGCGAAGGCGATGGGCTCGGGCACCTTGACGCCTGCGGCGTGGAGGGCCTGCAGCGACACGTACTCGTGGGCAAGCCACGAGACGTGCTCCATCTCTTTGCCTTTGCGAGTGCCCGCCTGGATGGCACGCAGAGCCCGGCGGTCGCGCAGCGGCTGGCCGCGCGAGCCGAGCACTTCGCGGCCCTGGCGGTAGAGAGCGTCATTGCGCAGGTTGCGGAACTGGCGCGGGCGGTACACCTTGGCGGCCAGCAGGCCGAAGTCGGTGGCCGTGCCGCCCTTGCAGCAGTAGACCGTGGCCTCCTTGCCGCCCTTGACCTTGCGCAGGACGTCGGCGATCAGCCGGCGATCATAAAACGGCCCGAGGTAGGTCAGGAACCAGACGCGCTCGTAGCGTGACGAAGCGAACGTCGGGTTGAACGCACTGGCCTGGGCCTCGGGGTCCTCCGCGTGCGCCAGGATGTCGTCGGTGACGGCATGGTCGGTCAGTGCCTCGCTCGCGCCCGGTGGAGCTTGCCGCTCCGCGGGCTGCCGGCACGGGCCGCACGGGTATCGAATTCCTCATCCAACCAATCGCTAATTCGGTAACGAGCCAAAGTAACAACCTCACGGGTTAAAACAAAGCGGCCGCAAGCTCAGTGCGCTTGCAGCCGCCTGGTATACGATGGTCTCGTCAGGCCAAACTTAATTCGCCGCCAAGAAGAGCGCACGTGAGCACGTATTCGACAAAACGCCTGTCAGTACATAGCCGGGTCTGGTCACCATAGGCTTCGTGCGCCTCCTTTCTGGCTTAGTGGCGGTACAGTATCACACCGCTGATGGTCTGTCAAAAAGCCCGCCGGGTCGGACCATGCGTCGCGGCCCGGCGTTCCGTGAATCGACTGAGGCTTCCGAGGTCTCCCGGCACGCGGCCGGAGGAGAACTTCAGCCAGCCTCAATCGTTCTCATGCTGCCCTTTGCGTCAGGGCGTGGGCGTCGCCGAGCCGGAACCGTGCTGGAGTCCGAACCCGTGCCGGTGCTCGAGCCAGTTCCCGTGCCCGTGGTACCAGCTCCAGAGCCAACCGAACCGGCAGTGGTCATCTGGCTCAGGAAGTCGTTGACGAACGACTGCATCGCCTTCTGGTCGCAAGTGCCGGGGTCTGGTAGACGGTGATCATCAGGTTACCGCCCGCCATCGAGCTGTTGGAGCCGGGTGGTCGAGCCGCTGCTCGTGGAACCGGCGCTCGTCGTATCAGTCATCGTGCCGGTGGCGCCGGTCGAGCCGGTGCTGCTGCTGCTCGTGGAGCCAGCGCCGGTCGTATCAGTCATCGTGCCGGTGGCGCCGGTCGAGCCGGTGCTGCTGCTGCTCGTGGAGCCAGCGCCGGTCGTATCGGTCATCGTGCCGGTGGCGCCGGACGTGCCGGTGCCGGACGTGCTGCTGCCCGCCGCGCCATTCTGCAGGCCCCAGACATAGGTCCGGGAGGCGCAGACGGCGTTCGACGGGTTGAAGGCCTGGCCGTTGCTGCTGTTGTTACCGGTTGTTGCCGGAATTGCCGTTGTTCGACTGGCCGTTCCCGAGCGGGAAGTTCAAGATGGTGACGGCCTGGTAGCCGCCGACCGTCGTCGTTACGATGTCGCTCGAGCTGACGCCGGCGAGGTTGAAGCCGCCGGTCGAGCTGCTGCCCGAGGTCGAGCCGCTGCTCGAACCGGAGCTGTTGCTGCCCGAGTTGGAGCTGCTGTTGCTTGAGCCAGAAGCGTTCATATCGCTCCGGACCCATTCCTCGAGTGAAGACGCGCTGCCGGCGCTGCCCTGCTGGAGTTCCACGACATACGTGTTGCCCTGGTACTGGCCGGTCATCGAGAAGCTGTTGCCCGCACCCATGCCCGAGCTCGCGCCTGCACCGCTCGCGGAGCCTGCGCTGAAGCCGTTGGGCATGGCGAAGCTCCACCCACCGAAGGCATTTGCTGCGCCGGTGCTGGACGTGTTGCCGCTACCGCGTACGTGCCGGACGTGCCCGTGCTAGACGTGCCCGTAGTATCCGTCATGGTGCTCGTCGCGCCGGTGCCGGTGGTGCTGGTGACCGTGCCGGTGGCGCTCGTGCCGGTGCCGGTAGTGCTCGTCATCGTGCCGGTGGCGCTCGTGCCGGTGCCAGTAGTGTCCGTCATCGTGCCGGTTGCGCCGGTACCCGTGCCGGTGGTGTCCGTCACGGCGCCAGTCGCGGCCCGTACCCGTGCCGGTGGTGTCAGTCATCGTGCCGGTGGCACCCGTACCCGTGCCCGTGGTGTCGGTCACTGCGCCGGTCGTGCCGGTTCCCGAACCCGTCGTGGAACTGCTGCCACCCTGGTTACTCGCCTGGCCTTGGCCGGCGCAGCCTGCCAGCACCATAACGAAAATCACCGCCATAACCATGGCGACAAACCGCATATTCTTCACACTTCCCTCCGTATCGATACTTTGATCAATATGTTTGGCCTATACCAACATAATTCTCAACGAGCTTAGACCACAAACTGTTCCGCGTCAACGTCGTAATGGTGTATCTGAGTGCCCCCCATCCGGGCATCACGCCTGCCGCACCATCTCGTAGGCCAGGCTTTCCAGCGCATTCGCATCGCACGCCTGGCCGTTGGCCTGGGCCACGGTCACGGTGTAGGACCGCTGTCCTGCCGCCGCCGTATTATTTGCCAGGACGTACAGGCGCACGACGGGGCACTGGTAGCCCTGCATATGGACGCCGCTGGCGAGCGCAATCTGGGCATCGCTGCCTTGCGAGGCGTAGTCGAGGCGAACGTCGTTCGGATTTACGCCAAGCGCGTCAAGGTCCGCGCGCGCCCACTGTTCGAGGCCGACTTGCGGCGCGTCGCGTATCCACACGACATCGGCCACGTACCCGCGAGCCTGGTATTCGCCCTGCAAGTGCGCGGTGTCGCCCAGGCGGTCCATCGACCATCCTTGCGGATAGGCGAAGGAGAAGGCGTTGAAGAAGCGGGTACGCTCCCATGCGCCGGTCGCGCCGGACGGCGTGGCCGGCGTGGGGATCATGGTGGGAACCGCCGTACCAAACGAAGCCGTGGGGGACGCAATGCCGCCTTGCGACGGCGACCCGTTCCCAGGGCGCCCAGTCTGATCACGCTGCACCTCGGTAAGGTAGTTATCGACGAACGAGTTCAGCGCGGCCGGGTTGCACGTCGAACCGGGCTCCTGCGAGATGACGCCGAGCGCCTGGCGCTCGTTCTTGCCCGCTGGATTCGCGGTCCACAGGTAGACATAGGCTACCGGGCACGCATAGTCCGGATCTCGAACGCCTGGCACAACGGCGATCTGCACGCTTCCAGCCTGGGCGTACCGCACCGCCGAACCCGCAAGCCCCAACCTCTGGAGATCTGAGCTCACCCAATCCTGGAGCGACCCGGCGCCCACCTGCAGGCTGCGAGTCATCTGGAACACGTAGTTGTTCCCCTGCCAGGGACCCCTGAGCACCGCGGCATCGCCGCGCTCGCTCACGGCCCAGCCGGGTGGGTAGGCGAACGGGAAAGCGTCCTTGAACCGCCCGAGCTGCCAGCCGCCCTGCTTCAAACCGGCGACGCCGCCAAGAAAGCGCGAGCTGAAATCTTGCCACCACGCCCCGAAGCCGGGATTACCGCTTTCCTCCGCGCCGTTATTTTTGTTGGCATTGCCCTTGCCGGGGTTGCCCGCGGCCGAGTTTCCTTTGCCGTTGTTGGCGCCGTTGCCTTTATTGCCGCTGTTTCCCCGGTTGCCGTTGTTGCCCGTTGCTTGTTCCCATTTCCTTTACCCGGACCTCCAGCGTCGGCGCCGGGGGTGAACTGGTCGGACGCGAGAAGCGCGGCCGGACCGCTTTCCGCTACCGGCCGGGCGGTCATCTGCGCGGCCTGGCTCTGGCTTGCGCAGCCAGACAGCACCAGCGCGGCGACCAGGCCCAGGCCAACCAACCAAAACCTGATTTGCTTCATCATCAATCCTCCTGGTTTTCGATCATGGTTCATCAAGGCTTGACCTCTGAGATCAGCGCGTCGGCAAGACGCTCGACGCCGGCGGCGTCACACGACGCGGCGCCGCTCTCCGTGATGGTCATGACCAGATAGTTCTGTTCTCCGATCAGCTTGTCTGTGCGTGCGTAGACGCGCACGACGGGACAAGCGTGCTCGTTTATGTCCGGCAGTCTCAAGTTGCTCACCTTCAGCGCCGGCACGTTGCTGACTTGCACCTCGGTGCGGGGGGCGCCGGTTTGGCCGATCTGCGCCAGATCTGCCTGCACCCAGCCGGCCAGGTCATCTGCCTGCACGCCGGTCGGCCGAGTTACGAGGACCCGGTACTGGCGTCCCCCGTAAGGACCACTCAGTTGCACTGCGCCGGTCCCGGGCCGGCTCACGTTCCAGCCGTCCGGGTACCCGATGTCCCAAACGTCGAAGAAGCGGTGATGCTCCCACGCGCCCACTTCTCCTGCCTGGGGTGTGCTGCCTGCGGGAGAGGGCACGCCGCCCGCGGCCCCGTTGACCTGGCCTGCAAATCCTGGTTCGACGCAGCCTGCCAGCACAAGCGCCAGCAGGGCGATCATCACAAAAAGCAGACCCTCACGTTTCGTCAAGATAGCACTCTCCGGGTCGATGGATGTCAATTCATACACGATGGGTCAGCAATAAAAGTTCCAAGAGGCGGCGGGGGGATGCCGCGCAACCTGGCAACGGCCCGGGCGTATTGTGGTGTGGAAGATGTAATCATCCAGACAATAATGCGGAGGTACACAATGAGCGAGGACACTTCATCTGAACCGAGGAGACATCATCGCAGCGATACCCCGCCGTGGGTATTGGGCGGCGTGCTCATCGCGATCGGCGTTTACCTGTTGCTGAGCAACATCACCGGTTGGGGCACAGGAAACTGGTGGGCGCTGTTCATCCTGATCCCCGCGATCGGATCGTTGGCGAACGCATGGAGGCTCTACCAGGTGTCGGGGCAGGCCAACGAAGCAGTGATCGGCGCGCTTGTAGGCGGCGTCATCCTGTTGTTCGTCTTTGCGATGCTGTTCTTCGGCTTCAACTGGGGGCTGCTGTGGCCGGTGCTACTGATCCTGGCGGGGATCGGCGCGCTGATCGGGGTCTTCGCCCGCCGGTAAAGAGGGAAGGCAGAGACAAGAGAAAGGCCTGGCTGAGAGTTATCCCAGCCAGGCCTTTCTCTGTGTCGATCGATCGAAATGCGAGAACCGCCTACGCCTCAGGCAGCCCGCAGGCCGTTCCGCCTTGCCAGCCGGGCCGCGTCACGGCGATTCGCCAGTTCCAGCTTCTCAAGAATGTGCAGCACGTGATTACGCACTGCCTGTTCGCTGACGTACAGACGCTGTGCAATTTCCTGATTCGACGCGTCCACCGAGAGCTGCTGCATGACTTTCAATTCCGAACGGTTCAGCCGATCCAAAGGGTGCGCATCCTCGGACAACGCGCGAAATGCGGTCATTCCCGGCGATTCCATAGGTCTATCCTCCAAAGGGAACCGGCGCCATATTGAATTGAATTTGCGGCACCGTCAAGTCGAGCAAAGTCGACGTAGGTGATACTTTACAATACTTCTAACGCAGCCGCATCGGCCTGATTACGGTCATCGCGCCTACATCTTTTGTCGTATCTTTATTTTCCCGTCACGCAATCACGCAAAAGTCGTCCTTGTCGCTACCGCCAGTGTAGCACGTGAGACGAGGGAAGCCTGCCTATCCGGGTAGATTTTGTCCTTGCCCGGTCGTGTATTTGGTACAACTTCGCTGCGCAGCCGGTGTTAAAGCCTCTGGTGTGCCGGGTCTCCAGGGTCTGGAGCCGATCTTTGCTCCACCCACGCCCATACCCTCGAAAAGAACCCGGTCACAAACGCCTCGCTGGCGCTACCCTGTACCGGAGGACTCACGCCAATGGCCGGTCTCGACGCCGATACGCTGCAGATGGTGCTGGACACGCTCCAGAAGTATGCGGACAAGAAACTGCCGGACAAGCTGCTGCTGGAACTGGACGCCAAGGACGAATTCCCGCGTAAAGTGCTGAAGGAGCTCTACGACACCCGCAACCTGGGCCTGCACCTCGTCTTCATACCGGAATCGTTTGGCGGGCTGGATGGCGGCGCCTATGACATCTATCGCGTCTCCGAGGTCATGGCGGCCATCGACCTGGGCATCGCGACCGGCGTGCTCGCCACCTTCCTGGGCAGCGATCCGATCACCGTCGGCGGCACGCCCGAGCAACAGGCGCACTGGATGGGCCGGATCGCGGAAGAGGGCCTGCTGGTGGCGTACGGGGCGACGGAGCCGCAGGCCGGCAGCGACCTCGCAGCGCTGAAGACGCGCGCCGAGCCGGTGGTCGAAGATGGCAAGGTGAGCGGCTACAAGATCACCGGGCGCAAGCAGTGGATCTCGAACGGCGGCGAGGCCGACTTGTATACGGTGCTGGCGCTTGCGCCAGGCGGTCCAACGTGGTTCATCGTGGAGCGCGGCGCGGAGGGCTTTACCCAGGGCAAGCACGAGGAAAAGCACGGCATCCGCGCGAGCAACACGGCGGCCTTGTTCCTGGAAGACGTCTTCGTGCCTGTCGAGCGCATGGTGGGCAGCGTCGAAGGCCAGGGGTTGATTCAGGCGCAGGCGGTGTTCGGCTACACCCGGCTCATGGTGGCTGCTTTCGGCCTCGGCGCGGGCTGGGCGGCGCTTAAACGGGCGATCCGCTATTCCCAGCAGCGCATCCAGGCCGGCGCGCCGCTCTCGCAGAAGCAGGGCTACACCCACAAGCTGATCGTTCCGAACGCCTGCCGGCTCGAGGCCGCGCGAGCGTACATCGAGTGGACCGCGGCGCGGATCGACGGCGGCGCCGGGAACCTGCAGACCGAAGGCGCGGTCGCGAAGTATGTCGCCACCGAAGCGGGCAACCGGGCGGCCGAGGACAGCATCCAGGCGCTGGGCGGCTACGGTTATGCCCGGGAGTACATGGTCGAGAAGATCAAGCGCGACGTGCGAATCACGACGATATACGAGGGCACGTCGGAGATCATGGAGTGGACCATCGCGCGCGACCGCTGGCAGGAGCACCTGAAGACCCGCGGCGCGTACTACACCGACTGGGCGGGCCGGCTGGACGCGGTCCAGGTGAAAGCCGAGACGGGCGCGGGCACCGCGGCGCTGGCCCTGCGAGCGCTGGCAGCCGTGCTGGAACGCTGCCGCACGGAACGCTTGACCCGCAACCAGCACGTCCTGTTCCGGCTCGGCGAGCTGATCGCGTGGGCCGAAACCGCGGCGATTTTCAGCGAGCGGGTGGCGGAACACCCGACGAAGGCCATCAACCTCAAGCCCGAGACCGAGAAGGCGATGGCTCGGATCTATGCCCGCGACGCCGCGCTCAAGGTGGCGGCGGACGGGCTGCGGATCGTCGGGGGCGCGGTGGCGCCAGCGGTGGCCGCAGAACTCGCGAACCAACTGGGCCTCCCGGCCATTTATGCGAGCCAGGCCGGCCTGCTGGAAGACATGGACGCGGTCGCGCTGAAGCTCAACGAGGCGTTCCCCGGGTAGAACACGATACAGGCCCGCGACCGCCAGGTAGCGACGCGAGGACCGGAGGAAAATTCGCATGGGTCCATCTGCAGAGAGGGCCGTGGCTATCGTCGGCCTTGGGGCGATTATGCCCGACGCCGGCGATGCCCGCGCTTTCTGGGAAAACATCAAGAACAAGCGTTACAGCATCACGGAAGTGCCTCCGGAGCGGTGGCGCGTCGAAGACTATTACGATCCCGACCCGGCAGCGCCGGACAAGACCTATTCGAAGATCGGCGCATGGGTGCGGGGGTTCAATTTCGACTGGAAGCAGCACCGCATCCCGCCCAAGGTGGCGGCGGCCATGGACGAGGGGCAGAAGTGGGCCGTGACCATCGCCGCGCAGGCCCTGGCGGACTACGGCTACCCGGACCGACCGCTGGATACGGAACGCACCGGCGTGATCCTGGGCACCGCGATCGGCGGCGAGCAGCACTACATTACCGCGATGCGGATCATGTCGCCCGAGCTGATGCGGCTGCTCGACGACGTCGAGGCGTTCCGCGGCCTCCCCGAGGGCACGCGCAAGCGGCTGCTGGCGGAGTGGCGGGAGGCAGTGAGCCGGGGGTTCCCCGAGATCACCGAAGACACGATGCCCGGCGAGCTGCCCAACATCATCGCCGGCCGCGTCGCGAACGTGCTGAACCTCCGGGGGCCGAACTTCATTGCGGACGCGGCCTGCGCCTCGTCGTTTGCCGCGATCGCCTCCGCGGCCGAAATGCTGGCCGAAGGACGCTGCGACGCGGTGATCGCGGGCGGCGTCGAGCGGAACATGGGTCCCTCGAGCTTCGTGAAGTTCTGCAAGATCGGCGCGCTGAGCGCGACGGGCACCCGGCCTTTCGGCGACGGTGCGGACGGTTTCGTGATGGGCGAGGGCGCGGGCGCGTTTCTGCTCAAGCGCCTGGCCGACGCCGAAGCGGCCGGCGACCGCATTTACGCGGTGGTGCGGGGCGTTGGCGGATCGTCCGACGGGAAGGGCAAAGGGATCACGGCGCCGAATCCGGTCGGCCAGGTCCTAGCGACGCGGCGAGCCTGGGAGAATGCGGGGCTTGATCCGGCCACGGCCACGCTGGTGGAGGCCCACGGGACGAGCACGAGGGTGGGCGACGTGACCGAGGTCGAGAGCCTCGGGCAGGTGTTTGGCGGAGCGGGCCGGGGCGCCATTGCGTTCGGGTCTGTGAAGAGCAACGTCGGCCACCTCAAGGCCGCCGCGGGCGCGGCCGGGCTGCTGAAAACGGTGTGGGCGATGCACGAGCGGCTACTGCCGCCCACGCTCAACGGGCGGCCGTCCAATCCCAAGATCGACTTCTCGGCAACGCCCTTCGAGCTGAACCACGAGCTGCGCGAATGGCGGGCTCCGGCGGGGCAGCCCCGGCGGGCGGGGGTCAGCGCGTACGGCTTTGGCGGTACGAATTTCCACCTGGTGCTCGAGGAGCACGTGCCGGGGATGCTGCGCGGGAATGGACAACGCGTGCATGCGGTGGGCGCGGCGGTGGCGGCGCAACGGATGGCGACGCAACGGATGGGCGGAACGGAGGAACGGATGGTTCCGTGGTCCTCTGATTCTCCTCCCCGGGAGAGCCTGCCAGTGGAATCGAATCCGTTGATCCGTTCGGATAATCCGCTGCGGCGTCCTCTGCAGGGGATATTGGCGCTGTCGGCGCCGGATGCGGCCGCGCTCTCGGCGAAGGTGGAGGAGACGCTCCGGAAGGTGGCGTCCGGCTGGGCGCCACCGCGGGAGCTGCCGGGTGATGCCGACGTGGCGGGCGCGGAGCGTATCGTCGTCGACTTCGCGGACCGCGAGGAGCTCGAGGAGCGGCTGGGCAAGGCGCGCAAGGCGATCGGCTTGGGCACGCCGGCCGCGTGGAAGCCGCTGGCATCGCAGGGCATCTTCCGGGGCAGCGGGCCGAAGCCGGGCAAGATCGCGTTCCTGTTCCCCGGGCAGGGAAGCCAGACGCTGAACATGGCGCGGAAGATCGCGGGCGTCGCGCCCAGCGTGAAGGCGATGTTCGACGAGGCCGACGGGATCATGCTGCCGATCCTGGGCCGGCCGTTGAGCAAGTACGTGTGGGTGGACGCAACCGAGCCGGAGGACTTGAAACGGGCCGAGGACGAGCTGCGGCAAACCGCGATCACGCAGCCGGCGATGCTGACCGTCGACGCGGCGTTGCAGCGGCTCCTGGCCGATTACGGCTTCCGGCCCGATTACGTGATGGGCCACTCGCTGGGGGAGTACGCGGCGCTGGTCGCGTCGGGAGTGATGCCGTTCGCCCACGCGCTCGAAGCGACCGCGGCCCGCGGGCAGGAGATGACGCGGGTGAGCGTGTCGGACCCCGGGTGGATGGCTGCGGTCATCGGGCCTTACGAGAAGGTCGAGCAGATCCTCAAGGAAATGGACGGCTACGTTGTCCCGGCGAACCTGAACAGCCACAACCAGACCGTGATCGGCGGCACGGCCGAGGCGGTGAAGGCGGCCATCGAGCGGTTCAACAAGTCGGGGCTGAAGGCGATGCGCATCCCGGTGAGCCACGCGTTCCACACGGAGATCGTGGCATCCGCGGCCCGGCCGCTGCGACAGGTGCTCGACCGGCTCAGCTTCAGCTCGCCGCAGATCCCCGTGATCGCGAACGTCACCGGCGAGCTTTATCCGTCCGATCCGGAGCAGGTCAAGGACTATCTTCAGCGGCAGATCGCGTCGCCCGTCCAGTGGTCCAAGGGCCTCGAGACACTTTACGCCCACGGCGTGCGTGTGTTCATGGAAGTCGGACCCAAGAAAGTGCTGAAGGGGTTCGTCGACAACGTGCTCAACGGGCGGCCGGACCTGGTCTCGCTGTTCACCAATCATCCGGATTTTGGCGAGATCGCGATGTTCAACCAGGCGATCTGCGGGCTGTACGCGGCCGGCTATGCACCCGGTCGACCAACCGCTGCCGCCGTCACTGTCCAGCCGGCCCGAACAACCCTCGAGGCTTCCGTCGTTTCGCCGACAGAGGCGCTTCGTACAACCGAGGAATCTATGCCAACCACGCAATCTCCCGACGCCCTCAATGCGCTCGCTCAACTGCTGGCGCAGGCGCTCCAATCCGCACCTGCCGGGCAGGCGGCACAGCGCCCTTACGACCGCAGCGACAGTGCCGCTCGGCTCCGTGGTCATTTCGGGCGCGGGCCTCGGCCTGCCGGGCACCCGAAAGCGCTTCATGGACCCCGACAACGCGCAGCGCATCCTGCGCGGGGAGCAGTTCATCGAACTGCTGCCCGAGAGCGCGCGGGAGGCGATGGTCGGCAAGCGGATCACGCGGCTGGTTAAGTCGGAGGACGGCAGCGGCAGCTTCGAGACGATCGAGGATACCGCGGAGGTGGTCAAGCTGGCCGGGCAGCCGGGGCCGTTTGACCTGGCGGGCGAGTTCGGCGTGCCGGAGAAGCTGGTGGAGGCGCTGGACCTCGCGTCGCAGATGGCGATGGCTGCGGGACTCGACGCACTGCACGAAGCCGGCATTCCGCCTGGTGCAGACCTTCAAGAAGACGAGCAAGGGCAGCTATCTGCCTGACAGGTTCATGCTTCCCGAAGCGCTGCGCGACGAGACCGGCGTCATTTTCGCCAGCGCGTTTCCCGGGCTGGATCGGTTCGCGGAGGAACTCAAGCGCTACCACCGCTGGGAAGGCAAGGTGCAGCAGCTGGCCGGCCTGGAGGACCTGCGCGAGTACGCGTCGGACGACGGCGTGCTGCGGGAGATCGACCGCCGCATCCACGCGCTGCGCGAAGAAATGAGACGCGAGCCGTACACGTTCGACCGGCGCTTCCTGTTCCGGGTGCTCTCGATGGGGCACAGCCAGTTCGCCGAGTATATCGGCGCGCGCGGGCCGAACACGCAGGTGAACGCGGCGTGCGCGAGCACCGCGCAGGCGGTGGGGCTGGCGGAAGACTGGATCCGCACCGGACGCTGCCGCCGGGTGCTGGTGATCGGGGGCGACGCCGACGACCAGCGAGAACATGATGGAGTGGCTGGCTGCGGGCTTCCTCTCGGCCGGCGCGGCAGCAACCGACGATCGGGTGGAGGACGCGGCGCTGCCGTTTGACCGGCGCCGGCACGGCATGCTGACCGGCATGGGCTCGGTCGGCCTCGTGGTCGAGAGCGAGGACGCGGTGCGCGAGCGCGGGATGCGGGCCATCGTGGAGCTGCTGGCGAGCGAAACGGCAAACAGCGCGTTCCACGGCACCCGGCTCGACGTCGAGCACATCAGCCTCGTCATGGAGCGGCTGCTCAGCTCGGCCGAGCGGCGGTTCGGCATCAACCGGCTCGCCATCGCCGCGCAGACCGTATTCATGTCGCACGAGACGTTCACGCCGGCGCGTGGAGGCAGCGCGGCTGCGGAAGTGATGGCCCTGCGGCGCTGCTTCGGCGTCGCAGCCGACGAGATCGTCGTGTCAAACACGAAGGGGCTGACCGGCCACACGATGGGCGCGGGCGTGGAGGACGTGGTCGCGGTCAAGGCGCTGGAGTTCGGGCTGGTGCCGCCGGTGCCGAACTTCAAGGAGCCCGACCCGGAGCTGGGCGCGCTGAACCTGAGCCGGGGCGGCCGGTACCCGGTGCAGTACGCGCTGCGGCTGGCGGCGGGCTTCGGGTCGCAGATCAGCATGACGCTTGCCCGGCGCGTGCCGGGCGGGCTCGACCGGGTCGACGACAAGGCGCGGTACGGGCGCTGGCTGGCGGACGTGAGCGGGTACGACCGGCCCGAGGTCGAAGTGGTGCAGCGGACGCTGCGGATCAAGGCGGAGGGCGCGCCGCAGCGGCTGCCGGTTGGCAGCCCGTGGCAGTATGGGACAGGACCGGTGGTGCGGGCCGTCGCGCCGGGGGATGTCGCGGGCGCGTACCGGCCGATGCCGCTGGCGGCGGTGACGAAGGCGATGGGCGCGGGGCAGGTGGTCGAAGCGGGCCGGGCCGCGGTGGCGGCGGCGCCTGCGATGGTGCAGGCTGCGCCTGTTGTCGTGGAGCAGCGGGTGGAGCACGAAGACGCCGCGAGTTTGGACCACGAACGGTTGGACCACGAAGACGCCGTGAGATTGGACCACGGGCGGTTGGACCACGAAGACGCGAAGGCGGCGAAGGACGCGAAGCACGAAGAGCGCGAAGATGCCGCCGACCGGGTGACGGCGAGGGTGTTGGAGATTGTGGCGGGGAAGACGGGGTATCCGCAGGACATGCTGGACCTGGAGCTGGACCTGGAGGCGGACCTGGGGATCGACACGGTGAAGCAGGCGGAGACGTTTGCGGCGATCCGGGAGGCGTTCGGGATTCCGGTGCAGGAGAGCTTGTCGCTGCGGGATTATCCGACGCTGCAGAGCGTGGTCGGCTTCGTGTATAGGTTCCGGCCGGATCTGGTCGCGGAACAAGGTTTGGACCACGAAGACGCCGCGAGTTTGGACACACGAAGACACGAAGGCGGCGGAGAACGCGAAGCACGAAGAGCGCGAAGACGTGGTGACGCCGAAGGTGCTGGAGATTGTGGCGGGGAAGACGGGGTATCCGCAGGACATGCTGGACCTGGAGCTGGACCTGGAGGCGGACCTGGGGATCGACACGGTGAAGCAGGCGGAGACGTTTGCGGCGATCCGGGAGGCGTTCGGGATTCCGGTGCAGGAGAGCTTGTCGCTGCGGGATTACCCGACGCTGCAGAGCGTGGTCGGGTTTGTGTATAAGTTCCGGCCGGAGCTCATGGCGGGTCAACGTTTGGAACACGAAGACGCGGAGCGTTTGGAACACGAAGACGCGAAGGTGACGAAGGGCGCGAAGCGCGAAGAAGCGCACGAAGCGCGAAGGCGCCGGCGATGCGGTGACGATGGCGCAGGTGGCTGGGGTCCAGGCGATTGCCACGCGTTACTCGATCGAGGACGCGAACCGCATTCCGCGGCGGGTTCCGGTGCCGGTGCTGCGGCCGGCGCTCGACCTCTGCAAGGCGACGGGGGTGCAGCTCGGCGCAGGGTCTCGGGTGGTGGTGATGCGCGACGAGGGCGGGGTGGCAAAGGCGCTGGAAGCGCGGCTGGGCAAGCTGGGCGTGACCGTGCTGGCGCTCGAACCGGGCATCGCAACCGCCGAACTGGAGGCGAGGATTGCGGGCTGGCTGGCCGAAGGGCCGGTGCAGGGCGTGTACTGGCTCGCCGGCGCTGGATGCGGAACCCGCGACTCGACCAGCTGGACCTGGCCGGGTGGCGCGAGGTGAACCGGCGGCGGGTGAAGAACCTCTACGCGGCCATGCGCGGCCTGTACGATTCCGTCGCGGGCCCGGGGACCTTCCTGGTGTCGGCGACGCGGCTGGGCGGACTGCACGGGTACGGGCCGGGCGGGGCGAGCGTCGCCGGCAGGCGGTGCGGTCTCGGGCTTCACCAAGGCCTACGCGATGGAGCAGGCGCTCCGCGGCAGGCGGAGCGGGCAGGGGAAGGGCGCTCACGGTCAAGGTGGTCGACTTCGAGGCGAGCGCGGAAGCCCGGACGTCGGCGGCGGCCCTGCTGGACGAGACCTTGCACGATCCGGGCGTGATCGAGGTGGGCTACCACGGCGGGCTGCGCTACAGCGTGACACTGAAGGAGCGCGCGGCCCAGCACGGCGGCCCGGGCCTGCAGCTCGGACCCGGCAACGGTGTTCCTGGTGACCGGCGCTGCCGGCGGCATCACGAGCGAGATCGTGGCCGACCTGGCGGCGCGAGCCGGGGCGTGTTCTATCTGCTGGATCTGGCGAGCCTGCCGCCGCGGGATGATCGCCACGTGTCGCTCTTCCGGCAGGGCCGGGACGCGCTGAAGGCCGGGCTGATCGAAGAGGCGCGGGGCCGGGGCGAGAAGCCGACGCCGGCCGCGATCGACAAGCAGATCGCCAATGTCGAGCGGTCGGAAGCAGCGCTGCGTGCGGTGGAAGCGGTCGAGGCAGCGGGCGGGACCGCGCATTACTACAGCGCTCGATCTGCGCGATGCGGAGGCGTGCGCGGCGGTGATCGCCGACGTGCGCAGCCGCTACGGCCGGCTCGACGTGTTCATCCACGCGGGCGGCCTGCTCGTCGACCGGACGCTGCCCGAACAAGGAGCCGGCCCAGTTCGACCTCGTCTTCGACGTGAAGGCGGACGGCTGGTTCAACCTGATGGCGCGCGGCCGCGCGACCTGCCCATCTGCGCGACCGTGGCCTTCAGCTCGGTGGCGGGCCGGTTCGGGAACAACGGCCAGAGCGACTACTCGGCGGCGAATGACCTGCTCTGCAAGCTGACGGCGAGCCTGGTCCGGACGCGGCCGGGCACGCGCGGCATCGCGATCGACTGGACGGCCTGGGGCGGGATCGGCATGGCCTCCCGCGGCTCGGTGCCCGCAGATCATGGAGGCGCTCGGGGTCGACATGCTTCCGCCCGAGTGCGGCGTGCCGACGGTGCGCCGCGAGCTGGTCAGCGGGAACGCAGCGGGCGAAGTCGTCGTGGCGGGCCGGCTGGGCGCATGGCTGGAGGAGCGCGACCCGACGGGCGGGCTGGACGTTGAGAAGGCGGAGGCGTACCTGGCCGCCCGGCGGCCGCGCCTGCCGCTGGTCGGGAAGATCGCGGCGTGCAAGCTGTACGGCGGCGTCGAGATCGAAACGACGCTGGATCCGAAGGAGCAGCCGTTCCTCTACGATCACGCACCCGATCCCGAGACGCCCTGGCTGCCGGGCGTGATGGCGACCGAAGCGCTGGCCGAGGCGGCCGTGGTGCTGGCGCCCGGCTATCATGTCGCGGCGGTCGAGAACGTGCAGATGCTCGGCGCGTTCAAGTTCTTCCGCATGGAGCCGCGGACGCTTGTACCTCAGCGCGGTCGTGGCGGCAGGAAGCGGCGGCGAGCTGGTGGCGCGGGCGACGCTGCGTTCGGTCACCCAGCCGGCGAAGGAAGGGTTGCCGGCCCAGGTCAAGGAGCACTTCATCGCGGACGTGCGCCTGCAGCGCAATGCCCCTGCGGTCGACAAGGTCACGTTCGAGCCGCCGGCAGCGTCGGCGCTGGACACCGGCCGCGACGACATCTACAAGCTGTTCTTCCACGGCCCGGCTTACCAGGTGCTCGAGTCGGCGGGCGTGCGGCAGGTGGAGGCGGTGGGCATGCTGCCGAAGCAGCTCCCGCCCGACTGGCGCACAAGGAGCCGAACGGGCACGCGGTGCTGATGGCCCCGCGGCTGATCGAGTCGATCTTCCAGGCAGCCGCGTTCTGGAACGTCCGGCAGAAGGGCGCGATGGCGTTCCCGCTCGGGGTGGGCTCGGTGACGACCTACCGGGACCCGAAATCGGCGAACGGGAAGCGGCTGTATGCCGTCGTGAGCACGCCCGACGACGGCCAGACGTTCGACGGCAGGGTGGTCGACGACGAGGGCGACGTGTACGTCGAGCTGCGCGGGTACCGCACGGTTGCGCGGCCGGCGTAGGGCAGTGGCGGGGATGGCGTCAACGCAGTGACGACGGGATAAGATGGGAATCGACCGCTCATCCCCTCGTCCGCGTGGCCTGTCGTGCCATGCGGCCGTTCTAGCAAAGTAGCATCGTGTTCCCTTCGCCACTGCTCGGCATCTACTGCCTGCTCGAGACGACGGAGGCGCATCCGGGGCTGGCGGCGGGGATCGCGCCGGCGGGGCTGCTGTCGCCAGGGGAGCAGGCTGTGTTTGCGGCGCTGAAGGTGCCGAAGCGGCGGCGCGACTGGCTGCTGGGGCGCTGGACGGCGAAGCACCTGGTCCAATCTTACCTTGCCGAGCACGAGGCGCACGCGTCCTGCGCTCGACCGCATCGAGGTCCTGGCGGACGAGGACGGCGCGCCCTATGTCCGGGTGAGCCGAACGGCTGCCCCTCAGCCTCTCGATCAGCCACAGCGGGCTGCAGAGCTTCTGCGCGGTCTGCCCGCTCGAGACTCGGGGCGGTGGGCGCGGATGTCGAACAGGTCGAACCGCGTGAGCTGTCATTCGTGCGCTCGTTCTTCACGGCGGCCGAGAACGCCGCGGCCGACGCTGCGCGGCCCGGCGAGCGGGACGGGCTCGTCACGGCCTCGTGGAGCGCCAAGGAGGCAGTTCTGAAGACGCTCCGGCTCGGCTTGCGGGCGGACACCCGCCAGGTGGATGTCCACGTCCCCGCCCTCTCCACCCACTGGACTCCCGTAACCGTCCGGGTCGATCCCGTCCTCTTCTCAACTCCTCGCAATGTTGCCGGCTGGATCAGGTGCAACCGACCTTCGTTCTTTCGCTGGCGCTGCTCCGTTAATATCGGTCGCCCTTGCGCCGCCCCCGGCGGGGCCCTGCCTCGCGCCTGCTGCCCGCTGCGGCGCCAGGTCTCGCGCCTCTTCGCGGCCCCGGGGGACCGTGTCTGGGCATCTTCCGCGGCCTCTGCGGCGCCATGTCTTCGCTCTTCAGCGGCCCCATGCGGGGCGTGCGTACGCGCTTTCGTCCTCAATTCTCTAAATTGCCTCGATACTGCCTCTACGAACCCCTTGACAAGATTGTACAAACATGGTATATATGTATAAGGTTTGTATGACATAGCGTACAGACGCGCAGCGCAAGTGGAGGAGATGGCAATGGGTGTTTATCTGGCCCTGAAGGAAATATGGCGTGGTCGGGGACGCTTCATCCTGTTTAGCATGGTGATCGCTCTGATCACGATGCTGGTGTTGTTCGTCGCGGCCCTGGCCGAAGGTCTGGGATCGGGGAACCGGGAATTCATCCAGAAGCTGAACGGCGATCTGATTGTTTACCAGACGAAGACGGACCTGAATGCGGGTGCGAGCCGGATCGGAACGTCGAAGCTGAACGAAATCCGCCGGGTGGACGGCG
This sequence comes from uncultured Chloroflexia bacterium, assembly GCA_963800615.1. Lineage (GTDB taxonomy): Bacteria > Chloroflexota > Anaerolineae > CG2-30-64-16 > CG2-30-64-16 > JALOOB01. Next base: position 178,832 of record CAWDBO010000021.1, read on the forward strand.
TGACTGCGGTCGGACCGGTCGGCACGGCCAGCGTCGTGCTGACGAAGAACGGCGAAAAGGTGCTGAACGTGGCGCTGATCGGCGTGGAGCCCGGGCTGCCGGGTGAGCCGCCCGCGCTGGAAGGACGCAACCTGGGCGGGCGCCGCGCGCGAGGCCGTGCTCGACCGGAATGCGGCGCTGCGCGCCAAGGTCGGCGTGGGGGACGTGATCACGATCAAGTCGATCCAGGGGACGAAAGAGGAGTTCTACGATCTGAAGGTCGTCGGCATCAGCGACGGCCGCCAGTACGGCCTGCAGCCTTCCGTCATCGTCCCGTTCCGGACGTGGGATGAAGTGAGGCCGCAGGCGGCGCGTGGCGAGAATCCCAACGCGGAGCTGGTCGCCAACGTGGTCGCGGTCCAATTGGCCGATCCGGCCGACTTGCAGGGAATGGCTGAGCGGATTGAGAGCGAGGTGTCGGACGTGCAGGTGGTGGACCGGGTGACGGCGTACGAGGCCACGCCCGGCTACAGCGCACAGCAAAGCACGCTCGACACGCAGCGCTACTTCGCACTGCTGATCGGCATCCTGGTCATCGGCGGGTTCTTCCAAATCCTGACGCTGCAGAAGGTGGCCCAGATCGGCATGTTGAAGGCCATCGGCGCATCGAACCGAGTGATCGGCACCGCCGCAATCTTCCAGATCATCGCGGTCACGGTGATCGGGGTGGGCCTGGGAGCCGCGCTCTCGCTGGCCTTGTCGCTCGGCTTCCCGCCCAGCGTTCCGATCATCTTCTCGCCCGCAGCCGTCTCTACCGCGGTTCTCTCGCTGCTATTGATCGGGCCGATCGGCGGCCTGGTGTCCGTGCGCTACTCGCTCAAGGTCGAGCCGCTGACCGCGCTGGGCCTGGCCCAGTAAGGATGGAGTCACAGATGTTTGCACTTGAAACCCGCGACGCGCTGAAGGCTTATGGCACCGGTTCGTCCGTAACGAAGGCCGTGGATCATGTGTCGATTGGGGTGAAGGCTGGCGAGTTCGTCGCACTGGTCGGGCCGAGCGGCTCGGGGAAGACGACCTTGCTCGCCATGCTGGCGGGCCTGCTCCGGCCGACCTCCGGCGCCGTGATGATCGACGGCGAAGAACTGGGCCAGATGAAGGACGAGGCCCGGACGGCTTTCCGCCGCCAGAAGATCGGTTTCACGTTCCAGTCCAACAACCTGGTGCCATACCTGACGGCGCTTGAGAACGTCGAACTGATGCTGCGCTTGAACGGCCGCCTGGACAGGGCCGGCAAGGCGCGGGCCAGGGACCTGATGGAGCGGCTGGGGTTGGGCGACCGGTTGAACAACCTGCCGCGGCAGCTTTCCGGCGGCCAGCAGCAGCGGGTGGCAATCGCCCGGGCGCTGATCCACGAGCCTGCCGTGGTGCTGGCGGACGAGCCCACCGCGAGCCTGGACACGGAGCGTGCGTTCCAGGTGGTCGAGACGTTCTCGACGATGATTCGCGAGCAGAACCGGGCGGGCATCATGGTCACGCATGACCTGCGCATGGTCCAGTACGTGGACCGGGTGCTGCAGATGCGGGACGGCAAGATGGCGCGTGAGATCACGGATCGGGACGAGATCATGATGATGGCCGGCACCGGGCTGCACGATGCGCCCGTGGCGGCTGAGTGGCCCCAGCCGCCGGCCGTGCTCACAACCGCGCCCGTGTTGGTAAGCTGAAAACGTTGGCATCGTTTTGGTGACTTGATCGGATCAGGAAGAGGGAGATCATCCAATGAAGAAGTTCGTTGTTGTTGGCATCATTGCTCTGGTTCTCATGGCAGGCGGCGCAGCGGCGTTTGCGAAGCAGAAGACGGCAAGCGCGCAGGCTGTTGAACCGGCGGCGGCTGCCCCCGAGCGCGGCGTCGTGTCGGAAGGTGTGGTCGTGCCGGCAAGGTGGGCGACTGTGAGCAGCCCAGCCGGCGGGCGGGTGGTCGAGATCCTGGTCCGCGAGGGCGAACAGGTGGCGGCGGGCCAGCCGGTCCTGCGCGTCGAATCGAGCCGGCAGGCCGCGGCGGTGGCTCAGGCGGAAGCGGCCTTGGCGCGGGCCCAGGCTCGCCTGGCGGAATTGCAGTCCGGCCCGCGGGCTGAAGAGGTCGCCGTGGCAGAGTCGGCCGTGGCAGTGGCCCAAGCGCAACTCGCTCGGGCACAGCAGGGCGCGAAAGCTGAGGATGTCTCGGCGGCCAGGGCGGCCGTGGCTGCCGCGCAGGCGAGCCTCGACAAGGTGCTGGAAGGCGCGGCGCCGGGCGCCCTGATCGCGGCTGAAGCAGATGTGGCAGCCGCGAAGGCAACCCTCGGCGTGGCGCAGGCGGCCTACGACAAGGTGGCGGGCAACGCGGACGTAGGCGCAATGCCCCAGGCCCTGCAGCTCCAGCAGGCGACCATCGCTAATGAAGCCGCCGGCGCCCGGCTGGCCGATCTGCAGCGGGGCGCAAGCAAGGCTGACGTGAACGGCGCACGCGCCCGGCTGTCTCAGGCGCAGGCGCAGCTGAAGGCGCTGGAGGCCAGCGTCCGCCCGGCCGACGTCGCAGTGGCCGAAGCGCAGGTCAGGCTCGGCCGAAGAGCAACTGCGGCTGGCCAAGGCCGGCGCACGACCGGAAGCGATTGCCGCGGCACAGGCGGACGTGGCGTCGGCCCAGGCCGGGCTGGACCAGGCCAAGGCTGCGCTTGCCGAGACCGAAGTGCGGGCGCCCTTTGCGGCCACGGTTGCGGCCCTGTCTGTGCGGCTCGGCGAGCAGTTGGCCCCGGCCACACCGGTCGCCCAGTTGGCAGACCTGAGCCAGTTCCAGGTGGAGACGTCCGATCTGACCGAGCTTCACATCGCGAATGTGAAGGTGGGCGACAGCGCGGCGCTGACCTTCGACGCTCTTCCGAACGTCGCGATGGGCGGCAAGGTGACCCGCATCAGCGACGTCGGCGTGAACAACAAGGGCGACATCGCATACAAGGTGACCGTCGCAGCCCGAGCGCAACGACCCGGGCCTGAAATGGAACATGACGGCGGCCGTCAAGTTCGATGCCCGGTAGGCAGTAGTACGGGCGACCGGCAGGCCGCCGTTGATTCAGCAGATGCATGTAGTACGGGCGACCGGCCGGTCGCCCGTACGGCGTTAAGGGAGGGCACGCGGTGATTCGACGTCCCTTACTCCCTCAAATGTAGCTTTCGACACACCCATGACTTCTCGACTCTGCTACTATGCAATTAGTATTGAAATATGAGATCGGTGGCTGTGACGGGTTTTCGACTATGCGTCCGGCCGCCCAAATCGACCTGGTGGAGGATAGAGGATGAACGACAAGCTGATTTCCAGCAAGACCCACGGGGTGATCGACTTTATTGCGGCTCCGCTGCTGCTGGTGCTGCCGCGCTTGCTGAAGTTCCCCAAGCGCGTCACGAATTTGCTGACCGGCGTCGCCGCATTCCATGCGCTGTACAGCCTTTTCACCAACTACGAACTGGGCGTCGTGAGAGTGCTTCCTTACAAGGGCCATCTTGCGCTCGACACCGCGCTGGCAACCGCTACTGTCGTTGCGCCCGTGATGTTCACCGAGGCGAAGCCCCGGATAGCGCCCATCCTGGTTGGCGGTGGGCTGCTCGAGGCGTTGATCGTCGCCGCCTCAATCATCAAAGCGCCGAGGAAGAAAGGGTGGAGGGGCTGGCTGAAGGGTTCCAGGAGGGCGCCGGGCTGTAGACGGCGTCCTCGGGACGGGCGCCCGATCGACACCTTGCCGAACATGATCGGGCTCCCGCCTCGCCCCGCCCGCCAAGGTAGATACACCATCATATCTACATCCACCTCTATTTGCAGTATTCCCCACCGGGTAGTACAATGTTTCGTGCCAGAAAGTTCCTAAACTTTCATGCCTCCATAAGTCCCTCCCTCCCCCCTTCCCCTCTCCTCCCCCTGAATCTCCTCTCCCCCCCTCCTCTCTTTCCTCTCCCCCTTCCCCTCCTCCCCCCCCCCCCCCCCTCCCCCCCTCCCCCCTCTCTCCCCCTCCCTTCCTCCCCCCCCCCCCTCTCCTCCCCCCCCCTCCCCCCCCCTCCCTCCACCTCTCTCCCTCCCTCCCCCTCCTCCCCTCCCCCCCCCCCCCCGCACGATCACACCGAAGCCCCCCTCCCAAATATCGGAAAAGGGATAGTCAGCATGCAACAAAGTCAACTACCGGGCGGCGCTGCTTCGGCCGTACAGGGGCGGTTCGCCCGCACCGTCCGAAACGGGATATTGGCGGCGCTCGTGATGCTCACAGCGGTCGGATGCGTACCGATTCCGCCTGCCGTGGAGATTACCGGCAACACCCCTACGACCTCGGACGAGGCCGCAGCCAAGTGTCCGCCTGAGAAGATCACGGTGACGGACCTGACCTGGTTCCAGGATGCGCGAAGGCGCGTGGCGGGTGGCGGGCTGGATCAACAACGGGTGCGGTCGGCCGATCAGCCAGATCGTCACCGACACGGAGGCCGTGAACGACGCGGGGCAGGTCATCGATCACGGCGAAGATCAGCGTGTATCCCCTGAACCTCGAGCCCGGCGAACGCCGCGCCATTCATCGCCCGTCGATCGCGATTTCCCGGGCACAAAGCATCCAGTGGAGGTCAGCGGGTCCGTCGTGGCGGACAGCAGGAGCGCGGCGCGGTGGAGGTGCGTAAGGACGGGTTGTCTTTCGGTACGAGGGCCGGGCCATGTCCCGGGCGAAGTTGTCAACCGAGGGACCAAGCCGGTCCTGGTGAACGGGCTGACCGCGGCCCTGTTGGACGCCCGGGGAAGCCGGTGGCTGCAGAGGAAGCGGCCGTTTCGGCACGCTATCTGGGACCGGGCGAACACGGTCCATTCCGGGTGACGCTGCTCTGCCGCCCGGCGGCAGAGCGCACCGCGAGTACCGGCTTAGATGGACCCGGTCGTCACGGAGCCGCGGCCCCCCTTGTCGAGGCAAGGACGGACCTGCCGGTGGCGCGGCAGTCTGTCGACGGCGACGGCATTTTCGCCTGCCGGCAAGGTGACCGACCGCGGCAACGCAAACCTGACGCTGCGGCTGCAGGCGATCCTATACGACGGGCCGGACCGGACCAAAGTGGTGGACGCGGCGTATCTCGACGCGGCGCCTCCGCTGAAGCCGGGCGAGACCCGCGAGCGTCGATTTCACGAACTGGGGGCCCGTCGACGCGGGCAGGGTTTGGCAAGGCAGCTGCTGGAACGCAAAGCCGCCGCCAACGTGCCAGTGGAGCCGTTGCAGAGCTGGAGCGAGGCGGCTCAACCGTAGTCCGAGCGCAGCCCATCCTGCACACAGACCTCCGAGGATTCCTGAGTCTAAACTGCTCGCAACGTGGAAGTGTCACCAAAGACCTCGGAGGTCGAGGTCTGGCCGCACATGCACGCTGCAATTGGTTTGGGCGACCTCTGGAGGTCTCGGGTTAAGCCGGCGCTCAGCCGCCCGATGCCAGGACAAAAGGCAGGTACACGCGCGGATCGGCGCTTTCCGAACCGGCGGGGGAGGCTAGGGGTCGGCGGCGGCGCAGAGGCAGAAACGATAACCACGAGCTGCGGCGGGTTCGCGGTTTCGCGGCTCGCAGGTTAATCGCCGTGGCCCTGGCGGTCGTTATCGCGATGTCGAGCTGGCCGTTGCCGGCGACGAGCGGGGACACGTTCGTCCCCGTCCACGCGCCGCTGGAAAACGAGCCCAGACGCGCCACCTGGGCGCCCGTTAACGGTCTCGACCCATAGGTGACGCTGCCCTCATCCCATGCGCCGGTCGGCGAGTCATGCGATAGCCGGCGGCGCTGCCGCTGACGGCGAACAAGCGAAGGGTAGCGTGGTGACTGGTCCGTTCGCGCCCTCGAGCGCAAAGCGTAGGTAGCTCTGCGTGTCGGGCGTGGCATCGACGAGCAGCGCCGCAGTCCGGGCGTAGTTGGTCGCCGGGAAGTCGCTGCGCACGTAGGCCTCGGCTGTCGGATCGGAGATGAGGGTCACCTGCGCCAGGGCAGGTTATCGTAGCCGTATTGGACTTCGCCGAGCGGCGTCCGCCAGGTCTACGGCGTCGACCTGGTAGCTGTAGGTGGCGCGGTCCGGCGGTGAGGTCCGCGTAGCCGGTGGTGGCGCCGTTCACCGTTCCGATCAGCGCGCCGTCCCTGTAGATGCCGTAGGCATTCACGCCGGTGTCATCCCACGCCTCGGACCAGCTAAGCTGCACCTGGCCGCCCGCAGGAGTGGTGACGGCGGCGACCAGTGGGAGCCATCGGGGCAGTCCTGTCGGTGGTCCCGAGCGGGGATGACTCCCTGGTCGAGGATCTGGCCGGCAGTTCTGACGTAGCAGATACTGCGGCACCCTCGATCGAGCTGAAGTGTGGTGCGCCGAACATGCTGGCAGGGTCCCCGTGGCGCCGCCGCGGGTCCGAGCAAACAGACCTGCACGCCGTGGCCGCCTGCGCCGGCCACGAACTGGGGAGACTACGCCGGAGCTCTGGTTTAATTGGCGTTCAGCGGCGTCCATCGCTGATAGCTGTGATCGTGGCCGGTGAGCACGATGTCGACGCCGTACTGGGAGAGGATGCACCAATGGCTCCATCCCAGGCGTGCCGCCCTGGGGCCGACGCTCAGGACCGGATGGTGGAAGTAGACGACGGTGCGGGCGGGGGCGGCGTTGGCGACGAGATCGGCTGCAGCCACTGGTACTGCGGCCGAGCCTGCTCCCGTGTCGTCCATACTCGCCCGTGGAGTTCAGGGAAGATGAAGTGCCACCCCCTCCGTTGTAGCTGTAGTAGCTCGGGATGTTGTTCCAGTAGTCGAAGTACCCGAGCGCCTGGCCGTCCTCGAACTCGTGGTTGCCGATAGCGGGATTGGTCACATCACGCGTGCGGCCGAAATCGACGGTAGGCGTGCCGTACCAGTTGTAAAACTCGGTGTAGGTGCCCTTCTCGTAGACGTCGCCCAGGTAGAGAAAAACATGCAGACCCAGGCGTGGACCATCCCGGCAACCTTCGCCGCGCTTGTTGCCCCACTGGCCCCATCCCCACGGCCGCCACGATCAACGACTGGCCCGCTAGCGGGGCAGCGGGCGAGACCGGCGTGAAGGCCGGCCCGGGCGGCGGAGTGCTCGCATTCGAGAAGGTCAGGGCGACCGACGCCGCGGGGGTGGCGAATCCGTCCCCCGCATCACGGCGCTGACCGACAGCGTGTGCCCGCCGTTGGCAAAGCCGGCCGTCGGCAGGGTAAAGGTGTACGGGGCTTCAAAGTCCGTCAAGCAGGTACTTGGCCGTCGAGCAAAAAGAGGAGATTGGCGACCGCGGAGCTGGAACCGCTGATCGTGGCCGTGGCCGTGACGGTCCGTAGGCCGCTGACCGTCGCGCCGCTGCCGGGCGAGGTGATGCAGACGGTCACCGTGTAGCCAGCGTTGCTGGCGGATTTGCACGACCCGGACTAGGGCCAAAGCCGGGCGAGGCCCGAGCAGGACGGCGAACAGGCTCAGCAGCGTGACGCTGATGATGAGGCAGGCGGGCTTGGCAGGAGCGCGAAAATACAACGACATGCGTCTCCTCAGAGCAATGTTTCTGCGGTGCCGGCGATCGCTGCCGCTGCCGCCAGGCGGTTGTGAGCGCATTCCTGTCACACCGTCGGGCCAGGGACGGTCCTCCTCCTTCTGGGTGAGGACTCACATCAGTTCATTCGAAGACCCGGTTTTGCGCATCGGCATTCATGAGGAGACCGCATCATCGCTTGGTATCAGAGGGCGCTACCGCATAAGGCGGAGGCAAAGCGGGGCAATCGGCCCCGCTCAGTGCGACTTCGATTCCAGGTCGGCGCCATCATCGTGCAGCGCATCCAGGTAGAGAGCCAAACCCTGACGGGCTGGCCCATTCGGCGGCCGGCTTCGACGGCGGTCCCTTCGCCCCATTCGTTGAAAGAGGTGATCAACTGGAAGCGCACGCCGGAGCGCGACCATCGAGCGGATGCTCTTACCGCGCCAGCGGGCGAGGTCACGGGGCAGGCGGACGGCCTCCCCGAACTTGTGGAAGCCGGGACTGATCGTGAAGCTGTCTCGGTCCCTCCGCGTCGGTGGGCTTGGCCGGCGCGTACTGGTGCCAGGCATCGGGCTGGCTCGGGCAGCACCGCGGTACCGCGGGGAACACCTTCAGCACCAGGTAGGCGCCGACATCCGCGTTGGCCCGGGTCCAGCGGTCCGCCATGTCACAGGCGTCCTTGTCTTCCGCGTAGACAAAGACCACGAAACGCCCGTCGACCCGGAGAAAGGCCGGGGCTGCTCGGCATAGCGGTCCCGGATGTAGAGCAAGTCCTCATGGATGGCGTCCGCGCTCGGGTCGCCAGGCTCTCGCCTTCGTAGTAGATCGCCCGATGGAAGGGCCTGCGCGAGCCGCAGTCGCGTTCAGGATGTCAGGGGACCCGTCCGTCCCGTGCGGGAGTCCCGCGGCCCCACCAGGAGAGGATGCCTGCATCGATGCGCCCCGTACTGCATCGCCGCGATGTGGCGGCGGATCAGGTCGGGGTTCGAGGAATGGTCGTGCCCGAGGGCGGGCGTGTATTCGGTGTATGGGCCCGGCGCCGCCGATGCGCCAGGCTTCGGGAAACCAGGGGTAGTAGAAGGCGGCCCGGATCGGAGCCGGCGGCTGGCGCTCGCGCACCGCTTAACGAGCGAGGACGCGAGCACCAGCAGCGGGATCAGTCCCGAAGAGGGACCGCGGCCACGATCCAAGGCCACCTCACTCTCCGCGTCCGCCGCATGCTCCTCCGTGCCCGCGGCGTCTCTGGATCGGCGGCCGGGGAGGTGCGCACGGCAGCCAGCGCGGGCGCAGGCGGACGGGGTCAGTGGCACTGGCCGCTCCCCGCGTCGGTGAAGGTCTTGCCGGCTTCGGGCACGAACTGCCAGTCATAGCCGCCGGCACGGAGGGTCAGCTTGAGCACGCCGAACGTGTCGTCGTTGCGCACCTCGCTGGCAGAGGATGTTCTTGGCGAACACCTGGTGGTCGCGGCCCCCGGTGCCGACGACGAACTCGCGGATGCCCTTCTGCGGATCGGCACTGCCCTGCGGATCGATGGGCGCGAGGCGTTCGTAGTTGTGCGCGTGCCCGTTCAGTACGACGTCGGCGCCCGCTTCGTAGAGGTCGTTCCAGATCGGCAGCATGTACTTGTTGTCCGTGTGCACCCCCGGTGCTGCCGAAGATCGGATGGTGCCAGTAGGCCAACGTACATTGGGCAGGATGGGCGGCGAGGTCCGCCTTGAGCCACTGTTCCTCGGGCGAACCCACCTGGCAGCCCCCAATGGGCTTGCAGTCGCTGTTGAGCGAGATGATGTGCCAGGAGCCCAGGTCGAAGCTGTAGTAGCCCTGACCACACGTCCCCGCGGCCATGCCGAAGTAATCGTAGTAGGGCCTGGCATCGGCTGCAAGGTAATCATGGTTGCCGGGCGCGGGCTTCGTGCGGTCTTTGAAGCGGCCCCAGGTTGGGTCGTAGCAGTTTGTATAGTCGCTCTTGGCGCCCGCCGGGTAGACGTTGTCCCCGAGCGTCAAGCACCGTCCCGGGAATCTGCTCGACGAGCGCGGCGGTCGCCTCGCGGCCGGGACTCTTGCAGCCCGCGATGTCGCCCGCGGCAATTATGACGGCCGGCGCGGGTTCGGCCCGGAGGCGCGAGCCGACGGCGAGGATCAGGACCAGCGCAACCAGTGCGCCGGCCAGGCCGGAAAGCCACCACTTACGTTTTGTCATTGCCCGTTACTTCCTCTAACGTTTGCCTGGGACACCCTGATTCCTCTGCCACTACGAAATGCCGCCGTTCCGCGACTGTGGGCGTGCGGGCCGGCGCGGCTGCGCGAACGGGCCTCGAGGGATTACCCTCAAGGCCCATTCGCGGCGGTCAACTAGGAATGGCTCGAAGCGTCGAGCGGATCCTGCGCCTGCCTGGAATTCGTGCAGGTTGGTTGCGCCGTCGTGGTCTAGGTCGCCGGCTGCGCCCTGGTACCTGGTCGCGCTGGTTGGCGAGATGCCCATTCGATCTCCCAGCAGGGTCGGGCAAGCCGTCGCCGTCGGTGTCGGGCGAATTCGGGTTGCTGCCGTACATCGCCTCGGTGGCATCGTCAACGCCGTCACCGTCGCTGTCGATGCGCGAGGCGTCGCTTATGGCGATGGAATCGGTGGTCGACAGCTTCAGGTTCGCTGATCCTTGCTTCGGCAGCGCGGCCGCATTGCCTGCCGCCGCCCCTCCGGTCTCGACGACCAGTTGGGGCGGGATGGCGCCGGTCCGACCGCTGTAGCTCGTCGCGGTGGACTGGTTGAGGTCAAGCGCGAAGTTGTAGGTGTTGTCGCCGGCGACGGCAGACGTGACGTCCACCTGCGTCCAGGTCGCGGCCGTGACTGCGCCGGAGGCGCCGTAAGTGACACCGAGCGCCGGCATATTGCTGTAGGTTAGGGTCGTCTCAAACGTCACCGGCAACCCTGAAACCCCGGAAGCCACGTAGCCGGTCGAATTGTTCGAATTCGCATACACCCTCAGGGTGGCCCTGGTCACCGGGCCGGGCAGGCCCCTGACGGTGAAGCGCAGGAAGCTGCGCACGTCAGGCGACGCATCGGTGCGCAGGGTGGTCGAGTTGTAGGTGGTTCCCGGATTGGTTGCGGCCACGTACGCATCTACGAGCGCGGTGAAGGTGAACGTGCCGGTGGTCGAGCCGGGAGTCGAGGTCGCCGTCGCTGTTGCTGTCGCCGTTGCGGTGGCCGTGCTCGTAGCTGTAGCCGGAGCCGTTGCGGTGGCCGTGGGCGTATTCGTGGCCGTCGGCGGCGTGCCGCTCGACGTCACGACAACGACCAATTGCGGCGGGTTGGCGCCTTGCCGGCTGCTCATGCTGATCTGCGTGGAGCTTGTCGTCTTGAGCGCGATGTCCAGCTGCCCGTTGCCGGTAACCAGCGAGGCCAGATCCGCCTGCGTCCACACGCCGCCGCTGCGAACGAACCTGACGCCGCCACCTGGCTGCCCGTTCCGGGTTTTGTGGCATAGGTGACTGTGCTCTCATCCCAGGTACTGCTCGTGAGCGGGTAGACCTGGTAGCCCTGCTGTTGCCGTTGTTGGCGAAAATGCGTAACGTGGCACTAAGGACGGTGCCGTTCAAGGCCCTGCAGGTTGAAGCGCAGGAAGCTCTGTATATCAGGTGAGCCATCAGCGAGCAGCGAAACCGAGCCGCCGTAATTCGTGGTCGGATGTCGCTGCGCACATAGGCGTCGGCCGTGGGAGTGAAGATCAGCGTCGCGGTCGAGCCGCGGCGTTAAGGTCGCGTGTTCGACTTCGCCGAGCGGTGCCCGGCTGGGTCCACCGCATCGACCTGGTAGTTGTATGTCACGTTCAGCGCTGACGTTCATGTCCACGTACTGCGTGGTGGCCCCACCATCGAGGCAATCAGCGCTCCGTCGCGGTAGATGCCGTAGCCGTCCACGCCCGTGTCGTCCGAGGAGCCGGTCCAATCAGCTGAACGAAGCCGCTCGGCGAGGTGCTCGCAGCCAGGTTGGTTGGCGCATTCGGAGGCGCCGTATCGGCGTTGTCCCCGAGCAGGTGACGACGCCCTGGTCCAGGACCTGCCCGGCGGTGTTGACATAGCGGTACTCCGCGCCCTTCGGATTGAGCTTGAAGTACATCGCGCCGTACGAGTTCGCCGGGTTGCCCTACATGGTCGCCAGCCGCGGTCCGTGCGCACGGTGCCTTGCACGCCGTGTCCGCCCGCGCCGGCTACGAAGCTGGGCACGCCGGTCGGGCTCGGATTCAGGTTGGCGTCAAGGGGCACCCAGCGCTGATAGCTGTGATCGTGACCGGTCAGGACAATGTCCACGCCCTTCTGGACGAGCAGGCTCCACATCGGCCACATTCGCGTCGTGTCGCCCTGCGGGCCCACGCTCAGCACCGGATGGTGGAAGTAGGCGAGGGTGCAAGCGGCCGTGTTGGTGGCAGATCGTTGAGAGCCACTGGTACTGCGCCGAAGTCGGGCCCGACTGGTTGTACTCGCTGGTCGAGTTGAGGGCGATGAAGTGCCAGCCGCCCGCGTTGTAGCTGTAGTAGTTCGGCGAGGTTATTCCAGTACTGGAAGTAGCCGGGCGCTGCGCCGTTTTCGTACTCATGGTTGCCGATGGCCGGGTTGGTGACGTCACGAAACAGGCCATAGTCGACGTGGACGTGCCGTACCAGTTGTAGAACTCGGTGTAGGTGCCCTTTTCGTAGACATCGCCCAGGTAGAGGAACAGGCTGGGATTCCAGCCGTCGACCATCTGCGCGACCAGCCCGGCATTCGCTTCGCCGCTCGCACCGTCGCCCGCCGCGGCCATGACGAACGACTGGCCGGCGGGCGGCGCACCGGGAGCGGCCGGCGTGAAGGTCGGACCCGGCGGCGGGGTGCTGGCGTTCGAGAAGGTCAGCGTCACCGATGGGGCGGCCGTGATCGAACCCGTCGCGCATGATCGCACTCACCGACAACGTATGCCCGCCGTTGGCGAAACTGGTGGTCGGGCAGGTTGTAGGTGTACGGAGACTGATAGTCGGTAAGCAGGTATTGCCCGTCGAGCGTAAAGACGACCTTGCCGACGCCCGAGCTGGAGCCGCGTGACGCTCCACGGTCGCGGTCACAGGGGCCAGTCCGCTGACGGTCGCACCGTTTGCGGGCTGCGTGATGCATACGGTCACCGTATACCCGGCGTGGGGCTAACGCTCGATGTGCATGTGCCGGCCGCAGGACGCTGTCCTGGCTTTAAGAGGATCGTCAACAGGCCGACGACGGTCAGAACCAGCAAGCGCGGATCCGAGCTGCGTTCAAGACACGGTGAGTGGATGACATGGGTTCCTCCAGCATGTACCTATCGCCCGGCTTGCGGCGGGAGCGCGACCGGTGCGGGCGGCGAGAAATCGTCGTTCAAGCGCTCGAACTCCGCCAGGTTGGTCTCGCCATCGCCGTTCCGGTGGCCCTTCGCGCCATCGTTGCCGCGGTTGTCGTTCGGCTTCATCCCCATGGACCACCTCATAGCCATCCGGCATGCCGTCGCCGTCACTGTCCCAATTGTGTGGGTCGGTCTTGCGCCATCTCATCCCGGTTCAGTAGCCCGTCGTTGTCCGGGTCGCCGTCGGGGCCGTTAATGCCATCGCCGTGAAGCGGGTCAAGGAGGTTCTCGACTTCCCACTGGTCGGGCAGGCCGTCGCCGTCCGTGTCCGGGTTCTGAGGGTCGGTGCCGTTCAGATACTCGTCGGCGTTGGACAGGCCATCACGATCCGGGTCGCCGTCCGCGCCGTTGATGCCCCTACCGATGCGGGGGTTCAGGCCGTGCGCCGTCTCCCAGGCGTCGGGCAAGCCGTCGCGGTCCTGGTCCTCTGCGGTCTGCGCGGAAGGCGCCTGGGCGTGCGGACTGGCCGCAGCAGTCGTCTGCACCCACTGGCCCCGGAGCAGGAGCACCATGAGGAGGGTAATCAGGCCCGTGCTCAGCAGCAGGGTGATGCGCTTGGCGTCTATCATGTAACCTGGTCCTCACTTTCTAGTGGCACGAAGCCGTGCCCGCGTCGGTGAAGGCGCCGCCCGGCGCCGCTAGGAATTGCCAGTCATAGCCCTTGTCATGAAGGGTCAATTTCAAAACGCCGAACGTCGTGTCGTCGCGCAGTTCGCTGTTGGCCGCGACCTTGGCGAACGCCTGGTGGTCCTTGCCGCCCGTGCCGACGATGAACTCACGGATGCCGCGCGTCCGATCGAGCTTGCCCGCCGCATCTTGCGGCGCCATACGCTCGTAGTTGTGTGCGTGGCCGCCAAGCACCGAGCTCGGCGCCGGCGTTGTAAAGCAGCGTCCAGAGCGGGGCCATGCTGAGCTGGTCCGTGTAGGCGCCGGTGCTGCCGAACATCGGGTGATGCCACACGGCGAGACTGCACGCCGTGGGATGCTTCGCCAGGTCCGCAGCCAGCCACGCGTACTGTGCGGATGTCTCGTCGCATCCGCCTACCTTGCTGCAGTTACTGTTGAGAACGACGATATGCCAAGAGCCGAGGTCGAAGCTGTAGTACCCCTGGGTCGGGCTGCCGGCTGCCTGGCCGAAATAGCCGAAGTAGCCGGTCGCGTCGGTGGTCAGGTATTCATGGTTGCCCACCGACGGATAGGTGCGCGACTTAAGCATCCCCCAGCCGGGGTCGTAGCAGTTGTTGAATTCAGCCGACGTCCCGGAGTCGTAAACGTTATCGCCGAGGGTGATCACCCTCCACGACGGATCGCTTACGAGCTTGGCGGTTGCCTCGTCGCCCGTGCTGGTGCAGTCCGCAATGTCGCCTACTGCGACCAGCACCGGGTCTTGCGGCACGGGCGTCGGCGGTGGCGGCTGGCATCGGCTGCATGTGCCGGCGGCGGTGATCGTCGGCAGGAAGATCTGGGTCGGCCCGGCGGTCGCGGCCGCCGCGCTCAAGGAGTCAGCAGTGGGGCTGACGGAAGCCGAAGGCGCTGCGGCCAGGCCCACTGTCGGCGCTGCATCGACTCCCGCGGTCGGCATGGGGACGCTGGCACTGGGAGCAGCCGCGTCGGTCTGCGTGGGCTCGAACACATCGGTTGGCTCGAAGCGATTCTGCGCGCCGGCCTCAGCCGGACGGACGTTCGCGGGCGCTTGCCGCGCCGGAACAGGCGACGACGAACCCAACCAGCAGCACGGTCATCATTATAAATTGCAGTTTGCGTGCGTGATTCTTCTTCAATGGATTTCCCCCTATCGACGACCCGCCCGCACCAGCAACAGGCCAAACAAAACGCATACGCCAAGCGCCGGCGCGCCGACCAGGACCAGGCGTCCTGCCTGGAAGTGCGTGGCACCCGGCTCGCTCGAATCGAAATCGCCCTCTGGCGACTTTGTTACCAGAATGTCCGTTATCACGGCCAAGGCCGAATCACCGTAGCGCTCGCTCGGCTCGATGTGGCTCATCTCGCTGAACTCGTTCCAACTGATGAGGCCGATGGCGTCGGGTGACGATTTCATCGCAGCGTCGAATTGCCGGCGCAAGGTCGCGCCGTCCGCGCGCTCCACGACCCGCGTATGCTCGACAAGCCGGCCGTCAAAGCCGGGCGCGGCCGGCGCGAACCAGAGCCCGCCGTGCTTGTGGACCGTATCCGCCATGTCCTGCAGCTTGCCTTCGTAGTCGGGGAAAGTCGACGGGTTGACGGATGACCAGTAGTAAGCGTCGCCGTCCACGTAATCTGCGATCGTCTCGTAGTCACGCGCATTGCGTGCGGACGCCAGGATGAGCAGCTTATCGCGACGCGATTTGGTCACGCCTGCGATGGACTCGGGCGAGAACTCCCAGGTCCCCGACCATATCACGACCGGCCGCTCGAACAGATCGAAGGGCGCGCTGCCGTCATACGTGGCGGCGAAGTAGTCGAGATCCCGGGCGACCTGCTCCACGGGCAACGGATGACGCTCGAAGTCGAGGCCCTGGTAGATGATCACGAGCTTGAAGTTCATGCTCGCGCGCGATGGTTACGAGCTGAGCCAGGCGCCGGTTCAGCGTATCCGTGCTCTTCCAACTCACGATGAAGCCGTCGATCCCGGCTTCCTTGGCAAGCCGGATGTGCTCGCGCACGATTTTCGGGTCGTCGCTGGAATACCGGCCGAGCAGCGGATAATCGGCTTTGGCCCGATTCCACGAGTTCGGGGTGTACCAGATATAGTAATAGGCCAGCACCGGCACCTGCTTCGATGGTGCGGGCGCAGCGGTCGCGCGTGCCAAACGATGCGAGCAGAACGGAGAGGCCGACTGCGACCGCCATCAGCACCCAGCCCAATGCCGACAGGCCGACTTGTCGAAGTTGAGCGTTGGCTGCGCCGACGTTCATGGCGGGGCCCTCCCGTGTATCGGCTCGACGCGTTGATTCAGTGGCGAAGCCAGGTAACTCGGCTTGCCCGCCAGCGGCGCGAGCACGGCGGCGCCGCCGGCGCTGCCGCTGATCGCGCTTCGCATTGTCGCTTCCGGCGCCGCTACCGGCTGGGATCACGATGCCGTGCTCGGATGGCGGGCGGACCGTGAGCATGTAGCTTCCGGTCAGAAGCGGAACGCCGATCAGGATCAGCAGGAGCACGGCGGTCGTCCAGACCGGCGCCCTGTGGCCGTCCCTCCGCCGCAGCGGCGTCGGGCACCCAGGAAATGAGATGCGGGCGGCCGACGAACAGCAAGCCCAGGGCGATCGAGCCCAAGATGAATCCCGCCACGGCCAGGTCGAAGTACGTGATGACCTTCAACTGGACGTCCTGGTGGCGGGTCACCGCAACGGGCGCGGCCGGCGCATAACCGGGCGCGCCGGCGACGCTCGCCGTGTACTGGCCGCGCGCCAGCGCAGCCGCGGTGATCTTCCTGTCGGGTCCCGGAAGGGAAGTACCGGACTTCGCCGTCCGGGTACTGGAGCTTGAAGCCGGAGCCCACAGGGAAGCCGAACAAGGCGTCGGCCGCCGCGAAGTCAGCGGTATACAGCAGCAGCTGGATGGGCCAGCGGTCGCCGGGCTTTACGTAGAAGCGATGCTGCCCCCGGTTCACCGTGTTCGCGCCATCGACGATGACATTCTCCACGCCCCACTGGATCTTGGCTTCCTGCAAGCCGCCTTGAAGCCGCACTACCCGGGTGCCCAGGAGCCACTGAGGCTCGTACTTCTTGAATACCTGGGTCGCGCCGTGCGTGCCCTTGACGGTCATCACAGAGGCGCGCGAGGGGTCGACCGGTTCTCCGTCCAGGTCGATGTACGACCACGAGATGCGATAGCTGACGTCGAAGCCGGCCTGGAGTAGCTCGTCGTTCGGAAGGATCACCTGCCTTGTTTCCGTAAATTCGTCGTCTGCCCAGCGGCTGAACGTCGCATGGGTGTCCGAGGTCTTGACGTCTGTCGACACGACCTTCAGCTCGTAGCTGCCCGGTACATCTACCTCGATGTCCGCGACCCCATCGGCGCCGGAGGTAAACTGGCGCCCCCCCAGGCTGAACGTGACATTGGCGATCGGAGGCACAGTTTGTACGGCGAGATGTGCGGGCAGGATGACCAGTTCGGTTCCGGCCTCAGAGCCCGCCAGGGCGCTCGAGCCCCGGTAGATGACGCGCACGCGGTGCGGGCCGACCGTCAGGTCGGTCGAAACGCGGATTTGCGCCGCGCCGTTCGCATCCGTCCGGATGCGCCGGTCCGGTTGGTCGTTGATCCACAGCTCCAGCACCTCGTTGGCGAGCGCGCCGACCGCCTCACCCGACGTCGTTGCCAGCCGCACCGAGAGGGTCACGGGTTGGCCAACCACGACCGGCTGCGACGGCTCGATGATGATATGGGTGGGCCGGGCATCGGCCTGCGCGGCGACGGCCACCGGCGAGAGCAGCGCGAGAGCAAACACCAGCGCCAGAGCGCCTGCGATGCGCGACGGTACGAGAAGGCGCCTGAGCACTGAGCGGTTCATTTGCCGCCCCCGTTCTTGCGGCGCCGTGCTGCCAGAAACGCGCGGGCGCGCTCGGGCACACCCCCGCTGACCACGGCGCCGAGCACCAGCGCGCCCATCAGGGCGGCGCCCGCACCGTAGACCAGGTTGATGATACTCCGCCGGGGAGACGGCGGTTTGGCTTCCTGCCGGTCCCAGGGGATGTATTCCGCGGGCCGCGGCGGCTGCGAGAAGTCGAAGGCGCTCGGCGAAGCTGTTGGCTTTGGCGTCGCGCGCCGCCAGCGGCTGCAGTCCGTGGTTCTCCTGGATGAACTTCAAGACGGACGTGTAGTCGAGCTGCGTGTTATCGATGTAACCTTTTTTGGCATAGGGGCTGACGAGGAACGCCGGCACCCGGAAGCCGTAACCGTATTCGTCGACACGCGGCGGCGGCACATGGTCGTACCAGCCGCCCCAGTCGTCATAGGCGACGAGAAAAGCCGAGCTGGTCCAGGCGTCGCTCCGCATCAGGGCCTGGATCAGGCCGCGCACGAAGCGCTGCCCGGACTGCAGGCTTGAGGGCGGATGCTCGCTGGGTCCCGACGGCGCGATGAACGCCACGGCCGGCAGCGTCCCGTTCTGGAGGTCCGTGTAGTACTCGCTCAAGTCCACGATGTGCTTGGACAGCTCCGGGTTGTCGATGAAGCGGTCCATCATCAGCAGCGGCACCCAGATCACCTGCGAGCCCCGGTTGCCCGGGAACTGGTCGACGGTCCTGTAGTTCAGCTTCGGCTCGTAGTTCTGAACGTAGAACTTCCAGGAAATCTTCTTTTCTTCCAGCCGGTCGAAGATGGTCGGCACGTTATTGATCCGCGCCGTTCGGCTCCGGCTTGTCGCCTGCTGCACCGCTCACCCAGAAGACATGGTTGATCTTGCTTCCGCCGCCCGCCGAGCTGAAGAAGCGGTCGAACAGGACGTACCGGTCGGCCAGATTCCAGTAGTAGGGCAGGTCGGTGTCGTCGTAATAGCCCATCGCCATGCGGCCATCCTGGTTGCGCTGCTCAGCGCGTGGACGAAGCCGTTCATCTTGCCCTCGTTGTACTGCAGGCGGGCTGTGGCATCGCTGTGATCCGGATCGGCAATCTCGACGTCGGCGCTCGCCGATGTGGAACGGACGCACGCAGTTGCTGATCGGACCGTTCGGGGTCCATCGGCATGCAGACCCCGGGCGGCAGCCCATCGGCGCCGGGGTAGGTCCCGAAGTAGTTGTCGAAGGAGTGGTTCTCCTGCATAAGCATCACGAAATGCTTGATCGGCGTCGTCGTGGCGCCGGCGGACTGCGCCGAGGCCACCGGACCAGCGGCAAACAGGCTCGTGACGAGAACGATGAGCAGCAGTGGCGCTGACAGGCGACTGATGCGGCCACGGGTCATGGGTGCACCTCGTAGATAATGATCACCGGTTTTTCCGTGGTCTTGCCATCGGGCGTTTTAACCGGAACGGTTTCTGTATGGACGGCCCGTCCGTTGTATCGTTTTATCAGCCGGTTCATGCTCTCGGAAAAGAAAGGCGAGCGGCTGGCCGAGAACGAATCCCAGACGGCGTATGTCAAGCCTCCGGTCCGCAACTCATAGTCGGGATTCCGAATAGGATCGTATGACGGGTTGCGGTGCAGCGGATTGCTGCTGACCGAGATGCCGTAGGCTTTGCGAAGCCCGTAATACGAGATGATGTTGGCCATCGACGGCCCGAGCGCCAGGAATGTCGCGCCGCGGGGCGTGTTTTCGCGCACCCAGGCGCCGGCTTCGCGGCCTCCGGGAATGCCGCCGGTGCCGGCCGTGAACGTGTCCCTCGTCGACGGTCCAATCTGCTGCCAGGACGGCAGGGCCACCGACACGATCATGAGCGCCGTCAGCAGGGCGGCGAGCCATCCGGCCGGCAGCCGCCGGACCGGGCCGGCCTCATCGAGGCGCGCGAGCCAGCGAACCACCGTCCGCCCGGCTAGAACCGCGAAGGCGGGAGCGATCGGCAGCAGGTACTGGAATCCCTTAACCGGCCAAAGCTCGAAGAAGACGACCGGCACGACAATCCAGCCCACCAGCAGCTTCTCCCGCCAGGTCGTTTCACGGCGCAAGAGGAAGAGCCCCGCGATCGCCA
This sequence comes from uncultured Chloroflexia bacterium, assembly GCA_963800615.1. GTDB lineage: Bacteria > Chloroflexota > Anaerolineae > CG2-30-64-16 > CG2-30-64-16 > JALOOB01. Next base: position 198,395 of record CAWDBO010000021.1, read on the forward strand.
CGAGCACGATCAGCAGGCCGATCGCGATCGGGACGACGGTCGGATAGAACAACCAGTCGTGATTCGGGCGGCGGAAAAGCTGCCACACGAGATAGTTGCCCGCCTTCTGTCCGCTGCCGCCGCCGGCCAGCATGGGCGTAAGCGGGTAGAACGCCGCCAGCGTGAGCATGATGGCCGCGGATATGAGCAGATCGCGGACTCGCAGACGCACGTGCGGGGTGAGGGCCAGGAAGATGTAGACGCCTCCGACCAGGAGAATCGCCGTCTCTTTCGTCAGGATCGTGAGCCCCATGCCGACGCTCGCCGCGTAAAGCCAGCGCGGGCTGCCTGCCCGCACCGTAGCGCGCCATGCAGTACAGTGTCAGCGTGGCGAGGAGCGTCATCGGACCGTCGAGCAGGGCCTGACGGCTCACGATGACGTGGTAGGGCATGAAGGCAAGCAGCAACGCCGCGATGACGCCCACCGAGGCGCCGTAGAGCAACTTGCCGATCCGGAACGTGACAAAGACCGTGAGCAGTCCCATGACCGCGGCAAGAAGCCGCGCTACGAGATCCAACTTGTCGACGCTGACAAAGTGCAGGCCCAGGGAAAGCACGAATTGGTACAGCAACGGATGTGCGCGGAAGAGGGGGAAAAACGGCGCCAGCGAAGGGTCGCCCACGATCGCGGCCGCCTGCCCCGCGTAGACCGCCTCATCCGAATTGAACCCAACTGCATTGACTTGCCATATCCGAAAGAAGGCGCCGCCGCCGAGAGCCAGCGCAAGGCCCAACCAGTGCCATGTGCGAAGCCGGGTGTCGACGTATGGCAGCGCCTGAACGTCCAAGTTACTTTTGGCGGCGCCGCGAACCTCCGGCGAAGCCGGACCCCGCCGCCACCAAGGCAGCCGCGTCCGTGCGAGGGCGCCATCCTCCATCTGTGTGCCGGTCACCTTTTCCACCGTCAATTCACTCATCCTCTCGATACGCCAACTTCGTCCCAGCGATGTGTCTTCGATAGACAGACGGGAACCGATGAGGCGTCAATTCTGACGCGGTCATCGGTTCCCGCTCACCTCAATGTGTGCGAGTGGCCGCCGCCACTCCGTTATGCAGGTGTCATGTTCGGCGCCGGGAGCCGGTCGGGGCATCCCTGCGTGACAGGCTGGGTTTCCGCGGCGTTCACCGTGGATGATCCCCTGGATCCGGTCCGACCAGTCCATCGTCTCGCTCCGAACCAGCGTCGCGCTCCGGCCGCCGAGCGCGCTGTCGATGATGTCTACCTCGGCCACACGCAGATCCACGCCGTCGACATTGTTCAGGTAGCCCGCGATAGTCCCATAAGGCGGGAAGCCGTACGCATCTTCGCAGTTCTTCATCACGGTCTCGAGCGCCTCGCAACCGTCCATGTGCTCCGTGCCGGTGCCACCGCGCTGGATGACGAAGAGCCCCGCCAGCTTGGCCGTCTCGGCCGCCTGGACCGATGGGATCAGGCGCTGAACCGCATACTTGGGCGGCGGCACGAACAGCTGCATGTAAGTGTTGATCGTGGCGGTGGGCAAGCGGTGCTGCACCAGCCACATGGCGAACTGACGCCCGCTCCGGGAATGAATCCGGCTCTGCGGGACGAGTGCGATCCGCTCCGGCACCGTCAGCGTCCGGGAATTGATCGCCTTCACCGTGTGATGGCTGATCGTCATCGGCTTCGGGTACGTGTACACCCGGCCGTCCGGGGACATCAGCGTCAGGTCATCCGAGATGAAGGCGCCCGGGTTGTTCGGGTTCTTCGGTTCGGCCAGGATGCGCAGCATCGTGGTCGTCTTGCCCGTGTCAGTGCGGGCGGTGACCATGTAGGCGTCGTCGCCGTAGGCGAAGCTGGCGCCGTGTACCAGGGCGTAGCCCCTGCGGACGAAGGTCCAGCGCAAGATGGGCTCAACGACGTTGGTGTACAGAACGTGCGGCGAGTACTTGAGCACCCGGCTCGCAACCACGTCGATCTTGTCGCCCAGCCGGAGATCGATGCCGAAGCCGAAGGCGCCGAGGCCCTCGTCATAGCTCACGTGGCGCCGGCCATCGGTGAGCGTCTCAGCCGCAGCACGCTTGACGTTGCCCAGCCGGACCGTGATGGTCGGTTCGGCAATGGCGTCGCCGACCCGGAACGGCTCGAGCTCCGGGAGTCGAACCTCTGACGCGACGCTGATAACGTCGTGGATGCTGTAGTTGTGCGCGAGGGCAGCAACGGCGGCCTTCGAGCGCGTACCCCAGATCAAGCGGTCGGCAAGCAGATAGCGAGCGACCATGAGCACGACCAGCGTGATCACGTTCGAGACGAGGTAGTGGACGCCGAGCACGGATGGTCAGCGCGTAGAGCATCGGACCGCGGAGCGCAAGCGCGACGTTGTTCATGAGCATGAAGGCCACGAAGCGGCCGAACATCCCGCCGGTGTTGGCCCGATCGCCAAATACCCACTTCTCGGTGAGGCCAAAATTCCAGAGGCTCGAGCCCTGGGTCGCCAGGATTGCCGACAGCAGATAATGGATGCCCCCAAGCTCGGTTGCCATGTACAGCAAGAATGTGTTGACCAGCACGCCGGAGGCGCCTGTAACGGCGAACTTGACGGCCCGCGTCCAGTTAGGGCCGAAGCGCAGGGTCATGAGATGCGACAGGTAGCGGAAGCCTTCCTTCAGGTCGGCCTTGCTGGATCCGGCAAAGCGCTCGCCAAAGGTGAACCCGACTTCCGAGACCTTGAGGCCCGGGGTGCGGACCAGGACCTCGAGCAGGATCTTGAAGCCGCGCGGCTTCAGGGTGGCGAGATCGATGGCGTCCCGGCGGACCAGGAAGAACCCGCTCATGGGATCGGTGACGCCCTTCAGGCTGCGCGGGAACAGAACCCGGGCCGCCAGGGTCGAAAACGCCGAAATGGCCCCGCGAGCGACGCTGAAGTCGCCGACGCTGCCTTCCTCGGCGTGCCGCGTCGCAATGACGAGCTCGGCGCCGGTGGCAGTTGCCCTGCCGAGAAGGAGCGGCAGCACCTCCGGTGGGTGCTGCAGGTCAGCATCCATGACGGCCATCCAGGGCGCCCGGGCCGCCGCGAAACCGGCGAGCACCGCTCCGCCCAGCCCATCCGTACGTTGGCCGGGGCCACGATGGATCATGCGGACGATCGCAGCCGAGTCTTCGCCGGCTGAAAGAATGGCTTCCGGGGTATCATCGTCGCTGTCGTCTACGAAGATCACCTCAGCTGTTCGTTGTCCAACCGCCGCATCAATTCGTCGAAGCAACTCTTGGATATTGCCCGCTTCGTTGCGCGTGGGCACAACGATAGAGACCTCGTAATTCAGGTCCGTCTCAGCGGTCTTCCATTCCGGCATACGGGCAATGGACTGCGCCAGCTCGGACGCGCTCCATTCCTTCAAATCTAGCATAAGACTCCCCCTCAGCGGCCGCAAAGGGCCCGCGAGAAATTGACCGCCGGGCGACAGCAACGAAGCTCGGCGGAAGGCTGGCAGAAACCGTTCATGCGTGCCGCCATCCGGAAAAAAAACACGCAGCCGGCAAGTGTTACACGAGCCTGGAACGCTACAAGACCGGTAGCTTTACGGTGGTCAGTCTTAATCCGCCCTTAACACCTGCTAACTTTACAACAGGAGGTGATCGTACCGCATCCGTCTTGCGAACGAAGTTACATGCGACATATGGACTAACGAAATCTAATACTCGTTCTTACATCGCATGTAGGAAATCGCGGATTGGTGTAATACTTGTACAGAACATCCTTCGATTTGTCGGGAAGATTGCCCCCGATCGGAGTGTCGCACACGTCGACGAGGAGCTTCTGATGGCATCATAGAGGCGCGCCATAAGGCGAACTGTTTGATGCAAGAGGAGCGAAATGAATCGGACGCTGACGCGGGTAGCAAATATCCCGCCGCTGGTTGCAAGCCGAATGCGGGACCAGGGCCCGCGGGTTACCTTCCTGTGGCTGCTAGAGCATGCCGTGCGGATCACGACGGGAGCACCCCGGGCGCGAACCAGCCAGATTATGCCTGGCATCACGGTGGGCGGGCAGTATCGGCGGCGGGGATGGCCGCGGCTGGAGAAGAGGGGAATCACGGGCGTCCTCAATCTACGCGAAGAGTATTGCGACGACGCGGCCGGGATCGCTCCGAGGAGCTACCTGCGCCTCCCAACGCCTGATGACGAGGCGCCCACGCCGGAGCAGCTCCGCGAGGGCGTGGCGTTCATGGAGCGGGAACTGAGCGGGGGCGGCGGCGTGTACGTCCACTGCGGCGCGGGGGTCGGGCGGGCGGCGACGATGGCCGCAGCGTACCTGGTGGCACAGGGCGACACGCCGGAGAAGGCCTGGGCGCGGATCAAGGCCGCGCGGCCGTTCATCCGGCCCACGGCCCCGCAGCTTGCTGCGCTCGATGCGTGGGCAGCCGGCCTGAGCCGAGCGGCTGCCGGCGGCGCTGAACCGGCAGAGGCCGATCTGCAGCGGGCAGCCCTATCCGTCTGATACTACGTCGAAACGCTGAACTCACCACCAAGAAGCGAAGAACCGAAGGTACACAAAGGGTCAAAAGAACTTTGTGAAACTTCGGTTCTTCGCTTCTTGGTGGTGACCGCCGCACTCAAGGCAGAGCGATCACCCAGATGTTGCGGTCCTTGCTCTCGACGTAGGCCACGTAGCGGCCGTCGGGCGACACACGCCAGTCGCCGTTCGCGATCTTCACCGGCGCGTCTTCGGCTTTCGTCAGCTGGGTGAAGGCGAGCGAGCCGGGGTCTAGCTGCCAGAACTCGTGATGCGTGGCAGCCGGGTTGAACGGCACGACGACTAACGCGTCGCTTCCCGATACGGTCCGCCATTGGTACGCGCCGAACGAACCTCGCGGGGCCGGCTTCGGCTTGCCGCCGTTCGTGTCGACGAGCCACAGGCCGTTCTGAGTGTCCGTGTTGAAGGTGGTGTAGTAGGCGATCCACTTGCCCGAGGGCGAGAGCAGCGCGCTCCGCAGTCGTTCCGCCCGGGTGATCTCTTTCAGCTTCCCATCCGCGATCGTGAGCGACCAGAGGACCTGGCCCGCCTTGTCCTGCGGATCCTCGCCGTTGACAAGCAGCGCCGTGTTGGAGATCCAGCCGGCCAGGCCGCCGCGGCGCAGCGTCGCCACGCGCTTCGCGTTCGAGCCGTCCACGTTGGCGACCCAAACGGCTGCCACCTGCTGCTCTGCGGGCAGGTCGGGGTTGCTGATGCTCCAGGCGATCTTCTTGAGATCAGGCGAGAACTGGACCGTCCGGCCCTGCGCGGGGATGTTGAACTTCTTGCCGTCGCTCAGCCGGACGAGCGTGGTGGTTTTGGCCGTCGTCTCGATCCGGTAAGGGCCCGTGATCCGGCTGTCTTCGACGCGGGGGGAGACGAACACGGGCTGCGCCTCCGGCGCCCCGGCCGTCACCCCGTAAATCCCGAGCTTTCCGCCGGAAGGCTTGTCGATGTACCACACCTGCTTTCCATCGGGCGACCAGAAAGGCTGCGTGCAGCAGCCGCCTGTCGTCAGGCGGACCGGGCCGGGCACGGCAGGTGCGGCTGCCCCGGCAGCTGTGGTTGCCCCGGCAGCTGTGGCTGCCGCGTGGCCCTGGCCCACGAGTGCGGCCGCGAGCAGCAGCGTAAGCAATGCGATCGTCAGTGTTCGTTTCATCAGCGTGTCCTCGGCCAGGGATTGCGGAATTCGTTGAGCAGCCTGCCGCCGGTGACCGCGGGCGGCTGGTCGTCCAGCTGCTGCCACTTGCGCGGATCGTCCAGGTCGCGCTCGAAGCCGCGACCGAAGTTACCGATCAGCGCCAGGTTGTCCCAGTCGGCCTGCATGAGCGGGAGCGGGTTGTATTTCCACGAGCGCCCGGGGTAATTTCGCACCTCCAGGTGCAGGTGGGGCCGGCCAACGCAGGTGCCGGCCGGGTCGCCGCTGAGGGCCACTACTTCGCCCTGCTTGACGCGCTGGCCGACGGCCAGCTTCGGCCGCTCGAGCAGGTGTCCGTAGAGCGTGGAATACTTCAGCTGCGGGTGGTCGATGATCAGGTTGTGGGGCGCGGAGCCGTAGGCCATGGCATCGACGAGCGCGACGACGCCGTCTGCGACCGCGACAATGGGCGTGCCACAGGGGGCGGACAGGTCGATGCCGAAGTGGATGCCCTGGCTGTAGCGATACATCGTGCTGCGCTGGAAGTAGGCGCCGACCGTGTTGCCGTAAGTCTGGCCCAGCAGCCAGGTGTCGGGGCCGGGCGGATCGCGGAACGGCAGGATGAACGGGCGCGCCGGCGCCTGAGACTGCGCCTCGGTTGCCGCGGCGGGGATGAGCAGCAGCCCCAGGATGAGGAGCCATGTAAGGCTTGAGACCGGTAGATGTCTGCGATTTTTCACTTTGACAGCCTCTGGTAGGTGTCTGACGGCCGGGCCGCCTGGAAAGCGAAAGGCGAAAGCCGGCGAAAGGACGAAATGCGAAACACGAAAGGCCGAAAATCGGCGACAGCCGCACGCTACTTCTGCCGGGCCACCTTCTCCAGGCGCTGCAGGCTCGCTGCCAGGTCGATGCCCTCGCCAAGCACGGGCTTGAAGAGATCGCCGTGCTTGGCGAGGCGGTCCGGTAGGGTGCGTATGTTGAACTGCGCGGGCGTGATCCCGGGGATCACTTCTTCCCATAGCAGGGGCGTCGCCACCGGCGCGCCAGGCCGCGGGCGCAGCGAGTAGACGGTCGCCATTGTCTGGCCGCGGCGATTCTGGAGGAAGTCCAGGTAGATCTTCCCCTTGCGCTTCTCGGGGCTGCGCTCGACGCTGGTCGTCTCAGGGAGCCGGTCGTTCACCAGGTAGGCAACCAGGCGCCCGAACTCCCGCACCTGCTCGTAGCTGTACTTGGCCGCCAGCGGGACGTAGACGTGCATCCCGGTCGCACCCGACGTCTTCACATAATTCGGAATCTCTGCGGCTTCAAAGAGCCGGTGTACTTCCTGGGCGGCGCGGATCACCTCGGCAAAAGCGATGTCGAGCGGATCGAGATCGATCACCAGGTAGTCGGGATTGTCGAGGTTCTGGCGGCGGGAGTTCCAGGGATTGATCTCGATGCATCCCATGCTCGCCATCAACGACGAGCGCGGCTTCGTCCTGGCACAGCAGGTACTCCTCGGGATCGTCGTCGTCCCCCAGCGTAATCGTCTGCACCCAGTCCGGGACCTGGCCGCCGACGTCCTTCTGAAAGAAGCTCTCGCCGTTGATGCCATTGGGGAAGCGGTGCAGCGATTCGGGCCGGTCGACGAGGTAGGGCAGGATCAGGGGCGCGATGCCCGCGGTAGTAGCTGATCAGGTCGCGCTTCGTCAGCCCCGCGCCGGGCCTCCGTCGTCCGGCCAGTAGAGCTTGTCCGGATTGGTGATCGTGATCGTGCGGCCGTCGACCTGGACTTCTTCCGGCTTATCATCCTTGCGCTTGTAGCGCCGCTTGACGGTTTTTGCGAGAGGCACGGGCAGCTCCCGGCACACGCTTTCAGGCTCGATGTCGTCGCGCAGGCCGATGAAGATCGGCTGGCGCATCATGCCGTCCTTGCTCCACTCCGCGAACTTGACGTCGCACACCAGCTCGGGCCGCGTCCAGGTGGGCGGCGCGTTTGTGGGCGGCGCCACCTTGAACGGCGACTTTGCGACGACGTACGGGGCGAGCCGCTCCTTGACGTAAGCCAGCTCGGCCTGCGTGAAGCCCCCGCCCGTGTGCCCGATATACACGAGATCGCGTTCGGGCGTCTCCTCGTACACGCCCAGGATGAGCGCGCCCAGGTCCTTGCGGCCCCCGCGGGGCTCGGTGTAGCCGCAGATCACGGCCGACTGCTGGAGGTGCGTCTTGACCTTCAGCCAGTCTTCCGTCCGATCGCCCGACCGGTACTGGCTGGCGCCGTCCTTGGCGATCACCCCTTCGAGGTCGTGCTGGCGGGCCGAGTCATACAGCGCGCGGCCGTGGTGTTCGATGTAGTCGCTCCAGCGGACGTGGGGCAGTTCGGGCAGGATGGCCTTCAGGATGGCCTTGCGGCGGAGCAGCGGCAGGTTGCACAGGTCGTAACCCTGCAGGTAGATGATGTCGAAGACATAGTAGACGAGCGTGCCCGCGCCGTCCTTCAGCCAGTTCTGCAGCAGCTTGAACTGCGGCCGGCCGGCTTCGTCGAGCACGACGACCTCGCCGTCGAGAACTGCATCAAACTTAAGCTCGTGCAGGTTACGGACGATGGCCTCGTAGCGCTCGTTGAAGCTCAGCATGTTGCGCGAGTACAGCAGCACGTTGCCGCCGCTCAGCTCGGCCACGGCCCGGTAGCCGTCCCACTTGATCTCGAACAGCCAGCCTTCGCGGTCGAATGGCTCGTCCGTGAGGGTGGCGAGCATGGGCTTGACCTCGTGGGGCAGCGGCGCGGGCGCCGCGCCGGTCAGGTCGATGCGTGACAGGTCGATGCCGTCCGCGACGAGCGCGGACGCGGGCTGAGGGGCCGCGGCCCCAGCCGTGCCCGGTGCCGCCTGCGCCTCTTCCTGCTCTTCGCCGCGGTTCGAGCGCCACTCTGCCTCGCGTGCCTGCGCGATCTCCTCCATGTTGCGCCCGGTCACCACCGAACGGTCCCAGAGCAGCACATCCTGAGGGGTGGCGAAGTCGTCGTTCTTCTTGACCAGCAGCCACGCGTTCTCGTCCTTCCCGCCGGAAGGCTCCTTGCCGCCGTGCATCTTGGAGATGGCGAACGCACCCTTCAGCTTCTGGCCGCGCAGGAAAATCTTCAGGCTGCCCTTGCCGAGCTGTTCGTTGAGAAGCCTCTCGCTCTCCTCGCGCGTCGTCGCGCCCAGCGCGGTATAGGTCCCCTCGTCCCAGACCATGACCGTGCCCGCGCCGTAGTTCCCTTCGGGGATGATGCCCTCGAAGGTGCGGTAATCCATCGGGTGGTCTTCCACCATCATCGCGAGGCGCTTGTCTGTAGGGTCGAGCGAGGGTCCCTTCGGCACGGCCCAGCTCTTGAGCGCGCCGTTCAGCTCCAGGCGGAAGTCGTAATGGAGGTGGGAAGCGGCGTGCTTCTGCACCACGAAGCGGAGCGGTATCCCCGCGGGCGCGTGCCCATCCTGCCCGGCGTCCTCAGGGGCCGGCTCGGGCGTCTTCTTGAAGTTCCGCTTCTTGCGATAGGTTTCGAGCGTCATCGGACGATTTCTTGCCACAGAGGTCACAGAGCGCTCAGAGAAAATCTACGAGGGGCAAGAGGTTACGGTTTTGCCGCCTGCCTCTCGTCCTCCCGAAAGCGCCTCTGCGTCCTCGGTGGCCTCTGTGGCTACTTCCGCGCTTCCGCCATTTCCAGGCTCTCGCGCAGCTTGGCAAACAGGTCGGTCACTTCCGCCGGGATCGCCTCTTCCTCTTCGGGCTCCTTGGCCTTGCCCGCCGCCTTGTCCTCGATGAACTGCTTCAGCGTCTCCGTATATGTGTCGGTGTATTCGTTCGGATCGAAGGTTTCGGTCAGCTGGTCGACCAGGCGCACCGCCATGTCCAGCTCTTTCTTCTGAACTTCGTTCGCCGCCGGCAAATCGAGCCCGTCGGGGCTTCGCACCTCGCCGGCCCAGCGCATCTGCAGCAGAACGATCATGTCGCCTTCCGCCCGCAGCAAGCACATCCGCTCGCGCGTGCGAAGCACGTACTTTGCGACGGCGACCTTGTCGGTCTTCTTCAGCGCCTCCCGCAGGAGCGCGTAGGCTTTCGCGGCGCCCTTCACCGGCTCCAGGAAGTACGGCTTCTCGAGCAGTTTCGCGTCAACCTCTGACTCCTTGATGAACGCGACGATTTCGACGGTCTGCGTCTTCTTCGGCGCGGCCCGCTTGAAGTCCTCGTCGGTCACGACGACGTAATCGCCCTTGCGGAACTGGTAACCCTTGACGATGTCCTTGTACTCGACCTCTTCGCCGTCGGCCTCGCAGACCCGCACGTACCGGATCGGGCACAGGTCGCCCTTGCGGAGCATGTCGAAATCGAGACTCTGCTGCTCGCTCCCGCTGAACAGCTTCACGGGAATATAGATCAAGCCAAAGCTGATGGCCCCACTCCAGATCGACCGCATAGCGCTGCCTCCCACTCTCTACTAACCAAATCAGATCGAGTATAGGCGAAGGTTTGCGTAAGCACTGTAACACGCGGCACGGAAAGGCCGGTCGGCCGGCCGGCGCAAAGTTGGTCGATGCGGATGCCCTCTTACAGCCGCATGGAAGGCTCGTAGCATAATTGTACACGATTAAGGGTCGTCATTGATCTATTCTTAGTGCAAATTGCGGCGAATGCCATGCCTGCGCCGGATCCCCGTACGCACCCCAGCTAGTAGTTGGGTGCAGGAGGGTTGCCCGTGGTCAAACCCGTTATCCTGGCTGTCGACGACGACAGGGTTGTTCGTGGCGCAGTGGAGCGCGACTTGCGCCGCCAGTATGGCAAGGACTATCGCATCCTCAGCGCGGACAGCGGCGCGGCCGCGGTCGAGACGCTCAAAGAGCTCAAGCTGCGCGGCGACCCCGTCGCGCTCATCCTTACGGATCAGCGCATGCCGCAGATGACGGGCGTCGAGTTTCTGGCCTGTGCGATTCCCCTGTTCCCCGATGCGAAGCGGCTGCTCCTGACCGCATATGCAGACACCGAAGCGGCGATCCGGGCCATCAACGAGATCCGGCTTGACCACTACCTGATGAAACCGTGGGACCCTCCCGAGGAACGACTCTACCCGGTGATCAGCGATCACCTCGAGGCATGGGAGGCGCAGTTTCACCAGGGTTTCGATGGCCTGCGAGTGATCGGCCATCGTTGGTCGCCGCAGGCGCATGCGATCAAGGAGTTCCTCGCCCGCAACCAGATCCCCTACCGCTGGCTGGACGTCGAGGCAGATGCGCTCGCCGGGCAGCTCCTGGACGCCGCAGGCGCCGAGCGCACGGCCTTACCCGTCGTCATCTTCCCGGATGGCTCGCTCCTCGTGCAGCCCGCGATCGGCGAGCTGGCGCCCAAAGCAGGGCTGTCGGTGCGGGCACAAGCGCCGTTCTACGATATGGTCATCGTGGGCAGCGGGCCGGGCGGCCTGGGCGCCGGGGTGTATGGGGCCTCCGAGGGGTTGCGCACGCTGATCGTCGAGCGGGAGGCGCCGGGCGGCCAGGCGGGCCAGAGCTCGCGCATAGAGAATTACCTCGGGTTCCCGTCAGGGTTGAGCGGCGGCGAGTTGGCGCGGCGGGCCGTGGCACAGGCAAGGCGCTTCGGCGCGGAAATCCTGGCCCCCCAGGAAGTAACGGCCGTGCGCCTGCTGGACCCGTACAAGATCCTGACCCTGGCCGACGGTGCAGAGGTAAGCTGCCACGCGCTGCTCATCGCCACCGGCGTTTCGTACCGGCAGCTCGAGGTGCAAGGCTGCGCGGAGCTCGTGGGGGCGGGCGTGTATTACGGGGCAGCCGCCACAGAAGCGATTTCGACCGCCGGCCAGGATGTGTTTGTCGTGGGCGGAGGCAACTCGGCGGGGCAGGCGGCCATGTATCTCTCGAACTATGCCCGGCACGTGACCATCCTGGTGCGCGGGCAGGGCCTGGCCGAGAGCATGTCCAGGTACCTGATCGACCAGATCGGCAAGACCCCCAACATCTCCGTTCGCACCTGTGCGCGTATCGCCAGCGTGCACGGGGCTTCGAACCTCGAGGCCGTCACCGTTGCGGATGTCGATTCGGGCATGACGGAAACGCAGCCTGCCGCCGGGCTGTTTATCTTTATCGGCGCCGCGCCGCGCACCGAGTGGCTGCGAGGGATCCTGGAGCTGGACAACTTCGGCTTCATCCTGACCGGTCCGGACCTGGCCCGCGACGGCAAGCGGCCGCGCGGATGGACCGTCGACCGCGACCCGTACTGGCTGGAGAGCAGCGTGCCCGGCGTCTTCGTTGCTGGCGACGTGCGCTCCCAGTCGGTAAAGCGGGTTGCGTCCGCGGTCGGGGAGGGCGCGATGGCGGTGCAATTCATCCATCGTTACCTTGCGAGTCTGTAGGCAGCCTACAGAGAGTCGTGGAGAGCCACATTGGGCAGCACGAGCGAAAGCGTCATCCCGGAGCTGGACCGGGACGGGCAGGATGAGGAGCGGGGTCGCCTTTTGCGGCGGGTTGCCGAGCTGGAAGGGCAACTGGAGCGCGCGCGGCAAGAAATAGACTATCTCGCCTCCTTTCCGGAGCTACATCCGCATCCGGTCGTCGAGATCGACGCGAACGGAGAGATCACCTATTACAACTCGGCAGCCGCCAAGCTGTTCCCCGAATGTTTCCGGCCCGGACTGCGGTCGCCCTTGCTGGCCGATCTGCCCGCGATGATCGCCGAGATGATCGCAGAATCCGGCCGCGAAGGTCACAGCGGACTTGCGACTCGTTCGAGGGAGATCACGGTTGGCGAGCGTTGGTACCATCAAATGATGTACCTCGTGCCAAACGCGGCCCGCATCCGCTGCCTTACGGACGACGTGACCGAGCGCAAACAGGCTGAGGCAACGCTGGTGCGGCAGAACGCGTACCTGGAGGCGCTTCACGAGATTACGCTGGGCTTGATGAGCGGGCATGACGTAGACGAGCTTCTGCACACCATCGTTGCCCGGGCGGCCGAGTTGCTGGACACGCAGCACGGGTTCGTTTTCCTGCAGACCGAGTCGGGCGGCGAGATGGAACAGAAGGTGGGGATCGGCGCTTTCGCCAGCCTTGCCGGCCGGCGCTTGCGAACGGGCGAAGGCGTGTCCGGCCAGGTATGGGAGACGGGCGCGCCCGTCGTGGTAGCCGATTATGCTGCCTACGATTCGCGGGTGAGGGACTTTGACGCAGGGCTAGTCACGGCCGTGGCAGCCGTGCCGCTGAAATCAGGCGACCGGACGATCGGGGCCATCGGCATGGCATACGCTGCGGGGTCAAGCCGAACCTTCGGCGATGCCGAGGTTGCGGTGATGAACCGTTTCGCGGAACTGGCCTCGCTGGCGCTGGACAATGCCCGGCTCCTCGCGGAGAGCGAGGAGCAGACCCGCCGGCTGGTGCTGCTCAACGAGATGGGGCGCCTGATGAGCCTGGCAGAAAGCCAGGATGAAATCTTCCGGGTGGCAACCGAGTACACGCCGGATATCGTCCCTGGGGGTCATTCCGCCGTGAGCCTGCTCGAGGAGTCGGGCGACAGCCTGCAGGTCCTCGCGCTCAAGTGCTCGCTTAACCTGACACCCGTCGGATCGCGCTGGCCGCTCCATAACACGATCGCAGGGACCGCCGTTCGAGAGCGGCGCCTGATCAACACGCCTGACGTCAGGCTGCTCGACGCGCTTGACGCGCGCGTGCTCGCGGAACCCGGGGTGAGGTCCGCCATCACGGCGCCGCTTTTCTACGGTGATCGGGTTATCGGCACGCTGCGGGTGGCAAGCGTCGAGGTGAACGCATACACGAGCCGCGAGGAAACCCTCGTGCGCCAGATCGCGGCGTTCCTGGCAACGTCGATCGAGAATGTCCGGTTGTTCGCCGAAGCCAACGAGGCCCGTGCGGCTGCGGTTGCGGCGAACCAGGCCAAGAGCGCGTTCCTGGCAAACATGAGCCACGAAATCCGCACCCCGATGAACGGGATCATCGGGATGACGAGCCTGTTGAGCGAGACGGAGCTGGACGAAGGGCAGCGGGAGTTCGTCGAGACGATCCGCGAGAGCGGCGAAGCGCTGTTGACGATCATCAACGATATCCTGGACTTTTCCAAGATCGAGGCCGGCCGGCTGGACCTGGAGAATCAACCCTTCGACTTGCGGGACTGCGTGGAAAGCTCGCTGGACATGCTGGCCGCCCGCGCGGCTCAAAAGGGCCTGGACCTGCTCTACCTCATCGATCCGACGGCGCCCGAGGCCATCTTCGGAGATTCCACGCGCCTCCGCCAGATCCTGGTGAACCTGCTGAGCAACGCGGTGAAGTTCACCGAGAAGGGCGAGGTGGTCCTGAGCGTGAGCGCAGGGAGCGGCGATGCCGGCGGCGGGAAATGCCGGGCCGAGGGTAACGAGCAGGGGCAGCCGTGCGTGCTCCGGTTCACGGTGCGGGATACGGGCATCGGCATTCCGGCTGACCGGCTGGACCGCCTGTTCCAATCGTTCAGCCAGGTAGATGCATCGACGACCCGGCGCTATGGCGGGACTGGGCTAGGGCTGGCGATCAGCAAGCGACTTGCCGAATCGATGGGCGGCGACATGTGGGTGGAGAGCGAGGTTGGGAAGGGCGCGTCCTTCCACTTCACGATGCGGGCGAGGCCCGCCCCGCCGCCGCACCGCGCGTACCTGGAGGAGATGCAGCCCATCCTGGCCGGCAAGACCGCGCTCATCCTTGACGACAACGCCACGAATCGCCGCATCCTCTCCCTCCAGCTGCAATCCTGGGGGATGATCACACGCGAGTCGGAGACGCCCTTTGACGCGCTCGCACGGCTGCGGGAAGGCGAGCGGTTCGACGTCGTCGTGTTGGACATGCAGATGCCCGATCTCGACGGCGCGGGCACGGCCCGGGAAATCCGTGCGCTGCCGGGGCCGGCGGGACAGATTCCGCTCGTCATGCTGACGTCCCTCGGCCGGCAGAGCGTGAAGGAGGAACCCGAGCGTTTCGCGGCGTTCATCACCAAGCCGGTCAAGCCGTCGGTCCTTTTCGAGGCACTGGTCGGCGTCTTCGCCGGCCGGCCCACCCGGGTGGTGTCCCGGAAGCCGGCCGCGAACCAGCCGTTCGATGCGGAGCTGGGGATCAAGCACCCGCTGCGGATCTTGCTCGCCGAGGACAACGCGACGAACCAGAAGCTGGCGCTGCAGCTGCTGGGCAGGCTGTCGTACAAGCCCGACGTAGCAGCCAATGGGCGCGAGGTCCTGGCCGGCCCTGGGCCGACAGAGCTACGACGTCGTCTTGATGGACGTGCAAATGCCGGAGATCGACGGTCTCGAAGCGACGCGGCGCATCCGCGCCGAACTGCCCGCGGACCGGCAGCCGTACGTGATCGCGATGACCGCGAACGCGATGCTGGGCGACCGGGAGATGTGCCTCGCGGCGGGGATGAACGATTACGTGAGCAAGCCGATCCGGGTGGACGCGCTGGTCTCTGCATTAGGCCGGGGCATTGCCGGGCGGGGCGAGGCGGCGCCGCCTCCTGACGGAATCCCGAGCGAGGCTGCCGCTGGCGCACCGGGTGGCCCCGCGGCAGGCGACGGGGTGCTGGACCGCGATGCGCTGCGTGTATTGCAGGACAGCCTGGGTGGGGAGTTCGACCTGCTGGTCGAGCTTGTGGACGCGTTTCTCGAAGACGCCCCTAAACTGGTGGCCGACCTCGGCGCCGCACTCGAAGCCGGTGACACCGCCGAGGTCCGCCGGATCGCCCACAGCCTCAAGTCGAACGCGTTCGACCTGGGCGCATCTGCCCTGGCGGGCGACTGCAAGACGTTGGAAGTCGCTCGCAAGATCGGGCACGCTCGAGGGCGGGGCCGAGCTGCTACGCGCGGATCGCGGCGGAGTATCCGCAGGATCGAGGCTGCGCTGCGCGAGCTCCGCGCCACGCGAGAGGCTGCATGAACGAGGGGCAGGGCCGCATTCTCGTGGTCGACGACAACCGGATGAACCGCATCAAGCTCGCGCGGTCGGTGGAGCAGCAGGGCCACCTGGTCGCGGCCGCGGAGGATGGGGAACAGGCGCTCGGGATGCTCGCTGCCGGCGAGTACGACGCGGTGCTTCTGGACATCGTGATGCCCGGCCTCGACGGCTTCCAGGTGCTCGAGCGCATCAAGGCCGACAAGACGCTGCGCGATATCCCTGTCATCGTGATTTCCGCGGTCGACGAGACGGACAGCGCGGTGCGCTGCATCGAAATCGGCGCGGAGGACTTCCTGCCGAAGCCCTTCAACCCGGTGCTCCTGCGCGCCCGGCTGAATGCCAGCCTGCAGAAGAAGCGGCTGCGCGACCTGGAGAAGGCGTATCTGCAGCAGGACGTGACGCTGCGGCAGAGCGAGAAGCTGGCGACGCTGGGCCGGCTGAGTGCGGGGATCGCGCACGAGCTCAACAACCCCGCCGCAGCGGCCCACAGCGGCGCGCGCCAGCTGGGAGAGACTTTCGCCAGGCTCCAGGCGACCCACCTCGAGCTCGGCCGGATGAGCTTGTCGGAGGGCGAGCTGGCAACGCTCCTGGAGCTCGACGGGCTGGCCCGGGAGCGAGCGCGGCGGCCCGCGGAGATCGAGCGCGCTGGCGCGGGGCGATCGTGAGAGCGAGCTGGAGGCATGGCTCGAATCGAAGGGCGTGGAGAGACCGTGGGAGATCGCGCCGGCCCTTGCCAACCTCGGCTACGACTGCGACGGCCTCAACCGCCTGGCTGCTGGCTTCGCGCCGGCGCAGTTCGGGCCGGTCATCGACTGGCTGAACTATACCTACATTTGCTACAGCCTGCTCGAGGAAATCGGGCACGGCACGGAGCGGATTTCGGAGATCGTCGCGGCGCTCAAGACCTACACGTTCATGGACCAGGCGCCCGTGCAGGAGGTCGACGTACACGCGGGCCTGGACAGCACGCTCGTGATGCTCCGGCACAAGCTCAAGTCGGGGATTGAGGTACACCGGGAGTATGACCCGAACCTGCCCCGAATCCAGGCGTACGGGAGCGAGCTGAACCAGGTCTGGACCAACATCATCGACAACGCAATCGACGCGATGCAGGGGAAGGGCGAGATCACCTTGCGGACGCGGCACGACGACAAGTGGGTGATCGTGGAACTGGAGGACAACGGTCCCGGCATCCCCGCGGCCGTGCTCCCGCACATCTTCGACCCGTTCTACACGACCAAGGCGCCGGGTGAGGGAACGGGAATGGGCCTCAACATCTCCCACAGCATCGTGGTCGGGCAGGCATCACGGGCGGATCGAGGTTTCGTCGCAGCCCGGCCATACCTGCTTCGAGATTCGACTCCCCCGGGATTCCACCCTGACGAGCGATCTCACGCCGCTTCTCTGCTGATCGACGGCGCGTGGCGCGGCTGTAGCTCCGCGCGTGATTTTCTGCTATACTCGCAGTGGGCGGTGACGCATGGAGCTAGACGAGCGCACGAGGGCTGCCATCCGTGGTGCAATTCGGGAGATCGACCCCGAACAGATAGCCATCACGCGAATGCTTACGCCTGCTCAACGTTTCGCCAAGATGGTTTCCATGATCGAGTGGGCGGAACGAGCAGGGGTCTATCGGTTGCGGCGCCAGCGACCGGAGCTCAGCGAAGCCGAGGCTCTTAGAGTCATCCGCAGCCGATCATGAGCGAGACGTCCGATACCCTCAGTTTTCCCACCTTTCTTCGACTCGTGCTCGATGCCCTTGAAGCCACGCAGATTAGATTCCTGGTTGGCGGCGCCGTGGCACTGGCGGCATGGGGACACTCGAGAACCACGGAGGATTTCGACGTGGTGATTGACCTCCCCCCCGAGTCGATGGCGCAGCTCTCCGAGGAGCTTGCCGCGCGCGACATGCTTGTCCCGGTCGACGTAATGCTCGACCTCTGGCTCAATCCGCGTGGTGACCTCGCCATCAATGCGTACCACTGGCGATCGGGGTATAAGGCTGAGTTGTTTATGCTGCGGCCTGGTGACCTGGAACGCCGGGAGTCCCTGGAGCGTCGTGTGCGAGTTGATTACGGTCCCCCTCTGGGCATGGTTTGGGTGCATGCGCCCGAGGATCTGATTCTGTATAAACTTCGGTACTACGCGATCAGCCAGCAGACCAAGCACATTCGAGATATCGGAAGCATCCTTGAGTCAGTTGGCGAAGAACTCGATTGGGACTATCTGAACGAGCGCGTTGTCAGGCTTCGCCTCGAGCCGGCGTGGTTCGAGCTATTGGGGGAAGTTGACAGACTGCGAGTTCCGTGGCCGCCGGGCTTCATAATTCGCCCGCCGCTGCGGAGGAAGCCGAGAAGGTCGCGGACCTGATCTGCGCGTGCGATATTGCGGACACGGGCGAGCCGGACTGGAGCGTGGAAGAGACGCGGGGCGATTGGATCCGCCTGGGGTTTGACCTGGCGCGCGATGCCCGGGTTGTCGAGGCGGCGGACGGACGGCTGATCGCGTACACGGACGTATTCGTCCGGCCCAACGCGGTGGAGGTGGCGGCGAACACCTGCCTCCATCCGGAGTTTCGCTCGCCCGAGCGCGACGTGGCCCTCATCGCGCTGGCCGAATCGCTGGCGGCGCAGCACGCCGCCGCTGCCCGTGCGTTGGATGGTCCGGGCGGAGCGCGGCCACATCATCGAGGCGCGCGGCTACACGCCCCAGCGCTGGCTGTGGCGCATGCGCGGCGACATGGCCGAGCCGCCGCCCGGCCCCGAATGGCCGGCAGGGTATGCCGTGCGGACGATGGAGCCCGCGGACGAGCGCCGCGCTTACGAACTGATCGAAGAGGCCTTCGTCCGCCCGGACCGCTCCCCGGTCAGTTACGAGGAATGGCGGCGCTTCATCGTGGAGCGCGAGGACTTCGACCGGTCGCTTGCTTTCCTCGCAGTGCAGGGCAGCGACATCGTCGGGACGGCGATGTGCCTGATGGACGCGGGCGGAAACGAGGGCTGGGTGCGGCAGTTAGCCGTGGACGCCCGGCACCGGGGGCTCGGATTGGGAAAGGCGCTGCTGCTGCACACGTTCGGCGAGTTCTACCGTCGGGCGCGCGGCGGTCGGGGCTGGGGGTCGATGCGAACAATCCCTCGGCCACCAAGCTGTACCTGGGCGTCGGGATGTACTCGCTCCAGGAATACGTGCAATACGAGCGGCCCGCGTCGCAGCAGGCGCCGGCCATTTGAACGCTTTGAGCCTGGCGGCGGGCCTGTAACGGGCGTCCGCCAGGCTTCCCCTCAGGCTGCTACAAGCTCTGCGGTCACCTCACCTAACACCGTCTTGATCTCCTCCAGCACGTAACCGGGGATCGGCTGCGACTTGTGCCCCTGCATGGCCGCCAGCGTCCGTTCGCGGAGCCGCGCATCCAACGCCTTGCTGCCCTGCCGGACCCAGTCCGCCATCCGGTAGCGCCTGAACAGTCCCGGCTGCCAGGCTTCGCGGAAGTGATGCAGCGTGTGCTCTTCCTGGATGAACGATCCGCCCGGCCCAACCGCGTCGATCACTTCGAGGGCGAGCTGCTCCGCGTCGAGGCGGATGCCCGCGCCGAACTGCCGGACCAGCGAGATCAGCTCGGCGCAGAGCACGATCATTTCGGGCGAGGTCATCAGGCCGGCCTCGAGGTAGCCGACGTCGTGGGCCAGGTGCGTGCCTGTGAGCTGGGCGACCAGGATCGAGAAGGCCGCGTCGGCAGCCGCCTGCTCGTCGAGCGCGAGGCTGTCCGACATGCCCGCATTGCCCCAGATCGGCAAGTGGTAGAAGCGGCCCAGCTCCGCGGACGCGACGCGCGCTAGCTCGTACTCGGGCGAACCGTACACGCTGATCGTCGAGCGCATGTCCATGTGGTGCGCCTGGACGCCGTAGATGAAGGGCGCGCCGGGCCGCATTGAGCTGCTGGATGACCAGGCTGGATAGCACTTCCGCGTTGCCGAGCGCCAGGCCGCCGGCGAGCGTGACGGGCGCGGTCCCGCCCATCATCGGCGCGGGCGAGTGGATCAGGGGCAGGCCGTGCTCCGCCATGAACAGGAGCTTGCCGGTCGCGGTCTCCGAATGCTTGAGCGGCGTCGTCGGCTCGGAGTACAGCGCCAGCGTGGGGTTGAGGCTCAGCTCGTCCATGCCGCCCGCGGCAGCCGCCGCCATCGCTGCGATCGCCTCGCAGTCGCGCGACGTCGTCGCAGACGAAGACGACGGGCTTTTCCGTGTGGCTGAGCATGAGCGCGTACTGCAACTGGTATGGGCTGGGCGTCGGCGCGTCGGACGGGATGCCCATGGACATGCAGAAGTCCATCTCGGGCAGCGCGTCGACGAGGCGGATACAGTCGACGACGTCGGCGGTCTGGAAGGGCCTGCGCGCACCCGTGGCCGGATCGAGGTAGTTCGGGCAGTCGGAGCCGGGGCCGTAGTAGACGCGGTCGCCGGCGAGGCGCATGGCGGGCTGCCGCGTGCCGCGGCGGCAGAGCGTGACCTCGGAGGGCGCCTGCATCGAGCGCCCACTCGACCAGGGCGGGCGGGAACCGCACCAGGTTGTCGTCGGTGATCAGCGCGTCGCTGCGGCGGAGAAGATCGAGGGCGGCGGCATGATAGACGCGGACGCCGGTTCGGCGCAGGATTTCCAGGGACGCGTTGTGGATGACCTCGCAGTCGGAAAGACTCAACATGCTGAGGCGAGGGCTGGCAGTTCTTTCGGTGGGCATCATGGGTTACAACCTCCAGTGGCGCCGGATGTATTCGACTTCCTCGAGGGTCGACGCGGGCAATTCCGGGGCGGCTGCCTTTTCCATCAGCGCAACCGTCTTTTCGCGCAGCCGCCGGCCCAGGTCTTTCCCGCCCCGCTTGAGCCAGTCGTCGCGGCGCAGGCGGCTGTAGAGCGCCGGCTGCCAGAACTCCTTGAAGTGCTGCAGCGTGTGCTCGGTCGCCAGGTACGATCCGCCGGGGCCGACCTCGTCGATCAGGTCCAGGGCGAAGGCTTCAGGGCTCAGATCCATGCCCGCCATAAAGTGGCGCAGCCGGCCGATCACGTCTGCGGTGAAGACGATCATTTCGGGGGATACGGTGAGGCCGGCCTCGACGTATCCCACGTCGTGGACGAGATGCTGGCCGCTCAGCAGTGCGACCATGACGGACGAGGTGGCGTCGGATGCGGCCTGCTCGTCCATGACGCAGCTGTCGGTGTAGCCCGCATAGCCATAATGGGGCAGGTTGTAGTAACGGGCCATCTCGGCGACCGCGGCCCGGGCCAGCTCGAACTCAGGCGCGCCGTACACGGCGATCGTCGTGCGCATGTCCATGTGATGCAGGCCGCATCCGTACACGAAGGGCGCGCCGCGGCGGACAAGCTGGTGAATGACCAGGCCGGAGAGCAGCTCGGCGTTCCCGAGCGCGAGCGCCGCAGCCATCGACACCGGCGCGGCCCCACCCATCATCGGCGAGGCCTGGTGTACGATGGGCAGCCCGACCTCGGCCATGTACATCAGCTTCTCGGTGGAGTCTTCCCCGTGGATCAGCGGCGAGGTCGGTTGGCCGTACCCGAGCAGGTTCGGGCTGAGGCGCAGCTCCGCCATGCCCCCCGCGGCCGCGGCCGCCATGCCCACGATCGCTTCGCACTCGGCCCGGCTGCCCAGGGTGAAGACGAGCGGCTTGGTCGTGTTCTCGAGCATGAGCGCGAACTCGTCGCAGTAAGGCGCCCGGGGGTTCAGGTCCGATGGCATGCCCATGGACATGCAGAAATCCAGTTGCGGCAGCGCGTCGACCAGGCGGACGCACTCGACGACGTCGGCTTCTTTGAACGGGCGCCGCTCGCCGGATCGCGGGTCCAGGTAGTTCGGGCAGGCGGAGCCGGTGCCGAAACTGACTTCGCGCCCCTCCATGCCACCGCGACCTCGGTGCTGCCGCGCTTGCACAGCGCGATGCGGGACGGCGGGCCGGCCAGCGCCCACTCGACCAGCGCCGGGGGGAAGCGGACCAGGTTGCCGTCGCTGATGAGGGCATGCGTGTCCCTGAGCAGCGCGAGCGCGCGGGGGTGGTCGACGCGGACGCCGGTCCGGCGCAGGATTTCGAGCGATGCGTGGTGGACGGCCTCACACTGGTCGTGCGTGAACAGGCTGAAATGCGGAACAGCTCGATTGGTGGGCATGGTTGGCCTTCGTGGTGGGTGTCAGGAGTGGTGGTAGCTCTCGTCGGTCTCGTAAAGCTCGTGCGCGCGGGCGACCGCATCCCAGTCGAGCCTCGAAGCCGAGGCCGGGGCGGGACGCAATCGCTGCATCGAGCTCGCCTTGAACGGGCGACAGGTCGGGCGCCTCGAGGATGTCTTCCGTGAGCAGCTGATGCATGATCTGGTTGCCGTCGGCCAGGTTAGGCAGGGTCAGGGCAACCTGGTGCTGCGCGAGGTCCGTCATGCCGGTCACGGACTGGCCGTGCAGGCAGACGGCGATGCCCGCCGCCTCGCGATCGCGGCCGCCTTCTTGAACGACAGCAGCCCGCCCGTCTCGTGGCATGACAGGACGATCAGGTCCGCGGCCTGCTGCCGGCAGACCTCGTACACATCATGCAAGGTAAAGACGGCCTGGTCGGCCGCGATGGGCACGGGCGAGGCGTCGTGCACTTGCTTGAGCGCGGCCAGGCTCTCCGCGGGCACCGGCTGCTCGACGAACTCGGGCTCGAACACGGCCAGCCGGCGGATCATGTAGAGGGCCATCCGCACGTCCCACGCCTCGTTCGCATCCAGCCGCAGCTTCCTGTCGCCGATGGCCTCGCGCACGGCGCGAACGTTCTCCAGGTCCTTCCGTTCGCCCCGGCCTACCTTTATGTAGATCACCGGGTAGCCCGCCGCGGGCCAACTCCGCCGCATCCTCGGCCAGCTCGTCCGCCGTGTCGCCCTGGGGGAAGCCGAAGTAATCCACCGTGGGGTGATAGGCGCCGCCGAGAAGTTGGTGCACGGGCGAGCCGGCGGCCTTGCCGATGACGTCCCAGAGCGCCATCTCGACGCCGGCGAGCGTGAGGTTGGCAAAACGGGGATTGTGCGAGAAGCCGCCGAGGAAGCGCGCCTCGTACACCAGGCGCTCGACGTCGAACGGGCTGCGCCCCTCGAAGAGCGGGGTCACGCCCTGCAGCGCGGCGAGCGCGACGTCGGCGGGGCGGCCGGCGGTCGTCTTCCCGTACCCGTTGATGCCCTCGTCCGTTTCGACTTCGATCAGCAGGTTGACCGCGCCATCGTCGACCCGGCCGGCCCAGTGGTACGGTTCCTTGAACCGCAGCGCCAGTGGGGTGGCACGCAGGGCGTAATCTTCACAGGCAGCTCACGAGCTGGCGCACGGCGTCACTCCGGCAGTTATTTCACAGCGGATGCGCGGGTTCAGGACGCCGTAGAGCAGGTCGGCGGCAAGGTTGGCAAAGCAGAAGATGGCGACGACGACCATGCTGCAGGCCTGGATCAGGATCAGATCGCGGCGCTGGATGCCGTAGACGAGCAGCCGGCCGAGCCCCGGGTAGCCGAAGAGCTGCTCGGTGACGATCAGGCCGCCGATCAGGAAGCCGATGCCCATGGCGACGACCGTCACGGTGGGCAGCAGCGAGTTGCGGAGGACGTGCTTCGTCAGCACCTGGCGCTGCGGCAGGCCCTTAAGCTCCGCGGCTCGCACGTAGTCCGTCTTGAGCACGTCGATCGTGCTGGCGCGCGTCATGCGCGCCACATAGCCGAGGCTGGTCAGGCTGACGGCGATGGCGGGCAGGATCAGGTAGGGCAGCGCGTCCTTGAAGGACGAATCCGGCGGGATCGAGGAGTTGGCCGGCAGCCACTTCAGCGACAGCGCGAAGACCGCGATCAGGATCAGCCCGGTCACGAACTCAGGGCAGGCCGACGAAGGCCATGGTGACCGCGGAGATGCCCTGGTCGACGGCCTTTTCGCGCTTGAGCGCGGCGATGGTGCCCAACAGGATCCCCAAGGGGACGTAGAACAGCAGCGCCACGACCGCCAGCATGGCCGAGTTCCGCAGCCGGCTCATGATCATCGGCATCACTGCTTGCTTGCTGACCATCGAAACGCCCCAGTCGCCGCGCACGAAGTGGGTCAGCCAGTCGAGGTATTGGACGTAGACCGGGCGGTTGAGGCCGAGCTCCTCACGCAAGTTCGCCACGGCTTCCTTCGTCGCGAACTGCCCGAGCATGACCGAGGCCGGGTCGCCCGGCAGAAGCTGCGTCGCTGCGAAGATCACGATCGACGCGAGCAGCATGGTCAGGAGGATCATGCTCACCCGGCGCAGAAGGTAGGTCGTCATGCGGTTCTCCCCTCACTCACTGCGACCGGGGCGGTCTGCATGGCTTGCAGCTCGGCTGCCGGAATGTGGCAGCAAATGCGGTGATTCCCGCCAAGGTCCTGCCACGGCGGCTCCTGCGTCTCGCAGATTTCGCCGATCTTGCGCGGGCAGCGAGTATGGAAGCGGCAGCCGGACGGGATGTTAACCGCGCTGGGCACCGAGCCGTGCAGCCTGATCCGCTCCTGCTGGGCGTCGGGGTCGGGGATCGGTATGGCGGACAGCAGCGCCTCGGTGTACGGGTGAAACGGCGGCGAGAAGACGGCCTGCGGCGGGCCCGACTCCCACAGGCGCCCGAGATAGACGACGCCGATCCAATCGGACAGGTGCAGGACCGCGGCGAGGTCGTGGGAGATGAACAGGTACGAAGTGCCCTGGGTTTCCTGCAGCTCGCCGAGCAGGTTCATCAGCGAGGCCTGCACCGACACATCCAGCGACGAGATCGGCTCGTCCAGGATCATCAGGCTGGGATCGGCCGCGAAGGCCCGGGCGATGGCGACCCGCTGCTTTTCGCCGCCGCTCAACTCGTGCGGCAGCCGGGTGACGTACTCCTCCGGCAGGTTCACGGCCGCGAACAGCGCCCGGACGCGGGCCGGTATCTCCTGTTTGGGCACCTTGCCGAGCAGCACCAGCGGCCGCGCGACGCTCTCGCCCACGGTGCGCTGCGGGTTCAACGACGCATCGGGATTTTGGAAGACCATCTGGATCTTCCTGAGCTGGTCGGCCGCGCGCCGCCTCACCGCGTACGGCACCTGCTCGCCGTCCAGCTCGATCCGGCCGGCCGTCGCTTCCTCAAGCCCCGCGACGCAGCGCGGCGAACGTGGTCTTGCCGCAGCCGCTCTCCCCTACGATCCCCATGGTCAGGCCGCCCCGCACCCGCAGGCTCATGTCGTCGACGGCCCGCACGGCCTTGCGCCGCCCGCGCAAAATGTCGGCAATGCTCGCGCCGCCGACCGGGAAGTACTTCTTGACGTTGCGCGCTTCGAGCACGACCGGCCCTGCCTCGCGCTCGGTCACCCGCTCCTCCCGCTGCGCCGCCCTGGCGTACTGCTCGGGGTGATCGCGCAACTCCTGCCAGCGGATGCAGGCGGTGCGGTGGTCCGGCTCCGCCTCCACCAGGGGCGGCCGGGCCGCGCGGCAGGCATCGAGTGCGAGCGGGCAGCGCGGGGCGAAAATGCAGCCGGGCGGCAGCTGATCGGGGCGGGGAATATGGCCCTTGATCGTGTTCAGCAGGATATCGCGACTGTTCGCATCCACCCTGGGCACGCAGCCGAGCAGGCCGAGCGTGTAGGGATGGAGCATCTGCTTGAAGACCGGGCGGATGAAGCCCTCTTCCATGATCTCGCCCGCGTACATCACGCCGACCCGGTTGCAGATGCGCGCGACGACGCCGAGGTTATGGGTGATGTACAGCACCGCGGTGTGGTACTCGCTCAGCAGGTCGCGCACCAGGTCGAGGATGACCGCCTCGGTGGTGACGTCGAGGGCGGTGGTCGGCTCGTCCATGATCAGCAGGCGCGGGTTGGTGGTCAGTGCGATGGCGATGAGCACCCGCTGCAGCTGGCCGCCCGAGAGCTGGTGCGCGTAGCGCCGGGCGACGGTTTCGGGATCCGCCATGCGCACCTTGCTCAGCATGTCGATCGCCTTGGCCTGGGCGTCGCGCTTTGCCATCCCCAGGTGCAGCCGGGCGACCTCGGCGATCTGTTCGCCGATGGTGACGGAGGGATTGACCGCCGTGTTCGGGTCCTGGTGCACCATGGTGATCTTGGAGCCCCAGACCTTGCGCACCTCGGAGCGGGGCAGCCGCAGCAGGTCCGTGCCGTCGAGGCTGACCGAGTCGCCCGTGGCGTGCCCGTTGGCGGGCAGGTATTGGACGATGCCGCGCGCCAGCGTCGTCTTGCCCGAGCCCGACTCGCCCACCAGGCCGTAAATCTCGCCGGCCGCGATCTGCAGGGTCACGTTCCGGACCGTGTGCAGGGGACCTTTTTCCGTGTCGTATGTAATGGTCAGGTTCTGCACGTCTAGCACGGGGCGGTTGGCGGCGCCGATCTGCGTGGAATCGTTCACCCATGATCGGTATCCCCCTTACCCCGTGACCCCGCCGGGCAGCAGCATGCGCCGCAGCCCGTCGCTGAGGAAGCCGATGCCGACGACCAGCAAGGCGATGGCCCCGGCGGGAAAGAGCAGGACCCAGGGCGCCTGCGTGAAGTAGTTGCGCGCCTCGCCGACCATCAAGCCCCAATCGGGAGACAGGCGGCTGGACGCCCAGGCCGAGAAAGCCCAGCGACGCGACCAGGAAGATCGCGTAGGCAAACCGCATCGAGGATTCCACTGCCAGCGGCGGCAGCACGCTGGGCAGGATTTCGTCGACCATGATGTAAGTACGAGGATTCGCCCCGCATCTTGGCGGCTTCGACAAATTGGCGGGTTTTCAGGTCGAGCACGACGCTGCGGACGACGCGGGCGACCATGGGAATATACAGGACGCCGACGACGAGGATGACGTTGAGCGCGCGATGGACCGAGCGTGCCCAGAATGAGCAGCGCGAGCAGCAGCGGTGGAATCGCCAGCAGCACGTCGACCAGGCGCATCGTGATTTCTTCCAGGAACGACGCCAAAGTAACCGGCGAACAGGCCCAGCGTCAGCCCGAGCAGCACCGCGATCAGCGTCCCGGTGCCCGCTACCACGAAAACATCCCGGCGCGCCGACGAGCACCGGCGTGAAGACATCGCGGCCGAACTGGTCGGTGCCGAAAACATGCTCGGCCGACGGCGGCTTCAGACGTTCCGTGAGCTTTTGCTGCGTATATGGATAGGGCGCGATCGTCGTGCCGAAAACGGCCAGGAAAAGGAAAAAGCCAACGATCGCGATCCCGATCAGCGTGGCCGGGTAGCGCCGCGAGCCTGCGCCAGGTGAGCGGCCAGGCGGGACGGCGTACGCACGGGCATAGTCCAGTTGTGCTTCCATTTGGAGGTGACTCTCCAGTCACTCTGCAGGCGGCGACCGGCAGGCTATCGCCGCCGGCCGCCCCTGCGAACGCGACAGGCCTTACTTCTCGAAGTACACGGTCCGCAGGTCCAGCGCCGTGCCGAGGTAGCTCGTCGGCTTCAGCCCCTTCAGCTTGTGGTGGCGCCCCAGAGGTTGTTGGCAAAGAACGGCACGATGATCGGGCCACGGTCGATGAAGATCTGCTGGATCTGCTTGTACAGGTCGGCTCGTTTGGCCCGATCCATCTCCACCGCGGCCTTGGCCGACAGGTCGTCCAGCTCCTTGTCGCACCAGTGGCTCTCGTTCCACTTGGCGTTGCAGACGTAGGCCAGGTCCAGGTAGGGCTGCGGGTAGGCACGCGAGCCCCAGTCGGTGATCGCCAGGTCCGCCTCGAGCCAGAGATTGTCCGCGCCGTAGTAGACGTCGGACGGCACCAGCTGGATGTCGGCGTCGATGCCGGCTTCGGCCCACTGTTCCTTAAGGATCGTAGCCATGGCCGGGACCGGCGAGATCTGCTGCGCGGTCAGGGTGACCTTGAGCCCGTCCTTGTAGCCCGCGTCGGCCAGCAGCTGCTTGGCCTTCGCAACGTCGCGGACGGGGTCCGGTGCGTCCAGGTAGAAGTCGCCGTAGCCGGGGCCGAACGGCGTGTTGTGCCCGACCACGCCCAGCCCTTCGAACGCGCCGGCGAGGATCGCCGCGTTATCGGTCGCCGCCTTGAAAGCCTGGCGGACCTTGACGTCGTCGAACGGCTTCTTGTCGCTGCGCATGCGCAGGACGAAGGCCGTGTTCGAGGGCTTCTCGAGCACCTGGATATTCTGATCTTCTTTCAGCGTCTTCACGAACTCGGACGGCAGATAGAGCAGGTAGTCCACCTGGCCGCCGCGCAACGCTTCCACCTGGGCCGATGGCTCGGCCATGAAGATGAACTCCATGCCGTCCAGGTAGGGCAGCTGGTTGCCGTCGGCATCCTTCATCCAGTAGTTCGGGTTCTTCTTGAAGGTCAGCCGGTCCTCGGGCAGGTACTTGTCGATCATGAACGGCCCGGTGCCGATGAACTCGGTCTTCGGGTCCTTGATCCCGCTCCACACGATGAGCGCGTGGTAGTCGCCCAGGTCGAGCAGGAAGTCGGGGTTGGACTTCTTCAGCTTGAACACCACCGTGTTATCGTCGGGGGTGCTGATGTCCGTGATGTTCGAGTACAGAGCAACCGTCGCCGCGCCGACCTTCTCGTCGCGCAGGCGATCGAATGTCGTCTTCACGTCTTTCGACGTGAGCGTCTCGCCGTTGTGGAACTTGACGCCCTGGCGGAGCGTGAAGGTCCAGGTCAACCCGTCTTCGCTGGTCGTCCACTTTTCGGCGAGGCTGCGGCTGGCGTCGGGCTGGTTCTCCTCGCCCGTGTAGACGAGGAAGTCGCCCCACTGCCGCCCAATTTCGTCGTCGGAAACCGAGCTGAGGAACGCGGGGTCGAGGTTCGTGGGCGCGAAGTAGGCGTGCTTCAGAACCCCGCCGTACTTTCCACCCGTAGCCGCCGGGGCCTGTGTAGGCTCTGGAGCGGCCGGGGCAGCGGTGGGCTCCGGCGCTTTCGTGGGCTCCGGTGCGGCCGTGGCCGCTTCCTTCGTCGGCTCCGCGGCCGGGGCCGTCGGTCGGTTGTGCGGCCGCGGCGGTCGGTTGCACCGGCGCGGCCGTCGGCTGGGGCGCGGCCGGGGTCGAGCACGCTGCAAGCAGCATGCTCAGGATGACGATGACGGCAAAGACGATGCCGACACTCCTGGACGACTTCATAGCTTTCCTCCTTTTGGCTGATGCGGACCGGGATACGCTGCACGAGTACGGGATACGAGAGCGATCAGAGAGCACCTCCTTCTGCCTGACAGCCGGCAACAGCTCCGATCAGCGGCGCGTGAGCAAACCGATGATCTCCGCTGCGCCGGCGAGTTCGTCAAAACGCCACACGAGATCCGACAGAGCGTCGATTTGCGCTTCGTCCATCACAAACTGCGCCATCCAGCGCAGCTTCTCGTCCATCCGGGGCACGTCCCAACCTGGCTGCGGGAAACGCAGGCCTCCGTCGACCAGGCCGGTTCTGTACTCCCGGCCGTCGTTCAGGGTGATCGTCACGGCGCTGGCGAAGCGTCCGCGCGGATCGCCCCGCTCGTAGAGCTTGCAGAGCCGCTCCATCTCCGGCGACTCCACAGTCGTCACTTTCGCGGCCAGGCTGCGGATACGCTCATCCGACAGCCGCTCCTCCAGGATTTGATCCGGGCCGATCTCGCCGTCGACCAGCATGGCCGCGATAGGCCAGGACTGGCTGAACTGCGCTTCCTCGGTCGTCGAAGGCAAACCCTTGAAGAGGGCAGCCCGCCCCGTGGCCTGCCTCGACCATGATACCCGTAATCTGATCGAGGTCAATCCGGTTCTCCTCGACGAGCCGCCGGGCGCCTTCCACACCCGCATGAGCCCAGCCGCAGCACGCGTAGCGGGCCGCTTTCCATGCCACGCCGTCGACCATCAGGTAGTCCTGCCCGATGGAGCAGGCCCATTCCTGGTATTCGGGCAGCGCCAGCAGCGTCGGGAATGCCGGTGAAGCCGCGGGCCGCCAAGCCCGGCAGACGTCACGCCCGTCATCGCGGCCCAACCGATGCCGTGCTTGACCATGCCCGGCTCGCGCAACGTCGCGCATCATCGGCAGGTTCGGCGCGTTGTACTCGGCGATGCCGAGCGCGTGGCCGGCCTGCTCCGGCGCAAGCCGCATCAGGTTAGCGGCGACGGCCGCGCAGGCCACGCTGCCCCACGAGCCGCACGCCTGGTACACGTCGCGGCTGGCATGCCAGCACCGGCCGATCCGGTGCGCTACCTCGTATCCTACCACAAGCGCGGCCAGGATGTCGGCGCCCGTGGAACCCAACGCCTCGCCCACTGCCAGGGCCGTGGGGAAGATCGACGCGCCGGCGTGCCCGTTGGCGTAGCGGGCGCTGTCGTCCAGGTCCAGTCCATTGGCCGCGCAGCCGTTGGCGAACGCCGCGCCCGCCACGCCGGCCCGGATGCCGTACAGGCCGCGGCCTGCGCTGTGGGCCAGGATCGTGGCCTCGTCCCCGGCCCACGAAACCCTTGCGTACTCCGCGGCAATCCGGCTGACCGGGGCGAGCGTGCCCGCGATGGTCGCGCCCAGCCCGTCTGCGAAGCACATGCGCGCCTTGGCTTGGACCGGCGCGGGCAGATCCGCCCACCGGGTCTCTGGCGACAAAACGCGCGGCCAGCTCGTGTCCGTTCATCACCGCGCCTCGGCCACGATCTCGTCCAGCCGGCTCTGCACGTCTGCGGGCAGCGGCTCGGGCTTGTGCGTCGCCAGGATCTTCAGCGCCTTCTCCTGGGCGCGCTGCCGGAGGGTTTTGCCGCCCGCCCGGCTCCAATCCTCGTACGGCTTGCGGTCGAACAGCTTCGGGTACCAGTCTTCCTTGTAATGCTTCCGGGTGTGCTCCGAGCCCATGAAGTCGCCGAACGGCCCGATCTCGTCGATGATGTCGAGCGCCAGCGTCTCCTCGTTGACTTCCAGCCCCTTCATGAACTGCTTCGTGTACCCGATCAGCTCGTCGCAGATCACGATCTGCTCGACCGAATTGCACATGCCGCCTTCCAGGTAACCGACGTCGTGCGCCATCTGCGCGCCGGCCAGGGTTTCGAGGATGATCGAGAACGCAGCTTCGGCCGCGGCTTGCTCGTCGGGGATCTTCGAGTCGCTGCAGCCGGCAAGCCCGAAGATGGGGAGGCCGTAGCGGTGGGCGAGCTCGACGAGCATCACCCGGTTGTTCGGGTCCGCATACGCATCGACCGTCGTGCGCATGTCGAGCATGTCGTTCACGCCGCCCGTCAGGATGATGGGCGCGCCTTCGCGCTTGATCTGGGCGATGACCAGGCCCGCCAGCTCGCCCGCATTGGCCATGGCGATCGCGCCCGCCGCGGTGACCGGTCCGCTGACGCCGCGCAGGACGACCGGGGTGTAGGTCGTCGGCAGGCCCTTGCCGGCCATGAAGATGAGCTTCTGCAGCGCCTCCGCGTTATGGCGCAGCGGGTGGGTGACGTTGATGTACAGCGCGCAGATCGGGTTCCTCCGCAGCGCCTCCTCGCCTCCGGCGACCGCCTCGGCCATGCGGATCACGTCGACGCAGCCGGGGAACTCGGTCGTGACGAACAGGATCGGCTTCGTGGTATTCGCCAGCATCGCGCGCATCTGGTAGCGGTCCGAGACGGCCTGGTCCACGTCGGAGGCGATGCAGAACGACATAACGAAGTCGATGTTGGGCAGCGCGTCGCACACGAGCGCGGCTTCTCCGACATCCGCCAGCGTCCCCGTCCGCCGCACGCCGTCCCGCACGTCGATGACGTTGGGGCAATCGGAGCCTGGCCCGTAGAAGACGTTGTTGCGTTCGAGCGGCATGACGCGCCGGCCGTTGCGGTCGCAGATGACCGTGCGTTTGGGCGCCACGCTGAGCGCCCACTCGACGAGGCCGGGCGGAATCCGCACGCGCGCGCCCGCGTCCCTCGTCGGCGTCTTCGGCCGGAAGCCCCTTGCGGCGCAGCAGCTCGACGGCTTCGGGTTCGTAAAGCACCACCCCGGTCCGGTCGAGGATCTCCAGGCTGGCGTGGTGGAGGCGCTCGGTCTGGTCGTCGGATAACTTGCGGAAACGAGGCGTGTCGTAGGATGTGTAGTTGCTCTGCAAGGCCACGAATGTCACTCCTATCTGGTTGCGCTGCACTTCGTTGCGCCATTTGGAAGGCGAAAGGCGAAAGCGTGCGAAATGACGAAACACGAATGGCGAAAGAAACGAAAATCAGCCGGCGGCCAGCCTGGCCCGCTCGACTGCCTGGGTCAGGGCCTCCTCGACGAGCACCGGGAGCACGGCCAGGCGGTACTCGCGCGAGGCGCGCAGGACGCTGGTACGCGGCTCGGCATCGCAGAGCGCCAGCTGCGCGGCCTCGGCCAAGGTCGCCGGTGCGGGCGCTCTGCCGGCCAGGAATGCCTCCGCTTCGTGCGCCCGGACGGGGCAGGGGCCAACCGGACCCATCGCAATGGCGGCAGATGCGATCGTGTCGCCGTCGAGCACGACCTTCGCCGCGCAGTTCAGCGTGGGCAGCACGAGCGAAGGCCGGCGGCCCGCCCGGCGCCACGCGGTGCCCCACCCGCCGCCCGTGCCGCTGCCCGGGGGGATGGGGAACCGGATGTGCGTGACGAGCTGGCGGGTTGAGTCGATCCGCGAACGACCCGGGCCTGCGTACATCTCGGCGACCGGGAGCCAGCGTTCGCCCGACCGCGTCCAGGATCCGGACTTCCGCGTCGAGTGCGATGGCGATGATTGCGCCGTCGGCAGCCGGCATCGCCTGCACCAGGTTCCCCACCCAGGTAGCGGCATTCTGGATCGCGAGCGCGCCGACGGAAGCGGCCGCATCGGCGAGCGCATGAACGTGCGCTGCGAAGTACGGGTGCTCGCGCAGCGCGATGAATGGGACCGCCGCCCCGACGACCGCCCAGCCGTCGCCAATCTCGATGCTCGCCAACTCGGGGATGCGGGTGATGTCCACCAGGCACTCGAGCGTGCTGACTTGCGGCTTGCCCTTCTCGATGTCCAGCAATACGTCCGTGCCGCCGGCGACGATGCGTGCCTTGCCTTCCCAGGCCGACAGCGTCTCGACCGCTTGCTGCGCGCTCGCGGGGAAGAGGTACTGCGTCATTGCCGGTCGCTCCCCCGGATGGCGGCCAGGACGCGCTCGGGCGTGGCAGGGATGGTGCGCATCCGGCGTCCCGATCGCGCGGGAGATGGCGTTGACGATCGCCGGCGTGGAGGGCAGCATGGCCGCTTCGCCCAGGCCCTTGACGCCGAACGGTCCGAAGCGGCTGGGCACTTCGACGAGGATCACTTCGAGCTCCGGCATGGACTTGATCGTGGGCAGGTAGTAATCGGCAAAGCCGGTGGTGTGGCCGGGCAGCACCTCTTCCATCAGGGCCGCGCCGATGCCCATGAGCATCGCGCCTTCGATCTGCCCCTCGGCATCCGGCCGGTTCACGGCATGGCCCACGTCGTGCGCGGCCGCGATCCTCAGCACGCGTACCTCGCCTGTCCGCAGGTCCACCTCGACCTCGGCCACGTGCGCGCCGGTGACGAAGAGGGGTGCGTACTCGGGCCTGGTATCCGGCGGGAAGTAAGGCGACAGGTCGAAGACGCCGCGGATGCGGCGCGGCTTGCCCGAGCCGGTCGAACTCGGCCGCCACTTCTGCCAGGGCGACGCGCTCGCCGTCCGCCGAGCAAACGCCGGCGCCCTGGAAGGCCAGCGACGACGGGCGCCCGGTCGAGCAGCTCCGCGGCCACTCCCAAGACTTCGTCGCGCAGGTTCGGTACACGCCCTCACGACGGCCCCGCCCACGAAGTAGGTCGCCCGCGAGGCGCCCTGGATGCCGCTGTCGGGCGCGCGCGCCGTGTCCGCGTTGACCAGGGACACCAGGTCCCGGTCGACGCCGAGCGCCTCCGCGGCCATCTGCGACCATCGTCGTGTTGGTGCCCTGCCCGTAGTCGGCCGCGGTGCAGTAGACGACGAACGAGCCGCCCGGGGCGGATCTCCGCGTGCGCCTCAACCCGCAGGTCGCCGGACTTGCCGAACCGGTACCACATCCCGGCAATCCCAACCCCCCGACTGTAGGGGCGGGGTTGCCCCGCCCACTCTGCCGGCATCCGCGATCATGGCCTGGTAGTGCGGCCGGAGCGCCTCGAGCACCTGCTCGAAGCCCAGCGACTCGGCCACCGGATAGCCGAGGAACGACGGCTCGCCGTCGTGCAGCCGGTTCCGCAGCCTGAATTCGAGCGGATCGATCCCGAGCTTCTCGGCCAGCTCGTCCAGCGCGCACTCGGTGGCGAAGCAGGCCTGCGCGGTGCCGAATCCGCGGTACTGCCCCGCCTTCGGCCCGTTCGTGTAGACCGTCCGGGCGTACGCATCGACGGCTCGCCAGCGGTAAGGCCCGCCGCTGGCGGTCACGGCATAGTTCGGGATGTATTGGCCGGAAGAATCGTACGCGCCCGTGTTGGCGTCGATCCGCAGCTGGATTGCCGCCAGCCGTCCGTCCCGGCTCGCGCCGATCTTGTTTCGGACAACGTAGGGATGCCGCTTCGGCGTGGCGAGGAAGGCTTCGTGGCGGGAATAGGCCAGCATCACCGGGCGGCCGGGTCGCATGGGTCATCAGCGCGGTGGCGACGAAGGGCCAGGGGTCCTGCCTGCCGCCGAAAGAGCCGCCGGTGGGCGGCACGACGACGCGCACGCGATCACGCGGCAGGGCCAGGCTTGCCGCGATGTACGCCTGCTGGTAGTACGGCTCGTGCGCGCCGCCGGTGACGGTTAATCTTCCCTCTTCGTCGTAATAGCCCAGCAACGCCTCCCGCTCGAGCGCGCTGTGCTCCAGGAACGCGGTCCGGTACTCCGTTTCCACGATCACGTCCGACCTTGCCAGCTCGCCGTCGACGTCGCCGTGCTGGAGCTGATAGCGCGTCAGCACGTTGGCGTCTCCGGCGATGTGTGGCGCGCCGGGCTGCAGCGTCTCGTCGACGTCGAACGTATGGGGAAGGACCTCGTACTCGACCCGCACTGCGGCCGCGGCCGCCTTCGCCGCCTGGACCGTCTCCGCGACGACCAGGGCCACCGGCGCGCCTACCATGCGGACGGTCGATCCCACCGGCGCGAGCACCGGCTCCTCCTGGCTGTAGTCGCCGAGCCCGTTCTCGCCGGGGATGTCGTCTGCGGTCAGAACTGCCACCACGCCGGGAACCTCACGCGCAGGGCCGGCATCGAGCGACAGGATCCTGGCATGGTGATGTGGGGAGCGGACGACCACGCCCCTGCAACATGCCGTCCACGCTCATGTCCTCGACGTAACGCGTCGCGCCCGTCACCTTGCCAACGAGTCGGTTCGCAGGGCGCTGCCGCCGATTGTCAGACGCGGCCGTGTAGGGGCGAGGTAACCTCGCCCCTAGCGGTCGTCCCTCTCGTGCCGAGCGCATCCGCCGCGCGGCCAGCTCGACCGCCTCGGCGATCTTCTTGTACCCCGTACAGCGGCACAGGTTGCCTTCCAGCGCGTCGACGATCTGCTCGCGGGTGGGCTCGAGCGTCCG
This sequence comes from uncultured Chloroflexia bacterium, assembly GCA_963800615.1. Taxonomy (GTDB): domain Bacteria; phylum Chloroflexota; class Anaerolineae; order CG2-30-64-16; family CG2-30-64-16; genus JALOOB01. The sequence continues at coordinate 233,483 of CAWDBO010000021.1, forward strand.
GTCCAGCAGGCCCTTGGCTGCCATCAGCATCCCGGGCGTGCAGTACCCGCACTGGACCGCGCCCACCTCGATAAACGCCGTGCTGCAGCGGGTGGAGCTCGCCGCCCTTCGCCAGCCCTTCGACGGTCTCGCACGCGCCTCCCGGCTGCCTTTGCAACCGGGGTCAGGCACGACCGGACGGGCCGCCCATCCAGCAGGACCGTGCACGCGCCGCACTCGCCCTCGTGATCGCAGCCTTGCTTCGTGCCCGTCAGCCCGAGCTCGGCGCGCAGGACGTCCAGCAGCGGCCGTGCAGGATCGACATCGACCGCCGCCGCCGCGCCGTTGAGCAAGAACTCTATGTGCGCCAATCTCTCTCCTGATCCCCTCATCCCCTCATCCCCGCAGGCGGTCGTAGGCTTGCGGGGATGAGGGGATGAAGGGATTGTGTGTCTGAATTATGCCCAGGCTGTCTGCAGGACGGATTCGAGGGTCGCGATCAGCCGGGCGTTCTGGCTCGGGTCGCCGACGGTGATGCGGAGATGCTCGGGCAGATCGTAGCCGGTGCAGGGGCGGACGATGACCCCGCGTTTGAGGAGCTCCGAATAGACGGTCTTGGCATCGGGTCCGAGGTGCGCCAGGACGAAGTTGGTCTGGCTGGGGACGTAGCCGATTCCCAGCCGGTCGAACTCCCGGTAGAGGAACTCCCGGCCTTCCGCGTTGACCGCGACCGTGCGCTTCAGGAATTCGGGGTCCTTCAGCGCGGCCTCGCCCGCGATCTGTGCGAGCAGGTTGACCGGGAAGGACTCGGAGCAGGACCGCATCGGCGCGAGCAGTTCGGCGGATGCGAGCGCGTAGCCCATCCGGATGCCCGCGATCCCGTATGCCTTGGAGAAGGTCCGCAGGATGCAGACGTTCGTCCGGCCCTCGAGGATGTACGGCATCGTGTCGGGGTACGCCGGGTCGTCCACGAACTCGTAATACGCCTCGTCGAAGACGACGATCGTCGTGTCCGGGACATGGCGCATGAACTCGGCGACCTCCTGCCGGGTAACGATGCTGCCGGTCGGGTTGTTCGGGTTGCAGACGAAGATCAGCTTCGTCCGCGGGGTGATGGCGCGGCGCCATCGCCCGGAGATCGAACCGGAGGTCGGGCGTGAGGGGCGTCTTCACCAGCCGGGCGCGCATCACTGCCGCGCTGATGTCGTACACCGGGAAGGTCGAGCAGCTGGTCAGCATCTCGTCGTCGTCGTTGAGATAGGCGACACACAGCTCGCGAATGACGCCGTCCGCGCCGTTCCCGATCCGGACCATCTCCGCATCGACCCCGTGGTGCGCAGCGAGCGCGTGACGGAGCCGGTACGCCTGCGCATCGGGGTAGTAGTTGAGATTCGGCAGCGCCTCCATCAGCGCCTGCACCACGACCGGCGACGCCCCAATCGGGTTCTCATTGGAAGCGAGCTTGATAACGTCCGTCAGCCCGTACTCGCGCTGCACCTCTTCGATCGGTTTCCCCGGCACATACGGCCGGATGGCGCTCAGACCACGTTGCGGCTTGACCATTGATCCACCTCAAGTACTCGCACAAGCGGATAATGTAGCGCAATGGACTTCGCCAGACTCGCCGGAGCGCGCGTTCAGCCGTCAGCCCGTGCAGGTGATGATTCGAACGTCGCCGGCCAAGGCGCCGGCCGGAGAAGCAAACACCGGGTTCAGATCGATCTCGGCGATTTCAGGGTACGCGAAGGGCAGCGCCGACACCCGGACGATGATGTCGGCGAGCGCCGCCAGGTCGACGGGCTTCCGCCCCCGCGCGCCCGCCAATATCCCGTAACCCCGCAATGAGCGGATCATTTCGCCCGCCCCTGCGTGATCCACCGGCGCCACCCGCAGCGCCACGTCCGAGAGCACCTCGGTGAAGATGCCGCCCAGTCCGAACGCGACGACCGGCCCGAACTGGGGATCGCGCGACAGGCCGACGAGGACTTCCTGGCTGTCTCTGATCATCGGGTAGACCACGACGCCGGCAAACCGCGCGCCGCTCGCGCGCTGGCGAATCCCCCGGAATGCCTCCCGCGCCCCCGCCTCGTCGTGGATGCCGACCACGACGCCCCCCCGCTCCGACTTGTGGAGGATGTCGGGGGAAACGACCTTCATCACCGACGGGTAGCCGACGCCGCAGCAGGCGGCCGCCGCCTCGTCTTCGCTCTCGGCCCACATGAAAACCGGCGTGGGGATGCCGTTGCCCGACAGCCACATCATCGCATCGGGTTCCAGGATGGGGCTTGCCGGGAGAGCGGGCCGCCCAGCGCCGGGCATGACGTCCGCCCGACCGGCGCTCCGTGGGCCGGCACGATGCTCCGCCAGCCGAGCCATGTTCGCAAGCGCCATGACCGCGCGCTCGGGCGTCGGGAAGTTGACGATCCCGTTCGCGGCCAGGTACGCGGTGGCATCCGCGGTCACTTCCTCTGGCAGGAAGCTCGTCACGACCGGCCTGCCCGTCGCGCGGGCCGCGTCGACGATCCCGCGGGCGATGGGCAGGGAATCCAGGTAGGGCGGCGCGATGTTGATGGCTAGAGCGGCATCGAACGGCGCGGCCACAGGGATCACAGAGCGCTCAGAGGCTTTTGAGGAGAGACGAGAGCCAGAAGAGCCGCTCTCGCTCTTCGCATCCTCTGCGCCCGTCGGTGTCCTCTGTGGCAAGAATCGCGCGCAACGTCTCGCGGTAACCCCGCTCGGTCCCCTCCACCGTCAAGTCGATCGGGTTTTTGAGCGCGGCGTGCGCCGGGAGGAACTTCGACAGCGCGTCCTTGATGCCCGGCCCCGGCTCGGCCACATCCAGGCCCACCGCCTCTGCCCTGTCGGCCGCAAGGATGCTCGGGCCGCCGGAGTTCGTGATGATCGCGACCCGCCGGCCGGTCAGGGCGGGCAGGCCCGTAAATGCCCGGCAAAGGTCGAACATCTCCTCGGCCGACGCCACCCGGAGCGCTCCGCACTGCTGCAGCGCCGCGTCGTACACCGCGTCGCTGCCCGCCAGCGAGCCGGTGTGCGACAGGGTGGCCCGCTGGCCCGATTCCCCGCGTCCGGCCTTGATGACGACGACCGGCTTGACCGCGGCGCAGCGCGCCGCGGCCGCCATGAACGCCCGGCCGTCGCTCACCGTCTCGATGTACACGCAGACGATGTGCGTCTGCGGGTCGCCGGCCAGGTAATCCAGGAGGTGGACCTCGTTGACGTCCGCCCGGTTGCCGTAACTGACGAACTTCGAGATGCCCAGGCCGTCGCGCTTGGCCCAGCCCAGCAGCACCCCGGCGAACGCGCCGCTCTGCGAGATGATCGCGACGTGGCCCGCGGGCGGCAGCGTCTCGAGCGTGGGCGCGAGGCGGTGCGCGGTGTTGATGAGGCCCGCACAGTTCGGCCCCACGATCCGGATGCCGTGGCGCTTCGCGACCGCCATGAGCTCCGCCTCGCCCGCCTTGTTGCCCATCTCGCCAAAGCCGGACGATATGACCACCGCGGCCTTCACGCCGTTCTGCCCGCACTCTTCCAGGACCGAGGCAACCGTGTTCGCCGGCGATGCGATCACCGCCAGGTCGACGGGCAGGCCGGAAGCCCCGATGCTCGTGCTGCCGGCGACCCCGAGCGCGCCCTGGCCCTTCGGGTTGACCGCGACCACGTCCCGGTACCCGCCCGCGAGCATCTGGCGCAGCAGCTCATACCCGAGCTTGCCCTCGCCGACCGAGCCGACCAGCGCGACCGCCCGGGGCGTGAAGAGCGGCTCGAGGGAGACCCCCGACACTCCGACGACCTCCGAGGTTTCGGAAACCTCGGAGGTCTCGCGAGTCGTAGAGGTCGGTTGCCGACCCCCGCTCATCGTGTCTCGACCGCCGCAGCCGCGTTGAACGCGAACAGGTTGCGCTCCGCGCCCCGCTTCCACCGGCCTGCGATCACCTCGGCCATGGCCTCGGGCGACAAGATCTCCCCCAGCCGGGTCCGGGCCGCGGCGACGCCCAACGTGTAGACATTGTCCGGCACGGGCTGCCCCTCGTACTGGGGCAGCCGATCGGGGTCGATAACGACCGGCTGAGCGCCAGCTGCCCGCACCTGTTCGAGCACCGCCTCCAGCGCGGGATACGCCGCCTTGCCGAGCATCACGGCGGCTGGCTGCCACACGTAGGCGAACAAGACGAAGTCCCCGCCGGGCTTCAGGTACCGCACGGCCTTGAGCGACTCCGAGACCTCGGTCGCGATCACCAGGTCCGCGCCCTGTTCCGGGATGGCCGGGCCGGGATCGCTCGGTGACCCCGGCGGCCGATGCGGCACTGCGCCTTGACGAACCCGCCGCGCTGGGCCATGCCCTTGGTGGGGTAGAAGCTGACCGGGAGGCCGGCGCGGAACGCCGTCTCGGTGATGATCTCGCCGATGGTCAGAACGCCCTGCCCGCCGACGCCCACGAGGTAGATATCGAAGGTTTTCATGCCACGGCCTCCGCGCCAGCAACAGCGGGTGTGTACTCGATCGCATCCCGGTTGCACACCGCGCCGCACAAGTCGCACCCGTAACAGAGCTCAGGATCGATGAGCACGGTCCCGTCGCCCAGGCTGATGGCCGGGCAACCCGTCTGGATGATACAGAGCTTGCACGCGTTGCAGTTCTCCGCGATCACCCGGACCTCGCCCGCGCTCTTGCCGCGGCGCCGGGCCGGCATCGCGCACTCCTGCCGCGCGAGGATCACCCTGACGCCCGGGCGCTTGAGCGCGTTCAGGATGACGGAGGTCGTATGGTCCAGGTCGAACGGATCGACTTCGACGAAGAAGTCGACGCCGATCGCCTCGACGATCTTGGCGATGTCGACTTCCCTGCCGGCGCCCGGCTGCCGGGCCGCATCGGTGCCGGGGTTCGGCTGCATGCCCGTCATGCTGGTCCAGCCGTTGTCCATGATGATCAGCGTCAGGGGCGTCTGGTGCTGGACCGCGTTCACCAGGCCCGCGATCCCCGCATGGAAGAAGGTCGAGTCGCCGATGGTGGCGATGACGGGCGTGGTGACGCCCGCAAAGACGAACCCCTGGGCCAGCGGGATGCTCGCGCCCATGCTGACCTCGTTCCAGACCGTGTTGAAGGGCGGGTTCATGCCGAGGATGGTGCAGCCGATGTCGCCGGTCACCATCACGTCGTCTTTCTTGTACCCCGCCTTCCGCACCGCCTGGTTGATCCCCATGAAGACCCCACGGTGCGGGCAGCCCGCGCAGACCGTGATCGGCCGTGCCGCGGCGAGCTTCTCGGCCTCTGCGTTGCCCTTGAGCAGGTCGGGCGGCAGCTGGAGCTCGGGCAGCGCCGCGCTCAGCCCGGCAAGGATCTCGCGCAGGCCGTACTCGCCGACCCGCTCGAAAAGCCCGTTCTCCTTGCCCAGTATGCGGCCCTGCCAGCCCACTTTCTGCGCTTCGACGTAGAAGCCGCGCTCCACGACCGGCTCCAACTCTTCGAGCACGAGGACCGTCGCGCAGTGCGCCAGCAGCGCCCGCGCCTCGAGCGTGGGGAAGGGGTGGACCGCAGTCAGCGTCAGCAGCAGACACGGACGCGGGGTCGAACCCGTAGGGCGCGGCCATCTCGAATGCCTCGCCCAGGTACGCTGCAACGACGCCGCACCCGACGATGCCCAGCCCGCCGCCCTGTGCGCTGAGCTGCAGCCGGTTCAGCCCCAGCTCGCGCGCCACCTCGCCGGCCTGGCCCAGCCGCCTGATCACATCCCGGTGCTGCGTCATGGCGATGACCGCGCCGGCCTTCGTGAACCGGTTGATGTCGCGGATCAGCTGCGCGGGGCGGGGCTCGGGCGCCGGGGGATCGTCTGCGATCTCGACCGGCGCGAACGAAGATGAAATGGACGTCACGAGGCGGACGAAGACCGGCGTGCCCACTCGCTCCGAGATCTCGAACGCCGCCTTCGTCAGGTCATAGGCGTCCTGCACCGAAGCGGCGTCGAGCAGCGGCAGGTCGGACATGACGGCGAAGGCCCGGGTGTCCTGCTCGCACATGCCCGCGCTTGCGCCCGGATCGTCGGCCACGTAGATCACCAGCCCGCCGATCACGCCGGAGTAGGCGATGGAGATGATCGAGTCGTACGCCACGTTGACGCCCGACATCTTCATGGTGCAGAGCGCGCGCTGGCCCGCCCACGCCGCGCCGGACGTGATCTCGAACGCCACCTTCTCGTTCGTGCTCCACTCGACATGTACGCCCCTGGACCGCAGGTCCGCGGGGTCGCGCAGGAGCAAGCTCTCGATCGCGCCGGTCGATGGGGTGCCGGGATAGCCGGCGACAACTTTGACGCCCGCGTGCAGCGCGCCAAGCGCAATAGCTTCATTCCCGGTCAAGAGTCGTAGGCCCAATTTCGTCCTCCGTTCAGATGGGTGCGAGCGCGTTTTCCATCGTCGGCAAGAACCGCCCGCACCCCGGCGCCGCCACGATCTCGCCTTCCCACAGCACCGGCTGCCCGCGCTGGAACGACATCTCGGGCCAGCCGAGCACGGTGCGCCCCGCGTAGAGCGTGTAGCCGACATTGGTATGCTGGTTTTCATCCGTCAGGGTGACGGGGCGGTTCGGGTCGAACACCACGAGGTCGGCATCGCTGCCCGGCTGGATCGTGCCCTTCCGCGGATACAGGCCGAAGATGCGCGCCGGGTTTTCGCAGAGCGCCTGCACCAGCCGCACCGGGCCGATGTGCCCGCCGTTCACGCCGTCGTCCCACGTCACGGGCAAGCAGCGTCTCGATCTGCGGCGAGCCGAAGCCCTGCGCGAGGAAGTCGCCCTGCGCGTCCTTCTTCTTCGGCGCGTGGTCCGACGCGACCACCGACAGGGTCCCGTCCGCCAGCCCGCGCCAGAGCGCCGCGTTGTCCGCGGCCGTCCTGATCGGCGGGCCGATCTTGGCGTATGCGCCCCGGGCGTCGAGGATGTCCTGGGTCAGCGCAAGGTACTGCGGGCATGACTCGGCGTACACCTTCCGCCCCTCGGCCTGAGCCTGCCTGATCGGACGCAGCACCCGGCCCGCGGTGACGTGCGGGATGTACAGGGGGCAGCCCGCAACCTCGGCCAGGCAGATGGCGCGGAAAACGGCTTCTTCCTCCAGCGCGGCCGGCCGCGAGGCATTGAAATACTTCGCCGACGCGTTCGGCCCCTTCAGGTACTTGTCCTCCAGGTAGTCGATGGCGCCGCCGTTCTCCGCGTGCACCATCGCCATGCCCCCTCGCTCCGCCAGCAGGTCCATCGCCTTGATCAGCTGGTAATCGTCGGTGTACCACCCCTGTTTGAGGTAGGTCAGGAAGAACTTGAAGGTCCGGACACCCAGCTCCATCACGCGCGGGATCTCGGGGACCTGCCGGGGGGCTTCAAACATGCCGCCGTGCAGCCCGAAATCCAGCGGCGAGCGCCGGCTCGCGTCCTCCAGCATCTCGCTGACCTTGCCCTCCAGCGATTCGCCGGTCCGGGCGTAGGCGAAGTGCAGCACGGTCGTCGTGCCGCCATACGCAGCACACCGCGCCGACGCCTCGACATCGTCGAGATACACGGGGTGGACGTGGACGTCGATCACGCCCGGCATAACGTACCGCCCGGTCACGTCGATCACCCGCCGGGCACCTTCCCGCGGCAGCCCGGCTGCAACCTCCGCCACCTTGTCGCCGCGCACGCCCACGTCCGCCCGCCGCATCCCTGCGCCGGTGATGACCGTGCCGCCCGCCAAAATCAAGTCATAAGGGACCACGCGACCCTCCATCCGTTCCGTATCCGTTTCTCCGTTCGGTCATCCGTTGCGTCGTATCACCTGCAGCACGCGCTCCGGCGTCAGTGGGATCTCGCGCACCGGCTTCCCGATCGCGTCGCTCACTGCGCTGGCGACCGCCGGCGCGGCAGGCGTCAACGACGGCTCGCCGATGCCCTTTGCGCCGAACGGACCGATGCCCGTCCCCGATTCCAGGAGGATGACCTGGACGGGCGGGAAGTCCATGCTCGTCGGCAGCAGGTACTCGGCCAGCGACGGCGTCTGGATCCGCCCCTGCTTGACCTGCATGTCCTCGAGCAGGGCGTAGCCGAGCCCCTGGTTCGCCCCGCCGGCCAGCTGTCCTTCGGCCGCGGTGCGGTTGATCGCCCGGCCGACGTCGTGGCACGTGACCGCCTTCAGCAGCGTGACCTCGCCCGTTTCCATGTCCACCGCGACCTCGCAGGCCATCGAGCCGAACGTGAAGTCGGGGAAGACGCGGCCCTGCCCGGTCTCGGGGTCGAGCGGCTCGCTGAACGGCGCCTGGAAGAGCGCCAGGTTGGCGAGCGGCAGGCCCTCCGCCGCGCAGCGCCGCACCAGCTCCGCCAGCGGCACGCACTCGGACGAGCTGCGCGGGCCCCCGCCGCTTCCCTTGACGAACGCCATCCCATCCGCCAGGTCGATCTTCTCCGGCTCCTCTTCGAGCAGCTGCGACGCCCGCGTGATGAGCACCTTGCGGACCGCGTTGGCTGCCTGCAGCGTGGCGTTGCCCGACATATACAGCTGCCGGGTCGCAGTGGAGGTGCCGGACAGCGGGGTCAGCGCGGTGTCGGTGTGGTAGACCGTCACCCGGCTCAGGGGCACGCCGAGCACCTCGGCCGCGATCTGCGCGAGGCTGTTCACCTGGCCCGCGCCCAGGTCGGGCACGCCCGCCCGCACCACCACCGTCCCGTCCAGCTCGACGCCGACCCAGGACTGGCTCGTGTCGTGCAGCCAGGTGATCCGGCCGTAGCTCTGGAAATACGAAGAGAAGCCCTGCCCGATGCGAATGTGATCCGCCCACGGCTCGGTCTTCGGACCCAGCGCGGCGAGCGCCCTCGTCGCCGACTCCTCCAGCCATGCCGCAGTTTCGACCGGCTGCCCGGTGGAGGTCGTATCTCCAATGTGGAGGTAGTTGATCCGCCGCAGCTCCAGCCGGTCCATGCCCAGCGCATCCGCGATGCAGTCCATCTGCCCTTCATAGGCGAAGGCTGCCTGCGGGCCGCCGAAGCCCCGGAACGCGCTGGTGAACGGGTTGTTCGTCGCCACCGCAACCGCGTCGACGAACAGGTTGTCCACCCGGTACGGTCCCGGCGCCATGATGGCCGAGTAGAGCAGGACGTAGGGACTGAGGTACGGGTAGGCGCCCGAATCGGCCACGATGCGGATGTGGCTCGCGGTGATCTCGCCGTTCCGCCGGACGCCGGTCCGGTGAGTGATGACCATCGGGTGGCGCTTCGAGTGCGCCAGGATCGATTCCTCGCGGGTGAAGACCAGGCGGACAGGCCGCCCGGAGGCCTGGACCAGCAGCGCGAGGAAGATTTCGACCGTGATGTCTTCTTTGCCGCCGAACCCGCCGCCGACGAACGCGCCCTGCACCCGGATCCGGTTCTGCGGCACGTCCAGCGCCTTCGCCACGCTCCGGAAATGCTCGATGACCTGGGTCGACACCCGCAGGTTGATTACCCCCTGGCTGTCCAGCCACCCGACGCCTGCTTCCGGCTCGATATAAGCGTGGTCCTGGTAGGGCACCCGGAATGTGTTCTCGACGACCAGGTCCGCCTCGGCAAAGCCCCGCTCCAAGTCGCCCTTGCGGATCTTCCACTTGCCGACCTTGTTGTCCGGCGCATGCAGCACCGGCGCGCCCGGCTTCAGCCCGTCCTCGGGGTCGAAGATCCCCGGCGTCCGTTCGTACTCGATCTCGACCAGCCGCAGCGCGGTCTCGGCGATCGCCTCCGTCTCGGCCGCGATCAGCGCGATCGGCTCGCCGACGAACCGCACGCTGTCGATGGCAAGCACCGGCGCGTCGGACTGTGCGCGCTGCGCCTGGCCGGTCTGGCCCGGCATGTCGGTCACCAGCCGCGCCTTCGGCAGGTCCTGCCAGGTGAGGACGCAAACGACGCCGGGCAGCGCCCGCGCCTTGCTGACGTCCAGCCGGACGATCCGGGCCGAAGGCTCGGTGCTGCGGAACACCTTGGCGTGCAGCATGGCGGGCATCGTGAAATCGCCGGCATAGACGGTCGCGCCGACCGCCTTGCCCAGCGCATCCACCCGGCGCAGCGGCTTGCCGATAACTTTCAGCTCGGGCAGCTCGACGGGAGGGAGCGGCTTGACCTTGACGCTCATCGCACGCCTCCTCGCTCGGGCGCAGCATCCCGGAGCTTCTCGGCCGCGACCTTCACCGCCTCGACAACCGGCCCGTACCCCGTACACCGGCAGAGGTTGCCCGAAATCGCTTCCTTGATCTCTTCGTCGGTGGGTTCGGGGTTCTGATCGAGCAGCGCTTTCGCCGCGATGATCAGGCCGCCCGTGCAGTAGCCGCACTGGACCGCGCCGAGGTCCGCGAAGGCCTCCTGCAGCGGGTGCGGGTGGTCGAGCGTGCCGACGCCCGCGGGCGTCAGCACGGGGAGCCCGTCCGCCTGCCACGCGAGGGTCAGGCAGGAATTGACCGGCTTTCCGTCGAGCAGCACCGCGCACGCGCCGCAATCGCCCTTCTCGCACCCGTTCTTCACGTCGGTATAGCCGAGGTCCCTGCAGCGCCTGCAGCAGCGTGATATTCGGCGTCAGCGCGGCGTAGTGGGTCCGGCCGTTGACGTTGAGCGTGATGACTTGTGGTTTCATTGGAGCGACCCTCCCGGCGCTACCTGGGACAGGAGCCGCCGGACGATGACCTCGGCGATGTGCCGCCGGTACGCCGCCGATCCCGCGGATGTCGTCGATCGGGCTGGTGTGCGCCGGCCGCCAGGTGCGCCGCCTCCGCAATCAACTCGCCCGTCCACTCGTGCTCGCAGAGCAGCCGTCTCGGCCTCGGCGACGCGGATCGGGCAGGGTGCGACCGCGCCGAGCGCGATGGCCGCGGCGTGGGCCCGTCCATCCCCGTTGAACTCGGCGGTCACGGCCGCGCTGATCACCGAAATGGCATCCGCTCGTCGCAGGCCGAACTTGTGAAACGCGCCGCCGCGCTTGTTACTCACGGGCCAAAAGAGGCGGGTGAGCAGCTCGTCCGGCCGGCGAACCGTGCGCCGGACGCCGGTGAAGAACTCGGTCAGCGGCACGCACCTCGTGCCCTTGACGCTGGCGAGCTCCACTTGCGCGCCGAGCGCGAGCAGCGGGGGTGCGGTGTCGGCGGCCGGCGATGCGTCGACCAGGTTCCCGCCCACGGTCGCCCGGTTCCGCACGAGCGGGCTGGCGAACACGGCCGCCGCCTGCCTTAACGGCCGGGCGTGCTGAGCAATGAGCGGGTTCCGGAGCAACTCCGAAATGGTTACTCCCCCGCCGACGGAAACGCGTCGCACCGTCACGGCTCAAGGCGATGCCCTGCAGCTCGGGCAGGCGCCCGATGTCGACCAGGACCGGCGGCCCCGCGAAGTCGTCGCGCAGCTCGACCAGCACATTGGTCCCGCCCGCGATGGCCCGGGCGTCCGGCCCGTATTTCTGCCAGCAGTTCAAGCGCCTCGTCCAACGAGCGAGGCCGGAGTAGTTCAAATTCGGGAAGCATGATCGCCTCGCACACAAGACGGACTAACACAAAGGCACGAAGCTACACGAAGGTTTAGCGGACTTCGATCAGGCTTGGTGTCTTTGTGTCTTTGCTGTTGTGCGTTGGCGGCCGCCAGCACGGCTCGCACGATGCTGACGTAACCCGTACACCGGCACAGGTTGCCGCGGAGATAGTGGCGCACCTGGTCTTCGTTCGGCTGCGGGATTTCCGCCAGCAGGCTCTTGGCGGTCATCAGCATGCCCGGCGTGCAGTAGCCGCACTGGAACCCGGCATGGTCGATGAACGCCTCTTGCAGAGGGTCCAGCGTTCCGTCCGCCGCCTGCAGGCCCTCGACCGTGCGGATGTCTCTCCCGTCGGCAGCCACCGCAAGCACGAGACAGGCGAGCACGGGCTTGCCGTCCATCAACACCGTGCACGCGCTGCACTCGCCGATGCCGCAGCCGTACTTGCTGCCGGTCAGCTGCAGCTTCTCGCGCAGCACGTTCAGCAGCAGCTCGTTCGGCCCCACCCAAACCCGGTGCGGCCGCCCGTTCACGCATAACGTCACCGCCCGCTGTTGGTCGGGTTCGAGGGTCAGCGAAGCTGCCCTACCCGCAGACCTGACAGGTTTCGAAAGACCTGTCAGGTCTGGGACGCGCTCTGGACTGCCCCCGCCCGCTCCCACGCGCGGATCAGCGCATCGTGCGCCATCACCCGGACGATTTCGCGCCGGTACCACGCCTGTGGACCGCACGTCGTCGATCGGGCTGATCTCCTGCGCGGCAAGCTCGGCCGCCTGCGCTGCAAGCTCCGGTGCGAACCGGCTTGCCCGCCAGCAGCGCCTCCGCCTGGACGGCTCGGACCGGGGTGGGTGCGACCGAACCGAAGGCGAGCCGGGCGCTCACGATCCGTCCGCCTTCGCGCTCGATGCACACGGCTGCGCTCGCCTTGGCAATGTCCGCCGCCACCCGGCCCATCTTCAGGAACGCGCCGCCGGTGCTCGGTCGCAGCAGGCCGCGCAGTTCTTGCTCATTGCCGGGCAGAAGGATCGCCGTGATGATCTCGCCGGGCTGAAGTGCGCTGCGGCCGGGACCCACGAAGAACGCGTCGATCGGGATGCGGCGCTCGCCCTGCGGCCCGAACACCCGCACCTCCGCCCCGTAGACGAGCAGCGCGGGCGCGGTGTCCGCCGCGGGCGAGGCGTTGCCGATATTCCCGCCCAGCGTCCCCATGCTCTCGACCTGCCGCGTGCTAAACGCGTCGCACGCTTCGGCAAGCGCCGGGAAATGCCGGCGCACGAGTGGATCGGATGCGATCTCCCCGATCGTCGTCATCGCGCCGATCACGAGTCCTTCGGACGTTCCCTCGATGCCGCTACAGCGAGGGGATGCCCCGCAGGCTCACCACGTGACCCGGCGCGCTCCGCTCCATCTTCATGTGTACGAGCACGTCCGTCCCGCCCGCCATGAGCCGCGCGTCGTGCTTCAGCAGCAGCTCCGACGCCTCGGCCAGCGTCGCCGGCTCGTGATACGTGAACTCATTGACGAGGATGTGTGTGTTGGTTGCCTGGCTCATGAGCGCACCTCCTCGTCGGCCGAGAAACCAGGTTTCTTCGAGAAACCTGGTCTTCTTGAGCGCCGCAAGGATTTTCTCCGGCGTGATCGGCAGCTCGTAGAACCGGACGCCGATCGCGTTGCAGATCGCGTTTGCATACGCAGCCGCCACCGGATTGGTCGCGGCCTCGCCGATGCCCTTCGCGCCGAACGGCCCGGTCGGCTCGTAGGTGTGCGCGAAGTAGGTCGTGATGCGCGTCGATGCAGGGCGTTTCCTCGAACCCCGGGATCTTCGCATCCACCATCAAGCCCTTCGAGAGCAGCTGCCCCTGCTCGTCCCAGCCGTTGTCCTCCAGCAGCGCGTACCCTGCGCCCTTGGAGAGCCCGCCTTCCAGCTGCCCCGCGGCCATGTCGGGGTTGATCACCGTGCCGCAGTCGCTCCCCATCGCCGCCTTGCACCGTCCGCACCTGGCCCGTCCAGGTGTCGACCTCGACGTCGAGGAAGACGGACACGTAGGCGGGCGGGCACGACGTGGGCCGGTAGCTCACCACGCTCGCGATCGTCTTCCAGCTTTCGGTCCAGCAGCGGGTGGCGACCTCGCCGATCGTCATGTGCTTGTCGGGGATCGAGGGCACGTAGAGCACGCCCTGCCCCAGCTTCTCGTCCATCTTCAGGCTCAGCGCCTCGGGCTGCACGTTCAGGAACCGCGCCGCGGTCGCGAACAGGTCGGCCTTGGCCTCCTGCACCGCCTTGACCGCCGCGCCGCCGCCCGCGTACACGCCGCGGGTCGCGTGCGTCACCACGTCGTACACGGTGGTCCGCGTGCCGGCCGGCGACAGGTTCACCTTGTCCAGCGGCACGCAAAGCCCCTCGGACACCAGCTTGGCGATCGCCTCCAGCGTGCCGCCGCCATGGTCCATGAGTGCGGTGATCACGTCGATCGAGCCGTCCTGGTTGATCTTCACCATCGCGCCCGAGTAATCGATCACATCGCCCGGCTGCGGCGCGCCCGCGCTCGGACGTATGGAACCCGCGCGCCATCCCCACGCCCCGCCGGTACCGCCCTTCTCCCGCAGAAACCAGGTTTCTGCCAGAAACCTGGTTTCTTTCGGCGTCCATCCCCATGATCTCCGCGCCCGTGTGCAGCAGCTCGGGCACGCCGTCCGACCGCACGATCGACTTCACCAGCGGACCCTGGCCCCAGAAGGTCTCGCCTTCGCCGATGTAGTTCTTCAGCCGGAGGTCGATCGGGTCCAGCCCCAGCTTCTCCGCCAGCTCGTCCATCAGCGACTCGACCGCAAAGGTCACCTGGGGGTTGCCGAAGCCCTGCATGGCGCACGACGGGACCTTGTTGGTGTAGACCGCGACGCCGTGATACTTGATGTTCGGCAGCCGGTAGAGCGAGACCAGCCACCCGATGCACACGCCGAGGTAGGAGTACGCCTGCACGATGTGCGCGCCGATGTCCGCGAGGAGTTCCATCTCCGCGCCGAGCAGCGTTCCGTCCTTCTTCGCCGCCAGCTTGAGGCTGATCTGCGCCGGGTACTTGGTGTGCTCGTTCATGTCCTCTTCGCGCGTCAGCGAGAGGCGAACCGGCCGCCGGGCCTTCAGCGCCAGCGCCGCGCAGATCGGGAGGTTGGAGTTCATCTGGATGCTCGAGCCGAACGTGCCGCCGACCGGGATGCGCCGGACGTCGATCTTGCTCAGCGGGATATTGAAGATCTGGCCCAGGAGGATGCGGACGTTGTGGATCGATTGGGTGGTGGCCCAGAGGGTGAGGCCGCCGTCAGGCTCGGGCTGGCACACCGCGGTCTTCGGCTCGAGCTGCGCGTGGTAGATCTTGGGCGTCTTGAACGTCCCCTCCGACGACGATGTCGGCCTCGGCGAACGCCGTTCGCAGCGTCGCCCTCGGCGATCGTGCGCTCGCACGCGACGTTGTTCACCACCGGGATTTCGCCGGTCGCCGTGCCAGATGGTGTCGTAGATCGCCGCCGCGCCCGGCTGCATCGCCTCGACCGGGTCGGTCAGGACGGGCAGCACCTCGTACTCCACCTTGACCGCCCGGGCGGCCTGCTCGGCCAGCTCCTCGGTTTCGGCAGCTACCGCCGCCACCGCCTCGCCCATCCGCCGCACCTTGTCTGCCAGCACGTAGTGGTCGCGGTGGAGCGCCGAGGGGATGGTGACGATGCGCTCGTTGTAGCAGGTGTGCGGGACGTCGTCCCAGGTGATGACGACCGCGCCCATCGCCTCGGCCGCGCTCGCGTCGACGCTGACGATGCGGGCGTGGGCATAGGGGCTGGCGACGATGCGGCCGTGCAGCATCCGGGGCAGGTAGATATCGGAGGAGAACTGCTCCTGCCCCGTGACGCGCGCGATCCCGTCCTTGCGCTTCGTCACCTTCCCCAATACGTTATACTCTTGCATCCTTGCCTCCGTTGGCAGGGGTCAATAACCACCAGGAACCCAAGAACCGAAGTCACACAAAGCTTCGTGAGCCTTTTCGCCTTTGGTTCTTTGTGGTGACCGGGCTATTCCGCTCCCAGTACCAGCGCCAGGAGCGCCATGCGGACGAAGACGCCGTTCTTCGCCTGGCGGAAGTAGGCGGCGTTGGGCAGGTCGTCGACGTCGGTCGCGATCTCGTTGATGCGCGGGAGCGGGTGCAGCACGGTCGACGTCCGGCCGCAGCCGCTCGATCATCGCGCGGTCCAGGACGTAGGCGTTCTTCAGCCGCTCGTACTCGTCCGGGTCCGCGAAGCGTTCCTTCTGGATGCGCGTCATGTAGACGACGTCCGCCTTGGGCAGCGCGGCTTCCAGGCTGTCGGTCTCCTCCACCGAGAAGCCGCGCGCCGCGCAGGCGCTGGACGACCTCGGGCGGCATCCGCAGCGCCTCGGGCGCGACGCAGACCAGCTTGCAGTTGAAGTGCTTGTAGATCTCGACGCCGGCATGGACGGTGCGGCCGTTCTTCAGGTCGCCCACCAGCACGATCGTTTGGCCGTCGACCTTGCCGCGCTCCTGGCGGATCGTATACAGGTCGAGCAGGGCCTGGGTCGGGTGCTGGCCCGCGCCGTCGCCGCCGTTCAGCACCGGCGCGTTCGCCACTGCCGCGGCCTCGCGGGCCGAGCCGATGCGCGGGTGCCGCATCGCGATCACGTCGGCGTATTGGTCGGCCATGCGGATGGTGTCGGCGAGCGTCTCGCCCTTGGCAACCGAGGTCGATTCGGCAGAGGCAGAACCCGACGACCGCGCCGCCGAGCCGGTGCATCGCAGTCTCGAAAGAGAGGCGGGTGCGCGTGCTGGGTTCGAAGAAGAGGGCCGCCAGCACCGCGCCCTTCAGGACGTCGAGTCCGCGGCGCTCGGCCAGTTGGCTGCGGTAGTCGTCGGCCAGCGCCATGATGGCATCGATCTCTTCTCTCGTGAACTGGGCGCCGTCCAGGATGTCCTTCCCCTTCAAGCTCGACATCTATTCCTCCTTAGTTGTGTCCTGGTGATTGTCTTCGCAGATGGGATCGGGTTGGGGCGTCGCTGCCAAGCAGCGCGGAGATGCGCCCTGCGGCCTCGCAGCAGAGGGCGACGTAGCGCTGAGCCTGCTCGGTGGTGTAGCGCACCGTCGGGCCGGCCACGCCCAGGGCCGCTACCACTGCGCCTTCCCAGTTCCGCACCGGGGTGGCAATGCCCCACGCGCCGCAGTCGGTCTCTTCGTAGCTCAACGCATAGCCGCACGCCGAATCCGCGCCAGTTCTGCCCGCAGTTCTGCCGCCATCTGTGATCGTGCGCTGGCAGTAGCGCGGCAGGCCGTTCTCGTGTATGATGGCGGCGATCTCCGGCTCGGGCAGGTAAGCCATGAGGACCTTCGACGAGGCGCCGGCATGGGGCGCGCGGCGTTCGCCAACTTCAAGCGCGATCCGAACCGACTGGCTCGTCTCGACCTTGTCGATGCAGATCACCTCGCCGTCGTGGTACTCGGTCAGCAGCACCGTCTCGCCCGTGGTCTCGGCCAGGGCGCGCAGCACCGGCATGCGCCACATGCCGGATGCCACTGATCTCGATCGCGAGGCTGCCCCAGATAAAGAGCCGGTGGCCGAGACGCCACTTGCCGTCCTCGTGTCCGCGACGGAGCAGGCCGTGGCGTTCGAGCCCGACAAGGAACCGGTGCAGGGTGCTCTTGGGCAGGTCGAGGCGTGCGCTGAGCTCGGACAGCGACCAGGTAGGCCGGTCCCGTGAGAAGCAATCGAGGACTTGGACCATCCTGTCGATGGTCCTGACGGAGGAGCGATCGTCCAAGCTGGCACCACAGGGGCTGTTCGAAATAGTGGAATGGCGTTCGATCTGATGATATCGTAGCACTTTGTGATCGGGGTGTCAATATCCTTTTTTCTGGGAGAGTCGTATGCGTGAGTCCCGGCGCGCTCGTCCCCGGCTGTCGGTCCTCTCAGCAGAGGACATCGAGCTGGTTCACGCCGCATCCTTGAGGATTCTGGCCGAGGTCGGCGTTCGGGTCGACTCGGCGTCGGCCCGGCGGGTGCTGGCCGCGGCCGGGCGCTGCCTTCGATGGCGACGCCCGGTGCCTCATCCCCGCCGAGGTGGTGGAGATGGCCCTCGCCGCCGCCCCTGGGAGCTTCCCGGTCTACGATCGCACGGCACGGCTGCCTTCACATGCGGCAGCGGGCCCCGCGCTTCGGCATTGGCGTCACGAATCTATACTATGAGGAGCCGGCGACCGGCGAGATCAGGCCGTTCGGCCGCACGGACCTGGCGGCGAGCGTCCGGCTGGGCCATTCACTCGCGCGCAGTATGAGGTCATCTCGACGGTCGGCGTGCTGCAGGATGTGCCGGTCGAGCGGGCGGACCTCGTCGCCACGCTCGAGACGGCCGCGAACACAACCAAGCCGCTGGTGCTGCTCGTCTCGGACCCCGCCCAATTCACGCCGTGCCTGGACTTGCTGGAGACGTTAGCCGGCCGCCTGGCCGACCGGCCGTTCGTCTTGCCCTACGTGAACCCCATCACGCCGCTCGTGCTCAATGCTGAGACGACGGACGCCATGACCGCCGCGATCGAGCGCGGGCTGCCCGTGATCTTCTCGAACTACGGCATGGCCGGGGCGTCCACGCCCATCCTTCCGCTGCGGGCGCTCGCCCTGCTCACCGCCGAGCTGCTGGCCGGGCTCGTGTTCAGCCAGGCCGTGCGTCTCGGGGCCCCCATCGTTCTGGGCAGCCTTCCTGCGTATTTCGACATGCGGACCATGGTCGACTTCTACGATCCCCGCTCGATGCTCGTCAACCTGGCCTGCGCCGAAATGATGGCGCACTACGGCATCCCCCACGTGGGGACGTCAGGCTCGGGGAACGGGTGGGGGCCCGACGTGATCGCGGCGGGCATGACGTGGTTCAATCACCTGGTTTCGGTTGTGGGTCAGGCGGGTCTCGTTCCGTTCGTGGGCGGCAACTTCGGCTCGAAGGTATTTTCGCCGGCGTCCGTAGTCCTCGAGCGCGGACGTCATCGAGCAGGTCCGCACGTTCGCGGGGGGCTTCGACCTGGACGAGGATGACGGGCTGCTGGACGAGGTGGCGGAAGCCGGGCCGGGCGGCAGTTTCCTCGCAAGCCCGGACACGCTGCGCCATCTGCGCACCGGGTATCACGCCGGCCGCATCTTCCCGCACTACAGTCTCGAGAAGTGGCAGGAGCTGGGCCGGCCGAGCGCCGAGGCCCGGCTGCGGGCGGCAACGGTGGAGCTGATGCGGTCAGCCGCCGGCCCGAACGACCGGCAGGAGTTGCTCGGACGGGGAGAGGCCTTCATCCGCTCGATCGGGAGGTGACTCAGTCCTTCTTGGGCGTGTAGTACCGCCGGAGCCACAAGCCCAGTCCATCCAACCCCGGGAACAGCACGCGTTCCGTGATGTTCCCCTGGTCGAGCTTGTCGCGCACTTCCCACTTCAGTTCGGCCGGGATCACGATACGCCGGGTTAGCCCGGGCCGCTCGGCCAGCCACTCGTCCAGCCGGGCGATCGGGCTTGACATAAGCGTAAAAAGTGCGAACTGGTTGATGATGCGCTCGTCGAGTGACGGCGGCTCGAGGAACAAGGGGAACGGCTTTTCCGCCAGGCGGTCGAGGTCAGGCAGGCTGCTCGCGCCGCGGCCCAGCAGCTCGGTCGTGAACACGTCCGCGCCTTCCTGCCGCAGCAGGTCCTGCAGGACCTCGGGCAGGTGCTTTTTCAGCTGCCGGTAATTGACGCACCACACGATGCCGTCGATGTCGAACTGCTGCGGGTTATCCGTGGCGAAATGCAGCGCGACGAACGGTGAATAGGTCCAGTCGAGCATGCGGGTCGGCATGCCGTGATGCGCCGCGACCGCCAGCCAGTTCCAGATGGAGTCGCCGGGGACGGCGGATCGGGGCGCGTACTTGCGGAACGCCCGGAGCAAAGGAGCCTCGACCTTCTGGTACGCGCCTTCGAGCCGCATCAGTGTGGTGATCAGGGGTTCCGCGGCATCGGGCATGCCCCGGAATGCGAACTCCGAGCGGAAGCGTCCCAGCGCTTCGTGCCAGGACCCGGTATACAGCGCCTCTTGCAGCTCGTTCCACGAATTCACCCGCACCTTTTCCAACGGCGGCTCCTTTCGCTTGCACCGATACAACGCCTTCCACCGCCTCCCCGGTTCCTCTCTTCGGCTGCACCCGCTTGGCAGTGCGGCATACTGAACAGTGATGTGTTTTCGTGAAGAATAATGCTATCACAGCGGGTTCTGTCTCGATGGGGAGGTCGCATGCGTGGAAATGTGTATCCTTGGCTGCTCGTCGGGCTGACGCTTTTGTTCCTGGGGGCTGCCTTCGTGGCCGCGTTCTTCCTGCCGTTTTGGGACTACAGCACGACACACTCGGTGGTCTGTCAATAAGATCGGATGAGGGGATGAGGGATCGGTCACTCCCCATCCCCTCATCCCCGCCGCGCCGGCCCTACGCCTTTTGCCAGCCCATTTTGGTCAGCCGGTCGGCCTCGATCCGCAGGTACGCGACCGTGCCCTCGATACGCGCGACCTCGGTCAGGGGCACCAGCAGGTCCGCGCCCTTCGGCCGGTCCAGCACGAACACGTCCTCACGGACCTCCTGCACCCGGCCGATGTCGGTGCCTTCGAACCCGACCACCTTCATCCCGTTACTCAGGCCCAGGTCGCGGGCTTCCTCGAGTGCCTCCTCCTGCACGGCTTCGACCTCTTCGATAGCCTCGTTGATGGCCGCCCGGGTGTCCTTGTCGAGGTCGCTCGCAAAATCCTCCAGCCGGGTCGCCTCGCTCGCCGACGGCCCCGACAGCCGCTGCTTCGCCTCGTCGACCCCGTTCGTGCCCTGGCCCTTGATCTGCTGCACGATCTGGCCCGCCCGTTCGCCGGCCTGACCCCGCGATGGCACCCGCTTTGCCCGTCAGCCCCTGGGTGGCCTGCCCGACCCGGCTCGAGACGTCCTGCGTCGCGTCGCCGACACGGCCGGCCAGCGCCTGGGTCTTCTCGCCCACCCGCGAGCCGGCGGAGCGCAGCTTGTCTGCCGCCGCCTGCCGGTCCATCGTCCTGAACACCCAAACCGCGGCCAGCACGCCGGCCGCCACGCCCAGCACGAGCCCTTCGCGCGGGCCGAACCGGAAGTTCTTGGCCGCGCGTACGACTTCCCGGCGCGCCTGCTCGAACTTCTTCTCCAGGTCCTCCCCCAGCGCGTCTACGGCTGTCCCGACTGACCCCGCCAGCGGCGCGGCCCGCTCTTCGACGCCTTTTGCCAGCGTCCCGACGGACGTTCCCACGGCCTCTGCAAGCGGGACTGCCCGCTCGCCGACGCCCTTTGCCAGCGTGCTCGCCTTGATCTCGATGGTCTCGGCGAGCGGACTCGCGGTCGCCTCGATCGTCTTCGCCAGGGCTTCGGCTACCCCGCCGAGCGCCCCCACGAGTTCCCCGGCCTTCGCCCCATTCGTTTTCAGCAAAGTCTGTGCATTCATCGGCTACTCTCCTCAATCTCGGTCGTTACCAGTACGTCCCTCCATCATAATCCCGCAAACGATACTTGCGGTAGTGAGGGTTCCACTCATGTTGCGCTGCGTCATGTCGCTGGCGCGTCTCTGTCAAGTAAATTTCAGGCTCCGGCGGTGCGCGCGTGGTACACTGAGGCGGTCTGATCGGCAACCCGGCGTGGTTGTCAATCGTATTAAGAGCATCTCCTGCGACAGACACCACAGGAAAGACTCACTCAAGGAGCTCGATATGTTTCCCATGCGAAGGGCAGTCCAGGCCGCATGCCTGGTGACGCTGCTCGTCATCCTTGCCGGCTGTGCAGCCACGCCGCCGGCAGTCGCACCGGCGCCCGCGCCCACAACGGCCAAGGCAGCCGAAGCCACCGTTCCCGCTGCGACCACCGCTCCGGAGCCGGCAGCGAGCCCGGCCCTCGACGGCGGCTGGGACGGCAGTATCAACGTGGCAGGCCAGGTCATCGTCATCAAGCTGAACTTCAAGGGCCAGGGCGGGACCATCGACATTCCCGCGCAAGGTGCGCGCGACCTGCGCATGGAAAACTTTGCCGTGAAGGGTAACGAGGTCAGGTTCGAAATGATGCCGAAGCCCAGCACGGCCACGTTCACCGGCAAGGTCGATGGCGACAAAATGAGCGGCGCGTACGAGCAAGCCGGCTATAAGGGAACCTGGGAAGCGAGCCGCCAGGCGGCGGCTGCCGCTGCCGCACCCACCGCGGCTGCCAAGGGCTACAAGGAGGAAGAGGTCACCTTCAAGAACGGCCAGTACACGCTGGCGGGCACACTGTCGCTGCCCGAGGGTCAGGGCCCACATCCTGCGGTCGTGCTAATCAGCGGCAGCGGCGCGCAGAACCGCGACGAGGAGATCTTCGGCTTCAAGCCGTTCGCAATCCTCGCCGACGCACTGACGAGCAAGGGCATCGCGGTGCTGCGCTACGACGACCGCGGCATCGGCGGATCGACGACGGGCACGATGGATGACACGTCTGAGACCTATGCTGCAGACGTGAGCGCGGCCTACGATTATCTCAAGACGCGGCCCGAGATCAACCCGAAGAAGATCGGCCTGTTGGGACACAGCGAAGGCGGCATTATTGCCCCGATGGTTGCTGTCAACAAGGGCGACGTCGCGTTCCTCGTGCTGCTCGCCGGGCCGGGTGAGACGGGCAAGGACGTGATCATCGCGCAGGCGGCAGCCGTCGCGAAATCGAACGGCGCGGACCAGGCTGCGGTCGACGAAACGAGAGCGAAACAAACCAAGGTGATCGACGCAGTGCTGACGGGCGAGGGACTCGACGAGGTTAAGGCCGAGCTCGTGGCGCAACTGAAGAGCGCGGCCGAGAAGCTGCCGCAGTCGCAGCGCGATGCGCTCGGCGATTTGGATGAGTGGGCCAAGAAGGGCGCGGAGGGACAACTTGCGACGCTGCAGGGCGGCTGGTTCAAGTTCTTCTTGACGCATGATCCCGCGCCGGTCCTCCAGAAGGTGCATGCGCCGGTCCTGGCGCTCTTTGGAGGCAAGGACGTGCAGGTGTTGGCCGCGACGAACGAGCCGGCCGTCAAGGCGGCGTGCGAGAAGGGCGGCAACAAGGACTGCACGACCAAGGTCTTTCCGGACGCCAACCACCTTTTCCAGGCTGCGCAGACGGGTAGCCCAAGTGAGTATACCCAGCTGAAGCCTGAATTCGGACCGGGCGTGCTGGATACCATCACGAACTGGGTCGTGGAGCAGACGAAGTAACCTCACCCCCCGACCCCCTCTCCTGTCTGCGGACAGGAGAGGGGGAGTCTCGTCCTTGGCCGCACTCCTGTCTGAGGACAGGAGAGGGGGAGCGGTGTCCTCAATCGCTCTCCAGTCCTCCGCGGAGAGGAAAGGAGGCGAGGTCCACCTCGTCGGAGTATGATGTCCCCACTAATTGATACAAGATGGAGGCGCACGGGATGGCTTCATTCCCTTTGGTTCCCCCGCGTTTTTTCCCGCCGCTCGAGCTGGAGTTTCGGCCGGCTGCGCTGGCAAACCGGGCCTTTCGGGGAGCCGTGATGGCTTCTGGACAGGGCGTCGCGCTGGTGGTCGGGCTGGAGCGGAGCGACGGCTCGCGCTCGCGCTTCGAGACGGTGGTTTTCCCGGAGGAGCATCCGCAGGCCGAGGCTAACCTCTTCTATGCCGAGCGGTTGGTGAAGTTTCTGTTGTGGGCGCGCGGCGGGTGGAGGGTGACCTTGGGCGGAGCGCCCGGCATCGCCGAGCATATCCGCCGCTTGTACGCGCCGGGCGGGCGCGCGCGCGTTCGACTATCACTTCATGGGCGAGCAGATCTACGAGCGCCCTTTTGAGGTGGTCGGGTGCCGGGCGGAGGATGTGCCCGCGGCTTCGGAGGCCGGCCAGCCCTTGGGCGGCCACTTGGACGGCGCGCGGATCGGCTTCGACCTGGGCGCGTCCGACCTGAAGGTGTCGGCGGTGCTGGACGGCGAGGCGATTTTCAGCGAGGAGATTGTGTGGGAGCCTGGCGGGCAGGTTGACCCGGCATACCACTACGAGCAGGTCGTGGCCGCGTTGAAGCTCGCCGCGTCGAAGCTGCCGCGGGTGGATGCGATCGGCGGTTCTTCCGCCGGCATCTTCGTCGACGGCCGGCCCATGGTAGCGTCGCTCTTCCGCAGCATTCCTCCCGAGCGCTTCGGCGAAATCCGCTCCATGTTCGCACGCATTCGCGACGAGTTCGGCGTGCCCCTCGTGGTAGTCAACGACGGCGACGTGACCGCGCTCGCGCGGCGCGCTGTCGCTGGGCGACAACGGCGTGCTCGGGATCGCGATGGGTTCCAGCGAGGCGGGCGGCTACGTGAACGGCGAGGGCGCGATCACCGGCTGGCTGAACGAGCTGGCGTTTGCGCCCGTGGATTACCGGCCCGACGGCCCCGTGGACGAGTGGTCGGGCGACGTCGGCGTCGGCTCGCAGTACTTCTCGCAGCAGTGCGTGTTCCGCCTGGCCCCGCTTGCCGGGATCGAAATCCCCGGCGGGTTGACCAACGCGGACAAGCTGAAGCTCGTCCAGGGCCATCTCGAGTCGGGCCACGACGGCGCGCGGCAGATTTGGGAGAGCATCGGGGTCTACCTGGGGTACGGGGTCGCGCACTACGCCGAGTTCTATCCCGACTTGCGCCATGTGCTGATCCTCGGCCGCGTGACCTCAGGTCAAGGTGGGGAGATCATCCTGAGAGAAGCGGGCCGTGTGCTCGAGGGTGAGTTCCCGGAGCTCGCCCAGCGGATCAGCATCACGCTGCCGGACGAGAAGTTCCGGAGGTTGGGGCAATCGGTGGTGGCTGCGAGCCTGCCGACATTTCGTTGAACCCTTCAGCCCCGTCCGCCTCGACGATCGCGATCGGATCAGCGATGTCGATCGGACTAGGTGACTCGTTGATTTTCAAGTTTGACAATGGCGTCACGATGTCTTAAACTCGACTTCGCCGCTATGTGTTCTGACTTCCCCAACAGAAACGGAGGTGAGTTACAGACATCATTTTTCACGCCTCACAGTCCATCTGGTCGCAGCCAGCCATCCTGGCTAACCTTTAAACCCACACTCACACTGGAGGAACCGTGAACAGAAGATTCTGGGTACTTGTGGCTGTTGTCGCGCTCCTGGCCGGCCTACTAGGTGCGGCCGTCCCGGCCTCGGCACAGACGCCGTCCGGTGCATCTCAGATGCCCGCTAACCCCGAGAAGATCGAGCAGTTGCTCATCCGCCAGGGGCTCCTTTCAGTAAATGCGACCCCGGAGCAGAAAGATGCGGCTGTCCTGGCGTATCTGCAGCTCAAGAACAAGGGCGGCGGGCCCGATCGCAACTACAACCCGCTGGCTCGCAAGGCCGTAGATCACAATGAGGAAGTCTTGAACCAACTTGCAGCCAGCGACATCCGCGGGCGCAAGCTGGGCAACCGCGTCGAGGTGCCGTCTTCTACTCCCGCGTTTAAGCCACTCGTGGGACGAAGGCAAACTCCTGCTCATTGCCGTCGACTTCAGCGAACAGCCTTACACTTGGACTCCGAAGGAGCAGGATCCTCGCACGACCTCCGGTCCTCTGTACAACCAGATACCTAAGCCGAACAACAGCTTCGACCTATGGGTCCCTGACTTCAACATCCAGCACTACGAGGATATGCTGTTCACGCCCGGTGGCTGGACGATTCCCGACGGCACCCCATACTACGCCGGCGAACACCGCGGCAGCATGCGCGATTACTTCTTGGCGCAATCGCTCGGTCAGTACACGGTCGCCGGAAAGGCGTACGGCTGGTTCACTGTCGACAAGCCGGAAGCCTTCTACGGCGACGACAACCCGACGGGTGGACACGACAACCTCGCACCTGGCAATACGGCAACCTTGATTAAAGATGCAGTCGACGTAATCAACAACGAGGGTGCCATTCCGTGGGAAGAATATGACACCAATGGCGACTGTGTCATCGATCATCCCCTATTCATCCACGCTGGTATTGACCAGTCGGGTGGAGGCGGGGCGCAAGGCAATGACGCGATCTGGGCGCACAGTTCGTCTGTCGAGCAGCAAGTCGCTGAACCAACTGCATCCTGCCCAGCCGGGATCTTTATCTACAACTACACGATCATGCCCGAGGATGGCGGCGTTGGCGTGTTCGCTCATGAATTTGCTCATGATCTCGGCCTGCCCGACGAGTACGACACCGCCTACAGCGGCCGTGGTGATTCCATAGCTTACTGGACGCTGCAGTCGAGCGGCTCCTGGATTGGCCGGCCCGCACAGACCCAGCCGTCCAGTATGAGCGTCTGGGCGCGCACGACCGTCGGCTGGCTAGCTTACAACGACACGGTGGCGCTGACTACGCTCGGCGCATTGGGCAAAGATCCCGTTGGAGTACGGCTGGAGCAATCGGAGCGCTGGGGTGGCGATGGCACGTTTGTTGGCGCGAGGATCAGTCTCCCACAGAAGCCTTTCTACGTGAACACCCCCCACAGCGGAAGCTACGAATGGTTCGGTGGCAAGGGTGATGAGATCGACAACACACTGGTTCGCTCGGTGGATCTCACCGGCAAGACCAGCGCCACACTTAACTTCTGGACTTGGTACGATATCGAGGAACAGTGGGACTATGGGTTTGTTCAGGTCTCGACAGACGGCGGCGTGACCTGGACCTCGCTGCCGATCGACGGCACAACGTCTGATGTTGTCGACGAAGGCTATCCGGCGATCAAGGACAACATGCCTGGCTTCACCGGCAACAGCGGCGGCTGGTTGGCAAAGACCTACGACTTGAAGGACTACGTCGGCAAGCCTATGATGCTTCAGTTCCGCTACATGACAGACTGGGGCACAAGCATGGCCGGGTTCTACGTCGACGATATCGGCGTCACGGCCGATGGCGCCTCCCTGTTCTTCGACGACGTCGAGACCGCGGACTCCGCCTGGACAGCAGACGGGTGGACCCGGGTCACCGGCAGCGACCTGAAAAACCACTACTACATGATGGAGTGGCGGAACCTCAACAAGCTCGAGACACCGTACGATGGCTCCACTGTCGTCAACTTCGACAACGGACTGACTGAAGCCTACTCGTTCGACCCATATGCGAGCAATCCGGACGAGCCGTGGTACTTCAGCTACAATCCGGGCCTCTTGCTATGGTATCGCGACACCAGCTACACAGACAACTGGACGGGCACGCACCCAGGCGCCGGCTTCCTGCTCGTGGTCGATTCTCACTCGACCGCGATGCTCCGCCCGCCCTATCTCAACTATGGCAGCCTGCCCTGGACCAGCCGCGTTCAGACCTATGACTCGACCTTCAACATAGTCAAGACGTACGACGCCGTACTATCGTACTGGGGCAAGGAACGCAAGTACGCAGGTGCTGCCGGTGTTCCGAACTTCGATGATGGTCTATCGTACTGGAGCCCGAAGGCGCCAGCCAACAGCGTGATCGTGCCGAAGTATGGTATCGTCTTCCGCGTCGCCGGCAGCGCGGCCGACGGTTCGGCCGCCGTGATCGGGATCGGCAAGAAGTAAATAGCCTCTGATCGCTGCGGTCTGAGTGCGAGACTCCCGAGGTTCTCGAGACCTCGGGAGTCTTTTGTCACAACCCCAACTCTCTTGATGGGAGCTGCTCTTCCGTCCTCTGCGGACTTTGGAAGACAACTTCTACTTCTCCGGCTGCTTCGCCTTATCCTCGTTGATCAGCTTCTCCGCGGCCAGCATCGCCTGCCGCGCCTTGTCGTCGACCACCGGGTACTTCGGGTCCATCTCGATCAGCTTCTGGCCGATGATGCCGGCGACCGCCAGGCGGGTAAACCACTTCTTGTCGGCGGGCACGATATGCCAGGGCGCCCATTCCGTGCTCGTGTGGTCGAACACGTCCTCGAACGCCTCCATGTATTGGTCCCAGTACGCGCGCTCCTCGATATCGGCCGCGCTGAACTTCCAGTTCTTCTCCGGCGTGTCAATCCGCTCGAGCTGGCGCTCGCACTGTTCTTCCTTCGACACGTTCAGGAAGATCTTCACGATTTCCGTGCCCTGGTGTACGAGGTACTTCTCGAAGTTGTTGATCTCCTCGAAGCGCTGCTTCCACAGCCCCGCGCCCAGCGTGGCCGGCGGGAGGCGCTGCGGCACGAGGAAGGCAGGATGCACGCGCACCGCCAGCACTTCCTCATAGTGTGAGCGGTTGTGGATGCCGATTCGACCCCGCTCGGGCAGCGCTTTGACGATGCGCCAGAGGTAGTCGTGGTCGAGTTCCTCGGCGTTGGGCGCCTTGAAACTGAACACCTGGCAGCCCGTCGGATTCACGCCGCTCATCACGTGCGCGATCGCGCTGTCTTTTCCCGCCGCGTCGAGGGCCTGAACGATGATCAGCAGGGCACGGCTGTTCTCGGCATAGAGCTTTTCCTGGTAGTCGGCCAGAACCTGGATGCCTTGCGCCAGCAGCTCATCCTCGTCAATCGATTTCTTCTCCAACCCCCCGGTGGAGCCGGGGTCGAAATCCTTCGCCAGCCGCACTTTGCGACCCGGCTCGACACGGAACTGCTTGACGAACTTGCTTAAATCCATAAAGCGCCTCTTACTGCACGTCGAAGTACGGCGAGAGCACGTTCAGCGCCGTCTCGCGCGCCTTGACCGCCAGCTCGCACGGGTCCCAGGCCCAATACTCGGGCCGGAACAGCTCGACCGAGCAGACGCCGTCGTAGCCGTTGGCCTTCATGTGCTGGCAGATTTCGGCAAGGGGCACGATGCCGAGGCCGGGCAGCAGCCGGGTGGCGTCGGTGATCGCTTCCTTGGGCGTGTCCTCGAGGTCGTCGAGGTGGAACGCGAAGATTTTCTGCGGATCCAGCACGTCCAGCTCGCTCAGCAGCCCGCCGCCGCCGTAGAAGTGGGCGCAGTCGACCGTCATGCCCACGTTCGCCCGGTCGGTCTTCTGCACGATCTCGTATGCCGCCCGCGGCGTCCGCACCGTACACCAGCCGAAGCCGAGGGATTCGAAGGACAGGTTCACGCCGTACGGCGCGGCGATGTCGGCCAGCTCCCGCAGCACCTTGACGTACTCGGCCACGACGTCTTCCCAGGGCAGGTTGCGGTCGGGCGTCGGGCTGGGCACGACGACGATGCACGGGTTGCCGATCTCCTTGGAGATCTCACACAGCTCCACCAGCCGGGCCTTGATCTTGGCGTAATCTTCCGGCGTGCGGAACGCGATGAATTCGATCGAGTTGATGCTCATGGGCGCGACGCCGTTATCGTCGAGCAGCGCCTTCAGCTCCGCGACCGAGTGGCTGGGCAGGTACTTGTCGAGCTTGTAGGCCCCGAGTTCGAGCGCCTTGAACCCCGCGGCCTTGGTCGCCGCAACGTCGGTCTCGAGGTCGCTGGTCATTGTGGTTGCACTGTGGAATCCTAGTTTCATGACACCCTCGTTAGCGGTTTGTTTAGTAGAGGCTCGGGCGAGCCGGCGCCTCAACCGCAACCGGCTTTCCGCTTCTCAGCGATCTGACGCACGCGTCCGTTACGAGCAACGTCAGGTAGCCGTCCCATGCGCTGGCCCCCGCGAACGTCGCGCCTGACCGCACGGACTGAATCCACTCGCGCAGCTCGATGATGTACGCGTCCTGGAATCGTTCGAGCCAGTCGCCCGGGAGACCCACGCCTGCGGCAGCGCCAGACCGGACGAGCGCGCGATCAGGACGTCCCGACGTGGCGACCCCGCGTTCGCCGACGATCTCGGCCGTCACTTCGTATCCATACTCCGCGGCAGCGAATACCTCAACCGTTGCCAGGCAATCGCCGCTGAGCGACATCTGGAGCAGGAGCAGGTCGGTCGTCTCAGGACCAAAGGTGGCGTGCGAGCGTACACCGCTCACGTAGACCGTCTCGATTTCCTGGCCCAACAGCCACCGCACCGCGTCGATATCGTGACCGGCCGAGTTTGTGAGGATGACCTCGCCGCGGGAATCGTACGGAATGGCCACGTTGCGGTGTACGCCCTTGTACAGTACCGGCCGCCCCAACTTCCCAGCCGCCACGATCTCTCGCACCCCGGCGTGATACGGATCGAACCGCCGCATCAGGCCGACCGATACCAGTCGCCTGCCTGCAGCACATTCCGCTCCGACCGCCCGAGCGGCATCTTGTGCGCTCGTTGCCAGCGGCTTTTCGCACAGCACCGGTTTTCCGGCCTGAAGACATGCAAGGGTGAAGTCGAGATGGGTTGCGTCGGGCGACGCAATGATCACCGCATCAATGCCGGGGTCTTGAATCACGCGGAACGGGTCTTCGAAGACGGCGGACGAACCACACCGGGCTGCAGCCTGCCTGGCGCGCCCCGCATCGAGGTCATAGACAGCCGCCACCCGCGCGCCGGGGACTTGCTCTTGGAGGTTGCTCGCATGTCGGCTGCCCATCCCACCAGCCCCGATCAGGCCAACGGAGATCTCCTTACGGTTGAGCATCGGAACTCCGAAAAGTGGCGGGGATGAAGGGCGGCGGGGACGGACTCCCGTTCCCATCCCCGCATCCCCCCATCCCCTGCAGAGATGGTCGCTTACTTGGCGAAGTTAGCGACGTTGTCCTTGGAGACGACTTCGACGCCGGTGTTGACGAACTTGTCGACCGTTTGCCCGCGAGCGACCTTGGCCGCCGTCAGGGTGCCGAGCTCGCCGATCTTGGTCGGGAACTGGGCGACGGAGCCGGCCAGGCCACCGGCCTGGATCGAGGCCAGGGCATCGGGGGTCGCGTCGAAGCCGACGATGACAAGTTGCTTGCCGGCCGCCTTGGCTGCGTTGAGGGCGCCGAGGGCCATCTCGTCATTGGTGGCGAAGATGCCCTTGAGGTTGGGGTTGGCCGTGAGCAGGTTCTCGGCCACGGTCTGGCCCTTGGCGCGGTCGGAATCCGCGGGCTGGACTGCGACGACCTTGAGGCCGGCCTTCTCCAGGGCGGTCTTGGCGCCGTTCTCGCGCAGGTTGTGGACCGGATCGCCGGCTGCGCCGCGGATGATGGCGACCTCGTCGCCGGCCTTGAGGGCCTTGGCGATGAACTCGCCGCCGAGTTGGCCGCCGAGTTGGTTATCGGTGCCGACGAAGGCGGCCTTGTTGGCGAAGTTGGCGATGTCGGTGTCGATCAGGACGACCGGGATGCCGGCGGCGACAGCCTTCTCGAGGGTCGGCTGGACCTGGTCGGCCTGCGAAGGTGCGACCGCGATGGCATCGACTTTGGAGGAGATCGCCGACTCGATGATGCGGATCTGGCCTTCGATGTCGGTTTCTTCGTTCGGGCCGAGGAAGGAGGCCTTGATCGTCGGGTCGGACTTCATGGCCGCGTCGACGCCCGCGCCGACGGTCTTCCAGTAGGTGCTGGTCACGGCCTTGACGATGACCGCGATGTTTACCGGCTTGTTTTCGCCACCCGCTGCAGGCGCCGCGAAGTTAGCGACGTTGTCCTTGGAGACGACTTCGACGCCGGTGTTGACGAACTTGTCGACCGTTTGCCCGCGAGCGACCTTGGCCGCCGTCAGGGTGCCGAGCTCGCCGATCTTGGTCGGGAACTGGGCGACGGAGCCGGCCAGGCCCCCGGCCTGGATCGAGGCCAGGGCATCGGGGGTCGCGTCGAAGCCGACGATGACAAGTTGCTTGCCGGCCGCCTTGGCTGCGTTGAGGGCGCCGAGGGCCATCTCGTCATTGGTGGCGAAGATGCCCTTGAGGTTGGGGTTGGCCGTGAGCAGGTTCTCGGCCACGGTCTGGCCCTTGGCGCGGTCGGAATCCGCGGGCTGGACTGCGACGACCTTGAGGCCGGCCTTCTCCAGGGCGGTCTTGGCGCCGTTCTCGCGCAGGTTGTGGACCGGATCGCCGGCTGCGCCGCGGATGA
The DNA here is from genome assembly GCA_963800615.1 of uncultured Chloroflexia bacterium. Classification (GTDB taxonomy): domain Bacteria; phylum Chloroflexota; class Anaerolineae; order CG2-30-64-16; family CG2-30-64-16; genus JALOOB01. Next base: position 264,877 of record CAWDBO010000021.1, read on the forward strand.
TGGCGACCTCGTCGCCGGCCTTGAGGGCCTTGGCGATGAACTCGCCGCCGAGCTGGCCGCCGAGTTGGTTATCGGTGCCGACGAAGGCGGCCTTGTTGGCGAAGTTGGCGATGTCGGTGTCGATCAGGACGACCGGGATGCCGGCGGCGACAGCCTTCTCGAGGGTCGGCTGGACCTGGTCGGCCTGCGAAGGTGCGACCGCGATGGCATCGACTTTGGAGGAGATCGCCGACTCGATGATGCGGATCTGGCCTTCGATATCGGTTTCTTCGTTCGGGCCGAGGAAGGAGGCCTTGATCGTCGGGTCGGACTTCATGGCCGCGTCGACGCCCGCGCCGACGGTCTTCCAGTAGGTGCTGGTCACGGCCTTGACGATGACCGCGATGTTTACCGGCTTGTTTTCGCCACCCGCTGCAGGCGCCGCGAAGTTAGCGACGTTGTCCTTGGAGACGACTTCGACGCCGGTGTTGACGAACTTGTCGACCGTTTGCCCGCGAGCGACCTTGGCCGCCGTCAGGGTGCCGAGCTCGCCGATCTTGGTCGGGAACTGGGCGACGGAGCCGGCCAGGCCACCGGCCTGGATCGAGGCCAGGGCATCCGGGGTCGCGTCGAAGCCGACGATGACGAGTTGCTTGCCGGCCGCCTTGGCTGCGTTGAGGGCGCCGAGGGCCATCTCGTCATTGGTGGCGAAGATGCCCTTGAGGTTGGGGTTGGCGGTGAGCAGGTTCTCGGCCACGGTCTGGCCCTTGGCGCGGTCGGAATCCGCGGGCTGGACTGCGACGACCTTGAGGCCGGCCTTCTCCAGGGCGGTCTTGGCGCCATTCTCGCGCAGGTTGTGGACCGGATCGCCGGCTGCGCCGCGGATGATGGCGACCTCGTCGCCGGCCTTGAGGGCCTTGGCGATGAACTCGCCGCCGAGCTGGCCGCCGAGTTGGTTATCGGTGCCGACGAAGGCGGCCTTGTTGGCGAAGTTGGCGATGTCGGTGTCGATCAGGACGACCGGGATGCCGGCGGCGACAGCCTTCTCGAGGGTCGGCTGGACCTGGTCGGCCTGCGAAGGTGCGACCGCGATGGCATCGACTTTGGAGGAGATCGCCGACTCGATGATGCGGATCTGGCCTTCGATGTCGGTTTCTTCGTTCGGGCCGAGGAAGGAGGCCTTGATCGTCGGGTCGGACTTCATGGCCGCGTCGACGCCCGCGCCGACGGTCTTCCAGTAGGTGCTGGTCACGGCCTTGACGATGACCGCGATGTTTACCGGCTTGTTTTCGCCACCCGCTGCAGGCGCCGCGGTCGGTTGTTCGGCTGCCGGCGCTGTGGTCGGCTGGGCTGCCACAGTCGGGGCCGGGGCCGAAGTCGGTGCTGTGCCCTGGCTCGGTGCGGCCGGCGTGCAGCCCGCCAGAGCGATCAGGACGACAAGGCTGAGTGCCACAAGGATCTTGAGCTGGGACGACATGTTATTCTCCCCCTATACGATCTGAGATGATCTGCGGATGTCTGTTCGTCAATAGGACGCAATCGTCGCCGTGGTCCGGATCTTCACCTCCTTTCGTACGTGGCGACGCCCGGAGGTAGCTTTTCGGCCGAGTGCTCCCGGCCGTGCAACAGGACGCATGTGGGCGATTATCGCCGCGCCCGCTGGCGCAGCACGTCGACGTACACCGCTCCGATGATCACAAGGCCAATCGCCACGATCTGCCACTCTGTCGGTACCTTTAGAAGCACCAGGCCATTGCGCAGCACGGCGATCAACGCCACACCGACGGCCGTTCCCCATACTGTGCCCGAGCCGCCCGCGAAGCTCGCACCGCCGATGATCACCGCCGCGATCGCATCGAGTTCGTAACCCGTTCCCGCCGTCGGATAGCCCGAGTTCGTCCGGCCGGCCAGCGTGAGCGCCGCGAGCCCTGCCATCAAGCCCGCTGGTGCTATACACGATGAGCAGGGTGCGGTCCACGTTGATGCCCGAGAGGCGGGCCGCCGATTGGTTGCCGCCGACCGCATAGATGTGCCGGCCTAACGCAGTGTCGGAAAGCAGCAGGTGGAAGACGATGTAGACGAGGATCACGGCGATCAAGGCCACGGGGACGACGCCGATAGCGTCCGGCTCCCAGCACCAACACCTGCGGTGCGCCCGCCCGATCAAAGCCCGAGATGGGCGCAGCGCCGGTAATGATGAGCGCCAGGCCGCGCGCGACGTTCATGGTGCCCAGGGTGGAGATGAAGGGATGAGGTAGGTGCAGCCGGGTCAGCAGCAGACCGTTGACCATCCCCAAGCCCAGCCCGACCGCCAGGCACGCAAGCACTGCGAGAAATGGGTTGACGTGCATCTTGATGATCAGCATCGCCAGTACGCTCATCGACAGCGCCAGAATCGAGCCAACCGAGAGGTCGATGCCGGCGGTGACGATGCACAGAAGCATGCCGACGGCTAATAGCGCGTTGACTGTCGCCTGCCGGGCAATGTTCGCAATGTTGTCCGGCGTCAGGAAGACGGGCGACAGGATCGAGAGCACGATCACCAGGATAGCGAGGCCGAACAGCGCGCCGAACCTCGCGACGAATGAGCCCGCCGTCATGCCGAACGTCCGGGCTTCCTTTTTCTCTGTGGCGGGCATGCTAGTCATCTTGATGTGCTCCCATCGCGGCTGCCAGGACATTCTCTTCGGTCGCATCCTGGCGACTGATCTCGGCTGCGATTCTGCCCTCGTGCATCACCAGGATCCGGTCGCTCATGCCAAGGAGTTCAGGCATTTCGGAGGACACCATGATCACTGCGACCCCACTATGCACAAGGGTGTTCATGAGGTTGTACACTTCCACCTTCGCGCCGACGTCGATGCCGCGCGTCGGCTCGTCGAAGATCAGGATCTTCGATTGGCTCGCCAACCATTTGGCAAGCACCACTTTCTGCTGGTTCCCGCCGCTCAGGTACTGCACCTGCTGGTTCACGCTCGGGGTTGCAATGCGCAGCTTGTCCACGAACTCGCCGGCCTGCCGCCGCTCATCACCCCTGCGCAACAGCAGGTTGGTAGTGAGCTTGTCCAGGCTGGCCATGCTCATGTTGTGAAGCACCGAAAGCATGAGGACCAGCCCTTGCTGCTTGCGGTCCTCCGGCAGAAGCCCGAGGCCCGCGTGGATCGCCTGTTGGGGCGACTTCACGTCGATCTTCTTTCCAAAGACGTAAATGTTGCCCGCGTCGATACGATCCGCGCCGAAGACGGCTCTCATGAGCTCAGTGCGACCAGCGCCGACGAGGCCGGCAATGCCGAGGATCTCGCCTGTGTACGCGCTGAAGCTGATGTCATGCAACAGTCCTTCTCGTTTCAGACCTTCCACGCGCAGCGCCTCTTCGCCCCGAATGGTTTCCACCTTCGGATACTGCTGCTCCAGGTTCCGCCCGACCATCATGCGGATCAGGTCTTCCTTGGTCACGTTCGCCAGATCCACTGTGTCGATGTATTCGCCGTCGCGGAGGACGGTGCCCCGGTCGCAGATCTCGAGAACCTCCTCGAGGTGGTGCGAGATGAACACGACCGAGACGCCCTTTTCTTTCAGGCGCCGGATCACGGTAAACAATTGGTTGATTTCGGTGTCGGTTAGCGCGCTCGTCGGCTCATCCATGATCAATAACTTTGCGTCGAGCGACAGGGCCTTAGCAATCTCGACCATCTGCTGTTGGGCCACGCCCAGGCCCGCCACCGGCCGCCGTGGATCGAGCGGCAGGTGTACCTCGTCGAGAAGAGCCTTGGTCTTGCGGCGCATTTCCTTCCAGTCGATCAACTGGAGCGAGCGATTGCGGTAGGGCTCGCGGCTGATCCAGACGTTCTCGGCAATGCTCAGCTGCGGAACCAGGTTGAATTCCTGGTAGATGATGCCGATACCGATCTTCTGCGCCTCGCGAGGGTTGGGGATGGTGATGGGCTTGCCTTCCCAGATGATCTCGCCGGAGTCGCGGCCGTAGGCGCCCGACAGGATCTTCATCAGGGTCGACTTGCCCGCGCCGTTCTCGCCAAGCAGCGCGTGCACTTCGCCCCTGCGCACCTCCATGTGCACGTTGTGCAGCGCTCGGACGCCGGGGAAGCTCTTCGAGATGCCCTCCAGCCGGAGCAAGGCGTCGCCGCCGTTTTGCTCACCGGAATGCGCTACTTCTGTCAACACCGCATCCCCTCCTTTCATGCCCATGAGCCGCGTTGCCCGTGCTCAGCCGATCTCGCTCAGCTTGACCGGCCGGCCTTCCTTGTGCGACTTGATGGCGGCCAGCCCCATGACGACGGGCACCCGGGCATCGTACCCGGTGACCGGCGCCGGCTTGTCGTTCAGCACCGCGTCGACGAACGCTGCGACCTCGGTCGCAAAGCTCTCCGTGTAGCGGTCCATGAAGAAGTTCAGCGGCAGGTCGCGGCGGACGCTCGCGCCGTCGCTGAGCGTGGCGGCATTCGGGTAGTTGTTCGACGTTGCGATCGCGCCCTTGCTGCCCAGCACCTCGACCCGCTGGTCGTAGCCGTAGGTCGCGCGGCGGCAGTTGTCGATGGTCCCGATGACGCCGTTGGCGAAGCGCAGCATCACGACCGCGGTGTCCACGTCGCCGGCCTCGCCGATCGCCGGGTCGACCGTGATGCCCGCCTGCGTGTAGATCTCCTCCACGTCCGCGCCGATCAGGAAGCGGGCCATGTCGAAGTCGTGAATCGTCATGTCCAGGAACATGCCGCCCGACACCTTCACGTAGGCGATGGGCGGAGGTCCCGGGTCGCGGCTGATGATGTGGAGCAGGGCGGGGGTGCCAACCTCGCCGGTAACGATGGCCTGGCGGACGCGGGCAAAGTTCGCGTCGAACCGGCGGTTGAAGCCGACCTGCAGCTTGACGCCCGCAGCCTTGACCGCCTCGAGCGTGCTGTCGATCTCGGCGAGGTTCAGCGCGATCGGCTTCTCGCAGAAGATATGCTTGCCCGCCTGTGCCGCGGCCGTGGTCAGTTTCGCATGCGTGTCGGTCGCAGAGCAAATGAAGACCGCGTCCACGTCCTTGCTCTCGATCACGGCCATTGCATCGTCTGAGACGGCCGGGATGTTGAACTGAGCGGCCGCTTGCTGTGCCGCGGCCAGGTTGACGTCTGCCACTGCCGTGAGCTTCGCACACGGCACGCGATATGCAAGAGTTGCCGCGTGCACCTTGCCGATGCGTCCGGCCCCGATGAGGCCGACGTTCAGGGTGTCTGCCATAACAATGCTCCTCCGTGTTGTGTACGGGCGACCGGCCGGTCGCCCGTACGGTGGCCGGGATGTGCCTGTCGCCCCGTACCCCGATTACAAACCGATCGACCGCAGATACTCGCGGTTCCGCCGCGCGCTTTCCTTGGGCTTGCCCATGCCGGGCAGGATGTCCTGCTCGACGATGCCCCATTGGATGTCGGGCCGGGTGTCGAGCCAGCGGGCGACCGCGGGGAAGTCGACCCCGCCCTGGCCCAGCTCGCAGAACACGCCGTGCCCCAGCGACTGGAAATAGTCCCACCCCTCGGCGCGCGACTGCGCGGCGACGCCGGGATGGCAGTCCTTGAAGTGGATGTACCAGATGCGATCGGCGAAGCGCTCGAGGCCCTCGGCCACCGCGGCGCAGTCACCTGCCGCAAACGCGTAGTGTCCGGTGTCGAAGACCAGGCCCAGGATGTTCGCGTCCGTCATACTGAGCAAACGGGCGATTTCGTCGGGCGTTTCGACATAACCCGCGCAGTGATGGTGGAACACCGTGCGCAGGCCCGTTTCTTCGAAGACCGAGCACGCCACCTTTTCCGCCCCAGCGGCGAACACCTTCCACTCCTCGTCGCTCAGCCCCATCTCAGGCGTGACCCGGCCCGCGTTCTGCGTGCGGACGGGGACGCGTGCCGTTGTTGTCCGCAAGGACGAGGAAGGGCAGATAGCCAGTCGTCCGGTCGGCTGCTGCGCGCAGCAGACGCGCCACCTTCAGCGCGGCCTCGACGCCGGGCGCATGCGCGTCCGGGTCCTTCAGCGCCACGGGCACGAACGCGCCGAGCATCGTCAGGTTCCGGCTGTTAAGCTCCGCGGCGAGCTTGTCCGGGTCGGTCGGCATGAACCCCCAGTCGCCCAGTTCCGTGCCGATGTAGCCGGTCTCCACGAGCTCGTTCAGTACCTGGGTGCAGCCCGCGACTTCGCCTTCCAGCTCAAACTCCAGCTGCCCCCATGAACACGGGGCGTTGCCGATCTTGATGTTTGCCATGATTCCTCCTTTGCTTCCGGGAGAAACCAGGTTTCTGGGAGAAACCTGGTTTCTTTGATCCCCTACCGGTTCGGCATTGGAGAAACCAGGTTTCTCGCAGAAACCTGGTTTCTTCGTTCCACTTACCGGTTCGGCATCGAAATCATGCCGTCCCACGAGTTCAGCACCCGCCCCTCGCGCGCCTCCTCTTCCGAGAACCAGTGCGCGGTCACGCTCTTCTGTTCCGTAAAGAAGCGCACGCCGTCCGTGCCCATCGCGTGCAGGTCGCTGAAGAAGGAGTTCTTGTGGCCCGTGAAGCCGAACACGCCCAGCGGAACGGGGATGCCCACGTTCACGCCCACCATGCCGCCGTCGGTTCGCTTCGCAAACTCGCGGGCGTAGTAGCCGCTCTGCGTGTAGATCACCGAGCCGTTCGCGAACTCGTTGGCATTCATGAGCTCGACGCCTTCGTCGAAGTCCTTCACCCGCTTGATGCACAGCACCGGGCCGAAGATCTCCCGGTCGCCGATCGTCATCCCGGACTTGACGTGATCGAACAGCGTCGGCCCCAGGTAGAAGCCGTCCTCGTAACCGGGCACGCTCGTGCCGCGGCCGTCGAGCACCAGCTCCGCGCCTTCCTCGACGCCCTTCTCGATCCACTTGATCACCGACTCGCGGTGCTCCGCGTTGACCATCGGGCCGAGTTGGCTGCCTTTGTCGTACGCCGGCCCGAGCTTCAGGTCCTGCATGAGGCGCTTCAGCACCGCGACCAGGTCGTCCGCGATCGCCTCTTCGGCCACCACGACCGGCAGCGCCATGCAGCGCTCGCCCGCGCAGCCGCACGCGGAGTTGATGATGCCGCGGGCGCTGCGCTCCAGCGCCGCGTCCTTCAGCACGAGCGCGTGGTTCTTCGCCTCGGTCAGCGCCTGGACGCGCTTGCCGTTCGATGCGGCGGTCGCGTAGATGTGCTTGCCGACGCTCGTCGAGCCGACAAAGGAAATGCCCTTCACGTGCGGATGGCGCAGCAGGATTTCGGCCTCGTTGCGCGAGCAGGTCACCAGGTTCAGCACGCCGGCCGGCAGCCCGGCCTCGACCCACAGGTCGCAGATGCGCATGGAGGTGTGCGGCGTGAAGCTGGCCGCCTTGATCACCATGGTGTTGCCCGTGGCGATGCACAGCGGGGCCATCCAGCCCATCGGGATCATCGCGGGGAAGTTCCACGGCGCGATGCCGGCGAACACGCCGACCGGCTCCATGTACTGCGTCGTGTCGTACCCGGTGGTGCAGTTCATGAGCGCGGGGCCCTTCATCAGGTGAGGGATGCCGCACGCGAACTCCACGACCTCGGTGACCTTCAGCACGTCGCCCATGGCCTCGTCCCAGACCTTGCCGTGCTCCTGGGCCACCAAGTAGGTCAGCTCTTCCAGGTGCTTGTCGAGCAGCGCCTTCATTCTGAAGAGGACCTGCACCCGCTTTGACGCCGGCGTGTCGGCCCACGGCCGGAAGGCCGCCTGCGCGCACTCGATCGCTTCCTCCACCTCAGCGGCGGTGCACTGGGGCGCCTGTGCGATGACCTCGCCGGTCGACGGGTCATAGCAGTCCATGTACCGGGTGGTCTTCGATTCGCGCCATTCGTTGCCCACGAAATAGCCGAGTTTCTGCGTTGTCATCCTTAACTCCCTTTGGTAAATGTTAGAATTTCCGCGCCCATTCGCCGAGCCAGCGCTCGACCACGACTTTCGTCTGCGTGAAGAACTCGACGGCATGTTTGCCCTGAGCGTGCAGCGTGCCGAAGAAGCTGTTCTTCCAGCCGCTGAACGGGAAGAACGCCATCGGCGCCGCGACGCCGATGTTGATCCCGATGTTACCGGCCTCGGCCTCGTAGCGGAACTTCCGGGCCGCCGCGCCGCTGCTCGTGAAGACGCAGGCCATGTTACCGTATTCGCCGCCGTTCACCAGCCTGATCGCGTCGTCCACCGTCTCGACCCGCATCACGCCGAGAACGGGACCGAACAATTCCGTCCTGGCGATGGTTCCGGCCGGGCGATGTCGCTGATGATGGTCGGCCGCAGGAAGTAACCCTGCTCGTAACCCTGGATGTTCGCGTTCCGGCCGTCAACCACCATCTCCGCGCCCTCATCGAGCCCCTTCTGGATCAGCCCCTGGATGCGCGCCTTGCTCTGCTGGGTGATCACCGGCCCCATGTCGACGCCATGCTCCAGCCCGTTGCCGACGACCCGGCTCTGGGCTGCCTCGGCCAGGTGCGGTATGAAGATCTTGTCCGCATCGCCGACCGTGACCGCCAGGGATGCCGCGAGGCACCGCTGGCCCGCGTTGCCGAACGCGCTATCGGTCACGATCCTGGTCGTCAGGTCCACGTCCGCGTCGGGCAGGATGATGAGCGGGTTCTTCGCGCCGCCTTGGGCCTGCACCCGCTTCCCGTTTGCCGAGGCCCGGCTGTAGATGTGCCGCGCGACCGGGGTCGAGCCGACGAAGGTCACGGCCGAGATGGCCGGGTGATCGAGCAGCGCATTGACGGTGTCCGCGCCGCCGTTGACCAGGTTCACCACGCCTTTCGGGAAGCCGGCCTGGTCGAGCAGCCCGAACATCTTCTGCAGCGTCATCGGGCAGCGCTCCGACGGCTTGACGATGGCCGTGTTGCCGCAGGCCAGCGCATAGGGCAGGTACCAGAACGGGATCATGGCCGGGAAGTTGAACGGGCAGATGATGGCGGCCACGCCGACCGGCTGGCGGATCATGTACTCGTCGATCCCGCGGGCGATGTCCTCTGAGAAGTCGCCCATCATCAGCGTCGGGATGCCCGCGGCGGTCTCCACGTTCTCGATCGCTCGCCGCATCTCGCCGCGTGCGTCGTCGAGCATCTTGCCGTTCTCCATCACGATCGTGCGGGCCAGTTCCTCGAAATGCTCCTCCATAAGCGTCTTCAGCTTGAAAAGGTACTGGATGCGGGCGGGAGCAGGCACCCGGCGCCACGCCGGGAACGCTGCCGCTGCCAGCCGAGCCGCCTCGTCCACCTCGCTTGGCGGCGACAGCGGCACCTTCGCCAATCACTTCGGCGGTTGCCGGGTTAGTCACATCCAGGTAGCTTTCAGCCGCCGATTCGCGCCACTCGCCGTTTACATAATTCCGCAGTCTCTCTGCCATCCCTCGCCTCCCCAACCTCCCAGGTCCCTATCGGTACGCCATGACCTCCGAGGTGCCGACCGTCACCGCAGGTGACGCAACCTCGGAGGTCTCTCTCGCCGTTATTCCAGGAAATACCGCTCCTTCGCCCGGTTCTCTTCGTACTCCACCCGTACAGCCTGCACCGATGGCATTTCGCTCACCTCGGGCACGGCCACGTCCCACCAGCTCTCGTATCCCGGCACGCCGTGCAGCCGGTCGTTGCAGATCGTGATCACGGTCGTCCGGTCCGCTTCTTTGGCCGCCTTCAGCGCCTCGACGTACTCGTCCGTCGTGCGGCACTCGATCACGTTGCACCCCAGGCTGCGCGCGTTCATCGCGAAGTCGATCTGCAGGTGCTCCACCCGCTCGCCGGCCCCATCGCCCGGCAGCATGCCGTCTTCCCGCTTGACGAAGCGCGTGCCAAAGCCGTCCATGCCCAGCGAGCGGCTCAACGAGCCGATGCTCTTGAAGCCGCCGTTGTCCCACACCAGCACGATCAGCTTGACGCCTTCCTGCACGGATGTGACCAGCTCGGACGAGAGCATCAGGTAGCGTGCCGTCGCCGATGATCACGAAGACGTCGCGGTCCGGCGCGGCCATCTTTGCGCCCAGGCCGCCCGCGATCTCGTACCCCATGCAGCTGTTGCCGTACTCCATGTGGAAGTTCTTCGGATGCGTGGTGCGCCACAGCTTGTGCAGGTCGCCCGGCATCGATCCCGCCGCATTCAGCATGATCGCGTCCGGGCCGGAGACCTCGTTGATGACCCCGATCAGCTCGCCCTGGCTGGGCAGGGGGCTCAGCCGGATGTCATAAATCCGCTGCACTTCCGCGTCCCACTCGTCGTGCAGCCGCTCGGCCTCGGCTCGATACTCGTCCGCCACCTTGTACGGGCGACCGGCGGTCGCCCCGATCCCCAACAACTCCGCCAGCTCTTCCAGCGTCACCTTCGCGTCGCCGACGACCGGCAGCCCGTGGTGCTTGCCCGCGTCGAACTCGGTCACGTTGATGTTGATGAACTTGCACGTCGGGGTTCTGCCAGGCGGTCTTGGACGCGGTCGTGAAGTCGCTGTACCGGGTGCCGATGCCGATGACCAGGTCCGCGTCCTTCGCGATCCGGTTCGCGGCCAGCGTGCCGGTTGCGCCGATCGCGCCCAGGTTCAGCGGGTTGTCCCAGCGCAGGCTGCCCTTGCCGGCCATCGTCTCGCCCACCGGGATGCCCGTCGCTTCGACGAAGCTTAGCCAGCGTCTCCGTCGCCTCGGCATAAATCACGCCGCCGCCCGCGACGATCATGGGCCGCTTGCTCGCCCGGATCATCTCGGCCGCCCGCTGGAGCGCGGCCCGGTCGGCCCGGTTCCGCATGATGTGCCACACCCGCTTGCGGAGGAACGCGACCGGGTAGTCGTAGGCCTCGGTCTGCACGTCCTGCGGCAGCGCCAGGGTGACCGCGCCCGTTTCCGACGGGGCTGGTCAGCACCCGCAGCGCCTCGGGCAGGCTGGTCAGCAGCTGGTCGGGCCGGTTGAGCCGGTCCCAGTACCGGCTGACCGGCTTGAAGCAGTCGTTGACCGAAATGTCCTGGCTCTGGCTCGATTCAATCTGCTGCAGCACCGGCGCGACGTTGCGCCGCGCAAAGATGTCGCCGGGCAGGAGCAGCACCGGCAGCCGGTTGATCGTCGCGGTCGCCGCGCCCGTGATCATGTTCGTCGCGCCCGGCCCGATGGACGAGAGGCAGGCGAACGTCTGCAGGCGGTTCTTGACCTTGGCGTAGGCGGTGGCCGCATGGACGCCGCCCTGCTCGTTCCGCACCTGGTAGTAGGGGAAGTCGGGGTTCTCCATGAGCGCCTGGCCCACGCCCGCGACGATGCCGTGGCCGAAAATGCCGAACGCGCCGGCGAAGAAGGGGGTCTCGACGCCATCCCGCTCGACGTACTGGTTCTTGAGAAACTTGACAAGCGCCTGCGCCATGGTCAGGCGGACGGTGGTGGGTTCGGGCATGCTCTGTTCTCCTTTTCGCGGCTCGGTGCAGCAGGTCTAGACGGTCTCGGGGACCGGGTAAATCGGCACGCGGGGGTCGAGGCCCCGGTACGAGTCTTTGATCCAGGCGTAATCGGGATCGTCCTTGGCCGCCAGGCTCTGCGCCGAGCCGGCCAGCACGTTCAGGTAGTAGGTGGTGTATCCCACGGGGCTGGACACGGGATGGTAGCCCTCGGGGATCAGCACCACGTCGTCGTTGCGCGCGATCACGGCTGCATCGATCGGGTAACCGGCCGCATGGAGCGGGGACTCCGCGTCGGTGTAGATCCGCTGCAGCGCGTACCCTTCCGGCCGGTCGATCTTATAGTAGTAGATCTCGTCCAGGTCGGCCTGCGCGAGGCTGCCGTCGGGCCTGGCGATGTGCACGTCGTGCTTGTGCGGGGGATAGCTCGACCAGTTGCCGCCCGGCGTATAGACTTCGACGACCACGAGCCGCTGGCAGGGGAACCCGGGCGGCATCATGCGGTTGATCTGCCGGGTCGCGTGGTCGCCGCCGCGTATCTCGACGGTCACGTCGGCCGGCGTAACGAGGCGGGCCGGGAATTCCTGGTCGGCCGCCGCCCAGGCAACGGCAAACTCGGCGTCCGTCGCGGCGGTCACGGTGAAGGCCGTGTCTGACGGGCAAATAGAGCGCATGGGGCAGGCCGGCGAAGACGTTCGCCGCGCTCGCCCAGGCCCGACCACTCCCCGCGGTTCGACCGGACGTCGACCGTGCCGCCCAGCACCACCAGCGCCAGCTCGTGGCGCCCCGTCTCGAAGCCCCAGCTCTCGCCCGCCGCGAGCCGGCGCGCCTGGAAGGAGATCGTATCCCAGCCCGCACGCTCGGGCGTCACGTCGACGATCACGTCCGGGTTGGCTGCCGGAGCAGGATGGATAACCAGGTTCTCAGAGTTGTATTGGCGCATGCCGCATTCCCTCACTGGACGTTGTGTGAAAGTGCACACGAGTGCATGAATCTGGACTGAATCTGGCTCAGCAGGACACGTCGGCAGGAAGCTCGATGTTGGGCCGCACCTGGATCGTCACGGGCGGGACGGGGCCGGTGCTGCAGCGCACCACGAGCTCGACCGGCACCACCACGTCTTCCACGGGTTCGTCCTGCATCAGTTTGAGGAGCATCTCCGCCGCAAGCTGGCCCAGGCGCAGCTTGGGCTGGTGGATCGTCGTCAGGGGCGGCGTGACGTACTGCGCCAGGTCGACGCCGTCAAAACCCACGATGCTGACCTGGTCGGGCACGGCGATGCCGAGCCTGCGGCACGCTGAGCAGCGCGCCCACCGCGTGCATGTCGTTGTAGCAGAAGGCCGCGGTGATGCCGTGTCGCAGCGCCTCCAGCATGAGCTGCTCGCCGTCTTCCACGTCGTCCGAGTACGTGCGGCGTTCGGGCGAGGCCTGCTGGATCCAGCCGTCCTTGACCTCGATGCCGCGCTTCCGCCAGCGCGTCGCAGTAGCCGGCCATGCGCTGGCGGTTCGAGGGCGGCCGGTTCGTGGCGCCCAGGTACGCGATGGCGGTGTGCCCGAGCGCCAGCAGGTGGCGGACGGCTTGCTGTCCACCCGCATGGCTGTCGACCTGCACGGTGCGAAACCCGGGATGCTCGCCTTCCGCCTGGCGGTTGATGAGCACGGTCGGCGTTCCGCTCCGCGCCAGCTTCTCCAACTGCTCCTCGCGTCAGCCGGGACGAAGCCGTGATGATCCCTTCGACCCGGCGGCGCCGGAACGACTCGATCACCGCCATTTCTTCGTCGGCGCGGTTGTACGACACGCCGAGAAACACGTCCACGTCCGACCTGCCGCGCCACTTCGTCGACCCCGCGCACCAAGCGGCCGTAGAACGGGTCGGCGATCGACGTGACGACCAGCCCGATGGTGTTGGTGCGCTGGCCCTTCAGGCTCTGCGCGACCGCGTTCGGCGTATAGCCCATCTGCCCGGCCAGCCGCTGGATGTTCTCCCGAACCTCGGCGCTGATCAGCGAGCTGCCCCGCAGCGCCCGTGAGACGGTGGCGTGCGAAACGCCCGCCGCCTGCGCGATGTCCTGGATCGAGACCGAGCGTCCGCTCATCTGGCGATGCGCCTCTCGCATGGCCGGATTCCCCAAAGGGAACCCGGCCCGCTTATCTACTTGACGTCCGGATTGGGCAGCATGAAGTCCCGGATGACCGCGGCCAGGTCGTGTACGGAAGCGATGAAGCTGCGCAGCGTGCGCACGGTCGCGCCGTAACCGTCGAACTCCTCGGTGGTCATCCCGTCTTCGTCGTAGGCCCGGCGGAAATCCGGGATCTTGCGTGTAGAGCTCGTCCACGATCTGCGGGTCGACCGGGTTTTGCATCCGCTCGACGACCGGAATGTCGGACCCGTTGGCCTTGACCGCCCATTCGTATGGCATGGTCAGCACGACGTCGCCGCCGATCAGTTCGGACCAGTGGCCGAGGTGCCGGTATGCGGCGGCGAGCGCGCGGGTGCGGTAGCCCCGCTCCTGGAAGATGCCGTACGCCTTCTTGAATGCCGCGATGCCCGCCCACGTGGCGCAGGCGGGATCGATGTCGATCTCGTCCCGCTTGACCAACACCTGCATCCAGTCGTCCAGCCGGCCGATCATCATCGTACACACCGGCGCCATGTGAGCCGTGTCCAGCCCCTCGGCATCCCGGCGCTGCAGCCCGCGCTCCACCGCCTCGGCCACCGCAATCATCTGCGGGACGGTGAAGGAGACGGTTGCGTTGACGCTCACCCCCTGATAGGTCGCCGCCTCGATGGCCTTGATGCCGGCATGGGTGACCGGGATCTTGACGTTCATGTTCGGCGCCAGCCCGTTAAAGTAGACCGCTTGCTTGGCAATGGCATCCGCATCCCGGTAGTTGCGGGGATCGGTCTGGATCGAGAGGCGGCCCTTCTTGCCCTGGTAGCGCTCGAAGGCGGGCTCCAGCAGCTTGCGCGCCGCGAATCGCCATATCCTCGATCAGCTTCCACTGCACGTCGTTCTCGGTCCAGGTCGGGTTATCCGCGATCAAGCCCAGGATGTGGTCGTGCCAGAGGTGCATCTCCTTCTTCAGCACGGCGAGCACGATCGAGGGGTTCGTCGTCGCGCCGACCGCGCCGTGCTCGATGCCGTAGGTCAGTTCCTCGATCGAGCAGGAATCGTTCCAGTAGTCGGTCTTCGTGAGGACCGTCTTCTGCATGGGGCTCAGCGGGGCCGTGGTCGCAGAAGCGGTGGGCGCTGCGGGTTGCGCGGTCGTGGTCATCAGCATGCCTCCAAACGGAAACAGATAATTGCAGCGGGTCGTTAGCGTGTGGCGGGTGTGCAAATGCCGGAAGCGACATGATATCTAGTCCGTCTGCACACGTGTGCATTCTATGAGCTTGGCCTAGGTTTGTCAAGAGGTTGCTGCAATCGTGTGCATGAGATCGCGAAAGTTTAAGGTAGCGATCTAACGAAAAGAACCAAACTCACGAGGCTTCACAAAGCTTGCTGGACCTTCGTGGCTTTGGTTCTTTGTGGTGAGGGTGGGCCAGAGGAGCAGCAATTATCCCTCGGCCTGCCCAAGCGCCTGCAGTTCCTGCTGGATCTCCTGCCCAAGGGCCATCAGGCGCATCGCGTGGATCTGCAGCGCCTCGTCCTCGGGGGTGCTGGGTTCCCACTTCGGCACCGGCGTTGGCCGGCCTTCCCCGTCGAGTGCGACGAACACCATCAGGCAGCTCGTCGTCTGCTCGTAATCGCCTCTGGCGCGGGTCACGGGAGCATACCTGCACCGCGATATGCATGCTCGTCCGCCCGGTATACACCAACCGCGAGCGCAGCTCGACGATGTGGCCCACGGTGACCGGCTTGTGGAAGGTGATGCCGCTGACCGACACGGTGACGCACGGCAGCCCGCTCCACCCCGCCGCGCACGCATACGCCGCTTCGTCCATCCACTTCATCATGTACCCGCCGTGTACGTTGCCGTAGAGGTTCCGGTCGGCCGCGCCGGCAAGAAAGCGCATGGTGAATTCCCGATCTATTCCCGGCATGAGCACCCCTCCAAAGCTATGCACCAATTACACAGGCCATCCGTTGCGTCGCCCGCAATTCTACTACGGCGGCCGCCCCGCCGCTAACTTCCGTCGACCCGCGGTCTCAAGGGACTTGAGTCTACATTCAGCAGGGCAAGACCATGCTAAAAGTTACTTAATGTCGGCCGCGACATGGGTCTGGAGCAGGGCGGCCGCCGGTAGAGTTGGGCTACACGAGGAATTGGAGGATAGGATGGAGAAATCGAGCACGCTTTTGCGGCGACTCAATTGGCTGCAGCGCTACCTCGCCGAGGAGTATGTCGAAGATTACCAGGAAGGCGCGCTGACCCGGCGCCAGGCGCTGAAGTACCTGGCCGCGGTGTTCGGCAGTGCGGCCGCGGCCAGCACTTTCCTGGCAGCTTGTGCGCCCGTGCCGGCCGCGACGGGCGGCGCGCCCGCAGCGACCGCGGCGCTTCCCGCTGCGACCGGCGGCAGCGACTGCAGCGGCAACAGCGCCTGGCCTCAGCCTCGCCTGCACAGGCCGGAGGCCACGGCAGGGGCAGCGGCGTCGCCGCTGCCAACACCGGAACAGACGCGCGCCATCGCAACCGCGACGGTCCTCGCGACGACTGACACCGCGCCCACCCCGACATCTCTCCCCGCGTCGCCTGGCGTCAACGTTCCGGCGGACGACCCGGCGATCGAAGCGGGTGACACGAAATTCCCCGGCGCCGGCCTCGACCTCGTCGGCTACCTCGCCAAGCCGAGGGGCCAGGGGCCCTTCCCCGCCATCCTGGTCTGCCACGAGAATCGCGGCCTCACCGACTACATCAAGGACGTCACCCGGCGGGTTGCAAAGGCGGGGTACGTGGGACTGGCCGTCGACCTGCTCTCTTCGCAGGGCGGGACCGCGAAGGTGACTGATCCGGCCCAGATCCCGGGCATCCTCAGCAGCACGCCGCCCGATCAACTGGCGGGCTACTTTCTCAGCGCCATCCAGTACCTGCAGGCGCAGCCGTACGTGAACAAGGACCAGCTGGGCATGGTCGGCTTCTGCTTTGGCGGCGGGATGACCTGGCTCGTCGCCACCAAGGCGCCCCAACTCAAGGCGGCGGTCCCGTTCTACGGCCCGAACCCGCCGATCGAGGCGGTGCCCAACATCCGCGCCGCAGTGCTGGGGATCTACGGTGGGGAGGACCAGCGGATCAACGCCGGCATCCCCGCCATCGAAGAAGCCATGCAGAAGAACGGCAAGGTTTTCGAGAAGGTGATCTATCCGGGCGCGAGCCACGCCTTCCACAACGACACCGGCCGCAACTACAATCCCGAAGCCGCTGTCGACGCCTGGTCCCGGACGCTCGCCTGGTTTGCAAGTACGTCAAAGGCAGTCCGTCCTAAACCGTCCCTTTCCAGGGGCTACCTGCGGCCGTCCGTGTCAGACGACCGCAGGCAGCCCCTACCATTCGCGGCGCCAGCCTTTGCGCTTCGCGTCCTTCGACCGCCTTCGCGTCTTCGTGTTCCAGATACTTCCGTGGTCCAGACACTTCCGTGGTCCAAATCCCCCCACCGGCGCACAACAACCTTAGCAACGCATTCGTTTACTTTTTGTGCCCTTTCTGATATCATCTGGCGGCCATGATCACCGTCGAAGTCCGTTTCTTTGGCCGGGTGGACCACTTCACCCGCGGGCTGCCCGCTGCCGTCCAGCGCGAGCTCCCGCGCGTCAGCCTGGCGGACGGAGCGACGGTTAATGACCTGCTGCGGCTGCTGCGCGTGCCCACCTTCGACGGGCGGCCGCTCGTCAGCGTCAACGGCTTTTACCAGCGGGACGATGCCGTCCTCGCCGATGGCGACCGCGTGCAGCTATTGCGGACGGTCGTCGGCGGCTCCTGCTAACTTGAGACAGAACAATTCGATTACGAGGACCGACTCATGCCGAGATTCGACTATGTGAGGGCGCAATCCATCGAGCACGCGCTGGATCTCCTGACAGATCCGGCGCACACCTGCCGGCCGCTTGCCGGCGGCACCGATCTGCTGGTCCTGATCCGCCACCAGCCGCCCGCGTTCGATCGCGTCGTGGACCTTACCCGCGTGCCCGAAATGAAGGCGATCGAGCGGCGCGGGGACGAGGTGACCATCGGCGCGGCCGCCACCTTCACCGAAGTGTCGGAGAGTCCCGTGCTCCAGGAGTTCGCGTCGGGCCTCGTCGAGGCGGCGTTGACGGTCGGCGGCCCGGCCATCCGCAACACGGGCACGATCGGCGGCAACACGATCAACGCGGCCGCCTGTGCCGACGGCGTGCCGTCGCTCGTGTGCCTGGACGCCGTCGCCCACCTGGCCTCGCGGACGGGTAAACGCTCGCTTCTCGTCAGCGAGCTCGTCACCGGCGCGAACCGCACGGCGATCCAGCCCGGCGAGCTGCTGACCCATTTCACGTTCCCGCTGCCGCCCGCCGGCGCGCGCCAGGCCTTCTACAAGTTGGGCCGCCGCAACGCGCAGGCCATATCCCGCCTCAGCATGGCCGCGGCCGGCCGCCTGGACGCGCACGGCTGCGTCGACTTCGTCCGGCTGGTCCCCGGCGCCGCGATGCCCACCCCGCGCCGCTTCGTCCCCGTCGAGGAAATGCTCCTCGGCCAGGCGCCGGACGACGCGCTCCTGGCTGCCGCGGGCGCCAAGACCGCCGAGTTGATGCTCGAAGTGACCGGCCGCCGCTGGTCCACCGAATACAAAGAAGTCGCCATCCAGGCGCTCGCCGAACGCACCCTGCGCCGGGTGCTCGCCGCATAACAACCTCCCCCCTCCTCCTGTCGCGACCTTGAGGTCGGCGGGGAGGAGAGGGGGCCGGGGGGAGAGGTCCGTCACGGGAGGTGACGATGCTCATCGAATTCACGCTGAACCAACGCCCGGTCGCCGTCGAGGCGCCGCCCGACATTTCGTTGCTCAGCCTGCTGCGCGACTATCTCGGCCTGACCGGCTCGAAGGAAGGCTGCTCGGTCGGGGAGTGCGGCGCGTGTGCCGTCATCATGGACGGCCGCCTGGTGAACAGCTGCCTGGTCCTCGCGCCGCAGGCGGGCGGCAGCGAGGTCATCACCATCGAAGGCGTGCACGCGGCCGACGCCGGCCCCAACGACATGCAGGACAACTTCATCACCTACGGTGCGGTCCAGTGCGGCATTTGCATCCCCGGCATGGTCATGGCCGGCGAGGCGCTGCTGCTCCACAGCCCCGCAGCCCACCCGCGCCGAAATCCGCACCGCCCTGGCCGGCAACCTCTGCCGCTGCACCGGCTACCAGCAAATCGTCGACGCGATCGAGGCCACTGCCGTCGGGAGACGAAAGCACGCCTAACCACCAAGGAGCGAAGAACCGAGGCTTCACAAAGGCAACTCCAAAGCTTTGTGGACCTTGGTGTTCTTTGATCCTTGGTGGTTAGCTGAGTCCTGTGGAGCGATATCTATGGCTGATTTGAGATATATTGGCAAGCCCGCACGCCGGGTGGATGCGGTCGAGAAGGTGATGGGGCGGGCGAAGTACGTGGGCGACCGCAAGCTGCCCGGCATGCTGCACGCGCGCACCCTGCGAAGCGAGGTGCCCCACGCGCTCATCAAGCGCCTGGACGTCGGCCCCGCCTTGGCCGTCCCCGGCGTCTGCGCGGTAATCACCAGCGAGGACTTCTACGAGCACAGCCTGTACGGCTTCCCCGTCAAGGACAAGTACATGCTGGCGTATCAGAAGGTGCGCTTCGTGGGCGAGGCGATCGCGGTCGTGGCGGCCGAGTCGGCCGACGCGGCCGTGCGGGGTGTGGAAGCCATCATCTGCGAGATCGAGCCGCTGGCCGGCCTGTTCGACCCCGAACTCAGCCTCGATCCCACCGCGCCCCAGGTCGGACCCGACCGGCCGGACGGCAAGCATCCCAATTTCCTCGACACGCTCATAGTGAGAAAAGGCGATCCGCTCGCCGAGTGGGCCGACTGCCCGGTGCGGGTGGAGCAGCGCTACACGGTCTCGCCGCAGGAACACGCGTACATCGAGCCCGAGGGCGTGCTGGCGATACCCACGCGCGAGGGCGGGGTGGTGGTCTACGCGCCCAACCAGAGCCCTTTCGTGAACCAGTCGAACCTGGCCCTGGTGCTCGACCTGCCCTACAACCTCGTCCGCATCATCCAGCCGCCGGTAGGTGGTTCGTTCGGGGGCAAGGACGACCCGATCTATGAGATGTCCGCGCAGGCGGCAAAACTCGCGCATGAAAACCGGCCGCCCGGTCCGCATCCTGTTCAACCGCGAGGAGAGCCTGATCTCCTCGTACAAGCGCGACCCGATGCGGATGAAGGTCTGGCTCGGCGCGGACCTCGACGGGACGCTCCGCGCGTGCAAGTTCGACGCCCTGATGGACTCGGGCGCGTATGCCTCCGAAAGCCCCTTCACCGCCTGGCGTGGCAGCATCCATGCGATGGGCGCCTACCGCTACGCCGCCTGCGACGTCGACATCACCTGCGTCTACACCAACAACGGCTACTACGGCGCCTTCCGGGGCTTCGGCAACACCGAGGTTTGCTCGGCCATCGAGCAGGCGATCGACGAGACCGCGGCCGCGGTCGGCATGGACCCGCTGGACTTCCGGCTCAAGAACTGCCTCCACGTTGGCGACGAGACGCCGCACGGCCAGACCCTGACCGAGTCGGTAAGCGTGGCGGACTGCCTCGCCGCGGTGCGCCGGCTGAGCGATTGGGACCGGAAGCGGGCCGAGTATGCGTCGCAGACAGGCGATATCCGCCGCGGCATCGGCGTGGCGGCGCTGTTCCACGGCACCTCGCTCGGCGCGGAGGGCCATGACTACGCGGGCAGCACCATCGCGGTGGAGCAGAACTACTCGGTGGACCTCACCTCGGGCCTGACCGACTACGGCACCGGCTCGCGCACCGTCTTCACGCTCATCGCGGCCGAAGAGTTGGGCGTCCACCCCGATCGCATCCACATGCAGCGCCCCGACACCGACACGGCCGTCGAGTCCGGCCCGACCGTCGCCAGCCGTTCGACCATGCTCGGCGGCAACGCAGTCCGGGTGGCGGCCGGGAACCTCCGCCAGACGCTGGACTACGCGGCCGCGGACCTGCTGGGCTGCGAGCTGTACCAGCTTGTGCGTCGACGACGAGGACTACGTCGGGCCGAGCGAGGAGCCGGTGCGCTGGGAGCAGGTGGTCGACCACGCCCGCGAAATGGGCCTGGCCCTCTCCAGCCAGGGCAAGTGGACCGCACCCACCATCAACTGGGACCACCACGCGGGCCGCGGCACGCCCTACATGGCCTATCACTTCGCCGCGCAGGTGGCCGAAGTCGAAGTCGACACTCGCACCGGTAACGTGCAGGTCGTCGGCCTGTGGGCCGCGCACGACCCCGGCAAGGTCATCTTCCCGCAAGGCGCGTACGGCCAGCTTTACGGGGGCATTGCCCAGGGCCTGGGCTACGCGTTGATGGAGCAGATCACCTACACGGACGGTTACCTGCAGGAGACAAACTTCGAGTCGTACCTGATCCCGACGTCGGTCGACGTCCCCGAGCTGGTCGGCGCGTTCGTGGAATCGCCTTTCTCGAAGGGTCCTTACGGCGCCAAGAACATCGCGGAGCCGTCCATGGTGCCCACCGCGCCGGCGATCCTCAACGCGATCTATCACGCCACGGGCAAGCGCATCCGCGACCTGCCCGCCAACCTGGAGCGCGTCCTGCTGGGCCACGACCTGCCGAAGGGCGGCTCGGCCAAAGCGTGCAAGCTGGGCCTGCACACCACATAGGCGAAGACGAATGGCGGCGCATCACGTCCTGTGGATCACCCACCGCGGGGCCGGCACCAGCAGGCCGCGCTGGACGCCGCGCCTCCGGGACTCGCCGTCACCATGCGCCGGTCGCCGTCGAAAGACGAGATCGTCGCCCTGCTGCCGGGCGTCGAGTTCCTGGTCAGCGAGCGCACGGGTGCCATCGACGCGGACATCATCGCTGCGGGCAAGACGCTGCAGCCTCATCCAGCGGCTCGGCTCGCAGACCTACGATATCGACCTCCCGGCCGCAAAAGCTGCGGGCATCCCCGTCTGCACCATGCCGGTGCGCGGGGCGGGCATGGTGGCGGAACACGCATTGATGCAGATCCTCGTGCTCGCAAAGCACACCCGGGCGCTGATGGACGTGGTGCAGGGTGCGGACGACTACGGCCGCCCCCGCGACGGGTCGACGAGGACTATTTCGCATACAACTGGTCGAATCACCGGGGGGTGATGCGGCTGGGGGGCAGCACAGTCGGCATCCTGGGCCTGGGCGAGATCGGCACCGAGCTGGCCCGCCTGCTCCGTCCCTTCGGCTGCACGATCCTGTACAACAAGCGCAGCCGCCTCCCCGAGCCGGCCGAAGCCGCGCTCGGCGTCGGGTTTGCCGCGGTCGACGAGATGCTCGCCGCATGTGACGTCGTTTGTTCGCTGCTGCCCTATGCCCCTGAAGCGGACCAGAGCCTGGGCGAGGCGTTCTTCGCGGCCATGAAGCCCGGCAGCCTGTTCGTGAGCTGCGGCGGGAGCGGCGTGGTGGACGAGGACGCGCTCGCGGCCGCGCTCGGCTCCGGCCACCTGGGCGGCGCCGCGCTCGACACCTATACCTACGAGCCGGTCGCGCCAGACGATCCGATGGTCGCGCTGGCCGCCGACCCCCGCGCCAACGTCGTCCTGACGCCGCACACCGCGGCCGGCGTCGGTTCCGGAGCCGGGTCCGACCGCGCCGGGGATTACGAGAACATCCTTCGCTGCCTGAGGGGTGAGCCGCTGCTGGGGCGCCTGGTCTGACGGGCCGGGTCGAGATCGGGAGCTTGAATGGCCAGAACTGCATTCACCGGGAACACTCTCGACCACTTGACCGCCATGATTGCCGGGCGGGATCATGCTATGGCGGGGCCGGTGACGGCCGTCAGCGCCGCGTTGGCGTGCAGCCTCGGGGAGGGGTGCGTTCGCATCAACGCGTCCTGCGTCGACGATGAGGTTGGCGTCGCCAGGTCCACGGTCGCGAACCACCTCCTGGCAATTCGCGACCAGCTCCTGTCGCTTGCGGACGAAGATAGCCTGGCGACTGCCGCCCACTCGGCCGCCGAGAACGCAGGCCAGCGGCCGCAAGGGCAGGACCGGCTCTGCGAGATGCAAATCCTTGCGGGCAACCTGGCGGTCGAGGCGGGCGTTGCACTGCAAGCCGTTCGACCGCTCATGTGCGAGTACCCCGCCGACCTGGAGGTTGCCCTGGCGCTTCTCGTCGCGGCCGGCCGTGCCGCAAGCATGGTGCTCGATGCAAACCTGAGCACTTGGCGCGAGGCGGAGCTGGCTTTCAGGTACCGTCCCGCGCTCGCTGATTTGAGGCGCAAGCTGGCCCAACTGCGCCCCGCCGACCGCTTCTGCTGACGCCCGCTTGCATTCCCCGGCCCGCTACAGCGTCTGGCCGCAGCAGGCTGCGCGGCTGCCGTCGGGCACGTTCGCATGTTTGCGTGCCGGCGCCCGGAGCGCGGCCGCCAGGGCCGCAATCAGCCCCAGATCCAGCACCACCCGGATCGCAATCGGCGGTTGGCCGAACGTGAGCACCATCAGAACGGCGACCGATGCCACTGCCAGGGCCAACGGCGCGATCCATGCCTTCCGCATCACGAACATGACGCCGGCTGCCAACCCGACCAGCAATGCGACGAACCAGAGGATGATCTCTACCGTTTCCTGGTACGGCGGCTCGGTCCATCCTTCGGCGTGCGCCTTGATCCCATTCATCATGCGCTGCTCCATGATAAATGCGCCGTTGCCGATAAAGAAGCTGACGATCGG
This sequence comes from uncultured Chloroflexia bacterium, assembly GCA_963800615.1. Taxonomy (GTDB): domain Bacteria; phylum Chloroflexota; class Anaerolineae; order CG2-30-64-16; family CG2-30-64-16; genus JALOOB01. The sequence continues at coordinate 288,136 of CAWDBO010000021.1, forward strand.
GTTGTCGCCCCCCGCCATCGCCTGGATGCCGATCCGGTTGATCAGGCGCGTTGCCTTCCCGCCCGCCGCCGGTTCGATCTGCCACACCCAGGTCCAGCCCATCACGTCGGGGTTAGTCGAGCTTGCCAGCAGCGAGCGCCCCGGTTCGATCGCTTCCCACTTCAGCAGGCCCTGGATGATCTGCTCGCCCGGCTGGGGGTTCTGCCATTCGGGATGGATCGTGTTGGCGTTCGTGTAGTTGACCGTGTAGCCCGACCCGCCGGTCAGCGCGCCCACCCGGTCCTCGATGAAGGTGAAGCTGTAGAAGCCGCCGCGGGTGTCGCCGATCTGCGCCAGCCAGGGCCACACTTTCTCCGGCGGCGCGTTGATCGTCCGGGCGTTGGTCCAGTCGACGTCGGGTGCGGACAGGATCTCGTCGCCGGGCAGCGCCAGCGCCGCTTCCTGCGCCGTTGCGCCCCAGCTGGGCATTTGGGCCATGTAGATGGAAAAGCCCGCGAACAGCACGAGCACGAGGACGACCAGGCCGATGAGAAGACGGAAGAATCGGGTGCGAAGAGTCATGATGAAACCCTACCTTTCGCACCCTACTACGCATCTGCTGTTGACCGGGTCGCGCGCAGTCCGTGCCGGTCAGCCCTGCAAGCCTATCCTGGTGGACGCGACCTCCCCCTCTCCTGGGCGCCGGTCAGTTTAGGTGCTCAGGAGAGGGGGCCGGGGGGAGAAGTCCGCTCGTACCGCAGCCGCACCACCCCCGACGCAAACACCTGGTGCCCGAACAGTGTCAGTTGCTGCAGGCGGCTGGCCGCGGCCGGCTCGAGCAGGGGGATGCCCGCGCCAAGCACGATCGGGATCAGCGTCAGGTCGTACTCGTCGATCAGGTCCGCCTCGGCAAAGGCAGTGGCGAGCTTCCCACCCCCCACCAGCCAGATGTTCTTCTGATGCTTCGCCTTGAGCGAGCGCACCACTTCCTCAGGCGATTCGGCCGTGAAGCGGACCGTCCCTCCCGCCGGCTGCGGCAGGCTGCGGCTCGTCATAACGATCGACTCCAGCCCCTCATAGGGCCACGCTTCACCGTGATCCAAGACCCACTCGTACGTGCTCGCGCCCATGACCAGTGCGTCGAGCCCTTCGACCAGGCCCTTGTACCCGTAGTCTTCTCCCGTGTGCTCGTACTGCAGGAGCCAGCCGAGGTCGCCGCCCGGCCCCGCGATCTTCGCATCGACCGTCATTGCCAGGTAATAGATGACTTTTCCCACGGTGAACTCCTTCCAGGGTGACTTGCCGGCTGGCTTCCTGTATCATGTTCTGCGGCCGCATGTCTGTAGCCGCGACCGGAGTTCCGATTCTTGCCGGGATGGCAGCCGGAAGTATACTGGCTCGGCCCACGTGAAACCCAGGTGCGACAAGGAGGGCTTTTTGACGGAACTCAAGTGGTGGCAGACCGCGGTCTTCTACCAGATCTACCCGCGCAGTTTCGCTGACGGCAACGGCGACGGCATCGGCGACTTCGCGGGCATCATCGATAAGCTGGACTATCTGCAGGACCTGGGCATCGACGCGATCTGGCTTTCGCCGCATTTCCCATCGCCTCAGGCCGACTGCGGTTACGATATCTCGGACTACACGGACGTCGCGCCCGAATACGGCACGCTTGCCGATTTCCGCCGCTTTCTGGACGGCGCACACCGCCGCGGCATCCGGGTCATCCTGGACCTGGTGCTGAACCACACCTCCGACCGCCATCGCTGGTTTCTCGAGTCGAGGTCGAGCCTCGACAACCCTAAACGCGACTGGTACATCTGGCGCGACGGCCGGAACGGCGGCCCCCCCAACAACTGGGAATCCGCCTTCGGCGGCTCTGCATGGCAGTACGACGAGGGAACGGGCCAGTATTACTATCACTTCTTCTTGCCGGAGCAGCCCGACCTGAACTGGCGCAACCCCGAGGTCAAGCAGGCCATGTGGGACGCGGCCCGCTTCTGGCTGGACATGGGGGTGGACGGCTTCCGGCTGGACGCCATCAGCACGATCTACGAGCGCCCGGATCTTCCCGATCACCAGGGGCCGCGCACGCTCATCGAGCTCCAGTCGGCCCGAGACGTTGCCGCAGGCCCGCTCGAAGCGGACGAGCAAGTTATCGCGGATTGGGATATGCTGTTCGAGCACCAGGTGGACCAGCCCGGCCTGCACGAGCTGATGCGGGAGCTGCGGTCCGTCCTGGACGAGTATGAGGGTCACCGGGTGCTGGTAGGCGAGAGCGAAGACATCCGCTATCACGGCAGCGGGGGCGACGAGCTGGACCTCGTCTTCAACTTCCCCCTGATGAAGCCGCTCCGCCTGACCCCCGCCAGCGTGCGCGCGAACCAGCAGGAGCGCCTGGCCGCGCTGGCGCAGCAGTGCGAGCACGCCTGGCCCTGCAACACGCTGGGCAACCACGACTCGCCTCGGCGTCAAGACGCGCTACGGCGACGGCGTCCACGACGACGCGTTGGCCCGCCTGCACGTCGCGCTGCTGCTCACCTTGCGCGGCTCGCCGTTCCTCTATTACGGCGAAGAGATCGGCATGACCGACTACCCGCTGCCCGACATCGGCCGCTTCCGTGATCTGTGGGGCATCTGGAACTACCGGGCGGCCCTCGACCAACTCGGCCTGCCTCCGGACGTGGCGCTCGCGCGTCGCCAACGAGGCCGGCCGCGACAAGAACCGCACGCCCTTCCAGTGGGCGCACGCGCCGAATGGCGGCTTCAGTCCACCGGGGGTTGAAACGTGGCTGCCGGTCAATCCGAACTGGGCGGATGGGGTGAACGTGGAAGACCAGGCCGCCGATCCCGGTTCGCTGCTGAGCTTCTACCGGCAGCTGCTGAGGGTGCGAAGCACCACGCCTGCGCTCGTCACGGGCAGCTACATCCCACTGTACGAGGACGCGGAGGAGTACCTCGCCTTCCTGCGCCAGGCGCCGGCTCGCGTCCCGACTGGCAGCGACCGGCGCTGCCTCGTCGTCCTGAATTTCTCCGACGTGCCCCTGATGTTGGACATTGCCCGGCACGGCCCATTCGCCCGGGTGCTCTTCTGTACCCGCGGTAATGCGGGCCGCGTCGACGATTTGTCTGAGCTCACGCTTGAGCCTTTCGGGGTCTACATCGGCGCGCTCTTGTGACTGCCTACTTTCCGGCCGAAGAGCAACGCATCCAGGCCGAGGTCGCCCGCCTCGCCGCCTGTGCCGGCGACTACGAGCGCGCTGCACGAGGCGCTCCTTGCGAAGCGCCTTGCCTGGTGGCACGCCCATCGCGCGGACCTCGCGCTCGCAGGCCCGCTCCCCAGGCAGGCGTACACGCTCGTCTTCCTGATTTACATGGGACTGGATGCGGCACAGGTTCCCGTGGTCTATGAGGATTGCCGCCGGATCGTCTGGCGCTCGGCCAATTCCTGCCCGACGCTCGAGGCCTGCCGGCGCCTGGGCCTGGATACCCGGATCGTATGTCGCGCCGCGACCGAGCGGTCCGTGGAAACATTGATCCGCCGGCTCGACGACCGCCTGCGTTTCGGCCGCAACTACGCCACCGGCATCCGGCCGTACGCAGCCTATTGCGAGGAAGAAATCTGGCTGGCCGAGTAGCATTTTCGACCTGCCAGCGCGATAGACCTGACAGGTTTCGAAAACCTGTCAGGTCTTAGCCCAACTACTGGGAAATTGGCTTGTTACATGACGAAGGCAGTGCGACCTGCGACGTTACGGCATTGATGTTGCTCAAATCGAGCTGAATGCCGAAATTCCCCTCGAACTTCAGCGGCTCGTAAGCCCCGGTGAAGTTCTGGCGGTAGGCAACCGGATAGCCCGTCTTGGCATCCAGGAAAACGTGACCGTCCTCCGCAGACCACAGGCCGCTGGCAAAGTCCTTCAGCTTCTCGTCCTTGCTGTTCTGCGCCGCGGCGAGGAAGGCTTTCCCGTCGATGACATAGTGCTTGACCTTTGTGCCGTTCAGCGCTTCTTCCCCGACCAGCTTGCCCGCGACGTCGCCGCTCGTCAGCATCGTCAGCAGCCCCTGCGGGCTCATCTGGTCCAGCGTGTCGGTCGCATTGAGTTCTTTGGGCTTGATGCAGAGTGGGAACAGGCCGTTGACGACGATAAAGCTCCCTTCCGGCACCTTGTATACGTCGACCTTCGAAGGCGTAAACAGCCCAACCAGCGATCCGCCGACCTTGGCCGCCAGGGGTCCCAGGAGATCGCCGGACACCGTGACCCGGCTCTTCTTCGGATCGGCCATCGTCAGCTGGCCCGTCAGTTGGCCCTGCGTGCGCTGACCGTCGATCAGCCCGTTCACGTTCAGCGTCACGTTCCCGTTCAGCGAGTTCAGGCCCGCGATCGACTGGAGCGGGATCGGGTCGCCCGGGACCGGGGTGGTTGCGGCGGGGGGCGCCACCAGCCGGCCGAGCGCGGCGGCGGGACCGCCCGGCCCCGCGGTGTCGAACGCCAGGAACACCAGGACGGCAAGAACCAACATGGTGATTCCCAGAATGAGATTACGAAGCACGTCTTTCACAGGGGTGGGCTCCTTTCAGGGTCAGAGCCTTCTCACGGCATCAGCGGAGTTTTCCGGCGCGCGCGTTTACGCGCCGCATCACCCTGAAGATACCGCGGGCTCAGCCGGCAGGGGAACACCCAAAAGGACGTAATTTAGGTGTATGGTTCAAGTGCCCGTAGGGGTAAATGAATGCGGGGCGCCGGACCTTTCGGCCGCCGCCCCACCCACTTCTGCCTTCCGGAGGCAGGACTATTGACCTTCTTTGACTTCGATGATCCGGTCGGCCACCAGGCCATGCGCCTCCTTGTGGACTCGATTAGCCGATTCCATGTCCGGCGCCTCGACCAGGCAGAAGACCTGGCCGGTCGCGTCGTTATACCAGTAGCGGTGGTACTTGACGTCGTACATGCCCTGGGTCTCGAGATCCCGGCGGTGCGCCTCGGCGACTGCCTGGGGCGTCAGCCCATCCACATGCTCGTGAATGTCCATGTAGAGCGGCATCTTGCGTGTCTCCTCGTTCTCAGTTTGGACTGGCAGAGCCGGCGTACAGCACATGCTGCGCCCGTTGGTAATACTCGCCTTTTCTGTCGTCGAAGGGAATGCCGCATACGTTGCACGCAACTTCACTTGTTGTCTATCCGTGTGGACATGCCGCCCGCTCGGATCCAAGGGTAGGCACTATGGCGCGCGACCCTGGCGCTTATCGTGCGTAGTGTGGATGCGGAGAGGAGTATTCTATGAAAGCCATCGTCGTCTATGAATCTCACTGGGGCAACACGGCTGCGATCGCTCGGGCCATTGCCGAGGGCCTCGGGCCCGGCGTTGCCGCGCTTTCGACCGCAGAAGCTGTGGCTGAGGCGGTAGCGGATGCTGACCTCATTGTGGCCGGCGCCCCGCTTCTCGGCTTCTCACTTCCGAGCGACGCCATGATCAGGGGCCTTGCGAAGGAGCACGGGCCAATGCCCGCCGACCTCTCACACCCGAGCATGCGCTCCTGGCTGGAGGGGGTGCCCCAGGGGAAGGGCCGGGCGGCCGCTTTCGAGACTGGGATCTCGTGGTCGCCGGGCAGCGCGGGCAAAGCCATCCTGTCGAGGCTGCAAAAGGCAGGTTATGAGCCCGCCGCCAAGCCGCAGCGCTTTGTCGTGCAAAATCGCTACGGCCCGCTGCGTGGAGGCGAGTTGGAACGGGCGAAGGCGTGGGGTGCCGAGCTCGCCCAGTCCGTCAACCAGGCTGTTTCTCCCGGCTCTCTCTAAAGAACACGATCAGGTCGAGGTCGCCGGGCGAAAAGCCATACGTCGTCAGCAGCACGGCGGCCTCCGATCGGTGTTGCGTGCCGTGGTTGACGACGTGCATCAGGATCTGCCACAGCATGTCGGACATCGGCGTGCCGCGTGTGGTCTTGTAGTCCATGACTTCGTGGAGTTTTTCGTTGGTTAGGGAGGCCAGGAAGTCGTCCAGGGCCTCCCGCTGCGCCAGCCAGCGCGCTCGGAGATCGGCGAAGGTCGGAAATTCGATTTCGCGCAGGTGCAAAGTGGGCGATTCGCCGTGCCAGCGCTGCAGCCAGATCCCGGTTGCCGACATGGCGTGAACCAGCGTGCCCCGCAGGCTGCCATGGGGGACGGGCGCAAGTGCCACATATTGGTCCGCCGCCAGATTCGCCGCCTGGGACAACACCCGTTCCCATGCCCAGTCATCATAGCGGTATAAGGTGATCACGTCTTCGCGATTCATGCGCCACTCCTTGCGGTAGCTGGTTCTTGCCATCAGCGCGGCGCGCCGGCACGCATCCTAACGTTCGATTCATCCGAATGATATCCCGGAGGTCGCCATGACACAACTGGACCTGCGCAAGCAGTACAAACACCTGTATGCGCCTTCGGCGAAGAAGGTGGAGCTGGTCGACGTGCCCGAGCTCAAGTTCCTGATGATCGACGGCCGCATCGAGCCGGGCGAGGCACCTGGCACGTCGCCGGCATTCGGCGAAGCGATGGGGGCGCTGTACAGCGTCGCGTACACGCTCAAGTTCGCGTCGAAGCTGCGCAAGGAAGACCCGATCGACTACCCGGTGATGGCGCTGGAAGGGCTGTGGTGGGTGGAAGACGGGCGCTTCGACATCAACGTGAAGGACAACTGGTTCTACACGCTGATGATCCTGCAGCCCGACCTCATCACCGAGGAGATGTTCGGCCAGGCCATCGCACAGGCGGCGAAGAAGCGGCCCAACCCCGCGCTGGCGCGCGTCAGGCTGGCCGCGTTCTGCGAAGGCCGCTGCGTCCAGATCATGCACCTCGGCCCGTATGCGACCGAGCCCGCCACCCTCGAGAAGATGCACGCCTGGGCCGCAGAGCAGGGCTATAGGCTGGCCGGCAAGCACCACGAGATCTATATGGGCGATCCCCGCCGGGCGGACCCGGAAAAACTGAAGACCGTGCTGCGCCACGGGGTCGAGAGGGTATAGTAGGCCGGGGGTGCGCCATCGCGCGGACGGCGAGCTCGCCGCCCGCGCGGGCGCGTTCAGCGGCGCATCTCCCCGCTGTCGAGGCTGAACTGCCACGGGATTCCGTATTTGTCGGTCACCATCCCGTACAGCTTGCTCCAGAACGTCTCCTGCAGGTCCATCGAGACGCGGCCGCCCTCTTTGAGCGCATTGAAAGCGTTGACGATCTCATCCCGGTTCGTCGTCACCAGGGTCAGGCTGATATTGTTGCCCGTGTTGAGCGGCATGCCCGGAAACGTGTCGGAGAACATCAGGGCCGTCCCGCCAACCGACAGCTCCGCGTGCATGAGCAGATCCTTCGCCCCTTCCGGCAGCGGCGGCATGCCGGGAGATGGCGGCATCTCGCCGAACGTCATGACCTGCGCCGGGCTCGTGTGGAAAACCTTCGCGTAGTATTCGACCGCTTCCCGGCAGTTGCCGGCAAAGTTGATATAGGGGTTGATCGCCATTTTGGTCACTCCTGGATGCAAATCGGCCGGCCGCGCTGGTCCGCGAGCGGGCACGAACGCCAACTATACGCCACGCGACAAAGCAGGTGTGTAATCAGTCGTCCCATAGGCGCCCGTGGGACAGACGGCCGCGGACTCACCGCAGCCGATGCTTGGCCTGGTCCGAGTGGTCCGTCTCCGGCCAATCTACCCTTGAACGTAATCCAGCACAGGATCCCCTCGCTAAGGCTAACAAGCCTTATTCATACTATTGACAAAGAATCGACAATGTGATATAAGTTCTCCTGTATCCGTCACCGTGAACCGGTGGGGTGAGGAGGATTCTGATGGCGAACAAACGACTGGCCACGATCTTCGCGATCGTGTTTGTTGATTTGCTTGGGTTCAGCTTGATATTGCCGCTGCTGCCGTTCTATGCGGAGAAGTATGGTGCGTCGGCCGCGGTTGTGGGCTTGTTGGTGGCGTCGTACGCGCTGGCGCAGCTGATTGCCTCGCCACTGCTGGGCCGCTGGTCCGACCGCGTTGGGCGCCGGCCGGTGCTGCTGATCAGCATCGCGGGCACGGTCCTGGGCTTCCTGCTGCTGGGCCTGGCCGAGCCGGTAGGCAAGGCGCTGGTTGGCACGAGCGCCGGGGTGCTGGCGGTGCTCTTCGTCAGCCGCATCATCGACGGCCTGACCGGCGGCAACCTCACCGTGGCGCAGGCCTACATTAGCGACGTCACTGACGAGAAGAACCGCGCGAAGGCGCTGGGTATGATCGGCGCAGCGTTTGGCCTGGGCTTCATCATCGGACCGGTCGTGGGCGGCTTGCTCAGCCGGTGGGGCTACGCAGTGCCGGCGTTCGTCGCCGCAGGGCTGGCGACGCTCAACTGGCTGGCAGTGTTCTTCTTCCTGCCGGAATCGCTGACCGACGAGAAGCGGGTCGCCGCTCAGAACCGGCCGCGCGCCTCTTTCTCGTTCAAGGCGATGCGAGAGGCGCTTGACCGGCCGCGCGTCGGCCCCCTGCTCCACATCCGGCTCATCTTTGCGTTGGCGAGCGCCATGTTCCAGACCATTTTCGCCCTCTATGCCCAAGCCCGGCTAGGCCTGAATTCGCAGGCGACGGGGTACCTGCTGGGCTACGTCGGCGTGCTGGTGGTAATCGTACAGGCGGGGCTGATCGGCCGGCTGACCGCGCGTTATAGCGAGCAGCAGCTCATCTTTGCCTCGACGATCCTGCTGACGGGCTCGTTCCTGGGGTGGGCCCTGACGCCGAGCCTGCCCGTGCTGCTGATCGTGCTGATCCCGATGTCGGTGGGCACCGGCATCATGAACACTGTCGTCAACAGCGCACTCACGAAGTCGGTGTACCCGGAGGAGATTGGCGGCACGCTGGGCCTGTCGGCCGCGCTGGAAAGCCTGTCGCGCGTGATCGCGCCGACGGTGGGCGGCGTGCTGCTGGGGCAGGTTGGGCCTTGGGCGCCGGGTGTGCTGGGCATGGTATTTATGGCCTGGCTGACGACGTTCGTCTACCGGCGCCTGATCGTCAACCCGGACCCGCCCCTGCCGGCAAGGGCCGGCGCTGGCGCGCCGCCGTGGGCCTCCCCCGCTCCGGTCGAGGCCTGACCGAGAAGCTCACAGACGGCTCAGAGATCGGTTGAGATGAAGAGAGAACTGTATTCCCTTCCGTAACCTCTGAGCCGTCTTTGGCAAACTGATCGATTCGCGTGCGCGACTAGCCGGCCGAGCGCAGCACCGCCTTCACCACCAGCGCCTTCACCACCTCCACCTTCCATTCGTTCCTGTCCAGCGGCTGCGCGCCCTGCACCGCCAGCGCGCCCGCCTCCTCGGCCAGCGCGGCGCTCGGCGCACGGCCTTCGAGCAGCGCCTCCACCTCCTGCGCGCGCAGCGGCGTCGGCGCCACCGCGCCCAGCACCACCCTTGGCTCGTGGAACGCGCCCCCTTCCAGTCCCGAGGCCAGCGCCACCCCCACGATCGGGAAGTCGATCGAGTTGCGGATGCGGAACTTGTGGTAGACCTGCACGCCCCGCGCCGGCGGCTCGGGGAGTTCGATCTCTTCGATCAGCTCGCCCCCCTCCAGCATGGTCGTCCGGCTCGGCGCGGCCGCAAAGAGCTCCTCCGCAGCGAGCGTCCGCCGGGTGGTCTTCACCCGCGCGCCCAGCGCCACCAGTGCCGTCGCGACGTCCGACGCGTTGACCGCCACGCAGCCGCAGTTCGCGCAGCGGAACGGCTCGCAGTCGACGGCCTCCAGCGGCACGGTCGCGCTGTCCTCGCCCCACAGGGTGCGCTCGGGAACGGATAGCCGGGGGGTCGGATAGTGCTCGGTCGTTTGCAGGGCCTCCTCGTTGAGAACCAGTCGGATCGTCCCGGGCGGTGCCGGCTCCGCCGCTGCCCGAGCCCCCACCACGTACGCATCGATCGCATCCGCCGCCCGGTGTCCCGTCGCCATCGCCTGCACGACGGTCGCGGCACCGCCGGTGATGTCTCCGCCCGCAAAGACGCCCGGGATGCTCGTCGCGCCGGTCGCCTTGTCCGCCACGACGAAGCCACGCTCCGTCCGCAGCTCCGGCCCCCCAAAAGAGAGGTCGCCCGCCTGCCCGATCGCCACGAGCACCTGGTCCGCCTCTACGATCGTCTTGACGGCCGGGTCGAACGTGGGCGCGAACCGCCCCTCCTCGTCGAACACGGCCGTGCAGCGGACGAACTCCATCCCGACCAGCTTCCCGTCCTGTTCGAGCACCCGGTGCGGCCCCCACGAAGGCAGGATCGTGATCCCTTCCTCGTGCGCCTGCTCCTTGTCCTCGGGGATGGCCGGCATCTCACGGAGCGACTCGAGGCAGGCCATGCTCACCTGCGCCGCGCCCGAGCGCTTCGCCGTGATCGCGACGTCCACCGCCACGCTGCCGCCGCCGATAACCAGCACCCGCTGACCCACGGTCTGCGGCACGCCCCGCTGCACGTTGATGAGGAACTCCAGCCCGTTGGTCAGCAGCTCGCTCCTATCCAGCCGCAGCTTCTTGCCGGTCCACAGGCCCGACGCCAGGAACACGCCGTCGAAGCGGCCGCGCAGGTCCTGCAGCGTCAGCCCGTCCGACCCGACCGCCGCGCCCAACTCGAACCGGATCCCCATGCCCTCCAGCGCGGCGACTTGCGCCTTCACGACCGCCTTGGGCAGCCGGTACGCCGGGATGCTGTATGTCAGCATCCCGCCCGCCTCGGGCATCCGGTCGAAGACCATCACCGAATGGCCCTTCCGCCGCAGGTAGTACGCGGCGGTCAGCCCGGCCGGCCCCGCGCCCACCACCGCCACCTGCCTCCCCGTCTCGACCGCCGGCGCCGCGTACTTCTCGCTTGCATGGTCCAGCGAGTAGTCGCCCAGGTAGCGCTCGACGTCCCGAATCGACACCGGCTCGTCGAACGCGTACCGGTTGCAGTCCCACTCGCAGAACTTCGCGCACGCCCGTCCGGTGATGGCCGGCAGCGGGTTGGTCCGCATCAGGATGTCGAGCGCCTCGTCGACCTTGCCTTCGCGCAGCTCGGCCATGTACGCCGGAATATCGTTGTGGATCGGGCAGCCGTTCGTGCACGGCGCCGCGCTCACGCACATGCCGCCAAAGATAGAGTGATACCGGTTCTCGGCAAACAGCGCGTCGCACCATCTGCCGCCCTTGCGGAGGCAGTCGAACGTGTTCTCGGGGTTGCGGTAGTACCAGCAGCGTGGCTCCTGGCACAGGTTGCCCGCGATCGTTGCGACGTTGCGGATTTGCGGGGAGGCCACGCTCTCGGCGGCCTCGGCGAGCAGCGGGTAGCGCTGCTGCACGAGCGGATGCCTCGCTATCTCGGCCAGCGTCGTCAGCGCGCCGATGCGCACGCCTTCGGGCGTCTCTGTCACGTACTTCAGGCCGGCCAGCGGCTTCAGCCCGATCAGGACCTCGGGCGCCTCGTCGTGGATTTCGTCCTTGAGCGAGCCCAGCAGGTCGGTGCCGCCCGCGAGCACCGCGGCCCGCTCGCCGTATTCCTGCAGCAATGCTTCCGCCGCCTCGAGGCTGTCGACAGGCACGTACTTGAATGGCTTGATGGTCATGACCGCACCTCCACGGAGGCGGAGGAACCAGGTTCGCCCGTGGAGAAACCAGGTTTCTCGGAGAAACCTGGTTTCTTGAGCGCGGCCGAGCACCTTCTCCGGCGTGATCGGGATCGCGTCCAGCCGCACGCCGATCGCGTTATAGATCGCGTTGGCGACGGCCCGCGGCGTGCAGGTCAGCGTCCCTTCGCCGATGCCGCACGCGCCGTACTCCCCCGCGCCCCGCCACACCTCCAGCAGCACCGGGTCGATCGGCGGCATGTCGGCCATGGTCGGGATCTTGTAGTCGATGAAGTTGAAATTGAGCGGCACCCCCCGGATCGGGTCGTACACGATCTCCTCGGTCAGCGCCTCGCCCATCGCCATCACCTGCCCGCCGACCTGCTGCGCCTCCGCGCCCGACGCGTACATCACCGTGCCGCAGTCGTTGACGATGACCAGCTTGAGCACCTGCGTCCTGCCCGTGGCAGTGTCCACTTCCACCTCGGCGAAGCTGGCGATATACGGCACCCCTGTCCTTTCGTGCCGAAGGCTTGCGGCTCAGCATCACGGAAACGGGCACCAGGTCGCCCTTCCACAGCAGTTCCTTCACGCTGAGGCTGCACCCCGGCCCCACGACCACCCCGTCGCAGATGTCGAGCCGGTTCGCCGGGATGTTGAGCTCCGCCGCCGCCAGCGCCAGCAGCTTCTCTTTCAGCTGCCCTGCGGCGACCGCGAGCACCTCAGACTGCAGGAACGCGACCGCGCTGTCGGTCTGCACGCAGTCCCGCATCCCGCTGTCCGTGTCGATGGTCGACACCCAGGTGATGTGCTCCGGCTTCACCCCGAGGAACCCGAGCGCCTCGGCGCACCCCAACACGTTGCAGGTGTTCGACCCCGTCCCCGTTTCCACCGTCGGCGCGTCCAGGGTCACCGTCCCGTCCGGGTACAGCGTGATCTTCGCCTGCACCTGGCCGCGGCGCTCCTCCTGCCACTCCGCGTGCCAGCCGGGATGGCACGAGAAGCCCACCCCTCGCCGCATCGTCCCCTCGTACAGCGGACCCTCGCCCGCCTTGTGCCGCTTCGCCTGCCACCCGATGCGCTCCGCGCCGGTGTGCAGCACTGCGGTCAGGCTCTTGTCCGGACAGGTCCCCCACTCGTGCCCGAAGTTCTGGATCGCCAGGTCGATCGGGTCCCGGTCCAGCTTCTCGGCCAGCCCGTCGAGCATGCGCCCGAAAATGAAGTTGAACTGCGAATTGCCCACTCCCCGCATCATGCAGCCCGGAATGTGGTTGGTGTAGACCGCGTACGACTCCATGGTGATGTTGGGCACGGGCGCGAGCGCGGCTTCCGAGATTTCGGCCGGCGCAAACTTGAGCGCAAAGACCGAGTGGTCTGCGTGCGCGCCGATGTCGCCGATCGACTTGAAGTGCAGGCTGGTGATCTTCCCGTCCGCCTTCGCGCCCACCTTGCAGTGGTACAGCGCGGGCTGGCGGGTGTCGTGGAAGCTGTCCCGCCGGGTGTGCTTGAACTTCACCGGCCGGCCCGCCTTCTTCGCCAGCAGCGCGGTGAAGAGAAAGAACGGCTGGTCGCCCGTATCGCCCCGGCCGAACTGTCCCCCGACATACTTGCTGACGACCCGCACCTTGCTGATCGGCAGCTCGAGCATCTGGCTGATGTGCATGCGGGTCTGGTCGACCGCGTACGAGTTGGAGACGATCGTCAGGCGGCCGTCGCGCCACTCGGCCATGCAGCACCATGGGTCCAGCGCGCCTTGCGTCGGGTTGTGGTGGCTCGTGTCCATCTCGATGACGACGTCCGCCTCGGCAAACCCCTGTTCGACGTCGCCCTTGACCAGGAAGACGTCCGGCCCGCCGATCGGGTCGGGCGGCAGCACGTTCTGCTCGGCGATCTGCGGGTGGATGGCTGGCGCGTCCGGTTCCATCGCGCTGATCGGATCGAGCACGAACGGCAGCTGCTCCCACTCCACGTCGACCAGCCGCAGCGCCTGCTCTGCGATCAGCTCGGTGTCCGCCGCGATCGCCACGCCGACCTCGTCGCCGGCCCAGGCTGCGTAATCGCCCAGCACCCGGCGGTCGCGGAACTTGCGCCACATCATGTTCTCGTAGCTGACCGTGTCGACCGCATCCGTCCACCCCGCGTTGGTCGGCTTGAGTCGCGCCGCCTCCGGGTCCTTGTACGTCAGGACGGCCCGCACCCCCGGCAGCTGCTCGGCCTTGCGGGTGTCCAGCCGCACGATCTTCGCCCGGGGATAAGGGCTCCGCAGCACTCGGGCGTGGAGCAGCCCGGGATAGTTGCGCTCGGAGATCATGTCGTCCGCATACGGCGCGCGGCCGTGGGCCTTCTCGGCCGCATCGATGCGGGGCCGGTAGCCGCCGATGAACTGGCGGGGAACGCGGGGCCGGTAACCGTCGCTCATGCCTCACCTCCTCGTGCAGCCTGCCGGGCAGCGATCTTCTCGCTCGCCGAGATTTTCTCGGCGGCGTGGTGCACCGCCATCGCGATCCCCGCATAGCACCCGCACCGGCACAGGTTGCCCGACAGCGCCTGGACGATCTCCTCGCGCGTCGGCGTGGGGTTCTCGTTCAGCAGCGCCCGGGCCGTCATCACGAACCCCGGCGTGCAGTACCCGCACTGCAGCGCGGTCCCGTGCCCCGGCTCCGACTGCTCCGCGAATGCCTCGATCACCGGGTCATCTTCCGGCAGCCCCTCGATCGTGAGCAGGTCATGCCCGTCGGCCTCCACGGCCAGCAGCATGCACGACAGCACCGCCTTCCCGTCCATGATCACGGTGCATGCGCCGCACGCGCCCTCGTCGCAGCTGATCTTCAGCCCGGTCAGCCCGGCACGCTCCCGCAGAAAGGCCGACAGCGTCGTCCACGGCTCCAGGTCGCGCCCGACCTCGAACGAGCGGTCCTGGCCGTTAATGCGCATGGAGATGCGCTGAAGGGTCGTTACAGGGGGTGAGATAGCGGTCAATGGTGCCTCCTTTGCGGGTTGCGATTGAGATTGGGGGTGTGAGGGTACGACGCAGCGGATGCCCGGCGCAACCTGCGCTTGGGCGAAACGGAGAAACGGATGGCCGCGATACGTCAGGGGCGTTCAGTCATAGAGCTGCCCTACGCACCCCTTGCCTGATGTCCCGAGGCTTCCACGTTCATCCGTTTCTCCGTTTTGCCCAAGCGCAGGTTGCGCCGGGCATCCGTTGCGTCGCCCCACCCGCGCGACGAGCTTACGCCGCCACCCCCTCCGACACCCAGCACGCGTCCAGGGGAAAAGCGAGCTTCACGGGTTCGCCCTCCTTGGGGAGGACCAGCCGGCGGTCGTTGAACAGGTCGATCGAAAGCGGCTGCCCGCCTTCGAGGCCCGCCTTCACCCGCACGATCGCGCCCAGGAACGTCACGCTCTCCACGGTCGCGTGCAGGCGGTTCACGCCGGCAGGCGGGGACGTCGCCCGGCGCCAGCGTCTTCGATCTTGACTTCCTCGGGCCGGATCGCCAGCTTCGTCGCCGTGCCCTTGGGCGACCGCACGGGCAGGGCCGTGCGGATGATCGGGCCGCCCGCCTTGCCAAGCGCCAACGCGCCCGCCGCCTGGTCCTCGACCACGACGGGCAGGAGGTTCAGCTGGCCGATGAACGAAGCCACGAACGGCGTGGCCGGGTAGTTGTAGATCTCGACCGGCGAGCCGACCTGTTCCATGCGCCCGACGTTCATCACGACGATGCGGTCGGAGATCGAGAGCGCCTCTTCCTGGTCGTGCGTCACGTAGATGGTCGTGATGCCCAGCTCCCGCTGGATGCGCCGGATTTCGGCGCGCAGCTCGACCCGGATCTTTGCGTCGAGGGCCGACAGCGGTTCGTCCAGCAGCAGCACCTGGGGATGGATCGCCAGAGCGCGCGCCAGCGCCACCCGCTGCTGCTGCCCGCCCGACAGCTGATAGGGGTACCGCTCTGCGAGCTGCGGGAGGTGGACCACTTCCAGCATCTCCGCGACCGTCTTCTTGATCTCGTCAGCGGGCCGCTTGCTCACCTTGAGCCCAAAGCCGACATTGCCCTCCACGGTCATGTTCGGGAACAGCGCGTAGGACTGGAAGACCATGCCCACGTTTCGCCGGTTGGGCGGGCGGTAGGTAATGTCCTCGCCGTTGACCACGATCGTGCCGGTCGTCGGGGTCTCGAAACCCGCGACCATGCGCAGCGTGGTCGTCTTCCCGCAGCCGCTCGGCCCGAGGAACGACACGAATTCGCCCCGAGTGACGTCCAGGTCGAAATCGATCACGGCCTGGGTTTCGCGAAATGACTTGGAGATGCCCGAGAGGGTCAAGAATGCCATAGCCTGGAGTTCCTCTTGCTATCGCGCGCCGACGACCTGTCCCTGGCCGGGTTTGCCGCGGCCAATGACCTGCATGATCCCGATGAAGAGCCATGTCAGCGCAAAGCTGATGATCGCCAGCGATGCGGATTCGTAGGTCTTGTTCCGGCCCACCTGTGACATATACGGGCCGAAAGCGTTCATGCCGACCAGGAAGCTGGCAATAGTGAATTCGCCGATTACCAGGGCCAGGGTGATGAACGCGCCGCTGAGCAGCGCCCCGCGCAGGTTCGGGAAGATCACCCGGAACAGGATCGTGCCCCACCCCGCGCCCAGGCTCTGCGCCGCTTCGGTCAGGCTGCGCACGTCGATCGCCGCCAGCCCGGTGTCCACTGCCCGGTACATGTACGGCAGCGCCAGCACCATGTACGCCCCGATCAGCAATATATCCGTGCCCACCTTGGTGTTCGTGAGCGGCAGAAAGCCCCCGCTGTACACCCGGATGAGCCCGAAGACGAGCACGATGGCCGGCACCACGAACGGCATCAGCGTGATGAACTCGGCCACCGGGCGCACCTTCGGCAGGCGCAGGCGGATCCAGTACACCGTGGGTGCGATCAAGACGAGGCTGGCCAGGATCGTCAGGACGCCCATCGCCACCGAGAAGCCGAAGGTCCGGGTGAAGTTCGGGTCCTCGAGCACGCGTTGGTAGGCCAGGAAGCTGAGCTGTCCCTTCTTGGCGCGCAGCGAGAACTCGAACGTGGCGATCATCGGCAGGAAGAAGTACGAGGACCCCACGATGACCCAGATCCAACCCCAGAGGTTGAAGCGTCGTCTCTTCATCTTACATGCGCATCCATCGCTCGCTGCGCCGCCGCATGATGTAGTAACCGGCCATAGACACGGCCATCACCACGATCATGCCCAGGGCCAGCGCATAGCCCAGCCCCACGTTGTGCAACACGTCCCCTTTGATCTGCGAGCCGATCAGGATCGTGACCACGTTGATCAACCCGCCGGTCAGCGTGAGGGCCGTGGCATACGTGCCGAACGCGTTGCCGAAGAGCAGGATCATGGCGCCCAGCAGCGAGGGCAGCAGGATGGGGAACGCCACATGGCGCCAATACTGCCAGTTGGTGGCCCCCAAGTTCGCCGCCGCGTTGCGCCAGTCCGGCTTGAGTCCTTCCAGCGCCGGCGTGATCATCAGGATCATCAGCGGGAACTGGAAGTACATGTAGGTGAGGCTGAGGCCCGCGAAGCTGTACAGGCTGAATCCCGAGTCGTACAGATCGATGTGGAAAACGTCGCGCAGGAACAGGGTGACCAGCCCCAGCCGGCCCAGCGTGGAGATGAAGGCAAAGGCCAGGGGCACGCCCGCAAAGTTCGAGGCCACCCCGGAAAACGTGACCATCGCCGTATTGACCCACCGGGGCAGCCCGCTCATGACGCTGGCGTAAGCCACGAAGAACCCCAGGATGCCGCCGCCGATGGCCGTCACCACGCTGATCTTGATGGTGATCCAGTAGGCGCTGAGGATGCTGGGCGTGAAGAGCCCGCCGATGTTCGCCAGGGTCCACGCGCCCTTGTTGTCCTGAAACGCACCCACGAACAGGAACAGCGAGGGCAGGAACATGAACAGGATGGCGAACGCGAAGAACGGGACCACGCCCAGCCAGTCCCAGGAGAAGCGGCCGTGCGGCCACGGGAGGGACCGTCTCGGGCGGGTCGCACCCGAGACGGTCACAGTAGCGCTATTGCTTGACATCCGCGCCGACAACCTTGTCCCAGTTGTCGTTGATGACCTTCTTGGCGTTGTTGATCTGCTCGATGGTCGGGAAGACGGCCTTGGCGTAGCTCTCGGCCGGCGGCAGCTTCGCGGCGATCTCCTGCGGGATGGCGTTCCGCTTGGCCAGGTCGTTGTACCGGATCGGGTGGCAGCCGCCCTTCAGCCACAGCAGCTGGCCCTCGTCGGAGTACAGGTACTCCATCCAGAGCTTGGCGGCGTTCGGATGCGGCGCGTAGGCGCTGATCGCCTGGATGTAGACGCCGGCCAGGGCCGCGTCGCTCGGGATGACCGTCGCGATTTCGGGGTTGCCGGCCAGGGCAGTGGCGTCGGCCAGCGAGTTGTAGTCCCAGCGCAGCGTCACGGGCGTCTCACCCTTCGCGACGCTGGCCTGCAGCGCGATGACGGGCACGAAGTTGCCCGCAGCGTTCAGCTTCTTGAAGAACTCCAGGCCGGGCATCACATCGTCGAGCGAGCCACCGTTGGCCAGGGCCGCGGCGTACACGCTCATCTGCGCCTGGGCGGAGGCCCGGGGATCGCCTGCCAGCGCTACCTGGCCCTTGTACTCGGGCTTGAGCAGGTCGGCGAACGATTGCGGCACGTTCTTGACCGCATCCTTGTTGACCTCGAGCGCCAGCACGCCGTAGTAGTCGCCGTACCAGTTGCCGTCCGGGTCCTTGGCTTCGGCCGGGATGGTGTCCCAGGTCGAAACCTTGTACGGCTGGACGAGCTTCTCTTCGATGATCTGCGGGCCGAACCCGAGGCCGACGTCGATCACGTCCGGCGCCTGCGGGCCCTTGTTGTCCTTGTTGGCCTTGATCGCCTCGATCTCGTCGCCGGAGCCCGCATCGGGGTTCAGCTCGTTGACCTGCAGGCCGTACTTGGCCTTGAAGCCTTCGATGGCCTCGCCGTAGTTGCACCAGTCGTGCGGCAGCGCGATCGTCGTCAGCATGCCTTCGGCCTTGGCGGCCTTGATCAGCTCGTCGAGCGAGCCGGCAGCAGCGGCCGGGGCAGCCGGGGCCTCAGTGGCAGCCGGCGCCTGCGTGGCGGCTGGGGCTTCAGTCGCAGCAGGGGCTTGGTCGGCGCGGGGCTTGGGTCGGGGCGGGGGCTTGGGTCGGGGCGGGCGGCTGCGTGGCGGCTGGAGCCTGGGCGGCCGGCGCCTGTGTCGGCGCAGGTGCGGCAGGGGCCGCGCATGCGGCCAGCATGCCGAGGACGACGAGCAGAACGGTCAGGATCGCTACATAACGGCTTGAACGGACCATGGATCTCCTCCTCGAGCAATATGGGAATTTTGCGGCAACCACTGAGCAATTGAGGTTGGGCAGAACATACCACATTCCCACGCGCAAGGCAAGCCTCGGCGGTCTTACTACAAGCCGCTCTCCGCCAGCCGGTCGACGTCCTCCGGCGACAGGTACTCCCCTTCGCCGCTCCCGCTCAACGCCTCCCGCAGCCACCGCACAAGCGGGAACGCTGCCCGGCACGTTTCGACGATCTCGCCCACTAGGCCCTCCGTCCGCCCCAACCAGCCCTTCGGTTCGACCATCGCGGCCCAGTTCTTCAGCTTGATATACTCGACGTACGGCGTTGACTCGTCGTACCCCTGCGGCGGCCGCTTGAGCCGCTCTCCGTCGATCGTCCCGAACGTCCCCGCGAGCAGCGGGTCGGTCAGCAGCGCGGCGAACTTCTCCGGGTGCTCGGCCACCGACTTCCGGATTTGCGCCAGCGTCGGCGGGTCCGGCATGTAGCTGCCCCCCGCAATCAGGAGCTCGGCCGCTTCGGTGATGTGGAAGTAGTAGACCGGCAGCGAAGTGCTCTTGCCGTGCGGCGAGATGGCCGCGGTCGAAGTTCGTCTTATAGGGCCGCTTGTCCTTCGAGAACCGCACGTCGCGGTTGATCCGGAACATCGCATTCTTCGGCGACACGACCCCGACCACCGGGTCGAACGCCGCGATGCCCTGGATGACAAGCCCCACGAAGTCCAGCCACTCGCCGCGGAAGCTTTCGTAGGTCGAGCGGTGTTCCTCGAACCACGGCTTGTTGTTGTTTACCGCCAGTTCGGCCAGAAAGTCGGTCAGAGCGGGAAAGTCCATCATTCACCCTCCCTTACGCGTGCCCCGCGCATGTTGCGGCTTTTGCCGGGACTCAAATATACTACAGTCCTGCATGGTCCACACCTACAATTCTGCTCAGGAACAGCCCATGAACACGCCGGTCATCCAATCACCGCATCTGGCCGAACTGAACACGTCCTCGCCCGCTACGGCCCGCGGGCCAGACCGTCCTCCTCGAGGTCCTCCACGACGCGCAGGCCCTCTTCGACGGCTGGCTGCCCGAGCCGGTCCTGCGCCGCATCGGGGAGTATCTTCACGTGCCCCTCGCCGAGATCTACGGCGTCACCGAGTTCTACGATATGTTCCACACCGAGCCGGTCGGCCGCAAGCACATCCGCGTGTGCGTCGACGGTCCGTGCGCGGTGCGGGGCAGCGACGGCTCCTGGCCGACCTCGGCCGGGGCGGGAGAGGCGGACGGTCGGTCACCGTCGAGCCGGTCCGCTGCCTCGGCCTGTGCGATCGCGGCCCGGCCGCCCTGCTGAACGGCGAGCGCTACGCGCCCGCGGCCGCGGACGACCTCTTCGACGGCACGCCCGCGCCCGCTCAGCTCAGGATCGGCGGCCTGGTCAAGGTGGCGCTCGCCAACGTCGGCGTCGTCGATCCCACCAGCCTGGCCGACTACCGCGCGCAGGGCGGCATGGCCGCGCTCCGCAAGGTCCTGGGCCGGCGGAGCATGACCCCCCAGCAGGTGATCGCCCAGGTCAAGGCGAGCAAGCTCGTCGGCCGCGGCGGCGCAGCGTTCTCGGCCGGCCTCAAGTGGGAGCTGGCCGCCCGCCACGCCCCGCCCACCTACATGATCTGCAATGCGGACGAGAGCGAGCCGGGCGCGTTCAAGGATCGGGTCCTCATGGACGGCGACCCGTTCCGCGTCATCGAGGGCCTGCTCATCGCCTGCTACGCCATCGGCGCGCAGCACGCGTTCATCTACGTGCGGGGCGAGCACCGGCTGGGCTACGAGCGCTTCACGGAGGCGGTGCGCCAGCTGGACGAGGCGGGCTACCTCTGCGGCGGCGACCCCGACCATCCATTCGCTTGTACCATCGAGGTGCGCCGGGGGGCAGGCGCGTACGTGTGCGGCGAGGAAAGCGCGCTGATGGAGAGCATCGAGGGCAAGCGGGGCTTCCCCCGCCTCCGCCCGCCCTACCCGGTCGACTCCGGCCTGTGGGGCCGGCCCACCGTCATCAACAACGTCGAGACCCTCGCCAAGGTCCCTTCCATCATCGTCCACGGCCCGATCTGGTACAACGCGCTGGGCACCACCGAGTCGGCGGGCACCAAGCTCTTTGCGGTCAGCGGCTCGGTGGTCCGCCCCGGCGTCTACGAGACCCCGTTCGGCATGCCCCTGCGCCACCTGGTCTACGACCTGGCGGGCGGGCTGCCCGAGGGGCGGACGATCCAGGGCATCCTGACCGGTGGTGCGGCGGGCACCTTCCTCACCGCCGAGCACCTCGACGTGCCGCTCACGTTCGAGGACTTCCGCCAGGTGGGCGGCACCATCGGCGCGGGGACCGTCATGGTGTTCGACGACACGGTCGACCTGCCCGACGTGCTCGCCCGCATCGGCGGCTTCTTCGCCCACGAGAGCTGCGGCAAGTGCTATCCCTGCCAGATGGGCACGCAGCGTCAGGCCGAGATCCTGGCGCGACGCGCTCAGGGCCAGGGCCGGGCGACCGATCTGCACGACCTCACCGAGCTTGCGACAGCGCTGACCGACACGAGCATCTGCGGGCTCGGCCAGGCTGCCACGACGGCCATCACGAGCGCGGCCGCCCGCTGGCCGGAACTGTTCAGGTAGGGGAATGCTATGGCTGATACGATTTCCCTCACCCTCAACGGCCGCACCGTCCGTGTCGCGGCCGGGGCGACCATCCTCAAGACCGCTCGGGCCGCGGGTGTCGAGATCCCGACGCTCTGCTACCACCCCAACCTGACCGCCAACGGCATCTGCCGCCTGTGCGTGGTCGAGGTGGTCGGTGCGCGCACCCTCCAGCCCGCCTGCGTCGTGCCGGTCAGCCAGGGCATGGTGGTCAACACCGAGACCGAACGCGTGCTCGCCGCCCGCCGTGTCATCCTCGAGCTGCTGGCCTCCACGGTCGACCTCTCCGAGGCGCCCGAGATACGCTCCTACATGGAGCAGATCGGCGGACGGCCCGATCGCTTTGCGGGCGGGGTGCGCCGCGCGTTCCCCGTCAAGGTCGACAACCCCTTCTACATTCGCGACTACTCGAAGTGCGTGATGTGCTGGCGGTGCATCCAGGTCTGCGCCCATGACGTGCAGAACACCTACGCGCTCACCTGGGGCGGGCGGGGCATCGGCAGCCACGTGGCGACGGCGTACGACGCGCCCATGCCCGGCACCACCTGCGTCTTCTGCGGCAACTGCGTTGCGGTGTGCCCGTCCGGCGCGCTCGGTGGGGCGCAGCGAGTATGAGGAGGCGTCCGATGCGGGCTGATAAAGTCGTTCGGTCGACGTGCCCCTACTGCGGCGTGGGCTGCCGCATCGACCTCTACGTGCGGAATGACTGCATCGTGCGGGTCGACGCGCCGTTCGACGTCGCGCCCAACTACGGCCGCCTGTGCGTCAAGGGCCGCTTCGGCTGGGACTTCGTCCACCACCCCACCCGCCTGGCCGCGCCCCTCATCCGCCGCACCCCGCAGGCGCCCGGCCGCCGCACCCCTGCTTCCGGCCCGGACGACTGGCGCGAGGTCTCGTGGCACGAGGCGCTCGAATTCGTGGCCGACCGCCTGCTCGACCTGCGGGACCGCTACGGCCCGGACGCCATTACCGCCAACGCGTGCGCCAAGGCCACCAACGAGGACAACTACCTGCTCCAGAAGTACATCCGGGGCGTGATCGGGACGAACAACGTCGACCACTGCGCCCGGCTCTGTCATGCGGGCAGCGTCTCCGGCCTGCAGCTCGCCCTGGGGACCAGCGCCATGAGCAACTCGATCGCGGAGATGCGCGACCTGGAATGCTTCATGGTGGTCGGCTCGAACACGGCCGAGACGCACCCCGTCATTGCGACCTTCCTCAAGCAGGCGGTGGACCGACCGGGGGGCGCAGGTGCTCGTCTGGTCGTCTGCGACCCCCGCCAAACCGAGATGACCTCCTTCGCCGAGCTTTGGCTGCGCCACCGCCCCGGCACCGACAGCGCGCTCTTCAACGGGATGGCGAACGTCATCGTGGCCGAAGGGCTGGCGAACCCGGACTTCATCGCCGCCCGCACCGAGGGCTACGACGCGTACGCCGCCGACCTGGCGGCCAAGACCCCCGAGTGGGCCGAGGCGATCACCGGGGTCCCGGCGCACGACATCCGCCGCGCCGCGCGCATCTATGCCGGGGCAAAGGCTGCGGCCATCTACTGGGGCATGGGCATCAGCCAGAGCACGCACGGCACGGACAACACCCTGACCCTCACCAACCTCGCGCTGCTCACCGGCCACGTCGGCCGGCCGGGCACGGGGCTGAATCCCCTGCGGGGCCAGAACAACGTGCAGGGCTGCTCGGATGCCGGCGGCCTGCCGCGTTCTACACGGCCTACCAGCCGGTGACCGACCCCGCGATTCGTGCGAAGTTCGAGGAGGCATGGGCGTACGCCGCTGCCCGCCGAGCCGGGCCTGACGACGACCGAGTTCGTGGACGGCGTGCTGGCGGGCAAGGTGCGAGGCTGGTACGTCATGGGCGAGAACCCGCTGATGAGCGAGCCGCACCTGGCCCACGCCCGCCACGCGGTCGAGCAGCTCGAGTTCCTCGTCTGCCAGGACATCTTCATCAACGAGACCGGCGTCTACGCGGACGTGATCCTGCCCGCGACGAGCTTTGCGGAGAAGGACGGCACCTTCACCAACTCCGACCGCCGGGTCCAGCGCATTGCGGAGGCCGTGCCCCCGCCCGGCCAGGCCCGCCCCGACTGGGAGATCCTGACCGAGCTGGCGTACATCACGCTCGCGCGGATGGGCCGGACGGAGGCCGAGGCGAGCTGGTCGTACACGAGTCCCGCCGACATCTGGGAGGAGATGCGCCGCCTCACGCCCGACTTCTCCGGCATCGACTACCCCCGCCTGGAGCGCGAGCACGGCGTCCACTGGCCGTGTCCCTCGCCCGACCATGCCGGGACGCCGTACTTATTCGAGCATGACTTCCCACGCGGCCGCGGCAAGTTCTGGTCCGTACCGTGGAAGACGGACAGCGAGCTGCCCGACGACGAGTACCCGTTCGTGCTGAGCACCGGCCGGGTGCTGTACCACTGGCACGGGGGCACCATGACCCGCGTGTCGAGCCTCGACGCCATGTGGCCCGAGTGTACCGTCGAGCTGCACCCCGCCGACGCCGCCCGTCTCGGCATCGTCGAAGGCGAGTGCGTGGAGGTGTCCAGCCGCCGGGGGTCCATCACCGCCCGCGCGCTCGTAACAGGCCGCTCCCCCCGCGGCGTCGTCTTCGTCCCCATGCACTTCGCCGAAGCCGCCGCCAACGCCCTGACCGACAACCGGCTGGATGCTGCGCGAAGATACCGGATTATAAGGTGTGTGCGGTGCGGGTAACCGGGAGGGGTGGGAGCGGCGTATGATGACAGTGCGAACGCGAATCGTGCAGATCGGAAACAGCCAGGGCGTATTCCTGCCCATGCCGCTGCTCGACAGCAGACGGCAGCGTCGTCACGGCGCGCTGCGGCGGTCCGGGCCGGATGGGCCGGCCGCTTCGCTGAGGCAACTGAGGCGGCCGGCCTTCTGCCCGATGAGCTGCAGAAACAGGGCGGGTGGGAGCACGACGAATGGGAGTGGTAACCGTGCGAGGTAGAAGTGCGCCCTCGTTTTTTCGCACTGCGTGAATGAACACACGTACCGCGCCCTTGGTGCCGAGGTTCGCGATCAGTGACCTCTCGCCAAAGAGCGCGTATCCGGGAAAGTCACGGAACTGAGCTTGTCGGTCTACCGCGCTAGATGACCGGGAGCCCGATTGATCTAAGGTACTCAAATGTCCCATCATAGAACTCCGGTTCGCGCGTTCCGTCTTCCTTGTCGCCAGGCGGCACCACGATCACCATGCCCTGCCTTGCGCCGCGTCAGCAAGACACGATAGGCGTTCTTGAGGTACTGCTGGCGTTCCTTTTTTAGGATTCGCGTCCACTTGCTTCCGACAAAGGACCAATGCAACCAACCGTTAGATGAGAATCGAAAGTCACCGTCCCAGGTCACGCAAGCCCAATCTAGCTCCAGGCCTTGTATATGAAACTCGGTTGCCACGTCCTCCAGATAGTAGGATGAGCGCGTATCATCTTTGCCATCCAGAAACCAATGAATAGGGTCAACGGGAGAGCGAACATCGATAGCAAGGGGCTTCAACCGCACTGCTTGAGACGAAACGATAAGCCCGTAGCGTTCAGAACCACGCGCTTGGTCCTTCAACCAGCGCTTTGCTTTGGCAAGGTCCCTCGTGATAATGATGGGATAGCGTCCCAATTCGGCAAGGGTTTTCGCAGCCTCTTCAGGCTGGATATCCAAGATCTGTTTGACCAAGAGTGAGACTTTCTCAGCCCGGAATGAGCGTAACGAGACGGACAGATGGAGTTCACTTCTGAAGAAGACATTAGGCAACTCTTGGACTTGTCGGAGGGTGGCCGCAGCGCCGTACTCACTGTCGTACAGATGTGGCGAAATGTAGACACACCAATGGCTGAATGATCGTTTCAGCGCGTTCCAGCCACTCGGAGATACCGGCTTCCCCCGTGTTAATCTCCTGTCCGCCACCCACCAGACAGACCACGATCGCCCAGTCCGGGTGCCGGTCCAAGCACGAAATGAGAAATTCGGGCTCGGACAAGTCGAAATCTGCCTTCTTCTTCTTCTGGCGCATGAACTTCGCGGTCTGTTCTTTGTCCCATGCTCGTTGTGCTTCATCGAACAGGGCGACATGCTCAACGGGCGGCCTGGTTTCGTCAATCAGACACTCATCGCGGAAGTTGTGGACATTCTGCACGAAGAGCTTGACCTCGCTGAAAGCTTTGCCCTTCGTCACCTTGTCGCCATTTTGCTTGGCCCGCTGAACTTGATCTCGCGCCAGCGCCTCGCGCAAAACGGCTACGAGCGGACCATTGCCGGATAGAAAGACGCTATAGAGTTCGCTGTCTTTGTCGATATGTGTCGTCGCGACATTGAGCCCGACTAATGTCTTTCCCGCCCCAGGGACCCCAGTTACAAAGCAGATGGCTTTCTGCGATGAACGTCGCGACTCAACAATGATATCCCCGATTGCCTGAGCTGTATCTCCGAGATTGATGGCTCCTGCGTCGCTGCGGGAAATCTCACTGACCGAGTGGCCAGCGTACAGCGCAATAGCTGCTTCAACGATTGTAGGTACTGGTTGGTACCGACCAGACTCCCATTGATCAGGGATAATATCTGGACCATCTGAAATAATGAGTGTCTGTTCGATGATCGCTTTGAGCAACCCCGGGCTGCTCTTGATTGGCAGCAATAAGCGGTCGGTATCATTCCGGAATACAACTGCAGCAGAGTCAACCTTGGCGTGGGTGGCGATCAAAATCGGGGCAATGTGGGCGGCGTGGCTGGGTTCGTGGAAGTTCTGGAGGTCAAGGGCATAATCCCAGACTTGGTCTACTGCATATGCAGGGAAGAGACGCTCACCGACCTTGAACTCCAGAACGAAAATAACCGACTTGATGAGCAAGACGACATCGATGCGTCTGCCCATCCGTGGTATTGCGTACTCAAAATAGACAGCACCTTGAAATGAAGTTAGTGTCGCCTGGAGAATGCGGATTTCCTCTATCCACGCGTCCCGTTGTGTCTGCTCCAACGGAAACTCGTTGTCCTGAACGAGGCGAGCGAGCACCTCGCCAATGCTCTTGGAGCAAAACGCTGATATGGTATCCGAGTAGTAGGAACGATTCATGGCGTTACACTGGGACAGATGCGTCTAGAGTAGTTAGGTACGTCTAGCGGCTCGTGGGGCGAAAGTCGGGGCGAACAACCGACGGATCGTCCCGACAAGAAGCCGCCGCCGGTTCGACCGGGGCGGCTGCATAAGCTAGACTGCACCTGTCAGGACGCCCCATGTCCCGGCCACAGCCTCGGACTCTCGACCAGTCGCGAGGGTTTGTGTTGCCTGCGCCCCATGATACCACACGGCGGATGTGACGGTAAACTGGCTCGCAGGAGGCCATAACTATTCGCCCTACTGACTAATATACTGCCGCCACAAATGGAATCGCTGTGTGAGGACAGAGCAGAAATGGACCCAAGTGACCGCATCGATGAGTTGATCGTGAGCATGTATCGCAGGCTGCCCTCTTGACAGATAGCACGTTGTGATGCGCCGTGTTGTGACACATTGTACTGCGAGCGGCACATCTTGGCATGTGACACTAGGTGACACTTGTGACACATTAGAAGAGACACCCTCATCTCCTCGCGCCGGTGCTCGTGCCGGTGCGCTTCACGCTCGTTCGGCAGTCAGATCCTTATCTTCCATTTCCCACGCGTGATCGAGCGTGTGATATGCCGTGTGCCGGATCAGGTACCTGAGCGGCCAGGTGCGGGCCATCTTGTTCTCCGCATGCAACGCCCGAATTGCGCTGCAGTAGGCGTCGCGATGCTGGGCGAGGAGCGCACTCAATGCCTCGCCGGTCGGCACTGCATCCGGAGTGGTGGGCAGGCCGAGCTTCTTCGCCCAGTCCAGCTCGTTGGCAACGACATGGCGGACGATGCGGTCCCGATCCCGCCCCCCGCCGCGCGGACCCCGCTGCATCTCAGCCGACACGCGCGACCGCACATCGTCGAAAAACGTCCAGCACGCCTGCATCAGCGCCAGTTCACGCTCCAACTCTTCGCCCGACATGGGTTGCTGGTCGATGCTCGAAAACGCGAACGAGATGCCCCAGAAGTCGGTCGAGCCCGTGCCCGTGTACTGCTCGACCACATCGACGCCGGCGATGGTCGGAAACTCGGTCTCCATCCCAGCCATCTTCGTCACAGCCGCATAACGTGGAACATACGAGAGCAAGCGTTCGATCGCAGCCTCGCCGGTCGCTGCCCCGCGCTCGAGGCCGGGCCAGTCCGGCGCCACGGCCGCCACCTTCTTGCCTTTCGGTCCGATTTCCAGCGTCACCCGAATTATGTTCAGCCACAGTGGCTCCCATCTCAACGACTCCTGTTCCCTCCTGATGCATCCCTGTCCTCAGCACTACTTGATGAGGTATGACGCTGAGATTCTACCACACTGCGTCGCTCGCACTGCCGCTGGTATCGTCGCTCCCGAGCACGAATGTACACCAGCTGCCTCTCTCGTGTAGTGTCACAAGTGTCACCTGGTGTCACATGCCAAGGATTGCGGGCGCTGACCACCCTGTCTCGTGCCAGGGGAACTGGTTCCGCTTACTGTCTCTGGCACTTCTTGCTGACTACCCACTGCTGTGCGGCGAGGCCCTGCCATTGACTAGCGCCGCTCCGGTTCATATACTGTCACCACATTGCTGTAGGAGGTCGGAGCAGAAATGAACCCAAGCGAACAAATCGACCAGCTGATCGCCAACACCCCCGACTGGCGGGGCGCCGCCATCGCCGAGCTCCGCCGCATCTTCCACGCCGCCGACCCCGAGATCGTCGAGGAGTGGAAGTGGATGGGCTCGCCCGTCTTCTCGCACGGCGGGATCGTCGGCGTGATCACCCTGCTCAAGAACAAGGTCAAGCTGACCTTCTCCGAAGGCGCCCGGCTGGCCGACCCGGACAAGGTTTTCAACGCGGGCCTTGAAGGCAACAAGTGGCGGGCGATCGACATAAGCGAGGACTATCAGATCGACGAGGAGGCGCTGAAGGCGCTCATCCGCTCCGGCGTGGAATACAACGCCCTGAAGGCGCAGTCCGCTGCGAAGGCGCGCAGCTCTCGGAAGCGGGAGGGGTAGCTCATCGGAGTCATCCCCTAATCCCCCCATCCCCGCAGCAAGCAGACGAAACGATCCCCCGGCAAGCTCGGAGCGCCGCTGCGCCCGTCACCCTCCGGGGGATCGTCGTCCCTGCCCCGTCCGCCCCTACTTCGCCGCCAGCGGGATGTTGTTCATCGGCACGGTCGTCGCGTCGATCACCGTCAGCTCGTGGCCGCAGGCGGTCGTGAACGCCTGGTTGTACGCGTCCCCGCTGTAACTCGCCTGCCAGTAGAACTTGCCCGGAACCAGCGTGCCGTACCCGGCCGCCGTCGCCGCCTTGCCCGTCGTCCCCTCATACGTGATCGGGACCGTCTCGCTGTAAGCCGAGTTGGCCGAACCCGGCACGCGCCACGGGTCGCGGCAGTTCGCATCCTTGAACAGCGTGAAGGTCACCTTCGCCTCGCTCCCCGCCAGCGGCCGGATGCCGGTGATGGTCACGCTGTCCTGCAGCACCCACGCCATCGCCGTCGTGCCCGAGGGCAGCACCTCCTGCCCGCCGCGGGTCACCAGCCGCTCGATCAGCTTGCCCAGGTTCAGCCCCGCCCTGCTCTTCGGCAGCGTCGTCGTCGCGCCGATCGCGGTGATCTCGTGCCCGCAGGCGGTCTTGAAGCCGGGGTTGTACGCGTCGCCGCTGTAGGCCGCCTGCCAGTAGAACGTGCCCGAGAAGGGCGTGCCCGCCGCCGGGTCCGCAACCGCATAGCCGGTCACCGTCCGGGCCTTGCCCGTGGCGCCCGAGTACGTGATCGGGACCGTTTCGCTGTACGCCGCACCCTGCACGAGCCACGGCTCCTTGCACGCCTTGTCCTTGAACAGCGTGAAGGTGACCTTGGCCGGGCTGCTGGGCATGGGGTGGACGTCGACGATGGTCAGCTCGTCGTGCAGCACCCACGCCATCGCCGTGACGCCGTCCGGCGCCGCCTGCTTGTCGGTGTTCGTGATGGTGCAGGTCTTCTCGTCGCCCGGCAGCAGCGCGATCGCGCCGTCCGCCTTGCAGTCGCCGCCCCACGCCGAAGCGGTGTAACCCGCAAGGTCGGGTCTCATTCGCATCGTATGCCCCCGCCTTCAGCCCCACGAACGTGTCCCACGCCACGTCCGTGCTGGTCCCGCCGCTCGCCACCGAAGCCTGGAAGTCGGCCGCCGTCGCGGTCCCGCCGTGCTGGTTCACCACCGTCTTGACCAGCTTCAGTTTCGGCTGGACGTCCGAGTTGGTGACCGTGCAGGTCTTGACGTCGCCAGGCGCCAGCGTGATCTTGCCGTAAGCGTCGCAGTCGCCGCCCCACTCCGAGGCCACATAGCCCGCCGGACCCGTCTCCTTGGCCTCGTACGCCCCCGCCTTCAGCCCCACGAACGTGTCCCACGCCACTTCGGTGTCGGTCGTCCTGCGTCCGTCACCAACGCCTTGAAGTCGCTCGCGGCGGCCGTCCCGCCGTACCGGTTCTCCACCGTCTTGACCAGCTTGAGCTTGGGCTGGATGTCGGAGTTGGTGATCGTGCACGTCTTCGTATCGCCGGGCGCCAGCGTGATCTTGCCGTCCGCCGCGCAGTCGCCGCCCCACCCCTGGGTTGCATAGCCCGCTCGCTCTGTCTCGCTCACCGTGTACGCCCCCGCCTTGAGGCCGGTGACCGCTTCCCAGGCCACGGTCGTGCTGGCGCCGCTGCCGTCCGTCACGGCGGCCTTGAAGTCGGCTGCGATCGCGGTCCCGCCGTGCTGGTTCACCACCGTCTTGACCAGCTTGAGGGTTGGCTGCACGTCCGAGTTGGTGATGGTGCAGGTCTTCTCGTCGCCCGGCTTCAGCGTGATCTTGCCGTCCCCGTCGCAGTCGCCGCTCCACGTCGAAGCCGTGTAACCCGCAAGGTGGGTCTCGTTCGCGTCAAAGGCGCCCACCTTCAGCCCCACGAAGGTGTCCCAGGCGATGTTCTGGCTGGTCGTGCCGTCGATCACCGACGCCTGGAAATTGGCTGCGGTCGCGGTCCCGCCGAACTGGTTCACCACGGTCTTGACGAGCTTCAGCTTGGGCTGGACGTCCGTGTTGGTGATGGTGCAGGTCTTCTTGTCGCCCGACGCCAGCGTGATCTTGCCGTCCCCGTCGCAGTCGCCGCCCCACCTCGAAGCCATGTAGCCCTCAGGACCGGTCTCGTTGGCATCGTACGCGCCCACGTTGAGGCCCACGAACGTGTCCCAGGCCACCTTGGTGCTGCCGTTGCCGTCCGACACCGAAGCCTCGAAGTCGGCCGCCGTCGCGGTCCCGCCGTACTGGTTCACCACGGTCTTGACCAGTTTCAGCTTGGGCTGGACGTCCGAGTTGGTGACGGTGCAGGTCTTCTCGTCACCGGGCAGCAGGGTCACCGCTCCGTCGGGCGCGCAGTCCCCGTCCCATGTCGTAGCGGTATAGCCTGCGGGCCCGGTCTCGTTGGCATCGTACGCGCCCGCCTTGAAGCCCGACGAACGTGTTCCACGCCACGTTCGTGCTGTTCGTGCCGTCGAACACCGAAGCCTGGAAGTCTGCCGCCGTCGCCGCCCCGCCGTATTGGATGTCCATCTTCTTGACGAGCTTGAGCTTGGGCTGCACGTCCGAGTTGGTGACCGTGCAGGTCTTGTCGTCGCCCGGCTCCAGCGTGATCTTGCCGTCCGTGTCGCAGTCGCCGCCCCACGCCGACGCCGCATAGCCCGCCGGCCCGCTCTCGTCCACGTCGTAGGTGCCCGCCTTCAATCCTGGGACGGCGCCCCAGGGCACGGGCCACCTGTTCTTGCCGTCCGACAGCGTCGCCTGGAAGTCGGCGATCGTCGCCGCACCGCCGTACTGGTTCACGATGGTCTTGACCAGCTTGAGCTTGGGCTGGATGTCCGAGTTCGTAACCGTGCAGGTCATCTCGTCGCCCGGCAGCAGCGTAATCTCGCCGTCCGCCTCGCAGTCGCCCTCCCATTCGGAGGCCATGTAGCCCGTTGGGCCGGTCTCGTTTGCGTCGTAAGTCCCGGCGTTCAGGCCGACGAAGGTATCCCACGGCATGTCCGTGGGGACGCCGCCCGCCACCACCGACGCCTCGAAGTCGGCCGCAGTCGCCGTCCCGCCGTACGCGTTCACGACCTTCTTGACGAGCTTCAGCTTGGGCTGGATGTCGTCGTTGGTGATGGTGCATGTGACGTCGTCGCCATACGCGATAACCACCTTGCCGTCGCTGCTGACCGGTACGACCTCGTCATTCCCGGCCCTCAGGCAGTTCCACGGGCCGGAGGCGTACCCGTTGGGCACGCCCGGGTCGCCGTCGACATAGGTCTCGCTCAGCGTATAGGTGTCGGGCTTGAAGTTCGGCCACAGTGCGGCGCTGTCCACCGGCGACTTCCCCGAGAGGTTCGTCGGGCCGTCGGTGCGGGCGCCCGTCGCCTCCAGCGTCCAATCGATGTCCTCCGCCGTGCCGCCGTTGTCGTTGATCAACTCCTTGACCAGGACCAGCCTCGGCTTCCGCTGGTTGGTGAACGTGCAAATCACCTCGTCGTCGGGCTGGACGTTCAGGCTGGCCGGTCCGGGACCCGTGCCCTTGGCGGCTTCGGCGCCGTTCTTCGTGCAATAGTACGAGACGTCGTAGCTGTCGATGCTGGTCTCCGAGCCGGGATGCGCCGCCTCGGCCACCGTGTGCGTGGCACCCGGTGCGCTCGACGTCCCCGCGCTCACCTCGATCGCGCCCGTGCTGCCCTTGTCGCCCACGCCGTCGCTCCCCGACCGCACCTCGCCGTCGATCAGCAGGTCGAACTTCCCTGGATCGGTGGCAGGGACGAGGGCTTTCTTAACCTCGATGGTCGCGACCTTGGGCACGGTCAGGCCGGCGATCTGGACCGACGTGCAGTTGCACTTCGGCGGCGCGCCGGGCTTCGCATCGGCGACCGAGGTGCAGGCCGGCGTCGCGTTCGCCAGGTTGTCCCAGCTGACGCACGTGCCGACGTCGGCAATGCCGTCAGGCGGTGATCCCGGCGTTGGCCCCACCTTATCCTGGCACATGACGTCCACCCACACGGGTCCCGTGCCTCCTCCGGCAGGCGTCTCGCCTAAATCGCGATACGTCAGCACGTCCTGTTGGATATCGCCGCAGGTGTCCGCAGCATCCTCTGCCGTCAGGAACGGTCCGCCTCCGGTGAAGACCGTGGGGTTAGCGGGGTTGAACTTCGTGCCCGGGTCGTATTCGCCCGCAGGCTTGAGCGGGGGCGGCAGGAAGTCCCGGAAGCAGGAGCCCTTGAGGCCGTCGCCGCCATCCTGTGCGACGAACAAGCCGACGTCGTACCGGAACTTCGAGGTCGCTTCCAGCTCGGCCTGCAGCTGGACCTTGATGATTTGGCCCGGCAGGCATTCCGTGGGTCCCCCGACAAGGATGTACTGGCTGACCCCGACGTCGTTGGCCTCGCAGTTGAGGGTAAAGTCCTTCACCTCGTCCTGCATGCAGTTCTGTACGGCAGCGGCCTCCTTCGGCGCTACAGGGCCGAGCACGTCGGTCGCGCAGCCCGCACACAGCAGCGCCAGCGCGGCGAGGAGGATCAAAGGTCGACCGGTCGTGAGGAGCCGGCGGATGGGAGGTTTCATTTGGCGCTCCTTCGGCAGCTAACCAATAAATGCCATTTCATTATCGCGCGGGAAGCCCGCATTGTCAATAGCATTTATTTGTAGCTCTGCGCCAAGCTGTGCGGACCGGCTAATCCTCACAAAAGCAGCCTGCGGTCGTCAAAACTGCGCGCGCGATCGGGCGCGGAACCGTGCTAAAATGATCGCGATGTCGAACGCGTCAGGTGCTCGGAAGTTCAGCCCACCGGGGGTTGCCGTATCCCAGACCGCCCCATGACATCACAGGCACACTGAAAGGCAAACCCCGAACGGTCGGGCCTCTGTTCGGCCCAACAATTCCCCCGGCGAACTCCACCCTTTCTGATCGCGCTCCATCATTCCATCCGCCACCCTGAGCAGGGCGCACGCCCGGCTGGCGCGCAGCGCCGCTCAGGCCACCCAGGTCGGGAGGGAATGACCATGAAGGTCAGCGTGACGCAGAGCGCCAGGAGGCGTTCGCTCGTCGTGGTCGTCGTCGCGGTGGTGGCGGTGCTGGCGCTCTTGAGCGCCGCCAGCGCGCAAGGGCCGGTGATGAAGGAACCGGCAACGCACGGGGCGAACTGGCCGGTTCTCGAGAAGGTCGACAGATTCAAGCAGACCCTGCAGAGTGCAGGGTTCACCCTGACACCGGGCCAGTTCACGTACTGGGACCTGGTCAAGGCGACTTGCGAGGGCACGAGCCCTCAAGCGGGCAACAACCCTTGGCCGAACGTGTACCTCAGCCTGCAATGCCGCCGCACCCGGGCGTCATCCCGCCGCTGCCGATCGATAGGTACTGGCAGCTCGGGGAGGACGAGGCCATCGTCCTGGTGGGCCAGACCCCGCCGGGCGTCAGGTTCTTCCACTACCAGGTTTTCGATATCCTGGTGCCCGGCATCAATCACCGCATGATGATGCCCGTCGGCGATGCGATCAACATGAACACGATCAACACGACCGGTCCGGGCAAGAACGGCCGCCCGATCGTCTACATCATCACGGGCAACCGTGAGACCGAGCGCCGGGTGCGCACGGCGGCGCTGAAGGCGGGCTACCCCGCGTCGATCATCAACGTCGAGGCGATCTCCCCGGTGATCGCACCGCTGGGCGTGGATGATCCGGCCACCCCGGCCATCGAGGGGTCCTGGTTCGTGTTGGTCAATCGCCTCGCCGTTAACGAGGACCCGGCTGCGGTCGAAGACTATGCCAGGAACCCGCCCTATTGGGTGGCGCGCGTCAAGCCAGAGCAGCCGATCGCGGACGACCCGGAGCCGGTGCCCGTGCTACGGGTGCACGGCACGGGGCACACGGAGATGCCACTGTACCCCTCGTTCAAGCTGTTGCGCCAGGCCATCCTGGATAAGTACAGAGGCATGCCGGTCCAGGAACTGGACACCGACAACTCGTGGGATACGCAGCTGCCGGACGGCCACATGGCACGCAGCGAGAAGCCTTACGTCGGCCTGCAGCGTGGGGTCGACACGTTTGGGGCCAGCCGCGACAACGTCACTTTGACCACCCACCCGTGGTTCAGGTTGCGCGAGGGCAAGGACGAGTTCGTGATCGTGTACGGCGCCAACCACGAGACGTTGGGCAAGGCGACCTATACCAGCTTCACCCTCTATGCCGACAAGGCCCGCTGGTTCGGGCTGAAGGATGGGACCGTCACGAGCAACAACTATGATGCCGGCGGGCAGCCGGGCGACAGCGCGCGGCGGTTCCTGTGCCCCGATGACCCGAGCACATGCCCTCCGGACGTGCAGTATCTCTATGCCTGGAAAGTGGCGCGCGACTGCAAGGGGGAAAAATTCTGCATGGAGCTGAAGGTCGAGTTTCTCGACATGGACGGCCAGCCCTATGAGTGCAACCTCTACGACTGGTACAACTTCAAGGAGGGCCAGCCGCTGATCGGCCCGTTCGATCTGGACGCCATGGACATGAACATCACCTGGCGCGCCTATGTGGAGCCGGCCACGAATGTCAGCCCGGACGACAACGAGTTGCTGTACGATCGGGCGATCTACTTCGGTCCCTACTTCGCCGGACAGTAGAGGCCGCTATCAGCCGGGTGTGCGGCGCCGCACACCCGGCTACATCAGGCTGCCACACCCGCCAGCCTACCGGCATCTGCAAGCGTCCGACGATTCAGGTGGGTTAAGGGCTGACCATCTGCTCGGCGGGCATGATCTTCAGCGACACGAGCACCGGCTGACCCAGCGCGGCCCGCAGGTTCTGCACGAGCTCGGCAAAGCGAGGCTGCTGTCCCGTACCGCTGATGGTGACCCTGACGTCGTTCCCCTGGTACACCACGCTCTCGTCGCTGTACCCGCTGCCCGCAAGCCAGTCCTCGACGACGATCCGGCTCTTCTGCTGAGCGATAAAGGCCGCGGTCGCCTGGCGACCCGTTGCGCCGAGAGGCACGGCCACGAGCACCGTCGCCAGGGCAATCGCCACGTAGGCATTGCGGCGTGCCGATCCTGTGATTCTCGCGCTCGCTGCCCGGCTCAGCCCCAGCAGCGCCAGGACCCCGCCGCCGGCCAGCAGGATCGACAGGAAGTTGGTCACGAACAACAGCAGGGCGCCCGAGGCTTCGCTCCAGCGTCCCGCTTCGAGGCTCAGCCCCACGACGCACAATGGGGGGACCAGCGAGATCGCAATTGCGACCCCTGCCAGAGAATCGGAGATATCCTCGCGGCTCATGCAGTAAGCGCCCGCCGCGCCCGACGCCAGCGCCGCGATCAGGTCGATCGTCGTCGGTGAGACGCGGCCGGTGACCTGCGGATTGTTGGCGAAGTCGATGACGCCCCGGTACAGCCAGCCCATCAGCGCAGAGAGCCCGATCACGCTGACCACGCCGATGCCCACGAGCAGCAGCGCGCGTCCCGCCCGGGCCGCCTGCCCCATCGTCAGCGCCGCGGTTGTCGCCATGATCGGCGTCATCAGGGGCGCGATGATCATCGCCCCGATCACGGAGGCGGTGCTGTTTGCGATGATGCCGGCCGTCGCAATAACGGTAGCCAGAAAGAGCAGCATGGCGAACTGCTCGTAATGCCGGCGGCGGCCGGCGCCCTCGAAAAAGAGCTTCGCTTCGAAGCGCGGCACGTCTTCTGGTTGAAACATGTTGTCGCGGACGATGACGGACCAGATGCTCACGGTTCCCTCCCAAAGCTTTGGTAAGACAGCGCGGCTGGAGCGGAAAGGGCGTGGCAAAGCGCTCGAGGGTGAGCGCAACGCCGGGTCAAGTATATGCTGGTCCGGTGATGCAAGCAAGCACACCGACGGCAGGCCGCCAGTCCGCCGCGTCGCCCCTCGCTATCGGGGATATGAGTGGGTTAAGCGGGTGCAGTCGATCGAGGTGAACACGACCAGTCACCTGCTGCAGCCGGCACTCCCGTCTCGCGTCAAGACCTTTAAGAAGATATGCGCCACTTTCAGCGCTTGAGAGTGGCGCACATCCTTCTCACATGTTGGCGCCTCGCCTGCTCGGCGGGCTCCAGCTCAAGACGTCGGATCAGGATAGGAGCCGCCGTAGATATCCGTGTTGCCCCAAGAGGCGGGGCAGTCTTGCTCCGGCGCGGGTTTCGGCGGCACTGCAGTCCCGCTCTCGATGGCTGCCTGGGCTGCGGCTCGCCAGGCATCTATAGCCGGGCAATCGGCTCCGTTCCGGGTGTCGTTCCACACGGCTGCCCCGTAGGTGTTCGTCGCAGTTGCATACACGTAGTCGCCGAGGAACTCCAGCCACAGGTTGTTCTGGCTCGAGGTGCGCGGGTCGCCGGTAGCGCCGCGGTTCAGGTCGCTCCACGTGCCGGGTGCCCCACCTGCGCCGATGTCCGCGTGCTTTACCACGCCCACGAGCCCGCGTGGACTCGTCGTATCGTTGCGGAAGGGAGTTGTGAACGCATTGTAGACGAGGTAGGCGTCGGTCCCGCTCGGTGAAATAGCGATGGCGGAGTAGTAGCCCCGGTCACCTGCCGACTCAGAGGCGCTGGGAGCACTCCACGTCGCGCCGCCGTCAGTCGAGTAGCTCACGAATACGTGCTCGTTGTTGAGGCCATCGCGACCGTCGACCCACGTGCGGAGAATCTCATCGGTCGCCCCATTGCCGGTGGGCGCTCCGTTTGCGATATCGATGCTCGGAGCCGACGACAAGTCATCCCGTGCGCCGGCGATGCCATCCATGACGCAGCGGAATCCACTTCCGTCGAACTGGACGACGAAGCACGTGTCGACTGCCAGGCCGATGTTCTGGGCCGTGTCCAGGTGTGACCGCCGTCGAAGGACTTCACCATGACATGGGCGCCTTGCCCGGGTGAGCCAACTGCGAACTGGTTGGCAAGAACGTAGACCACGCCGTGACTATCCGTACGCACTGTGCAGCCGGAACGTCCAAATCCCTGCTTCGTGTTGAAGGGCGTGTTGCTGGCATTCGTTACTTGTTTCTGCGTCCACGTATCGCCGCCATCGCTCGAGGTAGCCACGATGAGGGGCGCGGGCGCAGCGTTGCCCTGGCTGTTGCTCCGGAATGAGGCCGCACAGACATACACGTTGCCAAAGAACGGGCTGCTTGCAGCGTTGTCGGCCCAGATCTGCTCCTTGTCGCTGAAGGTTGTCGACGACTGCCGGGAGACGATCACGGGATCCATCCAGGCATTCATGTCGCCCGCTGCAGCCGCCTGCACATTGTCAGTACGTGAAACTGCAAGCGCTTCGTATCCCCTGAACGTTTCGTCGCGACTCGGGCTCGGGAGGTTCGACGTCAGGTTGGCGTAATAGAGCCGTGAGCCGTTGGTCCAACTGAAGTGGCCTGCCGAATCGGGCACGGGACCGAAGGCGAGTGCCGGGTCGCCGTCGGACACAAGGCCGTTCTCATAGTACCGCGGCAGAGTGCCGATTGGGCCGGCTTGAGGCTCGCAGTTTGGGTCGTTGGAACCCGGCGCGCCAAGACAGAAGCGGGCGGTCAAGCCCGTGTAGGTTGGCTGTATCCAGGTCGTACCGCTGTCGAACGAGAAGTAGACGCCGGAGACGCCCACACCGTCTGTGAACGGACAGGTTGTATCATCGCCGGCATTGCAGGCTTCCATGTCGATGTTGTCATTCGCCCCGGCGACCAGCACATTCGGGTGATTCGCATCGACAGCCAGAGCGGGCTCGTTCTGCTTGTTCTGCGAGAACGGAGAGACAGGACTCCCAACACTGACGAGAGTGTCGGGGTTGTACGCGCCTGCGGTTGTGGCGGAGAGCAGTGTGATGGCGAGGACAATAACCAGGCGCAACAACTGGCGGGGTTCAGCACGCTTCATGTCATACCTCCAATACATGTCCGGACTGCTGGCTTGTCTCGATACCAAGTACCAGACGAGAATACGCTCGTCATCTTCAAAAGTCAAGACATTTTTCTCAGTCCAATTCTCAATCCTCACCACGACGGGTTGATCCCGCAACCTCGTAATGCACGACGGTGGGCTCGAACTCCAGGAGGTGGTGGGCGTCTTCGGGGTAGTATCTCCCAGTCACCCCTCCCTTGGCGCCTAACCTACATGCGGCGGGCTCTCCGGCTTCTCGAAGTGGCCGCCAAACCCGTAGCGCATGGCCGACATCACCTTGTTCGCGAACTCGTCCCCGCTGCGCGAGCTGAAGCGCGTGAACAGCGCCGAGCTGATCACCGGGGCCGGCACGCCCTCGTCCACCGCCGCCTGCAGCGTCCAGCGGCCCTCGCCCGAGTCTGACACGCGGCCCTCGAAGTTGGCGAGGTCCGGACTCTCGCGCAGGGCGGCTGCGGTCAGATCCAGCAGCCAGGAACCGATGACGCTCGCGCGACGCCACACTTCGGCGACCTGCGCGAGATCGATGTCGTACCTGTAAAGCTCGGGATAACGCAGTGGGGTGGTCTCTGCGTCCGCCTCGCGCGGCACGCTGCCGACGTTGGCGTTCTTGAGGATGTTAAGGCCCTCGGCGTAGGCTGCCATCAGCCCGTACTCGATGCCGTTGTGCACCATCTTGACGAAGTGCCCCGCGCCGTTTGGGCCGCACCAGAGATAGCCCTGCTCTGCCGGGCTCGGCTCCCCGGTCGCTCCGGGCGTGCGCGGCGCGCTGTCGACGCCCGGCGCTAGCGACTTGAAGACCGGCTCGAGGCGCCGCACCGGGTCTGCCTCCCCGCCGATCATCTGGCAGTACCCGCGCTCCAGCCCCCACACCCCGCCGCTCACGCCGACGTCCACGTAATGGATGCCCCGCTCCTTGAGCTCCGCTGCCCGCCGCAGATCGTCATGGTAGAAGGAGTTGCCCCCGTCCACCACGACGTCGTCCCGTTCCAGCAAGGGAACGAGCGATGCCAGCACCGGATCCACGACGGCTGCCGGCACCATCAGCCAGACGGCGCGCGGCTTCGCCAACTGCCTCACGAGCGCGTCGAGGCTCGGCGCTCCGATCGCGCCCCGGCTGACCAGCGCTTCGATGGCCGGCGGGTGCGTATCGTATGCGACGCACTGGTGGCCGTCCCGCATCAGCCGCGTCGCCATGTTCGACCCCATGCGGCCCAACCCGATCATTCCCAACTGCATCTTCGTCCTCCTGTGCCTCGGCGACCACCGTCGTCGTGATCGATTATGTTCTCGCTTCGTGACAAACATATCATCCAACTGCCCGTCCGCGTCGGGAGTCTCGCTTGCGATGCCGCAATTCCGAGGGCCAACTCGCGCCTCCCGTACTTGCGGCGGCTGGCGCTCTCCTTTATGATCCCTGTGTAACTGAAATCAAGGTTCCTAATCCTCACTGCAGAGGCCGGCTTTATGCCGTACAAGGTGTTCCTCGTCGAAGACGAGATCGTTACCCGGCAAGGAATCCGTGACAACGTCGACTGGCAGGGCTCCGGGTTCGAGTTCTGTGGCGACGCCTCCGACGGCGAGCTCGCGCTGCCTGCCATCCAGGCCACCCGCCCCGACCTCATCATCACCGATATCAAGATGCCCTTCATGGACGGCCTGGAGCTGTGCGCCATCGCGCGCGAGCGCTGGCCGTCCATCAAGACGATCATCCTCAGCGGTCACGACGAGTTCGAGTACGCGCAGCAGGCGATCCGCCTGGGCGTCACCGAGTACCTGCTCAAGCCGGTCAGCAGCCAGGACCTGCAGCGGGCGCTGGGCAAGATCGCCGGCGAGCTGGACGCAGAGCGGCGGGAACAGGAGCGGCTGGGCCAACTGGCGGAGCAGTTGGAGGAACACCGCTCGATGCTGCGCGAGCGCCTCCTGCTCAAGCTCGTCTTCGGCGTCATCTCGCCGGCCGAGGCCATCAGCCAGGCGCTCGCGCTCGGCATCGACCTCGCCGCTCGCTGTTACCTCGTGGCCGTCGTGCGGGTGGAGGCTGCCGGTCACGCCGAGCGGATGGACTATGCCGGGTATCGCCGGGTGCAAGAGATTGTCGCCGGGCTGATCGCCAAGAACCCCGACGTCTTCCTGCTGAGCAAGGACCTGGACGAGCTGGTGCTGATCATGAAGGGCGACACGGCCGAATACCTCCAGGAAGAGCGGGACCTGCTCCTCGAAAAGATCGGGCGGGCGATCGACCTCACCGCCTGTAAGCTCGTCGTCGGCCGGGGCTCGCCCATCAGGCGCTCCGCCGACATCAGCCAGTCGTTCACCGAAGCGCTCGCCAGCATCCAGCCGCGTGGAACGGCAGAACGGCGCGGAGCCTGCCGTGGACCGGGCCGAGCTGATCAAGGTGGACCGCTCCGCCGTCGAGGACTACCTCAAGTGCGGCGTCCGCGAGGATTTCGACGGATTTCTTCAGCGCCTTCATCGAGCCGCTCGGCGATGCCATCCAGTCGTACATGGTGCGGAACTACATCGTCATGGACCTGGCGTTGACCACCGCCCGCTTCCTGCAGTCGCTGGGCGAGAATGACGACGAGGCGCTGGCCGGGCTGGAGGAGGTCGATACGGTGGCGGCCGGCCTGGATTCGATCCAGCAGATCCGGGAGTACGCGCAGAAGACGCTGGTGGCCGCGCTCGCGGTGCGCGACGCGCACGCCGGCCGGCAGCACCTGGACGTGCTCCAGCGGGCCAGGCGATACGTCGAGCATCACTACATGGACCCGAACATCTCGCTCGCCGAGGTGGCCGCGCAGGCCGGTCACAGCCCCAGCCACTTCAGCGCGGTCTTCAGCCAGGAGACGGGCGTAACGTTCAAAGAGTACCTGACCGAGGTGCGGATCAAGAAGGCGAAGGAACTGCTGCGCGGCACGAGTGCGAAGTCCTACGAGATCGCCTACCGCGTCGGCTACTCCGACCCGCACTACTTCAGCTACGTCTTCCGGAAGAACACCGGGTTGACCACCAGCGAGTACCGGGCGCAGGCACACGAGTAGGGGCGGGATCACCCCGCCCCGACAGGAGACGACCATGATCAGGAAAGCACCCGCAGTCGATCAAGGAGGGTTTTGGCCGCATGCCGGCGCGTCCCTCCGATCCGCTGTGGCTGCGCCGGCCAGGGGCCTGGCGCGGGTGGTCGACTCGCTGGCCTCGGTGAACCTGTCCGTCAGGGCGAAGATCCTCGTTTCGCTCGGGTTCGTCATCGCGCTGATGGGCGCGGTCAACGTGATCGTGCTGCTGCAATGGTTCAGCTACAGCCGCCAATACGACGCGATCATCAACAACATCACCGCAGCCAACAGCATCAGCGGGCACCTGAAGTCGGACATCGACACCGAAATGTGGAAGGTGGTCTCCGGCAAGGTCGGTTTCAGGGACGGCAAACAGTACGAGGTCATCCGGGATGCCCGGGCCCAGCTTGCGACGATGATCGGGAACACGGATTCGCACCGTGCGCAGGTTAAGCTGGACATTATCGGCCGGACACTGGGCTCGCTGACCGAGGAAATCGACCAGATGGGCCGCCGCATCGAGCAGGGCAGCACGGCTGCCGAGAACGAGACCCAGCTCGAACGCATCCGCTTCGCGTCGACCGTTCTCGAAGAGGTGGTGCAGGACTATGCGCTCTTCGAGGTGCACCGGACGGAGGAGCAGTACCAGCAGATGCGGCAGTCGTTCGCCCGCTGGCAAGTGTGGTACGCGCTGCTCCTGTTCGGTGCAGTCGGCTTCTCGGTCCTGGCCGCCTGGGGCATCTCGCGCA
This sequence comes from uncultured Chloroflexia bacterium, assembly GCA_963800615.1. Taxonomy (GTDB): domain Bacteria; phylum Chloroflexota; class Anaerolineae; order CG2-30-64-16; family CG2-30-64-16; genus JALOOB01. The sequence goes on from CAWDBO010000021.1 coordinate 330,535, forward strand.
GCATCTACGTCCCGATCAAGAAGCTGCACGACGTGACGACGGTGATCACCAAGAACGACCTGCAGGCGCTCGTGACCCGCGACAACGTCGACGAGATCGAAGAGCTCGGCATGAGCTTCAATATCATGATCGGGAAAATCCGTGACCTGGTGGACGCCAAGCTCAAGGAGCACGAGCAACTGAAGAAAGCCGAGCTCCGGGCGCTGCAGGCCCAGATCAACCCGCACTTCCTCTATAACACCCTCGACACCATCATCTGGATGGCCGAGGCCAACCGCAACACGGACGTGATCGAAGTCGTGCGCGCCCTCTCGAGCTTCTTCCGGCTGAGCCTGAGCAAGGGCCGCGACTGGATCACCATCGGCGAAGAGCTGGAGCGCACCCGCAGCTACCTGACGATCCAGAAGATGCGCTACGCCGACATCCTGGACTACCGGATCGAGGCAGACGAGGCGGTGCTCGACAACACGGTCCTCAAGCTGAGCCTCCAGCCGCTCGTCGAGAACGCGCTGTACCACGGCATCAAGAACAAGCGCGGGGGCGGGACGATCACGGTCCGCGCCACGCAAGGGGCGCCCGACGAGGTCCTGCTCCAGGTGGAGGACAACGGGATCGGCTTCACGCCCGAGAGGCTGGCCCTGGTCCAGGCCGGGCTTGAAGACGAATCGGACGAGATCAAGCTGGAGCGCGGGTTTGGGATCGACAACGTCAACAAGCGCACCCGGCTCTATTACGGCAAAGGGATACGGCCTGTCGATCACCAGCGAACACCGGTCCGGTACCTGCGTGTCTCTGGTGATTCCCGCGAAGCGGAGCGAGTTATTGCCGGAGGTTGGGAAGTGAGCGGTATGCGACCGGACCTTTACCACAAAGACACCAGGAACCAAAGGTTCACGAAGCTGGTTGCGAGCTATATCGGACTTGGTGAGCCTTTGGTTCTTGGGTTCTTTGTGGTTACCTTGTTGCTCCCACTGGCGATCGCGGTCGCCGTCCTTGCCGGTTGTGGTTCCCCGCCTCAGCCCGCAGCGGCTCAACCTGCGGCCGCGACCGTCAAGCCGAAGAAGACCTACCAGGATCTCATCATCGGATACGCCCAACTCGGCGCCGAGAGTGAGTGGCGGTCGGCCAATACCCGGTCGGTCAAGGAGACGGCCGAGCGGCTGGGCGTCGAGCTCAAGTTCTCCGACGCGCAGCAGAAGCAGGATAACCAGATCCGCGCGATCCGCTCGTTCATCGCGCAGAAGGTCGACGTCATCGGCGTCCCGCCCATCGTCGAGACGGGGTGGGACGAGGTCTTTGCCGAGGCCAAACAAGCGGGCATCCCCATCATCCTGGTGGACCGTCGCGCCCAGGTGCCCGAAGACGCCTATGTCACCTACCTCGGCTCCGACTTCATGGAAGAGGGCCGCAACGCGGCCCGGGTCATGGCGACCATCACCAGCGGCAAGGCGCACATCGTCGAGCTGGTGGGGACCGTGGGCTCCGCGCCCGCAAACGACCGGTACAAGGGCTTCCGTGAGATCCTCGCCGACTACCCCGAGATGCAAATCCTCGACTCCCGCTCCGCGGACTTCACGTTGGCGAAGGGGCGCGAGGTGATGACCGAGTTCCTGCGGCAGTACGGCAATACCATCACCGCGCTCTACGCGCACAACGACGACATGGCGCTGGGCGCGATCCAGGCGATCGAAGCGTACGGCCTCCGGCCAGGAGTCGACATAAAGATCGTCTCTGTCGACGCGGCCCGGAGCGCCTTCGAGGCCATGATCGCCGGCAAGCTGAACGCCACGGTCGAGTGCAACCCCCTGCTCGGCCCCCAGTTCTTCGACCTCGCGCTCAAGGTCGTCAACGGCGAGCCTGTCCCCAAGTGGGTGCCCTCCCAGGAGGGTATCTTCTACCCGGAGAACGCCGCTCAGATCCTGCCCAGCCGCCAGTATTGAGGGCTGCCGTTTGCGGGGATGAGGGGATGAGGGGATGACACGGTTTGTATATTGCTCATCCCCCCATCCCCGCAGGAAATCGTGGAAAAATCAACCGCATCCAAAGAAATCGCCCCCGGTTGCGCTCTCCGGCTCCCGCGTTGCCCGGTCGAGCGGCAAGAAACTTAACCCGGCGCGAACGGAAAAGCATTGACCCCCCGTTCACTTTGCCCTACGCTTTACGGGTAGAACCTGGGCGGCTCCTCCCGGGCGGAGTCCGCCGTGGCCGCAAGGCCGCAACAACCCCAATAGCCAGTCCACAAGAAGGAGAGAGTCTATGAAGACCTCGAAGGCAATGCTATTCGCCGTTCTGGTGGTCATCCTCGTCACGCTGATCGGCTGCGCACCCGCGGCCGCTCCTGCGCCCGCTGCCGCACCGACCCCGCCCTGCTGCGGCCGCACCTGCGGCCAAGGCTCCCAGAAGACCTACAAGGACCTGACCGTCGGCTACGCCCAGCTGGGCGCCGAGAGCGAATGGCGCAACGCCAACACCGCCTCGATGAAGGAAGAGGCCGAGAAACTGGGCGTCAACCTGAAGTTCTCCGACGCGCAGCAGAAGCAAGAGAACCAGATTGCGGCCATCCGGTCCTTCATCCAGCAGAAGGTCGACGTGATCGGCGTCCCGCCGGTCGTCACGACGGGCTGGGAGACGGTCTTCAAGGAAGCGAAGGATGCCGGCATCCCGATCGTCCTGGTCGACCGCCGCGCTGACGTGCCGGAAGACATGTACGTCACCTACATCGGCTCCGACTTCGTCGAGGAAGGCCGCAACGCCGCCCGCACGATGGCGAAGATCGTCAACAACAAGGCCAACATCGTCGAGCTGGTCGGCACCGTCGGCTCTGCCCCCGCCAGTGACCGCGCCAAGGGGTTCCGCGAGATCCTCAAGGACTACCCCGACATGAAGATCATCGATGCGCAGTCGGGTGACTTCACGCGCGACGGCGGCAAGAAGGTCATGGAAGCCTTCCTGAAGAAGTACGGCAAGGACATCACGGCCGTCTACGGCCACAACGACGACATGGCGATCGGCGCGATCCAGGCGATCGAGGAAGCCGGCCTGAAGCCGGGCACCGACATCAAGATCGTCTCGGTCGACGCAGTCCGCGGCGCGTTCGAAGCGATGGTCGCCGGCAAGCTGAACGCCACGATCGAGTGCAACCCGCTCCTCGGCCCGCAGTTCTACGAAGTGGCGCTGAAGGCCGTCAACGGCGAGAAGATGCCGAAGTGGATCCCGTCGAAGGAAGGCATCTTCCTGCCCGACAACGCCAAAGAAATCCTGCCGCAACGCAAGTACTAAACTGAAGCTGGCGCCGGACCGATTCGCTGCGGGGATTAGGGGATAGGGGGATTAGCCCGGGTTCTCCCCCCATCCCCGCATCCCCGCAAGCGGTTGGTCGGGCGCAGAAAGCGAGGCGCCATGATGGCCGAATCCAACGGATACATCCTCAGCATGGAGGGCATCCACAAGGCCTTCCCGGGCGTGCAGGCGCTCGAAGACGTCGACTTCACGCTGCGAACGGGTGAGATACATGCCCTGGTGGGCGAGAATGGCGCCGGGAAATCGACCCTCATCAAGGTGCTCACCGGCGTGGAGCACCCCGATTCGGGCGTGATCACGCTCGACGGCAAGCCAATCCAGGTCAAGTCGCCCCAGCACGCCCAAACCCTCGGCATCAGCACGGTCTACCAGGAGATCAACCTCTGCCCCAACCTCACGGTGGCGGAGAACATCCTCATCGGCCGCGAGCCGAAGCGCCTTGGCAGCGTCGACTGGCGCGGGATGAACAAGCTGGCCCGCCAGTACCTGCACCGCCTCGACATCGACATCGACGTCACGCAAACGCTCGGCGACTACCCGGTGGCGATCCAGCAGATGGCTGCCATCGCCCGCGCGGTCGAAGTCGCCTCCGCCAAGATCCTCATCCTCGACGAACCCACCTCCAGCCTCGACGCGCACGAAACCGCCAAGCTCTTTGAGGTGATGCGGAAGCTCAAGGGCGAGGGCGTTGCCATCATCTTCATCACGCACTTCATCGACCAGGTATACGAAGTCACGGACCGCATCACCGTGCTGCGCAACGGCAAATTGGTGGGGACCTACGAGACCGCGTCCCTCCCGCGGTTCGAGCTGATCTCGAAGATGATCGGCCGCAGCCTGACCGAGTTCGAAGACATGACGAAGCTCAAGGCTCGACAGCGGCCGGCAGGCCGAGGCACGCCGTGGCCGCCATCGTCCAGGCGCGCGGCCTGGGCCGCACCGGCGCGATCGAGCCGTTTGATCTGGACATGCACCCGGGCGAGGTGATCGGCCTGGCCGGGCTGCTCGGCTCCGGGCGCACCGAGATGGCCGGCCTCCTGTTCGGCGTCGACAAGCCGGACAGCGGCAAGCTCACCATCGGCGGCAAGCTGGTCGAGCGCTTCTCGCCGCTGGCATCGATCGAGCGGGGCGTCGGGCTGTGCCCGGAGGACCGCAAGGCCGACGGCATCGTCGACGAGCTGACGGTCCGCGAGAACATCATCCTGGCGCTGCAGGCCAGCCGCGGCTGGTTCAAGTACCTGACCCTGCAGCAGCAGTACGAGCTGGCAGACAAGTACATCAAGCTCCTCAACATCGCCACCCCGTCCGCCGATCAGGCAGTCAAGAACCTCAGCGGCGGCAACCAGCAGAAGGTCATCCTGGCCCGCTGGCTGGCGACCAACCCGCAGGTCCTCATCCTGGACGAGCCCACGCGCGGCATCGACGTCGGCGCGAAGGCGGAGATCCAGAAGCTGGTCCTCTCGCTCGCCGAAGAGGGCAAGGCCTGCCTCTTCATCTCGTCGGAGCTGGACGAGGTGCTGCGCTGCGGCCACCGGATCGTGGTGCTGCGCGACCGTGAGAAGGTGGCCGAGTTCGAAGGCGAGGTCGACCAGCAGACCATCATGCAGATCATCGCGGAGAGTTGACCATGCGAGCAAAGATCTCGTGGCAGCGACTCAGGGACAACAAGGTCTTCTGGCCCCTCGTGGCCCTGGCGCTCATCATGCTCTTCAACCTGATATTCACCCCGGGCTTCTTCAAGCTTCAGGTCATCGACGGCCACCTCTTCGGCAACGTCATCGACATCCTGAACCGGGGCTCCGCGCTCGATGCTGCTCGCGATCGGCATGACGATGGTCATTGCCACCGCGGGCGTGGATCTGTCGGTCGGCGCGATCATCGCCATCTCGGCCGCGACCGCCTGCGTGATGATCAACCCGATGCTGGCCACGCACCTGCGAGTCGCCTCGGACATGACCAAAGACATCAGTTACACGCCCTTGCCCGTTCATCATTCTCGCTGCGCTTGGCGTCTCAACCTTGTGCGGGCTGTGGAACGGGATTCTGGTGTCGCGGCTGAACATCCAGCCGATGGTCGCAACGCTGGTGCTGATGGTCGCGGGCCGGGGGATCGCGCAGTTGATCGTGAACGGGACGATCATCACCGTCTACTTCTCGCCGTACTTCTTCATCGGCAACGGCTACCTGCTCGGCATCCCCTTCACGGTCTACATCGTCGCCATCGTGTACGTGGCGGCCTGGCTCTTCACCCGGCGCACCGCCTTCGGGCTCTTCGTCGAGTCGATCGGCATCAACGCCCGCTCCGGGCTTCTTCAGCGGCATCGGCGAGAAGAACATCAAGCTGCTGGTCTACACGTTCTCCGGGCTGTGCGCCGGCATCGCCGGGCTGATCCTCAGCTCCAACGTCAAGAGCGCGGATGCGAACACGGTCGGGTTGTACACCGAGCTCGACGCGATCCTGGCGGTGGTCATCGGCGGCACGTCGATGGCCGGCGGGCGGTTCTCGCTCCTGGCCAGCATGATCGGCGCGCTGGTCATCCAGGCGACCACGACCACGATGTACGCCCTCGGCGTGCCGGCGATGGCCGGGACGGCCGTGAAGGCGCTGGTCGTGCTCGTGGTGATCCTGCTGTACTCGGAGCAGTTCAAGGGCCTGGTGACCCGCCTGGTGTCGAGGAAGGAGGTGCGAGCATGAAACAAGGATTCCCCGCCTGGCTCAGGGTTGACCGCAAGTTCGTTCCGCTGCTCGCCACCATCGGGCTCTTCATCCTGATGTATATATTCGGGATGATCCAGTATCCGGGGATGCGCAACGCGCAGGCCCTGTCGAACCTGTTCATCGACAAGTCGTACCTGTTGATCGCGGCCATCGGGCAAACGGCCGTGATCCTGACGGGCGGCATCGACCTGTCGGTCGGGGCCATGATCGCGCTCATTTCCACGGCCTCGGCCTATCTGCTCGAAAAAGAGGGCTTCTATCCCGAGTGGGTGATCCCGTGCGATGCTGATGTTGGGCACGCTCCTGGGGCTGGGCATGGGCGCTTTGATCCATTACTTCAAGGTGCAGCCCTTCATTGCGACGCTGGCGGGCATGTTCTTTGCCCGAGGCATGTGCTTCTTCATCACCATCGACGCCATTCCGATTTCCGATCCCTTCTACCGGGACTGGTCGCTGTTCCGGATCCCCGTACCCTTCCTGGGCAAGACGTTTATCTCGGTCAACGTGGTGATCGCGGTCGGTCGTCCTGCTCGTCGCGATGTACGTGCTGCACCGCACCCGATTTGGCCGCACGATCTATGCGATGGGCGGCAACGAGACGTCGGCCCGGCTCATGGGTCTCGGTGTGGGGCGGACGAAGATCCTCGTTTACGGGCTGAGCGGCTTCTGCTCTGCGCTGGCGGGCGTCACGTTCAGCGTCGCCTTGCTCTCAGGCCACGGGTTGTATGCCAATGGGTTGGAGCTTGACGTCATCGCATGCCGTCGTGATCGGCGGCACGCTGCTAACCGGTGGGGTAGGTTACGTGTTCGGCACCCTCTTCGGGGTCCTCATCACCGGCCTGATCCAGATGCTGATCATGTTCAATGGCGAGTTGTCGTCCTGGTGGACCCGCATCGCGATCGGCCTGCTGACGCTGCTCTTCATCGGCGTGCAGAGTGCGTTCACGCTCCAGAAACGGCGCCGGATTTCGGTGCGCAGGCAGCGCGCCGCGGCGCCAAGGGGGAGCAGCCGGCCCCGCCAACGGCGCCTGCAGGGCCAGTCGGCGCTTGACCGCCCGGCTTAGAACCCCATGTCGGAGTGACGGAGAAAGCACAATGCCCGCGACAAGAAAATGGTTGCTCCTGCTCGGCGCTTGCCTGGTGATCGTACTGGCCTTTCACGGCTGCCGGGGCTTCAAGCGGCCGATGCAGCCGACGCCCGTCCCTGGCGCGGCCGTGCCCGGTGCAGCTCCGGGCGAAGCGGCCGGCGGCAAGGGGTGGGCGCTCATCCCGCTGAATATCGCGAGTACGGCGGAAGGCGACCTCCATGTGGACATGGCCGTGCGGAACGACACGGGCCAGTGGAGCGTGATGACTGCGGAGGACAAACCCGCGACGCTGATCACGAACTCGGGGAAGAGTATCCCATGCGACACGGTGCAGGTGAGCAGCGGCGGCCACTATCGTCCCGCCCGGCTTCCAGTTCCGGGGCATCACGAAGAAGGATAAGTCGACGCAGCTTCTGTCGGTGGAGTGCAAGGGCGCCGACCCCTACGGCGCAAAGATCCAGGTGCCGTACACCTATGTCACGGGCGAGTACGACTATTATGCCCAGGAGAAGGGCAAGCTCGAGGGGTTGATGGAGGCCGATCTCGGCAAGGTCCAGGCCACGCTGACTTACCCGATCGCCTCGCCCGATGCAGCCAATGCCCCAGCCGCTCACCGAGGCGATCGCCGCCCTCAACACCACGACGCTGACCAGCAGGGCGCAGCCGCACGGACGAGGGCATCAAGTTCCAGTGGAAGGTGGCGAACCCGGGCGAATACGATACCAAGGTCCATATCGGCGAGCCGCCGGTCATGGGCAACGACGGGATCATCTACGGCGCGCGCGTCAGCCCGGACATCGTCGACCAGCCATTCGCTACGGCGAAGGGGTGCGGCGAGTTCGAGACGGAGGTAGCCGTGCCCCAGGAGGTAACCGGGCTGAACCTGCTGTTGAGCGTCGAGCAGGGCCGGGAACGGCGCTTCGCGAATTACCTGATCGACCTGACGGAGTCTGAAATAGGTCGCGGTTCCCGCCGCTCACTTCACCGTCAGCGGGAGCCCTGCCACCATAAAAAGGACGTGATCGGCCGCGGCAGCCAGTCTCTGGTTGGCGCGGCCGAGCGCGTCCCGGTAGATGCGGCCCAGCGGGTAGGCCGGCACCAACCCCAGCCCCACCTCGTTGCTCACCACGATCCAGGAGGCATCGCCTGCCTCATAAGCCGCCAGCAGCGCGGCCACCTCTCGGGCAACCGCTTCCTCGGCGGCCTGCTCGGGCGGCTCGTCGCCCATCGGCAGGATCGCGTTGTTCGCCAGCAGCGTGAGGCAGTCCAGCAGCACCACCGCGCGCCCCTTCGGCGGCCGCGGCCAGCGGCGCGGCGGCCAGCGAGGCGCTTCGAGCGTGCGCCACCCCGCCGGCCGTGCGGCCCGGTGCGCGGCGATGCGCGCCCGCATCTCGTCGTCGAACGCCTGCGCGGTCGCCACGTAGAGCACGTCCGCGCCCGCCCAGCTCCAGCGCCAGCTTCTCCGCGTACGTGCTCTTGCCGCTGCGCGCGCCGCCCAGGATCAGGGTCAGTGTCTTGCTCATCGCTCACCTTCCACGCCGCACCGCGACAGCGCTGTCCGCCAGCGCGCCCAGCGACCCGGCCAGGTCGGCCTCGTTGAAGACCTCGAGCGTCACCACGCCGGCAGAAGTGCTCGGCCAGAAACGCCACGACGGGATCGAGCTGTGCCGCGCGGCATGTGCGCCAGCGAGGCATGATCGCGCTCCGCGATGCCGTGCATGTGGATCACGCGCGCCCGCCCGATCCAGCGTGCCAGGTGCGTCCAGCGGATCGGCCCCGTTCAGCCAGAAGTGGCCGACGTCGATGGTCCGGCTGATCGGCAGCGCTTCCACGACCGGCGCGAACAGCTCCGGGTCCCACGCCTCCAGGTTCTCCACGCAGAGCCGCCCCGGCTCGTCGAGCCAGCCGCAGACGATTTCCAGGCTCCGCACGGCGTTGGCCTGCCACAGGGCCAACGCGGCGCCCTTCCAGCTGGGAGCGCCCGCCCGTCGAGGTGCAGCGTGTAGGCGTACGGATTCAGGTCGCGCGTGGCCTCGATCACCCGCCGCGCCTTGACCAGCGAGACGTGCGTCTCCTCGCCGCCGTCGCCCAGCCTGAGGTCGAGCGGCAGGTGGACCGAGTAGGTCAGCCCGTGCTCCGCGGCGATCTCGTTGAGCCGCCGGATCAGCGCGGCGTCGGGCAGGTTGCTGCCGTACTCGTCCGTCTCGAACAACACCAGCTGGACGTCGTCCACCCGAGGCGCCAGGTATTCGACGTTCGGCAGGATGTCGTCCGGAATGATATAGGATGTCGTGCCGATGCGGAACATGACGCCTCCATGTCCGCAGATCGGCTACGGCCACCAGCGGAGCGCCGAGCGCCGTCGGCACGTCACGGCCACCTGTCCGTCCGCCACGGTGCCATCGCGATTCGCTAAAGCCAGCAGACCGCGACCAGCGCCGCCGTCTCCGCCAGCTCGATGATCGCCCCGTACACGTCGCCGGTCAGGCCGCCCAGCCGGCGCACGGCGAGTCGCGGCCATCCCCAACAGCGCCAGCCCCGTCACGGCCCAGACGCACCACGCCGCGCCAGAGCAGCGGGGCGGCTGCCACGCGCGGCCAGGACCGTGGCGATCACCAGCTCGCGGCGGCCGAGGCCCCTGCCGGAAGTAGTCGCCCATCCCGCCCGGCCGCGCCGAGGGATAGGCTTTGGCCGCGATGACTGCGGCCCAGCGCGCGAGCGCGGGAATGGCGATCAAGGCCGGCAGCGCCGCTGGCTCCCGGCAACCCCCTGCAGCGCGGCCAGCTTGACCAGCAGCAGCAGGACCAGCCCCGCCGCGCCGAACCCACCCAGCCGCGGATCCTTCATGATCTCCAGCCGGCGCTCCCGGCTCGACCGGCACGAAGAGCGCATCGCAGCAGTCGGCCCAGCCGTCCAGGTGCAGCGCGCCGGTCAGGGCAGCCCAGCCCGCCAGGACCAGCGCGGCGGGCAGCAGGGGAGCGGTCTGCGGCAGGCCGGTCTGCTGCAGCAGCCACGCCAGCCCTGCCAGCGCCGCGCCGATCAGCGCCGCCGACCAGCGGGTAGAACGCCATGGCCCGGCCCGGCGCGGCTCCGCTCGGCGCCACCCGCACCGGCAGGGTGGTCAGCAGCCCCAGGGCTGCCAGGAAGTCCTTCATGCCGCTCTGCCGCCTACTCCCGGCCCGACACGCCGGCCTCGCCGAAGGTCGCCATCTCGTCGAGAATCCGCGCACGCGGCCTCGACGATGTGGAAGGCCAGCGCCGCGCCCGTCCCTTCGCCCAGCCGCAGGTCGAAGTCGAACAGCGGCTGCACGCCCAGCAGGTCGAACATCACCGTGTGGCCGATCTCGACCGAGCGGTGCGACGCGATGATGTAGGGCCGGGCCGCCGGCGCCAGGCCCACGGCGATCAGCGCGGCCGCGCCGGAGATGAAGCCGTCGATGACGACCGGCACCCGGTGCGCCGCCGCGCCGATGATCACGCCGGCCAGCCCCGCGATCTCGAACCCGCCCACCTTGCACAGCACGTCGAAGGCGTCCGCCGGGTCCGGGCAGTTGACGCGCCAGCGCGGTCTCGATGGCCGCCACCTTGCGCGCCATGCCCGCCTCGTCCACGCCGGTGCCGCGGCCCGTCACGCTGGCGACCGGACGGCCGCTGAGCGCCGCGACGATCGCGGACGACGGCGTCGTGTTGCCGATCCCCATGTCGCCCGTGGCGACCAGGTCGAGCCCGGCTTCGATCTCTGCCTCGACCACGTCGACGCCCGCCTGCAGCGCCGCCGCGCCTGCTCCCGCGCTCATCGCCGGGCCGCGGGTCAGGTCGGCCGTGCCCCAGGCCACCTTGCGGTGTACCAGCCCGGGCGTGTCGCCAAAGTCGTATGCGACACCCACGTCGACCACCGCCACCCGCGCGCCGGCCTGCCGCGTAAGGACGTTGATCGCCGCGCCGCCGCGCAGGAAGTTGAGCACCATCTGCGGCGTCACGTCGCTCGGGTACGCGCTGACGCCGTTTCGCACGACGCCGTGGTCGCCCGCCATCACGATACGGCCTTCGCGCGGCACGCGCGGCCGCGACTGCCCGGTGATGCCTGCCAGTTGGATCGAGAGCGCCTCCAGCCGGCCCAGGCTGCCCTGCGGCTTCGTCAACGTGTCCTGCCGGGCCCGCGCCGCGGCCATGCTTGCTTCGTCCAGCGGCGCGATCGCGGCCGCACAGGTTTGCCAGTTCATGTAGTTCCTCCGTTGATGTCCTTTACTCGGGTTTCGCGACGCCCTGGCTCCAGGCCGGTTCTCGCGCACCCTCACAAGCCGATGATCGCATCCAACTGCCCGACGTCCAGCGCCGCCGCCAGCGCGGAGGCAAGCCGGTCATACGCTGCAGCCTTCCGTTCCCGGTAAGGCAGGCTGGCGGCCGTCCGCGCTGCCACCCGAGACTGCCGAGCCACGCCCGGCGAAAGGCGTCGTTATGGAACAGCCCGTGCAGGTGCGTGCCCCAGATCCGGCCGTCCGCGGTGCTGGCGCCGTCGTCTGCAGTCTCGCCGTCGAGGCGCCGGATGTGCAGCAGCGGCGCGTCCGTCTCGGCCCTGCCCGCGTGGATCTCGTAGCCCGTCAGCCCTTCCGCCTCGGCAAGCCAGGGAAGAGGGCGACACAGCCGGGCATCCGCCTGCCGGGTCACCTTCGTGCCGTGAAAGACCACGTTCACGGGCAGCAAGCCGAGGCCCCGGACTTCGCCCCCGCCTTCGACGCCTTCGGGATCGCTGATACTCTGGCCCAACATCTGATAGCCGCCGCAAATCCCGACGAGCGCGGTCCCGCTCTCGGCCTGCCGGGTGAGCGCGGTCGGCCAGGCCCGTGCCGCGGAGCCAGGCCAGGTCGGCCAGGGTGTGTTTCGTGCCGGGCAGGATGATCGCGGCCGGCCGCCCGAGTGCTTCAGGGGTCTGTACGAAACGAACCCGGACCCCCGGTTCGGCCGCCAGCGGGTCGAAATCGTCGAAGTTGGCGATGCGCGGCAGCTTGACGACCGCGATATCCGTGACGTCCCCGGTGAGCGTGCCCAGCACCGGCATGGAGCCGGGATCGTCCAGCCCTGCGCCGTCCTCCTCCGGGATGCCGTGATCGTGGAGCCACGGCACCACGCCAAGCACCGGCACACCCCCGCGTTCCTCCAGGATGCGCACGCCGTCGGTGAACAGGCCCGGATCGCCCCGGAATTTGTTCACGATGAAGCCCTTCACCAGCGCCTGCTCTTCCGGTTCCAGCAGCCACAATGTGCCCAGAAGCTGCGCGAAGATGCCGCCCTTGTCGATGTCGCCGGCCAGGAGCACGGGCGAATCGGCGTGCCGCGCGATCGCCATGTTGACGATGTCCCCGCGCCGCAAATTCAGCTCCGCCGGGCTTCCCGCGCCCTCGATGATCACCAGGTCATGCTGCTCCCTGAGCCGCCCCAGCGCCCCGGTGGCGACCTCCCACAGGTGCGCCTTCTGGCGGTAGTAGTCACGCGCTTCGAGCGTGTCGAGCCGCCGGCCCAGCACGACGACCTGCGACCGGCTGTCGGCCTCCGGCTTCAGTAGCACCGGGTTCATGTCGACGTGCGGCGGGATGCCGCACGCCTCGGCCTGGGTCACCTGCGCGCGGCCGATCTCCCCGCCCTCGGGCGTCACCCCGGCGTTGTTGCTCATGTTCTGCGCCTTGAACGGCGCCACCCGCAGCCCCCGCCTGGCGTAGAGCCGGCACAGGCCCGCCACCAGCAGGCTCTTGCCCACCGACGAGCCCGCGCCCTGGACCATCAACGTCCGCGCGACTCACAGCCGCCATGGGTCAGAACTCGATCCCCGGCTGGGCCGCGATCTGCTGCTGGGCGAAGGGATGCTTCACCGCTTGCATCTCGGTCACCAGGTCGGCGAAGTCGCATCAGCGCCTCGGGCGCGTAGCGGCCCGGTGATGACCACGTGCTGCATCGGCGGCTTGTGCTCGGCCAGCCACCCGACCACCTCGCCCGCGTCGAGCCAGCCGTAGTGCAGCGGATAGGTGAACTCGTCCAGCACGACCAGGTCGTAGCCGCCGCTCGCGATCTTCGCCTGTGCCGTCGCCCACCCGTTCACGGCTCGCGGCTCGGGTCTCCTCCGGGTCTTTGCTCATCCAGGTGAACCCGTCGCCCGTGGTGAGCCATTCGATGCCCAGCTTCTCGGCCGCCAGCGGTCTCGCCGAACCGGGCGTGCTCGTCCTTGAGGAACTGGATCACGCACACGCGCATCCCGCGGCCCCAGGCGCGCAGCACCATGCCCGAGCGCGGCCGTGGTCTTGCCCTTGCCGTCGCCCGTGTTGACGATCACCAGGCCCTTCTTCGCAGCCTCGGGTCTGCCGCCGGCATCCCATCCGTTCTCAGGCATGTTCCACCTCCACGACGGGCATCACCAGCGGCGTGCCGTACACCGGGTGGCGGCCGACGGCAACCGGAACGCCGTACGCTGCCTGCAGGTGCTCGCGGCGTCAGCACCGCCGCGGGCGAACCCTCGGTGATCAAGCCCGCCGCCCGCAATCAGCGCCACCCGGTCGGCATAGAGCGCGACCAGGTTCAGGTCGTGCAGGCTGATCACCACGGCCAGCCCGCGCTCGTGGGCCAGCCGCCGCGCCAGGCCCAGCACCGCGCCCTGGTAGCGCAGGTCCAGGTGCGCGGTCGGCTCGTCCATCAGGATCGTCGCGGGCTGCTGGGCCAGCGCGCGGGCGATGAGCACCCGCTGCCGCTCGCCGCCTGACAGCTCGCCAAGCAGCCGGCCGCGGAGCGGGCCCAGGCCGGTTTGCTCCAGCGCCGCGTCGACGCGCCGCGGTCCGCATCCGCATACGGCTTGAACCAGCCCGCGGTGCGGCGCGCGGCCCAGCGCCACCATCTGCTCGACCGTCAGCGGCCACTCGGTGGCCTCGCTCTGGGGCACCAGGCCCAGCCGGCGTGCCGTATCCCGTTCGGAGAGGCGCCACAAGTCGCTGCCCGCCCAGCAGCACCGCGCCCTGCTGCGGCCGCAGCAGCCGGGCCAGGCCGCGCAGCAGCGTGGTCTTGCCCGCGCCGTTGGGCCCGGCCAGCGCCAGCACCTGCCCCGGCCGGACGGCCAGGCTCAGGTCCTGCAGCACCGCGGCGTTGCCGTAGCCCAGTGTCAGCTCGTGTGCAACCAGGTTTGCCATCAGCGTTTACCCTCGTTTCAGCAACCACAGGAAGAACGGCGCGCCGATCAGCGCCATCAGGACGCCCACCGGCAGCTCGACCGGCGCCAGCGATCGTGCGCGCCAGGTCGTCGGCCAGCAGCACGAGCAGGCCGCCGCCCAACAGCCGCTAGGGGATCAAGCGGGCGTGGGCGCCCCCCGCGACCCGCCGGCAAGCGTGCGGGACGATCAGCCCGACGAAGCCGATGATGCCGCCGACCGCCACCGCTGCCGCGGTCACGACGGTGGCCGCGGTCACGATCGCCAGCCGCGCCCGCGACAGGTTCAGGCCCAGGCTTTGGGCGCGCTCGCTCGCCGCCAGCCAGCGCGTCCAGCGGGCGCGCCAGCACCCACAAGGCGGCCAGCCCGGCGACGATGAGCGGCGCAGCGACAGCCAGATGCGGCCAGCTCCGCCCGCTCAGCCCGCCCATCAGCCAGGCAAAGATCTCGTGCAGGTCGCGGTCGCTGAGGAACATCAGCAGCGACACGCCCGCCGAAAGCAGCGTGCTGAGCGCCGCGCCGGCCAGCAGCAGGTTGACCGCCGTCGGCCGCCCGCCGTCTTGGGCGAGCAGCGTACACCAGCGCCACCGCCGCCAGCGCGCCGGCGAACGCGGCCGGCATGCGGCAGGGCAAACCCGAGCGACGATCGCCAGCGTCGCGCCCAGCGCCGCGCCGCCCGATGCGCCGATGACGAACGGGTCGGCCAGCGGGTTGCGGAAGATCGCCTGGTAGGCCGTCGCCCGCGGTCGCCAGCCCCGCGCCGATGGCGATCGCCAGCAGCGCACGGGCCAGCCGCAGGTCCCAGATGATGGTTGCCGTCTGCGGCGGGCGCTGACCGCGCCCGGTCGCCTTGGCCCAGAGCGCCGCCAGCACCCGCCCGGGCGGCAGCGACACCGCGCCCACGCCCAGGCTGATGATCAGCACGGCTGCCAGGAGCGTGATCAGGGCGGCCGACAGCCCCTTCGACGGCAGCGCTACTTGAACCGCTCGGGGTAGATGCCGCGTGTGACGCCTCCAGCGCGTCGGCCAGCCGCGGGCCGGCGCGTGAAATGATGTCGCCGTCGATGATCACGACGCGGCCGGCCTTCGCGGCAGGCAGTTCCGCCCAGCCCGGCCGGGCGGTGATCTTTTCGCGCGTCAGCCCGTCGACGTGGGAGCTGGGACCCAGGATCACGTCGGGGCGCGCGGCGACCACCGCCTCGGCGCTGACCGTCGGGTACTGTTCCTTGCACGTCGGCGAAGATGTTGACGCCGCCCGCCAGGTCGATCATCTGCCCGACGAAGCTGTCGGGGCCGGCGGTCATCAGCGGCTCGTCCCACACTTCGTAGAAGACCTTGACGCGCTGCGTCCAGGGGGATTTCGCGCGGCCGCAGTGCACCTTTGCGACGCCGGGCCTTCATGCCGGCCACGACCTGCCCGGCCTGCGGCGCGTTGCCGGTCAATGCACCCGGCCGCCAGGATGTTCGCATAGACGCCCGCGAAGTCCTTCGGGTCCAGGTTGAAGACCGTGCACGCCGGCCGCCTCCAGCGCATCGCTCACCGGCCTGTGCGGGGTCCCGTCCGCGAAAACCAGGTCGGGCTTCAGGCGACGATCTTCTCGACGCTCAGCGACTCGGCGGAGAAGCCGCCCGACGACCTCGCGGCCCTGCTTGCGCCTCGGGCGGGTAGTTGCAGAACTTCGGTGACGCCCACGACCTGTGGGCCCGCGCCCGACGGCGAAGAGGATCTCGGTGTTGGAGGGCGCCAGCGAGACGATGCGCGCCGGCCGCGCCGCCAGGCTCACTTCGCGGCCCAGGTCATCCTTCAGCGTCAACGGGAATAGGCTGCGGGCGCGGCCGTGGCCGGTTCGGCGGTGTGGTGCTGCCGGAAGAGCGGGCGTCGCGACCGCGACGGGCGCGGCCGCTGGTCGGCACCGCGCGTGGCTCGGCGACCGGCGTGGCGGACACGGTGCGGCCCAGGGCGCGCAGGCAGCGAGAGTGAGAGCCAGGGCATTGCAGATCAAGCAGGACGACGGAACAACTGAGAGCGAGACATACTTCCTCCTCGGGAGTTGCTGCTCGCGGACGTGCGGGAGGCAACAAAAAAGCTCAACCGCGAACGGTCGAGCTATGGAAACAAAAACCCCGTCATTTCGACGGGGTGTTCTGCGCCGAAGATACCTGGCATCCATAACCCACCCCTTTCCGCGAGGGTGTCACGGAGCTGGATACAGGCGGGTTGTCTGGCTTCCCCGGCCGGGACCGGAGTTACAGTTGCGGGACAGCGCCGGACTCGAACCGGTCTTCCCCCATTGCACGCCGCGCTTCCGAGCGGCTGGCGTACCTGCGTCCTTCACTTATTCGATTGTCGAGCCGTTTGTAACACGGCTTCCAAAGCCTGTCAAATGGCCACGAAACAGACGCCAACCGATGCGGGTCGAGCAGAAACCCTATTGCAGCAGCTCGACGACCGGCCGCAGCAGATTCGTCTTCGCAGCGCCCGGCAGCGGTCTGGCCGCCGCGCGCTCTGTGGCCGAGGCGGCGGTGAACCGCGGCGCGAAGTCGCGCGAACTGCGCCATCGTGATGGGCGGCCGGCCGAGCAGTTGGGCCAGCTCGGGCGTCACCTTCGCACCAATGCCGAGCCGCACTGTCCAGTACAGGCTGCGCATCACCTTGATGAATTCGGCCGCCACGCCGAGCGCCTCCTGCCGCGCGGCGTACTCGCCGGGCGTCGGCCTCACGTATCGTATCGTGCGCCCCTGCACCTCCGTAAAGATGTCGGCCACCTGGTAGTAGTCCAGCGCCTCCGTGCCCGTCAGCTCGTAGGCCTTGCCCTCGTGCCCGGGCTCCGTCAGCGCCATGCCCGCCACGGCGCCGATGTCGCGTACGTCGATGAAGCTGGTCTTCGCCTTCCCCGCCGGCACGAAGATCTCGTCCCGCACCCGGATGTCGTCACGGTAGAAGGTGTCCAGGTTCTGCATGTAGAAGCTCGGCCGGACGAACGTGTAGGGCAGGCCGCTCGTCAACAGCTTCTGCTCCACCTTGTAGTGCGGCACGCGCGGGTTGACGCCCATGAGCGATAGAAAGACGATATGCTTCACGCCCGCGGCCTGCGCGGCGTCGATGGCGGGGAACAGGTAGCGCTCCACGTCCGTGATCTGCGGCGGGCGCATCAGGAACACTTTCTCCATGCCGGCGAAGGCCGGGCCGAATGTCGCCGGCCGGCCGAAGTCGAATGGCACGGCCGGGACGCCGGGCAACTGCTCGGCGACGCGCGCCGCGTCCCGCTCATCAAACACGGCCGCAACGATGGGGGCGCCGCGGCGTTGCAGATCCTTTGCCACTTCGAGGCCCACGTTGCCCGTGGCCCCGGTCACCAGAATAGTCGACATGATGATGCTTCCTCGGGCGGGTTCGCGACCCGGTAGTGCGAGAGCAGCGTGTTGGGCATGCGCCGAGCATCAGGACTGATGCCCGGCAACTGCTGCTGCGGCCAGCCCTCAGTTGCTGACGGCCGGCATCTCGCGGACGTACTTGCCCGTAGTAGCGGCGTCAAGCAGGGCCTTCGCGAAATCGCGCGAGCCAGCTCGATGCCGACGCCCTGGCCTACGTAGCCGACCTTCAGCGGCCGGCCGCCGGGCTTGTCCACCAGCCGCGGCGCGGATCACGGTCCAGTCTATTCCGGAGGCGCGTACTTTGGCGACCGCCTGCCGCATATCCTCGGCCACGTTCTTTGCCGCCAGCGCAAGCATGGCGCTGATGACCCGGTTCATGAGTCCGGGCCTATCCTGCGGGTCGGCCACGCCCATGCCCGCAGTCATCACCAGCCGGCGCACGCCGCACTTCTCCACGCGGCCAGAATCACGTCCATGCCCTGGCTGATCTCGAAAACCGGCTCGTTGCTCCTCGGGCCCGAGCGCACTCATCACCGCATCCGCTCCCACTACTGCCTGCTCGATCGCGGCCGCGTCCTGGAGCGACCCTCTCACGACGTGCAGCTTAGGGTTGTTCAGCCCCAGCTTGCCGGGATCGCGGTAGCGCCGTGACCTCATGGCCCCCGGCCAGCGCCTGCTCCACCACCAGGCGGCCCGTGCCGCCCGTCGCCCCAAAGACAGTCAGTTTCACGTTGATCTCCTTGACAAGTAGACCGGTCTGTATAATGCTGACCCGTGAAAACCCTCGACCACGAACGCGAGGACCAATCAACGACTGGCCGCAGCGACGAGATCGCGCAGGTCAACGGCAATCTGGCGCAGCGGTTCGGCTGTGCCCTGCGTGCGGCTCAGAATGAAGCCGCCCTCGATGGCTGCGACGACGAGTAGGGCCAGCTGCACTGCCCTCTGCGCTCCCACGCCGGCCGCACCAAAGCGCGGAAAAGGCGTCCTGGTAATCGCCGTAGGCCGCCCTGCATACGGCCGTCAGGCGCTCGCTGCGGCCCGCCGTCTCCAGGGCGACCGTCGCAATCGGCGCCCCGCCGCGGCATGCCGATGCCTCCACGTGCTCGGCCATACCCAGCATGAACTGGTACAATGCCTCGGCCGGATCGTCGTCAGCGCGCCAACTCCGTCCGGATGATGCCGCTGAACTTCGCCGCCGAACGCTCGATGGCCTCGGCGGTCAGTTCCTCCTTGCCCTCGGGGAAGTAGTAGTACAACGACCCCTTGGGCGCGCCGCTCTCCTGCACAATTTGGTTCAGCCCCGTTGCAAAATAGCCCTGCTGCTCCAGCAGTTGCGATGTCGTGTCGATAATGTGGTCGCGTGTGCTCATTTTGTCCTTCCAGGGGCTCTATTATAACGACTGGTCTAGATACCTGCAAGAAAGAATCGCGAAGATTCCCGAAGAGGGGATTGACAACATGCCTGCCAGGTGGTATTCTGTAAACGTTTACAGAGACTGGAGTTACCTTGGCGGCGGTATCGCTGCGCCGGCGCGTGTTCCTACCCGCACGAGGGACAGTGAAAGCAGGTTTCAGCAGTCTCGTCCGAGGCTTTTTGCCTCGGTGCGCCCGGTCCTGTAATCGATTACACAGGGCGTCTTCATCCCTGCTCGCCGGTCCGAGGAGATCATGTCAAGGAACACAAGTCGCTCGGGCAAGAACGTCACGATCCACGAGGTGGCCGCCGCGGCCGGCATCTCCTACGGCACCGTCTCGCGCGTCATCAACAACGCCCCCTACGTCAAGCCAGAAACCCGCCAGCGCGTCGAAGAGGCAATGCAGCGCCTGGGCTACACGGTGGACCGCCGGGCCAGGAGCCTCGCGGGCGGTCAATCGCACGTGCTGGCCGTCCTCGTGCCCGACCTCGGCACGGGCTACATCGGCGAGATCATTCGCGGGATCGACGCCGAGGTGGAGTTGGCGCAGTACGACCTCCTGCTCTACACCACGCACCGCGAAGCCGCAAAGGAAAGCTCTTACGTCGCTACCATCGCGCGCGGGCTGGCCGACGGGCTGCTGCTCGTCCTGCCCAGCGATCTCGAAGGTGTGGCCGGCCGCCTGCGCCAGATCGAGTTTCCTTTCGTCCTGGTGGACTACCAGGGCGTCGAAGAAAACGTGCCGGCCGTGTGCGCGACGAACTGGCAGGGCGCGTACAACGCGACCGAATACCTCATCGGCCTGGGACACCGCCGCATCGGGTGCATCACGGGCAACATGGAGATGAATTCCGCACGGCAGCGCCTGGAAGGCTACCAGGCGCGCTGCGCACCCACCATCTCCCCGCCGAACCCGCGCTGGTTCGGAACGGCGAGTTCCACATCCCCGAAGCCTACGCGGCCGCGCTCGGCCTTGCTCGCGCTGTCCGACCCGCCGACCGCCATCTTTGCCTCCAACGATCACATGGCGATCGCGGCGATTGACGCGTTACGAGATAAGGGTCTCCGTGTGCCCGAAGACATGTCCGTCGTCGGCTTTGACGGTATCCCTCAGGCCGGCCAGGTGCACCCGCCGCTGACGACCGTCTCACAGCCCCTGGCCAAGATGGGCAGGGTGGCGACCCAAATGCTCCTTGATCAACTGGCCGACCCGGGCAAACCGGCGCGACGCATCGAATTGCCCACGGAACTGATCATCCGCGGGTCTTGCCGGCCCCGCGGCGGCCGGCTTGGGTCGCAACGCCGAGACCCCCGTCAAGGAGGCAGCCTATCGCCAATAAGCTCGAGTCCTTGCCTCGGGCGCACCACACGCGCGCCATGATCGACGTCGATAAAGGTGGCAACCCAAACCAACCAGGAGGAATTAACATGCGCACTAAGGTTTCGGTCCTGATCAGCCTGATCGTATTTGCCAGCCTCGTGTTGAGCGCGTGCGCGCCGGCCGCACCGGCCCCTGCCGCCCAGCCGACGACCGCGTAACCGGCCGCGCCTCTAGCAGCCGCAGCACTGAAGCGCCGGCCGCACCCGCAGCCCGCCCCGGCGAACAAGGCAGAAGTCAACTGGTGGCACATCTCGACCAAAGATCCCGGCCTGAGCTATTGGCAGAAGCTGGCCGATGACTACATGGCCGCGCACCCGAACGTAAACATCAAGATCACGGTGCTCGAGAACGAAGCCTTCAAGACCAAGCTGACCACCGTCATGCAGTCCGGCAATCCCCCCGACATCTTCCAGAGCTGGGGCGGCGGCACGATGGTCGAGCAGGCCAAGGCCGGTTTGCTGAAGGACATCACCGCCGACCTGGACGCGGACGGCGGCGCGTGGCGCAACACCTTCGCGCCCGGCGCGCTGGCCGTCTACTCGCTACAACGGCAAGCAGTACGGCGTGCCGTGGGACATGGGCATGGTCGGCTGGTGGTACAACAAGGACCTGTTTGCCAAGGCCGGCATCCAGGCCCCGCCAACGACCTGGACCGAGTTCCTGGACGAGGTGAAGAAGCTCAAGGCTGCCGGCATCACGCCGATCGCCCTGGGCGAAAAGGACAGCTGGACCGGCATGCACATCTGGTCGTATCTCGCGACCCGCATCGGCGGAAAGGCCGCCTTCGAAGCTGCATTGAACCGCACGGGCTCCTTCGCTGACCCGGCGTTCGTGCAGGCCTTCGAGAAGCTGCAAGAGCTGATCGCCCTGGAGCCGTTCCAGGACGGTTTCCTCGGCGCCACGCACGACGAGATGCAGGCCACCTTCGGCAACGGGAAGGCGGCCATGGAGTTGTCCGGCCAATGGGCCCCCTCCGTCGAATCGGCGAATGCGCGGACAAGAAGGGCGTTGCGCAACCTCGGCATGTTCGGCTTCCCCGCGGTTGAGGGTGGCGCCGGTGCGGCCACGGACGTCATCGGCGGCGGCAACGGTTTTGCCATCGGCAAGAACGCCTCCCCCGAGGCGATCGACTTTGCCAAGTACATACTCGACCGCAGCCGCACAGACGGAGATGGCCGCGTTGGGCATGGGCATCCCGGTGGTGAAGGGCGGCGAGGCCGGCCTGAAGGACGCCAACATGCTCGAGGTCCAGAAGGCCTTTGCGGCTGCGAAGTACTTCCAGCTATACTACGATCAGTTCTTGCCCTCGGCAGTGGGCGATGCGATCAACGCGTCGCGTGCAGACGGTCTTCGCGGGCACCGCGAAGCCGGCTGAAGCTGCCAAGGCGATCGAAGACGCGGCGGCCAAGTACATCAAGCAGTAGTGGTCAGTAGGGGCCGCCGGCAGTCGCCCGCACACGGTCGATTGCCGGCGGCCCTTCAGCGCACTGAGCCGGCGTCAGGGCACAGCAACTCACATTCTGGACAAGGAAGATTCCCCATGGGGATGCCGACCGCAAGCAACGTAACCCAGCTGCGCCGTGCCGGTGGATCGAGCCGGAAAGCGCAAGACCGGGCCACGATCGTCATCTTCCTGGCGCCGGCTTTGATCCTTTTCATCACCTTCCTCGTCTACCCCATTCTGCGATCTGTCTACTTCAGCACGTTCGACTGGAACGGCCTAGGCCCCGCAGTAGACTTCGTCGGCCTGGCGAATTTCAAGGAAATCCTCAACGACGCTGTCTTCAGGAAGGCAGTGGCGAACTGCTTCCTGATCGTCGTGCTCTCCCTGGCGATTCAGCTGCCCGTCGCCCTGGCGCTGGCGATCATGGTGGGGCGAGATCTGCCCGGCCGCAGCGTCTTCCGCATGATCTTCTTCGTGCCTTATGTCCTTTCCGAAGTCATCACCGGCATCATCTGGATGAGCCTCTTCAACGCTGACCCCGAGCGCGGGCTGATCAACGCGCTCTTGGTTCTCATCCCGGGCGTCAAGCCCCAGAATTTCCTGAGCGATATCCATCAGGTCGTGTTATGCATCTTCGTCGTCCTGAGCTGGAAGTATTTCGGCCTGCACATGCTCTTGTTCCTGGCCGGGCTTCAAAATATCCCGCGGGAGGTCGAAGAGGCGGCGTCCATGGATGGCGCCAACTGGTGGCAGCTGACACGCCACATCACGATTCCGATGCTCGGCAGCACCATTCAAACCGTGGTCCTGCTGTCCGTCCTCGGTTCGCTGACGCAGTTCAACCTGGTATGGGTGATGACCGGCGGCGGGCCGGTCAACGCGAGCGAATTCATGGCGACCTACATGTACCGCTTCGGCTTCAAGCGCTACCTGTTAGGCTACGGCTCGGCCGTAGCACTGGTGATGTTGGTGATCTGCCTGGGCTTTTCGGTGGCCTACATGCGGCTCGCGCGGCAGGAAGAATATTAGGGGCTCGAAAGGAACGAACATGGCTCAAGCCTCTGTCCGCCCCCGACGAAGAAGGGCAGCACGCAAATTTTGGCCCAGGTTCTTCCAGTACCTGGTCCTTTCGGTGATCACCGTGATCATCGTCGTGCCCCTCGTGGTCCTGCTTTTCGCGAGCCTCAAGACAACCGGCGAGATGTTCCTGAGTCCCTACACGATCCCCAATCCCCCACGCTGGGAGAACTACGGGTCGATCCTCACTGCGCCCTCGTATTGGGTCTTCATGAAGAACAGCCTCATCGTCGCGGTCGCGTCGACGCTCGGCGTGCTGATCGTGTGCAGCATGGCTGCGTTCGTGTTTGCCCGCATGAAATTCAAGGGCAAGGACGCGGTCTTCACATTCCTGACCCTGGGGCTCATGTTCCCGATCACCGTTGCGATCATGCCGGTCTACCTGGTGATTCGCCAGATGGCGTTGACCGATTCGCTGATCGCCGTCATCCTCGTGCAAACGGCCTTCGGCATATCGAGCAGCCTCCTGATCTTGCGCGGCTTCTTCGCGGCCGTTCCGAGCGAGTTACAGGACGCCGCGGAAATCGACGGCTGCAGTGCCTTCGGTTTTTTCTGGCGCGTCCTGATCCCATTGGTCCGGCCCGCACTGGCCGCCGTTGGCGCACTGACGCTGATTGTCAGCTGGAATGACCTGCTCACGCCCCTGGTCATCCTGGACAGCGAAAGCAAGTGGACGCTGCCGCTCGGCACCATGCAGTTTCAAGGCCAATACAGCTCGGACCTGGCCGCGGTGTCCGCTTTCGTCGCCCTGTCCGCAATACCCGCAATCATCTTCTATGTCTTTGCCGAACGGCAGATCGTATCGGGCCTGACGGCCGGCGCGCTCAAAGGCTGAGCGAATGGGCGCGCGATCACGAATCAAGAGGCGACCATGACGACAACCCCGGCCTACCTCGACCCTGCGCTGCCCATCGCGGCGCGCGTCGACGACCTCGTTAACCGGATGACGCTTGCCGAGAAGGCCAGCCAGATGGCCTATGACTCGCCGGCTATCGAGCGGCTGGGCATCCCCAAGTACAACTGGTGGAACGAGTGCCTGCACGGTGTGGCGCGGGCCGGCGTTGCGACCGTCTTTCCGCAAGCCATCGGCCTGGCCGCAACGTGGGACCTGGCGTTGATCTCCGACATTGCGCTGGCCGTCTCCGACGAGGCGCGCGCCAAGCACCACGAGTTCGTGCGCCAAGGCTACCGCGAGATTTACACCGGCCTGACCGCCTGGTCGCCGAATGTCAACATCTTCCGTGACCCCCGCTGGGGCCGCGGGCAGGAGACGTACGGCGAGGACCCCTACCTGACTTCACGTATCGGTGTGACGTTTGTGCGCGGGCTGCAGGGCGAGGACGACCCTGCGCGTCCGGCCGGGCGCTTGAAGTTGGTCGCCACCCCGAAGCACCTCGCCGTCCACAGCGGCCCGGAGGTCAGCCGGCACGAGTTTAACGCGGTGGTGGGCGAGCGCGACCTGCGCGAGACGTACCTGCGGGCGTTCGAGGCGTGCGTCAAGGAGGGCCGCGCGGCGTCCATCATGGGCGCGTACAACCGCGTGAACGGCGAGGCCGCGTGCGCCAGCCCCACCCTGCTGACCAGGATCCTGCGTGATGAATGGGGCTTCGAGGGCCTCGTCGTGTCGGACTGTTTTGCGCTCGACGACATTTTCGGCGGGCACAAGCTCGTCCAGACGCCGGCGGAGGCCGTGGCACTGGCCGTGCGTGCGGGATGCGACCTCGAGTGCGGGTGCGCCTTCGGCGCGCTGCTCGAAGCCGTCGAGATCGGGTTGCTCGCCGAGGCCGACATCGACCGGGCCGTGCGCCGCGTGTTCGCAGCCCGATTCAGCGTCGGCGAGTTCGACGTGCTGGAGCAGGACCCGTACGCGGGGCTGCCGTACGAAGTCAACGACTCGGCGGCCCATCGGGCGCTGAGCCGCCGCGCGGCGGCCGAAAGCATCGTATTGCTGAAGAATGCCGGAGTCGGCGGACGGCCGCTGCTGCCGCTTGACAAGTCCCTCAAGTCCATTGCGGTCATTGGTCCTGTCGCGGACCGGCTGGACGTGCTGCTTGGCAACTACTGCGGCACACCCTCGCGCGCCGTGACGCCGCTGGAGGGCATCCGGCGCAAGGTCTCGCCCGCGACGGCGGTGTACACCGCGCAGGGCTGTGCCATCGCGGAGGGCGCGCCGCCGCCTGGTCCCCATCCCACCGGCCTGCCTCCGCCCACCAGTGGACACCGCGGGCGCGCCGGCATTCGGCCTCCTCGGAACATATGCTCGAGGCGCCGGCGGATTGGCAGGGGAAGCCGGCTTCAGCCGCATCGATCACACGGTCGACTTTTCCTGGCGCGACGTCTCGCCGTTGAGCGGCCCCGTCTTCGAGCGCTTCTCAGCGTGCTGGGAAGGCGCGCTCGTCGCGCCGGTCTCGGGGCGATACAGCCTCGGCGTGCGCGCGTCGAGCGGCTGCCGCCTCCTGCTCGACGGCCGCGAGCTGCTGCCGTGCAGCTTGGATGAGCACCAGCCGATCACCCGGTCGGTCGAGGTGGAGTTGGAAGCTGGCCGGCTCTATGACTTGCGCCTGGAGTATGTGAATGAAGGCCGCTCGCCGGAGGTGCAGTTGCTGTGGGCGCCGCCCGGTGAAGACGATTCGGCCGCGGCGCTGGAGGCCGCGGAGCGGGCCGAAATCGTCGTGCTGGTTCTGGGCCTTTCACCTGTGGTGGAGGGTGAAGAGATGCCCGTCCGCATCCCCGGATTTGAGGCGGGCGACCGCACGGACATCAGCCTTCCCGCGCCCCAGGAAGCCTTGCTCCGTCGCATTGCCGGGCTGGGCAAGCCGGTCGTTCTCGTCCTGCTGGGCGGTAGCGCCATCGCGGTCAACTGGGCGGACGAGCATGTGCCCGCCATCCTGCATGCGTGGTACGGCGGCGAGGAAGGCGGGAGCGCGCTCGCGGACGTGCTCTTTGGCGATGCCAACCCCGCCGGCCGGCTGCCGGTCACCGTCTACAAGTCTGTCGACCAGCTTCCGCCGTTTGACGATTACGCGATGGCTTCTTAGGCGCCCGGACCTACCGCTTCATGACCAGCCAGCCGCTCTATCCGTTCGGCCATGGCTTGAGCTACACGCGCTTCGAGTACCGCAATCTTCGGGTGGCGCCGGATCGCATCGACGCCGGAGGACGGTCGACCATCGGCGCGACGATTACTAACGCCGGCCCGCTTGCAGGCGATGAGGTCGTGCAGTTGTACGTGCGCTACCCGCACTCTGCGGTCGAGCGGCCCGTGCGCGAGCTGAAAGGCTTCGCCCGCGTAAACCTTGCCCCGGGCGACGCGAAAGACGTCACGTTCGAACTGCCCGCGTCGGAGCTGGCCTATTGGGGCGGCGCCGGGTGGCTGATCGAGCCGGGCGAGGTGGAGCTCCTGCTGGGCGCCTCGTCGCAGGATATCCGGCTCACCGGGCGCCTGGCCGTGTTGCCTGCAGTCCAGGGATAGGAGACATCGTGGAAGGTTTTGACCCTGCATTCAGCTTTGGCCCGGCCGTCGCCGCTCGCTACGACGACCAGCCCCGCGGCGATGAGGACGCGGCCGCGGCCTTTCTTGCGGAACTGGCCCAGGGACGCCGTGCGCTCGAGTTCGCCATCGGCACGGGCCGGATTGCCATGCCGCTGGCCGCCAAAGGCATCCAGGTCGACGGCATCGAACTCTCACCCCACATGATCGAGCGTCTACGTGCCAAGCCCTTCGGCGATCAGATCAACGTCAGGATGGGCGATATGAGTGTCGCCACAACCGGGGAGCGATATGGGCTGGTCTACCTGGTCTTCAACACCATCTTCAACCTTCTCACGGCCGACGACCAGATCCGCTGCTTCCAGAACGCCGCGCGCCATCTCGCCGCCGGTGGGCGCTTTGTCGTCGAGACGGCGGTGCCACATGCCTGGATGAGCCCGGGCAACTCGGACTACGTCCACGCAGAGCAGGTGGGGATGGACGCCGTCGTGCTGGACGTCGCCCGCTACGATCCGGTGACGCAGCTGCTCGAGGAGAATCACGTCCATCTCGGGGTAAACGGCATCACCTTCTTCCCCATCGTGGCCCGCCTGATCACCCCCGGCGAGATGGACTTGATGGCGCGGATGGCCGGCCTGCATCTTGTCGAACGGTATGCAACCTGGGAGCGGACAATCTTTGACGCACAGAGCACTGCGCACGTCTCGGTCTATGGCCTTGACGCGACATAAAGACTCCCGTGCCGGCCGTCGTGTCCGCCAAACTGCGTCCCGGATCACGCCGGCTATCCCCAATCGCCGTACCCATTGGCCCAGGGCTGCGGCCGCAGGATAATTGCTCGCGGCCCTGCCCGCACGCTGCCGGGCTCGCCCGTGTGCCGGCTGTCCACAGGCGGCTGATGTGGGTGCTGCCTGCGCGCGGGCCGCTCCGAGTGCAGGCCGGAGAGGATTTCGGCCAACTGCTCCAGGCCCGCCAGGTTTCGGCCGGGCAGCAGGTCGTCGACGAAGCCTAAAGCGGCTGCCATACCGCGCTCGGCTGGGCTCGTATCCGTCGGCGCCGACGAGCGGATTGAGCCAGATCAGGCGGTAGGCCGATCGTTGTAGCCGGGCGACTTCGCCCGCAAGCAGGGTCACGTCGCCGCGGTCCCACCCGTCGCTGATGACGAGCACCACGGCCCCCCGGCCGAGCGTGCGCCTGGCCCAATGATAGTTAAAGCTCCTGATCGCTTCCCCGATGCGAGTTCCGGCCGACCAGTCCGGCACTGCTTTGCCAACCCGGTCCAGGCACTCGTCGATGTCCCTATGGCGCAGGTGATGCGTGATCCGGGTCAATCGTGTGCTGAAGACAAACGCCTCCACGTCGACGCCGTCGACGCCGTGGGTCAGGGCGTGGACGAAATGCAGCAGCATGCGCGAGTAGCGTTCCATGGACCCGCTCACGTCGCACAGGACGACCAGCGGGCGCAGGCGCTGAGCGCGCGTGCGATGCGGCAGCGAAATAAGCTCCCCTTCGTTCGCCAGGTTCTCTCGGACCACCCGTCGCAGGTCGAGCTTCCCCTTCCGGCCTCGGCGATACCGTCGTGTGCGGCGCCGGCCCAGCCTCCACTCCAGCTTCGCGATCGCCCGTTTGGCGGCCTGGACTTCCTCCCAGCTCATCTCGCCGAAGTCCTTGGTGCGCAGCGCCTCCCTCGGGCTGTCAGCGCGCCCTCCGCGCCGAAAGGTTTACCGGCCTGGCGCCGTCCCCGGGCGCGGGCTCGTCTGTCCGGTCTTCTGCCGGCGCCGGTTCCTTCCGTTCGCCGTCATCGTTTCCTTCCGCGCCCGCAGCCCCTTCCCGAGGCAGCCGGGCCCGCCTGGCTGGCCCGTTTACCTCGCGCCCTCCTGCGGCTCCTCTTCCGAGCGCCAGAAGAGCGCAAATGCCTCGTCGAAGACCGGGAGGTCCTCCCGGCGCACGACCAGCAGCGCCCGCGCGGCGCAGTAGAAGTCATATTTATCGGCGATGCGCACGTGCTCGGTCGCCTCGACCAGGTCGAGCATTTGCCGCAGGCTCACCTGCAAGCCCATCAGGCGGAGCAACCGCCCGAAGCGCAGCAATTGGCCCAGCAAGTCGCGTTGACCATCGGCCAGGGGAACAGGGAGGTCGGTCATGGTATCCGTTCAGCTGGCAGTACTTGGTCCACCCATCATACCGCACCCGACCGCCCTTTGCACGAGATCGCTAGCGCCGAAAACCAAAAACCCCACCTTGACGGTGGGGGGAGGTTGGGATTCACCAACGGGGACGACGGGGCTCGAACCCACGATCTTCGGCTTGACAGGCCGACATGTTAACCACTACACTACGTCCCCAGTTGTCTGACCGCTCACGTCATTGTGACCGCCGACACTCTGTTTATATCATACCCCCTTTAACCGTCAAATTGCGTACCCGGTTCTCTTTCAGAGGGAGTATTCATTGCTCGAAGCCTATGCAGGCGAACTCGCCGCGCTCGCCGCGGCCACGCTGTGGACCTTTTCTTCGCTCTTCTTTACCATCGGCGGCCGCCGCGTCGGCGCCTTCAACGTCAACCGGATGCGCCTGGTGTTTGCGGTGCTGCTCGTCGGCACGGCGCACTGGCTGATCTACGGCCAACCCTTTCCGGTCCAGGCCGAGGGCTGGCGCGTCTTCTGGCTCGGCATGTCGGCCATCGTCGGCCTGGTCATCGGGGACACCTTCCTGTTCCAGTGCTACGTCCTCGTCGGCACACGCATCGGCGTCCTCATGTTCGTGCTCGGCCCGCCGTTCGGCGCGCTGCTCAGCTGGCTCTTCCTCGGCGAGAGCATGGCGCCGGTCGAGCTCTTCGCCATGGCGCTGGTGCTCGCCGGCGTGCTTTGGGTCGTGCTCGAGCGGCAGGCCGGCGTCCGACGGCGCATCCGTTACGGCCCGGCGCAACTACGCGCTCGGCATCCTCTTCGGCGTGCTGGCGCAGTTTTGCCAGCAGGCGAACCTCGTCATGTCGAAGCAAGCCCTGACCGGCGGCTTTCCGCCGCTCTCGGGCGTCATGATCCGCATGGTCGTCGGCCTCATCGCCATCTGGCTCCTCGCAGTCATCCAGGGGGAGGCCTTGCGCACGATTCGCGCGGTGCGCTCGGACGGCCGGGCCGCTGCCGCGATCTTCGGCGGCGCATTCTCCGGACCCTTCCTCGGCGTCTGGATGTCCATGATCGCGGTCCAGGCTTCACGGGTCGGCATTGCGTCCACCCTGATGGCGCTCACGCCGGTCATCTCGCTGCCCGTGGTTCACTTCGTGCTCAAAGAGCGCATCACGCCCCGCGCGATCCTTGGCACGCTCGTCGCCATGTCCGGCGTGGCCCTGATGGTCCTCCACTGATCTGAAAATGGCGGTCACCCCGGCGTGATCGCCATTCTCACATCGAGGCAGAACGTGTCCATCGCCGCGCCATCCGTTCCTCCGTTTCGGCCGCAGGCCATCCGCTGCCTGTTCGTGATATACTGCACCTGTGTTGGCCTGCTCCCGAAAGGAAGTGCAGTATGAACGCCCGAGCAAATGTGAAGCTGCCTGTGGAGACGCCCGACAAAAAGCCGGACTTCTGGAACCTCCTGCGCATCGCCGTCGACGCGCTCAAGATGTGGCCGCCCGACTACGTGCAGTCCGTCCTGGGACCGGTCGGCACGTGGTTTCCGCCCCACGATCCCTATTCGGAATTCACCATGCTCGACCCCTGGCGCTTGCGCCGGGCGCTGAAGTACCTCGTCGACATTTCGATCCCGTCGGCCTCGGGCGCACCCCCGCAGCTGCTCGGGACGCTCCTGCCTCCGGCAATCGAGGACCTGTTCTTCGTTCGCACCCAGGTCCTGCACCGCCCCGATTACTACGACGACTACACCAGCTTCCGCAACGAGCACTGGTTCTTCATCAACGGCATCCTCACCAACGGCGACGTGGCCCACCTCAACGCGGCGTGCATCTCCTGGCTCTTTCACCGCCCCGTGACCCTGATCCAGAATGCCACGGACGGCGCGCTGCGCGACTTGTGGGAATGCGCGCTGGGCAAGGAGTGGTACCAGCACACGTCGAACACCGAATCGGCCCGCATCGCGTTTCCGGCCATCTACGATGCGCTCACCGACGACGACATAACCAAGGTGGTCGTGCTCTGCCATTCCCAGGGCACGATCATCATGTCGATCGTGCTCAACGCCCTGGAAGTCCTTGACCGGAGGAAAGCCCCCCCTGCGCCGCCGCCCGCTGCGGCCCTCGATCTCGGCCTGGAATCGGCCCGGCCCGACGTGCCCTACGTAGCCCAGGACGAGTCGCCCATCGACCTGGACGATTTCGAGCCCCTCACGGACGACCAGTGGTGCAAGCTCGAGGTCTACTGCTTCGCGACGTGCGCGAACGACATGCGGTATCACTGCCCCGACGAGCGTGTCCCCTGGATCGAGCATTTCGGGAACGACCGGGACCTGGTGGCGCGGCTCGGGATGTTGGCGCCGAACGCCGAGGAAGAGCGGATTCACATCGCGGGCCGGCGCTATGTCCGGCCTGCCTGCGGTCACCTGCTGAACGTCGACTATCTCCTGCCCATCGCCGATAAGCAGAAGCCGGGGCGGAAGCGGGGAGGAACCTGCGGCGCCTACCCCTTTAAGCTCGACAACCCGCAGCCGGGCGAGGAGGATGGGCAAACGCCGCCGGTCTTGTACAGCTACATCAACGGCGGGCCGCCGCGAAAAGGATGAGGGCGACGCAACGGATGCCTGCGGCCGCGGATGGGCTACGACGCAACGGATGCCTGCGGCGAAACGGATCAACGGATGATGCGGGGCGTTCCTCGGTCAGTTGCCAACGGTCCGCGAATTGTGCGTTGTTGAGTTTGAATACCGTCGCCGACATCCGTTGATCCGTTTCGCCCGCAGGCATCCGTTGCGTCGCCTTCATCCGCGGCCGCATCTACAGCATCTCGATCGTGTAGTCCACCAGCTCCGCGTCCAGCCGCCACGCCGCCACGCTCTGCGCGACCCGTTCCAGCAGTCCGTGGACGTAGTCCGCGCTCGCCGAAACCCCGGCCACGCCGATCACCATGTGCCCGAGCTGGTCCATGTCCTCGATCTCGGCCACTGAGACGTTGAACTCCTTGCGGATGCGCGCCATGATGGGCTTGATGTTCCCGCGCTTCTCCTTCAGCGAGCCAACGCCGGGGATGTAGATCTCGAGGGTCAACAAGCCGACCGACGCCATGTCAGGGATGCCCGGCCTCTGGCGTGGCCTGGTTAGCGAGGAACGCCCGCGCTCGGCCGGCGAATCGCTTCTCGGAGTCGTAAGTCAGCAGGCGCTCGGCCGCGTCGAGCTTTGCGGCCCATTTCGGCAGGAAGCGGGCCTCGTCGGGACTCTGGAAGTTCGGCTCGCTGCGCGTCTTGTCGGTGAGCCGCATGAGGAAGTAGTGCTCCGTCCGGCGGACGTGCTCGCCGCCGTCGCCGGCCGTGGCCTTGTCGAACTCGGTCACGATGGTCCCCAGGTCGCCAATCACCTCAACCGAGCAATAGCCCGATTCCTCGCAGGTTTCGCGCAAGGCGGCCTGCGCGTCCGTCTCGCCGGGATCGACGTGGCCCTTCGGCAGCCGCACCTCGTGAACGATCTCTCCGTTGCGCTCCACCCAGCGCTCGATCAGGAGCACGCGGCCTTCGTCGTCCAGCACGACGCCGCCGGCCGCGGTGTACTCTCGTAACTGCATGCCCTGCACCTTCTCCGCAGTGAGCAACCGGTTCGCAGGAGTAGGCGCGCCTAAGCCCGCATCGTCCACGAATCGTGCTCGTACTTGCTCGCCAACAGCTCCCGCGTCCACTCGCGTTCCTGCTCGGTCAGCTCGCCGGGAACCAGCTCGATCCCCAGCGCCTCCTGCATCCCCCGCGCCATCGCATCGGACCGCCTCTTCGTAGCTCACCACCCGGCCCAACAGCTCTTCGACCGTGGCCGCATGTCCCTTCAGCGATGCCCGCAGGGCCTCCCGTTCCGCTTCGTCCTCAAATGCGAGGCAGTCCACCACCCGGGTCAGGTCGCCCACGAGAGGCAGCGAGCCGTGCTGGAGCACCGACGTGCTGCGCCGCGCCTGCGCGCTGCCGAGGATCTTGCGCGTCCCCGCGACGATTTCGTAAGCGGATGGCACCTCGAAGCACGCGGCGGAGACATCCGGCCCGGCCCGGTTTGTGCCCGGCGCTTCCTGCGCATCGATGCCCAGGCTGCGCAGCCCCGCGACCAGTCCGTGGCTGATGCGCAGGTAGCTGTCGAGCACGTAGCCTTGCATCAGCCGGTTGTCGGGCGACGCCACGATGCTGTAGGTCATCTCGTCCGTGTGCAGGATCGCGCGGCCCCCGGTCGGGCGGCGCACTACGTCGTACCCGCGCGCCGCGCAGCGCCCCAGGTCAATGCCGCTTGCCGCCTGGTTGCGCCCCATCGAGACGCACGGCGGCGACCAGGCGTAAAAGCGCAAGGTCGGCGCGACGAGCCCCGCCGCGATCCCCTGCGTGATCGCCTCGTCCACCGCCATGTTCTCGGCCCCGGTCGCCGGCTCGTCAACAATCAGCCGCCACACGCTTACCTCGTCATGGGGCAAAGGCGTTCAACACAAAGACGCAAAGACACAAAGAATACAGGTTTGCCTTCGTGTCTTTGTGTCTTTGTGTTAAGCTCACCCTTCCCAAAGCACATACTTGCCGGCTTTCGCAAACAGCTCCCCGTCGACCGTCACTTCGCCGCCCTTCCGCAGGTCGCAGAGCATGTCCCAGTGAATCGCGGACCGGTTCGTCGAGCCGGTCTCGGGGTAGCCGCCGCCGAAGGCCATGTGCACGGTGCCGCCGATTTTCTCGTCGAAGAGCATGTTCTTGGTAAAGCGCTGGATCCCGAAGTTCGTGCCGAACGCGAACTCGCCGAGACGGCGGGCCCCTTCGTCGGTCGTCAGCATCTTGGTCAGGAACTCTTCGTTCTTCGCCGCGGTCCACTTCACCGCCACCCCGTCCTCGAACCACACCTGCACGCCCTGCACCTCCCGGCCGCCGTAGATGGCCGGGAAGCTGAACGAGACATGGCCCTTGATCTTCGTCTCTTCCGGCCCCGTGAAGACCTCGCCGTCGGGCATGTTCCTGTCGCCCTCGCAGTTGACGAACGACCGGCCCTCGATCCCCACGGTGATGTCGGTCCCTTCGCCCACCAGGTGTACTTCCTTCTTGCCCTTCAGGTAATCGACCAGCATCTGCTGCTTGCGGCCGATCTCCTTCCACGCGGCAACCGGGTCGGGCTGGTCGCACAGGCACGCGCCGTACACGAAATCCTCGAAGTCGGCCAGCGACATCTCCGCGTCCTGCGCATAGGCGTTGGTCGGGAACATGCAGACGTTCCACCGCAGCTCGCCCTTGGCGCTCCGGTCCATGAAGGTCTGCCCGATCTCGCGCATGGCTGACGTTCGCAGCGCCTGTTTGGCAGGATCGACCGCCGAGAGCTCTTTCGTATTGACCGCGCTGAAGATTGCCACCCGGATGTCGAACGTCTCGACCATGAGCTTGTACGGCTCCGGAATCCACTGGATCTGTTCGTCCGAACCCAGCTCGTACAGGATCGGGTCCATTCCGGGCACCATAACCACGGGGAACACATTCGCCCCGCACTTCACGAACGCGCCGGCCATCTCCAGGATGAGCGGTGCGGCCTCCGTGGTCGCCTGGATGTACACCTTGTCGCCCTTCTTCGTTTGCACCGAGTACTCGGCGATCAGCCGGGCAAGCTTTGACATACGCGGGTCAGGCATTATCGCTGGGATCCTTTCTGTATGAACGGTAGACTCCGAACCGTCGCCTTTGTGACTTGTTCGCCTCGCACGACCTCGACCTCCGTGCCCGGCTGGGCCAGCTCGCGCGGGACGACCGCCAGGCCGATCACCTTGTCGAGGGCAGGTGAGTAGGCCATGCTCCCCACGAAGCCGCCGCGTCCCGGGCCGCGCACGACAGGCGGCGGCTCATTTGCGTCCGCAACCGCGGTCCCCGCTGCAAACTCGAGCCCCACCAGGTTGCGGGTAACTTTGTCATAGTTGGTCTGGCGCGCGATCACTTCCTGGCCGGTATAGCACCCCTTGTTGAAGCTGATCGCGGGCAGCAACCCCGTTTCGAGCGGGGTGACCTGCTCGCTCAACTCCCGCCCCCAGGCCGGCAGCCCCGCCTCGATCCTCAGCACGTCCGTGACCTCGAGGTCCAGCTGCGGTGCGGCCGACTGTAGCGCGTCCAGAACCGCGTCGCGGGCGCTGGGCGCCACCACGAGGAACCAGTCGGGCGCCTCCAGCGGTCCGCCTCGGTTCAGCGAAGCCGGTTGCCGCGCAACGTCGACCACACGCCAGCCGTACGGCTTGATGCTCCCGAGCTTCTGTTCGGTCAGCGCCTCGAGCAGCGTGCCGGCATGTGGCCCGTAAAGCGCGAATTGCGAGGCGGCCGGGGTCAGGTCGGCAACTTCGACCTGGTCCTGCCAGAAGATCATGCTGTTCACGTAGCGCGCGACGCCCGCACCCTGTCCTGGCAGCGTGCGAAGGAAAACATCGCTCTCTCCCGCATACACGGTCAGCAGGGCCATGACCCGGCCCGTTGCGCTGGCAAGCACGGCGGCCGCGCCCTGGCCCGGCTCCAGCTTCTTCAAGTCGTTCGTCGATAGGCGGTGAGGCAGGTCCAGCCGGTCGCGCCCGGTCAGCCGCACCCAGCCCCAATCGGAAAAGTCGGCGAACGCGACCCCCTCACGGGCCGCCCGATACGCAGCAAGTTGTTTCACGTCCATCATGGGGCGGAATTATAGCATTTGTGTCAAGGAGCGGGAGAACTCGCCAACAATGGGATGGTTCGCGGCCATTTGCACGACAAACGTTCATTGCGCCCCTGCGCCCTTGCTGCTAGAATCACCTTGGAGGCAGCAGATGAACCAGGATTCACAATCGCCGCTAGCAGACTTGCCGGTGGACCACTGGCCGGGCCCCGCGGACGTCCAATACCAGGCCCAGGCGCAGGCCGGCGGGTTCGGGCAGACCCTGGCGAGCTTCGTCAAGTTTCTGGACCTGCCACCGGCTGCGCGGGTGCTGGACGTAGGCGCGGGGCCGGGGCTGTTCACGCGGCTGGCAGCCGCGCAGGCGGCGCTTGCAGTCGGCGTCGACCTCTCTCAGGACATGCTCCGCCACGCCCGGACCCTGCTGCCACATGACGCGCCGTCGCCGACCGGCGCGTCGGTCGCCTGTGCCCTGGCCGCGGCAGACGCGGTCCGCCTCCCGTTTCCGGCCTCCACCTTCGACGCGGCCGCGGCCACTAACTTGCTCTTCCTCCTGCCCGACCCTGCCCTTGGCGTCGGCGAGCTGGTGCGGGTCGTGCGTTCGGGCGGCATCGTCGGTTGGCTCAACCCATCGGGCCGCTTGACCCAGGCCGCCGCAGCCGCATTCGCGGACGAGCGCGGCCTGACCGGTTTCGCCCGCTTCTCGCTGATCAACTACGGTCGCATCGCCGAGCAGTACCCCCGGCTCTCGGACGAGCAGTGGGTCGGCCTTGCTGCGGTCGCGGGCCTGGCAGAGATCAAGGTGGAGGGCCGAGGCGGCGGGCTGATGACCTTGCTCAAGGGAAGGAAGCGCAACGATGCCTGATCCTCTTCTCTCCGGCAAGACGGTGATCCTCGGGGTCACGGGGGGCATCGCGGCCTACAAGACCGCCGACCTCTGCAGCAAGCTCGTCCAGGCTGGGGCACAGGTCGACGTGATCCTGACGGAGGCCGCTGCCCGCTTCGTCGCGCCGCTGACGTTCGCGGCCTTGACCGGGCGTCCCGCTCGCATCGACATGTGGGCTTCGCCGGGCGGCGACCCGATCCCCCACGTCAAGATGGCCGGCCAGGCCGACCTGGTCGTGGTGGCCCCGCTGAGCGCCAATACGCTGGCGAAGCTGGCGCTGGGCCTGGCCGACAACCTCTTGACCGCGACGTTATTGGCGGCGCCGGTGCGCGGGCCGGACCGCGATGAAGGCGTGCCGTGGATTCTGGCCCCCGCCATGGAAACCCATATGTGGACCAACCCGCTGACGCAGGCGCACATGGCCGCGCTGGTGGCCCGCGGGGCGATCCAGGTGGGGCCGGGTATCGGGCGGCTGGCCTCAGGGGCTTCGGGCGCGGGCCGTATGGCCGACCCGGCTGAGATCCTCGCCGCGGCCCGGCTGGCGCTGGCCCAGGGTGGACCGCTGTCCGGTCGCCGGGTGCTGGTGACTGCGGGCGGGACGCAGGAGCCGCTCGATCCGGTGCGTTACATAACGAACGCATCCTCGGGCAAAATGGGCGTGGCCCTGGCCGAGGCGGCCCGCGATATGGGGGCTCGCGTCGCCCTGGTGCACGCGCCGTTGGCCGTGCCCGTGCCCTCAGGCATCGAGAGCGTGAAGGTGCGGTCCGCAGTCGAGATGTGCGAGGCGGTGCTGGCCCGGGTTGGTGAGACCGACATCTTGATCGGCGCGGCCGCGGTCGCCGATTTCCGGCCCGCCGAGCCGGCGAATCAGAAGATCAAGAAGACGCCGGGGCAGGAGGAGCTGACCGTCCGCCTCGTCCGCAACCCCGACATCCTCGCCGAGGTCGCGGCTCGGCGGGCAGCGAGCGGCCGGCGGAACGTCGTGATCGGCTTCGCGGCCGAGACGCAGGACCTGCTGGCGAACGCCGAGGCGAAGCTGGTCGCGAAAGGATTGGACATAATCGTCGCGAACGACGTGACGGAAGCAGGCAGCGGCTTTGGCGCCGACGACTAACCGGGTGACGCTGCTCCACGCCGACGGCCGCCGCGAGCCGCTCCCGATCATGCCGAAAGCCGACGTCGCCCGTCGGGTGCTTGAGGCGGCGCTGGCCGCATTGGTGGACTGAAGGAGGGCAGGGATGGCACGCGTGAAACCCGTCGAGTTATTCGATCATTTCAACCCCCAGATGCGGGCCGCGCTGGACGAGGCCCTTGGAAAGATGCTCCCGGCCGCCGAGGTCGACAAGCGGATGCTCTACCTCGAGTTCCGCCTCGCGCTCAATCGTAAGTTCAAGCAGTGGGAAAACGTCCCCAACTCGGCCATCGACTCGGAGTAGTTACTCCCCCTCTCCTACGGAGGTAGGAGAGGGGGCAGGGGGTGAGGTATGTCGGAACGTCCGATGGTGGGTGTTCGGGTCGTGTCGCTTGCGGTCAATCTGCCTGGCCCGCTGACTGCGGCGCGCTACGTCGAACTCGGCGCGCATGTCACGAAGGTCGTGCCCCCCGGCGGCGACCCGCTGGCCTGGGTGAGCCCAGAATGGCACGACAACCTGAAGGAAGATCAGGAGGTCCTGACGCTCGACCTGAAGGACGAGGCCGGCCAGGCCCGCCTGGCGCAGCTTCTGGTCGAGGCCGACGTCCTGCTGACCGCGACCCGCCCTGCGGCGCTCGAACGGCTCGAGCTCGACTGGCCCACTCTGTCCGCCAACTACCCGCGGCTGTGTCAGGTGGCGATCGTCGGCTACGGGCCTCCGGACGAAAACCGTGCCGGCCACGACCTCACCTACCAGGCCAGCGCCGGCCTGCTCCAGGCGCCCGAGTTCCCGCGCATCCCGTTGGCCGACTATGCGGGGTCAGAGCGCGCGGTCACCGCTACGCTGGCCCTGCTCTGGGAGCGCGATCGGACCGGGCACGGCGGCCGTGCCGTGGTATCGATGGTCGACGCGCTCCGGCCGTACGCGCACGCATTGTGCTACGGGCTGCTGGCGCCCGGCACGCTGCTGGGCGGCGCGTCCCCCCTGTACGGGCTATACCGCACGCGCGACGGATGGATCGCCCTCGCTGCGCTCGAGCCGCACTTCCGGGAGCGCCTGAAGAAATCCTTGGGCATCGAGAGCCTGACCAGCGTCGTGCTGGGCTCCGCATTTGAGACCAGGACCTCGGCCGAGTGGGACCAGTGGGCAAAGGAGCAGGATATTCCGCTGTCGGCCGTGAACGATCCTGTGTGTCCCTGCTGACCCCGGCCCTTGCGCCGGCGGTAAGCATCCGGCCTGCTCTTTGCGTTGTTTCGTTCAGGTGTTAGCATTTTCGTAATGACCTATGTATTTGGAGATGTATGGGCGAAAAAATCCTCCTTGTCGACGATGAACCTACGCTGCTTTCGACCCTGGCTCTGAACCTGCGGGCCAGCGGCTATGAGATCGTGACCGCGTCGGACGGTGAGCAGGCGCTCGAGGTCGCGCGCACTGAGACGCCGGACCTCATCGTGCTGGACCTCATGATGCCGGAACTGGACGGCCTCACCGTCTGCCGCACCCTGCGCCAGGGTTCCGACACCCCGATCCTGGTCCTCACCGCCCGCACGGGTGAGCTCGACAAGATCATCGGGCTGGAGAGCGGCGCGGACGACTATATGACCAAGCCCTTCAGCCTCGGCGAACTGCAGGCCAGGCTGCGCGCGCTGCTGCGCCGCGCCGGGCCGC
The DNA here is from genome assembly GCA_963800615.1 of uncultured Chloroflexia bacterium. Taxonomy (GTDB): domain Bacteria; phylum Chloroflexota; class Anaerolineae; order CG2-30-64-16; family CG2-30-64-16; genus JALOOB01. The sequence continues at coordinate 369,489 of CAWDBO010000021.1, forward strand.
GGCGGATGAGCGACGAGATCCGGTCGGGCGACCTCCTTCTCAACCTGGTCAGCCGGCGCGCGTTCCTTGGCGATAAGGAGTTGGTGCTCAGCCCCAAGGAGTTCAGCCTCCTGGTCGAGCTGATGCGCCACCAGGGCGCGGTCCTCTCGCGTGACCTGCTGCTGACCCGCGTCTGGGGCTACGATTTCTTCGGCGACAGCCGCACCGTCGACGTCCACGTCCGCTGGCTGCGGGAGAAGATCGAGGGCAACCCGTCTCAGCCCAGCCGCATCACCACCGTGCGGGGCATCGGCTACCGTTTCGAAGGTTGAATCGAGGCTTGAAAATCGTGACCGCATTGGACATCGTGCTCCTGGTTGCCCTGCTGGCGCTAACTGCCGTAATCGTCGCCCTCTCGACCGCGCTCCGCCGCGCGCAGGAGCAGGCCGCTCGCGCTTATGCCGGCCGCGCCGAGGCGGTGGCGGCACGCGGGGCGCTGGAAGCGCACATCGAGGCCGGGCGACGGCAGCTGGACGCGCTCGCCGAGTCGACATCCGATGCGCTGGTGATGCTCGACGAGAACCGGCAGGTGATGTGGGCCAACGCCGCAACCTGGAACCTGTTCAATGAGGGCCGGCCGGCCTTGGGGCAGTCCTTCATCGCCCTCGTGCGGGACTACGAGCTCAACCAGGCGCTGACGGATGCGCTCGCGGGAAACCGGCCCATGATGCGCCAGGCCGCGGTCGGTGACCGGATGCTGCGGATTTGGGCCACGCCGGTGGAGTCGTCGGCCGGCGCCGCAGTCGCCATCGAAGACGTCACCGAGCTCCAGCGCCTCGGCCGCGCCCGCCGCGACTTCGTCGCGAACATCTCGCACGAGATCAGGACACCCCTGGCCAACATCGATCTCGCCGCGCAAACGCTGCGGAACGCGGGCGCCGGCAACCCCGCGCTCACCGACCGGATGCTCGATCAGATCCAGGTGCAGGTCCAGGTGCTCAGCCAGCTCAGCCAGGAGATGATGGAGCTCGCGCAGATCGAGTCGGGCCAGGTGCTGCTGAAGCTTGAGTCGGCCGCACTCGAGCCCGTCATTCGCCGCACTGTCGCCAACCTGGCGCCGCAGCTCACCATGAAGCACCAGCAACTTACGCTGCGAAGTTCCGAGCGATCTCACCGCGCTGATCGACGACACGATGATTGCCCGGGTCATCAACAACCTCGTCCACAACGCGATCAAGTTCGCGCCCGACGGCGGCGTCATCACCGTGGCGGCCGAAGCCCAGGAAGAGGACGTCCAGGTCTCCGTCACGGACAACGGGCCGGGCATCCCGAAGGACGAGCAGACCCGCGTGTTCGAGCGATTCTACAAGGCCGACCGGGCGCGCAGCCGGGGCGGCACGGGCCTTGGCCTGGCGATCGCCCGCCACATTGTAGAAGGCCACGGCGGCCGGATTTGGGTCGAGAGCACCCCCGGGCAGGGCGCCACCTTCTGTTTCACCGTTCCCAAGGCTTAGCGCCGCGGTGCGCCCACGAGGAGGGCAGATGGCGGCATCGGAGACCGGCAGGCGCGGGTCCGCCCGCAGAGGAGATACTTCACCCGTCCAGCGCAGCCGCGCCGAGACCTACGTGCTCATCACCCTGATTTCCCTCGCGTTCTCGGTCATCGCGACGCGGCTCTTCCTCGAGCTAACCGGATACCCGCAGCTGGGCGGCGCCACGCTCCACATCGCGCACGCCATCTGGGGCGGCCTGCTGCTCTACGCGGCCGCGCTGCTGCCCCTGATCCTCGCCAACCGTTGGGCGCTGTACCTCAGCGCGGGCCTGAATGGGATGGGCGCGGGCCTGTTCGTCGACGAGGTAGGCAAGTTCATCACCCGCGACCTGAACTACTTCTACCCCCCGGCTGCACCCCTCGTATACGCCTTCTTCCTGCTCAGCGTGCTCCTGTACCAATACGTGCGGCGCATGAAGCGGGAGGCGCCTCGCACCCAGCTCTATCATGCGCTCGAGGAGCTTCAGGAAGTCCTCGACGGCGACCTGGATCAGCCCGAATACGAGCGAATCCTGGCGTGGCTGGGCAGCGCGCGGCGGACCAGGTCCGAGAATCTCGAGCGGTTGGCCGGCGTGCTGGATGAGTACCTGCGCCACTCGCAAACCAGCGTGTACCCTGTCAAGCCAACCCGATGGAGCCGCGGCCTGGCGGTGCTGGAACGCCGCGGCAGGAGCGTCGATCCTCAATGGCACCGGGCGCTCGTGATGGCCGTGCTCGCCGCGCTCACGGTCTTCGCCGCGGCCAATGCCGGCCTGCTCGTCTGGGCCGCGGTCCAGCCCGGGGCCTTCCGCGAGACATTCGTGAGCGTGCTCCTGGCGCGCGGCGATCTCCAGGCGGTCACCGACGTGGGCTGGCGGCTGCTGCGGGTCGGCTTGCAGGCCGCGGTCGGCTTGATCGCGCTGGTCGCGGTCGTCTACCTCGCGTTGCACCGCGACGACCTGGGGACGCGGCTCGGCGTCTTCTCGCTGATCCTGTCTCTGACGACGGTTAACCTGCTGAACTTCTACTTCGACCAGTTCGGCGCCGTCGTCACCGCGCTGCTTCAGTTCGGCGCGCTGCTGGTCGTATTGACCTACCGCCACTGGAGCCTCCGCAAGCCTCCGCTGCGAGCAACCTGAGCGACGGCGGCGGACAGACCAACGCGGGCGCAACGCGGTGCACAGGCGGCGAAAGACGCCAATTGTGTGATATAATGAGCGGAGATTCCTGGGAGGCATAAACGATGGGGAGCATGCTGCGAGCGCACTTCGACAAGGAACTGGCACGGCTTAACGAGAGCGTCCTGGAAATGGGCAGCCGTGCGCGACAAGCGGTCGCGGCGAGCGTCCGGGCGCTCCTCGAAAACGACCTCGATCTCGCCGCCGATGTGATCGCCGGCGACATGGTCATCGACGAAGCCCGGCGCCGGATCGAGATGCAGTGCTACGCGCTCCTCGTCATGGAACAGCCCGTCGCCGGCGACATGCGCAACATCGTCGCCGCGCTGACGGTCGCCGGCGAGTTGGAGCGGGTGGGCGATCACGGCAAGCGCATCTCCAAGCTCCACCAACGCCAGCAGGGCCTGCCCGAGTCCCTCCCGATGGGCGGTATCGGCCGCATGTGCGAGCTCTCTTTGAAGATGGTCGACCGGTCGCTTCAGGCGTTTGCCGCACGCGAGGTGGAGGCCGCGCGCCAGATTTGCTTCGATGACGACGAGATCGACGCCCTCTACAAACAGACCTTCAACGTGACCCTCAGCTACATGCTGGAGAACACCCGGGCGATCGGACCGGGGACCTACCTCATCCAGGTCGCGCACGAGCTGGAACGCGTCGGCGACCGCGCGACGAACATTGCTGAACGCACTATCTACGCCCAGACCGGCGAGTTGATCGAGCTTAACCAATAGGCGTGCTCCGGTGACAACGACCCTCAGGCAACTGATGAACTCGGTTGTCGTCTACGATTCGCAGTTCGGCAACACGGAACGCGTCGCCCAGGTCGTCGCCCGCGCGCTGGATCAGTTCGGCTCCGCCCGCGCCGGCCACATCCACGAGACGGGCGTCGCTCTCCTCCACGATGTCGACCTCCTCGTCTTCGGCTGCCCGATGAGCGGCATCGGCCCGGGCTCCCACATGCGGCTCTTCGTCGAGCGCCTGCCCGTCGAGGTGCTGCGGCGTCCGCAGGTGGCCTGTTTCGACACCCGACCTCATCTGCCCCGGTTGATCGGGCGTTTTGCCGCGCCCCAGTTGGCCCGGATGCTCAAACACCTCGGCGTCGAGCCAATCGTGCCCCCCGAGGGGTTCTACGTCGTCGATCGCCACGGCCCCCTCGACCCCGGCGAGGTGGAGCGCGCCGCCGAATGGGCCAAAGGCGTCGGCCTACAGGCGTCGCAGGCACGCGTCGGCGAACCCGGCTCCTGATCCCGCCCTCTCGTCGTTTTCAGCGACCCCTTTGCTCCCGCACTCATCCGCCGGGACCCCAACTCTATTATCGCCTCTTAAACCTATTGCTAACGCTTCTTAACAGAACCATAACCCTGGCTTAAATGCTCTGCCTGGATACTGTTACCTTGGTTCATACCTTCACTCCTGGGGAGAAGATTCATGCGAGGAAGAGCAGCCGCCCTGCTTATGGGCGTCCTGGTTAGCATCGCCATGGTAGGCACTGGCTGCGCCGGCCGAAGCGCGGAGGCCAATGCGGGCGGCAGCGGAGCCGCAGGCGAAACTATCGAGAACAAGGGGTCCGACACCCTGGTCAACCTTGCGCTCGCCTGGGCCGAGGCCTACATGGCTGCGCGCCCCGAGGCCCGGATCTCGGTCACCGGCGGCGGCTCGGGCACGGGCATCGCGGCCATGATCAACGGCACCGTTGACATCGCCAACGCATCGCGCGAGATGAAGCCGGAAGAGATCGCAGGCGGCCAAGAAGAACGGGATCGATCCCGTCGAGCACACGGTCGCAAAGGACGCCATCGCCGTCGTCGTGCACCCGTCAAACCCGGTCAACGGCCTCACCCTCCAGCAGATTTCCGACATCTATACGGGCAAGATCACGAACTGGCAGGAGGTCGGCGGCGAGAACCGGCCCATCGTGCTCCTGTCGCGCGAATCGAACTCGGGCACCTACGTTTACTTCCTCGAAGAAGTCATCCGCCTGGGCAAGAAGAGCAATTTGCTTTTCTCCCCCGACACCCTGCTGATGCCCTCGTCGGAGGGGATCAGCGCCGAGGTGCGGCAGAACCCGAACGCCATCGGGTACGATGGCCTGGGCTACGTGACCTCCGACCAGAAGATGCTCGGCGTGGCGAAAGATGCGAGCTCGCCCTTCGTCCTGCCCGCGGTGAGCACGGTCAACGACGGCACGTACCCCATCTCGCGCGGCCTGTACATGTACACGGCTGGCGAGCCGCAAGGCCGCATCAAGGCCTACCTGGACTACATCCTCGGCGAGGGCCAGCAGCTGGTGCCCACGCTGGGGTTCGTGCCCTTGAAAGCTGAGTAGACTATGTCCGTTCTCGATTCATCCGAGAAGTTCCCCTTGACTTCAGAGCCCAACGCGCCGCGAGCTCCAAGGAGCTGGGGTGAGTTCACGCTCGAGTCGCTCGTGCGCCTGGCCGGCTTCTCGACGATCGGCTTCGTGGTGCTGATCTTTCTCTTCCTGCTGCGCGAGGGCGTCCCGTTCTTCATCAAGATGCCGCTCAACGCCTGGGTCGCGCAAAGTTGGTACCCGACCTTCGACAAGTTCGGCACGCTGCCGCTCCTTCTCGGCTCGCTGCTCGTCACGCTGTCGGCTGTCGTCGATCGCGCTGCCCTTGGGCGTGGCGACTGCGGTGTTCGTGCGCGAGGTTGCGCCGCCGTGGGCGCGCGACATCCTCAAGCCGCTCATCGAGGTGCTGGCGGGCATTCCGTCGGTCGTCCTGGGCTTCTTCGGCATGACGCTGCTGGCGCCCGCGGTCCGCGACGTGCTCGGCGCCCCCACCGGCCTGACCGCCTTCACCGGCGCGCTGATCCTCGCCTACATGGCGCTGCCCACGATCATCTCCGTGGCCGAGGACGCGCTGGACTCGGTGCCGAAGAGCTATCGCGACGCCAGCCTGGCGATGGGCGCCACCCAGTGGCAGACGATCTGGCGTGTCGTCGTGCCCGCGGCCAAATCGGGCATCCTGACCGCCGTCGATGCTCGGCATGGGCCGCGCCATCGGCGAGACGATGGCGGTCATGATGGTGACCGGCAACGCGGCCCGCATGCCCGTCACGCTCGACTCGCTGTTCCGCCCCGTTCGCACGATGACCGCGACGATCGCCGCCGAGATGGGCGAGGTGGCCCAGGGCAGCACGCACTACCAGGCGCTGTTCGCCGTCGGCATCATCCTGTTCGTCATCACGTTCCTGATCAACCTGGCCGCTGCCTCCGCCATCTTCGAGAAGCGGCGGCGAGGAGGGCTGCGCTGATGCTGGGCGCCGAACGTATCCAGCCCGCGAATGCAGGCTCGGCCCGCCGTTACCTGGTCCAGCGCATCGGCTTCGCCGTGCTGGTCGTGGCCGCGCTGCTCGTCGTCATCCCGATCCTGTTCGTGATCGTTTCGATCATCGTCCGCGGGTCTGCCCGCGATCTCGCTCGAGTTCATCTTCGGCGCGCCGCGTGAGGGCATGAAGGCGGGCGGCATCTGGCCCGCCATCGTGGGCACCCTCCTGCTGACCCTCGGCACGGCCGTCGTCGCGATCCCGCTCGGCGTGGGCGGCGGCATCTACCTGGCCGAGTACGCCCGCGACAACGCGCTTCACCCGCGCCATCCGGCTGGCCATCGTCAACCTGGCGGGCATCCCCTCGGTGGTCTACGGGCTTGTTCGGGCTGGGGCTGTTCGTCCTGTTCCTGGGCTTCGGCACGTCGATCATCGCCGGCGCGCTGACGCTCGCGATCATGACGCTGCCCGTGATCATCAGCACCGCGGAGGAGGCGCTGCGCGCGGTGCCGGTCGAGTTCCGGACGGTGAGCGCTTCGCTGGGCGGCACACGCTGGCAGGGCATCCGCAACATCGTGCTGCCCCAGGCGCTGCCCGGCATCATCACCGGCGTCATCCTGGGCCTGCTGCGGGCCGCGGGCGAGACCGCCGCCATCCTGTTCACGGCCGCCGCCTTCTACCTGCCCACCTTGCCGCACTCGCCGTTCGACCAGACGATGGCGCTGCCCTATCACCTGTACGTCATCAGCACGCAGGTTCCAGGCATGCCCGCCGACGATCCAATACGGCACGGCCCTGGTGCTGCTGGTGTTCGTGCTGTCGCTCAACCTGATCGCCTCCCTGATTCGCGGCTACTACCGCCGCAAGCGGCAGTGGTAACGGCATGACGGCGTCATGCGCATGAACGCAACCAACGAAAACAAGGTCCGCTTCGATCACCTGAGCTACTGGTACGAGCAGCAGCAGGTGCTGAAGGATATCACGCTGGACGTGCCGGCCAACACGGTCACCGTCTTCCTCGGCCCGGCCGGCAGCGGCAAGTCGACGCTCTGCGGCTGATCAACCGCCTGAACGACCTGCTCGACAACACGCGCCTCGACGGGAAGGTCCTGCTCGACGGGCAGGACATCTACGCCCGCGGCGTGACTGTGTCCGCAGCTGCGGCGCAGGGTCGGCATGGTGTTCGCGCTGCCCCTGCCCATCCCCGGCACGATTCGCGAGAACATCCTCTACGGCCCGCAAGCTGGCCGGGATGCGCGACCGGGCGCGGCTCGAGGAGACTCGTCGTGCGGACGCTCCAGCAGGCGGCCCTGTGGGATGAGGTCAAGGACCGGCTCGACCAGCCCGCCACCTCGCTCTCGGGCGGCCAGCAGCAGCGGCTGTGCATCGCCCGCAGCCTGGCGCTCGAGCCGGAGGTGCTGCTGCTCGACGAGCCGACCTCGGGCCTCGATCCGATCTCGACCGGCAAGGTCGAGGAGTCGCTGCTCGAACTGAAGAAGCAGTACACGATCATCATCGTCCCGCACAGCGTGCAGCAGGCCGCCCGCGTGGCCGACCACGCCGCGTTCTTCCTCCTGGGCGAGCTGGTCGAGTACCGCCCCGGAGGCGAGCTGTTCACCTCCCCCAAGGACAAGCGAACCGAGGATTACATAACGGGCAGGTTCGGTTAATGGAGCATCATGGCGAGAATCGACGTCGAGCATCTGAATTTCTACTACGGCCCGAAGAAGGCGCTGACGCGACGTGAACCTGACGGTGCCCGAGCGGCAGATCACCGCGCTGATCGGTCCGTCCGGCTGCGGCAAGTCCACCTTCCTGCGCTGCCTCAACCGCATGAACGACACGATCAAGGGCACGCGGGTCGAAGGGCAGCGTGTGCCTGAACGGCCAGGACATCTACGCGCCCGGCACGGACGTCGTCGACCTGCGCCGGCGCGTCGGCATGGTCTTCCAGCGCCCCAACCCGTTCCCCCAGTCGGTCTACGACAACGTCGCATTCGGCCCCCGCGTGCTCGGCCTCACGCTCCGAGCGCGACATCCCGCAGATCGTCGAAGAGAGCCTGCGCGGCGCGGACCTGTGGGACGAGGTCAAGGACGGCCTGAAGAAGGATGCCCTGAGCTTCTCCCTCGGCCAGCAGCAGCGGCTGTGCATCGCCCGCGTCATCGCCGTGAAGCCCGAGGTGATCCTGATGGACGAGCCCGCTTCCGCGCTCGATCCGATCAGCACGCTGCGCATCGAGGACCTGATGCGCGAGCTGTGCGAGAACTACACGATCGTCATCGTCACGCACAACATGCAGCAGGCCGCGCGCGCGTCCGACTACACCGCGATGATGATGCTGACCGACGACAGGAAGTCCGGCACGGTGATCGAGGCCGGCCCGACGAGCGAGTTGTTCATCAAGCCGAAGGACCCCCGGACGGAGGGTTATGTGACGGGCCGCTACGGGTAAATCTGGGGAATTTGGGGGATCGTCGGTATAATTCCTTCAGAAACCTGAACGGAATCGAGATTCTCACGCAATGAAGCCTATAAAGCGGCTCCTGGTTTACCTGCGCCCGTATTGGCGCGGGCTTGCCGTTACCAGTTTCCTGATCCTTACCACGACGCTCCTCGGGCTTTTGCCACCCTTGTTCAGCCGCTCGATCATCGACAACGTCATCGGTCAGAAGCAGCTGCAGCTGCTCCCGCAGCTCCTCGCCGGCCTCGTCGTGGTGTACCTCCTGGTCGCCGTGACCGACATGGGCGACCAGTATCTCCGCCACACGATCGGCGAGAAGATCCTGTACGACCTGCGCGTGCGGCTGTACGACCACCTCCAGCGGCTGTCGCTATCGTTCTTTGAGCGGACCTCTACCGGCGAGCTCATGTCGCGCGTCTCCAACGACGTCAACGCGCTCGAGCAGTTCATGACGCACGGCACGATCCTCGCCGGGGTCGCGGTGGTGCGGCTCTTCGGCGCGACCATCGTCCTGCTCTTCCTCGACTGGCGCCTTGCGCTGCTGGCCCTGCTCCCCGTCCCCATCATCGCGGGCGGTCTGCGCTGGTTCAACCGGCGCACCCGGCCCATCTACCGCCGCGTGCGCGACCGGCTGGGCGACGTCAACACCCGGCTCCAGGACAACCTCGCGGGCATCCGCGTGATCCAGGCCTTCGGCCAGGAACTGGCCGAGTTGGACCGGTTCAAGGCCGCAAGCGCGGCCTACATGAAGGAGCGCATCGCCTCGATCAAGATGTGGTCCACGGTCTTTCCGGGGCTGGGCTTCTTCGTGGACATCGGCGGCGTCCTCGTGCTCGGCGCCGGCGCGTACATGGCCGTGCTGGGCCAGATCACGCTCGGCACGCTCGTCGCCTTCACGGCCTACATGCTCTCGTTCTACGAGCCGATCCGGCGCCTGACCGACATCGACAACATCATCCAGCAAGCCGTCGCCGCGGCGGAGCGCATCTTCGAGCTCCTCGACGTGACCCCGGACATCAAGGACCGGCTCGGGGCGGTCGCGCTGCCCGCCGCCCGCGGCGAGGTCTGTTTCGACGATGTGCACTTCCACTACGGCGACGAGGAGGAAGTGCTCCACGACGTCGACTTCACCATCCGGGCAGGCGAGGTCGTCGCGCTGGTCGGGCCGAGCGGCGCGGGCAAGACGAGCATCGCCAACCTCCTGTGCCGCTTCTACGATCCCACCCACGGCCGCATCCTGCTCGACGGCCACGACCTGCGCGAGCTGCAGGTCGCGTCGCTTCGCAGCCACGTGGCCGTGGTCCTGCAGGACACCTTCCTCTTCAACGGCCCCGTCCGTCGAAACCTGCTCTACGGCAAGCCGGACGCAACCGAGGACGAGCTGTTCGCCGCGGCCAGGGCCGCGTACGCGCACGACTTCATCATGGCAATGCCCCAGGGTTACGACACGGAGATCGGCGAGCGCGGGGTGAAGCTCAGCGGCGGCCAGCGCCAGCGGCTCGCCCTGGCGCGCGCCATCCTGGCCGACCCGCGCATCCTCATCCTCGACGAGGCCACGTCATCGGTCGATGCGGAGGCGGAGTACCTGATCCAGCAGGCGCTGGAAGAGGTGCTCAAGGGGCGCACCGCGCTGGTGATCGCTCACCGCCTGAGCACGATCCGCAACGCCGACAAGATCATCGCCCTGGAGAACGGCCGGATTCGCGAGGTGGGCAACCACCGCGAGCTTCTGGCGCGCAACGGCTTGTACAGCCAGTTGTACCAGCGTCAGCTGGAGCTCGCCACGAAAATGGGTGAAGGACGCGCAACGGAGGTGCTTCGGTTGGAACAGGAATAGGCAGCGCCGGCGGTATTCGCCGGCGGAGCAATGCGCCTTTGCCGCAAACTCTGGCGGATTGATACCTGGGCATATGCATTTCGAAACGGACCGGCATCGCGGCCCGCAGGCCGATCCGGTCCGTGACACTGTTTCTCAGAAGGGCCGCTACTTCCGCTGGCCCTTGTTCAACGTGCGGGCAATCTCGCTTGGCAGCGCGTTCCGCCTGCCGAAGACATCCCGTTGCACCGCACTCTCACCGTAAAGCCGGCGAAGCTCCTCCAATAACGCCTCTGTGGGCGTCGCGGCCGGAGCACCGCGGTCGAGCTTGCGATACTTAGCCAAAGAAAAAACTCCTGCGGCCGGTCACCGCCGGCCTGTCGGCCGGGCGCCCTTCTGCTTCCGGGCGCCTGCCCTGCTGCCGCCTGTATCGCTCGGCGCAAGCCTTGCGATGCTTTACACCTATTGTAACGCTGGCAGCTTAACCTTTTGTTTCATTCGTGTATGCTTTGTGTTAACCTGTCGTTATCATCCGGTGCCCGGTCCGCGTCGACCGGGTAACGTCCGAGTTGCCGCCGGTCGGCGCCCCGCTCTCGGCTCCGCCACGGGCCATGACATCAGCGCCGGCCTAACTGAGAGGACCCTTCGTCTGTGGATGTCGTCTCAACCGTCATAATCTTCATCCCGATCCTCCTCGTGCTGTGGCTTGCCAACCTCAGCCATCGCAAGCGCATTGAAGGCGACGTGCGCAACGAGCGCACGTTGAAGGTCCTGAGCTACGGCCTTCTCTTTCTGCTGTACGCGATGATGATGCTCTTGGGCTTTGCGCTGCTCGGCGTTGGCATGGTCAACGTCGCCGCGCCCGACATGGGCATCGGTCCGAGCCTCATGCAGGCCGGCTTCCCGGCTGACCGCCTTCCGTGGATGGGCGCTTCGCTCATCGTGTTCTCGCTGCTCGGCCTGATCCTCCTGACCCGGCCCGCGCGGCGTTTCTTCGCCCGCATCACGCCCGATCGACCCGACCAGCCCGGTTCACGCGGTCGCGCTTTCGATGGCCGCGATGGTGCTCATCAATCTCTCGTTTACCGTGGCCATCGGCTTGGATAACCTCGCCAACATGCTGCAGGAGAGCCAAGCAGGTGCGCAAGCCGCCGCGCCTGCCAGCCCCGCGCCCGCGCTGTGGGCCCAGAACTTCACGTTCGTCTTCATGGGCTTGATCGGCGTGGGCCTGCTCGCGCGGCGCAACCTCGCGCGCATCCCTGACCAGGCTCGGCATCGTCGTGCCCACCATTCCCCAGGCGGTCGTGGGCCTTCTCGTCGGGCTCGTCATGGTCCCGCTCGTCATCGGCGCGGAGGCCCTCGCGACCAGGCTGGGCATGGGCACGAGCGCCGGGGTCGAGCGCCTGACCGAGCAGCTCGTCGGCCCCCTGACCCAGAACATTTTCGGGATCCTGACCCTTGGCTTGGCGGCGGCCCTCGGCGAAGAGACCGTCTTCCGCGGCGCGCTGCTGCCGCGCTTCGGTCTCGTCTTCACGTCGATCCTGTTCGCGCTGCTGCACAGCCAATACGGCCTCAGCTTCTCGACAGTTGCAGTCTTCGTGGTCGGGCTGGTGCTGGGGGTAATCCGGATTCGGGCAAACACCACGACCGCCATGATCACGCACGCGGTCTACAACATGTCGCTGGGGCTGATAACATTCCTGGGGCTGATGCAGAATACGTGAAACGACCTCCGAGCGCAACCTCGGAGGTCTCTTCGTTCAAAGCCGCGTCCGATCCGAGGTCGCAAACCTCGGAGGTCTCTTCGTCCGCCTAGAACAACACCGACGCCAGCTTGTTGCGATACTCGCGCACCAACGGGTTTTCCTCCCCCAGCATCGCGAAGATCGCCAGCATCACCTGCCGCGCTTCTCCATTGCGGAACCGCTTGTCCCGCCGCAGCACGTCCAGCAGCGCATCCATCCCGCCCCGCACGTCGCCCGCAGCGATCTTCTGTCCCGCGTCGTGATACAGGCCGTCCAACTCGCCTGCGCCGTTCGTCGTGCCCGTCGCCTCGAGCAGCAGCGCCGCCAGCGGCCGCAGCGCGGTCGCCTGCGCTGCTTCAGGCCCCTCAGTCACCTTGTTAAGGATCTCGTTCGCTTCGGTGGCCTTGCCCTGGGCCAGCAGCGCCCGGGCGAAGCTCAGCTTCACAGCCGGTTCCGCGCCGTTCGTCGCGCCCATCTGGCGCAGCGCCATCTCCGCGTCGAGCCACTTCCCCTGCGCCAGCAGCGCAGCCGGGTCCGGGCCCGCCGCAACGCCCGCACCCGCGCCCACCTTGACGCCCAGCTTCTGCAGGAAGGCGCGCACCTGCGGCTCGGGGACCGCGCCCACGAATTCCGCCGCCAGCCGGCCGTCTTTGAACCCCTTCACCGCCGGGATGCCCTGCACGCCGTACTGCATCGCCGCCCGTTGATCTTCGTCCGTGTTGATCTTCGCCAGGATGAAGCCGCCCTTGAACTCGTTCGCCAGCTTCTCCAGCACAGGCCCCAGCATCCGGCACGGCCCGCACCAGGGCGCCCAAAAATCCACCACCACCGGCACTTGCTTCGATCGTTCCAACACGTCGGTCTGGAACGAGCTGTCGGTTACCTCGATCACGTACTCAGATTTCGCCATAATTGCCCCTCACGTGCGGCCGTCAACAGGAGTAAATCAAGCTTTGCGTTTATTATATCATGGCCCGTCGCCCGCATCAATTTAACGACACCAGGTCCGCACTCGGCGTTGATGGGTTTTCGCCGTTTCGCCTTTCGGCCTTTCCCCCGTTTTCGCCTTTCGCCTCCAGACCACACTTCGCGCATAAGCTCGTTACTTTGATGCCATCGCCCCCCGCAACGTTACGACCGTCAGCCGGTCGCGGCCAGTTGACAGCCGTGCGTCAATGACGACAATACCCGTATGCCTATCGAGCTACTCTCCGGCGAGCAGGTTGCCATCCTGGTGGAGCAGTTTGCGGCTGTCTATCGGGCAGCGTTCTCCGGCCCACCCTATAACCGCCAGGAGGTCGAGGTCGCCGAGTTCGCGCGGGCGCTGCCTCTGCACGCCAGGCGCGGTGGCTTCCGCTGCGCCGCCGCGTTCGACGGGAACGGTCGCGGCATCGTCGGCATCGCCTACGGTTACCGGACCCAGCCGGGCCAGTGGTGGCACGACCACGTCGCCCGCGCGCTGGGCGAGCGGGTCGCGCGCGACTGGTTGGCCGACGCGTTCCAGGTCACCGAAGTCGCCGTCGCACCCGACCACCAGCAGCAGGGCATCGGCGGCGCGCTCCACGACCACCTGCTCGCCGGCCTGGCCTACTCACGGGCGGTGTTATCCACCCTCGACGCGGAGACGGCGGGCCGCGCCATGTACCGGAAACGCGGCTGGCAAGACCTGATCGACGATTTCTACTTCCCCGGCGTGCCCCGCCGCTACGCCATCATGGGCCGCTCGCTCCTCCCTCAAACCCCGCAGAACTAAACTCATTTCACGTCGAAAACTACATCCTAACCTCCGAGGTCACCGGAGACCTCGGAGGTTTCGCGCTCGTAGATCTCATCACGGAATTGGTTTAGCCACCTGTCGTTAGCTTGGGCCGGGCTTTCGTCCGAGGCGCGCCCTTTGCGTGTGTACTCACATATGTTACAGCCCATGCAAACAATATCTTAAAGAATCGCGTTAAACGCGTTTTGGGTGATTGACAATTGTGAGTAGTGGTGCTAATCTGTGCATGCAAATAGTGAACGACGATATTCACATACGTGAATCATTCCACTTCAGAATTGGCGCCTCACGGAGATTCGACCACTATGCAAGCTGTCACAACAGGGACGACGCCGGCACTACTTGACCAGGCAGGCGATACGCGGCCCGCGGATCTGCCTCGCGAGCGTCTTCTCGATTTGTTTTACAAGATGACGCTGACTCGCGCGTTCGAGGAAGCGGCGTGGAGCCAGTACGGATTGGGCAAGGTCCACGGCACGATGCACCTCTGCATCGGCCAGGAAGCCGTGGGCATCGGGGCGATCGCAGCGCTTCGCTCCGACGACTACATCGTTTCGACGCACCGCGGCCACGCGCATGCCATCGGCAAGGGCCAGGACGTGCGCGAGATGATGGCCGAGCTGCTGGGCAAGGAGAACGGCGTCTGCCACGGCCGCGGCGGCTCGATGCACATGGCCGACGTGAACCTGGGCAGCCTCGGCGCGAATGGCGTCGTCGGGGGCGGCCTCCCGCTGTCGGTGGGTGCGGGCCTTGCGCTGAAGCTACGCTCCGAGGGGAGCGAGTCCGGCCCCATTACCCTCTGCTTCTTCGGCGACGGCGCTTCCAACGAGGGGGCGTTCCACGAGTCGATCAACATGGCTTCCGTTTGGAAGCTCCCCGTCATCTACCTCTGCGAAAACAACCAGTACGGCATGTCCAATTCGGTCCGCAACGCGATGAGCGCCCGGCAGATCGTCGACCGCGCGCCGGGCTACGGCATTCCCGGCCGCCAGGTCGACGGCATGGACGTGCTCGCCGTGTACCAGGCCGTCAGCGAGGCGGCGGAGTACGTGCGGGCGGGCAACGGCCCCATCCTCATCGACGCGCTGACCTACCGCTACCTGGGCCACTCGAAGAGCGACAAGCAGCTCTACCGGACGAAGGAAGAGGTCGAGGCCTGGAAGCAGCGCGACGCGATCGCCGGATTTGAACGCTATCTCGTGGAGACGGGCATCGCCGGCCAGGCGGAACTCGACGCGCTCAAGGCGAAGGCCGAAGCCGCCATCGAGGACGCGATCGCGTACGGCGATGCCGGCCCCGAGCCTGACGTCGCGCAGCTGGCGCGTGACGTGTACGCGGAAGAGCCGGCCGTGCTCGCCGAGCCGGAGCGCGTCCTGCCCCGCTGGGCATCGGCCACCTTCGGCATCGCAACCCGCATCAATCCCCCCGCCGGCGACCGCGTGATCACCTACTCCGAAGCTCTGCGCGAGGCTATGGCGCAGGCGCTCGCCTCCGACCCGAAGGTGTTCATGCTCGGCGAGGACATCGGGGTGTACGGCGGCGCGTTCGGCGTGACCAAGGACCTGATCGAGGAGTTCGGCCGGGACCGCGTGCGCGACACGCCCATCTCCGAAAACGCCATCATCGGCGCCGCTACGGGTTCCGCCGTCTTGGGTATGCGCCCGATCGCCGAGATGCAGTTCCAGGACTTCATCACCCTCGGCATGGAGCAGACCGTGCTGCAGGCCGCGAAGATCCGCTACATGTTCGGCGGCAAGGCCACCGTGCCTATGGTGGTCCGTATGCCCGCCGGTTCGGGCACGGGCGCGGCCGCGCAGCACTCCGAGAGCCTCGAATCGTGGTTCTTGAGCGTGCCCGGCATCAAGGTCGTCGCGCCGGCAACCGCCTACGACGCCAAGGGCCTGCTCCTGGCGGCCATCGCGGACGAGAACCCCGTGATGTTCGTCGAGAACAAGCTCCTCTACAAGAGCAAGGGCGCCGTGCCGGTCGATCCCTACATCGTTCCGCTCGGGAAAGCCGCCGTGCGCCGCCCCGGCAAGCACGTGACCATCGTCGCCACGGCCATCATGGTGACCCGGTCGCTGGAAGCGGCGAAGCAGTTGGAGGCCGAGGGCATCGAGCTCGAGGTCATCGACCTGCGCTGCCTGAAGCCGCATCGACAACGAGACGATCGTCGCGTCGGTGAAGAAGACCGGCCGGCTGCTCGTCGTGCACGAGGCCCCACTGTTCGGCGGGTTCGGCGGCGAGATCGCGGCCATGATCGCCCAGAGCGAGGCCTTCGCCTACCTCGAGGCGCCGGTCATGCGCCTCGGCGGCGAAGACGTGCCGATCCCGTACAACCCGAAGCTCGAAAAGGCCGCCGTTCCGCAAGTCGATAACATCGTCGCCGCCGCCCGCAAGCTCGCCAAGACCGAGATTTAGCGCAACACAAAGACACCGAGACACAGAGCGACTGTCCTCTTATGCCTGCGTGCCTTTGTGTTGACCCGGTCGCGCACCGGTTGGAGTAATTCGCATGCCAACACCCGTGATTATGCCCAAGTTCGAAATGGCCCAGGAGACGGGCAAGGTCCTCGCATGGCTCAAGCGCGAGGGCGAGACGGTGAACAAGGGCGAACCACTCCTCGAAGTCGAGACCGACAAGGTCAACCAGGAAGTAGAATCGCCCGCGACGGGTGTTTTGGCCGGCATCATTGCAGCCCCCGGCCAGGTCGTGCCGATCGCCGCCCCCATCGCCTACATCCTCAAACCCGGCGAGACCCTGGCGCCCGCAACTCTCGGCGGCCACAGACGCCGTGCGGGCGCATCCTGGTGTGCAATCGTTCTCCTCCTCCTTGGGTGCGGCTGGGACGGCTCTGGGCAAGCCGTCCCAGCCTGCAGCCTCGCAGGCAAAGGCCACCCCGCTTGCAGCAAGGCTGGCACAGGAATACGGCCTCGACCTCCAGGCCATCCCCGGCACCGGCCCCATGGGCCGCATCACCAGGGAAGACGTGGAAGCGGTAGCCGCCTCGACGCCTGCCCCGGCTGCGGATGGCAAAGTACGCGCCGTTCCCGCCGCGCGGCGCGCCGCTCGTGAGCTGGGTGTTGACCTGCACACCGTGCGGGGATCAGGTCCGGAGGGGCGCGTCCAGACGGAAGACGTACTGGCTGCCGCCCAGGCGGCCGTCGCCCGCCCGTCCTCGGCTACGCAGCCTGTCGCCGAGCCAACCGTCGCACAGCCCGCCGCCCCCGCTGCAAGCGCCACGACCGCGCCCGCCGGCCTGGCCGTTCGCCGTGTCGTGCCGCTCACCAACATCCGCAAGACCATTGCGGACCGCATGCTCGCCAGCGTGCGCGAGGCGCCCCAGTTCACCGTGACGGTCGACGTCGACATGACCCGCAGCCTCGCCATCGTCGAAGATATGAAGGCGAACGTCCAAGGCGCGGGCCCGGATGCGAGCCGCCCCAAGATCACCCTCACCGCCTTGCTCGTCAAGGCCGTGGCCTACGCCCTCGTCGCACATCCGGGCGCCAACGCCTCGTTCAGCCCCGACGGCATCGTCGAGTATGCGGACGTGAACGTCGGCGTTGCCACCGCCATCGACGCCGGCCTCATTGTCCCGGTGGTCCGGGCTGCCGATCAGCTCGGCTTGCGCGGGATCGCCGCTGCCCTGGCCGACCTGACCGGCCGGGCGCGCGAGGGCAAGCTGAAGCTGGAGGACCTCCAGGGTGGGACCTTCACCGTGTCGAACCTCGGCATGTTCGGGATCGACACGTTCACGGCCATCATCAACCCGCCGCAAGCCGCCATCCTGGCCGTCGGCCGGGTCAGCAAGCGGGCCGTCGTGACCGCACGACGACAAGCTCGAAATCAAGCCGATGGCTTCGCTCACACTCACCGCGGACCACCGCGTACTGGACGGCGCATCCGCCGCCCGTTTCCTGGCAACCATCCAAAGCGTCCTGGAACACCCAGGTCTGCTGCTCGAGTAAATCCAGAAAAGAAGAAACCAGGTTTCTCCGAGACCTGGTTGCGAAATCCAGAAACCAGGTTTCTGGGAGAAACCTGGTTTCTCAGAGAACAGTTAGTGAGGGGGAACATGTCAGTCCCGATGCTTCAGGTAGCGATGGATTACATCACGCTGCCGCCCGCGCTCGCAATGGCCGTCAAGGTTGCGCCCGAAGTTGACATCATCGAGATCGGCACGCCGCTCTGTAAGGCGGTGGGCTTGGACGGCATTCGCGCCATGCGCGACCTTGTCGGGCCTGACAAGCTGATCCTGGCCGACTTCAAGAGCCCCGACGTCGGCGGCCTCGAAGCGAAGATGGCCTTCGACGCGGGCGCCGACATGATGACGGTCATCGGCGGCGCGGCCCTGGCGACGGTCGAATCTGCGCTCCAGGCGGCCAAGGAAGCGCGCAAGGAAATGCTCATGGAGCTGACCGGCGTGCGCGACATCGTGGCCCGCGCCAAGGAGTGGCGGCAGATCGGCGTCGAGCGCATGGTGTACCACCGCGGCTGGGACGAGCAGACGTTCAACCGCCAGTGGGGTGACGACGACCGCAAGACCGTCCAGCAGCTCATCGACATGGGCTTCAAGATCACCGTCACCGGCGGCATCAACAAGAGCATGCTCCCCTTCTTCTCGTCGCTCGCCGTGTCGGTCGTCATCTGCGGCCGCGGCATCCGCGAGACGCCCGACCCCCGGCAGTCGGCCCACGAGTTCAAAGCCGAGATGGTGCGGCTGTGGGGGGCCGGTGCGGGCGTCGCGCCTGCCTTTCCAGGCGGCAAGCTAGCGGCAGCATCCGCCGCCGAGAACGCGGCCAAGGCCATCCGCTGGGGCGTGAGCGAAATGGGCCTGCTCCTCACCGCCGACGGCCGCGAGTGCCCCGGCTGCGATTCGCCCCAGCGGGTCTGCTGGGGCACCCGCACCGAGGTTGTCGTGCCCCAGGGAGCCCGCGCCGACGATCTCGTCGGCCAGGCTGGGCCAGTCCTTCGGCCGCAGCCCGGCCTTCGGCAAGGTCAGCGACACCGTCATCTTCCTCGATCCGGCGCAGCTGCAGACCGGATCGCTCAATGAAGTCGTCGAGCTGCTGCGAGCGGTCGGCAACGCGGCCCGCGCCGCCGGCGCCCCGGTCGACGTCAGCGCCGGCGTCAACGTCGCCGACAAGATCCTGCGGAACTAAACGCATAAAGGCCTCAGACTCCTACATTGATCTTCCAACAGGAGGAAGAATGGCACAGACTCAGGCAAGCCACACAAGTGTGGCCATGACGGCCCTTGGGATGGTCGAAACGCGCGGCCTCGTGGCCTCCATCGAGGCGGCTGACGCGATGAGCAAGGTCGCGTATGTCCGGCTGGTCGCGCAGGAAGAAATCGGCGGCGGCTACGTCACGATCTTCGTGCGCGGCGAGGTCGGCGCAGTGCAGGCCGCAGTGGATGCCGGCGTCGCCGCGGCGAAGCGGGCGGGCGAGCTGGTAACCGCCCACGTGATCGCCCGGCCCCACGCCCTCGTCGAGAAGCTTCTGCCGAACGGGCAAGCCAAGGTTGTCCGGGCATTGGCAGACTGAGAGGCTGACGACATGGACCTACGGACTTACGTTCTCATCGATTCCATGCAGCCCCAGTACGCCGCGCTGACGGGCATCCTGCTCCAGGGCGACACCCCGGTCGAGGGCATGGCAGAAATCTTCATGGAGCTTGCCCCCGCCAGCGACGTGTACGAGGTGCTCGACGCGGCGCTGAAGACGACCGACGTACGCCCCGGCCTGCTCCGCGTCGAGCGCGAGTACGGCACGCTCGAGGTTCACGGCTTCTTCCAGGAAAACGTCAAGGTCGCCGGCCGCGAGGCGCTCGCGAAGTTCGGCCTGACCGAAGCCGACCGCTGGAAGCCCGAAGTCGTCTCCGTCAAGACCGTTACCGGGGTTGACCCCTGGGAAGCGCAGCTGGTGAACCAGGCCAGTCGCGGCGGCCTCCTGCTCCGCGGCCAGACCTTGTGCGTGATCGAGGTGGTCCCCGCGGCCTACGTGATGCTGGCCGCGAACGAGGCCGAGAAGGCCTCCAATATCACCCTCGTCCACTACCAGCCCGCCGGCAAGTTCGGCCGCCTCTACATCTCCGGCACCGAATCTGCCGTCCGGGTCGCCCGAGACGCCGCCGTCACGGCGGTCAACGCCCTGCCGGGCGCCGTTCGAAGCAGCAAGGGCGCGAGCTAGGCCGGCCTTAGCAGAGTCACGGACTCTGAAGGAGTCAAGGTGAAAACATTCATCTCTGCTGAGGACATCGAGACCCTTGCGGACCAGGGCGTGCGCGAGCTCACCGTCGACGAGGATACCGTCCTCACGGCCGTGGCCCGCGAGACCGCGGCCCAGCGTGGCATCAAGCTGGTTGCGCCGGGTGCGCGCCCTGTAGGGGCGGGTCTCGTACCCGCCCGGCCCGCTCCCGCAATCGTCTCGGGCAAACCCAAGGGCTGCCAACACGGCCCCATCCCCACAGGGGCAGGTTCTCCCCGCCCCGCGGGTTCGGAGGCCGGCCCCGTAGTCGACCAGTTGATCGGCGCCGTGACGCAGATGGTTAGGAAATAACGGGGGAAGGACGGAAGGATGATTATAGCAACAGTCGTTGGCTCGGCCGTTTCGACGATGAAGCTCGATGCGCTTCAGTCCAGCAAGCTGCTGGTGGTCCGCCCCGCCGACGCCCAGGGTAACGCAACCGGCGCCCCGTTCCTCGCCGTGGACCTCGTGGGCGCGGGTGAGGGCGAGCTGGTCATGATCAGCAGCGGGTCATCCGCCCGCATGGCGCTCGGCGCCGCCAGGGCGGGTTCGACCGCTCGCCGGCCGACGCCGCAATCATCGGCATCCTCGATTCCCTGCGCTATGACGGGGAACTGACTTATAGGAAGGCATGAGCATGACGCAACCCAACTGACACCCAAACAGTCGCCGAGCTGACCCTGGGGCCCCAGGACCCCGGTCTGCGGGCGCTCGGCATGATCGAGACCAAGGGCCTGATCCCCTGCATCGAGGCCGCGGACGCCATGGTCAAGGCCGCCAACGTGAAGCTGCTCCAGCGCCGGGCCATCGGCGCCGGCTACATGACCGTGATGGTGCGCGGTGACGTGGGCGCGGTGCGGACTGCCCTCGAAGCGGGCAGCCAGGCCGCCCGCCGCCTCGGCCAGGTCGTCTCCGTCCGGATCCTGCCGAGCCCGCACCTCGATCTCGAACAAATCCTGCCCGAGACCGTGGAGTAAGCTGGTGGGCACTCCTCGCGTCACACCGTCAGCTTTGCGGGCCAAGAAGGGTCGCGGCCAGAAGATCGTGATGCTGACCGCCTACGACTTCCCCATGGCCTCCTTCATCGAGCAGGCGGGCGCGGACATCGTGTTGGTCAGCGACGCGGTCGGAACGGTGGGCAATGGCCGGGGCGAGGCGGTGTCGGTGTCGGTGGACGAGATGATCTACCACACCCGGTCGGTCCGCAACGGCTGCAAGCGCTGCATGGTCGTCACGACGATGCCGTTCGCCTCATACAACACGCCGGAAGACGCCCTCCACACGGCCTCCCGGCTCATGAAGGAAGGCGGCGCGGACGGCGTACACCTGGAAGGCACCCGTCGCGAGGCGTGCTGGATCGGCGACATGACCGCCGCGGGCATCCCCGTCATGGGGCACGTGGGCGTCACCAAGCAGAAGATCATCGCCACCGGCCGGATCAAGCTGCCGGGCCAGGATGCTGCGAGCGCCCGCGAGATCATCTCGGACGCCGTCGAGATGGCCCGCCAGGGTGCCTTCGCACTCGTGCTCGAATGCCTCCCCGTGGCGCTCGGCCGCATCATCACCCGCAGCCTGGATATCCCGACCATCGGCATCGGGTCCGGGCCGGACTGCGACGGGCAGGCCCTCGTCACCCAGGACATGCTGGGCCTGTTCAAGGAGCTGTCGCCCCGGTTCCTCAAGGTGTACGCGGACCTGGCGGGCGTCACCGTCTCCGCCCTGACCCAGTTCCGCAAGGAAGTCGAAGGCGGCACATACCCCGCCCCCGAACACACGTATTCGATCGAAGACGGCGAGCTGCAAAAGCTGTTGTCGCAGTTGAAGGGTTGAAGGTTGGCAGGTTGGAGGTTCGCAGGTTGAGATTTGCGGCGAACCTGCAACCTTGAACCTTCAACCTGGAACCGATGACCTGCAACGGAGGAGGTAATATTCATGGCTGAGTCCCTTAACGGGAAGGTGGCGGTCATCACGGGCGTTGGCTCCGGGTTCGGGAAGGCCACCGCCGAGTTGTTCGCCAGTAAGGACCAGGCCGGCCTGGTGCTGATCGATCGCAACGAGAAAGCCCTTGCCGACACCGCAGAGTGCTGCCGCGCGGCCGGATCGAAGGTCGTCGCCATCGCCGCAGACGTCACCAAGGCCGAAACCTTCGAGCGGGCGCTGGCCGCCGTCCTCGAAAACTGGGGCCAGGTCGACTTTCTCATCAACTACGCAGGCGGCGCACTCAAAGTCGCCCCGATCGAGGAGATGGACGACGAAATCAACCGCCGCATCATCGACCTCAACCTCACCAGCGTCATCCTGAGCTGCCGCACCTTCACTCCCCAATTCAAGAAGCAAGGGTTCGGCAAAATCGTCAACGTCTCCAGCGCATGCGACCGCCGCTGCTGGCAGGGCTGGTCGGTTTACTCCGCCGCCAAGGCTGCGGTCAACCAGTTCACCAAGTGCCTGTACACCGAGCTGCGCCCGCACGGCATCGCCGTCACGCTTCTCGTGCCCGGCGGCTCGAACACCGGCTTCCAGTCTGCCGCCCAGGGCGTGAACAAGTTCGAGTGGGACGAGGAGCTTGCGGTCCGCCCCGAGCACTTCGCCGACATGGTCTACCAGGCCTGTGCGCTCACCCGCGGCGGCTGCGTAGTCGAAATGCTCGTCTATGGCCTCGCCCAGGACGTGAGCGGCTTCTAGGGTATGTGAGCCGTGTTTTGCGGCGATGAGGCGATGTGGGATACCTCGACATTACCCGTCATCCCCCGATCCCCTCATCCCCGCCGAAGATTTCCGGCAGGCGACGGACCTGCCTACAGCAACACAGGAGGAGTCTCAAGTGAAGAAGCACCTGTTCATCCTGCTCGGCCTGCTGGTGGTCGCCAGCATGATGCTCGCCGGTTGCCCCGCACCCGCGCCGGCGCCAGCCCCCGCTGCCGCGCCCACCGAGGCGCCCAAGGCAGCCCCCACCCAGGCCCCGGTCGCCACCGAAGCGCCGAAGGCTGAGCCGACCAAGGCCGAAGCTGCGGCCCCAGTGGCAGCCGCTGAGCTTAAGCCGGCGACGGACAAGCCGAAGAAGATCGCCTTCTTCGTGTCCGACATGACGAACGTGTTCCATCAGGGCCAGGCGACCGAAGCGCAGAAGTACGCCAAGGAGAAGTACGGCGTCGATGTGTTCATCTTCGACGGCAAGTCGGATTCGGCGACGATGACGGCGAACGTGGATCAGATCATGGCCCAGGGCATGGATGGCGCGACGCTGCACATCTGGGACTATGAGACGGTCAAGCCGGCGGTCGAGGAGATGCTGAAGAAGGGCATCATCCTGACGTCGTTCTTCAGCCCGCTGGGCGACAGCGGCATCCCGGTGGCGCGGTCCGACGAGAAGGGCATCTCCTTCGAGATGGGCGCGCAGATGGCGAAGGAGTGGAAGGCGGCGCATCCCGACAAGCCGATCACGATGGTGCAGTTGGGCTGGCCGAACCACACCGAGGTGAAGTCGGGCCGCACGGATCCGTTCGTGGCGGGTGTGCTGTCGGTGGACCCGACGGCGAAGGACCTGGGCTGCCAGGATGCGTCGAAGGGCGCGGATGCGGCGAAGCAGATCATCAAGGACCTGGTGACGCAGCATCCGGAAGTGAACCTGATCTACTCCGAGGCATCGAACCTGACGGTCGGGACGATGGCGGGGTTGACGGAAGCGGGCCGCGGCAAGTACGACGCCGGCAAGCCGCTGACCGAGATCGTGGCTTCGGTCGACTTCGACGAGAGCGAGTACAAGCAGGTCTACGATGCCAACAGCTCGCTGAAGTACTCCATGGGTCTCCCGCCCATCGAAACCGGCCAGGGCCGCATCGACCTGATCATGGACGTGGCCGCCGGCAAGGTGCCGATGACCTCGACCCCGGCTCAGGAGGAGTTCTACAAGGCCTACAACGTCAACCACCTCACCATGCCGCAGGCGGACGCTGCCGCCTGGCTGAACAAGCAGTTCGGCACCAACATCACGGCGCCCGCGGCCGCGGCGCCCGCTGCCGCATCGCCCTTCAAGCCGGCGACGGACAAGCCGAAGAAGATCGCCTTCTTCGTGTCCGACATGACGAACGTGTTCCACCAGGGCCAGGCGACCGAAGCGCAGAAGTACGCCAAGGAGAAGTACGGCGTCGATGTGTTCATCTTCGACGGCAAGTCGGATTCGGCGACGATGACGGCGAACGTGGATCAGATCATGGCCCAGGGCATGGATGGCGCGACGCTGCACATCTGGGACTATGAGACGGTCAAGCCGGCGGTTGAGGAGATGCTGAAGAAGGGCATCATCCTGACGTCGTTCTTCAGCCCGCTGGGCGACAGCGGCATCCCGGTGGCGCGCTCCGACGAGAAGGGTATCTCCTTCGAGATGGGCGCGCAGATGGCGAAGGAGTGGAAGGCGGCGCATCCCGACAAGCCGATCACGATGGTGCAGTTGGGCTGGCCGAACCACACCGAGGTGAAGTCGGGCCGCACGGATCCGTTCGTGGCGGGTGTGCTGTCGGTGGACCCGACGGCGAAGGACCTGGGCTGCCAGGATGCGTCGAAGGGCGCGGATGCGGCGAAGCAGATCATCAAGGACCTGGTGACGCAGCATCCGGAAGTGAACCTGATCTACTCCGAGGCATCGAACCTGACGGTCGGGACGATGGCAGGGTTGACGGAAGCGGGCCGCGGCAAGTACGACGCCGGCAAGCCGCTGACCGAGATCGTGGCTTCGGTCGACTTCGACGAGAGCGAGTACAAGCAGGTCTACGATGCCAACAGCTCGCTGAAGTACTCCATGGGTCTCCCGCCCATCGAAACCGGCCAGGGCCGCATCGACCTGATCATGGACGTGGCCGCCGGCAAGGTGCCGATGACCTCGACCCCGGCTCAGGAGGAGTTCTACAAGGCCTACAACGTCAACCACCTCACCATGCCGCAGGCGGACGCTGCCGCTTGGCTGAACAAGCAGTTCGGCACCAACATCAAGTAGACCCGGATTCCCGATGACAGATTGAAGATTGAAGATTACCGGGGCCCCTGGCCTTCAATCTTCAATCTTCAATCTTCAACTCGCAATCGCCAATGGCGGAGGGGTGCATGGAACTGACAGAGAACGTTCTCGAGATCAGGGACCTGGTTAAAGACTTTCCAAGCGTGCGGGCGGTCAACAATGTCAGTTTCGACATAAAACGCAACACCGTCCACTGCCTGGTTGGCGAAAACGGCGCGGGGAAAAGCACGCTCATCAAGATCCTCACCGGCGCCTACCAGCGCACCAGCGGCAAGATCCTCCTGAATGGCGAGGAGTACGCCGCCGGCAGCACCAAGGAGGCCAAGGAAAAGGGCATCAGCACGCTCTTCCAGGAGCTGAACGTAGTCGATCAGCTCACCGTCGAGGAGAACCTCACCCTCGGCATGGAAGATACCAAATTCGGCTTCCTCCGCAAGACCGGCAAGATCAACAAGATCGTCGGCGTGATGAACAGCCTCGAGCCGTCCATCCGCCCGCAGCAGATGGTTTCAGATCTCAGCGTAGCCAAGAAGCAAATCGTGGAGATCGCCAAGGCGGTCGCGACCGAGTCGGACATCATCATCATGGACGAGCCCACCGCGGCCTTGTCCGAGGGCGAGATTGCCCGTCTCTTCAAGATCATCCGCAGCCTGCGCGAGCGAAACGTCACCG
The DNA here is from genome assembly GCA_963800615.1 of uncultured Chloroflexia bacterium. Lineage (GTDB taxonomy): Bacteria > Chloroflexota > Anaerolineae > CG2-30-64-16 > CG2-30-64-16 > JALOOB01. Next base: position 395,201 of record CAWDBO010000021.1, read on the forward strand.
TGATCTACATCTCGCACCGCCTGGACGAGATCTTCGAGCTCGGCGACTACGTCACCGTCATGCGCGACGGCAAGCACATCGACACCAAGCCGATATCGCAAGTCAAGGACCGTTCCGAGCTGATCAAGATGATGATCGGCCACACGGTCTTCGAGCAGTACACCCCGCGCGAGCGGGACTGCGACGACCTTATTCTCGAGGTTAAGCACCTCTCCAATCACAAGCTGCAGGACGTCTCCTTCGAAATCCCCAAGGGCGAAATCGCCGGGTTCTACGGCCTGGTCGGCGCCGGCAAGACCGAGCTGGCGCGCGCAATCTACGGCGCAGACCCCTACACCGGCGACATCATCTTCAAGGGGACCAAGCTGCCTCCTTCGACCGACCGGGTGATCGAGGCCGGCATTGCCCTGGTGCCCGAAGAACGCCGCTCGCAAGGCCTGTTCACGCTGCTGACCATTCGCGGCAACGTCCCTGTCATGAATATGAAGAAGATCTCTCGCGGTGGGTTCGTCAATGGCGCCCAGGAGCGAGGGGTCACGCTCGAATATATCGAGAAGCTGAGGATTGCGACGAGCAGTATCGAGAAGGAAGCCGCGCAGCTGTCGGGCGGCAACCAGCAGAAGGTCGTCCTCTCGAAGTGCCTGTTCGCCGACGCCGACATGCTCATGCTCGATGAGCCTACGCGCGGCATCGACGTCGGCGCCAAGAGCGAGATCTACAGCATCATCCGTCAGCTCGCCGCCGACGGCAAGTCCATCCTGATCTTCTCCTCCGAGCTTCCCGAAGTCATGAACATCTGCGACACCATCTACCTCCTGTACGACGGGAGATTGAAAGACACGCTTCGCAATGGATGCGACGTGGACAGCGAGATGATCATGCACGCCGTCAGCGGTGTAGAGGCCGCCGGCGTGGGCGCAGCGAACGGCGGCGCAGCCGTGGCGGAGGTAGCATGAGCGTGGAGACAACCGGACCGGTGCAGAAGTCGCGCCCGACCAGCCGGATGAGCAACGAGACGTTCATCACCCTGTTCATGGCAGGCGTGCTCCTCGTCGTGTTTCTCATCGCCTGCCTGTTCGTGCCGAACTTCTACAAGCCGCAGAACATCGTCAACATCCTCACGAACAACTGGTACATCGTGATCATCGGCATCGGCGTCACCTTCCTGCTGATCACCGGGAATTTCGACATGTCCGTTGGCGGCGTGATTGCGCTGACGGGTGTGCTCTCGGTATGGTTCGTTCAGGCCGTCAACGTCTCGCGTAACCCGCTGGCAAACGGCCTCGGGCTCCCGTACCCCGTCGCGATCGGTCTCGCGTTGCTGTGCGCGATGGGCGTCGGCGGGCTGAACGCGTTCTTCATCGCCAAGCTCAAGGTCCCCTCGATCATCGTCACGCTGGGCACGATGATGCTCGCCCGCGGCGCCGCCCAGGTCATCACCCAGGGCGCGCAGCGCAACACGTAGCCTCCCCGACGTCTTCGGCGTGATCGGGAACGCCGCGATCCCGGGCACCACCATCAAGATCTCCGTGCTGATCATGATCACGTTGATGATCGTCGCGTACATCTTCGAGCGCAGGACCGTGCCGGGCCGGCGCACCTACCAGATCGGCGCGAACCAGGAGGCGGCCCGGCTCTCGGGCATCAAAGTGACCCGCCAGCTCACGCTGCTCTACATCCTCAGCGCGCTTCTGGCAGGCATCACGGGGATCCTGCTGACCTCCGAGTACAAAGCCGGCCTGTCGAGTCGGGCCGTGGGCTACGAGTTCGACGCCCTGGTCATCACGCTCCTGGGCGGCGTCAGCATCGCCGGCGGCTTCGGCTCCGTCCTCGGCATGTTCGTCGGCGCGATCCTGCTCTCCGTCATGACGACCGCGGCCACGGGTCTGCTGCTGTCGCCCGACTGGCAGTTCACGCTCAAGGCCGTCGTAACGTTCCTTGCGATTCTCGCGCAGCGCTGGGCGTTGGACAGGCGCAGCCGCATTTAGCGAGAAACCAGGTTTCTAGCAGAAACCTGGTTTCTAAAGACGAATAACCCATGGGTTTCGCGCAGGCGAGAAACCAGGTTTCTGTCAGAAACTGGTTTCTGGGGAGGAATAATCCATGACAACGACAACGCAAGCCCGGGCGGCGAGCGCCGAACAGGCCAACCGGTCCGAGGCGCTGCGCGCCGCGATTAAGAAATACTACATCTACGTGGTCCTGCTGGTCATCGTGGTGATCTTCAGCCTCGTCAAGGTCAACGAGGTAGGGTTGTTCGGCCGCGGCGCCTTCCTGAGCCCGGACAGCGTCATTAACATGCTCCGGATGTCGGCCCCCATTCTGACCCTGAGCGGCGCCTTCACCCTGCTGATGATCTCCGGCTACATCGACCTCTCCGTCGGCAGCGCCATGAGCCTCTCGGCGGTGGTGTTCAGCCTGATGATCTTGAATGGGTTCGCATTCGTGCCTGCGTTCCTCATTACGCTGGTCGTGGGCATCGGCATGGGCTTGCTGAACGGCTTCAACGTCATGAAGTTGCGCATCACACCCGTGATCGCCACCCTCGTCACTCTGAACCTGTTCAAGGGCATCGCCCTGCTCATCGTTCCCGACGGGACCTCGGCCATCAAGAGCACGGCTGCGCAGAAGATGCCGGGGCTGATCAACACCTATGCGCGGCACGATGTGTTGCTCGGCTTGCCGCTGGCCTTCTTCGTCGCCATCGCGGTCATCGTGGCGCTCGTCATCGTCCAGCGCAAGACGATCCTCGGGAAGTATGCCGCGGCGATCGGCGGGAACCGGACTGCAGCCGAGCTCTCGGGCATCAGCCCGGTCAAGTACGTCATGATCCTGTACGTCATCGTCGGATTCTTTGCGGCCGCGGCCGGCGTGGCGCGGGCCAGCTACATGTCGCTGGGCGACCCGCTCTCAGGCGACAACATGGAGCTGGACTGCATCATCGCCGTGCTGCTGGGTGGCACCGCCTTCTCCGGCGGCGAGGGCTCCGTTGCCAAGACCATGATCGCGGCCTTCATCCTCATGTGCGTAACTACTGGCCTGATGACAGTGATCCCATCGTATTGGCAGACGATCGCTAAGGGCACGGTCTTGCTGTTTGCCGTGGTGTTGAATCACTTGCTCGTGCGCAGGCGCACGCTGGCGTAAGAGGAAGCAGGGTCATGATCACTCCCCAGGAACGCAATGCACTCCGTTCGCTGGCCGCGCGCTGGATGGATCACGCGGCGGACCCGATCATGGCCGAGCGACGCCGGCTGTGGCGGGCGGTCAAGGACCTGAGGATGGAACGTCCCGTCATCCTCGTCGAGACCTGTATGCTGCCCGACTACGTCGGCCAGGACGAGATGGTCTGCCGGGATCCCTACCTGCGCAACATCGAGAAGTCCCTGTTCGAGATCGTGCGGCACGCGGACGAGGTCGGTGACGATATCGTCGTCGACCCCTATTTCCGCATCCCTTGGGAAATCCAGCTGTCGGATTACGGCGTGCCGCTCGTCGCGCACCACGTCACGCGCAACCGACGGCAGCGACGTGGGCTACTCGTTCGACTTCGCCGTGCAGTCGGATGCGGACATGGATAAGCTCCACCTCCGCACCCGCTGCGTCGACCGCGAGCTCAGTCACCGGCGGCTGGCCTTGCTCCAGGACATCTTCGGCGACATCCTCCCCGTGCGGCTCGGCGGGTACGACTGGTTCGATCCCGACCCCGGTTACCGGCCCTGGCTCGGCAACGTCTACGGCGCGCTGACCATGGACGTGTTCAAGATGATCGGGAATAAGAACCTGCTCTACTGGGTCTACGACCGGCCTGACCTGATCCACCGCATGATGCAGCTCGTTCACGACGACCGCGTCGACCACTTCCGGTTCCTCGAGCGCGAAGGGCTGCTCTACCAGAACACCGACACCTGGATGCCCTGCCCCGGCAGCTACGGCTTCGTGTCCGATCTCCCGGAGGAGCCCGTCGAAGGGGCTGAAGGCCGTTCGGATGTCTCGCTGAAGGATTGCTGGGTCTGGGTCGAAGCGCAGGAGTGCCAGCCGATCTCCCCGAAGATGTTCGACAACATCTTCTTGCCCTACATCGCGGATCTCGCCAACATGGGCGGCCTGGCCTACTGGGGCTGCTGCGAGCAGATCCACGACCGCTTCGAGTATATCGCCAAAGCCATCCCCAATTTGCGGGCCGTCAGTGTCTCGGGCTGGAGCAATCCGTTTAAGACTGCAGAGTTGCTTGGCAAGCAGTACGTCTACTCGCGCAAGCCCACGCCGGCCTACATCAGCGGCCCCAATCCCGAGTGGGACCTGGTGGAAAAGGACATGCGCGATACGCTCACCGCCGCCCGTGACTGCAACCTGGAGCTCTGCTTCCGCGATATCTACACCGTCGACGGCGACCGCGCCCGGCTCAGGCGCTGGGTCGACATGACGCACGCGATGATGAATGGATAAGTGGCCGTGACAGCGGACCATATGAAGGCCGTGACCTTCCACGTTCCCGGGGGACCTGAGGTTCTGAAATACGAGGACGCGCCTGTGCCCCAGGTTGGGCCGGGGCAGGTCCTCGTGCGAATCGCCGCGGCTGCCCTCAACCACCTCGACCTTATCGTGCGCACCCGGGGCCCGGGTAGTGGGCCGAACAGCCTACCTCTACCGCACATCGGGGGTGCAGATGCCGCAGGCGTAATTGATGAAATCGGGGCGTCCCCTGCCGGCTCCCTCCGTGTGGGCGATCGCGTCGTCGTCAACCCCGGCCTCAGCTGCGGCAGGTGCCGTTACTGCCGCGCCGGCGAGCAGAGCCTCTGTGCAGCCTTCGGAATCCTCGGGCGCGACGCCCGGGGCACTTTCGCCGAGTACGTTGCCGTCCCGGCCGGGAACGTCCACCCCATTCCGGTCGGGCTTTCGTTTGTGGAAGCTGCCGCCGCGCCTCTCGTCATGATCACGGCGTGGCGCATGTTAGTCACTCAGGCCCGGCTGCAGGCAGGCGAGCGCCTGCTGGTCGTGGGGGCGGGCGGAGGCGTGGCGACCGCCGCGATCCAGATCGGGCGTCTGCTCGGCGCCACCGTTTACGCCACCACCGGCGGCGCTGAAAAGGTCCGCCGGGCCTGTGCGCTCGGCGCAGACGTCGCGATCGACTATCGCACAGAGAACGTCGTCGAAACCGTCCGGCAGCTGACCGGGGGTGACGGCGTCGACGTCGTCGTGGACAGCGTCGGCGCTGCCACGTTTGCCAGCAGCATCGAGTGTTTGGGGAAGGGCGGCCGGCTCGCGACCTGCGGTGCGACCACTGCCCCGCTGACCCAGCTCGATATCCGAAACCTCTGGCGCAAGCAGATCAGCCTCCAGGGATCGACCATGGCCAACGACCGGGAATTCCGGGCGGTCATGGCGTTGTTGGGAGCCGGCAAGCTGCGTCCAGTGATCGATCGCGTCTACCCCTTGAGCGAAGCACGTGCCGCGCAGGAGTACCTGGAAGCTGCAGCCCAGTTCGGCAAGGTCGTGCTCGAGGTGGCATGAGAAGGGAGGTGGTAGCGCACCAGTAAGAGCCTGGCTCCGTCTCGGCGACGAGACGCTTCCTGTAAAGGAAGAACGACGTTTGTTCATGACCCAAGAAGCACACTCACCAAGGGAGGAGCCACATGTCTCGCAAGTTCATCGCGGTAATCGGCCTGCTGGTCGTCCTGACGATGCTGCTGACAAGCTGCGGCGGAGCACCCGCTCCGGCTGCAGCCCCGGCTGCGAAGGCGACCGAAGCACCCAAGGCGGCCTACGACCCCAAGTGGGCGGCCACGCCGATGAAGGACAAGACGACAGTCGTCCTGTCCGTTGAGTCTGGCGCACAGGAACAGACTTTCAAGAAGTTCGCACCGGAACTGCTGAAGGATATGAACATCGACCTGCAGGTCGTTGCCCATCCTTTCTCGGAACAATACGAGATCCAGCGCCTCGACCTTTCCTCGGGCGCCGGGCAGTACGACATCCTCTCCTACTGGCCCATGTACACCGCCGACTTCTACAAGTGGCTGGTCCCGCTCAAGGACATCCAGCCGGGCGGCCAGGCGGGGGTGGAGCAGGATCTGGAGATGAAGGACATCCAGAAGGGGTACGAATGGGTCTACGGCTATAAGGGCACCCAGTACGCAACCCACTACGACGGTGATGTCAAGCTGCTCAACTACCGCCACGACCTCGCCACCGATCCCAAGGTGAAGGCTGATTTCAAGGCCAAGTACGGTTACGACCTTGACATGAACAACCTGACCTGGGACCAATATCTCGACGTCGCCCGCTTCTTCCAGCAGCCCGACAAGGACTTCTACGGCGCAGCCGAAATCGCCGGTTTCCTCGGCGGCTTCGGCTGGAAAGACCGCATGACCGGTATGGGCGGCCATCTCTTCGATTACGAGACCATGAAGGGCTTGGCCGGCAAGGGCGCCACCGGCGAGACCAACATGGAGATCTGCCAGAAGGCGATCCAGAACGGCCAGGATACCTTCAACACGGGCATGCCTCCCGAGGCGAAGTCCTTCGAGTTCGAGGACGCCCGCAACCAGATCATCTCCGAAGACCGCGTCTCCATGATGCTGCAGTGGCCCGACGTTTGGAAGTGGGCCAATGACCCGGCCAAGGGCAGCAAGGCGGCATACTGCAACGTCTGGGTTGCCGAATTGCCCGGCTTCAAGGGTGCGGATGGCAAGATCGTGCACCGGCCGGAAGAGAACGGCGGCCGCATCCTCGTCGTCAACAAGGCCACGAAGCAGCAGGAAGCCGCGTACAAGACCCTGGTGTGGTTCTCCAAGAAGGAGCGCACCAAGGAACTCGTCTTCAACAACGATACCTGGCTGGATCCCTACCGCACGTCGCATCTCGACAAGGCCAACATGGGCGCGATCGGTAAGGACTGCCCCGACAACCAACAAGCCTACATCGACATCATCAACCAGGGTACCGCCAACGGCTACCCGGCGCTGCAAATCCCGGGCGCCGGCCGGTACACTGAAGTGTTCGAGCGCTGGGGCAAGAAGGCCTGGGCCGGCCAGACCACGCCCAAGGAAGCGTGCGAAAACATCGCGAAGGAGTTCGACCAGATCACGGATGAACTCGGACGCGACGTCCAGCTCAAGGAATACCAGGCCTACGTGGACGGCGCACTGAAGCCGAAGAACCTGTATCCCTGAGCCTGACGACTAAGGATTAGGGCCTTGCAGCGTAAGCCTCCGGCTTGCGCTGCAAGGCGCCGTGCGAGGCGAACAACGCCTGCCCCCCATCAGCTGCGCCCGTGGAACAGGAGGAGTGCAGTATGGCAACCACGCCAACGCTGGCGCCCGAAAGCGGCATGCCGGCCCCGGCCCCCCATGAACGACGGGCGCCAAAGATGGGCCCTGTCAGCCGCTTCCAGCGCTACCTGGAGCAGCACGGTGGGTTTGGGTGGGCGCTCGTGGCGCCCGCGCTCATCGTGCTGGTGCCGATCGTCATCGGCCCGACTATCTTTGTGGTCCTGATGAGCTTCATGAGATACTCGCCGGGCGAAAGCATGCAGTTCGTCGGGCTGCGCAACTTCATCCGGGCCTTCGAGACGCCCCGCTTCTGGCATGGCCTATATGTGACCGCGTGGTTTGTCATCTTCAGCATCGCGGTGCAGTTGGTCATCGGCTTCATCGCCGCGCTCTCGCTGCAGCGGGTGGGTCCCCGGTTGCGCCAGTTCGCCATGGCAATTTTGCTCATCCCCATGATGATCGCGCCGACCGTCGTCGGCGTGCTCTGGAAGATGATCTTCAAAGCCCGCTACGGCGCCTTGAACTATCTCCTTGAACGGATCGGGGTCGCCAACCCTCCTGACTGGTTGGCTAACAACACCGCGGCCCTCGCCGGCCTCATCATTGCCGATATTTGGGAATGGACCCCCTTCATCACCATCCTGCTGCTGGCTGGGCTGCAGAGCCTGCCCCGTGAGATCTACGAGGCGGCCTATGTGGACGGATCCCGGGCCTGGCAAGTGTTCAAGAACATGACCTTGCCGTTGATGAAGCCGTTCATCTTTCTGGCCGTCTTCCTCCGCATGATTGATGCCTGGAAGGCGTTCGATATCATTTTTGGCGTGACCCGCGGGGGACCGGGCGACTTTACAGAAAGCATTGCCTGGTACACGTACAAGGCCGGCTTTACCTACTTCGAGCAGGGCTACGCCGCCGCTCTCAGCTTCATCCAGTTGCTGGTAATCATCGCCCTCGGCAAGGTGCTGCTGGGGCAGCTGACCAAGGTGTCGGCCGAGAGCAAAGCGATGAGCTCGTAGGGAGGCTTTGATGGCGCAATCCGCAGACAAAACTCGAAGATTCAGTCTCTCGGGCATCGTGTCCCATGCAGTGGTGATCGTCCTCCTGATCTGGACCGTTTTCCCGCTGTACTGGCTCGTGATTACGGCCTTCAAGCCTCTGAACGAGTTCATGACCTATCCGCCGACCTTCTGGCCGACCACCTGGACCCTGGACAATTTCTACGAAGGGCTTGTCGTCAGGGCGGCCTGCCCGCCCTTTGGACAGCCTGGTGATCGCTTCGGGAACCTTCGCCCTGTCGCTCCTTCTCGGCGTGCCCGCGGCGTACAGCATCGCCAGGTACAAGACCGGCGGCGCCAACTCTGGCCTTTACGATCTTGTCGTTTCGCTTCATGCCGCCTATTGTGCCCACGGTAGCGCTCTTCCTGATCGCAACCGCGCTGGGCATTCTCGATACCTATTTCCTCTTGATCCTGGTCAACTGCATGGCGATCGTCCCGTTCGTGGTCTGGATCATGGCAGGGTTCTTTGAGGAAATCCCCATCTCGATCGAGGAGGCGGCGCAGGTCGACGGCGCGTCATGGCCCCGGCTCTTTCGCGATCATGTCCTGCCCCTCGCCGCACCGGGTCTCGTCGCAGTCTCGCTCTTCGCCTTCATTTTCACCTGGAACGAGCTGCTCTTCGCGACGATCCTGACCGGGCGCCGGATCACGCCTTTCACGAAGATCGTCCCCGGCATCAACATCGGCCATGTGGAGCCGCACTGGGGCGCCATCGCGGCGCTTGGGCTGATCGTCATCATCCCAATCGTCTTCGGCTCCTGGTACCTGCAGAAGTACATCGTCCGCGGTATGAGCTACGGCGCCATCCGCGAATAAAATTCAGCCAGTAATCCCTTACGGAGGAGTAATCCACCATGGCAAGCATACGGTGGGAGAACATCACCAAGGATTTCGGCCGGGTGATCGCAGTCAAGGAACTCAACCTCGAGTGCAAGGATGGCGAGTTCCTGGCGTTGCTCGGCCCGTCGGGCTGCGGGAAGACGACCACGCTGCGCATGACCGCCGGCCTCGAAGCGCCCACCTCGGGGACGATCTACTTTGACGGCAAGCGCATCAACCATCTGCGCCCCGCGAGCGCAACATCGCAATGGTGTTCGAGAACTACGCGCTCTACCCGCACCGCTCCGTCTATAAGAATATCTCGTATCCCCTCGAGCTGCTCAACCTCCCCAAGCAGACGATCGACGAGAAGGTCCACCACGCGGCCAAGCTGCTGGAGATTGACCCGCTGCTGAACCGCCTGCCCAAGGAAATCTCGGGCGGCCAGAAGCAGCGTGTCGGCATCGCCCGAGCTCTCGTTCGCGAACCGGCTGCGTTCGCGATGGACGAGCCGCTCAGCCACCTCGATGCCAAACTGCGGGCCTACATGCGCGCCGAGCTCAAGCGCCTCCAGAAAGACCTCGGCATCACGACGGTGTTCGTGACGCACGACCAGCTCGAGGCCATGACGATGGCGGACCGGGTCGCCGTTCTGAGCCTCGGCATCCTCCAGCAGCACGGGACGCCGATGGAGCTCTTCCAGCAGCCGGCCAACGTGTTCGTTGCGAGGTTCATCGGCGAGCCGAGCATGAATCTATTGCCTTGCGAGATGCAGTCCGAAGGTGACACCGCGTACCTGTTGGGCGAAGGCCTGCGGGTCAACCTGAACGACGCCGCGCGGCAGAAGGTGGTCGGCCGGACGCAGAGCAACAAAGTGCTCATGGGCGTCCGGCCGCAGCATGCCACTCTGCACCAAGGGCCGATGCAGCCGAACGGGTACAACTTGATCACCGGCGCAGTGTACGTGTCGGAGCCGCTCGGCGCGGAGACGTTGGTCCGCGTGCGCGTCGGCAAGGAACTGGTCCAGGTGCTCGCGGACGACAAGACCATGGTCGATCTGGATGAAAAAGTGACGCTCGAGATCCCGCCCGACCGGTTCTTCATCTTCGACACCACGACAGAAAAGCGGGTGCTGTGATGTCTCTGTTTCCGCCTCTCGCGGGCGCGGTCCTGGTAGGCCTGTACGAGAAAGCCCTGCCGGCCGACTGGCCCTGGGAGCGCCGCCTCGCTGCCGCCGCGAGCGCGGGCTACCGCTATGTCGAGATTTCCATGGACGAGACGGATGGCCGGCTCGCGCGGCTGGAAGACACGGGGACCAAACAGGAGATTCGGCAAGCCATCGAGAACAGCGGCGTCCCGTTGCTGACCATGTGCCTCAGCGCGCATCGCCGCTTCCCGCTCGGCAGCGCGGATCCGGCGATCCGCGAGCGCGGGTACGAGATCATGCAGCGCTCCATCGACTTCTCGGTCTCCGTCGGCGTGCGCATCGTGCAGGTCGCCGGCTACGACGTTTACTACGAGCCGCACACGGACGACACGGTGAGCCGGTACATCGAAGGGCTGCACCGGGCGACCGAGTGGGCCGGCCAGGCCGGCGTCATGCTGGCGCTGGAAAACGTCGATGCGCCGATCAGCGCTTCCCTGCGTGACAGCATGAAGCTGGTGGCCGCAATGGACTCGCCGTGGTTTCAGATGTATGCAGACATGGCCAACGTCGCGGCGGAAGGCTTTGACCCGTGTGCGGAGCTAGCCTTGTGCGCCGGTCACCTTGCCGCAGTCCACGTCAAGGACGGACGGCCAAAGGTGGTGCGGGGGATCCCGTTTGGAACGGGGATCGTGCCGTTCGACGATGTGTTCCGCACGCTGCGGGGGATGCGTTTCAGTGGCCCGATGACCGTGGAGATGTGGGCGGAATACTCGCCCGACCCACTGCAGGCCGCGTCCGAAGCGCGCACATTCGTCCAGGATCTGCTTGATAGGAATTACCGCTGACACACGGGCGATCAAAGGCACAAGCTGCAATCGGGAGAGTCGCTCCCTGTGGCATCGTGTCTTCGTGTCGCCTCAACACAGATACGAGGTGCCAAAATGATGCTCGAACAACTGCGATATGACGTTTGGAAGTACAATCTTGAGCTTCCGAAGTACGGCCTGATCAAGATGACCAGTGGCAACATTTCGGGCCGTGACAAAGAAACCGGCCTGGTCGTGATCAAACCCAGCGGGTACGGCTACGACGAGATGCGGCCGGAGCACATGGTGGTCGTCGACATGGACTGCCGTGTCGTTGAAGGCGATTTGCGCCCGTCGGTCGACACCTCCACCCACCTCTACATCTACGCCCACCGCCCGGACGTATGGGGCATCGGTCACACTCACTCGGCGTACGCGACCAGCTTCGCCGCGCTAGGCAGGCCGATCCCGGCGTGCCTAACCGCCAGTGCCATGCTCGGCGGCGAAATCCCGGTCGGGGGCTTTGCCGCCATCGGCGGCCCGGAGATCGGCGCGGAGGTCGTGCGGGCGATCGGCGACAAGCGGGCGGTCTTGATGCAGAACCACGGCGTGTTCACCATCGGCGATTCGCCCAAGCAGGCCGCCAAGATGGCGGTTGAGGTGGAAGAGCTCGCGCGGACCGTACACCTCGCCATGCTTCTCGGCGACCCGATCCGCCTGACCCAAGCACAACTCGAGCGGACAGGCGACCTGTACAAGAATATCTACGGCCAGCGGTAGCCTTTACGAACCACGAAGTCACTAAGGATCCAGGGTTCACGAGGTCTGCTGGACTTAGTGCGGCTTTGCTTCTTCGACCCTTCGTGGTTACGGAGAATTCGGGAGACATGACTTCTTCAATTCTGATGCCGGATCGTGCGTTGTTGCAGGTATACGAGACCATGCTGCTGATCCGCGAGAGCGAGTCGCGCATGGTCGAGTTGTACCGGCTCGGCGAGTTCAAGGGCCATGTGCTCCCGGCCTTGGGCCAGGAAGCCATTCCGGCTGCCCTGGGCCAGGTGCTTGCTCCCACCGACTATGTCGTGACCGGCCACCGTGGCGGCGGCCACTACATCGCTCGGGTGAGCGGTGCGCATGGAGGCGACCTTAACGGTCTCTTCGCCGAGTACTACCACAAGTCGACGGGTGTGATGAAAGGCCGCGGCGGCCAGATGCACCTGGTCGACCGCCGGGCCAACGTCATCGCCGGCAATGCCATCGTCGGCGCGCAGTGGGTGTTGGGGACCGGCGCCGGCCTGGCCGCCTTCATGGAGGGTGAGGGCCGCGTGGCCGTGGTCGTCGGTGGGGAAGGCAGCACGAACCGCGGCACGTTCCACGAAGGCATCAACTTCGCGGCGGTGAAGAAGCTGCCGGTGCTGTACATCGTGGAGTTCAACGGCTACCAGATGTGGAACACCGCGCAGGAGATCCTGCCGGTGCGTAATCTGAGCGAACGAGCTGCCGCGTACGGGATCCCTGGCGTGACCGTCGACGGAAACGACCCGCTCGCAGTGTACGCCGCCGCGAGTGATCTCGTCGCCCGTGCGCGGCGCGGGGAAGGTCCTGCGTTGCTGGAGTGCAAGACCTTCAAGTGGACGGACAGCGGCACGAACCTGCGGCTGCCCAAAGAGCTGGCGGAAGAGTGGCAGGCCAACCGCGACCCGGTCGCGTTGTTCCGCAAGCGGCTGCTGGACGGCGGCGTGCTCGACGAGAGGCTGGATGCGGCCATCCTGGCGCGGGTGAAGGGCTGCGTGGACAGCGCGGTGGCATTCGCAAAGGCCTCGCCCGACGTAGCTCCCACTGACGGCCTCGACGAAGTCTACGCAATGCCCCTGGACCGCGGCGCGCCGAGCCCCCAACCGCAGCCTCCGGCCTCGCGCACGCTGAAATACGTCGACGCGATCCGCGAAGCGCTGGCCGAAGAGCTGAGCCGCGACCGCAGGGTGTTCCTCATGGGCGAGGCCATCGGCGGCGGCCAGCAGGGCATCTTCAAGGCCACCGCGGGGCTTCAGGATCAATTCGGACCCCAACGAGTGATGGAGACGCCCCTCTCCGAGGCCGCGATCGCTGGCTCGGCCGTCGGCGCAGCGATCTTTGGCGCCCGCCCCGTGGCGGAGATCATGTTCAACAACCTGCTCGCCCTGGTCGGAGACGAGCTGCACAACCAGGCCGGCAAGTTTCACTACCTGAGCGGCGGCCAGCTCTCCGTGCCGCTGGTGATCCGCACTGCGTCCTGGATGCGCGTCACTTCCGGACCGCACCATTGTGGCCTGCTGGACGCCTGGATGATGAACACGCCCGGCCTCAAGGTCATCTCGCCCGCCACGCCCGCCGACGCGAAGGGCTTGCTCAAGGCCGCCATTCGGGATGACGACCCGGTGGTCTTCCTCGAGCATTCCGCGCTGTACAAGGTCGAGGGCCCGGTCCCGGTGGAAGACTACACGGTTCCGATCGGCGTGGCCGCGGTCGTCCGGCAGGGCTCCGACATCTCGGTGATCACCTATGGTTTCCTGGTCGGCGAGGGCCTGGCCGCGGCGGAGTCGCTGGCGGCCGAAGGGATCGACGTCGAGGTGGTCGACTTGCGAACGCTCAGGCCGCTTGATGCTGCCACCGTGCTGGCGTCCGTCCGCAAGACGGGCAGGGCGGTTGTCGCGTACGAGGGGACGAAGTTCGCAGGCGCGGGCGCCGAGGTTGCAGCCCTGATTGCCGACGAGGCTATCGACTGGCTCGAAGGGCCTGTGGTGCGGGTGGCCATGCCCGAGGTCCCATACCCCTCGAACCCGATCCTGCTCACGGAGATCATGGTCGACCGTCACAACATTATCGCCGGCATACGCCGCGCGATGGGATATTGACATAATACAAAGACACCGAGACACGAAGACGTAGCGCTGTCGAGGGCTTCGTGCCCTTGTGCCTTTGTGTTGAACGCTGGAGCACAGATGAAAGCAGAGCTGACTCCCAAGGAACGGATCTTGCGGACCCTGCGGCGGGAAGTGCCTGACCGCGTGCCGCATTTCGAGTGGCTGGTCGACAAAAAGGTTCGCGACGCGCTGCTCCCCGGAAACACCGGGCACAACGATTTCGCGGTCCGGATGGGCCACGACGCGGTGCTGACCGACCCTGCATTCGGCAAGACGCCCCTCCCCGACGGCCGCTACATCAGTGAGTGGGGCTACGTGGGCCAGAAGACGCAGGAGGAACACGGCATCGAGGTCGAATCGCCGATCAAATGCATGGCTGATTTCGAGCGTTACACGCCGCCCGATCCCCACGCGGCCGGCCGCTACGCACCCATCGAAAGGACGCTTGAGACCTACGGCGACCGCTATGCCGTCATCGTCCACCTCAATGACGTGTTCTCTCTCCCGCGATACCTGATGGGCATGGAAGGCCTCCTCATGGCGATCGCCGCGGAACCGGAGTTGGTGACGGCCCTGGTCGATATGTCCGTCGACATAAATCTGCAGCTGGCAAAGGAAGTCCGCGATCGGGGCATCGAGATCGTATACACCGGCGACGATTATGCCTCCAACATCGGACCGCTCATGTCGCCGCGGCACTTCCGTAAGCTGTTCTACCCGGGCCTTCAGCGTGTCATGCAGGGCTATAAGGCGCTGGGCCTCTACGTGATCAAGCACACCGACGGCAAGCTCTGGCCGATCATCGATATGATCGTCGATTCAGGCATCGACTGCCTGGACCCCATCGATCCCCAGGCCGGGATGGACCTTGCGGAAGTCAAAGCCCGGTACGGTGATCGGATTGCGCTGAAGGGCAACGTGGACTGTGCCGAGACGATGACCTTCGGCGCGCCCGGAAGACACGATCGAGGCAACCAAGGTCGCCCTTGCCAAAGGCATGCCGGGCGGCGGTTTCATCTGTTCGTCGAGCAACAGCATTCATTCCGGGGTCAAGCCGGAGAATTACCTGGCACTCATGAACACGATACGCGAGTGCGGCAGGTACGACTGAGGTCTGGTCATCCAGGATTCTGCAGCAAAGAGGGAACTGTCGTGGCGGTCATCACGATTCTGGGCGCAGGGCGAATGGGAACTGCGGTCACGTGGCCCTTGCGGGAGAACGGTCATGAGGTGCGGCTGGTCGGCACGCACCTGGACGACGACGATCATCCGCTCTTGCCGGGACGATCGCTTTCACCCCGGCTTGCGTCGGCGCATTCCGGATGGCGTGCAGCCCTGCTTCCTCGGCGACCTGCCCCGGGCGCTGCAGGGCGCGGATGTGATCGTCTCCGGAGTCAATTCGCTTGGGCGTTCATTGGCTTGGCAAAACGCTGGCCCCGTTGCTGTGGCCGGGAGCAGTCATCCTGTCCCTCACCAAGGGCGTCGAGGCGGAACGCGGGGCTCTGCGCATCCTGCCCGATGTGTTGGCGTCGGAGTTGCCGGACACGCTCCGAGGACAGGTGAGCATCAACGCGGTGGCCGGCCCCGTCCTGGCCTATGAGCTCAGCGGGCGGCGCATCAGCGGAACGGTCTTCACGGGGAAAGATCCCGGAGTCCTCCGCAAGCTCCGCGATATCTTCTCCTGCGACTATTATCGGGTTTGGTGCTCGACCGACGTCGCCGGGGTAGAGGTGTTTGCGGCGCTCAAGAATGCCTACGTGGTCGGGATCGGCGCGGCGCGCGGGATGCTCGAGGCAGCAGGCGGGCCGGACGAGATCGGCGCGGCGATGCACAACACGGCCGCGCTGCTCTTCGCCGGCGCCGCAGAGGAGTCTATCCCAGATAGATTCGGATCATGGGCGGCCGTGCCGAAGGGCTTTGCTGGCCTGGGGTTCCGGCGATCTGTACGTGACAGCGACAGGCGGTCGCACGTTCCGGCTGGGTTGGCTTCTGGCGCCGGACTGACCTACTCCCAGGCGCAGGCTGCCATGCAGGAGGATACGCTGGAAGGCGCGTTCGCAGTCTGCAGATGGCGAAGGTCCTGCCCGTCTGGGAGCTGCCGGCCTGATTTCGTCGGACGATCTGCCCATGCTCCGCGCCATCATCCGCGCGCTCACGACCGACACCGCTCTAATCCTGCCCTGGGGTGATCTCATGGGTGCGGCCGGGTGTTCGTTTCGTAACAACTCGCCAACGGAGGTGCAAGGATGGCGACAGCCGATCAGGACTACCTTGCCGGTATCGATCTCGGCTCCACGACCCTGAAGGCAGTCATCTACGACACGGCAGGCAACGTGGTTGCCAGCGCATGCCGGCCCACCGAGCGCTTCCACCCCGATCCCGACCACCCGGAGTGGACGGTCTGGCAGCCCGAGCAGATTTGGGGCGGCGCGCGGCGGCCATGAAGGAGGCGATCGGCCAGGTGACAGACCCGCGTTGGGTGAAGGGCGTGGCAGTCACCGGGATGGGCATGGACGGCGTGCCGGTCGACGAAGCCGGGCAGCTGGCTCTATCCGTTTCATCAGCTGGCACTGCCCGCGCACCCAGCCGCAGTTCGACTGGTGGGTGCAAGAACATTGGCGCGGCAAAGACCTTCTCCACTGGGCGGCAATACGCTCTGGCGCTTCTCCACCGCGCTGCGGCTGCTGTGGATGGCCGAGCACGAGCCCCGGATTCTCGAGAACACGACAAGTGGCTGCTGATCGAGGACTTCGTCAACATGATGCTGTGCGGCCGGATGGCGACAGACTACACCATGGCCTCCTGCACGCTCATGTTCGACCAGCGCAAGCTCGACTGGTCAGACGAGATTCTCGGCCTCGCCGGGATCGACAAGCGCTTGCTCGCCCCGGCGTATCCTTCGGGCACTCGCCTTGGCGAGGTGACCGCCGAAAGCGGCCGCGGAGACGGGGCTCGCCGTCGGGACGCCGGTCGTCTTGGGCGGCCACGACTATCTGTGCGGTGCGCTGCCGGTGGGCGCGATTCGCCCCGGCGTGATCCTTGACGTCAGCGGCACATGGGAGATCGTGCTTGCGGCCACGACGCAGCAGCCGGTCCTGACCCCGAGGCGCAGAAGACCGGCGTCGACGGTCGAAGCGCACGTCGCTCGCGATCTCTATGCCATCTGGGGCGGCGCAGTGTCGTCCGATATGCTCGAATGGTACCGCAAGGAATACGGCTTCGAGGCGAAGTACAAGGCGGACGAGGCCGCCACGTGCTGGCAGGCGCCGTGGACTGGGACTTCCTGATGGCAGGACGCGGCTGCGTCGCCGGTGGGCAGCCGCGGCGTGATGTTCCTGCCGCACCTGTCGGGCGCCGGTTGCCCCGACGCCGACCCGCATTCGCTCGGCGCATGGGTCGGCCTGAGCAACTTCGCGACGAAGGGCGACATGCTGCGCGCGCTGATCGAGGGACTCGACTACCAGTTCCTCGACATCGTGCGCACGATGCAAGGTCTCGGCGTGCCCTTCGATCAGTTGGTCGTCGTCGGCGGGGTCGCACGCAACAAGTTCTGGATGCAGAACAAGGCGGACATGGTCGGCCTGCCCCTCGAAGTGCCGGAGGTCGAGGACGCGACGCCCCTCGGTGCTGCCATGCTGGCCGGCATCGGCGTAGGCGTGTACCAGGACGAGCAGGATGCCTACCAGCATGTCTGCAAGCCCGGCCGCGATCTACGAGCCCGACCCCGCCGCCACCCGGCAGTACGAGGACCTGTTCAAGATCTACAAGCAGCTCTATCCGGCCCTGCGGCCGGTCAGCCAGCAGCTGTATTCGCGATTCGTCGGCTAACACGCCCAGACCCGGCCGCCGCGACCCCGCCAGCACCCCATTTCGCGGCGGCCCTGAAGAAGGAGCGATTCATGACCGTTGTTGCCGAAGCCAAGCCCGCCAGGGCTGAGGTAACGCCAAAGGCAAGCCTCACCGCGGACTCGAAGAAATTCGGGTGGACCCTGGTCGCCCCGGGGCTGTTCTTCCTGCTCTTGATCGGCCTGGCTCCCACTCTATACGTGTTCGGGATTGCGTTCCTTAAGTACGAGCCGGGCGCCGCGCCGACCTTCGTCGGCCTCAACAACTTCATCCACGCGTTATCCACGCCGCGATTCTGGCATGGCCTGGAAGTCACTGCCTGGTTTGCGATCATCGGCGTCGCGATTCAGCTTGTGCTGGGGTTTATCATGGCGCTCGCGCTGCAGGCAGTGAGTCCCCGGGTGCGCCGGGGGGTTACGACCCTGTTCCTGATTCCATTCATGATGACGCCCGCCGTGGTCGCCACCCTCTGGAAGCTCATTTACCACCCCACGATCGGCCCGTTGAACTACACCCTGTCGCTCCTCGGGATCAAAGCCCCCGAGTGGGCCTCGTCGCAGTATGCGCTCCCCGCGCTCGTGGTGGCCGACGTCTGGCAGTGGACGCCCTTCATGACGATCCTGCTCCTTGCCGGCCTGCAGAGCCTCTCGCGCGAGATCTTCGAAGCTGCATACATGGACGGCGCCAGCGGTTGGCGGGCCTTTCGCGACCACACGCTGCCCTTGATGAAACCCTTCATCTTCCTGGCGGTTTTCCTGCGCTTCATCGACGCGTTCAAGCTGTTTGATCTGGTCTTCATCGTGACGCGCGGCGGCCCGGGTGACGCCACCGAGAGCATCTCGTTTTTCACCTATACGATGGGTTTCAAGTACTTTGACCTTGGGTTGGCGGCGGCGCTCAGCGTGCTCCAGCTGATCATCATCATCGTGGCTGGGAAGTTGCTGCTCACCCAGCTGTCCCGCGTTCAGGAAGCCCAGAAGACCGAATAAGGAGGCTGGTGTGGAGCAACAACGCAAGACTAAGATCCTGGCGTATGTGATCGTTGCCATCGGGGTGCTGTGGACCGTCCTGCCCCTGTACTACATGCTGATCACCGCATTCAAGCCACACGCCGAGATCCGCTCGTACCCACCGACGTTCTTTCCGCAGCAAATTGACTTCGCGGGCTTTGTCGAGGCATGGACTCACGGTGGCGCGCGCGGCATCAGGGACAGTGCGATCATTGCGTTCGGGACTTTGATCGTCTCGCTCGTGTTCGGCCTGCCCATGGCCTACGCGATCGCCCGCCACAAGACAGGCGGTGACAACCTGTCGTTCTCCGTGCTCTCCTTCCGCTTCATGCCGCCCATCGCGCCGGCAGTGGCGTTCTGGCTGCTCGCCACCCAGCTTCACCTCTTCGACACTCATGCGGTCCTGATTCTGGTCAACAGCATGGCGAGCATCCCGTTCGTCGTCTGGATCATGAAGGGTTTCATCGAGGAGATACCCTACGGCATCGAGGAGGCCGCGCAGGTCGACGGCGCACCCTGGCCCAAGATCGCCCGCGACCACATTCTGCCGCTCGCCGCGCCCGGTTTGGTCGCCGTTTCCCTGTTCGTGATCGTCTTCACCTGGAACGAGTTCCTGTTCGCAACCCTGCTGACCGGCCGCTGGGTGCTGCCGTTCCCGAAGGCCGTGCCCGGCATGACCATCGGCGTCTATGAACCCAACTGGGCAGCCATCTGTGCCCTTGGTCTCATGGTCGTCGTGCCGATCATGCTTCTCTCCTTCTACATGCAGAAGTACATCGTCCGGGGCATGACTTACGGTGCCATCAGGGAATAGGACGCGGGTCAGATGTTGATGAATAACAAGTCGCGCATCCTTGCGGCAATCCGCCGCCAACCGGTCGATCGGCTTCCCTTGTCATTCCGGGCGTCGAAACCCTTAGCGCGTCGGATCGTCCGGCGCCTCGGCCTTGAGGACGGCTGGGGACCCGCGCAGCGTCACGAGTTCCTCGCCAGGCTCGGCGCCGACACCTGGTCCACGGGTTCCAAGCTCGGCGCCTGGTCCACGTTTACCCCGCGTTACGTCGGTCCGCCGCCCCCGGCGCCCTACATCAAGGACTCGTCAAACTTCTACACTCTCGGCGTGGGTGTAGAGCGCGGTTGGGTGGAGGAGCACGACTTCGAGTACCCCGTCTACACCGCGCCTCCGCTGGCCGGTCCCGATGCCCGGGCGCCGGAGGGCTTCCTGACGTCGCGCCTGGCGCTCTTCGATTTCGATTGCCCCGTCAACAGGCTGGAGCCCGAGCCGGGCACCGCGCCCGGCGCCGGAGTCACCTCTCCCTTGGCCTACGACGCGCTGGCTGCAGCCGACCGGGACGTCATCTGCTTCGGCAGCTTCAACAGTCCGTTCATGATGTGCTGCTATCTCCGCGGGATGGAGCAGTTTCTCCTGGACCTGGCCTGGGACAGGGCGCTGGCGGATCGCATCGTCGGGGAGGTAGCCGACTTCTGCCTGGAGTTCAATCGTCGCGAACTCGCGGCTTTCGGGCGCCGCGCCGACGTGTACGCGATGTGGGACGACGTGGCCGGGCAGAACGGCCTCCTGTTCTCGCCCGCGTTGTTCCGGAGCTGTTTCCTGCCGATCTACTCCCGGTTGATCGAGCAGGTGAAGTCGTACGGGCTCGTTTTTTCCTGGCACTGCTGCGGCAGCGTGCATGCCGCGCTTCCCGCCATGATCGACGCGGGCATCGACATCTTCGATGTGGTTCAGACCTCGGCGCGCGATATGGATCTGCAGTCCATGCATACCCTCTATGGCGCTCGGGTTTGCCTGCACGGCGCCGTCGACGCTCAGAAGCTGCTGGTGTACGGCAGCCCGGTTGACATCCGAGCCGAGATTGACAGGATCAATCAGCTCTGGGGAAACGGGGGTGGCATCATCGCGGGACCCTCGCACGAGGCCACGCCCGACACGCCCATCGAAAACATCCTGGCGATCTACGATGCAAATGCCCGGTGAGCCGCCGGCGATCGGGCACAACCGTCCTTGGTTTTCAATGGCCGGCCCGGCAAAGTTCGGCCGGGCCTCTTACACGGAGGTGTGAAATGTCTGAAGCGAACAAGGAGTTGGTCCGCTGCTTCTATGCCGCGGGCACCGGAGACCTGTCGGGTCTCGACGACGTCGTGGCCGAAGAGTACTTCGACCATCATTTCCTGCCCGGCATGCCCAGGGGCCCGGAAGGCGTGAAGCAGTGGTTCGCCGCCGTCCTCGGCAGCGTGTTCAGTGACATGCGCATCGAGATCGATCGCATGGTGGCCGAGGGCGACTGGGTGGATTGCCATTTCGCCCTCGTCTGCACGCACACCGCCGACTTCGGCGACTTGAAGGCCAAGGGCAACGCCATCCGCATCCCTGCCATCAGCACGTTCCGCATCGCGAACGGCAAGCTTGCGGAAGGCTGGGAGCTGTTCGACAGCGGCGACATGGCGCGGCAGATGCAGGCGTGACCTTCGGTCACGCGTGACCCGCTTACCGGGTCTTGAGGAGGCCATCCAATGATCAAGGTTTTCATCGCCCCGCGTCGCTACGTGCAAGGCGTCGGGGTCCTGAACGACATCGGGAAATACGTCGCGCCTCTCGGCAAGCGCGCCATGGTCGTCTGGGGACCGAACGTCAGCCGCAAGTTCGGCGACGCGGTCGCTAAGAGCCTGGCCGACAACAAGGTCGAGCTGTGCTCGTACGTCTTCAACGGCGAGTGCGACCGGCCGCAGACGAACGCCGGCATCGAGCAGGCCAAGGCGCTCGAGGCAGACGTAGTGATCGGCCTGGGCGGCGGCAAGGCCATCGACATGGGCAAGGCCATCGCCGCAGGCACGGGCGCGAAGTTCGCCTCCGTGCCGACCATCGCCAGCAACGACGCGCCGACCAGCGCAGCCAGCGTCTTCTACACCTCCGAGGGCGATTTCGTGGGCTGGGACGTCTGGCCCACCAACCCCGACCTCGTGCTCGTCGACACCGACGTCATCGCCAACGCTGACGTCCGTCACTTAGTCTCGGGCATGGGCGATGGCCTCTGCACCTGGTACGAAGCCGAAGCCGCCTACAAGGGCCGCCGCACCGCCATCGCGGGCGGCGTCTCCACCCTCGCGGCCATGAACCTGGCTAAGCTGTGCGGCGAGATCCTCCTCGAGTTCGGCGTCGACGCCAAGCGCGACTGCGAACTCCACGCCGTAACGCCCGCCGTCGAAAAGGTTGTGGAAGCCAACACCCTGCTCTCCGGCCTCGGGTTCGAGAGCGGCGGCGTTGCCACCGCCCACGCCATCGGCAACGGCCTCACCACCCCCGCCAAGGCCTTTTCCCACGGCGAGCGCGTCGCCTTCGGCCTTGCGGCTCAGCTTTGCATGGACGAGGACATCACCGCCGCCGATCGCCTGCGCGTCTTCGACTTCATGATCGCCGTCGGCTTGCCCGTCACCCTCGAGGAGCTCGGCCTTGGCAGCATCAGCCGGGAAGAGCTGATGGAGCTGGCGGCCGGTTTTGCCGGCGAAGGCTCCATCGCGCATAATCACGTCTTTGCCGTGACGCCATACGCTATCTTCAGCGCCATCCTTGCCGCCGACGCTCTCGGGCACGAGCGCCGGAAATTGGCCGGCAAGTAACGTACCATACCTGACAGGTTTCGCAAACCTGTCAGGTTTCGACAACCTGCCAGGTCTACGCTTTCTTGGGAGGCATCCATGAGCAAGTACCTCATGGGCATCGACAACGGCCTGACCGTCTCCAAGGCCGCGATCTTTGATCTCTCCGGTCGCGAGATCGCGGTCGACGGCCGCAAGGTCGACCTGATTTACCCGCGCCCGGCCTGGGTCGAGCGCGACATGGATGTGGTCTGGCACAGCACGTGCGAGGCCATTAGTGGCGCGATCCGGAAGGCCGGCATCGACCCGGCCGACATCGTGGGCATCGGCAACTCGGCTCACGGCAACGGCATTTACCTCCTCGACCGCGAAGGCGCGCCCCTCGGCAACGCCATCACTTCGATGGACAACCGGGCCGCCGACGTCATCGACGAGTGGTACCGGTCGGAGGACGGCAAGCCTTCCGTGCACGACCGGAACTTCCCGATCGTCATGATCAACACCTACGCCGCGCAGCCGCCTGCCCTGCTGGCATGGTTCAAGCGCCACCGCCCCGATGTGTGGGCCAGGCTCGGCCACGCGCTCATGTGCAAGGACTACATCAAGTACCGCCTCACCGGCACGTTCACCGCGGACTACAGCGACATCAGCGGCACCAGCCTGTTCGACGGCCGCCTCCGCCGCCACTCCGCTAATTTGCTCGACCTTTACGGCATTGCCGACGTGCTCCCGAAGCTGCCTGACCCCATCGAAAGCCACGAAGTGGCGGGCCGGGTGACGCGCGACGCCGCCGCGCAAACCGGCTTGGCCGAAGGCACCCCCGTCGTCGGCGGCATGTTCGACATCAACGCGTCGGCCGTCGGCTCGGGCGTGCTCGGCCCCGGCCTCATGTGCGTCATCGCTGGAACCTGGGCCATCAACGAGACCGTCGTGCCCGAGCCGGTCGTCTACGAGCGACTCAACATGTGTACCCTGTTCGCGGTCGGCCGGCAGTGGCTCATGACCGAGGCCAGCCCCACGTCCGCCACGAACCTCGAGTGGTTCGTCAGCCACTTCTGCGGCGAGGAGAAGGCCGAGGCGCAGGCGAAGGGCATCTCGGTTTACGAGGTCTGCAACGACCTCGTCGCCTCGCTGCCTCCCGGCGGCACCGACGTGATCTTTCACCCCTTCCTGTTCGGCTCCAACGTCCAGGCCAACGCCCGCGCCGGTTTCTACGGCCTCGGCGCCTGGCACACCAAGGCCCACGTCGTCCGCGCGCTCTACGAGGGCGTGGTCTACAGCCACCTGGACCACGTGAACCGCCTTCGGGAGGCCGGCGCGCTGGTGACCGCGGCGCGCATGACGGGCGGCGGCGCCCGCAGCACCGTCTGGACCCAGATGTTTGCCGACGCGCTGCAGATCCCCATGGAAATCGTGGGCGGCACCGAGATCGCCGCGCTCGGCGCGGCTTTGGGCGCGGGCGTCGGCGTCGGCGCCTACAGCAGCTATGACGACGCCGTCGCGCAGGCGGTCCAGGTGGTCCGCCGCCACGAGCCCGACCCGGCCGCCACGCCGCATTACCTCGCGCGCTTCCAGGAATATCTCGCCATCGCCGAGGCCATGCGCGGCTCCTGGGACCGGCTAGCGAAGCTGAGCAGTTAAGAAATCGGATCGATAGGTAGGTAAAGGTGACACAATTACTCGACATAAGGCATCTCGTCATCGACATGGACGGCGTTCTCTACCGTGGTAACGAACCCCTGCCGTGCCTGCCCGAGTTCATCGGGTTCTTGAGGCGCGAAGGCATCCGCTTTGTCATGGCGACGAACAATTCCGGAAGCACGCCCGCACAGTACGCGGCTAAGTTGGCGAAGATGGGCGCGTACGTGGAGCCGGACGAGATCATGACCTCCGGCACCGCGACCGCCTCGTGGTTAGCGCGGCGCTACCCGCGCGGCACGCGGGTCCACGTCTTCGGCGAGGACTCGCTGCGCCGCGCCATGGTCGAGAACGGCTTCGTCCTCGCCGACGACGACGTGCAGGTCGTGGCGGCCAGCATCGATTGGGGCGTCACGTACGACAAGATCAAGACCGCGGCCGTCCTGATCCGCCGCGGCGCCGCATTCGTCGCCACCAACCTCGACCCGACCCGTCCCACGGAAGAAGGCCTCGTGCCGGGAACCGGCGCGCTCATCGCCGCCATCGAGGTCGGCGCAGGCGTCAAGCCCGTCGCGATCGGCAAGCCCGAACCGACGATGTTCGAGATGGCCATGGCCCAAATGGGCGCAACCCCTGAGACCACGGCCACGCTCGGCGATCGGATCGATACGGACATGGAAGGCGGCAAGCGCGCCGGCCTGCACACCATCCTCGTCCTCTCCGGCTCCACCACCCGTGCCGAGGCCGAGGACTATCAGCGGGCCGAGGGTCTGGACTTCATCTTCGAAGACATCGCGGACCTCCTGTCGGCATGGCAGGCATCGTCGGGAGCGAATTAGGTCGCGGACTTGCACACGCGTTAGTAATCGGTACATATCTTCACTTTTGTGCCTGATAGTGGTATTATGTGAGTTCGTGTTCGACAATAACGGAACAGGTGGAGAAACCAGGCTCCCAGGGGGTGGATATGGAAGACGAGCGCCTTGAATTGCTGGCGCAGGTCGCCATGTGGTATTACGAAGAGCAGCTGGACCAGGCTGCGATTGCTGAACGCATCGGCAAGTCGCGTTCTATGGTCTCCCGGTTGCTCGACCAGGCACGCGAGGCGGGGCTGGTCGAAGTAAAGGTACACTACCCCCTCCGTACCGACGCCGAGTTAGAGGGGGAGCTGTGCCACACGTTCGGGCTTGGCAGCGCCCACGTGCTCGCCGAGCCGCCGGACGACTACGCGCTGCTGCTGAAGCGTCTCGGCGAGTTGGCTTCCCGCTGCGTCACACAAGCGCTTCATCCCGGCATTATCATCGGCTTGAGCTGGGGGACGGCCGTACACTCAGTGGTTCGGGCCATGCCCACCATTCCGCTTACGGACGCAACGGTCGTCCAGTTGATCGGCGCGGTCGGGCACGGCGATCCGCTCGTCGACGGAGCGGAGCTGGGCCGCTGGTTGGCCCAGAAGCTCCACGCATCATTCCGTTTTCTTTCCGCGCCGCTGCTCGTGGAGGACGAAAACGTGGCGAAGGCCCTGCGCCGCGAACGCACGATCGAGGAGACGCTCGCGTTGGGCGCGCAGGCTGAGGTCGCGATCATCGGCATAGGCACCCCCGAGCCGGACCACTCCAGCCTCCTGCGCGCCGGTTACCTGACGCGCGCCGAACTGCAGGCACTCGTCGACCTGGGCGTAGTGGGCGACGTGGTCGCTCACCAGTACGACGCGTCCGGGCAGTTGCTCGACATCTCTGCCAACCACCGGGCGATCAGCCTCGACGCCGCCTCGTTATGCCGCATCCCGCGGGTGGTCGCCGTCTCTGGTGGCAGAGCAAAAACCGCTGCGATTCACGCTGCCCTCTTAGGGCAGTTCTTCACCTGCCTGGTCACCGATGCTGTCGCCGCTCGCGGCGTGCTCCAAATGCAGGCCGAGCGACAAGCGCGTCGCGTGCCGGCCTGAGCCCGGATTTCACGAGAAAGGTGCCCCTCATGTGTGCCAAGTCGGCCCATCAGATGGAAATCGAGCCGCTCCTCCATCTCGAGCTTGAGCTCGGCGAGAGCCCACGCTGGGATGCAGACGAGCAGGCGCTCTATTGGCTCGAGATTTGGAATCCCCCATCAGTCTTTCGCTTCGACCCCGTCACCCGCGCGGTCACCCGCTGGGACCCGGGCGTCCACGTCACCGGCCAGGCTCGCCGGCAGGGCGGCGGCTTCATCCTGGCTTCCCACACCGGCCTCTATCTCTGGGATGAGCGCACCAACGCGCTCACCCTCATCGATGACCCCGAGGCCAACAATCGACCGGTCCGTTTTAACGACGGCTCAGCCGACCGCCAGGGCCGCTTTTGGGCGGGCAGCACCTACGCGGACGACCAATTCCGGCCGGAAGGCTCTCTCTACCGGGTTAACAGGGACTGCGGGGTGCACAAGATGGCCGGCGGCCTGGCCTGTTCGAATGGCCTGGGCTGGAGCCCCGACAACAAGGTGATGTACGTCACGGCCCAGTTTGCCTACGAGCTCCTCGCCTTCGATTTCGATCCGGCCACCGGCGAAATCGCCAACCGGCGCACCTTCGCCAAGGTCCCGGAAGCTGACGGGCTGCCCGATGGCCTCACCGTCGACAGCGAGGGGTGCGTCTGGAGCGCGCAGTGGGGTGGTTGGCGGCTTACCCGGTACGATCCGGACGGCAAGATCGAGCGGGTCGTGAAGATGCCCGTCCCCAACCCCACCAGTTGTGTCTTTGGGGGACCTGACCTGCAGGACATCTACGTGACGACGGCCTGGCTGCTCCTCAGCGACGCCGAGCGCCAGGCCGCGCCCGGCTCCGGCGACCTCTTCGTTATCCACACGGACATCAAGGGCCTGCCCGAGCCCAAGTTCGACGGCTGATCGGGCCAATCACCGCCACCGGGCTGACGGCCCAGGCGGCCGGAGCGCGAGCCTTTATGGGGCCGCGCCCCGGCCGCTCTCGTTAGCGCACGCCCCTGGCGGCGGTAATGATGTCGATCGAGCGCTTCCACGAATCGCCTTCCGGCCCAACGGCTTCATGCTGATAGCGGTGGTCGTATTTCCGGGCCAGCTCTTGCAACTCGGCGCTCAGCGCCGCCAGTCTCCCGCGCTCGATATTCGTGATCGTCTCGAGTGTGCCCGCATCCGGCGCCCACTTCACCGCCTGCTCGTAATGGGGCAGGCATAGCCCCGGGGAGCTCCGCAGGGCCGGCTGCAGCGCCGCGTCCTGTACGTGTTCCAACAGCGTGCTGATGTAGATTTTCTCGATGCTCGCCTGGTGTTCGCACGCCATGCACGGACGTTGCGCGCGCAGCGCGGCCGTCAGCCGGTCCCGCTCGCGCCGCAGGCCGGGAGGAACTAGCCGTCGCAGCAGGCGGTTGGCGTTGAGGCTCCGACGGCCCGCCCCGGTCCCGCCCACTTCACCTAGCGCTTCGTTAATTGAATCGAGTACGTCCCAGTTGATGAGCGTGACGCCGAGCGCCAGCCCGACGACTTCGAGAAACAGGTGCGCGTGCCGGTTGCAAAGCCCTCGGCCGAGTCGCAACTCACGCCGGACTTGAGGATCGACCCCGCAAGAGTAGACGAGGTCGTCGAGGTAGGCGAGCAAGCCCCTGTGGACCAGCTTGCAGATCGGACAGCCCGGAGGCGCGGGGTCCTGCGGGTCTTCGACGGTCATGACCCGTAGCAGGTCGTGGTACGGCGCCGGCTTGATATTCACTGCACCTCAATTATACGCGTCTACCGTTCTTCGTTCAACTCGGGAGCCGTTCCCCGCTGCACAAACTGCCTCTCGTACAACTCCCCGTACACCCCACCCAGCGCCACCAGTTCCTCATGCGTCCCCCGCTCCACGATCCGGCCCCCGCTCACCACGCAGATCAAATCCGCGTTCCGGATCGTGCTCAGCCGGTGCGCGATCACCAGCGCCGTCCGCCCCTCCAGCAGCCGTTCGAGCGCATCCTGGATCAGCAGCTCGGTCACCGTGTCCACGCTCGACGTCGCCTCGTCGAGGATGAGGATGCGCGGCTGCGCCAGCCCGGCCCGCGCGATGCTGATCAGCTGCCGCTCGCCCGCCGACAGGTTCACCCCGCCCTCCCACACCTCCGTCTGATACCCCGCGGGCAGCCGCATGATGAACGCGTGCGCGTTCGCCAGCCGCGCCGCTTCCTCCACCTCCTGGTCGGTCGCCTCGGGCCGGCTGAAGCGGATGTTGTCCGCCACCGTCCCGCTGAAGAGGAAGGCGTCCTGGGGCGCCAGCCCGAACTGGCGGCGCAGCGAAGCCTGCGTCACCGTCCGCACGTCGATCCCGTCGATCAGCACTGCGCCTTCGGTCACGTCGTAAAAGCGGGCAACCAGGTTAGCGATGGACGTCTTGCCCGCACCCGTCGGACCCACCAGCGCCACCGTCTGCCCCGCCTCGATCCGCAGGTTGACGCCGTGCAGCACCGGCTCGCCCTCCCGATACGCGAACCAGACGTCCTTCAGTTCGATCTCCCCGCGGATCGGGGGCATCGTCGCGCCGTCCGCCGGATCGGCCACCGCCGGCGGCGTGTCCAGCAGCTCCAACACCCGCTCGCCGCCCGCCATCGCGGCCTGCATCGTTGTGTAAAGCTGGCTGAGCTCCTGGATGGGCTGGAAGAAGCGGGTGACGTACGCCAGGAACGCGACCACGACCCCGAGGGTGAGCTCGCCCGCAGTCACCGCCCGCCCCCCAAACCACAGCACCGCGGCGGTGGCGATCATCGAAATCAGCTCGACCGACGGCAGGAACACGAACGACAGGTTCATCGCGCCGATATTGGCGTCGCGCGATGCCGCATTGACCTCGTCGAACCGCTCTTCCGATGCGGACTCCTGCGCGAACGCCTGGATCACGCGCATGCCCGTGATGTCCTCCGCCAGCCCGCCGATCACCGCTGCCACCCGCGCCCGCGTCTCGCGGAACGCGGCTTGCGCGCGCCGCGTGAACAGCCACGTCGCCAGCAGCATGAGCGGCAGGACCGCAAACGCCAGCAGCGCCAGGCGCGCGCTCATGCTGAGCATGATGACCACGATGCCGAGCAGCACCACGACGTCGCCGACCAGGGTGACCAGGCCTTGCGAGAGCAGGTCGTTGATCACGCCCACGTCGCTGATCACCCTCGAAATGGTCACTCCCACGATGTGCGTGTCATGGTAACCCAGGTGCAGCGCCTGCAGGTGCCGGAAGAGCTGGTCCCGCATGCTCGCCAGCACCCGCTGCCCCACCCAGCTCAGCAGGTACTGCTGGCTCCACGACGCAAAGAACAGGGCGACGAACGTCAGCAGCAGCAGCCCGGCCGTCCGCCAGCAGCCCCGTCAGCGTCGCCCGCGCTGATGTTGGTGTCGATCGCGACCTTGATCAGGTACGGCGCGAGCAGTGACAATCCTGAGGTGACCAGCGTCACCAGCGAGCGCCAGCAGCAGCCGCCGCCAGTGCGGCTTGAGGAACGCCAGCAGGCGCAGCAGCACCCGGCGGTCGAACGGCTTCCCGCCCGAGTTGCCGCCGAAGTTCTCCAGCGCGCCGACCGGCCCCATGCCCGAGCCGCCCGAACCGATCGACACGGTCATCGGTCCGCCTCGCCTTCTGTCGCGCCTTCCGGCGTTGCTTCAGTGGGTCCGCTGTCGGCGATTTGGTGCTGATACACTTCCGCGTACAGTCCCGAGTCGTGCAGCAGCGCCTCGTGCGTTCCCGATGCCACGATCTGCCCGCGGTCCAGCACCAGGATCAAGTCCGCCCTCCGCAGCGTGCTCAGCCGCTGCGCGATCACGAACGACGTCCTGCCCCACCATCAGCCCCTGCAGCGCCTCCTGGATCAGGTGCTCCGTGGCGGTGTCCACGCTCGCGGTTGCGTCGTCCAGGATCAGGATCGCCGGGTCCTTCAGCAGCGCCCGCGCGATGGCGACCCGCTGCTTCTGTCCGCCCGACAGCGTCACCCCGCGCTCGCCCACCGGCGTTTCGTAGCCCTGCGGCAGGTCCATGATGAACCCGTGCGCCTGCGCGGCCTTCGCCGCCGCGATCACCTCCTCGCGTGACGCGTCGGGCCTCCCGAACGCGATGTTCTCCCCGATCGTCGCGGCAAACAGCAGGGTCTCCTGCAGCACGATGCCCACCTGCGCCCGCAGCGAGTTCAGCGTCACGTGCCGGATGTCGTGGCCGTCGATGGTGATCCGCCCGTGCGTCGGATCGTAGAAGCGCGGGATCAGGTTGATGATGGTGGACTTGCCCGATCCGGTCGCGCCCAGCAGCGCGATGACCTGTCCCGGCCGCGCCTCGAACGACACGTCGGAGAGGACCGTGTGCTGGCCGAAATAGGCGAACGAGACGTGCTCGAAGCGCACATGGCCCTCGACCGGGGGCAGGGGAGCCGCATCCGGCTCGTCTTGCACTTCCGATTCCGTGTCGAGGATCTCGAAGATGCGCTCGCTCGCTGCCGAGGCGATGGCCGAGCGCGGGGATGATGTTCCCGATCCGGCGGACGGGCTGCACGAGCTGGCTCAGGTACGTCGTGAACGCGACCAGCTCGCCAATGGTCAGGCTCCCCTGGATCGCCAACCACCCGCCCAGCCCGATCACGATCGTCATCCCGAAGTTCGCGATCAGCGCCAGTTGTGGATCGTTCCGCGCCTGCAGCGCAGCCTGCTGTGCGGATCAGCGCGAACCACCGGTCGTTCTCCACGCCAAAACGGGCGATCTCCGCGTCCTCCTGGCTGAACGCTTTTACGGTGCGCGCGCCCCGCAGATTCTGTTCGAGCCGCGTGGTAATCGCAGCCAGCTGTCGCTGAATCCGGAGCCCGAGCGGCCGCAGTTGGCTGCCGAAGCGATACGCATTGATCGCCAGCAGCGGGATGATCACCATGGTGATCGTCGCAAGCTGGGCGTTCATCAGGTACATGGCTGCGATGGTTGCCACTGCCAGCGTTGCGCCTTCGGCCAGGCGCAGGAACGCCCTGCCCGTCAGGAAGCGCACCCGCTCCACGTCCTGCACCGCTCGCGAGAGCAGCTGTCCTGTCTCAGCGCGGTCGTGGTACGAGAACGACAGGCTGGCGAGCTTGCGGTGGATATCGCGTCGCAGGTCGTAGGCCACGCCCTGCGACGCCGTCTCGGTCAGCCGCCCCTGCACGTAGCTGATCGCGCCCTTCACGACCGTCAGCCCCAGGAGCGCGAGACCGAGCGCGTCAGCAGCGCCAGGTTGCCCTTCTCGATGCCCTCGTCCACGATGAAGCGGATGAACTGGGGGATGATAAGCGCCAGCCCGGTGACGGCCAGCATGGAGAGATACGCGACCACGGTGATCCGCCAATAGGGCCGCAGCCTGCTCATCGCAGCAAGCAGCGGCCGGCGGCTGTGATCAGTCCTCATGACCCGCATAAGGTATCACACAACCGCCGCCCGGTACAAGGGAGACCGCACATCTTCCATGCTCCCTGTCGACCGTCGCCGAGCTTTCAGTTCAACTTACGTTTCAATTTACCTCTTGTAATTGCCCATACAATTTGGTATCATGTCACATAAGCGGGAGCGGTCGCGCCTGTGGTCCATCCCTTCCCCGTAAGCGGCCCATCCCGAAAGGAGGCGCCTGCCGGCAACTGCTCTGGTTGCAGTTCAGCATGTCCCGGATCGCCACGTTGTACTTGGGCTCCACCACGCGTAGGATGTTGTCGCCTGCGCGGCATCCACCCTGCGCACCATGCACAAGGAGGAATCTCCATGAATCGTCGTTCTGGATTGTGGGTCGCGGGCCGGCTCCTGGTCTGCCTGCTGCTGGCGGCCACATTGCTCTCCGCCGCTGCCACCGGCGCCGCGAATCAAGTCGATCCACGCGTGACGCCTCCCCTCGCTTTCTTCGGCTACGAGATCGGCCAGGACTACAAGCTGACCCCGTGGCAGGCCACCGACACATTGCCGGAAGCCGCTCTTGGACCTCAGGGACACCGCCAGGGCATCGTCGAGTATGCTTACGAGCTTCAGCGGTCCTCGAACCGCGTGCGCGTCTTCCAGGAAGGGACGACCGAAATGGGGCGGCCCATGATCCTCACGGTCGTTACCTCGCCGAGCAACTGGGCCCAGATGGACAAGAATAAGCTGATCCTCTCCAGGCTGGCCGACCCACGCCGCGTCTCTTCGGACGCAGAAGCCATGACGTTGGCGACCCAGGGCAAGGCGGTCTACTGGCTCAGTGCCGCGATTCACTCCACCGAGCGCACCAGTCCCGAGGTGCTCATGCGGCTGGGCTATCACCTGGCGTCCGGGCAGGACGATTGGACTCGTCGCCTGTTGGATAACGTGATCGTGGTGCTCGAAAACACGATCAACCCCGACGGCCTCGAGCAGGTGACCTACAACTATTATGCGGGTGTCAACTCGCCGGGCTATGGCAAGTACGTCAACCACGACAACAACCGCGACTTCCTGGGCGCCGGCATCGTGGAGACCCAGCAGAATATCCAGGCCCGCTTCGAGTGGAACCCCACCGTCTACCACGATCTGCACCAGACCAAGGACATGCTGTACATGTCTCCTGGCAACGACCCCACCAACGAGGCCGTCAGCCCCATTACGATGAATGAGTGGACCGGTTTTGCGGGCCACAACATCGGCCAGCTGACCGCCAAGGGCTGGAAGGGCGCCTTCACGTGGGAGTATGCCGACATGTGGTACCCCGGCTACAACCACGGCTACAGCTTCATGCACAACACGAACGGCCGCTTCTACGAGTTGCAAGGGGCCAGCCTGGGTACGCCTAGTACGATCCGCAACGGCACGCACAGCGCGGCCGGGATCCTGGCTGGTTGGGGCGCCTCGCGCACCTGGTGGGACCCCGCGCCATATTCGGCAGGATACAGCCCATCCGGCGACGGTAAGTGGCACTTGATGGACGCCGTCAACCTCGAAGAGGACGCGATCAAGAACGACCTGGACTATACCCTCGACCACAAAGACGAGCTGTTGATGAACTTTTACCTGAAGGGCAAGACCAACATGGCGAAGGCGTCCGGGGAGGCCCCTATGCGTTCGTGATCCCGGCCAACGGGGGCGACAACGCGGACGTCACCGACATGATCAACAACCTGAAGTCCATCCAGCACATCGAGGTCGACAGGTTGGCCCATGCCACGACGGTTCGGCAAGTCGTATGCCGCCGGTGACTATCTTGTCCGCATGAATCAGCCCTATGGGCTGACGCTAAGAACCTGCTCACGAAGCAGGTCTATCCGCCGATTAAGCAGCCCTACGACGTCGCTGGCTGGACGTACGGTCTGCTGCGTGATGTCGAAGTCGTCGAGATCGCCAAGCCACTCCCCGACGGCCTGGGCCTCATCCCGGTCACCGAGCCGGTGCCTTACGCCGGCACGCTGACTGGCGGGGCGTCCAGCGCTTACGTGCTCGAGAACGGCGCGAACAACAACCTGGCCGTCGCCCTGCTCCAGCTCTGGGACATGGCGAATGTCACCGTCCGGCAGACAGACACTTCCTTCACAGCAGACGGTCGGAACTTCCCGGCCGGCACGTTCGTGATCGGCACGGACGGTTCGGCGGCGCTGCACGATCAAATCAAGGCGCTGGTGCAGAGCAAGGGGTTGGTCGCCTATGCGGTATCGGCCGTTCCATCCGGCTTGCCCGAGTTGAAAATGCCAAAGACGGCCGTCTATGCCCGCTACGCCGACCTGAACTTCTCCGACACGTCCGAGGGCTGGACTCGCATCCGCCTCGACCGGGCCGGTTGGCCGTACGCTCGCATGCAGAACGCCGAGGTCAAGACCCTCTCGCCGACCGCCTACGATGCCGTCATCATCCCGTCGATCTCCGTCAGCGCACTGACCAACGAAACCAGCGGCTTCGGCGCTGCCGGCGCGGCGGCCCTCAAGGCGTTCGTGGAGGCCGGCGGCACGCTGATCCTGCAAGGCTCGAGCGCCAGGCTTCCGATCGACAAGAATTGGATCACCGGGGTCACTGTGGCGCCCGCGGGGCCGCCGACGGCCGGGCGACCATGCTCGTGCCCGACACCCTAGAGGTGGCTCCCGAGCAAGCGGTATTCGAAGAGGCCGAAGAGGAGATCCCCGACTTTGGTGGGCGCGAGCCGGCGCCGGCCGAGATCCAGGCCGCAAACGCCGCAGCCGCGGCCGCCGCCGCCGATGTCGCGCTCAACTGCCCCGGCTCCGTCGTCCGCTTGAATGTGGACCCGACCACCAGGGTCGGCTACGGCTATGATGCCGCCGAGTCGGTCTGGTGTGAGAGTAACCTCTTCTTCAATGTCGCCGCCAACGCGCCGGCCGTCGTCGTTGCGACGTACCCTGATGACGGCAGCACCGTCTTGCAGAGCGGCTACATATCCGGCGAAAGCTGGATGCACGGCAAGGCCGCGATCGTCGACGCGCCCCTGGGCAGCGGACACATCGTTATGATTGCACCCAACATCGTCTACCGCGCCCAGACTACCGGCACCTACGCGTTCCTCTGGAACGCCCTATACGAGGGCGCCCAGTAAAAGCCTAAACCAATTGCAGCGTGCAAGTGCGCCAGGCCCTCGACCTCCGAGGTCCTTCGCCAGCGCATCTGGCGCAAGACCTCGGAGGTCTTTGGTGAGCATTTCCACGTTGCGAGGAGTTCAGGCGCCCCGATGAAGCCGTAGAGGTGCCCTGATGAAGCCCAGCTGCCCGGTATAGCCGTGGGCGCCCGATAAAGCCGCAGCTGCCCGGTATAGCCGTAGCACCCCATGTTGAGGGGCAACATGCATAAGGCCAAGAAACCCTCTGTTTCTTGGAAGCGGGCAGGTGCGGCCAGCCCTCGATTTCCGAGGTCTCTCGCCAGCGCATCTGGCGCAAGACCTCGGAGGGCTTTGGTGAGCATTTCCACGTTGCGAGGAGTTCAGGCGCCCGGATAAAGCCGCAGCTGCCCGGCAAAGCCGCAGAGGCTCGTTACAAGTCGGCTGGCGTCCGGGATGCCTCCCGGGCCCCTGCGTGACCTCCCAGAACGAGCTCCCGCAAACTGTCGCAGGAGTTCGCTCCGGGGGTGTGTCTGCACCTGATTCTGTTGGCGAAATCATCGAGCCGCCAAGGCCGCGAACGCGGATGTTCTGGTTGATTTGAGACCGGCGCCGCTCAGGTAGTCAATGAAGCGACAGACGTTGATGGCGGCGGCCAAAGCCAGTGATTGCAGCTGGGTTTTGGCGAGGCCGCAGTAGCGGGTGGCTCGCAGTTCGAAGGCGCGCACCGCTTGGGAAATCGTCCCTTCGATGCCCAATCGGGGCCGGTACTTGCGCATGAAGGCTTCGAGTTCCGTTGTTTGCTCGCTGCGAGCTCGCTGTAAGGCTTCATACTGCGCCTGCGGTCGCACCCGGATTTGGCGCCCGGCTTTAGCGCTCCGTGTGCAGCGGGTGCGCGCCGTGCAGGTCTGGCAGGACGCCGCGGCAAACGTAATCTCGATAGCGATATTTCCGGTACGATCTTTGACGTTTTCGGCCCATTTGACCGAGGTTTGACCTTGTGGGCAAGTCGCCTGCTTGGCATCCCAGTCGATCTGAAACTGGGCGGTGTCGTAGCCGGTCTGTTCCTTGGCTTGCCAGGACACGTTTTGCAGTTTCGTCACCGGGCCAATCAACTCGATGGCCGTCTCTTGGGCGGTCGAGACCAGCAGATCGGCGGAGAGGTAGGCGGCATCGACATAGTGCTGTTGAGGCTTGAGTCCCTGCTCAGCCAGGTCGGCGTGAATGGTTTCGATGACTTCGACGTCTTGGGTCGGGGCCAGCACCGTCTCGACGTGCGTGATGACGTGGATGGGGGCCTCCGGATCGCAGCTTTCGGTTAGGTGGGTACGATAACCAAGCCAGGCTGCGTCGTTGTGCCGGGCATACCGGGCTTCCACATCATAGGGCGAGCGAATATAGCGGTCGGCCGGCGGCAGGTTGCCAGGCTCCCGCATACACACGACTTGCTCGGCGCCAGAGGCGTCAATGTAGTACTGCTGGAGCCAGATCTGTCGCAACACCTGCAGGCAGGGCGCTGAACGCACCGCCTCAGGTGCCGTCGCCGCTAACGCTGCGGCCAGCAGCCGGTGCCCATCGGCGCCGATCTGCTGCGCCAGCGCCTGGCGTTTCTCGCGGGACTCCGGCAGATGGAAGGAGTCGAAGCGTCGACCATAGCGTTCGGACCAGTCGGCCTGCGCCACGCTCACCAGCCAGTCCGCCGCGGACCGCGCCAGTTCATTCAACGTGTAGCGCAGGCTTTCACCGACCAGTTCGAGCCGATTGAGTTGGCGGATGACCGCCAGGACGTGCGTTGAATCGGTGCGTTGGCGACCACCGGCTTTCACCAAGCCCCGCGCCTGGAATAACCTCAGTTGGGCGGCGAGCAGGCGTTCTGCGGCGCTGTCGGCCAGCAGGCGGGCGCGAAACTCGCTCAGCACGGAGTAGTCGAAACCCGGATTGCTCAGTTCCAGGCCTAAGGCGTACTTCCAATCGATGCGGCCGCGCACAGCCTCGGCGGCTTGCCGGTCAGTCAAGCCTTCGACGAATTGCAGGACGGTCACCAAGGCTAGCCGGGCTGGCGATTCCGCCGGCTGGCCTCGTGCAGGGAATAAGTCCTGGAACTCTTCGTCAGTATAGATCATGCCCAATTCGTCACGTAGCTTCATCGCTAAGCTGCCTTTGGGAAAGGCTAACCGCGCAATCCGCTCAGTCTCAGCTGGGATCTCGGGGACGGCGTGAACCTTTAGCATGGCGGGCTCCTGGGGTGCAATGGGTTGCTCACTCATTGTACCACGCCGGCCACCGTGATTTCGCCAACAGAATCGCACCTTGACACACCTGACACACCTGAGACACTTGACACAGTTCGCCGCTCAACCGCGCGTCTCCGCCATAATACCGGTGCGGTGCCTGATGTTACGCTGGCAGTCGCACGCTTCGCGACTTGCGCGCTTTGTGTCCTTCGCGCTTTGTGTCCTTCGCGCTTCGCGTCCTCCCGCGCTTCGCGTCCTCCGCCGCCTTCGCGCCTTCGCGGTCCAGACGCCTTCGCGGTCCAGACGCCTTCGTGTTCCAAACGCCTTCGTCTTCCGGCTACTCACGTCCCCGCCCGGGTTCGGTGCAGATGTTACGCTGACAGTCGCGCGTTTCGTGTCCTTCGCCACCTTCCCGGCTTCGCGGTCCAGACGCCTTCGCGGTCCAGACGCCTTCGTCTTCCGGCTACTCACGTCCCCGCCCCGTCCGGGGCCGGTGTAAGTGTTACGCTGGCAGTCGCACGCTTCGCGACCTTCGCGCTCTTCGCGTCCTTCGCGTTCCACATCCCTCTCTACTTCGCCTCATCGCTCATTGACGCCACCCCCACTTCCCGCTATGATAACCTCGCTGCATCCTCCACCACCAGGGAGCGCCCGTGTCCGACCTCCTCACCCAACTCCTCGCCGCCCCTAACGCACAGGCTGCCGCCGCGGTCCTCGACGGCTGGCCTCCCGATGCCATCGACGAGTCCGAACTCGCCGCGATCAAGGCCAAGGCCGCCGAAGTCTTGCGCGTCGACGTGCAGAAGTCCCTGGCGCTGGCCGAGCTCATGCTGCGCGCCGCCGCCCGCACCGGCGATCCCGCCCATCGTGCCCTCGGCCTCATCTCCCTCGCCAACGCGTATTCCCTGGGCGGACTCGGCCGAGACGCGCAGGCCGTCGCGGTCTACGACGAGGCCGCGGCCATCTACCGGGCCGCCGGCCGAAGGGTTGACGAGGCCAACGCCCAGATCGCCAAGATCCTCGCGCTCTCCAACCTCGGCCGCCACGACGAGGCGCTCGCCGCGGGCCGCTGGGCATCGGAGGTGCTGGCCGAGAACCGCGAGTGGCTCCGGCTCGGCAAGCTCAGGGCCAACCTGGGCAACCTCTATTTCCGGATGGGCGAGGAGGTCGAGGCGCTCGCTATGTTCGACCAGGCGCGCGAGACCTACGCCCTCCTCCCCGACGACCTCGCAGCCCGCCAGGCGCTCGGCCGGCTGGAACACAACCGCTCCGCAGTGCTCCGCGACCTGGGCCGCTTCGCCGAAGCGATCGGCACGGCGCAAGCCGCGCTCGTGATCCTCCGCGAGACCGGGCAAACCGCCGAGATCGCGCGCTGCAACCTCAACCTCGCCATCACCTACTACATCCTGGGCCGCTACAACGACGCCCTTTCTCTCCTCGCGCAATCCCGCAGCTTCTTCGCCGCCGATGGCCGGCAACGCGACGCGGTCCTGGTCGGTATCTACACGGGGCAATGCCTGCTCCAGCTACGCCGCTACGAGGAGGTGCTGGCCCTCGCCCGCGAGGCCTCGGACGAGTTCGAGCGCTCGGGCGAGCAGTTCTACGTCGCGCAAGCCGAGCTGAACGAGGCAACCGCCTGCGCCGGCCTCGCCAGGTACGAGCAGGCCCTCGCCGTCCTGGCCCGTGCCCGCGGCCGCTTCGAGGCGATCGTCAACCCCATGTGGGCCGCGTTGACCGACCTCGAGACCGCCGACGTGCTCCGCCGCCTGGGTCGGTCCGAGGAGAGCCTGGACCTCGCGATGCGCTGCGCCCACACGTTCGGCGCCGGCGATCTACCCGTGGAGCAGGCGCAGGCCAACCTCTCTGCGGCGCACGCCGCGCTGGCATCAGGCCGCGACCTTGAAGCCGCCCGCCTGGTTGCCGAAGCCGAGCGGCTCGGCTCCAGCCAGGACCTCCCGTCGCTCCTCTACCCGTGCCATCATCTCTATGCCCGCTTGGCCGAGCGCCGCGGGGATGCAAGCGCCGCCCTTGCTCACGTCGAGACCGCCATCCGCGAGCTCGAGCGGCTGCGCGGCCACCTGATGATCGAGCACCGGGTCGAGTTCCTCGAAGACAAGGGCGAGATTTACGAGGATGGCGTAGCGCTCGCCCTGGCGCTCGGCGACCAGGAGGCCGCCCTGACCTTTGCGGAACGCGCGCGCTCCGCGCCCTCGTCGAGATGCTCGACTACCGGCTGCAGATCGGCGTGCGGGCCCGCAGCCCGGAAGACCAGCCCTACGTGGACGAATTGCTGCGCCTGCGCGGAGAGCGGGACGCGCTGTATAGGCGCTCCTTCGGCCAGCGTGAGCTGGCGCTGCACGGCTGGACGTCCCCCGGCGAGGAACAGCGCGAGGTCCAGGCCCAGGTTATGGCCATCGAGCAGCGGATCACCGGGTTGTGGCGCCAACTGCTCGTCCGCAGCGCGGATTACGCCTCCGAGGCGAGCCTCTGGCGCGCCGGCCTCGCGCCCCTGTCGCTGGGTCTCCCAGCCGGCGCGGCTGCAATCGAGTACACCGTGGCCCGTGGCGAGCTGTTGGCGTTCGTCGTTTCCGGCGGCGACGTCCGCTGCGTTCCCCTTGCCATGAGGATGGATGAAGCCGAGCGCCTCGTGGGCCTCTTGCAGATCAACCTGCGGACGGTCGCCGCCCACGGGCAGAGCGTCGCTGGCCGCCTAACCGTTAACGCAAATGGGTTGCTCTCCGCCCTCTACGACGGCCTGCTCGCGCCCCTCGTCGCCCTGCCCAACTCCCCGCTCGCGGCCGCCAGCCAGCTGCTCGTCGTGCCCCACGGCGCACTGCACTACCTGCCGTTTCACGCGCTGTACGACGGCCACGCGTACGCGGCCTCACGCTGGGAAGTTAGTTACCTGCCGAGCCTGGACCTGTTGTCCCGGCTCGCACGTTCGCCGGCGCGGTGCGGCGAGGCTTTTGCGCTGGGCCTTTCGTCTGCGGGAGGGCTGCCATATGCGGTCGATGAGGCGAGGCAGGTTGCCAGCTTGCTGGGCGGGCGGGCGTTCGTAGAGGACGAGGCCGTCGTCGAAACGCTCGGCACGCACGGCAGCCGCGCCGGCGTCCTGCATCTCGCCACCCACGCCGAGTTCCGGGCCGACAACCCGCTCTTCTCGGGGCTGAAACTCGCCGATGCCTGGCTGACGACCCTCGACATCTTTGGGCTGCAGTTGGACGCGTCGCTCGTGACCCTCAGCGGCTGCCACACCGGCCGCAGCGTGGTCGGGGGCGGGGAGGAGCTCCAGGGCCTGGCGTGGGCCTTCTTTGCCGCCGGCGCCGCGTCCCTGCTCCTATCGCTCTGGGCCGTCGAGGACGGTTCCACCGCGGAGTTCATGCGGCTGTTCTACAGGACGCTTGTCCGCGGCTCGACGAAGTCCGGCACGCTGCGCGCCGCGCAGCGTGCGTTCCTGGCCGGGGACCGCTACAGCCACCCCTACTACTGGGCGCCCTTCGCGCTCTTCGGCGACACGGGCCGTTTGTAGCCCGTGCGGGCTGCTTGTAGCCCGTGTCGCCTGGCTGCTAAGAGCGCTCGGTCACGGTTTCGCCCAACGGTGCCCGCGCGGCCAGACCAGGTCGCGCCGCCAGCGCTCCGGCGATGAACACCAGCGTCACCAGTGCGAACAGCATCCCGTAGCCCTTCGCGGCCCCGAGCTGCACGTTCCAGTCGAGCAGCGGGCCGAAGAGGCCGGCCACCGCCGCCGCGCCCAGCCAGGTGACGTTCGCCAGCCCCTTGAACTTCGCGGCCTGCACGGCAGGGATCAGCTCGTTCGCCAGCGAGGTATTCGCGGCCAGGAACGCGCCGCTTCCCACGGCCACCAGCAGGATGCCTGCCAACACGTGCGCCATCTGCCCGCTGAACGCCAGCGCCGCGATGCCGGCCGCCGCCACCAGCGCGCCCGCACCCATCACCATCCCCCCGCCGGCCCGCTCGCTCAGCCAGTTGGCGAAGGGCGCCAACAGCACGGTGACCAGCACCAGGGTGCCGAGCAGCAGCCCCGCTTGCTCCGCCGCCCGGCTCGCCTCCAGCCCAAACCGGCCCGCCAGGAACAGCAGCAGGAAGCGGCTCACCGCGAACAGCCCGACCAGGAACACGCCCCGCGACAGCACCAGCCACGCATAGCGCCGGTGCGTCCGGAAGTCGAACCAATACAGGTCATCCCAGGTCGGCGTGCTGTGCCGGAGTCCCTGCGGGCGGGGTCGCTCGCCCACCAGCAGCACCGTGAGCAGAAACGCGGCCGTCAGGACCGCGCCGATGAGCATGAGCGCCGAGCCCAGGGCCGCGGCTGCCAGAAAGCTCCCGAGCACCAGGAATCCCAGCGCCGAGCCTGCCGTCCGCATGCCCTCTTGCAGGCCATCCCCCTGCCCGGTCTTGTCATAGGGCAGCATGTCGGGGATAAACCCGCTGATCCCCGCCCGGCCGATGCTCGCCGCCACCTGGATCACCAGGTACGCGACAAACAGGCTCAGCAGGTTCTGCCCTAACCCCAGCGCGAACAAGCCGGCAAGGATGCCGAACAAGGCAACCGCAACCGCTCCCGTGCGGCCCCACGTTCCCCGCAGCCGGTCGCTCCATTCGCCCGCCATCGGCTGGATCACCAGGGCCGCAAGCAGTCCCGCAAATGTGACCAGTCCCAGCGTCGTCGCCGGCGACTGCGCCCCGCCCATGCGAATCAATTGCACGGGCAGTACGATGCTGTTAAGCCCGTCCGTCAACAACGCCAGGCCGAGCCAGAACACGGTCATCCCGACCAATAGTGTGGTTCTCTTTTTCCTCACGCTAGCGCCCCCAACCGATACAGTACTCTCAATACGTTCGCACACTTAACGACATACGCGCCCTGAAACGTTGCATCGCCGTGGGACGTTTGAGATACCAGTATGGAGCTGACGCTTGATTGAGGTGCGGTTGCGAGGAGGTCCTCACCGGCCTGCCGGAGCCCGGCAAGCCGGTTGCCCATGCCCGCTTCAGTATCCTGGGGCTTATTGCGGCAGCGGATACATCTGCCCGATGAACGCCTTGTCCGTGTCCGACAGGTGGGTGTTCCACCCGACCGAGAAGCCGCCGACCGTCAGCTCCGCGGGGACCGGGTACATCATGATCGACGTCGGGTCAAACTCCGAGAATTGTGTCAGCAGCCGGTTGTAGCGGTTGAAGACCTGCGCGTCCACCTGCGCCGCGGCTCCAGCCGTTCGTCGACCCGTAGTAGGCGTACGCCTTCTCCTTGTCCCACGGGATGCCCGCCGCTGGCTGCTGGTGCTCGTGGATACAGCCCAGCAGGTGGCCGAACTCGTGGATGACGACCCGGCTGTACTCCTCGTCAGGCGTGTCCGGCGTGAGCCACCCGTAGTTCATGGTCGGCGCGTTCTGGTTGAACCAGTGCAGCAGGTTGCCCGCGCCGAGCAGCGACCACGAGCCTCCGTTCGGCGCAAACACGATCCGCGCCACGGTCGCCCCCTGGTCTACGAACTTGAACTTGACGTTCGCGAACTGCTCCCACTGGTGCGCATAGTGCTCGACCCGTTCCTGCACCGACTTCTCGCCGCCAAGGAAGCGGACCGAAATGATGCTGCCGTTCCGCCACGGCTGCGTCACGGCCAGTTCTTCGCCGATCGAGTCGGGCGCAGGCGGCTCCAGCAGCCCCAGCTCCGCGCCGATCCGATTCGCCTCCTGCAACTGTTCCGCGGTCACATCCATGTCCGTGCAGGTCTTGATAACGCTGATTCGTTCTGCCGGTTCCATGCGAGGCCTCCTGACTGAGGGTAGTGGTTTGGGTGCTGCTCCTACGATTCACGTAGCGCGGGCTCTGGACCACGAAGACGCGAAGGCGGCGAAGCCCACGAAGCGCGAAGACCGCGAAGTGCGAAGGCTTCGATGCCCTTCGTGCTTCGCGTTCTTCGCCGCCTTCGCGCCTTCGTGGTCCAAAGCTCTCCCGTGCGAACGCGCGCCTACCGCTGCCCGAACATCCCGCCAAGACCGCTCAGGTCCGTCTTTCCCGAGACACGCCGTCGACCTGCGAAGCCAACTGCGGCGGCAGCTTCGCCTTGACGAAGTCGAGGACGGTCGTCACGGCCGTCTGCGCCTGCTGCTCGGTGATGCCCGCCTTTTGGGTGACGAGTTTTACCAGTTCGTCCATTTGTGATCCTCCCGATTTTAATACGGCAGTATGTCACCGTCCACGCCGCAGCCGTGTCGTAGCTGGTCCTTACGCTATTTGCAGGTCTCCAATCACAAGCGTATGATCGCGCGTGTGGATACGCCTGTCATCTCAGCCGGCCACCTCACTCGGCGCTTCAGGACTCGTGCTGCCGTCGACCGGCTCGATCTCGAAGTGCAGCGCGGCGAGGTGTTCGGCTTGATCGGCCCCGACGGTGCGGGGAAGACCACCGCGATCCGGCTGCTGTCGGCCGTCATGCGCCCGACGAGCGGGACCGCCCACGTGCTCGGTTACGACATCCGGCGCGATGCGGAACGGGTCCGCCGCGCCGTCGGCTACATGCCTCAGAAATTCAGCCTGTACGGCGATCTGACCGTTGCCGAGAACCTCGCGTTCTTCGCCGACATCTTCGCCGTGCGCGGGCGGGAGCGCCGGGATCGGATCGACCGCCTGCTGGCCTTCAGCCGCCTGGCCGAGTTCACGGGCCGGCGGGCCGCTGCGCTCT
This sequence comes from uncultured Chloroflexia bacterium, assembly GCA_963800615.1. Classification (GTDB taxonomy): domain Bacteria; phylum Chloroflexota; class Anaerolineae; order CG2-30-64-16; family CG2-30-64-16; genus JALOOB01. Next base: position 438,757 of record CAWDBO010000021.1, read on the forward strand.
CCGGCGGCATGCAGAAGAAGCTGGCCCTGGCCTGTACCCTCGTCCACTCGCCCCCGGTCATCTTCCTGGACGAGCCGACCACCGGCGTGGACCCCATCAGCCGCCGCGAGTTCTGGGACATCCTGGCCGACCTCCACGCGCAAGGCGTGACGCTGTTCGTCAGCACCCCCTACATGGACGAGGCCGAGCGCTGCAGCCGGGTCGGCCTGATGTACGAGGGACGGCTCATCGAATGCGCCCCGCCGTCCGTCCTGCGCGGGGAGGTGGCCGGCCAGTTGCTCGCGGTTTCCACCGAGCAGGTCATGGCGGCCCGCGACGCGCTGGTCGCGGCGAACCTCCCGGCCGTGCTCGAGCTGCAGGTCTACGGCGACCGCCTGCACGTCTTCGTGGACGATGCCGCCGCGGGCGAACGCGCCGATACGTGATGCGCTCCGAGTCGCGGGCGTTGCGATAAGTGACATTCGCCGCGCCCAGCCGCGCGTCGAGGAGGCGTTCATATCTTTGATTCGCAAGCAGGGTCAGGTGGGTGATGGAGTCGTTCGCGATTCGGACCGAGAAGCTGACCAAGCGGTTTGACCGCTTCACCGCGGTGGACGGGATCAGCTTCAGCGTGCCGCGGGGCGCGATCTTCGGCTTTCTCGGCCCCAACGGCTCTGGTAAGACGACGACCATCCGGATGCTGCTGGGCCTGCTCAAGCCGACCTCCGGCGTGGCCACCGTCCTGGGTTTCGACTGTGCCCGGCAGACGCAGCAGATCCGCCGCCGCGCCGGCTACATGTCCCAGCGCTTCAGCCTCTACAACGACCTGACGGTCGGCGAGAACCTCCGTTTCTACGCCGGCGCGTACAGCGTGCCGCGCTCGCGCTTCCCCGACCGCAGGGCCTTCGTTCTCGAGATGGCGGGGCTGCAGGGGCGCGAGCGCGAGTTGGCAGGTAACCTGCCGGGCGGCTGGAAGCAGCGCCTCGCGCTCGGCGTCTCGATCCTCCACGAGCCTGAAATCGTCATCCTCGACGAGCCCACCGCGGGCGTGGACCCTGTGTCGCAGGCGCCAGTTCTGGGAGCTGCTTTACTCCCTGGCCCGGCAGGGCACGACGATCTTCGTGACGACGCACTACATGGACGAGGCCGAGCAGTGCCAGGCCCTCGCGTTCATTCACCGCGGCAAGCTGATCGCCGAGGGTAGCCCTGCCGAGATCAAGGCCGGCCAGATGCGCGGGCAGGTGCTGGAGGTCGTCTGTGAGCCCACCGAGGCCGCGCTGCCGGCGCTCAAGGGGCTGGGGGTGTTTGACGAGGTCGCGCTGTACGGCGCGTCGATTCACGTCGTGGCTGACCGCGTCGCGGACCGCATCCCCGAGTTGCGGGACGCGCTGTCCAGGGCAGGGGTAGCTGTAAGCGAGGTGCTTCTCATCCCCGCCAGCCTGGAAGACGTGTTCATTTCTAGGATCAGGTAACGATACATGGGTGGTTGGATCAGGAAACTCGCGCCGGTCGTAGTGTTGGTGCTGCTTGCCGCCGGCGTTTACGTCTGGCGGGCGCCGCTGCTGGCATGGGGCAGCACGGCCTGGGCCTCGCTGACGGGGTCGACGCCACGTCAGCCTGCTTCGGCCCTGCTGATCGCCTCGGGCGTGGTCGAGGCGCAAACCGTCGACGTTGCCGCGCCAGTGCCCGGCCGGATTCGCGCGCTGCATCTGTCCGACGGCCAACGGGTCGAGGCCGGTCAGCCCGTGGCCGAGCTTGACGCCGCGCTCCTGGATGCTCAGATTCGCGCCGCGGCGCAGCCGTGCAGGTCGCCGAAGCCCAGGCCGCCCAGGTGCGGGCAGGTCCACGCGAAGCCGATCTCGCGGTGACGAGGGCCGCGGTCGGGCAGGCGGAGGCGCAAGCGGCGGCCGCAGCCACCGCCGCCGAGGATGCCCGCGCGCTGGTCAGGGCTCCGGCGATGATCGACGTGCAGATCGCCCAGGCGCAGACCGCCCTCGCCGGGGCTGAAGAGCAGCTAAAAGCCGCCGCGGCCGCGAGCCGCCGCGGCCGACCTCGAAGTGCAGCTCTGGGGCCGGATCGTGCAGCGCCTCGAGGCGGGCGTGGACGTGCCGCTGCCGCCCGAGTATGGCGGCGACCGGCATGTGAACACCCCGCCCGAGAAGCTCGACGCAGGTCCGGCTGCAGTGGAATCTGAAGAGCCAGGCTGCCTGGGAGGCGCACGCGCAGCAGGCGGCCGCGCAGGCAGATCGCGATGCGGCCCGGCAGGCCTTAGCCGATTTGCGCGACCAGAAGTCAGATCCCGTATCGCTCGAAGGCCAGGCGGAGGCCGCGGCTGCAGCCGTGCCCGTCGCCCAGGCAGCCGTGGACGCGGCAAATGCCGGCCTTCGCGTCCTGCAGGCGGGCGCAACGCCCGAGCAAATCGCGGTCGCAGATGCGGCCGTGGCGAGCGCCGCGGCGGGCCGGCAGGTCGTCGAAGCGAAGCGGCCGCAGTACACGGTGCTTGCGCCCCGCAGCGGCGTGGTTGCCGAAACCGTGCTGCATGAAGGCGAGGTCGCCGGCGCCGGCGCGCCGATCGCCCGCATCAGCGATACCGGCCACGCCACGCTGACCGTCTATGTTCCCGAGCCGCGGATGGGCGAAGTCCGGCTGGGAGCGCCGGTGGCAGTCGCGGTCGACGCCTACCCGGGGCGGTCGTTCGGCGGCACGGTGACCTACGTGGCCGGCGAGGCGGAGTTCGCGCCGAAGAACGTGCAGACGCGGGAGGAGCGGGCAGGCACTGTCTTTGCGGTCAAGGTTCGATCTTGCCGAATGAGGACGCCGCGCTTGAAGCCCGGCATGCCCGCCGACGCCTACTTCTGCCCGTCTGCCGCCCCCTGCGACTACCCCTACGATGTGCTCGCCCAGGAAAGCGCCGGCGTCATCTCGGACCTGGTCTCGAGAGTCCGCCTTGATCCGTTTCTCCGTTCGCCATCCGTTGCCCCGCAACCCAGCCCACCGGCTTCCTACGCCGGTTCTCTCGAAGCGACAGCCGTCCAGGTCGCTTCAGAAGTCGGCGGGCGGGCTGTGTCCGTGTCCGCTGCCGAGGGCGACAAGGTCGAGGCAGGCCGGGTGCTCGTCACGATCGCGGGTGAGGACCTGGTCGCGCAGCGCGCGGAAGCCGATGCCGCCGTCGGCGCGGCGCGGGCCGAGCTGGCGCGCGTCGCGGCGCCGCCCCAACCCGAGCGTGTGCAGCTCGCCGAGGCCGGCGTGAAACAGGCCGGGGCCGCCGTCGCGGCCGCGCAGGCAGCCTTGAAGGCGGCGCAGTCCCGCCGCGACAAGCCGCAGGAACTCGACAGCCAGATCAACAGCGCGCGCCGCCAGATCACGACCGCCACCGCCGCCGTCGACGCCGCCCGCGCGCAGCTCAAAGCAGTGCAGGTGCTCCAGGACAGCCTGCAGAATCCCGGCTCGGACGAGGACAAGACGCGCCGGGCGGTCTACGACGCGCAGGCCGAGGCAGCCTCGACGCGCCTCCGCGCCGCGGAAGCGCAGCTGGCAGGCGCAAAGGACGTGCTGGCGCGGCTGGCCGCGATCCGCGCCAACCCGGTCGCGCTCGAGGCCGCGGTCCATAAGGCGCAGGGGGAAGTGGCGGTTGCCGAGGCCGCGGTCGCGGCCGCCGGGGCTGCGGAAGCCCAGGTGAAGGCGGCGCCTCAGCCCCAGGCCGTCGCGGTTGCGGAGGCGCGGGTGGCGCAGGCCGAAGCCGCTCGGGACGCCGTCGATGCCGCGCTCGCGAAGCTGCAGGTGGCCGCCCCCATCGACGGGGAGGTCACGATGCAGGCCATCCACGCCGGCGAGGTGGTCGGAGGCCGGCGTCCCGCTCTTCACCGTCGCTAATCTCGTGCGCGCTCGCGGCTGACGGTCTACGTCCCCGTTTCCGAGATCGGCGCGCGTCCGGGTGGGCCAGGCGGCCGAGGTGACGGTGGACGCGCTGCCCGGGCGAACCTTCCGGGGCGCGGTGACGCGCATTGCCGAAGAGGCGGAATACACGCCGAAGAACGTGCAGACCGCCGAAGAGCGGGCGCGGATGGTGATCCCGGTGGAAGTCACACTGGACAACGCGGACGGCAGCCTGCGCCCTGGGATGGGGGCAGAGGCGCGGTGGTAGCGGCCGAAGTCGTTCGCGCGGCAAGGCACGCATCGTGGTCAAGGATATGCCAAATTCCTTTGGCTGTGGCAGTCTCACGAGTCTCAAATCTGACACATAGCTCGGCCTGGCAGAACGCGTCGCAGAAGCTACTCCAGGCGGCGGGCTGCCGTGCGCACGGCAACCGTGCCCATGACCAAGCCGATCAGGATCAGGCTGAGCGCCTCGGGCCACAGCACGTCGAGCCCCGCGCCCTTCAGCATGATGCCCCGGATCGCCACCAGGTAATGCTGCAGCGGCGACGCCTGCGCGAGGGCCGCGAAGAGTGGCGGCATATTCTTCACCGGCGCCAGGTAGCCGCTCAACGCGATGTCGACCATCGCGAGGACGAAGACGTAGAGGATCGCCTGCTGCTGGTTCGCGCGAAGCTCGACAGGATCACCCCGAAGCAGATCTCGACGGCCACGAACAACATGCTGAACAGCAGCAGCAGGCCGAACGAGCCTCGCAGCGGCATGTCGAAGAACTGCTGCACCACGAACAGCATCACGAGGAAGTCGAGCACGCCGATCAGCCAGGCCAGCGAAGCCTTGCCCGTGATCAGCTCGGTTCGCCGCAGCGGCGTGACGAGCAGCCCCTCCAACGTGCCCAGCTCGCGCTCCCGCGCGAACGCCAGCGACGCGACGGCAAGGGTGACCTGGTAGACGATGAACCCCATCTGCGCCGGGATCGTAAACAGCCGTGAATTGAGTGCCGGATTGTAGATCGCGGTGGTGGAGAGCCGGATCGGGGGCGCGGCGCGGTAACCCAGCGCCGCGCGCGCCTTGGCGACCTGGTCGTTCACGACCCCCTCGACGGCCGACTCGACGGTCCTAGCAACACTGGTCGACGTCCCGTCGATGATGAGTTGGGTCCTGGGCTGCTCTCGGCCCGCGTCCAGTGCCACGCCATAGCCCGGCGCAATGACCACCGCACCGACGGCCGCACCTTGCTGCACCAGCCCCGCGATCGCCTGCGGATCGTCGGGCGATTGGGCCACCCGTAGCTCCGGCGTATTGTCCAGGCTCAGGACGAGCCGGCGGCTGGCGGCGGTCCGGTCCTGGTCGACGACCGCAATCGACAGGTCGACGATCCCGCGTCCGGTCGCGCCGGCCAGCAGCACGAGTTGGGCGACCGGGAATAGCAAGATCAGCAGGAGCATGCGCCGGTCGCGCTGGAGCTGGATCAGTTCTTTGAAGAACAGGCTCCCGACGCGCCCGATCATGCGACCTGCTTTCGAAACGTGGCGAGACTGAGGCCCAGGGCGAACAGCCCGGTTACGGCGAGCAAGGCCGCGGGAAGAGCCAGTTCGCCCAGCGTCGCACCTTTCAGGAAGATGCCGCGGGTGATCGTGACAAAGTGCGTCGTCGGCAGGCTGTACGACAGCAGCACCGAGCGCCACGACGAGGTATTGACCGGCAGGAGCAAGCCGGAGAGGAAGAACCCCGGCACGAAGAACACGAGCAGGACGACGAGCATGGCCGTCTGCTGCGAGCTCACCAGCCGGGAGATGAGCAGCGCGATCCCCATGGTGGCGAGGTAGAAGTCGACGGTGAGGAGCACGAGCACGCCGAAATTGCCCCGGAAAGGTACCCGGAACCAGAGCACGGCCACCCCGACCGCAAGCGCAAGGCTAACTGTGCCGCTGATCACGTAGGCCAGCACCTTCCCCAGCAGGTATTCGCTGCCGCGCACGGGAGAAGCCACCAGCGCCTCCAGCGTGCCGACCTCGGATTCCCTCGTGATCGCCAGGGTCAGGGCCAGCGCCGGAAGGGTCAGCGCAATCGCCAGCAGGCCTGGCACCATGCCCCACTGCGAATTCAGCCCGGCGTTGAACCAGATTCGGGTGACCACCGGGCTTTCCGCAATCGGCAGCGGCCGGGAACGCCTCGCGGGTGAGCCGCGCTGCGAACGCGCTCGATTGCCGCAGGAGGTTGCTCACTGCCTGCCCCGCCGAGATCGCGTCCGTGCCGTCGACGACGGCCAGGATCTCGGGTCCCTCGGTCCGAGCGAAGGTCGCCCGCCAGCGTTCGTAGTCCCTCTCGAATCCAGCTGGGATGGTCACCGCGATGTCCGCCGCGCCCGCATAGAGCGAGTGGTCGGCCTCCGCCCGGTTCGCCGGTGCGTCCACCACCTCGAAGAAGTTGCCCGCCGTCATGCTCGACAGGTACGTCCGGGACAGCGCCGTGTGATCCTGGTCCAGCCAGGCCAGCCGCACCGTCCCGATATCGAACGCGAACAGGTAGGACAGGACGAGCAGGATAAACGCCGGGGAGAGGGTGACGAGAAAGAAGATGCGCGCGTCGCGGGTGATGTGCCGCAGCTCTTTGCGTGTGATAGCTGATAGCCGGGCAGGCGAGAACATGGCGGCGATGCTAACGCTGGCGCGGCTCGCTGTCGTCCGTAACCCGGGCGGGCCTGGTCGCGGGGGTCTTCGGGCCCGAGCGGAGCCGCGCTTGCGGCGATGGTGCTCATGGCCCGCCGGAGGCCGGGGAGTACCACATCCCACTTACGCCACGCCAGCAGCATCAACCCGATGACCAGCGCGGCGGCCGCGAAGTACACCTTGTAGCGGTCAAGCACCGGGCTCACGCTTTGCCAATCGCTGCCGACCGCGAAGCCGAGCGCGGTATACCCGGTGATCCACATAACGTTGCCCGAGACTGCGCCGAGCACGAAGTGCGGCAGGGGAAAACGGGTCGACCCGGCGATCAGGCTGGTGGGGATGCCGATGGGCGAGATCAGCCAGCGGGTGAGATAGACGGTCAGCCCCGGGTGCCGCACGAACCGCCTTTCGGCTGCGTCATAGACGGCCGCGAACCGTGCCCCGGCCCGGGTGCGCGCCCGCGGGCCGAGCTCGCGGCCGATCGAGTAGTACAACATTTCGGCGATGAGCGCGCCGCCCGCGGTGAACACGAAAGCAGTCGGCAGGTGCATGTGGCCCTGGCGGACGAGGGCGCCGGCCGCGATCATGAGCACCGGGATCGGCAGCGGCACGCCGAGCGCGCAAACAAAGGCCACCAATCCCAGGGTCAGGGGGCCGTTCAATGCCAACCATTCGAGCAGGGTGACGGTCAAATCCACGAGTCAGCGGTTCCTCAATACATCAAACGCACGGGCGGGACCAAATGATTCTACTATTATGGCTACAGTCCGTCTGTGGCCCAAATCACGCGGCGCGCTCTCGAGCGCATGCAGCACTCCGCATCAGCGACAGGCACACCGGCGCGGAAGTACCGGGGCCAGAAACTCGCCGCCTCCGGGTTGAACGACTCGAAATTGGTGTAGAGCGCCGTCCAGGCCCAAGGCTCGCATAATGCGTAGAGCGCGGCCTGCGAGCATCGCTGCTCCCGCTGACTGGCCGCGGTGCCCGGCCGCACGTACGCGCCGTTGCAGAAGGCCGCCGTCGTCCGACTGCAGCACGGCAACCGCATCGAAGTCATAGCCGGTGAACCGCATGAACCGGCCGGCGTCTCGCCGTCGAGCGCGAGCCAGACGCTGTTCTTCGGCAGCGCCAGAAATTCGGCGAACGCGGCTGCGCCGTCGCGTGCGGGCAGCGCCATGAACACGGGCGGCGCAGCGTAGTGCCCGACGTGTTCCGCGTCGAGCTCGGCAAGCAGCGTCCGCGTCGGCTGCGGTCGCCCGGCGGATCGTCGACCGACGAGGGACGGAAGTTCGGCGAGCGCCGTCGCCGGACGGACCGCGTCGACCACGGCCAGCCCGAACCCGTTCCAGAACCACGTCTCCCGCGCCTCATCGTCGTGGCCCAGCAGCGTGATGCATGCACCCGGCAGCCCGCGTGCAGTCCACTCGGCCGACGCTGCCCGGTACAGCGCCCGGTAGATCTCCGCTTTCTGCCCTGGCCGCGCTGCGTGCGCCCACTCGGGCACGTACGCGGCCCGGCGCTCGGCTCCCCGCGGAACCGGTCGAACGATCCGCGAGGCCAGGTAACCGGCGCAGCCGCCCGTCCTCCACGGCCGCGAGTCCGGTGTCCCAGCCGTTGGCCAAGCATTTCGGCCGCCGCCGCGTCGATGTTTTCCAACCGCGGGGGCAGAGCAGTGGGCCACCTGCCTCAGGCGGCGCGAAGTCCGCGCAGAACAGGGCGCCGCTTCCTCGATGCGGCTTGAGCCGAGCGGTTCGACGCGCAGCATGTGCGGGCTTACGGCTTCGGCGTCGGTCGCGGAGCGGGCACGGTGAAGCCGGGCGGCGGCGCGGGGCACTTGCCGTTCACCTTGCCCAGGTCAGCCAGCGGCTTCGAACTGAACATCTCGCCGAGCCGCTTCTTGAGGCTCGCCTGGTCCTTGATGACGTACACAGCCGCGCCGCCCTTCGTCCTGTACGGCTTGATCGCGTCCGGGGCCAGCGCCGCGCCCGTCACCTTCGTCGCGTCCAACCCCAGGCCGAAGCGGGCCAGCCGCAGCACGTCGAGGACGTTCAGGTCGGTGCTGAACGTGCCCGACATCGCACTTCCACAGCTGCGGGATGCGCGGCACGATGTCGAGGCTCTTCGCCTTGTTCCTGATCGCCCAGATCAGCTGCTGCTGGCGCTGCGCGCGCCCGAAATCGGAGGTAAGGTAGCGGTAAGTGGCGAACTTGCGCGCTTCCTCTCCGGTCAGCGTCACCTCGCCCGCGGGCAGCGACCAGTTCACCGTCTTGTTCGGGTTCTTCGGGTCCGGCGTCTGCTCGTACAGCGGGCAGTCGAGCTTCACGCTGATCCCCCCGAGCGCGTCGACCAGCTTTGCCAGCCCGTCCATCTTGATCAGCACGACGTGCTGGATCGGCACCCCGAGCGTCTTCTCGGCCACCGCCTTGGCGAGCGCCGGGCTGCCGCCCTTGTACTTCGTATAATCCCCCAGGAAATACGCGGAGTTGATCCGGTCCGCGCCCCAGCCCGGCACATCCACCCACAGGTCCCGCGGCACGCTCAACACGCCCACCTGCTGCGTCTCGTGGTCGATTGCCAGGAGCATGATGGAGTCCGTATGGATCATCCACGGCCCCGGCCGCACGTCCGCGCCGAGCACGAGGAAGTTCTCCGTCCGCTTCAACCGCGTCGGATCGGGCGTCGGGCGGCGGGCGTTTGTGGGACGGGCGTTTGCGTCGCGGTGGGCGTGGCAGGCGGCGTCGCCGTCCCTGCCGTAACGTCCAGCGCGGCGAGCAGCGCGACGAGCAGCGCGAGCAGTGCGACGGAAGCGAAGCGATGAGTGGCTGATCGTGATAATCGGTTCATAGTCTTGAGTATACCTGAAGGAGCGGTCACTCGGGAATTCGCGCGCGCTCTCTGCACCATTGCCTCAATTCAGCGTTCGCGCCGGCAACTGTCTCACGCCCGGGGGTGTGTGTCTACCTTGACACTATTGAGATACTTGAGACAGTTGACACAGTTCCGCCTGCCCGACTGCGGGGATGAGGGGTAGGGGATTAGGGGACGAGGCCTCTGATACCCCCAATCCCCCCATCCCCGCAGCAAACGCAATGTAGGCGCGAAATAGCATCCTGATCGGAGGGCGGCGGCAGTTTCGCCGCCCGTAGTCGAAGGAGGCGGCCCCGCTCAGGATGTCTGCGCTATCGCCTACACTTGGAATTCTTGGTCGGCGAACGTTTGCACTGGACGGAGCCCCCTTTTCGCGCTATACTGCACAGACTCCCGTGCCAGCGTTTTCGTTCCAAGGGTTGTGCATGCTCTATCCGGTCATCATCGGGGTCCTTGTCCTCATCATCATTGCGCTTTCGATAGCGGTGGTGATCCTTTGGCGTCGGTCTCGACAGGTCGTCTTCGGGCTTGACGAGATCACCGAAGACGCGCTCAAGGTCCTCTATCACCTGTCCCGGCAGTCCCCCACCGTCTCTTCCCGTGATCTGATCCGCAGCGGCGAGCTTCAGCCGAACCGCTACCCCATCGTCGCAGCCGAGCTTCAGCGCCGCAAGTGGGCCGACATCGAGGGCGACGACCTTGCGCATCACGCCGTCGGGCGAGCGCCGCGCCTTGGAGCTGATCCGCGCGCACCGCTTGTGGGAACGCTACCTGGCCGACAAGGAAGGCCTCCCGCTCACCGCGCTGCACAACGAGGCCATGCGCCGCGAGCATCTCGCCACCCCCGAGCAGGTCGAGGCGCTGGCGCAGGAGCTGGGCAATCCCCAGTTCGATCCCCACGGCGACCCCATCCCGTCGGCAGCGGGCGTCATGCCCCCCCAGGCCGAAGAAGGCGTTCCCCTCACGCGCTACCCCATCCACCGTGTGGCGCGCATCGTCCACGTCGAGGACGAGCCTCCCGCCCTGTTCAGCCAGCTTGCCCTTCTCGGCCTGACCCCCGGCGCGCAGGTTGAGATCGACGAGCGCATGCCCGCGCAGGTGCTGGTTTGGTCGGGCCGCCAGCGCTACACCCTCGCGCCCGCCGCGGCCGAACGGGTCTTCGTCGTCGACGCCCCGCCCGAGCGCATGCCCCTCTCGGAAATGGAGGTCGGCCAGGCGGGCCGGGTCGTTTCGGTGGGTGAGGGCGCCGGCCAGGCCGGCCGCTTGGGCTTGCAGGGCCTGCAGGCGGGCGCCGAAGTCTCGGCCGTCGGCGCCGACCCGTTGGGCGAGCCGGTGCGCTACCGCGTCGACGGCAGCGGCGACTTCAGCCTGTCGCGGGTGGAGGCGAACCAGGTCGTCCTCGATGCCGGGACCATCCGCGAGATCGTCCTGCCTCGCCCGCCCTGGCTTTCGGAGGAATGGGCGCGCATCCGCGAAGTGTTCCGCCGCTACGGTAGCGGCGTCGTTATGCGCCGCGCCCTGGTCTTCTTCGGACCTGCCTTCGTGATCAGCGTCGGCTACATGGACCCCGGCAACTGGGGCACCGACATCGAAGGCGGCGCGCGCTTCGGCTACCAGCTCCTCTGGGTCATCTTCGTCGCCAACATGATGGCGATCCTGCTGCAAACGCTCTCCGCCAAGCTGGGCATCGCCACCAGCAGGACCCTGCCCGAGGTCTGCCGCGATCGCTATCCGAGGTGGGCGGCCGTAACGCTCTGGGTCACCGCCGAGCTTGCCGCCATCGCCACCGACCTCGCCGAGTTCCTCGGCGGCGCGGTCGGCTTCAACCTGCTGTTAGGCATCCCGCTCTTCCCCGCCGCCCTGCTCACCGGCGTGGTGATCTCGCTCATCCTATACCTCGAACGCTACGGCTGGCGCAAGGTCGAGATGGCAATCATCGCCCTGATTGCCGTCATCGGCTTTGCCTATATGTTCGAGATCTTCTGGATCAAGCCCCCCTGGGGCCAGGTGCTTCATGGCCTCCTGGTGCCATCGTTGCCCATCGGCTCGACGCTCGTAGCGGTCGGCATCATCGGCGCGACGGTCATGCCGCACAACCTTTACCTGCACAGCGCCCTGATCCAGACGCGCGTCCGGCCGAGCGATTCGCTGCAGCGCAAGCGCGAGGTCTACCGCTTCGCCATCGTCGACTCGCTCGTCGCGCTAAACGGGGCCTTCTTCGTCAACTCGGCAATCTTGATCATGGCGGCCGCCGCGTTCGCCGGCGGCCAGCTCAAGGAATACTCGCTCCAGTCCGCGTACCAGACCCTCACGCCGCTGCTCGGGTGCATCGGCCGGCGCCGCGTTCGCCATTGCCCTTCTCGCGTCAGGCCTGGCTTCCTCCACGACCGCCACCATGGCCGGCCAGGTCATCATGGAGGGCTTCATCCATCACCGGATCAATGTCTGGGTCCGCCGCCTGGTGACGATGATCCCCACGCTAATCATCATTGGCATGGGCATCGACCCGCTCCGCATCCTGGTGCTCTCGCAGGTCAGCCTGTCGTTCCAGCTCCCCTTTGCCGTCATCCCCCTCGTCATCTTCACGTCGAACCGGTCGATCATGGGCCCCTTCACCAACGGCCGCATGACGAAACTCCTCGCTTGGGGCGCCACCGCCGTGATCATCGGCTTGAACGCGGTCTTGCTGATCCAGGTGTTTGGAGGTTCATAAACTGATACTCCTTGTAGGGGCCCTACTCCGCCTGACCTCGCGGGGATAGGGCGACCCCCGCTAGCCCCTACGCGCGATCGTGCTTACAGCCCAAGCGCAAAATTGATCTTCTCGGCCCAATCCGGGTGATCGATCAGCGGGTTGCGGTTGCCCTGCACCGCGAAGATGGCCTGGTTGCGGTGCTTCTCGTGCTCCGTCACATCCATCGCCTTGTGCCAGCCGAGGATCGTCTTCAACCTCTCCTCGTCGTAGACCTTCATCACGCTGTTCACCTTCCCCGGATACATCAGCAGGAAGTACAGCACCGCTCTCGCCACCTTCCCCTTGTTGGCCTGCGGTTCGAACCGCTCGCCTTCCAGCTTGCCGCAGTCCCCGCGCACCACCTCCAGGAAGTCCGGGAAGTCATAGTAGGGCGTGTTGCCGCGGAAGCTGTTGCAGCCCGATTCGCACGCAAACAGGTGGTGCATGTCGCCCCGCATCGGCTCGGCCTTGCGGAACCACGACTGGCACACGACATGCTCGCAGTTGTAGGGCAGCGCCAATTCGAGCGCGTCGAACTCCTGGGCCAGTTCCTCCGGGCTCGGGCAGCCTCCCGCATGAAGAACTCGTTCGCGCGCCGCCCGCTGATCCTGCACCTGCGCATCCTCGAGGATCAGGTCCTTGGCGTTCATGACCTTGTCCGAGTACACGCTGTGAATCGTCAGGTCCGGCTGCAGGTCCACCCACGGGTACACGTTCTTGATCGGCGAATACCTCGGGATCTTCTTGGCGGTGGACGACACCAACTGGCTTAACGCCTTGAACATTTCGTCCGGGCTTGCGTCTGCGGCGATCCCTTTGTAGTACGCTTCCACATCCGCGGCGTCCGCAGCGGCATCGTAATACGGCCGCACGGGCGCTTCAGCCAGCTCCTTCAGCGCCTCCTGGACCTCCTGGCTTGCGGCCGCTGCCGGCTGGCGTCGTGACGGCGCCGCGACCGGACAGGGTGCGCTGTCACGGTCGAGACCAGCCCCGCTGGCTTGTCTGCAGGAGCGGCCACGGGCCGCGCGCCGGCTCCGGCGGGTTGCCCATCGTCGGCTGGCCGAGGCGGATCGACACCTGGATCGGGATCGTCCAGGTCGCCACCCCACCCTCGACGCTCACGGTCGCCTGGGGCTGCTGCTCGGGGCCTCTAACCGAGGCGCCCAGGTCTTCCACCTTATTTCCATTCGCGACGTTTAGCTGTGGGATGGTTTCGGCCAGCCGCGTCTTCGTCTCAGGTTCCGGCTTGGCCTCCGCGACGGCCGGCTGTGCGGGCACGGCCGCGAGCAGCTCCTTGCGGAGCGCGTCTGCATCTGGGCTGAGCGTCTGCGCCGAGATGTGCGCGATGAGCTTGCTGATCCGCGCGCCTTCGTTCGCGATCCAGTCGATCCACTGGTCGCCCATCTCCGAGCTCCAAATGCCGCCCCCGCGTGCCAGGATGCGGTTCTGCTCGTCGCGCTTGGGCACGCCCGAGTGGTGCAGCGCCACGACCTCCCATTGGTCGTTGAACACGGGCGAACCGGACGACCCGGCGCGGTGTCGGTCTGGTAGTGCAGGAAGATGTCCAGGATGTCGACCAGGTCGTTCGCCCGCAGCGCAAGCTGCTTCGGCTCGCCGTTCGGGTGCTGGATGATATTCAGCGGCTCGCCCTTCAGCACCTTCGCGTCGTCGGCCAGGAGGGGCAGGAAGCCGAACTGGCTCAGCTGGGTCTGGCCGTCCCGCGCCACCGGCTTGACCGCGACCAGGCTGTAATCCAGCGTCGGATCGGTCAGGAAGAAGAGGTCGGGGTCGAAGTCGAACCGGGCGGGAAACAGCGGCACGCCGTCCGGCCCGTCTTCGTAGTTGAACTCGACGAAGCTTGTCCGGGCCATATCCGCGTTCTTGAAGACGTGGTTGTTCGTCATCAGCAGCCGCGGCGAGACCAGGAAGCCCGTGCCCGAGCCGAGGTTCCGGCCGTCCTGCCGCACCCGCACGCAGCCGATCGACCTCGCGGCCCGCCGCGCGACGTCCAGGTAGGCCACGCCAAGCAGATCGTTGTTCCCCAGGATGCGCTCGAGGGTCGGATCGCGCGGTCCGCCGTCCGCCTCCTCCGCGAAGATCGCCCCTTTCGCCACGGCCTCGGGCTCGACGCCGATCCGCTCGAGCCGTTTGCGGACCTCTTCGGGGTCGTTAGCCGCTGCCACCCCGCCGATCTTGAGGTTCGCCTCCGTTTCGCGCGCTCGGGTTCGCGCGCCTCGAAACGCGCCTTGGTCGCCTCTGTCTGTTGCAGTAGTTCCTCGGTGATCATCTGTCCCTCCTGGTTACCCCCACTCTTGGCTGAACCTCGCTCCGCTCTTCTTCAGTAGCCTCTGCGCCCTCTGTGACCTCGGTGGCAAAGGCCGTCGTTTCCGCGTCCGGTTCACGCGACTGCCCGCCGATCGGGGCGCTGGCGCCAGGAACAAGGTGACGTCCAGCGCCAACTCCCGCAGGATCGCCGCATCTGTGCCGGCCTGCCCCGCCGGCTTCCAGTTGGCAATCGTCTCCCGCATCCGGCTCACCGTTTCCAGCAGTTGGCCGCGTGTGGGTTGCCCTTTCGTCAATGCCTGCGCCAGCAGCCCGACAACTTGCTCCGCCAGCGCGGGCGCCAGCAGCGGCAGGACGATGACCGTTTCCGCGCCACGGTCGAACAGCGCCGCGCCAAACGTCCGCAGGTACGCCACCTTGAGCCGCTCGCCGTCCGGCCGGACGGCGGGGAGTTCTGCAGGCTCCAGTTGCAGCACGATGAACGCCGCCGCGGGCAGGTCCTCATGCCGGTATGCCGGCGCGTCCGGCTCCGAATAGGCGCTTTGGACCTTCATTTCCGGCTGTTCTGTGGCGATCTGCAGCCGCACCCCCGTGCTGCTTGGAAGCGGCGTACCTACCAGGTGCAGCACGGTCGCCGGCTCATTTCCGGAAGAGAATCCTGCTCCCCCCGGGGTTTCGTTTGCGGCAGACAGCCCGGCAGGCTGCCACGCCCGGCGGAAAAGCCCTGCCCACCGCTCGCTCGCCTGCACCGACAGGTGGGTCTGCTGCGACAGCCGAGTGCCCCAGAACGCACCTTGGAGCTCGGCCAGCGCCTGGTCCGCGCCCCCGGTCCCCGCCAGCTGGCGGCCGCGCCAGAACCGCGTGCCTTCGTGCCAGGCTGCCTGCTTGCTATCCCCTGCCGGCGACAGCACGGCTTCCCACGCGAATGGCTGGAGCGCGGGCGCCGCTTCCAGCTTCACGGGTGCGGACTGGTTTCCCAGCTGCGCATAGAGCCCGCGCAGCGCCTTCTTGATGGTGCCGGACGTTACCTCCGGCGCCTTCTCGTACGGCCCGATCCCCGGCGTCTGCCCGGTGCCCTTGTTGCGCTGCGGCGGCTGGTAGCTGAACGGGGGCCAGGCGATTGCCTTCCGCCGCTGCTGCACGAGGCTGCTCGAAACCTGCACCGGCTTTTCCAGGTCCGCCTGTTCCGTCAGGTGCTCCGCCGTTTCCAGCCGCAGCACGGCGAGCGTCGTTCGGGCGATGGCCCGCTGGTACAAAGCGCGGCCTTTCCGGTACGCCCACGGGAGCCGGGAGAGGAGGACGATCACGATCACCGCGCCGACGACCCCGTACCACGGGCTGGGTGCGGTCCCCATGATCGCACGCAGGAGCGCCGTGACGCCCAAGTAAAGCCCCACGAGGATCGCGATGCCGACGATCACGACGAGGCCGATCGTCAGCCACATCACCACGTCGACCTTCCGCTTGCGGCCTTGATCCCCCTGCTGTTGCTTCTGCGGCTCGCCGTCTTGTGCCTTGGCCGGCCCGCCTCCCGGCAGTCGTTGCTTCCACGCGATCAGCGTCAACCTCACGTCCATCGGCTGGCTGGTCGGGTCAGCTTGCGCCAGGCTCACCGCTTCGGCGCTGTCCTGCGGTCCGCGCAGCGTGCGGCAGATGGACCAGCGGTCGGCCCAGGGCTGGCAGTCCTGCCGGCCCGCGCCATCCCCCTCAGCCCCGCCGCACCCGGTGGCCTTGCCCCAGTCCGAGTACGCAGCTTCCAGCGCCTCCCAACCGTTGAACGGCGTGTCGAGGCGCAGCGCCGCGAGCCCGGCCAGCACCGCGGCCTGTCCTGCCCCGATCGGGTCTCCTGCCCGCTGGAAGGCAACACGCGCCGTGGCGAGCAGTGGCAGCGCCTCGCGCGGCAGCCGTAGGGCCAGCATCTCGCCTTCATCCAGCGCGAGTGCCGCCAGTCGCCGTGTGCCAACTCGTCCGGCCCAACTCGTGAGCGCAGGGGTTAGCTGGTCTGAACCGGCTGACTCGCCGGGCATGAGCAAGCCGCCGCCCGAGAGGGCTTGGCTGCGAAGCCAGAGCACCAGCGCCTGTTCGGGGTCGAGCCGCGGCCGGTCCGCCGGGGTTGCGCCGGCGGCAAGCCCCCGCCCCGAGACGCCGGCGTACTCCTCGAGCTTCTGAATCTCGTATCTGTCCAGGTCGAGCGATGCCGCAACGAACGGCTCGGCTGCCCGGCTGTCCAGCGAGTCGAGCACGCGGTTCAGCGCTTCCGGCCCATCCGTCCGGGGTCTCCCGCCTTCCCAATAGGCCGGCTGGCAGCGCATCGCACTGTGCGCCTCCACGGGGTCCGGCGCCGCCATCGTGATCTGAAGCTCTTCGTGGCCCCCCACCGCCAGCGCGGCGTACTGGGCTGCTCGCACGCCGGGATCGCTGCTCAGCCTCGTTCCCAGGAGGGCCTTCTCGTCCGGCCCGCGGCCCCGGCGGATGATTTCCCAGCGGGCGATCGTCAGCGCCCGTGCCGCCTCGTCATCGCGCACCGTGCCCCTCAGCCCCGCGTCCAGGATCTCGAGACCGCGCGTGAACCTGCCGAGCGCAGCATACGCCAGCGCCAGGCTTGCGCGCAGCGGCGGCGCGCTCCGGTGAGCCCGGCAAGTGGGACTCGGAGCCTGCGTTCGCTCCATTACCTCGACAAGCGCATTGAGGACTGACTCGTCCGGGAGCCCATCGGCCATCTGCAGTTGCAGGATGCGGGAGGCCAGCCGCTCGCTGTCGATCGCCTGGAGCCGCGCCATCGCCTCTTCGAGCCAGCCGATCCAACTCCTTGCTCGACGGCGCCGGGCCGTAGTCATCCAACACCGGCAACTGGCTTGCGTCTGCGGTGTTCGCGTCGCTACCTGGAACCAGCACGCTCGCGCTGCGGTCTGGCTCGCTCTCGGCGCCCGGCCGCAGGCACAGTCGCAGGCTTTCCAGCCGCACCCGGTCGAGGCATCTGCTCCGGCGGCCGCCAATCCAGCCAGGCCGAGCCGGGCGGGACAGTCGCCAGCGCGGCAGCGAGCCGCAGGTCCCAGGACGCCTTGAACGAGTGCTCCACCAGCCAGTTCCGGCGTCCTTCCAGGCTCGCCATGAACCCGGCGAGCTCGGGCGGAAAGCTGGCCCACGCTAGCGCGCCCTTCGGCCGGCGCCTGAAACGCCAAAGCGACCACCTCACTGCTTCCGTTGCCTTCCGACATTTCGAGCAGTTGCTCGAGCGCCGAGATGAGCGACGCCTTCAACTGGTCGGCACGCCATGCAGCGTCGGCATCGTCGCTCACGACCCCCGGGGTCGTGGCCTCGGTCAGCACCCCCGCCAGCCGGTCCGCCAGCTCGCTCGCTGGGGCTTTGCCGCTCCGGCACCCTGCCGCCACCTGGCCGGCGACCGCCCTCGCGTGCAGCCACTTTCCGATTTCGGCGTCCGGATGGCAAGCGGCTCCCGCCTCGACCTCGGCCCAGGCGCCGGTCACGTCGGTCCCCGGCTCCAGGTGCAGCACCGACGCGATGCGCGATGCCAGGAGCGCGGCTCGCAGCGGATGCTGGGCAGCCGCCATCGGCGCGCCTTCCGCCAGCACGGTGTCGGTCACCCGCGCGAGCCAGTCCCAACGTTCGGCCTCCACGGCCTTGCGCTCCATGCGCGCCCACGCACTCGCGGCCTGTTCGGGCGGCAGCAGGCGCAGGACCGCGTCGGCATGGCTGACGCTGAGTTGCTCGATGGGTCGGTTGGCGAGGGCCGCGAGTCCGGGCTGCAGCGCCGCCCGGACGTGCTCGCAGGGCGCGCACGACTTCTCGAAGTACGCTTGCAGCCGGGGCAGCAGCTCGCGGTCGACCTGGAGGAAGGTTTCGCCGGGCGCGTCGCCCTGCTGCACTTCCGTCCATTCTTCGTCGCCCAGGTCTCGGTAGATCTGCTCGAATCGCTCCGCGTCGGCGTCGAACGCGCCCCGGATCATCTCCCGGTTGAACCGTTGGAGCAGGACCGCCGCGGGCAGCCCGATCTCCCGTATCGCCTCGTCCGGGATGCGCTGGATGATCCGCATCTCGATATAAGGATCCGGGCCGGACGAGAGCTGATCTGGAGTAACCGATGAGTCTTCCGCGACCCAGTTCGTGTAAAGGTCGAGGTAGAACGGGCTGTAGCGGCGGACCTCCGCTGCAGGTCTGGGAGGGTTGTAGGTGACCGCAGCCGCGCGGCCGGTCTCCGGGCTGCAGCTGAGGACCGCCCGGCGCATTTCCGGCGCGAGCACAAGCTGTTTCTTCGCCAGAAACCGCTCCACCTCGGAGGGGCTACCGTCCGGCTCCGCCGCGTCGCTGAAGCCCCGCACCTCGATCAGCCGCAGGTAGGTCTTCTCCTCGGGCAGGAAGCGCTGCTTGCCTTCTCCGGCTGCGATCCTATCCGCTTCCCAGCCGTAACCCCGTCGCGCCAGCAGCCGCCGTCCCGAGAAGATGACGCGCACGTCGGGCAGGACTTGCTGGATCCGTTCGAGGATCTCGAAGGTGGCCTGCACATTCGGGATGATGTCGCCGGTGGGCGCGAGCTTGGTCAGTTCCTCGCAGGTGTCGAGGATCAGCAGCACCCGGCGCCCCAGCGACCGCAGGAAGTCGGTGAAGCTCTTCAGCACCCGGTCAAACTCGGGGCGATGGAGGTTGTAGAGCGGATCGCCCGCCGCTTCTTCGCGCGTCGACTCCCCGCGGATGGTCGCATACAGCCGGCGCCACTGGAGCTCGAAGTCGGTGTAGACCGTGTCGGCGTAGGTGTTCCCCGCATAAGCCCGCAGTTCCTCGCCGAGTTGGACCAGCAGTTGGGCCGGGTTGCGTAACGGAAACTCCGGGCTGAGATAGTCGAAGTCGATCCGACTGACCGCGAGGTCGCGCGCCTTCGCCAGCTCGCTGGCGATGTAGCGCAGCGTCATCGTCTTCCCAACGCCGCCCAGGCCCAGCAGGTGCAAGGCCCACGCCTGCCGTGACTCGGGCGCATCCATGAGCTCGTCGAACGCCGCCAGTTGCGCGGGTCGCGTGAGGTAGGTGGCGAGCGAGCGGCGGTCGCGCGCCCGGCGGTAGGCCACTTCGAGCGACCGGTTGGCGAGCAGGACGGCTTCGTCCAACTGCTCGTGGAAAATGGCCGCCAGCTGCTTTGCCGGTTTCGATCCAGCCCAACGCTTCGCCCGTCTGCTCGCTTTGCAGCAGCGGCTTGACCGTGTCTGCCAATGCCTGCGCGGCGGCTGCCGTGCCTGCGGGCAGCGCGGCCGCGAGCGTGGCCCAGCGATCCAGCGCGGGCGGAAGGATTGGCGGTGGTTGCGCGGACGGCCGCACGACCTTGCTTAGGACTTGCGGCGGCCCCCCGCGCATGCGCTGAGCAATCTGGCCGGCGGTGTTGCGGAGTGCATCCAAGCCGCCCTCGCGGCTCAACTGTTCGAGGAACGAGACACGCGCGGCATCCGGCATCCAGAAGGATGTCTCGCGAGCGGCCTCCGGATCCCGAGTCGCCTGCACGATCGCTAAGCCCGCTGCCTCGGCTTCTGGGAGAAAGTCGGCGAAGGTTCGGCCTTCGGTCGGGAATCCGCACGCCTCCGCCAGTGTGACCGTCCAGGCGGGCGGCAGCAGCAGCCAGGCAAGTGTCTCCTGACCGAACGCATCGCGCTTGCGCTCCATGCGCTTCTGGCGTCGCTCGGCCATCTGTTGTTCGAGGGTAAGGGCAGCGTCCATCATTCCGCCTGCATTTGTGCGAGAATTGCTTCGTCGTCAGCCTCTTTCAGGAAACCGTCCCGGGCAACGAACACAAAATCCCAGAGGTCTTCGATGATCTTCTTTGGGTTGCCCTTCTTTCGACGGAAGAGGGCAACGTACTTCTCCTTCACATCCTTGGTCACGTCTTGTGCGATCACGTACGGCTTCTTTGCCAGGTCATCTTCGTCCGTGTAGGTGTGCATGAGGATGCGCTGCAGTACGAGCAAATCCTCGTCCTGGTCCGGCGAAAATGCCTCGAGCTTGACGAGCGAAAAGTGCGAGTTCTTCGATTCCGTCAGCAACCTCAGGTATTCCTGCGCCGGCCCTTCGAGGGTGAAGGCCGCGACGACCGGGATGGGCTGCGTTTTATCTGGTTTCAGCCCGCCCGGCCGCAGGAAGACGTCGATCTGGCGCAGGAACTCCCCGTCGTATCGCTCCAGGTCGTTAAAGAGCACGAGCGGGCGGCCCTTGGGACCGAGAGTTGCCCGGGCCACCGTGTTGAGCGCTTCGAGGTCGAGCGCCAGTGCCCGCGCAATGACCTTCGGCGTGATCCCGCCTTCGTCCTGCAGCAGGTTGGCAACGGCTTGTGCGAGCTGCGCCGTGTTGCCCGACTTGAGCGCGCGCAGCTGGAGCGGCGGAGCGTCTTCGAGCGCCAGCACCGTTTCCGCCAGCTCCCCCAGTTCCGCAATCAACGTGTTGAGGATGCCGTCAATCTTGTTGAGTTTCCAGTCCAGCGGATTGGGCCGGCCGATGACGAGCGGCAGGTGGCCGTCGCGCAGCGCCTGGTTCGCCAGTTCGCGGACGAGCCGCCACACTCCCATGCCGTGGTCTCGCTGCCACGCGATCAGGACCGGACGGGTGGTGAAGAGCTCGAAGTACCCCTCCATCACCGGGTCTCGGTCGCAAAACACCGGCTCCTTGACCGTATTGAGTTGGTAGCGCTCGGCCAGGACGTCCGCATCTGCCGCAGTAACCGTATCGGGCGTGCAAGAAAGCCGGAGTCCGGCCGGCACGCCTTCGGCGATGAACAGGCTCGGGAAGCTCCAATCGGGCGACTCGGTGAGGCTCGCACCGTGGCTCGCGGCATAACGCCGGGCCTGGCTCGCGGCGAGCGTCAGCGGCTGGCCGTCGAGCAGCGCCTGGCCGAACCGCCGGGTGAAGAGCCGGCACGCGAGATCCGACACCCGGCCCGCCATGCTCATCACCACCGGGACGCCGCGGCTGACAAGCTCCGTGGCAAGCGGCGCAACCTGAGTCGGGCCCAGGGAATCGGTTACCTTGCGGCTGATCGGCGCTCCGCCCGGCGCAGCCGGGTCAGGCCCGGTGACGGTACCCGTATCGCATGCGCTCAGCACGACGAGCGAAGGAAGCTGCCGCGTGCCCGACTTTCCCCGCAGGTACTCGATGATCTGGTCGCCGAAGCGGTTGGGAGAGCCGGCCGGGTCGTCCGGGTCGACCTGCAGCTGCAGGTAACCGCGGCCTTGAAACTGGTTGAAATTGCCGTGGCAGATGAAGTGGACCGCGTGGGGCGAGAAGTCCTCCACGACGGCCTGGATGCGCTTCGGCGAAGCGTTCTGCAGCACCCGGGTGTTGAGCGTGCGGTTCGACTTGGACTCGCGCAGCTGACGCAAGAGTCCCAGGTACTCCGCGCCGGGCCGAATCTCGGGATCGTTAAATGCAGTGCCGATCAGGAAGAGCATCCTTGGGGAGCATGGAACCTCGTCTACCGTCTGGCTCGCGCCCAGCACCACCCGGGTGATGGCGACGTCACACCGTGCCCCGCCGCCGAGGTCGATGCCGACCGCCAGGAAGCCGTTCGGTCCGTGTAACATCTCCCAGTTGAGGCGGTGCAGCGCGTTGAGGTTCGGCGGCCACGCGAGCGCAAGCTCCAGCACGCGCGGCTTCGTTTCGCGTGCGGCCGCGAGGATCGCGTCCCAGTTGCAGCCGATCAAGGTCTGAAACAGGTAGCGTCCGAACGCTTCGATGTTGCCCTGCTGGATCTGGCGGTTGATGATATTCCCATGTACCTCGGCCAGGTTCCGCGCCAGTTGTTCCGGCGGAAGGTCGCCGCAGAGCGACGCATGGGGCTCGCCCGCAGCCGCGAGATCGTCCGCCGGCGGGAGCGGGAAGGCGATCCCGTCCTCTGCGATCTCGGCCTTGCGGAGCTTCCGCGTGATCGGCCAACCCGCACGCGGCGCCCCTGCATCCATCGTGACCTGCCACCCTGCGCCTGCCTCTTGTGCCGGCTGCAGCGTGATCTTGATCCGCAGGACATCGCTCATGAGCCCAGCTCCTCCACACCCGCTTGCAGCAGCCGCTCCGCCAGCCCGTCGCCGAGCCCCTCGACGATCGGGGCCGCCGTCTCCACCGCGGCGCGGGTGCCCGGCTCGCGGTTTTCTATGATGACCGCCGGCAGCAGTTCGGCCAGGCGTGCGCGCGCATCCTCCCGCCGGGTCTCGTCCGCCTCGTCCAGGATCCTGCGCCACGCATCGACGCCCGCTGCGGCGACAAGCCGCGGCGTCTGCAGCCCTGCGTTCACCACCCGCGGCTGCTGGCCGAGCAGTACCTTCCGCCACAGCGCGGTCGTGCCCACCTGCCCCGGCTGCCAGCCCGCCAGCTTCTCCACCGTGGTCACGCCGCCGACGGTCTGCTGCAACGCGGCCTTCGCCACGCCCGCCGTGAGTTCCAGGTCGCGGCCCGCCTGCTTCCGGAGATCCTCGCCGTCCTTCATGATGGGCGCGCCGCTTGTGAACGCGCTGGGGTCGACGTCCAGCTTCGGGCCCGCGCCCGCCGGATCCACGATCGCACCCATTTCGGCGAGCAGTTGCAGCCGCACGGCTGGTGCCGGGTATCGCACCTTCGGCGTCACCATCCCGACCTCGCCCTGGGCCTCGAGCTCGCCCATGGCCCAGATCGCAGCCCCGCCAACCGCCGCGACGGAAAAGGCGTCCGCGAAAATCTCCTCGTTCCAGTTGCTCCAGCGCGCGGCCGTGGTGGGGTTCACAGCGGCGCCAGGCGGGACGGCCAACGCCCCGTTAATCACGTCCTTGTACGCGTCGAGCGCGCCCCGCTCGGGCAGGAGGTCGAACTGCACGTGATGCCCGATCTCGTGCGCCACATAAATCAGCCACCAGGGCGCATCGTAGCAGTAGGGGGGCAGGATGACGAGGGGAACGGGCAGCGTCTTCAGGAAGTCGCCGAGGAAGGAGGCATCGACGTTCGAGCCGAGGTCACGGGGCGGGTCGTCCCGCGGGATGGCTTCGGGCGAGAAGCGGGACTCGAAGTAGGGCAGTGGCGCTGAGCCGCGCCGGATATCGGGCCGCGCCAGGGCCGCGTTCTTGAAGGCCTCGGCGTAGCAGCTCCACACCACTTCGTCCGCCGCGGCCAGCACCCTGCGGAGCTTCTCGTCCTCGTGGTCGCGCTGGTCGAAGCGCACCTGGTAGTACGTCCAGACCCCGCGAAGCCAGGCGGTGCGCAGATCGTGGAGGCGGCACGCCGCGTAGACGAGGCCGCTCGTCAGGTCGCGCGGGGTTGCATCGACCTGCTCGCGCAGGCGCATCGATGCCTGTTTCAGCAGCGCCTCGATCGTGTTGAGCTGCGTGTTGTACTGCTGCAGCTTCTCGTCGGCTTTCCTGCGCCGCGCCAGCCAGCGTTCGACCTCCGCGACGAGCCGGTCGATCTCGCGCTTGGACTGTTCGACCCGTTCGTGGTTCTTGAGGCGGGTTCTGTCGTCTGTCAACGCTGCCCTCCTGCAAACCCGCACGAGATGCGTGCGACCCTGAGAGGAAACCAGGCAACAATAGTGTACCACGCAATTTGAGTCGGGTCAATCTAATAGAGTGCAAATAGGGGACATATCAGGCCAGCGCGGTAACCCGGACCATGTCGAAAGCCGCATGGGCGAACGACGCCGCTACGCCGGCATGCGTGCCCGCCCGCGCCAGGGGCAGCCGCCCGATCTCGCGGTCCTCCAGCGAGACGGTAACGCCCAGGTGCGTCACCCGCACGCGCCACTGCTGCCACCGGCCCGGATCAAATCCCTCGGGCAGCGGCCAGCTCGCCGCCTCGTCCGAGTCGCCATCGCCGGCCTGCATCCGCCAGCCCTCGCCGGTGCGTTCGACGACCAGGAGCGGCCCCGCATGCTCGGCCGACAGCGCCGGGCAGATGCCGTATCCCCCGCCCGCCTCCGCATCGAGCAGCCGCGCGTTGATCACCAGCTCGTACCTCTCCGCAGGGCACCATTTTCACGATCATGGCCGTCTCGCGCGGCTTCTCCGGCGACAGCAGCTCGCCGTCGCGCACCGTCCAGTCCTCGTCGCCTTCCCAGTCCAGCTGCCCCGGCGACGTCTCGGGGCCGTCGAACAGTTCTTCCCAGCCAAGCGTGATCTGCGGCGCCGCGAACGTCGCGGTGAGCCCGTCGGTGAACAGCGCCACGTCGAACGGCTCGAAGGGCAGCTTCAGGCGCCAGCGGGACGCCGGGTTGTCGAGCATCACGGCCACCCTCGCGCCGTCCACGTCAAGCCGCAGGAGATGATCCACCGTCGGGTCGAACTCGCTGGGCAGGGGAAAGACCGGTCGGCCCCGCGCACGACGACGTGCAGGACCTTGTCGGCCGGGCGGATGCCGAACTGCGCCGACCGGTTCCGCTCGCCGATCAGGAGCGCCCCATACGCGCGCCCTGGCTGCCACCCGCCCGCACCGTTACTTCCAGCGTGAACTGCGGCGCCGGCAGCTCCCAGCGCGCCTCGGCCCGCCGCCGGGCCGACGTCTGGCGCGCCTCGTCGCCGCTCACCTGCCACTCGCCGCCGGTCAGGTGTACCTCCCAGGGCCGCGAACGCGTGGAAACCGTCGACCGTCGGCTCGATCGGAACAGGCTGCGGCGTGTAGCTGGGGCCCAAGACCAACAGCCGGTCGCCGGCCCAGTCGAGCGGATCGATCGACAGGACGCGCGCCTCGCCCACCCAGCGGTGATAGACGCAGTAGAACTGGCGGTTGTCCGGCCCGCGCACGACCGAGTTGTGCCCCGGTCCGGTCACGAGGCCGGGTAGCGTCCGCAGGACGAGCGGCGTCTCCACCGCGTCGCACGGCTGATCCCATTCGTCCTCACACAACCACCTCGTCGCTCACTGCGTAGGCCACGCCGTACGTCTGGTTCGTCCAGTTCCCGCCGCTGAACATCTGGTAATACTTGCCCTTGCGCTTCAGCACGGACGAGCCTTCGATCGTGTGCCACTTTACGCCGCCCTTCGTTGCCCGCGCCGGATCGAACACCTGCCACTCGTACGCGGCGCGCGAAACCGGCCGCGGTTCGCCGGCCAGCGTCAGCGGGTCGAGCATCCGGTCCACCACCGTGCCGGTCCCGATGCGGGTGTAGTCGAGGAAGTCGGTGGCGTAAAACAGGTACATCTGCCCGTCGTCGTCGATGAAGACATGCGCGTCGATCGCAAAGTCTTCCTTCGTGAGCCGCAGCCCCTTGTCGATGTAGGGGCCGCCGGGATTGCGCGACGTGGCGACCCGC
Organism: uncultured Chloroflexia bacterium; assembly: GCA_963800615.1. Lineage (GTDB taxonomy): Bacteria > Chloroflexota > Anaerolineae > CG2-30-64-16 > CG2-30-64-16 > JALOOB01. Next base: position 464,429 of record CAWDBO010000021.1, read on the forward strand.
AGGTGCATGAAGGTCTCGTTGCCCACGCTGTAGTAAAGATAGAAGACGCCGTTCAGGTAAGTGATTTCGGGGGCCCAGTAATAGGGGTGATCTTCTGCCAGCGGCTCGAGCGCGCCCCCCATCACCTGCCACTTCACCAGGTCGCGCGAGCGCAGCATCTCGAACTTCCGCTGCCGCGGCTCGCAATGGCTGCTGATGCACCAATACTCCCCGCGGTGCTTGAAAACGAACGGGTCGGGCGTGGAGCGCTTGAGGACGGGATTCACATAGGTGTCGGCCATGCCACTCTCTTCTTCTGGTCGGGTCAGCACTTCAATCCGGCCATTCTAGCCGCACGTCCCGGCACGGTCAGTCATGGCGCGGACATTAAACGCGCCGGGCCGCGAAGACAAGCGTCTTCGCGGCCCGGACTCCCCGATATTCAAACCCATGCCACCCAGATCGCACGTTGCCGGACCGCCGACCCCCAGGTCGGCATCCGTCTACCGCTTCGCCAGGTGCGCCACCATGTCGTCCAGCAGCAGCGCGGCCAGCGGGTTGCTGCTCAGGTGCCGGCTGATCCGGAAGGTGCTCCCGAAGACCAGCCCGCGCCCTATCAGGCGTTCGCCGGCAATGGCGACGGTGGCGTGCAGCCAGCCCACGGAGAGCCCCGCGTGCACCTGCGTCGCGTACTCGTAGGCGCGGAAGTTTTTCAGGATGTGCTCGGGCGTGATCCCGTAGAACATGAAGTCCACGATGCCGTCGCCCGGAACGTTGCGGAACACCCGGTCCCGGTTGATCCAGAGCAGCGCGCTCGCCCAGTTCCCCTCCCAGACCTCGTCCTCGCGCTCCTTCAAGCTGATGCCCGACAGGTACGTTCGCCGTGATCTCTTCGTCTCGGCCAGCCACAAGAGCCGGCCGCCCCCCAGCACATGCTCGCGGAGTTCGTCCGTCGCCGTCCGCGCCACGATCACCGCTGCCTCTTCGGGCCGTTCCACCAAGGTATAGCCTACTTCGGCGAGCTCCTCCGCCATGTCCGGCGAGTAGAGCCGGACCTCCGGCGAGGGCTGCTCGCGCGGTGGGAAAAACCACAGCTCGTGATCGTTGCTGCTGACCGTGCGCCCGTCCGCCGTAACCAGCCGCAGCAGGACGGGCTCGCAGGCCCGCCGTCGCCACTGGCGGAACCGTGAACCGCGCCGTGCCCACCGCAGCCACCGCGCCCCGCGCCATCTCGTTCAGTTGGAACGCACCGCACTTCCCCGCCGCGGCGCCTCCCATTCGACCCGGCACCCGTCCAACGACAGGCCCGAGTAATGCGACACGAAGACGCGCAGCCGCACGTCCTCCCCGCTCGCATAGGTCGTGCGGTTGAGTTGGGCGAACACGACGTCGTCCGCGTTGAACTGCGGCAGCGCCTCCGCAACCTGTTTCGGGTTGCGGTGCATGTCGAGCACGCCGTTCGCTTCCCAGTGTACGTCGGTGAACTCGGTCACGACGTAGCCCTGGATCGCTTCATGGCGCCGCATCTCCTCGATCTGGTACTTGAACGCCTGGGTCTGCAGCCGCTGGCTCGCGCGAATTAGCGCCTTCAGCGAGCCGAACGCACGCTGCAGGTGGAAGGTGCGGAACCGCTCTTCGATCCCGTGCGGATAGGCCACGCCCTCGCCCCAGTCGTGGCCCGTCTCGAACCACCACGGCTCCCGCCCGCCGTAGCCCGCGTACAGCTGCTCCAGGTCGGGCAGGCCCCAGTTGCCGAACTCCGACACCACCAGCGGCTCGTCGCCCTTCCGCTCGATTTCCAGGGCCGGGGGCCGTTCTGCCGCGTGCCACGGGTCCTTCATGAACTGCCGCACCTCGGGGTAGTTCCGGTAGAGGTGCGCGAACGACCACCAGGGCCGCTTGGCGAACATCGCCACCCACTCGCGCCACTGGTTGAAGTGATCCGGCATGGCGTAGTAGTTGTGGAAGTCCTCGATGTCGGTCACGACGTGCGCGTTGCCCCAGCACGCCGAGTTGTCGACCACCAGCCGCGTCGGATCGAAGCCCTTCAGCCAGTGATATTCCGCCGCCAGCCACGCCCGCTGCTCGGGGTCGGTGATGTCAAGGCCCCAGTTCTCGTTGATGATGGTCCAGATGATGATCGAGGGATGGTTCCAGTCGCGCAGCACCATGCCGCTGATCGTCTCCCGCGCGTGCTGCGGCGCGAGCCCCATCAGCCGGGCATGGTTCGGCAGTTCCGTCCAGATCAGCAGGCCCAGGCGGTCCGCGGCCTCATAATAGCGCGGATCGGCCACCTTGATATGGACCCGCAGGCAGTTGAACCCCATCTCCAGCGCCTGCCGCATCTCCTTCTCGATGTACTCGTATGAAGGCGGCGTGCTGATCAGCTCCGGGTAGTAGTCCTGGTCCAGCGCCGCCCTCAGGTACAGCGGCTCGCCGTTCAGCAGCAGCATCCCACTCCGCGTCTCGATCGTGCGGAAGCCGAACGTCTCCTCCCGGGTGTCGCCCGACGCCGACACCGTCACCCGCGCGGTGTACAGCTTCGGCGCGCTGACACCCCACAGCTCGGGCTCCGGCGTCTCCAGGCTGAAACTCGGCGCATCGAACTCGCCCGCTGCGACCGTTGCTCCGCTCGGCGAGAGGATCTCGCAGCGCAGTCCCGCGCCGCCGGCCTACCGACGGGCGACCGGCCGGTCGCCCGCGTCGCCCACCTCGCCGCTGAGCGCGACCTCGACCCGCACTCTCCCGCCCGCGCATCCGGCGTGACCCGCACGTCCTGTGATGTGCAGCCGCGGCCGCCGCTCCAGCCACACCGGCTGCCAGATGCCCGACAGCATCCCGTACCACGACTGCTTGCCGTGCGGGATCTCGTTGAAGATCTCGGGTGCGTCGTCGACTCGCACCGGCGATCCGGTTCGTCCCCGGCCTCAGCGCGTGTGTGACGTCCAGCTCGAAGGGCAGGTAGCCGCCCTCGTGCCTGCCCACGTGCTGCTCGTTGACCCAGGCGTCCGCCAGGTAGTCCACCGCGCCGAAGTGCAGCACGATGCACTCGTCGCCCCCGAACCACTCGCTCGGCAGCTCGAACTCGCGCGCGTACCACCCGACGCCCGTGTAATCGCGGCAGCTCGTCACCCTGCGACTGCCACGGCGCCGGCACGGTGATCGGCCGGCCATCCGTCCTGGCACCATCAAGCGACCCCGGCGCCAGCTTTGCGTCGGGGTCGGTATAGAATCGCCAGGGACCGTCCGGTCCCCCATCCAGAGACATGCGCAGACGTTCTGCCAATGTGAAAACTCCCGTTCAGGTCGGAATGCGAGGCACTGGGCGGCCTGCGACCGATATACGCTAGCGCCACGGCTTCCGCACCGCCCATTTCGCCAGTTTCCCAGATTTCCCGTCCCTTCCGACGCCCATTACATAACGAATCAGGCCGCCTGCGCCAACGGCGCCGGCGCCGCGTGCAGCGGCATCGCGATCGGCGGGATGGGCCGGGCCATGTGCGCCTGGAACCGGTCCACCAGGCTCGTGCGGTGGCGGCGCAGCACGCCCGCCTCGTCGAACGCGGCGTCGTACAGGCCCAGGTGGATCAGGTACTTGCTCAGCGGCTTCCGCCCTCGGCGATAGGCCCAGTCGACCATGCGTGAAGAGCGGGAACCAGGTGTAGCCCGACGACCGGCACGCCTTGCTCGCGCAGGCTCATCACGCCGTTGATGGTCCCGTCCATCCACGCTTCGCGGCGCACCCAGCCCGCCCAGCGACGACGTCTCGGTCACCATGATGGGCAGGCCGTAGCGGCCGTGCAGTTCGGCGACGGCCGCTGCCAGGTGCCCGCCGTGCGTCTTGACCGGCCGCCCGTACATCGTCCCATCGCCCTTCGCGGCCATTTCCTTGGCCGACCACGGATAGAAGTTGGCCCCCAGCACGTCGTGCCTGACCGCATGCTCCTTGAACCACGCCAGGTCGTTGTCGGTCATCCCGTGCCGGCGCAGCCGGGGCAGCAGCGGGTGCCCCTCCCCAACCCGGCCCATCGTCAGGTCCAGGCAGATGTACTGCAGCTCGTTGCTGAGCCGCACGCGCTCCTCGAGCCCTGGAACTGCCGTCGTGTTCCGCCACAGCGCTTCGACCTGGACGGTCCGCCAGTCGGGCGCCGCCGCTCGGATCGCTTCCATCGTCGCCACGATGCCCCGCGACAATGCGAGGATCATCTTGAAGTAGCCGTCGTCGCCCTGCAGGTACGGGGGCCACAGCCCGTCATACCCGCACATCCCCGCGTTGACCAGCGGTTCGTTCAACGGCGTGTACCACTCGACCAGCTTGCCATAGCGCTGCGCCACGGCAGTCGCGTACTCTGCGACGGCCTCCGGATAGCAGCAGTTGATGAAGCTGTTCTCCATCCACAGCGGCGTGCCGTAGTGCATGATGTCGAGGATCGGCGTGATCCCCTTGACATTGACCAGGTAGTCCAGCGCGGCATCCGTCCAGGACCAGTCCCAGACGCCGGGCTTCGGCTGGACCTTGTACCACGGGATGCCCCACCGCACCGCCTGCACGCCGGTTTCGGCCACCAGGTCGAAGTCGGTCTTCCACTGCGCGTAGTGCTGCGTCAGCTCGTATTCATCCAACGCCCGCAGCCCGGGCCGGGCGTGCGGGATAAAAGTATCCTCGATGCCGGTGGCCCAGGTGAAGGCGCCGTGCATCGCGGGGCGAAGAGCATCGCCGAGAGGGGGGAGGGATGCGTCCATCTTTATGATTACACCTGATAAGTTGGGTGTGTGCTGGCGTGTCCGAACCTGCGGGTAGAATGGGTCTGTCAACCCGCTTGGGGGATCCGCGCCCTTATGACGTCAAGGGCATTTGAAAAGTTCACGACTTGCGGAGTAAATTTGGATACCGCTACGAACTGCCTGCCCGTTAGGGCGACGGGTCGGGCTGCGGTCCCGTCAGCGGACCCTCCACCACGGGCTTCCCGTTCTGCCAGTCCAGCCGGTTCATGTACACCTGCCGCCGCGTGCCCTTCTGGCCGCTGGGGAGCACTTCCCAGGCATGGTAGACCAGCCAATCCTGGTTTCCGGCCCGTATCACTGCCTGGTGCCCGGGGCCGATCACCATATTCGGCGGCTGCTGAAGTTGGCTCTTCAAGATCGGGTTCTCGGGAGCATCCTTGCACGGACCGGTTGCGGTCTCGCAGGTAGCATAACCGACCGCGTACTCCACGCCGGCATAGTTGTTCGCCGAGAAGAACAGGTAGTACTTCCCCTCATGCTGCACCATGGTTGGGGCCTCGATCACTCTGCCCTCCCACGGTTGGTCGTTGCGGATCAGTCGAACCGGGTCGCCTGCCATGCTCAACCCGTCCGCCGCCAACTCCTGCGCGTAGATGTACGTCGGATAACCACAGCAGTTACCGTCGTTCTTGTAATATAGGTAGAGCTTGTTTCCATCCCGAAACGGATCGGGATCGATCGTGCCGCCTTCGTTCGCCTGGCACACGAGGGGCTTGTCCGACGTGTCCTTGAACTTCCCCTCGGGCTTCGGGGCGACCGCCGCGCCCACGCACTGTTTGTTTGACGCTTTGTCCCTGGCAGTATAGTACATCACATAATTTTGTGCAACTTTTGCCACTTCCGGCGCCCACACCAGTGACCCCCCCAGCTTCGCCCACTTCGGCAGCGCGGGCAGGGCATCGGACAGCAGCTCCCAGTCGACCAGGTCTTTCGACCGGGCCACCTGGATGTTCTTGCCCGCAGCATTCGTCCCGTACGCGTACCAGAAACCGTCATCCGCATGGAGCAGGAACGGGTCGGGGAAGTCCTGTTGATGACCGGGTTCTGGAAGGTGTCGCCCTGTGCGCTCGGTGTGCCCGGCGCAGCCGGCGTGCCCGTCGCGCCGGGGCTGCGCCCGTCGGGCGTGCCCGTTGCGACCGGGCTGCCGGCGGCGCCGTTCGTCGGCGACGGCCCCGGAGTCGACGTTTCCCCCGCGTTCAGCGGCGACGGCACGCTCCCCATCGCAGCCGAGGTGGGCGGCACCGCGGCCGGCGTTTGTGCAGTGCCGCCCGGCGTCGGCGTCGGGGTGTTCGTCGGCGTCTGAGTCGGCTTAGGCGTGCCGCCCGTCGGCGTTGCCGTCGCCGTGCCCGGCCCCGCGGTCGGCGTGAAAGTCGGGCTCGGCGTGGGCGGCGCGGCGGTCGCCGGATCGGTCAGGCCCCTGTCGCCAACGGCCAGGCCCGTGCAGCCCGCCAGCAGTACGAGCGACAGCATCGCGAGCAGCAAGGCGGCCGGCGAATGTCCGAAGAAGCGCGGGCGCAGCCCGGTCGGTCGATCGCGCATTGACCCAACTTACCCTTTCAACCCCGTCGTCGCCACGGATTGCACCACGTAGCGCTGCAGGAAGACGTAGATCAGCAGCACGGGGATCGCCACGATGGCCGCGCCGGCCATCATCAGCCCGTACTCCGACGTATACGCGCCCTGCAGCGTCCGCAGCCCCGGCTGCAGCGTCTGCATCGTCCTGTCCTTCAGCACGAGCAGCGCCCATAGGAAGTCGTTCCACGTCGCCAGGAACGTGATGACCGCAAGCGTCGCCATTGCCGACTTGGTCAGCGGCAGGATCACCTGCAGGTAGGCCTGCAACGTACTGGCCCCGTCGATATAAGCAGCTTCTTCCAGCTCCCGCGGGATGGTCAGGTAGAACTGGCGCATGAAGAACACGCCGAACACGCCCGCCAGCGCCGGGACGATGATCGCTGAGAAATGGTTTAGCATGCCCAGCTGCGTCACGGTGACGAAGTTGGGCACGAGGAACATCACCCCCGGCAGGAACAGCGTCGCCAGCAGCAGCGTGAACAGCAGGTTGCGGCCCGGGAACTCGAGCCGGGCATACGCATACGCGGCGAGCGAGTCGACCACCAACACCAGCACGGTGACCGCGGTCGAGACGAACGTCGTGTTCAGGAACCAGCGGCCGATCGGCGTCGTGGGGTTGCCCAGGATCTTCTGGTAGTTCTCCAGCGTGATGACCTTCGGAATCCAGTAGATTTGCTGGGTAAACAGCTGCGACTTGAGCTTGAGCGACGTGGAGAACATCCAGATGATCGGGATGATGATGATAATCGCCACCAGCACCATGATCGCGTAGGTCAGCACCCGTCCCAGCATCTTTCGCTGGCGGTAGCTCAGCCCCGCGGCTCGTTAACGGTTGTTGCACTCATCAGCATACCCTCATTGCTGTTCGCGGCGCCGGAGCACCGCGTTCTGTGCCAGGGAGAAGACGATCATGATGGCCGCGACGATGAACGACATCGCGGCTGCGCTCCCCTGGAATGGCCGCACGAAGCCTTCGTTGAAGATCTCCAGCATGACGGGCTGGGTCGCCCCGCCGCCCGTCGGCACCCGCGGATCGCCCCGTGTCATCATCATGGGCTGGGCCAGCAGGTTGAACGACGCGATGATCGTCAGCGTGACGATGAACACGAGCACCGGCCGGAGCATCGGCACCGTGATCGCGCTGAACGTGCTCCAGCGTCCCGCCCCGTCGATCTGCGCGGCCTCGTACAACTCGGGCGGGATGTCCTGCAGCGCGGCCAGCAGGATGACCATGTTGTACCCCATGGTCCACCACACCGTCGCGATCACGAGGGTCCACATCGCATACGGCATTGTGGACAGCCAGCGCGGCGTCGGCAGTCCCAGGTCTTTCAGGTAGAAATTAAGCAAGCCGCCCTGGCTCTGGAAAATCCACCACCAGATCAGCGAGATCACTGCGGCCGACAGCACCCAGGGCGCGAAGTAGAGCGCGCGGAACGCGTTCGCGCCCCTGAGCTTCGTGTTCAACAGCAGCGCCAGCCCGAACGGGACCAGGATCAGGAACGGTACGCTTAGCACGACGAAGGTGACGGTCACCTTCATCGACTGCCAGAACTCATTGAATTTGACGGACCCTGCCGTGAACAGCGCGACATAATTCTCCAGCCCGATGAACTTCGTCGCTGCCGGCCGCAGGTAGTCATACGAGAAGAAGCTGATGTAGAGGCCGCGGAACAGCGGGTACGCCACGAAGACCAGGAAGAAAATGAAGTGGGGTAGTATGAACAGGTACGGCGTCAGGCTGATATGCTTCCGCCCGACGCTGCCCTTCGCTGCCTCCTTGCTGGTTGCTGTCGCTGCCATACGATTTCTCTCCATCGAAAGTTAACGTGCTGTAGTTAACGTGGTGCAACCCCATCAGGGTTGCACCACGTCGCTGCTGATTACTGGCCCTTTGGCGCAGTGCCGTAAGTCGCCAGGTTTTGCTTCAGGACCTCGTTGGCGCGGTTGGCCGAGTCGTCAAGCGTCGCCTTGATGTCCGTCGCAGTGCCGTTCATGATCGAGCCGACCGCATCGCCAAGCGGCGCGAAGGCATCCGAGATGCCCGGCACGGGCGGCGGGAAGACCGGATTCTCCAGCGACGGCGCGATGGCCGCCTGCGGCAGCGCCTTGAACTCCGCGCTGTTGCGCGCCTTGTTGCTCGCCGGGATGTTGCCGGCCTTAGCCCAGTCGACCGAGTGGTCGATCAGGTACCGGAAGAACATGCCTGCGGCTGCGTCCTTGCATGGGTCCGCGCCGCCCTTGCGTGCGCCGAGCGCCAGCAGCGGCCCGCCCGCCCACACCGCCGGCTGCGTGCCGATCTGCGGCACCGCCGTCGCCATGCCCTTGAACTCCACGGCGGTCCCGGTCAGGTTGGGCAGCTGCCAGATGCCGTTCCAGACCATCGCCGCGTTGCCGGCCTTGAACGCGTTCAGCTCCGCGTCGACTTCCAGGTTCGGCTCCGAGTACTTGCTCTGCGCGTCCTTCATCCACTGCAGCGCCTTGACGCCCGCGTCGCTGTTCCAGGTCGCCTGCGTGTAGTCGGAGCTGAACTCCGTGCCGCCGAACTGGTGCAGCAGCATCTGGAAGATCTGCTGCACCGGGAACCCGCCGGTGATGTCGAACCCCTTCACGTTGTCCTTGGTCAGCGCGGCGGCGGCCTTCTCGAATTCGTCGCGCGTTTGTCGGCGGCGCGGTGATGCCGGCCTGCTTGAGCAGGTCCTCGTTGTAGTACATCGTCATGGCGACGAAGCTGAGCGGGATCGCATAACGCTTTCCCGCCACCTCGCCCGGCATTCCACGCCACCTTCGGGTAATCGCTGCCGGTGACGCCGATCTGTCTTCACGATGTCGTCCATCGGCCGGATGATATTCCGGAAGGCTGCGGTGCCCACCACGTCCTCGTTCACGACTGTCATGTCGGGGAGCGTGTCGGAGGCGGCAGCGGTCTGTAGCTGGGTCATGTAGTCGGCCTGGGTCGTCATCGTGACCTTGACGTTCGGGTTCGCAGCGTTGAAGGCGTCGACGATCTGTCCCATGAAGGGTCCATCAGGTCCCGTGAAAGGCGTTCCAGTAAGGACAACTCGACGTTGGTGCAGTTGTTCGGGAGGGTCGGTGCAGCCGCCGCGTCCCACTGCCCGTGGTCGACGTCGTCGCGGTCGTGCCGGTGATCGCCGAGGTTGCCGCCGGCGCCGTAGTGCCGGCTTCCGTCGCGGCGGGCGCCGTCGTCGCCGCTTCGGTCGCGGCGGGCGCTGTCGTCGCCGCGCCGCTTGTGGTCGGTTCGGCCGCGGCTGTCGCCGCCGGCGCTTCGGTTGCCTGGCTGCCCGTGCCGCCCGCAGCACTCGTCGGCTGCTGCGACGCGCCTCCGCCCCCGCCGCCGCCACACGCGGCCAGGAGCATGCTCAGGATAACCAGTACTGGAAAGACGCTCACTAGAAACTTCTTCATCTGTCAATCTCCTCCTTGGAGTCTGCCTGTCGTCTTCTACGATACAAATCGCTTACGCTTCACTCTCCACCCATCTCATCGCTTACCCGCTCTATCTCTGACCTTGCCGCCTCCTTTCATCGACAGTTGACGCTCGGACGGTCTCAGGCTGTCTTGTTATTGCATACCGTAGAACAAATTCTACGTACTGTATAGAGTCTTTTGTACAAACAAAAGTGAGAAGCTGCCAACTGAGACGCATCCCACGTATTCGGGGCGCAGGCCGTTGTACTGATGACCCCGCTTCATTCGACCTGTAGGAGGTTGTCCTGTGAACCAGCTGTCACGTGACGAAGTCCTCGAGCTCGCGGCCGAGCGCCGGGGACCATGCGTTTCGATCTATCAGCCGGCCGACCCGCCCGGGCGCGAGGCGCTGGAGGGCCCCATTCGGTACAAGAATCTCCTTGACGCGGCGGAGAACGCGTTGGCGGCCAACGGCCTGAAGCCCGCGGAGGCGCACGAAATTCTGCAGCCGGCCTGGGCGCTCCACGGCAGCGCCGAGTTCCACCGCGCGCCCGGCCTCGGCCTCGCGCTTTTTGCCGCCCCCGGTTTCTTCCGCTACTACCGCTTGCCGCTGGACTTCGACGAGTTGGCTACTCGCGGGCGATCGCTTCCATCTCAAGCCCCTCCTGCCGCTGCTCACCGGAGACGGACGCTTCTACATCCTCGCGCTGAGCCAGGGCCAGGTGCGGCTGCTCGAGGGCGACCGGCAGGCGGTGCGGGAAGTTCCGCTCGGCGACGACGTGCCGAAGAGCCTTGCCGATTGGATGAAGTACACCGAGGAGGTCGAGTCGCTCCAGTTCCACACCCGCACGGATAACCCGATCAGCACCGACGTCCGAGGGGGCATCTTTTACGGCAGTGGCAGCGGGGCGCAACGCGACAACAAGGACGAAATCCTGGGTTGGTTCAAGCAGTTGGAGGACGCGGTCGAAGAGAAGATCCGGGAAGATCGCGCGCCGCTCGTGCTCGCAGGGGTCGAATACTTGCTGCCCCTCTACCGGCAGGCCAGTGGCTACAAGCACATCCTGGACGAAGTCATCACGGGCAACCAGGAGGGTACATCCGACGCCGATCTGCACAAGCGCGCCTGGGAGTTGGTCGAGCCGCACTTCGGTGACGAAGAGCGGTCGGCGCGCGAGGCCTATGCCATCCAGGCGGGCCGCGGAACCTCCATGGCGCGGGTCGGGGAGGTCCTGAGGGCCGCGCACGACGGTCGCATCGACACCTTGTTTGTCCGCCGCGGCGCCCGGCGCTGGGGCAAGTTTGACACCGAGAAGCGCAAGGCCGAGGAGCGCACCGAAGCCCAACCCGGCGACCGCGACTTACTCGACCTGGCCGCCACCCAAACCCTGCTCATGGGCGGCACCGTCTTCGTCGTGGATGACGTCCCCGGCAGCACCGACCTCGCCGCGGTCGTCCGCTACTGATAGGTTCGGGTAGACAACACGAGGCAGCGGATGCCCTGCGGCCGTAGGCCATGCGCTGCCTCGGATCGCGGCGGCACTCTGGACGCGAACACAAGTCGCAGGGTATCCCTGAAACCCGAGATTTGTGAAATTTGTGAGACATGCCGTGCAGATAGCAGGCGAATTCTGGCACGGATTATGCCGTCCTCTAAACACTTCCAACCGTGCCAATCTGAACTTGACAGGCCGCCTTCACGCCGGTATACTGTTAACAGTTGACCGGACCGGCTTCACTTCATTTCTCCATCCCTGCATCCCCCTCGGGATGCGACGACCGGCTTTCGAGAGGTCCTCATGGCAAAGTACTCCCGTCTCGAAGTGCTCAACACGATCGTAGGCACGGGCCTCGTGCCCGTGTTCTACAATGGCAACGTCGACGTCGCCAAGAAGGTGGCCTGGGCCATCTGTCACGGCGGCGGCCGCCTTCTGGAGTTCACCAACCGGGGTGATTTCGCGCCCGAGGTCTTCAAGGAGCTCTCCCGCTACTGCCAGCAGGAGCTCCCCGGCATGATATTGGGTGTCGGCTCGGTCCTGGATGCCCCCACGGCGGCGCTCTACGTCGCATACGGCGCGAACTTCGTCGTCGGACCGTACACCAACCCCGAGGTCGCCCGCTTCTGCAATCGCCGCAAGATCTCCTATTCGCCCGGCTGCGGCAGCGCGACCGAAATCGCCGAAGCCGAAGAGCTGGGCGTGGAGATCGTCAAGGTCTTTCCGGGCGACAGCGTCGGCGGACCGAACTTCGTAAAGGCCATCCTTGGGCCGTGCCCCTGGACCCGCATCATGCCAACCGGCGGGGTGCAGGCGACGAAGGAAGGCCTCACTTCCTGGTTCAAGGCGGGCGTTGCCGCAGTCGGCATCGGCGGCGACTTGATCAAGAAGGAATACCTCGAGACGGGCAACTTCGACGCGATGGCTGCGCGGACAACAGAAATCCTCAGCCTGATTCGTGAAGTGCGAGGCCAACCATGACCAGCAAGCTCGCGGCCGAGATCAAGGCGCTCCGGGTGGAGCCAGGCAGCCTCGCCATCTTCTGGCTGGCGCAGGCCGGGTTCGTCTACAAGACGTCAAGCGGCACTGTCGTCTATGTGGACGCGTACCTCACCGACTCCGTCCACCGCCTTCTCGGCGACGTCATGTACGGCTTCAAGCGCATCATCCCGCCGCCTCTCGCACCCGAAGAGGTCGAGGCCGACATCGTCGTCTGCACACACTCGCACGCCGGACCACTTCGACTACGACGCGATCCCGGTGCTGGCTGGCAACCCTCGCATCCACTTCGTCGCCGCGCCCGACTGCCGGGCCGAGTTCGAGAAGCTCGGCGTCCCCGCGGATCGTTACACGATCATCCACGAAGGCGAGACCCTCGCGTTCGGTGATCTGACCCTGACCGGCGTCTACGCCGATCACGGCGAGCTCGCGCCCGAGGCCCTCGGGCTGCTGATCACGAACGGTGACATAACGGTGTGGCAGGTTGCCGACACCGCCTACCGGCCCGACAAGTGGCAGGACCTTTTCGCCGCCGGCGTGGACGTGATCATCCCGCCTATCAACGGCGCATTCGGCAACCTCGACGGCGTCGAGGCCGCGAAGCTGGCCCGCGACGCGCACGCCCGGTTCGCGATCCCGTGCCACTTCTGGATGTTCGCCGAGCACGGCGGCAGCCCGGCGCAGTTCCTCGACGCGTGCAAGGAGTACGCGCCGGAAGTGCAGCCGCATCTCATGGCCCAGGGAGAGCTGCTGCTATACCGGAAGTAAGCGCTGCCATTCAGCCTCCCGTTACAAGGATCAGCCGCGGTCACGCTCGAGTCCGGCGTGCTTGCCGCGCAGTTTCTGCCCGGCATCGGCGCCAAGCTCTGCTCGCTGCGCCATAAGCCGAGCGGCACGGAGCTGCTGCTGCAGCGGCCGAACGCCGGCTATCGGGTGGCCCGCTATGACGGAGACTACGTGGCGGATGGGGAATGCTCGGGCTGCGACGACATGTTCCCGAGGCATCGATCGCTGCTTCTACGAGGGTTACCCGTGGCGCGGGACGCCGGTCCCCGACCACGGCGAGGTGTGGAGCCTTCCCTGGTCGTTTGAAGAGGCGGACGGGAAGGCACACTCTCCACCCACGGCGTCCGTTTCCCGTACCGCCTGGAGAAGTGGGTCTCACTCCCCGGCGAAGCCACGTTGCGAACCGAGTACCGCCTGACCAACCTCGCGCCCTTCGACTTCGATTTCATGTGGGCGGCCCACATGATGCTCAACCTGCAGGAGGGCGCGCGGCTGGGCCTGCCAGAAGGCGTCCGCAAGGTTGTCACCGCGTTGAACTTCGACAACAGCCTGGGCCGCTACGGGGATGCGTTCGACTGGCCGGTGGCGGCGCTCGCGGATGGGCGGCTGCACGACCTGCGCCAGGTGCAGCCTCGGCGTGCTCGCGACCGCGGTGAAGTATTTCGTGAAGGGTCGCATGCCGGAAGGTTGGGCCACGCTGACCTATCCGGAGAGCGGTTTCGTGCTCCGGCTCGACTGGCCCACGGAAAAGGTCCCGTACTTCGCCGTCCTCGTCGACGAGTGCGGCTGGCAGGACCTCTACAGTATCTTCGTCGAGCCGGCAACCGCGAGCGGTGACCGGCTCGACATTGCCAAGGTCAGAGGCAAGTGCTCGACCATTCGGGCATCATCTAGCCTACAAGTGGCGCCTGGACCTGCAGCTAACCGACCTGCCATAGCCGCCGGCGTGGGCCACGCATCCAGAACCCTACGTGCCCGGCTGCAGGCGCGCTCTGCCTCTTCACAAGGCAATCTGGACCCAACGGATGATGTTGGCAGGTTGGTCGCTGAGGGTCATGACGTCCCGCATCAGTATCTCCACCCGGCACTGGTTCCTGGAAGTGGCACGCAGCCCCTGCCGCAGCCCGCTTCTGATTGCCTCCTCGTCGATCGTCCGGCCGGCGATATCTGCGGGATTGACCTTCCAGGTGTAGACGTTGCCACGCTCTCCAGCCGTTCCGCCATGCGTTCTTTGTTTGACCAGGGCGAGACGGTCACCTTGAGGAAGCCGGGGGATTGGTTTGACGATATCGAGAACACGTGTCGAGCGGCTCACAGCAGCCGTAGATGTTCAGCCCGAAGCGCTCCAGGATCGGCAGTTGGTAGGCGAACACGAATTCCTCAAAGAAAGCCGGCGAAACTCCCACCGTCTCCTGGCTCTCGCAGAACCCCGGCACATGTCGCACACGTCCGCACCGTATGGCCGTCGAAATCCACGGCCGGCAACTCGTCCGACCAGCCATAACCTCCCGTGCCGGTGAAGTCGCCACGGTTATTCAGCGACAGCAGCCCATTGCCACTCGAGGGAATCCAGGATTGCGAGGTTCTCGTCCCTCAGGAAGGCCATGAGCCGGTGCAGGCCTTCGGGGATGGTCGAGCATATCGTAGAGCACCTGCTGAAGACCCGCGCAGCAGGATCAGGTCCAACGTCATCCCCAAGCGACCACCACCAAATGCCTTCGAGCCTGACCTGGAGGAGGTCGCGCAGGACGTCCTGGGCAAGCTCGTAAAGCCGGGCCGTCTTCTCGTAGTCAACGACGATTCTCTGGGACGGCCGGTCCAGATCGCGGTAATCCTCGACGGGTGCATCCCAGCGATACGCCCCGCCGTCTTCGCCGCCTATAATCTTCGTGTCGAGGCCGCGCTGTGTGTAGTGATAGACGTGGAAAGTCGGGAAGACAGGCTCGACGACACAGTCGTCGCGGATCTGTTCGGCCCAATAGATTTCTTTCCGCAGCCTGAATTCCCAGAACAGCGCGAGGCCGCATTCGGACGCCAATTGGCTTGCGGGGATCAACTTCGTTACCAGGCGTTCTCGGGGTCGGCAAAGATGAGCGCCGAGTCTGGCGCAAGGCGTTGTGTTCGAGCCAGAGTCGCTTCTTGGCCGCTTGCTCCGGCTGTTCGGCCAGGTCCGCCACCCGTCGCGCCAGTTCCAGGAGCAGCGCCTTGTCCTTCGCGCTGACCGCGGTTCCCTGGGCGCCCAGGATGGCAGGCCAGTTACAGGACCAGGAGACACCGTTGTTGTCGCCCAGTCCGTTCCCCAGCCGCCCGCCGCCCCGATGCGCCCGGATCCGCCGCTTGACATCGTCACGCCGTCGCGGTCACTCGACCGCGATTTGACCACGACCTTCTTCACCGGCGCGGGCTGATCCACGGCGAGGCACGGCATGTGCCCATCCGTCGGCCACAGCAGCATGAAGCTGCCCGCCGGGACGGTCACCGCATCCCCCTCGCCTTCGAACCGCCAGAAGTCCTTCGCCTCGTCGTACTCACCCGGCGTGAGCAGGCTCGTCGGCGCCCACCGGATGCGCTCGGCTCCTTCGACGATGTACTGCAGGTCGAGAAACTTGCGATGCGCCTCCCAAACACCCTTGTCGGGCGTGCGCGAGGGATATTCCAGCCCACGCGCCTGCATCGTCCCGTCGATCTCGTACGTGCCCGGCGCCAACGCGGCCAGGTCCGTGTTGCACAGGTAGTCGATGCCGCGCGCAATCCTCGCGCTCAGCCCGCAGTACTGGTGCGCGTTCTTCAATTCGTCTACGATCATGTTTCGCCTCCGGCGAACCGTGCCCTGTAGATTCGGTGTCCCCTCGACAGGGTTATCTCTGGATGCGGCCCGATCCCTCGCCCTCCGCCAGCGCTTTCACCTCGTCGAGCGTGACGAGGTTGAAGTCCCGGTGGATCGTGTGCTTCAGGCACGAGGCGGCAGTGGCGAACTCGAGCGTCTCCTGCGGCGGCATCCCGGTCAGGATGCCGTAGATGAAGCCCCCGGAAAAGGCGTCGCCGCCGCCGATCCGGTCGACGATGTGGTCGATGTGGTACTTGCGGCTGTGGTAGAACCGCTGCCCATCGTAGAACATGCCCGCCCAGTTGTTCACCGTCGCGGAAATGCTCTCCCGCAGCGTGATCACCGCATACTTGAGGTTGAAGCGCTCCAGCAGCTGCCGCGCCACGTCCTCGTACCCCTCGGCGCTCAGCACCCCGGCGTGTACGTCGGTGCCGCGCGCCGGGATGCCGAACATCAACTCCGCCTCTTCCTCGTTGGTGAAGAGCACGTCCACGCAGCCCATCAGGTCCGTCATCACCCGCTGCGCCTTGTCGAGCGGCCACAGCTTCTTCCGGTAGTTCAGGTCGCAGCTGACGGTCAACCCGTTGCGCTTCGCCGCGAGCGCGGCCTCCTGGGTCAGCTCGGCCACGCTGTCGGCCAGCGCGGGGGTGATGCCGGTGAAGTGGAACCAGTCCTTGCCGCGGAAGATCTCGTCCCAGTCGAAGTCGCCCACCCGCAGCTCGGTGATCGCGCTGCCCTTCCGGTTGTACAGGAACGTCGAGGGCCGCTGCGCCGCGCCCGTTTCGACGAAGTAGATCCCGAGCCGGTAGCCCCTGCCGCCGCACGTTGTCCACGTTGAGCCCGTACTGGCGCATGGCATTGATGCACGCCTGCCCCACCGGGTTGTCCGGCACGGCCGAGACCAGGTAGCTTTCGAGCCCGTAGTTCGCCAGCGACACGCCGACGTTCGCCTCGGCGCCGGTGTAGTCCACCTCCATCTCCCGCGCCTGGACGATCCGCTCGTAGCGCTTGGTCGCCAGCCGCATCATGAGCTCGCCGAAAAACACCGCCTTCTTCTTCTCTGTGGGCATCGTCGTTATCTCCGATTTACCGTTGCACGCGGCCGGATGCGTCGCCCTGCATCAGCGCCTTCACTTCTTCGAGCGACGCGAGGTTGAAGTCTCCGGGGATGGAGTGTTTGAGGCAGGACGCTGCCGCCGCAAACTCGACCACGTCCTGCGGCGGCATCCCTGCCAGCAGGCCGTAGATCAGGCCGCCGTCGAACGAGTCGCCGCCGCCCACCCGGTCCACCACGTACATGTTATAGCAGCGGCTGCGGTGCAGCTCCTTCCCGTCGTACAGCACCCCCGACCAGTTGTTGAATGTGGCGGAGAGGCTCTCGCGCAGCGTGATCGCAATGTACTTGCATCCGAAACGGTCGCGCAGCTGGCGCGCCACGTCTTCGTACTTGTCCGCGTCGACCTTGCCGCTCCGCACGTCCACGCCCTCCGCCTTGATGCCAAAGACCATCTCGGCATCCTCTTCGTTGCACATCAGGACGTCGACGTAGGCCATCAGGCCGGACATCACCCGGCCCGCCTTCTCCGGCGACCAGAGCTTCTTGCGGTAGTTCAGGTCGCAGCTGACCGTAACGCCCAGCTGCCTGGCTGCCCGCGCCGCCCTCCTCGACCACGGCGGGCATGTCGGGGCCGAGCGCGGGGCGCGGTGCCCGAGAAGTGCAGCCAGTCTTTGCCCTGCAGAACCGCCTGCCAGTCGATTTCGCCGGGCTTCAGCGTCGTGATCGCGCTCGTTGGCGCGGTCGTAGATCACCTTCGACGCCCGCTGCGATGCGCCGGTTTCGAGGTAGAACAGGCCCAACCGGTCGCCCCCGCGACGATGTAGTCCGTGTTCAGCCCGTAGCCCTTCAGGAAGTTGATACACGCCTGCCCGATGTCGTTGGCCGGCACCTTGGAGACCGCGTATCCTTCCAGCCCGAAGTTAACCAGGGACACGAGCGCGTTAGCTTCCGCCCCGGTATAGAACGCCTCGAAACTGCCGCGCCTGGGTGAATCGCTGGTACTGCGTCGTCCCCAGCCGCAGCAGCAGTTCTCCGAAGCCTACGACTTTCTTGCTCGATCCCATCTCGACTACTCCTGCGAAGAAGAGCTTTGGTTCACTGGTTGTGATGCCCCTACCTTTCCTGCTACCATCCGAGTGCCTTGCGGTTGACGATCGAGCGCGGCAGCTTGCCGCTCAGTGCGTCCACGACGTTCTGTGCAGCGTCATGACGCAGCAGAGTAACGGCCTCTCTTGAAGCACTCGACGCGTGGGGCGTGATGATCACGTCTTCCAGCTGGAGCAGCGGGTCGGCCGGGTCGGGCGGTTCCTGCTCGAGCACGTCCAGCGCGGCGGCCGTGATCTGCCGGTTGACGAGCGCGTCGTACAGCGCCGACTGGACGACCACCGGGCCTCGCGACATATTGATCAGGCACACGCTCGGCTTCATCAGCGCCAGCTGTGGGGCGCCGATGAGTCCGCGCGTTTCTTCGACCAACGGGCAGTGCAGGGTGACATAATCAGACGCACGCAACAGATCGTCGAGCGAGACCAGCTCCACGCCGAGCTCCGCGGCCTCCTCCGGTTTGATATACGGATCGAACGCCAGGAGCTTCAAGCCCAGGCAGCCGGCCTTGCGCGCCACCACTCGCCCGATGTTTCCGAGGCCGACGATGCCCAGGGTCTGGCCGCGCAGGCGGGAAGGGGGCCAGCAGGGCAGGGGCCGCGACGTGCCCCAGCCGCCCGAACGCACGAACCTGTCCAGGAAAACCGAGCGGCGGTTGAGGTCGAATATGAAGCCGATCGTCGAATCGCTCACTTCCTCCATGCAGAAGTCGGGCACGTTCGCTACAGGGATGCCGTGCTCGCCGGCCGCTTGCAGGTCGACCATGTCCACGCCGATCCCGTAGCGCGAGATCACCTTGCAGCGGGTCATCGCCTCGATCACCTTCCGGTTGATCGTCGCCCACTGCACGAGCAGCCCATCCGCGTCCGCCACGCACGGGATCAGTTCTTCCGGCACCGCGGTCTGCATGCGCACGAGGTCAATATCGAGCCCTGAGCCGCGCAGAACGCCGGCCTCCAGGCTGTGATCGGGATCGCCAAAATCCGTAACAACAACTTTGAAAGATGCCATCGGATCCTCCTCCTTGTCTCGTATCCTCTACAGCGCCAGGGGGTAACGCCCTGCGCGTTTCGCTTCGTCCAGCATCGCAATAACGTTCTCGATCGGGACGTCCGGCTGGATGCAGTGGACCGACGCCAGGATATAGCCTCCGCCCGGTCCCAGGTCCCCAATGCGCCGCCTGACTTCCGCGCGGACGTCTTCCGCCGTGCCGCACGGCAGCACCCACCCCGTGTCGATCGCGCCGCAGAAAGACAACTGCTTCCCGAATTCCCGTTTGAGGCGAGCGGTGTCCCCCATGTCGCCCGCGTTCACCTGCACCGGATTGAGCAGGTCGACTCCGACTTCGACCAGGTCGCCGAGCAGCGAGTAGATGTTCCCGTCGGAGTGGTAGAACACTTTCGCCTTCGTGCGCTTCTTGATCTCGCCGTAGATTTCGGCATGGAACGGCTTGATCATCCGCCGGTACATCCTCGGCGACATCATCGGCGCGTTCTGCATGCCGAGATCGTCGCCGGTGATCAGCACGTCGATCAGGTCGCCCGCTTCCTCGAGAAGCGCGATCACGCTGGCCTTCATCAGGTCCGTGATCTTGCGCATCAGGGCCAGGATGAAGTCCTGGTTGCCCCGCGAGGTCGTACAACGCGTTCTCGATCCCCCGGCACACGTACGCCTGTTCCCAGGGCGACACCCCGCTGAGCGCGACGACGGCATAGCCCGCGTCCCGGATCGCTTCGGCGCGCGCCCTGAATGCCGTCGTACCGGCTCGGATGCGCCAGGTCCGGCCACGGGTAACGGTCCAGGTCGTCCACCGTGGCCGTGCGGATGGGGCAGCCGGCCACCTCGTAGTAAATCGAGTTCGGCTTGCGCTCCCACAGCACGCCCCAGCCGTCCACGTACGAGTCGGCAGACACATCCTGGGCGAGCGGCGCGGGCGCGGGACCGAGCAGCAGCGGCCGCCCGTCAGAGCCCGACCAAGCGAGGGCTTCCTCGTCCATCAGCACGTACTGCAGCGCGCGCCAAAAAACGGTCGTCTCACCCGGGATGCCCAGGTGCGCCTTCAGCTTCTCGTATTCCGGCGCCAACATGGTCGTCGCACCCGACGTGCCGAAGAAGATCGGGACCCGGTCGGGCTCTTCGTGGTTCAGCGCGCAAAGCACGCGTTCGCGGGAACTCAGCATAGCTACCTCTGTAAACACAAAGCCACCAAGACAGCAAAGCTGAAGTTCCCTGTGTCTTTGTGTCTTTGTGTTGAACTCTTATCCACCAGCCACAGATACGGCTTCTCGACATACTGCTTGACCCGCTGCAGGAAGCGAGCCGCGGGCGCGCCGTCGACCAGCCGGTGATCGAAGGTCAGGCTCAGGAACATCATGTGCCGGATCGCCAGCCGCCGGCCTCCGCGTCGACGACCACCTGCTTCGGCGACGATGCGACCGACGCCGAGGATCGCGCACTCGGGCAGGTTGATGATCGGCGTGAACGCGTCGATTTCGTACATCCCGAGGTTGGTGATCGTGAAGGTGCCGCCGTGCAGGTCGTCCGGCGTGACGCGACCCGTTCGGACCTTCTCGATCAGCGCCGCCGATCCGCTCGCAATGGGCGAAGTGACTTCATCTGCACGTCTCGGAGCACCGGCACCAGCAGCCCGCGATCGGTGTCGACTGCGATTCCGATGTTGGCAGTGTCCGCCTGCACGATGCCGTCGCCCTCGAACCGCGCATTGACAGCCGGGTGCTCCAGGAGCGCCTGCGCCACGAGCTTGGCGAGCAAGTCGTTGTACGAAGGCAGCGGCTGCCTGGCGTCGTCTTTGAGTTGCTTGCGCAGGCGCACCAGCTCGGTCGCATCGGCTTCGGTCGTGAGGGTGACCGCGGCCGCGGTGTGGCTGCTCGCGGCCATCCGGTCGGCGATCATGCGGCGGACCGTTGTGACTGGCACGACGGCTCGCCCTGCGTGGGCTGCCCTGCCGGCTCGGGCGGGCGCTCGCCGCCGCGGCCTCCGCGGCCCTGATCCACTCGGCTTCCTGTTCGATGTCAGCCCGCTCGATCCTCCTGCCCGGCATGCGGGCCGCGAACGGGTCGACATCCACCCCGAGTTCCGCCGCAAGCCGGCGTGCCAGCGGGCTGACGCGCTCCCCACTGGCCGCGGCTGCCGGCTGGAGGGGCTGCCTGGGCTGCTTGCGCTGCGCCGCGTACGTCGCGCTCGACGATGCGGCCCGTCCTGCCCGGTGCCGGCGATGCCCGCCCAGTCGACGCCCAGCTCGCCCGCGACACGCCGGGCGCGCGGGCTGATGGTCGGGCTGCGTGCCGTGTCCGGCAGGCTCGTCCGGCGAGGGGGGATGCCGGCGCGGACTGGACGGCCGCTCTGATACTCCATCGGTCACGGCCGGGGATACATCCGGGGTCTCCGCGGCGCCGGCGGCGAACGGCGGCGGCTCGCCTCGGCGACGAGATATGCGAGGAGTGTTCCGACCGGGACTTCTTTGCCCGGCGGCGGCGAGCCTGTCGGGATGCGGAGGATGCCGCTGTCCAGGGCCTCGACTTCCTGCGTGGCCTTGTCTCCCTCACCGTGAAGATGATCTCGCCCGCCTCGACGCGGTCGCCGTCCCGCTTGAGCCATTCGCCGACGCGTGCCCGTCTCCATGTTCCAGCCCAGCCGGGGCAAGACGACCTCGAATGCCATGATTTCCTCCTGCCCTCACTCGGCGAGCAGATCGCGTGCGGCCTGGACGATGCGCCTTTACGCGCAGGCACCATTTGTTCGTAGAGCACCGGGCTGTACGGCGCGGGCGCAAAGAGCCCGTTGAGCGCGGCGGACAGGTGCGTCCAGGTCGTCGAAGCCTCGCTCCATCACCTGCGTCGCGATCTCGGCGGCCACCCCGCACGGCGCGAAGTCCTCGTCGACCACCAGGAGCCGGCCCGTCTTGTGTACCGACGCCAGGATCGTGTCGACGTCCAGCGGCGCCAGCGTCCGCGGGTCGATCACCTCGGCCGACATGCCTTCCGCCGCCAGTAGTTCCGCCGCATCCAGCGCCTGCTTGACCGTGAACCCGATGCCCACGATCGTCAGGTCGCTGCCCGGCCGGCGAACGGCAGCCTTGCCAAACGGGATCATGATCTCGCCCTCGGGCACCGGGCCTTTGAGCGTCAGCAGGTTCTTGTGTTCGAGGAACAGGACCGGGATCGTCGGACCGGAGGGCCGTCTTCAGCAGCCCCTTTGCGTCCGCGGGCGTCGTGGGCATGACGACCCGGAAGCCCGGGATGTGCATGAAGAACGGATAGTAGTTGCCCGAGTGATGCGCGCCGTTCGACGGCGCCACGCCGACACAGCCGCGGATCACGATGGGCATCTTGAGCCGCCCGCTGCTCATCCATTGCAGCTTGCAGTCTGGTTGAACATCTCGCCGAAGGCATCGGCGAGGAAATCGATGAACATGAAGTCGACGACGGGCCGTGTGCCGGTAACCGCGGCGCCGGTGCACAGGCTCGTGAACCCCCGCTCGCTGATCGGCGTGTCGCGCAGGCGCTCTTCGCCGTAGAGGTCGAAAAGTCCGAGCGTCGTGTTGAAGTTGCCGCCGCGTGCGCCGATGCCTTCGCCGACCACGAAGATGCGTGCGTCGCGCGCCATCTCCTCGGCCAGCCCCTCGCGCGCCGCATCGACGAACGTCATCTCGCGTCCCGCCTCAGCCGGTGCTGCGTCCGCTGTAAGCGGCGTTCGACCGGCTCTGCGTAGAGATGTCGGTATCGGTCGCCGGGTCCGGCATCGGGCTGGCTTCGGCAAACCTCGCCGCTTCTTCGGCCAGCGCCTTCACCTCGGCCTCGATCGCGTCGAGCTGCGGCTGGCCGACGCCAGCGGCGAGAATTTGGACCGCAGCAGGCTGATCGGATCGCGCTCCTTCCAGCCGGCGATTTCTTCCCGCGTGCGGTAGCCGGCGTCCCGCATGCCCTCCGCATGGGCCCGGGTGCGATACGTCTGCATTCGATCAGTGTGGGACCCCCACCAGCGCGCGCCCGACGGATCGCCTCGCCCGCCGCCTGGTAGACTGCCAGCACATCGTTGCCGTCGACCGCCACGCCGGGCATGCCATACGCGGCAGCGCGGTACGCGATGTCGGTGTTGCCGGCCGACTTGCGAAGCGGGACCTCGGTCGCGTACAGGTTGTTCTCGCAGACAAAGATAGCCGGCAAATTCCATGCGCCCGCCAGGTTCAGCCCCTCGTGAAACGCGCCATTATTGCGAGGCGCCGTCGCCGAAGAACGCGACGCCCACTCGGTCGGTCTTCAGAAGCATCTGCGCTGACGCACCGCCTGCGGCCAGCGTGATGCACGGCCCGACGATCCCGCTGGAGCCCATGAAGCCGACCTCGGGCTTGAAGAGGTGCATGACTGCCGCCGCGTCCGCCCGAGCAGACCGGTCGCCCGGCCGAGCAGCTCGGCAATAAGCTCGCGCGGCGGCATGCCCTTCGCCAACGGCATGGCCGTGGCCGCGGTGCGTGCTGAAGACAGCATCGTCGTCGCGAAGGTGAGCGCAGACACCGCTTGCGACCGCCTCTTCCCCGATGTACGTGTGAAAGCCGCCGTATACCTTCCCCGCCGCGTACAGCCTGATCAACTGCTCTTCCGTCCGGCGGATGCGCAGCATCGTTCGATACAGCGAGAGCAAAACCGGTTTGCCTGGTTGCACGGTCGCAGGATCGTTCACGATTTCCTGGCTCATAGACTTCTCCTCACGAGGGGGCTCAACGCCAAGCCATGAGTACGACATGTCCTGCACGGCTCGACTCCGAAAGCCTTGTACCCTTGTTTCGTCGTGCCTTTGTGTTGGGCCCCTCTATCACTCGCTTAAGCTTCTCGCCGGCCGACTGTCCCGTTGGCGCCCATGGCCAGGTTGCCGCCGTCGAGGCCGAAGACCGACCCCGTCACGAAGCACGAAGCATCGGACGCCAGGAACATGACGAGCCCCTTGATGTCGTCGGGCACGCCAAGCCGGCTGACGGGGATGCCGCGCAGGAACTGCTGGCGCAGTCCGGGCGTGCTGTCGATGCGGACCTCGAAGGCCGGATTCGTGATTTGCGCGGGCGCGATCGCGTTGACTCTCACCCGCGGTCGGCCCATTCGGTGCTCAGCTCGCGGGTCATCTGGATCACGCCGGCCTGGCCCACGCTGTACGCGAAGTTCCCCCGCCCCAGCGCGCGGACCCCGCCGATCGAGGACATATTGATGATGCTGCCGCGGCCCTGGGCGAGCATTCGCCGCCCGGCCTCCTGGCACGAGACGAACTTGCCGACCAGCGTAGCCTGGAGCACGCGGATGAAGTGATCGAGCGTGATCTCCTCCGGATGCCCGAGGATGTTCGCGCCCGGGATGTTCACGACGACGTCGATCCGGCCGAACTCGCGATCCACCTGCTGGTACATGGCCCGGATTTGGCCCTCGTCCCACACGTCATAGGCCGGGGCACAACCCGGCGGCCCAGCGCGCGGATCGTCTCCGCCGTTTCCTGCACGCCGGCCTCGTTGACGTCGGTGATCAGGAGATCCGCACCGATCTCCGCCAGCGCGATCGCCGATGCGCGACCCATGCCCTGCGCCGCGCCGGAAACCAGGGCCACCCGTCCCGTCAGATCGAACAGAGGATGAAACATGAGCCTCTCCTTTGGGCCGCTGCCCGCCGCCGCTTCCCTGCCTATCGCGATGCCTTCACGCCGCCGCCGGACGCAGCCCGTTTCACTTCGGCCATCACGGCCTTCTCGTCGACCATCGTGATGTCCCCCGGCGTCTCCTGCACGAGGATCCCATGCGCCGCGCCCCACTGCACCGCGGTGGCGAGGTCTTTCCCCTTGAGCAGCGCAGCCAGCACGCCGGACATGAAGGAATCACCCCCGCCAGTCCGGTCGCCGATCGGCACGGCGTGTCGCAGCGGCGCGGTGCAGAAGGCGTCGTCCGCGGCATCGTAGAGGACCGCGCCCCAGTCGATGGCGTCGGCGCTGCTTGCCCCTCGCCATTGCGTGCCGATCAGGCTGAGGTTCGGGAAGTCGCGGACGACCTGGCGCACGGTGGCCTTGTAGGCTTCCAGCCACTCGTCGAACGGCGCCTTTGACGACACCTTCGTTTCGTAACCCAGCGCATCGCTCAGGTCGGAGTCGTTGCCGACGAGGAAGCCGAGATACGGCGCCACGCTCTGGTTGATCTCCCGCGCCCGCGCCTTGTTCGGCTCGACCTTGGACCGGTAATTCAGATCCGCTGCGACGAAAGTGCCGTGCTCGTTGGCGCACTGCACGCCTTCGAGCGCCAGCGCCGAGGATGTCGGCGAGATGAGGGTGTAGATTCCGCCCGTGCTGAAGACCCGCACGCCCTCGCCGCCGAAGAGCCCCGCCCAGTCGACGTCGCCCGGCCTCAGTTCGCGTACCGCGGTGTGCGCCCGGTAGTAGAGCGTGTCCGACGGCAGGATGCCCTTCCCCACGTACGTGAAGTTGACGCCGTTCATGAGCGTCCCCTTCTGGTCCGTCGAGAAGCGCGAGCCGTCGTTCTTCGTGTTGAACCAGGTGACCTTGCTGGTGTCGACGCCCGCGGCCCGGAGCTGGTTGCGGATGCTCGCGCCGATGTGATCGTCCACGAGCGCGGTCAGCACCGCGGTCCTGAGCCCGAAGGCATAGGCCAGGCCGCAGGCCACGTTCGTCTCGCCGCCGCCCTGGAAGATGCGCATCTCCCGGGCGAGCGCGGTGGGCACGTCGTACGGGTCGAACCTCAGCATGACCTCGCCCAGCGCCACAGCGTCGTAGCGGCAAGCGGAGGCGGACTTGATCTCTTTGTAGCTAACGATGTTCGTTGGCATGATCCTTCTCCGCGACGGCGGGCCGGTGGTCGCAAAGACCCCGTTTTGGCGCCGGACGTTACGCGACTGAGTTCTCCAGGGATACCGTGCCCACGGTGATCTTCATGGTGTCGCCCGGGCAGAGCGTGAATCCGCCGCCGGGCACCACGCAGGTTCCCGTCATCAGGAAGACACCCTGCGGGAAGGTCAGCTCCCGGACGAGCCAGGCCGCGAGCTCGGCCGGCCGGCGGCGCATCTGCGCGGTCGTTGCCTCGCCAGCGAATACCGGCTCGCCCTCGCGGATGATTTCGATCTTGATGGGCAGGTCCCCGAGCTCGCCGGCCGCGGCCAGCTGAATCCCGCTCCCCAACGCGCAGGACCCATCGTAGATCTTCGCCTGCGGCAGGTAGAGCGGGTTCTCGCCCTCGATATCGCGCGACGACATATCGTTCCCCGCGCAGTAGCCCACGATCTCGCCGGCCCGGTTGATGACCAACACCATTTCCGGCTCGGGCACGTTCCATTGGCTGTCCGCCCGGATGCGGACGTGCTGCCCGTTGGGAATTACGCGCCACCCATTGCCCTTGAAGAACACCTCCGGGCGCTCCGCGTCATAGACCTTCTGGTACACGTCCGCAACACTCGATTCCTCCTTGCGCGCGTCCCTGCTGCGCAGGTAGGTCACCCCGGCGGCCCACACTTCCTGTGCCGGCTCGATCGGCGCTAGCAGAGGATCGGCGGCCGGCTCGCCCTTCGGCAGCGCGCTCAGCAGCGCAGGGGCCGCGGCGGCGGGCGCTTCCAGGAGCAGGCCCAGCGAGAACGCCGCGGGCAGATAATGTCCGTCGAGGGCCCAGCGAGGGCCGGCGGCGGTTTGATGTCGGGTGAGATACATTGCGTTTCTCCTGATAGGTGCGGCGGCCGTCGACGTCCCTTACCGGGCGAACGGCCAGTCCAGGCCGCTCTCTTCGGCCAACTCGCAGAGGCTGGCGACCACGTCTGGGGGCAAATCGATGCCGTTGACCAGGGCGCCATCCCGGCGCTCGAGTTCGATCTCCCCCGGCATGTAGATGCGCTCTGCGCCCTTAGCCAGCGGCGCCGCCTTGATCTCCCGGATCATGCCGTCCATCCGGGCCTTGAACTCGGGCAGCGGCATCATCTGCCGGATGTCGATCGCGATGAAGGCATGGCCCTCGTCGGTCGGCTCATTCATCGGGAGCACCCAGCTCTTCACCCCGCTCAGGACCGCCGCGCCGGTCAGCACCGCGGTCAGGACCTCGACCATGACGGCGAGGCCGTACCCCTTGTGCCCCGCCATCGGGAGCTGCGCACCTTTCTCCGGGTAATCGGAGGGGTCCGTGGTGGGCATGCCCTCGTCGTCCACCAGCCAGTTGTCCGGAATGGCCTTGCCCAGGGCCTTCGCCGAGAAGATTTTCGTCGCGGCAACGGCGCTGGTCGCGATGTCGAGGTAGACCGGCCGTTCCTCGCCCGCCGGCGCGGCATAGGCGATGGGGTTCGTGCCCAGCACCTTCGCCTTGGAGCCGGGCACCGTCATGCACGGGTCGACGTTGCACATCGAAAGCCCGAACATATCGCGTGCCGCGGCCATGTTCGCATAGAAACCGGCCGCGCCGTAGTGGCTGCTGTGCCTGACGCCGACGTAGCCGATGCCGCACTGCTTCGCCTTCTCCATCGCCAGTTCCATCGAGCGATACGAGACGGCCGGCGGCATGGCATAGTGAGCATCGACGATCGCGAACGCGGGTCCGTCCAGAACGATTTCCTCGTGCGCGCTCGGGTTAAGTCGCCCCGCGCGCATGTTTCGCATCAGGCCGCGCAGCTGCCGGGTGCCGTGCGTGAAGGTGCCCAGCGTGTCCGTCGTGACCAGTACCTCCGCGCTGAGGCGGGCGTCCTCCTCGTTCAAGCCGGTCTTTTGCATCGCGTCGACGCAAAAGGCGGCCAGCTCCTCGGCAGACACCCGAACGCTTGATAGGGGCTGATTCTGCATGACTCCTCCGATGATTTCGAGCGGGGCAGGTACAAGACCTGCCCCTACCGGGTTATGATTACCAGATCATCATTCCGCCGTCCATCACGACCACGCTGCCGGTCATGAAGGATGACGCCTGCGATGCCAGGTACACGAGGATCCCCTTGATTTCCTCTTCTTCGCCGTAACGCTTCATGGGCGTGTTCGCGATGACCCGTTCCATGATCTCGGGATACTTGCGGCTGGCCGCGGTTTGCGCGGTTAGCATTGTGCCGGGTGCGATCGCGTTAACCCGGATGTTGTATGGCGCCCAGTCCACGGCCATCCCGGGTCAGCTGGGCCACGCCGGCCTTCGCGACGCAGTATGGCACGTTGTGGCGCGGGGCAATGTTGCTGATGACGAACGAATTGATGGACCCGAGGTTGATGATGACGCCGCCCTGTCCTTCGCCGGCCTGTTGTCGCCCGATCATGTGCTGCGCCACGCGCTTCCCGAAATAGAACATCGACGAGAGGTTCGTGTCGATCATGCGGCGCCAGGCGTCGTCGGGTTCTTCGTCGAGCGCCAGCCCGTCGGAAGGCATGCCCGCGTTGTTCACCAGGATGTCGATCTTCCCCAGCCGCTCCACTACCTGGCCGACAAATGCTTCGATCTCCCCGACGTCTGTCACGTCGACCTTGCCGAAGAACGCGCGGCGGCCCAGCGCAGTGAGCTCGGCCGCGGTGCATTCGCCGGGGTCGGCCAGCAGGTCGCAGATCGCCACGTCCGCACCCGCCTCGGCCAGCGCCAGCGCCATCTGCCGGCCCAGCCCGCGCGCGCCTCCTGTGACGATCGCCACCTTCCCGTCGAGGCGGAAAAGGTCGAGCACGTTCACGGCAGCCCCGGCCAGGTCCTGTCGCCAAACACCCCGCGCCAGCTCTTCAGGAAGCCGTTCATCCGCGCTTCGGTAAAGGAGTGCTCGTAGAGCAGCCGCATGAACTCCATCCGCATCGTGCAAATATCGGCCCCGGCCGCGGCAATCTCGCCGAAGAGGCGCGGGTAGCGGCCGCACGCCAATACCTTCGTCTTAAAGCCGTAGTTCGCGTAGATCTTTCGCACCGGCGCGATCATGTCATGCGCGGTGTCCTCGCCTTGGTCGAGCGGCCCGTTGAAGATCGCCGCCACATCCGCGCCCGCCTTCGCGGCCAGGTATGCCTGGCTGATCGACGCGATTGCGGTCACGGCCAGCCGCAGGTCCGGCAGCTCCTGCTTGAGTCTTGCAGCGCCTGGAGGCCCGCAACGCTCGCCGGGAGCTTGACGATGATGCGGTCGGAAAACCGGTGGAGCCAGCGCGCCTGCCGGAGCATCGGGTCGCACTCGTGCCACCCGATGACCTGCACGAAAACCGGGCCCGGAGAAGCCTCCACGAGCCCGCCAGTGTTTTCTCCATGTCGGGGCCGGCGGCGGCAACCAAGCCCGGGTTGCTGGTCACCCCGGATAAGAGGCCCCACGACCGCGCCTCCAGGATTTCCTTTGGGTTCGAGCTGTCCAGAAATAGATCCATCTCGCAAACTCCATCCATGCCGGGCGGCCAGCCGTGACCGGCGTTCGCGCTCCTGCTACAGCTGCAGGTCCTGCGCCAATTCGAGCAGGTACGCTACGATGCGCGCCTGGTACGCCCGGTAGAACGCGGGCGAGAGATCGTAGAACTCCTCGCGATACAGGAACTGCCCACCGGCATCTCGACGGCCCACGAACGCGAAGCTAAACTGGTGGAAGACCTCGTCGTGGGCCGACGGCTCTAGGAGCTCGGATTGCTCGATGCACCCCGCAGCGAACGCAGAGCCGCCCGCGGCCTCCCGCCGGGCATAAGCCAGCGCATTCTGCCACCAGCGCAAGAAGAGGCTCCGGATGGTGCTCGGCCAGCACGTCGGCGAAGATCAGCTGGAGGTTGGGCGAAACCTTGAAGTGATTGCGCCCGCCCGTCGCCCTCCCGATCGCCTGGCATGACGCCGCGCTCAGGTCGTCGCCCGAGTGGAAGTCGGTCATCACTCCGAAGTCCTCGGCGATCCGCCAGAGGCGGCGGCACCGTGCTTCAAATCCGGGCATCCCGTCCGCACCCCGGTAGTCGGTGCCCTTCTCGACCCCGAAATTGGGCGCGACGTGCGTCAGGGGGATGCCACGCCGGCCTGCCTCCCCGAGCACGAAGATCAGCTCGTCCTCCGATGTGAGGCACTCGAACGTCGGTACTTCGTTCGGGTGCTCGTCGATGCTGAGCTCCAGGTCGAACGGGACCCCGTCCTTCAGGCTGCACAGGTAGTCGTACAGCTGCCCAACAGCATCGAGCGCCGCGCCGTACTTCGCGTTCCAGTTGGTCCCGCTTGCGGCGTAATCCAGGACATCCGACACGTCGAGGGTGTAAAAGGAGTAATACCGGGTCGCGTCCAGCATTCGCTTCGCGCGTGCCAGCCCGTCCGGCCCTCGCTTGACCTGGATATGGTCGGCGTCCGCGCCATACGGCCCGGGTGCGCCGTTCTCCAGCCCGTCGAGCGCTCCCGACACCCACAGCCCCTCGAACGAGCTCCCGGTGTACCCGGTTTCGATCGCGCCAAAGCCGAACGCAATGTTCCGTTCGGGCGGCTGACCTTCGAGCAACGCCTGCAAGAAGTTCAGCTCGCGCACCGAGTTCTGGATCACGTTGGCGGCAAAACCGCCCAGCCGCATCCCCTCCCAAATCGCGGGCCACACCGCGGTTGTCATGCGCGTGCCGATGCCCAGGCGTGGGACCGGCCCGAGCGCCTGCGGGGCGCGCTCGGGGGCAACGAGGCGGCAGAAACGATCAACGACAGGGGCGTCGGTGGGGTAGACTGCCAGGTAGCTGCCTGCAGCCGAAGCTCCGGGCAGGCGTTTCACTGCGATCGGCGCGGTCAGGAGAATGTCGTTGTCTGTGCCGTCCTCGCCGAGCTGCAGGAAGACTCGTTGGCCGTCGAAAAGATGGGCGAGGCAGTAGAAGCTTCGATCGCGCCAGCCGGCATACGACGCCCGAAGGGCCTGGCCGGCGGGCGCCGGCAGCTTGAGGTCGTGCACGCCGGTCCGCAGACCCTCGGCCAGCTACAGGCCAGTAGGCGTCCTCGACCGCATACACGGCGCCGCAGGCGGCCGCTCGGTCCCACGTGCCCGTGTCCAGAATCCCGGGGCTCAACGCCGGGTTGAGTTCGAGCTTTCCGAATCGCATCGAGTATCAGTCCTCCCCTCAGCCCTCGTTCTGCCGGGGTTGCTCGGGGAGGCACATCTTGGCCGTGAGGCCGCCGTCGAAGTAGAGCACCGACCCGGTCATGAATTCGGATCCGTCAGAGATCAGGTAGGCCGCAAGGTAGCCGACGTCCTCCGGAAGCCCCACTCGGCCCCAGGGGACGATCGCGTTGCCCACCTCCCGGCTGTAGTCCGCAGACTTCCGCCAATAGCTCGGGACTTCGATCGTCCCGGGAGCGAGGACGTTCGCCCGGATGTGGAGCGGGAGCAGCTCGACCGCCAGCTCGCGGGTGAATGAGTTAATCGCCCCCTTGGTGCCCGCGTACACCGAATGGCCGGGTGCGCCGACCGCCGCGTGGACCGAGGAGATGTTGACGATGCTGCCCCCCGCCCAGCGGCCTTCCGGGTCGGTCTCTTGCAGTTCGCGGCCGCGTTCGACCATGTGGCGCACGGCCTGCTGCGCGCAGAAGAACTGCCCACGGATGTTAAGGTGATAGCTCCGGTCGAACTGCTCTTCGCTCACCTCGAGGAAGTCGACGGTCGTCGTGATGCCCGCGTTGTTGACGAGCCCGTCCAGCCCGCCGAGGAACGCCGCCGCCTCGTCCACCACCCGGCGGCAGTCGCCCACAATCTCCAGGTTGCCCTGGATCGCAACGGCCCGCCGGCCGAGCTGGCTGATGTAGTCGACCGCCTGCCTCGCGCCGTCCGCGCTGCGGCTGTAGTGGAGCGCGACGTCCGCGCCCATTTCGGCCAGCGCGATCGCGATCCCCTGGCCGATGCCGGTGCCGGCGCCGGTAACCAGGACCAGCTTGCCGCCGAGGTTGCACATGTTGAGGGCCATGTTACCTCACCCCCCGGCCCCCTCTCCTGCCACTGCAGGAGAGGGGGAGTGTGTGCAGCGATCGCTGGCGGCGCGGCAGGGATGCACCCAAGGCCGGCTAGCTCGCTCGCAACATCGCCCAGGCCCAATTGTTCCAGCTTCTCGGCAGTTGGACGGCCGGTGTCAGGGTCCCAACCACGAAGGGCATAATACTCGTCCATCAACCTGGCGAACTTCTCGCGGTCCAGACCGACGCCTGCACCCAGCACCGGGTTAACCCAGTTCTCGATATCCGTGAAATGTGGGATGACCTGCTCGTCGACCTCGCGGTTGCGCCCCCAATTCCGCACCTGGATCGCGCGCTCCAGGTTGAACATCCGCTCGGCCATCCCCTCGAACTCCGCCTCGTCGATCTCCAGGCCCGTTGCCAGCCGGAACATGTGGTATTCGAAGGACGGGCCGGGCATGCCATTTGCTGCGCGGGCGAAATGATCGGGCGTCTTCAGGCTGTAGATGCGCGGGAAC
Organism: uncultured Chloroflexia bacterium; assembly: GCA_963800615.1. Classification (GTDB taxonomy): domain Bacteria; phylum Chloroflexota; class Anaerolineae; order CG2-30-64-16; family CG2-30-64-16; genus JALOOB01. The sequence goes on from CAWDBO010000021.1 coordinate 496,841, forward strand.
GCCTGGTCGTCCACGGTCACGCTGTCCTTGATGATGCTGCGGTGCCCGTGCCAGATCGCAGGGTAGGCCTTTGCGGCATATCCCGATGCCGGATGGGCCGCTTCTCGTGTCCCGTAAACGTTGGCCGCGACGTCGGCAATCGCATCCCAGCCGAGGCCATCCTCGCCGGAGAACATCGGGGACCAGTTCATGATGTTCTGCGCGTACCCATGCCGCTCGCCATCGGGTCGCGGGTGCTCATGGCCCACTGCAGGGCGGGGACGAGCCAGAACGGGAAGACGATGATATTGATCTTGTCGCCGTGTCCGTCCCAATGGCCGGCAAAACCCCAAGCCGTATAGTAGTCGCGCACGAACTCGCGCCCGATGCCCAGCATCTCCGCGGCGCGCACGGTGCCCTCCGCCAGCGCGTCGCCCATACCCTCGCGGAAGGTGATCTTCCGGAAGAGGGCGTCCCAGCACCCGCGTCGTCCAGGTTGAACGGCTCGCCGTCGAGCGTGGGGAGTTGACCCTCCGCGTGGCACCTGCGCAGCCACGGCGCCATCCCGATCCCCAGCTCCCAATGGTTCAACCCGTAGTCCTGGCTGATCCGCGCCAGCTCGAAGCCGCCGCGGAAGCCAACCTTCCAGTCGTAGATCGTGCCTCCTGCGCCGCCAAACAGCGAGCTTTCGCAGGTGATCGTGCCGCTGTATTTTCGATCGGGATATACCACGCCCGGCACCGCGTCGTAATAGCGGCTGAGCCGGCAAATCGGGTTCGCGCACTGCTGGGTGCACGCGTAGAAGCGCTCGCTGTGCTCCATCACCAGCTGCGGATCCAGGCAGCTCCATTTCGGGCAGCCGCTGGGAGCGTGCATTTCTTTCGCAACCGCCAGGGTGCAGTCGGAGAACCCTGCCGGGTCTGCCAGGGCGATGCCGCCCGTGCCGCGCACCGCGATCGCCTTGAGGTTCTTCGCGCCCAACACGGCGCCGAAGCCGCCCTGTCCCGCGGCCGAGCTGGTGCCCGATGCGATGATCGCGATGCGGGACCGGTTTTCCCCGCCTGGCCGATGACTAATACACGTACATCCTTGCCGTGCCTGCGTAAGAGGGTTTCCTGCGTCGCATAAACCCCCTGGCCCCACAGGTCCGACGCGTCCCGCAGCTCGACCTTGCCGTCGTTCACCCACAAATAAACCGGCCGCTCCGCGCATCCCTGGACCACGACGGCGTCATACCCCGCGTATTTGAGCGTGGGTCCCCAATAGCCGCCGAAGCTCGAGTAGGTGAACCATTCGTATGGGTACGCCTGCGGGCTGAGGCTGCAGACGGTGGCGCGGCCCGAGTTGGGTGCAGAGGTGCCGGTCAGCGGGCCGGCCGCGAAGATGATCCTGTTCTCGGGATCGAATGGTTTCGTGCCCGCCGGGATCTCGTCCCATGCGATCCGCGCAGCCAGGCCGCGGCCGCCAATATACTTCTCCCCGTACCCGGCCGACGGTTCGGTCCAAATCTTGCCGCTGCACAAATCGACTCGCAGCAGCTTTCCGGCCCAGCCGCCTCTTCTCTTGACCATCGTTCGTCTTCCTCGCCGCCCGTATGTCCGGCCGCACCTTGCGGCTTGTCTATGCTCCGACCACCGACAGCGCGCCGGGCGCACAAACCTCGACGCATCGCACCAGCCCGCCGCAGAGGTCGCATTTCACGGCCGTATCTGTTTGCGGATCCATCACGATGGCCTCGTACGGGCACGCGTCGACGCAAGCGGCGCAGGCCATGCACTTTTCGTCGTCGACGAGCCACGCTCGAACGATCTCGTCGAATGCAATCGCGCCTTCCGGGCAGGCCTCCGCGCACGCCGCGTCTTCACATTGCCGGCAGTAAAAGGCGCTGACCTTGTTATCCGTCAGCAGGTCGACCTGCACCCGGATGCGGGCGCACGACGGCGCGCTCATCCCCGTGTGGCGCTCAGCGCAGACCACTACGCAGGAGAGGCAGTTGCTGCACTTCTGCTCGATCCACTCGATGTGGATCGGAAGCGGCGTGAGCGGCATCCTTCAGGTCTCCTTACACTGGTCGCAGTCGCTGCGCGCTCGCTCGGCGCGGCAGGCACGCGGTTTTTTTCAAGCTTCTTGGCGGGTGGAGGGCGCCGGCCGGGGTAAGCTCGGCGCAGCGTTTTCAGTCGACCGCATCCCCACGTACGGCCCCGGTGATGAGGCCCACGATCTCTTCCTTTGTCGTCTCGCTTTTGAGCCGGGTGCCCACACGCTTGCCGCGGCGCAAGATGATGAGCCGGTCCGCGACGGTGAAGACATGCTCCAGGTTGTGGCTGATGACCAGCACGGTCTTGCCCTCGCGCTTGAGGTTGGCGATCAACTCGTTGACCTTGTGTTGTTGTTCGACGCCGAGCGCAGCCGTCGGCTCGTCGAGCATGAAGATGCGACGGCCGCGGGCCAGGGCGCGTGAGATGGCGACGCCTTGCCGCTGCCCACCGGACAGTTCTGCGACGTTGACCTGACGGAAGGCATATCGATTCGCAACACCTCGATGACCCTGCCGCGCGTTGGCGTACATCTTCTTGAAGTCAATGAAGATGCCCAGCCGGGTCGGCTCCATGTTCAGGAAGATATTCGAGCCAACATCGCGTACATCTACCAACGCAAGGTCCTGGTAAACGGTCGAGATTCCGGCCAGGCGCTCCGCATCCTTGGGCCCGCGCAGCTCTATTGGCTGACCCTCGAAGAAGAGTTGCCCCGAATCCTTTCGGTAGATGCCCGACAGGATCTTGACGAGCGTGGACTTCCCCGCGCCGTTGTCGCCGATCAGCGCAACCACCTCCGCGGGATACAGTTCGAAATCCACGTTGTCGAGCGCCTGGACATGTCCGAATGCCTTCGAGATGCCTTTGGCCTCCAGAAGGGGCTGCCGGCCTGCAGCGAAGATCTTGTCCTGCTTGCTCGTTACATCTTCGGTCATGGGACCTGGCTCCTTGTCATCGTTCTCGACGGTTGTCAGTTGTGAAGGTGGTTCCCCGGCACGGATGCCGGCGCCGGGGAATCACCGGTCTGGTCGTCGCCAGGGACGCCGGGTGCCCCGGCATCCCTGGGTCAGGAGAAGCTGTTACTTCTCGTCGGGGTTCTTGGCGTCTTTGCGGAACTTGGACGAGAGCTTGGCCAGCAGGTCATAGAATGGCTGCTCGTTGGCCTTGGTTACCAGTGGCGCTTCGAGGACGGTCCAGTAGGGGACCTTCTCGCCGTTGGCCATCTTGTAGAGCAGGTCGGCAGAGCCGAAGGTTTCGTCGTAGAGCGGCTGGGCGACCAAGCCCCAGACCTCGCCGTTCTTGACGAGGTCGAGGTTGACCTGGGTGGCGTCCATGCCGACGGAGAGGACCTTCTTGCCGGTTTCCTTCTCCGCGCCGGCCCACGTGGTGGGGCCGCCGCCGGTGGTGGAGAAGCCGGCGACCAGGTCGGGGTTGGCCTGGATGATGGAGGTGGCGACGGCAATGGCCTGGGTGGGCTCAGGGCCTTCGAGCTGGACGTCGAGGACGGTCAGGTCGGGGCAGTACTTCTTCATGCTCTCGGCGAAGACCTTGGCGACCATGTCCTCGGTGGCGTTGTGGTTGTTCTGGGTGATGGCGACGGAGCCCTTGGTGACGCCTTGCTTCTTGAGCTCGTCGCACATGGCCTTGGCGACCGGATCCGGGTACTTGGTGGGGTCGGCTGCGATCTGGACCGCATTGTCGGCGTAGAAGCCCTCGGCGACCGGGAAGTGCGGCAGGGCGACGGCGATGCCCTTGGCCTTGGCCTTTTCGATGATCGGCTTGGCGACGGGCAGGCCGCCGAACCACATGGCGACGCCCTTGGTGTCAGGTCGGGAGACAACCTGGTCGGCCAGGGCGACGAGTGCGTCGATGCTGTTCTCGTCGGTGGTGGCGAGTTCGCAGTCGAGTCCCTGGGCCTCACAGCCGGCCAGGAAGCCCTGCTGGGTGTACTGGTGCACCGGGTGCCAGGCCGAGTTCTGAATCCAGTAGAACTTGCCCTTGACCGCGCCTTCCTTGGCAGGGGCCGCAGCCGGCTTCTCGTCGGGGTTCTTGGCGTCCTTGCGGAACTTGGGCTCGAGCTTGGCCAGCAGGTCATAGAATGGCTGCTCGTTGTCCTTGGTCACCAGTGGCGCTTCGAGGACGGTCCAGTAGGGGACCTTCTCGCCATTGGCCATCTTGTAGAGCAGGTCGGCAGAGCCGAAGGTTTCGTCGTAGAGCGGCTGGGCGACCAAGCCCCAGACCTCGCCGTTCTTGACGAGGTCGAGGTTGACCTGGGTGGCGTCCATGCCGACGGAGAGGACCTTCTTGCCGGTCTCCTTCTGGGCGCCGGCCCACGTGGTGGGGCCGCCGCCGGTGGTGGAGAAGCCGGCGACCAGGTCGGGGTTGGCCTGGATGATGGAGGTGGCGACGGCGATGGCCTGGGTCGGCTCAGGGCCTTCGAGCTGGACGTCGAGGATGGTCAGGTCGGGGCAGTACTTCTTCATGCTCTCGGCGAAGACCTTGGCGACCATGTCCTCGGTGGCGTTGTGGTTGTTCTGGGTGATGGCGACGGAGCCCTTGGTGACGCCTTGCTTCTTGAGCTCGTCGCACATGGCCTTGGCAACCGGATCGGGGTACTTGGTGGGATCGGCCGCGATCTGGACCGCATTGTCGGCGTAGAAGCCCTCGGCGACCGGGAAGTGCGGCAGGGCGACGGCGATGCCCTTGGCCTTGGCCTTTTCGATGATCGGCTTAGCGACGGGCAGGCCGCCGAACCACATGGCGACGCCCTTGGTGTCAGGCCGGGAGACGACCTGGTCGGCCAGGGCGACGAGTGCGTCGATGCTGTTCTCGTCGGTGGTGGCGAGTTCGCAGTCGAGTCCCTGGGCCTCACAGCCGGCCAGGAAGCCCTGCTGGGTGTACTGGTGCACCGGGTGCCAGGCCGAGTTCTGAATCCAGAGAACTTGCCCTTGACCGCGCCTTCCTTGGCAGGGGCCGCAGCCGGCTTCTCGTCGGGGTTCTTGGCGTCCTTGCGGAACTTGGGCTCGAGCTTGGCCAGCAGATCATAGAATGGCTGCTCGTTGGCCTTGGTTACCAGCGGCGCGTCGAGGACAGTCCAGTAGGGGACCTTCTGGCCGTTCGCCATCTTGTAGAGCAGGTCGGCGGAGCCGAAGGTTTCGTCGTAGAGCGGCTGGGCGACCAGGCCCCAGACCTCGCCGTTCTTGACGAGGTCGAGGTTGACGTGGGTGGCGTCCATGCCGACGGAGAGGACCTTCTTGCCGGTTTCCTTCTGCGCGCCGGCCCACGTGGTGGGGCCGCCGCCGGTGGTGGAGAAGCCGGCGACCAGGTCGGGGTTGGCCTGGATGATGGAGGTGGCGACGGCGATGGCCTGGGTCGGCTCAGGGCCTTCGAGCTGGACGTCGAGGATGGTCAGGTCGGGGCAGTACTTCTTCATGCTCTCGGCGAAGACCTTGGCGACCATGTCCTCGGTGGCGTTGTGGTTGTTCTGGGTGATGGCGACGGAGCCCTTGGTGACGCCTTGCTTCTTGAGCTCGTCGCACATGGCCTTGGCGACCGGATCGGGGTACTTGGAGGGGTCGGCCGCGATCTGGACCGCATTGTCGGCGTAGAAGCCTTCGGCGACCGGGAAGTGCGGCAGCGCGACGGCGATGCCCTTGGCCTTGGCCTTTTCGATGATCGGCTTGGCGACGGGCAGGCCGCCGAACCACATGGCGACGCCCTTGGTGTCAGGCCGGGAGACGACCTGGTCGGCCAGGGCGACGAGTGCGTCGATGCTGTTCTCGTCGGTGGTGGCCAGTTCGCAGTTGAGTCCCTGGGCCTCACAGCCGGCCAGGAAGCCCTGCTGGGTGTACTGGTGCACCGGGTGCCAGGCCGAGTTCTGAATCCAGTAGAACTTGCCCTTGACATCGCCCGCGGCTGCAGGGGCAGCTGCGGGTGCCTCGGGCGCCTTTGTCGGTTCGGCCGCCGGCGCAGGTGCGCTCGTCGCCGCAGGGGCGGGGGCTGGCTGCTGACCGCCGCACGATACCACCATGGACAGCACGACGATCATGGACAGGACCAGGAACAGCGTTTTCCGAGACATTTCATCCTCCTTGAGAATGTGACCGGAGACTCAGTGTTGGCACGTACCACCCGAAATCATCTCATTCTTGCCGTGAACGCAGGGCCACACTCCTTTCTGCGCACGCCGCAAGCGGGCGCACGCACCGCCCTGGCCGACCACTCAGGTTGTCGCCTAACCGGGCACATCAAGTGAATCGAGCACATCAGGGTCACAAAACGGGGCCGCAAGCCGAACCTAGCCTTCGTCCCTACGGTGGCGCAGCACGTCTACGACAGCCGCGAGCACCAGCAGGGCGCCAAGTACGGGCATTTGAAGGAATGAATCGAAATGGCCGATCACCAGGCCGCTGCGCACGAGCTGGATGAACAGGACGCCAACAAAGGCGCCGATCGCGGAACCGCGACCGCCGTAAAAGCTGACGCCGCCGATGATGATGCCAGCGAGGACATCCAACTCAAGGTTTCGGCCGATGATCGGATCGCCAGGAGTCAGCGGGAGCTGGCTCATCGTGAGCAGCCCCGCCATGCCGGCCAGGACGCTCGTCAGGACGAAGCAGATCGTCTTGACGCGATCGGTATTGATGCCGCAGACCTGTGCGGCGAGTTTGTTCCCACCCGTGGCGAACAGCGACGAACCCCAGCGCGTCCGGCTCAGGAGGATCTGCACGACGATCATCACCCCGATGGCCAGGAAGAAGGTGAACGAGATGCCCAACGGCCGCCAGGAGCCGATGATGCCGACCTCTTTGGGCAGCGGGTAGATCGGGGGGCCGTTGGTGAAGGAGTAGCTGACCCCGCGCACGATGAACTGGGTCGCGATGGTAGTGATAACCGCAGGGACGCCGACCTTCACGGTGAAGAAGGCATTGGTAAGCCCGACAATAACCGCCGCGCCCAGCCCTGCCAGCACCCCCATCGGCACCGAGAAGCCGACGTCCCGGACCAGCTTCGCCGCAAAACGGCGCTCAGGCTCATCACTGCGCCGGTTGACAAGTCGATTTCGCCTGCAATCATCAGTTGGACCATCCCCATCGCAATCAGCGCCGGGAAGGCCATGGTGCGCAGGATAGAGATAACGGTCGCGGGCACAACATGGCGGGGTTGCGGGAGTAGAAGAAGCCGATCATGAGGATGCAGAGCAGGATGATTCCCGATTCCTGCCTCGCGAGCAGGCCGCGCAGGAAAATTCGCGATTCTCCGGCCCAGGGTCATGCCGTTGCTGCTCGTTGTAGGTCATTTCCATATCTGCACTTCCTTCGGGCCCGCCAGCCATAGCGCTGTTGCCACGATCCGCCACTCGATCGAAGCCTTGGCGAGCCGGCAGCACGCCGTTCCCAATCACGTGTGCCCGGTCGCCTTAGTACAGCGCGCTTCCTCCGGATCGCGTCGAGCGAAGCGGCGCCAAGCAGGACGACGCCAATCACGATGCCTTGTGCATTGGTCTGCACATTGGCGTTGAGCAGGCCCATGCGGATGATCTGAATGAGCGCTGTCCCGAAAAGCACGCCGATAATGCTGCCGGTTCCGCCCTGCAGGCTGCCACCGCCAATGATGACAATCGCCAAAACCCACAGCAGCCACCCGTTTCCGATCTGCGAATCGGTCGTCCCGCTGTAAGCCATCACTAAGATGCCTGCCATGCCGCAACAAACGCTCACGAACACGAAGCAAAGGGTCTTGACCAACGTGACGTTGATGCCTACAATCTGCGCAGCCCGGCGGTTACCCCAACGGCCCTCAGGGTCGGGCCCAACTTCGAGGTCCTCATCAGCAGGTCGCCGATAACGTAGGCGATGAGAAGTGACGACGAACCCACGGTAAGGCCAGGATGGCGAAGTTGGACCAGCGTCTTCATCAACACCGGGATATCGTCCGCTACATAAATCCACGCGCCCTTCAGCATCCAAATCGCCAGCCCGCTCACCATGAAGCTGGTGCCAAGCGTAGCGAAGAACGGAAGGCATCCGGATCTTGAGCACGATAAACGCGTTGAGCAGCCCCACCAGCACCGCGCCAGCAGCGCCGCACCGTACGCGGCAGGCTCCGACCACCCTGGTTCATGATCAGCACCCCCGCGAGGGCTGCGCTCAGTGCGGCGGTGCCGCCGCTCGACAGGTCGATTTCGCCTGCGATCATGAGGAAGCCCATCGCAAAGGCGGCAAGCCCGAGAAAGGTGCCCTGGAACGCCATGCGCACCAGGTTCTCCGGGTTCGCCATGCTGGAATTGGCCGCCGTGAAGATGAGGAAGAACAGCGATGACGGCCGCGAGGACGCCCAGCTCGCTCACGTTCAAGCAGGCGTTTCCACAACGACTGTCTGTACTCCACAGGGGAAACTGCGTTCTCTGTATCGAATCATCGGCCGATCCTGGAACTAACCGTCTACGATCCTCAGGCCCGCAGAACCACCGGGTTCTCCAGCGCGCCGACCTTCTCGATCTCGACCCTTACGACATCGCCGTGCCGCAGCCAGCGGGGGGGTGTCCGCGCCGCGCCGATGCCCGCCGGCGTGCCCGTGGCGATCACGTCGCCCGGCTCCAGCGTCATCACGCAGCTCATGTCCGCGATCAGGTGCGCGATCGGGAAGATCATCAGGCTGGTGTGGCCCTCCTGCAGGACCTCGCCGTTGATCACCGTGCGAATCCACAGGTTCTGCACATCCGGGATTTCGTCCGCGGTGACAAGGGCGGGTCCCATCGGGCAGAAGGTGTCCGGCGTCTTGCCGATCACCCACTGGCCTGTCCGGTTTTGCCAGTCGCGTGCGCTGACATCGTTCAAGGGGAAATAGCCGCCGACGTACTCTAGCGCCTGCGCCTCAGGGATTTCGCGGCCCCGCTTGCCGATCACCACGGCCAGCTCGCCCTCGTAGTCCGGCTTCTGCACCGCCGGGGGAACCACGATCGCCTCGCCGTGCGCGATCACCGTGTTGTTGTACTTGGCAAAGATGATGGGATAAGGCGGCGCGGAAGCGTTCGACTCGTGCGCGTGCGCCAGGTAGTTCTGCCCGATGCAGATGATCTTGCCGGGGCGGGGAACCGGGGCCTTCAGTTGTAGGGTGGCGGGATCCAGGCTTTTGTCCGGCGCCGCAGCAGCCACGGCCGCTTCGGCAAGCCCGAGCGCTTCTGGTCCGGCTTCGAGGAAGGCCAGGATGTCGGCCGGCAGGCGAGGGTCGAGTTCGTTGAGGTCGTATACCCTCTCGCCGAGTTCGCTGGTGACCAGGGCTCCGAGCCGGTCGCCCGCTGTGGAGTCGCGGTGGGTAAAGGTGACTAGCTTCATGCTTGTTCCGCTCCGTTGCGATGGTTCCAGGGGAATCAGGTTCCCGTGGGAATGAACCGCCAACTCGGGTGCTGCCTGTCGAAGCGGGCATCCGGAGTGGCGGCTGAAGCTGTTGCTGTTTTCGATCGCGGCCCTCGACGCCGTCCGCGTGCGACGTGCCCTCACGTTGTCTTGCTACGGGCCGGTCGCGTGCTCGTAACTCCCACTCACCAGGTTGTAGGCAACGCCCATGTGGCCTTCGTTGATGTGCAGTGCGACGTCCTTATCGCGGGCGCTGATCGCGTCCAGGATTTCCTGGTGGCCGCGGGCGGCCTGTTCCAGGTAATCACCGCTGGCCGCATTCCGGCTGAGCAGAAACACGTACATCTGGGGCCGCAGGATATTCCAGAAATCCAGTAGACGTTGGTGGTGCGCTGCCTGGTACACGGCTTCGTGAAAGCGCATGTCTAGCTCGGCCATGGCCTTCGCGCTGACGTCCTGGTCCGTCGCTCCCGCCATCTCGTCCACAACGGCCTGCATCCTCTGGAGGTCTTCAGGCGTAGCGCGCACGCAGGCGTACTCAACCGCCAGCCGTTCGAGTGCCTTCCGCAGGCTGAAAACGTCGTCGAGTTCTTCGTGTGAAAGCCGGGCCACGTAGGTCCGCCCGGTAGGGGTAGTGACCACCAGGCCCTCGCGTTCGAGGATGGTAAGGGCCTCGCGGACGGGACCACGACTGACGCCCATCAGTTCGGATAGCGTCGCCTCGCGCAGAGGCTCTTCGGGAGCGAGTTGCCCGTGCAGGATCGCGTCACGCAGGCGCTCGCTGACTTCGTCGGCGAGCGGGCGCTTGACGGTCGGTGTCAAGATCTGCGCGAGGTTTTCGAGCTGCATAGGTCGGTAGGGTGAGATTGTGAAAATGTAAACAGGAATTTGTTAACCGTTTACGATTTGCAGAACCACAGTACCATACCGTCAAACCAGTGTCAAGGGCCTCAGAAAAGTTAATTTTGGCGCAAGCGAGCCGTATGGGATAGTCTCGCAGTTGGGACAGTTGCACTATGCAAGGCCCATGAAGGCGTCGATGGCGGCCCGCTGTTGGGAGGTCAACGGCTGTAACGGCGACACGGTTTTGCCAGAGCCGATGCCCAGACGCGACACGGCGTACTTGATGCCTGCCAGCCACTGGTCCCCGGCGAGCGCCACGGACTCGCGGACCGCCGCGATGCGCGCGGCGCACCGCGCCAACTCCTCGTCGTCGCCGGCTGCGGCAGCACGGTAGGCCCCCAGGAAAGCCTCCGGGTCGTAGTTCGAGCAGCCGGGCACGATGCCCACCGCACCCGCCTTCAGCGCTGCCGGCATGTGCCGCTCGTCCCCCTGCAGCACCCGCAGTCCAACCGCCGCGCCTTCCTGGATTAGCCGCGTCAGGTATGCGAGGTCGCCGGAGCTTTCCTTGATTCTCCGGATCCAACCCCTCCGGGCCAGCTCGATGACGACCTCCACCGGGATGACCGACGACGTGCACGACGGGATGTTGTACGCGATAACGTCCATCTCCCCGGCATGATTCGCACACTCGCCGAACAGCCGCAGGAACTCGTCCGGGTGGCGCAGGATGAGGTAGTAGGTCGGGGTGACGACGCAGTGCGCGTAACCCAGTTCGCGCAGGATTTTCACCTTGACGAGCACGCGCTGGGTTGACGTGTCCATCGCGCCGCCCAGCAAGTACGCCCGCTCGCCGACCTCGTCTCGCGCGATGGTCACCATGCGTTCCCACTCCCGCTCGGTCAGGAGCGGGCCTTCCCCGGCCGATCCCCCCACGAAGATCCCGTGTACGCCCGCCGCGATGAGCCGCTGGATCTGCGCGCGGAATGCCCCCTCGTCGACCCTGTCGTCATCGTCGACCGGCGTAATGATGGGTGTGACAACGCCATGAAGTTCGCCTGTTACCATGATTGCTCCTCTTCCGCATTGACGAGATTGCTGCAAACGCTTTCAAAGGTCGATCGGGTAGGCCCCATACTCGAACGTGGCCTCCCGCATCGCGTTGAAGTTCTCCAGAGTGACATAACGGGTCGCACCCGCGCCGGAAGCAATCCCATAACCACCGCCCGGGGCCAGCGCCTTGATCTTCTCGCGCACCTCCGCCCGCACGGCCTCCGGGTTGCCCCTGCCTTCAGTCAGCGTGTACCCCAGGTCGATGTTGCCGAAGAGGGCAAGCCTCCGGCCGTACTTCGCCCTCAGCTCGTAGATGTCCATCGCCTTCGGCTCGATCGGATGCAGCGCGTTCAGGCCGAGCGCGACGAGATCGTCGAGCACCTGCACGAGCCGCCCGTCCGAGTGCATGATGAAGGGCATGGCCGCGGCGTGCGCCAGCCCGGCGAGTTCCTCCATCCAGGGAAAGAAATGCCGCCGCAGCACCTTGGGCGAGGTGAGCAGGCTTTCCGTGTATCCCAGGTCGTCGCCGTACCAGACCGCCACGATGCCGGGGAGCTTGAGGAGGCGGCGGAGAACGGCCACCTGGATGCTGCCGACGCGCCGGGCGATAGCCGCCACCAAGTCCGGCTCGTCGATCAGCGAGGTCGAGAAGTGCTCGTAGCCCATCAGCATCCACGTGCGGGTGAAGATGCCGCCCACGCCGGTGATGATTCCCAGCCCGGGCGGCGCCAGCTCGAACGCGCGTTGGATGTGCGACACGTCTACCGTCTCGGGATCGGGCCAGGGGTACGTCTCCATGTCGGCGAACGTGCGGATGGGTCCGGCCTGGTACGTGCCGACGGTCTCCTGTTCCGGCGCAATCGAGTGCGCCCACGAGATGGGCGTGCCGCTGGCGACGACCGGCGAGCAGCCTGTCATACTCGTAGTTGGCCCGCAGGTAAATGAAGTCCATCCCCGCCTCAACCTGGAACGCCAGGTGGTCCTCCAGGGTACGGACGGGCCGGCCCATGAACTTGTCCTTGAGCGCCGTGTCGACGCCCAGCTCGGCCAGGGGAACCCGGTCGGGTTCTTCGAAGGCGATCGCTTGCAGCAGCCGCCTGTAGTCGGGGTCCGGTCGCATCATCCCCCTAACTCCCATACGTGCCGATTTCGAGGCCGCGTTCGACGAAGAAGCGGTAGGTTTCGTAGTCGACCAGCGGCGAGACGCTGTGGTCGACCTGCAGCACGTACCCGCTGCCGGCCATCACCGCAGGCAGCTTGGCCTGCAGCTCCGCCTCCACCGCCCCGCAGTCGTTCGTCTCGAGCACCCGCTCGTCCATCCCGCCGATCAACGCGATCTGCTCGCCGAAGCGCTGCTTGAGCCTGACCAGGTCCATGCCCGGCCTTCACCTCCAGCGGCTGCAGGCAGTTGATCCCCGCTTCGATCAGCGATGGCACAAGCGCCTCCACGTATCCATCGCAGTGCAGCACGACGGGGAGTCCCTGGCTGTGCGCGAAGTCGAACAGCTTCTTGTGCGCCGGGAGCAGCAGGCGGCGGTACATGGCCGGCGACATAAATGGCCGGTGCTTGAACCCCAGGTCGTCCCACACCCACAGCCCGTCCGGTCGCCCTTCGCGGCTGAACAGGGTCTCGAGCAGCCGCACCATGACGGTCATGTAGGTGTCTGCCATTTCCGCGACCCATTCGGGGTCCAGCGCCATGCCTGCTAGCAGGTGCTCGTGCCCGCACATGGGTGACATCTGGTCGAAGGCCCCGACCACGCCGCAGGTCATGAACCGCTCGTCCCTCGCACACTTGTCCCGTGTTTCCCGGTACAGGCCGAAGTTGATGCGCCGCTCGTAGGTGGTCTCGTCCAGCAGCCGGGGACGGATGTGCTCTTCCCAGCCCCGCCGGTCCTTCACCGCAAAGTCGACGTGCTCCGGCGCGCCCGAGCTGCCCTTCAGCCAGCGCAGCAGCGCGCCGTTGCCGTCGCGCACCAGCTTGACCGTCTCAGTCTCCTCCACCGGCTGCTGACTTGCGTCCAGGTCCGCGATCAAATTGATCATGTGGTAATTGCCGGGAGTAATCTCCCCGCCGGTGCGGCGCACATCCAGCCCGAAATGGTCGCTCACCATCTCCGGCCTTGCCAGGTGGCCCTCCGCGGACCAGCGCTCGACCGTCTCGCGCCAGTAGACTTCAAAAAGCCCGATACGGTCGACCGGCTGGTGCGCGAGGATGCGGGTGAACCGCTCCTTGCTGCTAAGCGACATCCGATGAATCTCCCTTCTGCTTGTCACGCCTTCTCGCCGCCAGACCTGGCAGGTTTCGCATCCTGCCGGAGCAGGGTCCTGTCAGGTCTATCCAGGTGGCGAGCCGGCAAGTTGGCCGTCTTGCAGGCGGAAAACGTGGTCGGCCAGCGCGTCGACCTGCGGATCGTGTGACGCGACCAGGACCGTTATCTCTTCCTCGTGCGAGAGCCGGGCGAAGAGCTCGAGGATCTCCCTGGCAGTCACGCTGTCCAGCTCGCCCGTCGGCTCGTCCGCTAGGATCAGGCGCGGGCGATTCGCGAGCGCACGGGCGATGCCCACCCGCTGCTGCTGCCCGCCCGACAACTCGTAGGGCCGGTGATCGCGCCACTTTGCCAGCCCGACGAGGTCCAGCAGGTCGCAGGCGCGCGTTCGCGGCGCTCCAGATAGCCGCCTCCGGCGATTCTCAGCGCGAGCTCGACGTTTTCGTAAGCCGAGAGGGTGGGCAGCAGGCCGAACGATTGGAAGATGAAGCCCACCTGCTCCGCCGCCAGCGCGTCAGCTCCCGGTCGTTCAGCCTCGCGATAGCGCTTCCGAAGACCCTAGACCGCGCCCGACGTGGGCGCGTCCAGTCCGCCAATGCAGTTCAACAGCGTGGTCTTGCCGCTGCCCGACCGGCCCTTCAGTGCGGTCAGGCAACCCGCCTGGATGGTCAGGCTGATCCCGCGCAGCGTGTGCACCTCGCGTCCGCTGCCACCGGAGCCCCCCACCCGGTACACCCGGGTCACGGTCCTCGACCTCCACTGCTGGCGTACGGGGCTCAGTCGTCATGCTCGCCTACGGGGGCATTTGCCGGGGTGCGCTCCCACCTCGCAAACGTAGCTGTCGCAGCCTTGCGAAGGGGCCACTCTCGGGACGCTGGAAGCCCAGGGCCAGCAGATAGTTCTCCCCGCGTGCCCGGGCCCGCCCTCGGCCGGAGCGAATGCGCAATCTCGTCCTCGCGCAACTCCAGCCGCACCCGTCCCTTTACTTTCGAAGCGCTCGAGGTATTCTTTCGGCACCTGCAGCCGGCCCGCCGCATCCACCACGACCAACTCCTCCAGGCCGGCCGTCGCCCCGCCCTCCGGTGCAGCCGCCTCGGGCCGGCCGCTTTCGTCCTGGCGCCGCGTGTCTCGGTCGACGTCGCAGGCCGTCGTGTATCGTGACCACCCGGTTCACCTTGTAGGCGATCTCCGGATCGTGGCTGACAATCACGGTCGTGACGCCGTAAGCCGCGGTTAGGTCTTGCAAGGCCTGGTATATCGTGGCGGCCGTGGCGCTGTCCAGCTCCCCGGTCGGCTCGTCCGCAAGGAGGAGGGCGGGATTATTGGCCAGCGCGACCGCAATGGCGACCCGCTGTTGCTCTCCGCCCGACATCTGCTGCAGCCGGTGGCGCCGCCGGTCGGCCAGGCCGACCGAGTGCGCAGCAGCTCTTCGGCGCGCTGCCGCTTGCGCCGGCCCGTCACGCCGGCCAGCGTCATCGGCAGCATGACATTCTCGACGGCGGTCAGATAGGGGACCAGGTTGCGCGCCCCTTGCTGCCATACGAACCCCACTTTAGAGCGGCGATACCGGTCGAGAGCCAGAGATCGGACAGCTTCAGCAGCTCGCGCGCCGTCGACCCACACCCGGCCCGCCGACGGCCGGTCGAGGCCTCCCAGGATGTTCAGCAGGGTGGACTTCCCGCTGCCACTCACGCCGACGATGCCCAGCAGCTCGCCGCGCATCGACCACGAGGTCCAGGCCCTGCAGGGCCACCACTTCGAGGTCCGCGATCTTGTAGATCTTGACCAGGTTGTCGCAGATGATCAGGGGTCCCTGATTTCCGGCGTTCGGCTCGCGCATGGCTACACCGTCTCCCCCAGCTTAATCGCCTGGTAAATCTTCAGGCGCAGCAGCAGGACCCCGAGCACGACGAGAGCGACCAGGAACAACAGCCCAAACAGCCCGTAGATGCGGAACACCGCAGGCCACGCGATCTCGACGAGGAACGGCGGGACGCGGGCATCGGTGCCGGCGCCGACCTGCAGGTAGGGGATGAACAGCCGGCTGATCCACGCTCCCATGGCTGTGCCGATGACCAGGCCGGTCCCGATCAGGAACACTAGCTCCCAGCCCAGGAACGCCGTCATCTGCCCGGCCGACAGGCCGATCGCACGCAGGATGCCCAGTTCGATGGTTCGCCGCCGGAAGGAGAAGAAGGCATAGAGCAGAAAACCCAGCACGGTCAGCAGCGCTGCCGCCGCAAAGCCGATCGAAAGGACGCCAAACAGTCCCTGCCGTTCGGGCCGGCGCTGTTCTTCCGCGATCTTCTGGCGCGGGGCATCCCAACTAACGACGTACAGGCCCGTTGCCCGAAGGTCCTCGACGATGCGTGCATAGTGCGCGACCTGCCCGTGCGCAGCCATACCCGGTAGGGCACCGTGTATCCGAGTTGCTCGAAATAGTGGTCCAGGTTGCCCACGAACAGCGGACCGCTGTCGGGGGACCAGGAAGGAAACAACTCAAACTGGCCTGCGATGCGCAGCTGGAGTTCGGTTGTGTTGCCGAAGCTGCTGACCTCGGTGCGGACCATGTCGCCCACCTTCAATCCGTACTCGCGCAGGTATCTCCCGCGGCATGAGGACGGCAGCCGGATCACCGGCGAGCAGGTTCATCAAGGTCCCCAGCGATTGGCTGCCCCGCACCGCGAAGTCCCGGCGCCAAAAGGCCACGCTTGGGAACGCGGCCCGGTCGAGGCCGAGGTAAGTTGCGTTGATGCGGTTTCCATTGAGCAGCAGGACCGCGGTGTACCTCCCGACTCGGGCCGCCGCCGTTACGCCGGGAATGCGAAGGTGATCGGCGATAGGAGGAAGAAGCCAGTGCTGGGTGTCTTCGACGGGAGTGCTCCTCGACGGGTCCTCGATCAGCGGGTGCTGGCCTAACTCGTCGATGTCGAGGTCGGAGCCGGCGACATAGTAGCTCTTGTCACGCAGATGATGATCCAGCGTCGTGGCCAGCGAGGCCGTGAAGGCAGAAAGACTGAGCGTGAGGACCAGCAGGAGCAGGGGCGCACTGTAGAAGCCCGGGGCCCGGGCAAGATGGCGGATTGCCAGGAGGAACCCGGTGCTGCGGGTCCGTGCGACGACCCAGACAACCGCCCGCATCAACAGCGGCAGGATGCGCAGGACCAGCAGGGTGCAGGCGAAGACGGCCAGGGCCGGCACGAGAAACAGCAGCGGGTTCTGGAACGGGTCATTCGGTTGAACAGCGGTGGACGACGACGGGAGTTGGCCGGCCGCAGCCCCTGCCGGCCCGCCGATTGCGCCTTGCTGGCGGAGCAGGTAGATGCCATAGCCGGTCGGGATCAAGAGCAGCACGTCGATCCACATGCGCTGCCACAGCGGCGGCTTGAGCTCCCGAGCTCGCTCCTGCTTGTAGGTCACGATGGTATGCCGGGCTGCGGCGAACGTCGGGATCAACTGGATGACCAAGGCCAGCCCTGCCATGATCAGGCCGAAACGCAACGTCGAAGGCGTCATCCGGATAGGTGCGTCCGAAGAGGCTTCGAACAATAGAAAGCTGCGGGTCCGGCTGATGATGCCGGCAAACAACTCGCCGAGCGGCCAGGCCAACGCGAGTGAGATCGCGTCGAGCAGCACCGCCTGAAGGGCAGCAATGCCGATCACTTGCGCCGCTGTCGCTCCCCGGCTGCGCAGGACGGCAATCTCGTTACGCTGCGCCCCTACGGTCAAGCCGGCTACGAGAGCGATGAACGCCAGGATGAGCCCAAGGATCGGGATACTGAAGGCAAGCAGCTGGATGGTCAGCAGCGCTGACGCGCTCTGGAATCGGGCGAGCGCGTCGAGAGGGGACACGGTGAGGGTCAGTCCGGGCAGGAGGCCCGCTGCCTCGGCCTCGACCGCCCGGATGCGCCGGGCCACCCCATCCGCGTTGCTCGCGGCCACCTGGCTGCCATTCAGGACGACGTACCACACAGCCACCTGAACCGGATCGCGCATCAGCGGCACCAGTTGCTCGGTGTAGGTCTGGTCCGGAACCATGAACACGTCCGTTAGAGCCCACGGCTTGTAAAACCAGTAGTCCTCGGTCGGGTCACGCGGCGTCCAGATGCCTGCGATCCGGATTGGGATGAGCAGCGGAGTCGCTCCCGCGCCGCCGGTCTCGCCAACCAGCAAATACGTTTCGTCGACCTGGTACCCGAGCTTGGCGGCCTGCTCCAGCGCTGACCAACACCTCGAAGGGCTGCCCCGCGGGGGCGGTCACGGCCGGCAACCGCCCTTCTGTCAGCGTGACATGATCCTCAAAACCCTGGGCAGCCCCGATCGTCATGATCCCAAGGCGGTTGCGGAGCGTGAACCGTTCGGCAGTCGTCCCCGCAGGGAAAAGGCTCAGCTGGTCGGAACGCAGGAAGCGGACGCGCTCCTTCTCGGGCAAGCCGAACGACGCGCCCGCCTTCTTTACCCAGGGTACGCGTCGACGGCCTGTACTGCAGGCCATTTGGCCGGCCGGCTGCCGCTTGCGAGCTGGCGGAACAGGATGGCGAAAGGCGGGTACGGGTCGCCCTGCTTGGCTTGATCGAGCAGCGCGCGGGTCAGCGTGCGCCCGTAGACGGCGTCCGCGTACAAGGGCACGCTCAGCGCGAGCGCGATCGCCACCGTCAGCCCAGCGATCGTGAGCAGGGTAAGCCGCCACTGTGCGAGCACGCGCTTGGTCGCAATGGTGAGCATCGAGCCGAGGCGGAGCAGAAAAGCCATCGCGCGCCTTGCGGCGCCTCCTCCTTACGGCGCAACCACGGTCTGGCCTTCGGTCAAACCGTCCAGGATTTCGACCCTGGCTTCCGTCTGAATTCCAAGCTCGACGTCAACCCGTCGTTGGCCCGTACCGGCCGCGGCGCCCTCGTCCTGGACCACGACGAACTTGCGGCCCTCGAACGTCCGAATGGCTTGGGGTGGCAACCAGAGGACCACGGGTTTTTCCTGGAGCACCAGCGTGATCCGCACCAGGTCGCCGTTCCGGAGTTCAGCCATTTGATTCGTGTCTTCCAGCTCAAACCTGAGGTCCTTCCCCTGGCCCCCTTCGGTGAGCACCCCGAGCTTCGGGACTTGCCGGATTCGGGCCTTCAGGTCGACGCCGGGCTGCGCAACCGGGGAGACGATTGCCGGCATCCCAACTGCCACTCGGCTGAGCGGCACGTTGGCGACGTCGCCTGTGATGTCAAGCTCTGAAATGTCCGAGACCGACGCGAGGTAGCGATACGCTTCAGCTGCCGACCCGGGGTTGAGGCCGAAGCTGATTTGTACTTCGCCCTCGTAAGGTGCGACGATCTGCACGTCGGCCAGCCCCGCTTGCAGCTTGTCGACCGCAAACCGAGCGCGCCCGGCGTCGTTTGCTAGGAGTGGGTCGGCTTCGCCGGCCAGCGAATCGACTGCCAGCTGCGCCAGGTCGACCTGACGCTCTGCGACCACCACCCGGTGTCCGAAAGCCTCCACCTCCTGGAGCACCGAATCCAGAGCAGCTTTGACGATCGTGTAGCCGGCCGCCGCCTGCTGTAGCGAGGCCGCTTCGGGCGAGCGCATCCCGCTCAGGGCCGGCCGGCAGACGCGTCGTAGTTCTTCTTCGCGGCGTTGCCACGTAAGCGATGCCTGCTGCAACTCGACCTCGGCCTTTGCCTTGCG
Organism: uncultured Chloroflexia bacterium; assembly: GCA_963800615.1. Lineage (GTDB taxonomy): Bacteria > Chloroflexota > Anaerolineae > CG2-30-64-16 > CG2-30-64-16 > JALOOB01. Next base: position 516,050 of record CAWDBO010000021.1, read on the forward strand.
CGGGGCCGGGTCCTGCGTCTTGACAATTGCCAGGTTCTCGTGGGCGATTTCGAGGTTTAGTTGTGCCTCTTTGGCGTTGCGGGCTATTTCGTCCCGGCGGGATTTCAGCTTCGCCTGCGCTTGCTCCAGGTCGAGCTTGCTGCCCGCGAGGTCCCGCTCCAGTTCGTCCATCTCCAGCTCCGCGATCACCTGACCCGCTTTGACCATTTCGCCGGACTTGACGAGGACGGACTTGATCCGCCCGTTTGTCTGGAAGAACAGGTCCGCCTGGCGCACGGGCGCTACCCGGCCGCTGATAACGACTTGCTCGACGATTTCGCCCGCGCTGCACTCGATAGGTGGGGCGAGCGACCGCGGGCGCGGTCGGGATGGCGGTCGGGGTTTCGAGGTCGTCCGCCCCAGCGGGATACATCTGGACCCGAATCCGCGTAGGGATCGTCGGTGTCGGTTCCTCCGCCGGCGCAGCTCGCCAGCGCGAGCATTGCGAATGCGAGCACTGCGAGCACCAGCACACGGAACCGCAGACAACCCCGGGATGCGCTTGTGCCTCATCCTTTCGCTCCTTCGCGCCTGCCGGGAGTGCCTGGGGCGCAGGCCCAAGAGCCGCGCCCTGTCAGGCGACCCGTCGATAGGTGAATAGCGCTGCGCCGGGTGCCGGGTCGATCTCTATGGGAAACCCTTCCGTCATGAGCGTCCGGCCGCTCGCGCGCAGCGAGGTCTTGCTGTCCCATGAGTATAGGTCGTACTCGGCAGGCGCCTCGAGTGCACGGACCGTCGCTTGGAGGCAGCGGAAGGGCGAGGCGTGCCGGCGGAAGGCAGCCACCATTCCCTCGCCGAGATCGGGCCGGTCATACTGCCACGCGGCCCACGCATCCGCGGCCAGGCTGAAGGCGAGCAGCGGGTAGAAGTCGCCGTAGAAGTACTTCCGCATCGTCAGCGCTTCTTCCATGAGTTCCCGGATGCGCTCGATAGGCAGATCGATGCCGCCTTCCAGCGCCTGGCTGCTCCAGTGCGTCACGATGGCGGGCCCCAGGGCGCTGCGCATCGCGTAGAGCGTCGGCGATTCGCAGACGGCTGCGCTCAGCGGCGCCCACGGGGCCAGCCCCTGCGTCTGCGTCTGCATCGCCACCGGGTTGAACGGGAAACACTGGAGGTCGCTGCGCCACAGGGGCACGCTGCGCGAGATCGTTTCGAGGTCGATGCGCTGCCCGCCGCCCGCGCAATTGTCGATGATTAGGCCGGGGTGCCCGCGAGCAGCTCGTCCCAGAACGCATAGAGGCCGCTGATGTGCCCGATCTCGGTCATGCCCACCCGGTCCGGCGCATCGGCCATCGCGCAGATTTCCGGCGCGCCGCAGGTCGTTGAAATCCTGCCGGTAGCAGGTCACGCGGCCTTCCTCGATCAGGCCGGACACGAGATCGGTGACATACCGTCGCGCCTCGGGGATTCCGAGGTTCACCAGGTAGTTCAGCCCGCCCGCGGCACAAGGAGTGGGGCCGAGCAGCCATTCGGGATGCTCCTCGTAGATGCGCGTCCCATCGTGTACCCGCTCCGGTTCGACCCAGAGGAGAAAACCCATCCCCGCCGCGGCCGCTGCTTCGCCTACGGGCGCCAGGCCATTCGGGTAGCCCGCCGGATTCGGTTCCCAGCTCCCCACCTGCAACATCCATGCGTTGCCCGTGCCATCCGCTGCTTCATCGAGAGGACGCTCGCCATACCAGCCCGCATCGATCCAGTAGCATTCGACCGGCAGCTTTGCCTCCTGCAGCCACCGGATCTTTTCCAGGTGGCTTTCGGCAGTCCGGGCGCCCCATACACCCTCACAGAACGGCGGCGTCAGCGGCCGTCCGTTCGCCTGCGGCGAATAGTGCTTGAGCAGCAGCTGCCGCCAGGCGTTGTGGGCCTGCATCCGGTCCCCCTCCCAGAACAACAGCAGGATGCGTGGAGTCCGGATTTCTTCGCCCGGATGCAGTACGAGGTGCGTCCGTTCCATGCCAGCTTGCACGCGGATGCCCTCGGGCGTCCGTTGGAACGAGGCGCTCCACCCTCCGCTCCAGCCGATCGCGCCGATGACGCCGCCATTGCCCATCTCGAGGTTGAAGAACGGCAGGTGTAGCGTTGAGGACTTGCCCGTCCGCGCCGAGAGGCTCAGCGCCGACCCGCCTTGCCGGAACGTCAGGGGCGTGACCAGGGGCTCGAAGTCGTCGGTTTGGGTGAGCGTGCCGCGGGCATGGTGTACCCGGCACGGGAGCGATGGGTCAACTTCGAACAAGACATCGAGCGGAAGAATGTCGGAGAGGATGTGGGAGGTGTGCTCGCCGCGATTGGCAAATCCGGCGACCCATTCGACCGCCGGATACTCGGCATACCGCTTGATATGGCAGGTATGCTCGACGACCGTCGCCCGCGGCCGCGCTCAAGGTTTCCTGGGCGAGCAGTGGCTCCGAGCCGGATCGCCGCTCTTTCCGCCAGTTCAGCGGCAGTTTGCTCGATCGAACGCCGGCGTAGCGAAAGGACAGGGGCAGTTCGGGCAGGGCGCCGCTGTCGGCAGGTCGGAAGCGCCTCGCGCACCACTCCTGTGCAGCTGCGAAATCGGCGGCGGTTTCTGGGTTAGGCATTTGCGTTCGCCAGGTTGCGGGAGCGCTGCAAGGGTCGGTTAACCGTTAACCATACTAGCACCGTGGCAAACGTTTGTCAACTGCTTGACGTGACCGGCACGTCGTGGTATTTTGCCTTAGATTCCGCTTAGTCACACTTCGTGCCGGGCGTCGCGACCAAATATTCTCGAGCGATGGGAAACATAATGGGTGGGAATCTCGAATTCTTGAACCATTCGGCGCCGTTGAACCGGACACTGAGTGATCAGGTGGCCGACCAGTTGCGGCAGGCTATCCTCCTGGGCCAGCTGAAACCGGGGCAGCGCATCATCGAACAGGACATGGCGGAGGCCCTCGCGCTCAGCCGCGGCCCGGTGCGCGACGCGCTGCGGATTCTGCAAAACGAGCGGCTGGTCGTCCTTAACCCGTACCGCGGCGCCTCGGTCGCAAAGCTAACGCTGGAGGACGCTGAGGAGATCAACAGCCTTCGCGAAGCGCTGGAGCTGCTGGCGCTTCGCAGCGCAATCAGGGTTGCCACCGATGTGCAGATACGCGAGTTGAGCGACCCGCTTGACAGGATGGTCGAGCTTCTCGACCGCGAGGATCACACCTCCGCCGAATTGATCTCGACCGATCTGGACTTCCACTACACGCTCTGCCGCATCTCACGGCACAGCCGGGTGCTTTCGGCGTGGACCGCGCTGCGCGGCCAAGTGAGCCTCCTGATGCTGACGCACCAGGTGCTCAAGGGGCTTGACATGAGCGAGGTCGCGGTGGGTTGGCACGGCCTGCTCGTGGAGGCGATGTTGCGCCGCGATAGAGTCACGGCAGAGGAAACCTTGCGCAAGCACCTCGCGCGATCCTACGAAGCCACGGTCGAGGCAATCCGGCAAGGCACGGCTGCAACCTGAGAACGGGCCGCGTCCCCCTACACCGGATACCTTCCGGCATGGCGGGCCTGGCGGTACATCGTTAGCAGGTTCTCCACCGGCACGTCCGCCTGCACGTTGTGGACCGGCGCCAGCACGTAGCCTCCACCCGGCGCAAGGTCTGCGATCCGCCGCTCGACTTCTCGCTCCACTTCCTCGATCGTCCCGAACGGCAGCGCCTGCTGCGTATCGATCGCACCCCAGAACGAGAGCCGGTCGCCGAACTGAGCCTTGAGCCGGGCCGTGTCCATCCCCGCGGCGCTGACCTGTACCGGGTTGAGGATTTCGAAGCCCGCATCGACCAGGTCGGGTAGGAGCGTGTACACGCTGCCGCACGTGTGCAGGTAGATCCGCGCGGGTCCTGGCCTTGATGAAATCGCAGATTTCCCGGTGGTAGGGCTTGACGATCGACGATAGGTCTTCGGCGACATCATCGGGCCGCCCTGGGTCCCCAGGTCGTCGCCGAGCTTGATCGCCTCGATATAGGGTCCGGTCAGTTCGAGGAAGCGTCCGAGCGCGGCCAGCGAAAGATCGGTCAGCCTCCGGAGCACGGCATGGACGAATTCCACGTCGACCACGAGGCTCTCGAGCGCTCGCACCAGGCCGCACAGGTACCACGTCCGTTCCCAGACGCCGTTGAATGCGGGACAGCCGACGACTGCAAAATCGGTTTGCTCGTAGAGCCGCCGGGCGTTCTCGCTGGTGTCGCGGAAGCGGTCCCCATCGAGCGGGTCCGGCCAGGCATAGCTGGCAAGGTCGTCGATGGTCGCGTCGGCCAGGGGGCTTTCCGCAAGCTCCCGGTACACGGTTGAGCCTGCGTTCACTTCTCGCCACTTAACCCCGAAGTCGTCATAGAACGCGGCCCGGCTCGGCGCACGGCCGGATGCCCTTTTTGACCGGCCCCATGTAAACCGCCCGCGTGTCGATATCGAGATCGCACAGGATGCGCTCGTCGACGGGGGTGAGCCGCATGATGTGCATCAGCATGCGGTCCGGAGCCGGAAGGCCGTAATGGGCTGCGAGCGCGCTGCTCGAACTCGGGCACGGGGGACGTGGTGCCGCCCGTTGCGAAGTCGAGCGGCACGAGGTCCGGTTCCTCATGCCGCAGCGCCCTCGCGACCCGTTCGCGGTGGGTGAGCGCTGTCATTGGCTCTTGCTACCTCAAAGCGTTAAGAAGTCACCTTGCCGTCGACGATCATGGGCGTGCGCCCGTCGGTTCCGGCCAGCGCCTGCATCACCTCGATCGTAAATCCCACCCGGGCGACGCTGTCGAAGTTCGCCCATTCGGTCCCCGGGCGGATGCCGTGCGCTGACTGCGCCACCCCGATGCCTTGCCCCGCCAGGTATTCCGTCACCGGCTTCATGTCGTCCACGTTGAAGCGGATGTGGTGGATGCCCGGGCCGTGCTCCTCGAGGTAATCGGCCCAGATGCTCCGGCCCGAGACCGGCTGGATCAGTTCCAGTTCCACCGGACCGGCCTCGGTAAAGGCCATCCTGGCCGTGAAGTCGGCCGGCTCATCATAGTATCGCCGCTCCATGTCCTCCCGCCCCGCAGGGGGCCAGTCTATGATGCGGAAGGGTCCGATGCCGAAGACCGAAGTCAGGCCCTCGATCGCCTTCTCGATATCTGCCACGATGACGCCGATCTGCACGACGGAACGGAAGAAGCCCGGCGTGTTGTTCGAATTACTCCATGCGCGCGTCCCTCCTTGGGGCAGGCGTGCCGCCGCGGCTACGCCTCGTTCGTCAGCGCCTGCCGCACCATGCGCTGTGCGGCCGCGGCGTTGCCCGCTCGAATGACCTCCGTGATGCGCTCGTGCCCCATGCGGTCCACAACCTTCCGCAGCGCCTGGAGCCACAGCACGCTTTCGGTGATCGCCTCCTCCGGGTTTTCGCGGTACGGGTACTGGTCGAGCGACAGGTACCCGTCGTAACCGACCCGGTCAAGCCAGTACAGCAGCTCCAGGTCTCGATCGTGTGTACCGATCCGACGATCATGTCGTCGTCCCACAGCCGGTAGTTGTCGTTGAAGTGCATGTGGAACAGCTTGCTGCCCGCGTGCGACAGCATCGCGATGGATTCGCCCACGTCCTCGTAAGCCACCAGCGCGTGCCCGACGTCGATCGTTACGCCCACATTCGGCAGCCCGATTTCCTGCGCGATGAGCAGCGTCCCCGCCGCAGTGCCGAGATAGCTGCGGTTGCGCGGCTCTTTGAGCTTGTACTCCAGTGATACCCGGACGTCCGCCCGGTGCTGCGCGCACTCGCGCAGCCCGCTCACGAGCCACTCGCGTTCCTGGAGATAGTCGGCCTCGAACGGGTAGTCGTAGCCGTCCTGGCCGTTCCAGATGTTGATCAGCCCGCAGCCCAGCTCCGCCGCGATGTCCATCATGGCCTTGGTGTCCGCGATCGCCTGCGCCGCGCACCTTAGCGTCTTTCGAGGTGAAGGCACCCGAGCTATAGACCTGCGTCGCGAAATGATCGGGGATGATCGAGACGAGCTTCAAGTTGTGGTCTTCGAGCTGCGTCTTCACCTCCTGCACGTTCTTCGTCGTGATGTGCCACGTGCCCACGATCTCGACGCCGCTGAGCCCCGGCACCGTGACCGCCGAATCGCACAGCTGCGCGAAGGTGCGGTCTTCGCCGTAACCCGAGAGGAATCGGTCCGACCGGTTGCCGAAGTTGCTGATGATGACCGAGTACTTATCCTGCTTCACGTCTGCCTCCTTGTCATGCGTTCCACCGACCGCCGGAACTCCCGGCTGCTCTGGAGCAGGTCCGGGCCGTGGCTGTAGAGCCCGCCGGCGATCAGGAAGATGGCTTCTGAGCCGTAAAACTCGACCAGTTCGGGCATCCGCTCGAGCGTCATGCCGCCCGCGGGGATCGGGAAGATGGGGGCCAGGCCGCCCATCGCCTCTTCTGTCCCCGCAACGATTCCCCGGCAATCCTCTTCGCTGAACGAGAACCGGCCCCCGTAGTTCACGAAGATCGTCGCGTCCGCGCCCGCCAGCCGGGGCAGCTGCCCGTACAGCACGTGGTGCGCCATCCCGTGCTCCGGGCTGACCGCAAAGGTCCCGAGCAAGGCCGGATGGCTGAGCACCGGCAGGGCCAGTGCATCGTCCTCCGCCAGCAGCCGCAGCGCATCCCAACCGGTGAGCCCCGGCGCGACCATCACCGCGCCCGCGCCCCACGCTTTCGCCTGCATCGCCCGCGTCAGAATCCGGTCGGCCCGCGTCGTCACGTTCGGCGCGTACAGGCAGCGGTAGCCCGTCTCGCGGTTCGCCCGGCCGACGGCCTCCGCGCAGCGCGGCACGCGCTCCTCGAACGGCGCGAACGGCTGGTCCGTCAGCCCGTGGTCCTCTTTGATGACGTCAACTCCGCCTAGCGCCAGCTGGTACGCGAGCTCGGCCAGGTCTTTCGCGCCCAGGCCCATCGGCTTCAGCGCCGTGCCCAGCAGCGGCCGCTCCGGCACGCCGAGGAGTGCCGCTTATCCCCGCTCGCCCGAACCGCGGGCCCTTGTACTGGCGCAGGGTGCCCTCGGGGAGGTCGAGGTGCAGCACCCGGATCCCCGGCTGCATGGCCGAGTTCCCGAACACCACGTTCAGCAGCTGCGTCAGCTCGCCGGCCGCGGTCTCGACCGCGTAGCTGATGGCCGCGTCAAAGCTGCCCGCACCCGCGGCTCGCAGCGCCTCGATCCGCCCGACGACCTGGCCGCGGATGTCGTCGTCTGCCAGCAGCGCGTCCGATGTCTCGGTGGTCTGCTCCAGGCAGATGCCGCGGGCAATCGACCGCGCCTGCGCCTCGTCGCCGGCACGGAGCCGGTAATGGACCGTGAAGCGTTCGCCGGAGAGGGCCAGGCGGGTTGCAGGGAAGATCACGCGCGTCACCAGATTGTGCTCGCACCGTCTCCTGCATCAGCGACTGGAGCGGCGGGTAGGTGTTGATGTACTGGTCGACGTAGAACTGGTAGGCTTCGTGCTGCGCCGGGTCCGGCTCGATCCGGCGCGCACGCGTGCACCATGTGCTCCGCGGCCGTCTGCACGTCGGGGAACAGCCCCGCGCCAACCGCGCCCAGGATGGCCGACCCCAGCGCCGGACCGTCCGGCACCGCGGTCAGGACGATGGGCACGTTGCTGACGTCGGCGTGGATCTGCATCCACAGGGGGCTCTTGGTGGGGCCGCCCGCAGCCACCATCTCCTCCACCACGTAGCCGTTCTGGCGGAACGTCCGCAGGATGTGCTCGGTCCCGTACGCGATGCCCTCGATGATCGCCCGGAACAGGTGCCCGGTCGTGTGCTTGAGCGACAGGCCGCGGATGATGCCGCGCGCCTCCGGGTCGACGTAGGGCGTCCGGTTGCCCTGCCAGTAATCCAGGACGATCAGCCCTTCGGAGCCGGGCGGGATCGGCTTCGCCAGCTCGTTGAGCACGGTGTAGACGTCCGTCCCGCGCTGCGGCCGCCAGCGCCGCTTCCCGGGCGCAGAAGTTGTCCTTGAACCATTTGACGACCGATCCGGTCGAGACCTGGCCGCCTTCCACCGTGTACTGGCCGGGCAGCACCGCATCGGTGTACGCGCCGAAGATGCCCTTGGCGTGGAGCGGCGTGGCGCTCTGGCCCAGGTGCAGGTGCGACGAGCCGGTGATGAACGCCATCTTCCCCGGGCGCAGGACGTTCAGCCCCACCATCGCGACGAACGCGTCGGCGCCGCCCTCGGCCACCGGAATCCCGGCGGGCAGGCCCAGTTCCTCCGCCACCTCGGGCAGCAGCGCGCCGGCCACCTCGCCCATGTCGAGCACCCGCTGGGGGAAGCGCGGCAGCAGGTCGCCCAGGCCGATCTGCTCGTAGAATCCCGCGGGCCAGCCGCCCTCGTTCCGGTCGTAATACCACCGCATGCTGACGTTGTCGATGCTGGCAACCCAGTTGCCCGTCAGCCGGTGCGTCAGCCAGTCGATGAACTCGCCGACGTGCGCGGCTCTGCGGTACGTTTCCGGCTCGTTCTCCTTGATCCACAGCGCCTTGCAGGGCATCCACTCTGCGGAGACGTTGCCGTAGCCGTTGTACTTCAGCGCGCGGTGGCCGCAGACCGCGATGCGCCGCGCCTGGTCCGCCGCCCGCACGTCCATCCAGATGATGGCCGGGACGCAGGGGCCGGAACGCCTCGTCGAGCGCGATCACCGTGCAGCTGGTGCAATCCGCGCCCAGCCCGACGATCTCTTCCTTTGCGACGCCGCTTGCCGCCATCGCCTTGCGCGTGGCCGCCACCAGGGCCGCCCACCACTCGTCGGGCCGCTGTTCGGCCCATCCCGGCTGCGGGTGATAGAGCGGATAGGGTTCCGATGCAAACACGAGCGGCGTCCCGGCCTGGTCGAAGATGCCAACCCGGACGCTTTCGGTGCCGAAGTCGATGCCGAGGATGTAGGGGCCGGACATGGGTGTCTCCATGATGAGTAGTTAGCAGGGGCAGGGTCCTGGACCACGAAGGCGCGAAATGGTCTGGACTACGAAGCCACGAAGGCGTCTGGACCACGAAGCCACGAAGGCTGCGAAGGACACGAAGCACGAAGCGTCTGGACCACGAAGCCGCGAATTTGGCGAAGGACGCGAAGCCGCGAAGCTTCACGAAGCCGCCTGCGACCAACGTTCTTCGCGTTCTTCGTGCTTCGTGTCCTTCGCAGACGCTGTCGCGGCTTCGTGGTCCAAGTCACGTTACGTCTTTGCGGTCCAAAGTGGCGATCCTACAGCTTCCTAACCTCAACCCCCGCCTGGTCCTCCAGGTTGCGGATCAGCGCGGAGGCGTTTTGATCGCCCCAGCCCTTGTTCACCGCGGCCTTGATGTTCTCGCGGATGGCTGCGGCGGCGGGCGTGGGGACGTTCAGATCCTGCGCGAAGCGGGCGATCAGGTTGGCATCCTTCAGCATGAGCTTCGAGCGCGAAGTGGGTCGAGAAGTCCCGGTTGATCAGCGCGTTGCCCACGCCGTCGAAGATCGGGGTCTTGAAGTCGGTGACGTGGAGCACGCCCAGGACGTCCTCGGGATTCAGGCCGGCCTTGGTCGCCATGATCATCGCTTCGCCCAGCGCCTCCATCTCGGCCGCGACGCAGAGGTTGCCGACCAGCTTCATCGCCGCGCCCTTGCCGTTCTCGCCCATGTAGTGGGTGGTCTCGCTCAGCGGCTCGAGGAGCGGCAGGACGCACTCGTACAGGTCCCGGTCGCCGCCCGACGACGATCCACAGCCCGCCGTTCGCGGCTTCGTTCTTGCTGCCGAACACCGGCGCGTCCAGGAACTTCGCGCCCTTGGCCTTGTAGGCTGCCGCCTCTTTCAGGCTGGTCGATGGGTGCAGCGTCGTCATGTCCACGACGATCTGGCCCGCCTTGACCGCGTCCAGCAGGCCGCCCGCGCCCCACACCAGGTCTTCGACTGCCGCGTCGTCGCTCAGGCAGTACATGATCACCTCGGCGCCGTCCACTGCCTCCGCGGGCGTGGCCGCCTGCTTCGCGCCCCGGGCGACCAGGTCGGCGCACCGGTCCGGCGTGCGGTTCCACACGGTAACATCATGGCCGGCCTTGATCAGGTTCCCTGCCATGCCGCGTCCCATCGTGCCCATACCCAGATAAGCGATCTTGGTCATCGAAATCCCCCTTCAGTGCGATTTGGAACTGTGTCAAGTGTCTCAATAGTGTCAGGTGTCTCAGGTTATACACACACCCCGGCATATTTGTTGCCGGCCTGAGAGAGAGCGGAGGTCACGTCTCGGTCTCGTCGCCGCTTCGTTTGGCGGCGTCTTCGGCTGGCGGTTGCGGCGGCGCTCGTCATAGTAGTTCAGGACCATGACCAGCAGCAGCAGCGCGCCCCACGCGAACTGGCGGAAGAAGATGGCCGCGCTGGAAGGAAAGAGACTCAGCATCAGGATGTTCAGCCCGGTGGAGAGGAACTGGATGGTAAACACCGAGAGCACGATGCCCGACATGCTGCCGAAACCCCCCGTCGTGCTCACCCCGCCCAGGATCGCGATCAGCACGGAGAGCAGGATGAACGAAGTGCCGTAGTCGGGCTTCGCCGAATTGGTCCGGGCCAGGAAGATGATGCCCGCCACGCCCGCAGCCACGCCCGCCATCCAGTACGTTCGCATCAGCACGCGGAACGAGTTGATGCCCGAGAAGCGGGCGGCGGTCGCGTTCGTTCCCAGCATGTAGATGTTGAACCCGAAGGCGGAGCGGTTGAGCAACAGCGCGCCGAAAGCGGCCATCGCGATGAAGACCCACATCGGGTAGGGCACGCCGAGAAACGAGCCGTTGCCGATGAACGCCAACTGCGTTGTGGGGATGGCCGGCCCGCCGGTGATGACGAACGAAAGCCCGGTGTACAGCGCGCCGGTGCCCAGCGTCGCCAGGATCGGGGTGATGCCGATGACCGACACGAGAAAGCCGTTCAGCAGGCCGCACAGCGAACCGACGACGAACGCCGCGCCGAAGGCCAGCGGAATGGCCACGGCCAGTGGCTCTCCTCCGCTCCCCGGTCATGCGAGTGAGGACAAGGGCCGCCACGATGGCCGAGAGGTTGGCCGCGCCCACGATCGAGAGGTCGATGCCGCCTGTCAGCATGGTAAGCATGATGCCGAGCGCCAGGATGCCGAACTCGGGCAGCTGGACGGCCATCGACTGCAGGTTGCGAACCGTGGCGAAAGTTCCCGGCAGGACGATGCTGAACGCGATGAACAAGATGATCGCGATCACCAGCAGCCGCAGCGTCGGGGTGTCGAACGGCAGGCGGTTTCTGATCGAGCTGGAAGTGGTTTTTGCTGCCATGTCTCTCGTCCTATGCCGGGTGCTGCACGCCGGCCGTGGGGCCGGCGGTGGGGCCGCTGGTCGACACAGCAGCCATGCGCTTGCTCGCGCGCCGCGCCTGGATCGCCGGGAGCCCGGTGCCGACCAGGATGATGATGCCGATCACCACCCGCTGCCACACCGAAGGCACCCCGATCAGGATCAGGCTGTTGTTGGCAATGGTCACCAGCGCCACGCCGAGGAGCGTCCCGATCACCGTGCCGCGGCCGCCGGTCAGCGTGGCCCCGCCGAGGACCACGGCCGCGATAACGCTCAGCTCCGTGCCGACCAGGGCTTGCGGCTCAGCCTGCCGGGCCAGCGACCCGAACGTCATCCCCGCAATGCCGGACAACACGCCCACGAACGCGTAGATAAAGTACTGGGTCCGCGCGATGTTGAAGCCTGCGCGCTCGGCGGCCTCACGCGCGCCGCCCAGCGCATAGATGCCGCGCCCGAGCATCGTGTAATTCAGCAGGAAATAGGTGATCAATGATCGCGCCGAGCGTGATGAAGATGGCCGGGTGCAAATTGGCGATGCCGCGTTCGAGGGGACGCGCACGATCGCGCTCCGGGCAAAGGCCGTCAGCGCGGGCGGCACGTCGCGGATGATGTTGTTCCCGATCACGACGAGCAGGAAGCCCTGGAACATGCTCATCGTGCCCAGCGTGACGATCAGCGTCGGCAGCTTGAACTTCGCGATGAAGAACCCGTTGATGAGCCCCAGGCACAGCCCGATCAACCCGGCGACGATGAAGGCCGGCCAAATCGGCGCGTCGGGCGCAAACCCCTTCATCAGCTTCACCGTCGAGTAGAGCGCGAAGATACCGATCGCCATGAACGATAGGTCGATCCCGCCCGAAACGAGCACGATCAGGACGCCCATTGCGAAAATGCCGATGACGATGCTGCTTCGGAGCAGATCGAAGAGGTAGCCGATCGAGAAGAAGACCGGGTTCCGAAGCCCGATGATCAGGGCCAGAACGATGATGGTAATCGCCACCAGGAATTCGCTGCGGCGCAGGAGTCGGTCCATGGCTTATTCCTCGATCAGCTTGGCGGTCAGCCGGTTTTCGGTCGTTTCTTCGGGCCGGATTTCGTCCACGATCTGCCCGTGGCGCATGAGCAGGATCCGATTGCACGTCTGGAGCAGCTCCGGGATATCGTCCGAAATCACCAGCAGCCCCATGCCCTCGCCCGCCAGCCGGCGCATCATGTCGTGCAGCTCGTCCTTCGAGCCGATATCGACGCCCACCGTCGGCCCGTTGAGGATCATCAGCCGAGGCTTGCTGGCCAGCCACTTTGCCAGCACCACCCGCTGCTGGTTCCCGCCCGACAGCGTCTTGACGGGCAGGTCCGGGTTGGCGGTCTTGATGCGGAGCGAATCGACCCAGGTTGTCCACCTGCCCCTTCACCCGCCGCGGGTCGGTCAAGCCGAGCTTGTTGTGCAGCTGGTCGATGACCCGCACGACCACGTTCCGGGAGATGGCCTGCTCCAGGAAGAGCCCCTCGCTCAGCCGGTCTTCAGGCACGTAGCCGATGCCGTGATCGATCGCATTCTGGATCGACCGGATGGTCACCGGCTTCCCGTCCATGCTGATGTGGCCGGAATCGATCGGCAGCATGCCGAAGAGCGCCAGCGCCAGCTCGGTGCGCCCGGAGCCGAGCAGGCCGGTCACGCCCACGATCTCGCCGCCGCGCATCTCAAAATTGATGTCCCTGAGCGCCTGGTCGACGTTCAGCCCCTCGACCTTCAGCAGCGGGGGCTTGCCCGGGTCCGGCGTGAACCGGTAGGTCTTTTCGGTGATGGCGTGGCCGGTCATTTCCAGGATCAGGCGGGCCGTATTGTATTCCTTGCGGTCGCCCGTGCTGACCACTTTGCCGTTCCGCATCACCACGATGGTCTGCGAGATTTCCAGCACTTCATTCAGCTTGTGGCTGACAAAGAGGAAAGTAATGCCCCGCGCCTGCAGCTTGTGGATCACCGCGAAAAGGGCCCGGATCTCCCGTTCCGTCAGCGCGCTCGTCGGCTCGTCCATGATGATGAGCCGGGCATTTTGACGCAGCGCCTTGGAGATGGCGATGAGCTGCTTGTTGGCAACCGACACCTCCTCCACCCGCGCGTCGAGGGGTATGCTCACCTCGATCTGCGCCAGCGCGTCCTTGGCGATGTCGCGCACCTTGCGCCAGTTAACCAGGCGCTGGCCCTCGGCCAGCTGCTCGTTCAGGGCGATGTTCTCGGCGACCGTGAGGTTCGGAAAAAGGGAAAAGTCCTGGTAAATAACCTGGATGCCCTCACGGATCGAGTCGATCGGCCGCAGGTGCTCGTGCTCTTTCCCGTTGATGGCGATCGTGCCCGCATCCTGCTCATACACGCCGGCGATGATCTTGATCAGGGTGGATTTGCCGCAGCCGTTCTCGCCGACCAGGCAGTGGATCTTGCCCGTCTCGATGGTCATGCTGACGTCTTGCAGCGCACGCACGCCGGCAAATGACTTGTAGATGCCGGTCAGTCGCAGGAGTTCCTCGGCCATAGCCATCGCCTCGTAGGAGCTAAGAAGCGGCGGGGATGAGGGGATGAGGGGATGGCCGTAGGAGCGGGGTCACCCCGCCCCTACGAGCCTCTGCCTCATCCCCGCAACCCCGCTGGTCATCCGCTTAGAAGGGGTAGTCCTTCGCGTTCGTCTTGTCGACGTAGACCGCGGCGTCACCGTACAGGACGTTGCCCACGGCCTTCAGCTTGTTGTAGCCCTTGATGCCCAGGTCCGTGCCCTCGCCGACCTTCTGGCCATTGACCAGCATCAGCGCGATCTGGTTGCAGGCGGCGCCGGCCACGGCCGGGTCCCAGAAACCGATCGCGTCGATCGCGCCGGTGGTCAGCAGGTCGCCGCCGATCGAAGGCAGGCTCGTGCCCACGACCGCGACCTTGTCCTGGAGGCCCGCTTCCTCGACGGCGCGGCCGATGCCCGCGACGTCGGTCGAAGCGCTGCCCTGGAAGCCCTTGATGTTCGGGTTCGCAGCCAGGATTTCCTTGGCCTTCTGGTAGGCCTTGTCCGCATCGTCGAAGCTCTCGTTCTTGTCGCCGTAGAGCTTCATCTTCGGGTACTTCGCCTTCTGCTGCTCGATGCCGCCGTCGACCCACTCGTTGTGGGTCTTGGAGCCGAGGCTGCCGACGAACACCGCGTACTCGCCTTCCTCGCCCATGACCTTCGCCAGGCGGTCCATGAGGCCCGCACCGAACGCCTTGTTGTCAAAGGCTTCGATGTCGAAGTCCATGTTCTTCTGGTTCGAGGCTTCGTGCGTGACGACCTTGATGCCCGCGTCCATCGCCTTCTTCAGGACGGGATCGAGCTGCGCCGGGTCCATCGGGACGACGCACAGGGCGTCGACCTTCTTGGCGATCAGGTCCTCGATGATCGGGATCTGCTGTGCCGCATCAGCCTGAGCAGGGCCGACCTCGGTCGCGTTCACGCCCTTCTCTTTGCCCCACGCGGTCACGCCGGTCTCCATCCGGTTGAACCAGTTGATGCCCGCGATCTTCACGACGGTCGTGAAGTTCAGGGGCTTCGCCGCCGCGGCCGCGGGGGCCTTGGTCGGCTCCGCGGCCGCCGGGGCAGCGGTAGGCTGCGCCTGGGCTGCAGGCGCCTGGGTCGGAGCCGCCGGCGCCGCGCAGGCCGCAAGGAAGGCCAGCACGAGCAGGACGGTGAGGGCAACGAATGCCTTCTTCATGGTGTATCTCCTCCTAAAGAGATAGAAATGGATGTACCGCAAACGGGGTAACCGCGGGTGGGCCTGACCGGCGGCCGCAGGCTGCCCCTACAGACGAACAGAACAGGTAGTTGGCAGTTCATCACAAGCTGTTTCGCGCCATGGCCCTCCTTCTCAACGTGGTTCCGGGCTCGCCGGCCCG
The DNA here is from genome assembly GCA_963800615.1 of uncultured Chloroflexia bacterium. Classification (GTDB taxonomy): domain Bacteria; phylum Chloroflexota; class Anaerolineae; order CG2-30-64-16; family CG2-30-64-16; genus JALOOB01. Next base: position 531,305 of record CAWDBO010000021.1, read on the forward strand.
GGCCTGCTTCAGCCGTTAATGGCCTGGAGCACGAGAACGAACATCGCACAGCCCGCGTCGACCTTGCCTTCGGTGCGCTCTCCCACCCAACTGGCGCGGCCGACCTTGCTGCGGAGTGGCGTGACGCTGTCCCGGCCGGCTGCCGCCGCTTCGACCGCGGCCGCGCCGGCTGCCTGCAGCCCGGCCCCCGCCTCGATCGCCGCGGCAAAAGCCTCGCTCGCCGGGTGCAGGGCATCGACGATGGTCTTGTCGCCGGGTTTCGCCTTGCCGCGGGTCTGGATGCCTTCGTCCGCGGCCCGGAACATGGCGGCCAGGTCGCTCGGCTGGAGCTCCGTCTGGCCGCGCACGACCTTGCCCGCGCTCATCGAGCGCGCCCGCGGTCAGGGTCCCCATGGTCGACGGCGCGGCCTTGTTCGTGGCCGTGCCCAGCTGGAACAGGTACTTGCCGATGTCGTCGATCGGGTTGGCATTGACATACTCGAGCAGGGCTTCGCCGATCCTGCCCATCGTGATGCCCATGTCGCCATCGCCCATCGCCTGGTCCAGCGACGTCAGGTAATCGACCTGCCCGACCATCGCCCGGGCGACCCGGCGGACGGCGTCGACGATGTCACTTCCCTGGATAGTGTCCGTCATGAGCTCCTCTTTCGGCCTCAGACCTGCGTGAAGAACGGCGTGCGCGCGGGATGGTCCAGCAGCCCCGCCAGCTCGTCGTCCACCCGCATCAGCGTGATGCTCGCGCCGGCCATTTCCATCGAGGTTGCGTACTCGCCGACGTAGGCCCGGTGGATGCCGATGCCCTGCCCGGCCAGGATCTCGTGGGCCTTCCGATAGATGATGTAGAGCTCTTCGGGAGGCGTCGCGCCGAGGCCGTTCACCATGACGGCCAGTCGGTCGCCGGCCGCGGGCTTGAGGTCTTCCAGGATCGCGCTCATCATGCGCTCGGTGATCTCGTCCGCGCTCTGGAGCTTCTCGCGTTTCATCCCCGGCTCGCCGTGGATGCCCATGCCGATCTCCATCTCGTCGTCGCCGATCGTGAACGTGGGCTTCCCGGCCAGCGGCACCGTGCAGGGCGACAGCGCGACGCCCATGGTGCGGGTGTTCGCCAGCGCCTTCTCCGCGGCCGCGACCACGTCGTCGAGCGAGCCGCCCTGGTCGGCCCGGGCGCCCGCGCACTTGAAGGCGAAGACCATGCCTGCGACGCCTCGGCGGCGGCCGGCTTCTGCCGGCGGCGCGGACGCGACGTCATCCTTGACCAACACCGTGCGGACCTCGATGTTGTCTTCGAAGTTGACCGTCTCGGCCGCCATGTCGAAATTCAGGACATCCCCACCATAATTGCCGTAAATGTAGACGACGCCCGCGCCGCCGTGGATACGCCGGGTGACCGCGGCCATCTGGTCCGCGCTCGGGCGAGGAAAACACGTCGCCCACCGCGCACCCATCCAGCATGCCCTTGCCCACATAGCCCAGGAACACGGGCAGGTGGCCGGACCCGCCGCCCGTCGCCAGCGCCACCTTGCCCTGCACAGGCGAGTCGGCGCGCACGATGCAGTGCAGGTCGCCCTCGTAAGCAAGCTGATCGGGATGCGCCTTGATCAAGCCATCGAGCATCTCGGGAACGAAATTCGCCGCTCTATTCAGGATTTTCTTCATAGTCTGGCTCCTAAATGGTGATGTGAGAGGCTTCCTCCTGGACGATGCCGACCAGGTCGTCGATGCTGTTCACCGACTTGCGCTCCATGACCCAGCGGGTCCCGATGTGGATTGCCGCCCGCTCGGCCACCGCGCGCTTCTCGGGGTCAGTGATGCTGTTGAAGTCCCAGACGCTGACGATGCCCATCATCCGCCGCAGGAACTTGGTCCCGCCGTGCCCGGCCATCTCCTGCAGCAGCCGGTGGATGTACTGCCTGCGGAACTCCGCAAAGGCTTCCTCGCCGCCCGGGAAGTCCCAGTACCCCTGCGGCACGAGCTCGCCCCGGTTGTTCTCTTTCCACACCGCGTCCCACTTGCGCCGCGAACTCGTTCCAGATGGACCGCACCATGTCGAGCAGGTAGGCTTGATAGCACGCCCGCTCGTCGCGGTCCGGCGTGTGCGCGAAATGCGACAGGTAGTTGAGAATCAGGTTCTGAATGACCGCGCCCACATCGTAGGCGATAGGCCCGAAAAAGGCGAACTCGGGATCGATCACGCGGGTGTCGGCTTCGTTCAGCATGATGGAGCCGGTGTGCAGGTCCGCATGGATCAGCGCTTCCGCATGGGTCATGTACGCCTGCTTCATCTCTGCCAGCGCCATCTTCAGCGGCCCGTTCGAGCGCACGGCCCGCACCTCGTCGTCGACGAGCGGGTTCCAGTGGTTCTCCGGCGACTCCATGTAGGGATTCGTGTAGACGAAGTCTTCCTGGAGCTTCCGCAGCTGCTCGTTGACGAACTTCGCGGCCAGGAGCTTCTTCTCCGGCCCGGTCGAGATAGAGGTCGGAAGTGTAGAACAGCGAGTTCACCAGGAAGGTGGTGATGTGGTCCACGAAATGGGGAAAGCGCATGCGCGCCACCAGCGACTTCCGCATGATCTCGTGGGCCTTGAGATGCTCCATCACGACGATGGACATCTCGTCGTCGTGATCGTACACCTCGGGCACCAGACCGGGCGCGAGCTCGTTGTGCTTGAGCAGCGCCTGCACCTCGTAGCGCATCCGCTCGCGCGTCAGCGGCCACGACTCGCCCGCAACCCTGCAGGAACGGCAGCGCCTGCTTGAGCACCACCGATTCGCCCGGGTTCGCCTCGTTGCGCAGGATGAACACCAGGTTCAGGTTGCCGTCGCCGACCTCGCTGACCGAGATGTGGCCGAAGTCGGAGAAGACGCGCCTAGCGCGGGTCGCTGCGCGACGTAATCGACGATGGTTGCTTCGTTCAGCGGTCGGTAGGTCATAGCGTGTTGTCCTGCGAATAGCGCGCAGCGCTACCTGCGCTTTTCCGGGTAAAGCGATAACACGGCGTCGTCCGATGCAGCGCAAATGCCGCGCTCGGTAATCAGCCCCGTGACCAGCCGGGCGGGCGTCACGTCAAACCCGTAATTGGCTGCCGGGCTTTCTTCGGGCGTCAGCAGCACTTCGACCAGCTCGCCCTCGTGCAGGCCCTCGATGAGCCTGACTTCCGTGCCGTTCCGCTGCTCGATGGGAATGTCCCGGACGCCGTCGCGCAGCTCCCAGTCGAAGGTCGAGGACGGCAGGGCCACATAGAACGGGATTCCGTTGTCGTGCGCGGCCAGGGCCTTCAGGTAGGTCCCGATCTTGTTGGCGACATCGCCAGTATACGCCACCCGGTCCGCCCCGACAATCACCAGGTCCACCAGTCCGTGCTGCATCAGGTGCCCGCCCGCGTTGTCGGCGATGACGGTGTGGGGCACGCCCTGCTGCACCATTTCCCACGCCGTAAGCCGCGCGCCCTGGTTGCGCGGCCGGGTTTCGTCGACCCAGACGTGGACGGGGATGCCTTCTTCGAAGGCCGCGTAGATGGGCGCGGTGGCCGAGCCGTAGTCGACAAACGCCAGCCAGCCCGCGTTGCAGTGGGTCAGGATGTTGACCGGCTCGCCGCCCTTGCGCCGGCTGATCTCGCGGATCAGCGCCACCCCGTTCTGCCCGATGCGGCGGCAGAACTCCGCGTCCTCGTCCGCGATCGCGCCGGCTGTTTCCAGCGCGGCCTGGATGCGCGAGCTCGGGGTCGCTGCCCGCCGCTTCCATCGCTGCCAGCTGCCGCTTGACCGCCCATTCCAGGTTGACGGCGGTTGGCCGGGTGGCGATCAGCGTCGCGCCGTCCCGCTCCACCGCGGCCTGGAACGCCTCGGGCGACGAGCGGGGCACGTGCAGCGCCGCAATGTACATGCCGTAGCCCGCGGCCGCGCCGATCAGGCCGGCCCCGCGCAGGTGCATGTCCGCAATCGCGACCGCCATATCCGCCACCGTCGCCAGGTCCTCGATCACGAAGCGATGGGGCAGCCCCCGCTGGTCGATGATCTGGACGATCTCGGGATTGTCTTCTTTGAGCCAGATGGTCCGGTAGTGCCGGCCTTGTGCAAGCATAGGGTCGTCCTGTCAGAGCATCTTGGGGAGCAGCGCGTCCCAGATGCGTTCTTCGTTGGCGCTGGCCCCATCGATCGAGTTGAGCGCCATGATGACATACAGCGCGTCGGCGATGCTGACCTGGGCCAGCCGGGACGCGATGGCCTCGATCCGGGCCGCCCGGTCGACGCTCAGGAGCGTGACGTCCGCGTGCTCGGTGAGGGAAGACTGCGCGTTGCCCGTGATGCAGATGGTGGCCGCGCCGTTTTCGCGCGCCAGCTTGAGCGTGAGCACGGGATCGATGGAGGTGCCCGACTGCGAGATAGCCACCACGACGTCGCCCGGTCCCACCAGCGCCACTTCCATCAGCTGGAGGTACGAGTCGGTCTGCGCCTTGCAGGTCAGGCCCAGCCGCATGAGCATGTTGTACATGCTGTGGACGATCGGGCCCGACGTGCCGACGCCGACGATCAATATCTTCTTTGCCTTCGTGAGAAGCTCGATGGCCTTTGCAAGCGCGCCCTCGTCAAGCACTTCGAGCGTGTCGTACAGCGCCTGGATGTTCGCCATGAAGACCTTCCGCGCGATGAGCGCCGGGCTGTCGCCCACCGCAATGTCGTCGTGGATGATCTGCGTCGGGCTGGAAACGTCACGCGCGATGGAGAGCTTCAGGTCGGTGAAGCCGAGGAAGCCGGCGGCCCGGCAAAAACGGAGCACGGTGGTGTCGCTGACGCCGCAGGCTTCGGCAACCTGTGCCATGGAGAGGTGAACGATGTGCTGGGGCTGCTGGATGATCCAGTTGGCGACGCGTGCCTCGGACGCGGCCAACGCGGGGAGACTGCTCCGGATTCGAGTCAGGGAGTTGATAGAGGCGATAGTCGAAGCGCCGTTGGCGAGCTTTGGCTCTGACTCGTTTTGCACGTCGAGCACCTTCGTGGTGATACAACCGCAATCTACTCCAAACCGGTAACAATACCACGCAATCCTAGCGCAAACCCTTGGCGCTTGTCAAATCACGGATGATCCAGGGCGAATCATTCGTGCACCATACCGGGAGGGCTCGGGCCGCGATCATACACATAAGTAATTGATGAATCTGTCTGGAATGTTGTCTACTGTAAGTCCTGTTACTTCTGCCGGTGTTCGACGCAGGTACCCTAGCCCCCATGTTGGCTCTTGCACTAACAAGCTCTTGGAGGCACCTTGACACAAAGACCCCACGGCCAGCCGTGGCGATTGGCCTTACATATTTCCGTTGCGCTCGTCCTGCTGCTCCTCCTGGTCATCCCAGTGGTGAGCGCTGGCAGTGCGGCCGCAGCGGCGTCGGCGCCCATCACCTTCGCGGTGATTGGCGATTACGGAGCAGACACGAGCAATGAGGGGGCCGTCAGGTCACTCGTAAATGGCTGGTCACCCGCCTTCATTGCCACAGTAGGGGACAACTTCTACAATGCCGCCCTCGATTCAGGCGACACGGGCAACAAATACCACGAGTCGACGGGCAAGTACTACTGCAGCTATCTGAAGGATGTGGCCGGGACAGACACCTGTCCGACCGGCCAGGCCGCGACCAACGCGTTCTTCCCCGCGATGGGCAACCATGACTACAGCGATGCGACGCCTGCGCCCGGAACCTACACCGACTACTTCACGCTGCCCGGCAGCGGCGTCGCCACGAGCGGCAGTTCGGGCAATGAACGATACTATGACTTCGTCGAGGGACCCGTTCATTTCTTCGTCCTGAACAGCAACACGGCGGAGCCGGACGGCACGAGCAGCACGAGCGATCCAGGCGCGGTGGCTGCAGGCGCAGCTGGGCGCGTCCACGGCCGCCTGGAACATCGTGCTCTTCCACCATCCGCCCTACTCGTCCGATTCGTCGCACGGCTCGACGACCTACATGCAGTGGCCGTTCGCCCAGTGGGGCGCGGACGCGGTGCTGGCCGGCCATGCCCACGATTACGAGCGCATCGTGCGCGATGGGATCGTGTACTTCGTGAACGGGCTCGGCGGCGCGTCGTTGTACGGCTTCGGCACGCCGGTCGCCGGCAGCGCGTTCCGCTACAGCGCCAAGTACGGCGCCCAGCGGGTGACGGCTACCGACACCAGCCTGACGTTCGAGTTCGTCTCGGTGGATGGGGTGGTGCAGGACTCGTACGCGGTCTCGGCGGGTCAGGCCCCGACGCCGACCCCAACCGCGGCCGCCAGTGCGACGCCCGCGCCGACAACCGCCTCGACTGCGACGCCCGTCGCCGCCACTGCCACGCCCGTGCCTTCAGGTGCGGTCACTGTGGCCTTCCAGAACGGCGTTGCGCCGAGCTCGGCCTACGCGGGCGGCGACGATGCCTATCTGTCCCAGGCGAATCCGGGGAGCAACTATGGAGGGGCGAGCTCCTGCCTTGCCGATGGGGACGACCCGGTTGGCTCGGGAAACGATCTCTCGTGTATGCTGCGCTGGGATGTCAGCTCGATTCCGACGGGAAGCACGGTCACCGCGGCCGGCATCACGCTCAACGTGACCAACGCTTCGAACGGCAGCTATCCGATCTACCAGCTGCTGCAGCCGTGGCGTGAGGCGGAGGCGACGTGGAACGTGTTCGCGTCCGGGCAGGCGTGGGTGCGCCCGGCGCGCTGAGCAGCGCGGATCGCGGGGCAGAAGCGCTCGGCGCAGTTGCTGCGTCGGGCACCGGCTCGCGTACGGTCAACCTTAACAGTCGCGGGGATTGCGGCGGTTCAGTCCTGGATCGATTCGCCGGGTGGGAATCAGGGCTTGATCATTGCGGACACGAATGTCAGCGACGGTGCGGATTTCTCCTCGAATGAGTCCGGCACCGCGGCAAACCGGCCGAAGCTCACGATACAGTACCTGCCGCCCGCCGGTGGGAGTCAGCCGACGCCCACGCCTGTGGTCTCCGACTCTCTGCACGTGGGCGATTTGGACGGCTCGGCGACGCGAGGGTCCAGCCACTGGGCCGCCACGGTCGTGATCACGGTGCATGATGCGGCGCACAACGACCGTGCGGGTGTGACTGTGAGTGGGAGCTGGGGCGCGGGCGCATCCGGCACGGCCGCATGCACGACCGGAACGAATGGCGCATGCTCCGTCCGGAAGGGCTCGCTGTCCTCGTCGACGAACAGCGTGCAATTCAGCATCACGAGCGTAACGGCCAGCGGCGCCACCTATGACGCCGCCGCAAACCACGACCCCGACGGTGACAGCGACGGCACGACCATCGTCGTGACCCGCTAACCAGCTCACGAATGACCTCCGAGGTCTTCAAGACCTCGGAGGTCTGCCGCCCCCCGGGGAGCTCACGCAAACCACGACCCCGACGGCGACAGCGACGGCAGGACACTCGTCGTGACCCGCTAACCAGCTCACGAATGACCTCCGAGGTCTCGAAGACCTCGGAGGTCTGTTTGCGAGCCCGGAGGTCTCGTTCCGATCCCTACAGTGCGGCCAACCCCATCGTCCGCACCTCGCACTTGATCTCTTCGTATAGTCCATTCCAGGCTTGCGTCGGGTGCACGGTCACCAGGTCATATACTTCGTTAAACGGTAAGCCCTGATTTTCCGGCGCGCCCTTCTGGAACAGGAACTCGTAACGCTTCACGAGCGCGACTGCCAGCTCGTTGGCCCGCTCGAGATCGAGCGCCTGCTCCGTCGCGGCCCGGCCCACTTCGGCCATGAACCGCGCCTCGAGCCCGCTGGCATGGTGGACCTTGCCGTCGGCCGCACCGCAGCCCTCCAGGTGGCTCCCGCTGACCGTGTGGACGATCGCGTTGGCCGCGGTCTCGTACAGCAGCTCGCGCGTTCCCGCGCCCGACTTCGGGTAGATGTCCCCCACGATGACGCACGGCGACCGTTGGGCGAACGCCTGCGCCACGATGCTGCTGACCCACAGCACCGCCCGCGTGCTGGTCGCCACGTGCCGGATGTCGATGGGGTGAAGCAGGTGATAGTCCGCCGCGCAGCACAGGTTGGCGAGGATGAAGGAGGCGGCTTGCACCACCGCGGACCCCGGCGCGGCCCCGCCCATGCCGCCGACGATCACGCACGCGAGGCTCGCATTCAGCATCCCATAATCCAGCGAGTTGATCACCCGCGCCAGGTTGCGGTTCTCGATCTTCAGCTCGTTCAGCATCGGCACAAGGTGCGCGTCGCACGGCCGCATGAAAGCGGGACTCGCGACCGAGAGGTCGCCGATCTCGGACACGCTGCTCTGTGCGGCCAGCAGCCCCGTGCCGGGCCGCCCGGCCTGGCGCAGCGCCTCGCGCAGGTAAGCCAGCTCGCGCCGGGTCGCGGTGATCTCCAGCGGCGAGCCTGTCTCCACCACCCGGCCGTCCACGTGCGTCAGCGTGCCGCAGGTGACCATGTCGATCAGCCGCTCCTGCGCGTACGAGAGGGTCATCGGGACGAAGAGCTGCTCGGGAACCGGGGTGCCCGGCGTGCCGCCCCACGCCTTCGGTGGGCGCCGGTCACAGACCGTGCGGGCATCGAGCGTGCGCGCGTCCTTCCCCTCCCCCAGCGTGATCGACCGCGGCGCGGCGCGCAGGCCCTGCAGCAGCTCGTCGGGCGTAAAGCGGACGGCCCGGCCGGTTGAGTAGTTGTAGACCCCCTGCCGCTCGGCCAGCTCGAACGCGGCGTCGAACAGCGCGCTCGCCCGGGCCGGGTCGTCGTTGATCACCCGCGTCTTGTCCCAGTCCAGCCCGTGCTTCTTGACCAGCTCGCGGGTGGTCATCGCCACTTCATAGTCCCAATCCGACGCGGACAGCGCCCGGCCTTGCTCGCTGCGTTCGAGGATTTCGAGGAAATTGAGCACGCTGAGTCTCCTTGTGAGTGAGGTGCTTGGATCAGATCGCCACGAGACCTCCGAGGTCCTCGCCAGCGCTGCTGGCGCAAGACCTCGGAGGTCAACTCGGACCTCGGAAGTTAGCTCGGAGCCCCGAAGTCAGCTCGTACCTCGGAGGTCAGCCCGTATCGAGGTGAACTCGGGGACTCGGACCTCGGAGGTCAGCTCGGACCTCGGAGGATGCTAACCCGAGAACTCGGGATGTACGCGGCGGAACGGCGCTGCCGCTGCGTCGCGGCAGCATAATAGTCGGCGAACTCGGCGCACAGCTGCGCGCCCGGCCGATGATCGCTTCCTCGTCCAGGCTGACGAAGGCCCCGTCGCGGCGCACGAACGCGCCGTCGACCAGCACGTCGCACGTCTCGCTGCCCGCGCCGTTCGACGCCAGGGCCCAGAAGAGCGAGTCGCGGTCCAGCGGGAAGAGGCTGCTGTTGCGCCTCAGGTCGAAGGTGATGATGTCGGCCCGCATGCCCGGCTCCAGCGCGCCCACCTCGTCGCCCAGCCCCAGCACCCGCGCGCCGCCCGCCGTCGCCAGCTCGAAGATCGTCCGCGGGTCGAGCCCCCGCAGGGCGCGCGGCATGATGTTGTGGTGCTGGAGGACGGAGAGCATGACGCTGAACAGGTTGTGCGTCACGCAGTCGGTGCCCAGGCCCACGGGCACGCCCGCCGCCAGCATGTAGGGCACGTACGCGCAGTAACCGAACCACGCATTCGTCGCCGGGCAGTGAACCAGGGCGGTCCCCGTCTCCGCCAGGACGTCGATCTCGCGCTCGTTCAGCAGCGTGCCGTGAAACAGCAGCGGTCCGCGGCCCCAGCAGGCCCGCCCCGCGCATGTGCCCGATCAGCCCGCCCTCCGCGGCCCACAGCGCATCCGATCGTTCCTTCTCGTCCGGCGATTCCGCGACGTGGACCGCGAACTGCACGCCGTGCTTCTCGGCCAGCTCCTTCGACCGGCGCAGGAAGCGGTCGTTGCAGTTGAACGTCGCATTCGGGTGGACCCCCACCCGGATCAGCCCGCCGGCCGCGCCGTGATGGTCGCGGATCGCGGCCTCGGTGTGCGCCAGGTACTCGGCCTCGTCGCGCGCATCGGGCAGGGCCACGCTGGTGATCATCTGCGGGTGGATCACCGTTCGCGCGCCCGCCGCCACCGACGCGCGGTAGATCGCCTCGGGGAAGATCATCGCATCCGCGTGGGTCGTCGCGCCGTGCTTGAGGACGTTGACCAGCCCGAACAGGGTCAGGTCGTACGCGCGCTCTTCCGTGAGCCAGTTGTAGGCGGGCCAGTAGATGCGATCCATCGCATCCACGATCCCGGCCACCGGCTCCTGCAGCCAGCCCGGGATCAGCAGCGTGTGCGCCTCGCCGAGATGGTTGTGGGCGTCCACCAGCCCGGGCATGACCAGCTTGTCGCTCGCGTCGAGCGTCTCGATCCCCGGCCGCCCCCCGACCAGCGCCTCGATCTCGGCCGTCGGCCCCACCGCCGCGATCCGCGCGCCCTCCACGTACACCGCGCCGCCCTCGACGATGGCGCCCGCGTCCGCCCGGCGCACCAGGTAGCGGCAGTTGCGGATGAGGATTCCGTTCATGCGCCCCCGCGCCTACTCGCGCGCGTACGGCACGCCCAGCTGGCTCGGCGCCTCCGAGCGCGCCCGGTTGACCATCATTGCGACGATCGCAAAGACATACGGGATCGCCAGCAGGATCTGGTACGGGATCTGCACGCCGATGCCCTGCACCTGGAGCTGGAACGCATCGAGCAGCGCGAAGATCAGCGCGGCCAGCGTGATCCGCCACGGCAGCCAGTTGCCCTGCGATGACGATCACGATGGCGAGCCACCCCCGCCCCGCCGTGATCCCCGGCACGAACCGGGGCGACGCGCCCAGGGTGAGGGCCGCGCCCGCCAGCCCCGCCATCAGCCCGCCGAAGATGGTCGCCAGGTAGCGCAGCCGGGCCACGTTCACGCCCTTCGTGTCGACCGCCTTGGGGCTCTCGCCCACCGCCCGCAGCTGCAGCCCGTACTTGGTCCGGTACATGAAGAACCAGATCACCGGCACCAGCAGGAAGGCCAGGTACGTCAGCGGCCGCTGCCCGAAGAGCACGGGGCCGGCAATGGGCAGGTCGGACAGCACCGGGATGTTCACCGGGTCGAACAGCCGGATGGTGACCAGGTCGCCCCGGAGGCCGAAGACCAGGCGCAGCAGGAACACCGACAGCCCCGCGCCGAGCAGGTTCAGCGCCATGCCGGTCACGATCTGCTCCACCTTGAGCGTCACGGCCATGAACGCCATCAGCAGCGCCATCAGCCCGCCCGTCGCGGCCCCGGCCAGCAGGCCCAGCAGCAGCGAATTGGTCCAGAAGGTCACGACGTAGCTGGTGAACGCGCTCAGCAGCATCATCCCTTCCACGCCCAGGTTCATGACGCCCGAGCGCTCGGTGACCATCTCGCCCAGCGCGGCCAGCAGCAGCGGCGTCGCCAGGCGCAGCGTGGAAGCCAGGATGCTAGCGATGACTGCCGTCTGCAGCAGCTGAGTCGGCATCGGTTATCCTCTTGATCCGGAAGCGTGCGAGCACGAACGCGGCCAGCACGCACAACAGCAGGATGGCCTGCATCGCCTCGATAATCGCGGACGAAACGCCCGTCGTCGTCTGGAGCCGGGCCGCGCCGTTGGTCAGCCCGCCGAACAGGACCGCGGCCAGCACCACGCCCAGCGGATCGAGGTTGGCGAGCATCGCCACGATGATGCCCGTGTAGCCCAGCCCCGAGGCCAGGTCGAGCACCAGGCGGTACTGCACGCCGAACAGCTCGCCCGCGCCGGCCAGCCCCGCCAGCCCCCCGCTCAGGATCATCACGACGACGATCGTGAGCGGTACGTTCGTGCCCTTGAACCGCACCGCGGTCGGATTGAAACCGAGCGCCCGTATCTCGAAGCCCAGCGGCGTCCGGTCCAGCAGGATCTTCACGAACGCAGCCGCGAGGAGCGCCACGAAGAGCCCGATGTGCAGGCCGGAGGCGGGCACAAGGTTCGGGAACCGCAGCGGCGCAGGGATCAGCAGCGACTGCTGGTAGGCCGAGCTCGGGTCCTTCCAGGGACCGCCGTTCGAGACCATGAAGGCCACGAAATAGAGCATGATGTAGTTCAGCATCATGGTGGAGATGATCTCGTCCACCCGGAAGCGCACCTTGAGCAGGCCGGATATCGCGCCCAGCAGCGCGCCGCCCGCCAGCGCAAAGACGAAGACCAGGACGAACAGCACCGGCCGTGGGTAGCTGCTGAACAGGGTGTAGGCGAAGAACCCGGCCGCGCCGCCCGCGATGAGCTGCCCCTCCTGCCCGATGTTCCAGATCTTGGCCCGGAAGGCGACGGCGGCCGACAGGCCGGTCAGGGTGAGGGTGGTGGCGCGCACCATCGTCTGCAGGACCGCCCGCCGGGTGCCGAACGCGCCCAGGAACAGCGCGCCGAATGCTTCGGCCACGTTCACCTTGGCGATGAGCAGAAACACGCTCGAAATCGCCAGGCCGACGATAATGGCAACTACGATCCACAGCACCTGCGACCAGCGGCCCGCGTCCTCGCGCTGCTCGACGCGCCACCGCGGCCTTCTCCCGGCGTCCTGGGTCTCGGCTGCGAGGGATGTGTCGGGGTTGGTCATGCTACCTCGTCCACGCAGCCCGCCATCAGCAGGCCGATCTGCTCCAGCCTGGCCTCCCCGGCTTCGAACACGCCCATGATCTGCCCCTTGTAGAGCACCGCAATCCGGTCCGACAGGTCCATGATCTCGTCCAGATCTTCGGAGCTCAGCAGGATGCCCACGCCCTCCGCCCGCTTCTCCAGCAGCCTCCGGTGTACGTATTCGATCACCCCCACGTCCAGGCCCCGCGTCGGCTGGTTCGCCAGCAGGGCCTGCGGGCAGTGGGTGAACTCGCGCGCCAGGATGATCTTCTGGATGTTGCCGCCCGACAGGTGCTTCGTCGTCTGCTGCAGCGATGGCGTCTTGATCTCGAACGTCGAGACGCACATCTTTGCGAACTTCCGGATTTGCGGGAAGTTCAGGAACGGCCCGCGGCGGTACATCTGCGAGCGCTGCTGTCCGAGCAGCAGGTTCTCCGTCACCGAGAATTCGGGCACCAGGCCCTCGTGCAGCCGGTCCTCCGGCACGTGACCCACGCCCCGGTGCATCAGGTGGCCGGCCGACCGGTTCGTCACGTCCTCACCTTCGAGCAGCACCTGTCCCGACGTCGCCTTGCGCACGCCCGCGATGACCTCGAACAGCTCCTTCTGGCCGTTGCCCGAGATGGCTGCGAGCCCCAGGATTTCCCCCCGGCGCAGGGTCAGCGAAACCCCGCGCAGCGCCTCTTGCCCCCGGTCCCCCAGCGCGTGCAGGTCCTTGACCTCCAGCACGGTCTCGCTGCCGGGCGGGCAGTCCTTGTGGACGCTGAAGACGACTTCCCGGCCCACCATCATCCGCGCCAGGTCGGCCTTGCTCACGTCCGCGGTGTTGACGGTCGCGACGTACCGGCCCCGCCGGAACACGGTCACCCGGTCCGACACCTGTTTGACCTCGTTGAGCTTGTGGGTGATCAGGATGATCGACAGGCCGCGCCGGGTCATCGCGCGGATCGTGAGGAAGAACTTCTCGGTTTCCAGCGGCGTCAGCACGGCCGTCGGCTCGTCGAGGATGAGCAATTCCGAGCCGACATAGAGGGCCTTGAGGATTTCAACCCACTGCTGCTCGCCCACCGAAAGCTGCCAGATGCGCGCGTGCAGGTCCAGTTGGATCCCGTACTCTTCGCACAGCTTCCGGAGCGCGGCTTCCACCTGCCGCAGGTCCGGGACGACGGGGGAGCCTGGCGTCCCGACGATGACGTTCTCGATCACCGTCAGGGGCGCCACCAGCGCGAAATGCTGGTGCACCATGCCGATGCCCAGCCGGATCGCGTCGCTCGGCGAGGTCAGCTTGACCGGCTGTCCCTTGTAGAAAATGCGGCCGGAGTCGGGATGGTAGAAGCCGTACAGGCACTCGGCCAGGGTCGACTTGCCCGCGCCGTTCTCGCCCAGCAGGCAGTGGATTTCGCCCCTCCGCACATCCAGCGAGACCGCGTCGTTCGCCACCACCTGGCCGAAACGCTTGGTCAGGGCTTCGACCCTCACGATGGATGTTTCTTCCATGCGCCTCTTGCTAACCGTCGTGCTCTCGAACCGGCGCCGCTTGGCGCCCGCTCTATGAGCAGGGAGAGGTGTCTCCCGCGCTCGGGCGGAAGACACCTCTTCGCGTCATGACTTGCGTCCGTGTCCGCTACTGATCGGATTTCGGGGTGTCGATATTGACGGGCACCGTGAACTTGCCGCTCATGATGTCGGCCTGCTTGGCCTTGATCGCGTCCAGCACGTCCTGCGGCACCTGGGCGGCCTGCGGGTTCCAGCCCGCCAGGTCCGATCCGCCGTCCTTCATGCCGAACCAGACCGGCTTGTCGTTGCCGGCCCACGGCTTGCCTTCGGCCGCATGCGCGTACCACTGGTCGATGGCCCACTTGATCCCCGGGTCCCACCGGGCCACGGTGCTGTTGGGCACGTTCTTCGGTGCCAGCGCGCTCTGGTCGCCGAAGTTGCCGAAGCACTGGATGTTCTTCGACGTGCAGGCTTCCCACCCGTCGGCGAGCTGCAGCATGTAGTCGACGCCGGCCGCGGCCTGCGCGCTCGTCGCCTCCGCGCCCTTGATCGGGTCGTACCAGCTCTGGATGAACGAAACCGTCGTCTTCACGTTCGGGTTCGCATCCTTCGCGCCCTGGAAGAACGCGTTGATCTCGTCGTTGACGTCGTCGGCTTCGAAGGTGCCCACCGCGCCGACCCGGTTGGTCTTGGTCATCTTGCCTGCCATCATGCCCAGCAGGTAAGCCGGCTCGTGCACCCGCATATACACCCACTGCTGGTTCTTGCCGAGCCCGCGGTTGCCCGAGCCTGTCACCACGAACATCGTGTTCGGGTACTGGTCCATCACCTTCTCGACCTGGTCCGAGTAGGTGCTGTTCGTCCAGATGATGTCATACTTGCCGCTGTCGGCATAGTTCTGAATCACCGGCGTGGCGTCGTCGCCAAACGTGTTGTCGGTCACCTGGTAGGTGATGTTCAGCCCGTGGGGGCTTTCGGCCTTGACGCGGTCCAGTGACTTCAGGAACTGCGCGTCCCACTGGCTTTCGAGGCTGCAGCAGGTGATGACGGCGATACGGAGGTCCTTGGGTGCGGCGCCGCTGCTCGCGGCCGGGGCCTTTGTCGGCTCAGCTGCCGGCGCTTGTGCCGCGGGTGCCTTCGTCGGCTCGGCCGCGGGTGCTTGGGCTGCCGGCGCCTGTGTCGCAGGTGCCTGGGCAGGTGCGGCAGGGGCCGGCGCGGCGGGCGCTGCGCAGGCCGCGGTGACGAGGATCACCACGACCAGTGCAACTGCGAGGACAGCGAGTGAGTTCCTTCTCTCCAGCATGACCTTCCTCCTGTTTGCTGTGTTTGTAAGCGTCGCGCATTGCGCTGTATTTGTAAGCGTCGCGCCGGGATGGGCCGGCGCTCCATCCTCCCCCTCTCCTGACCCGCAGGTCAGGAGAGGGGGCCAGGGGGTGAGGTTCAGTTCAGAGGCAACCCCCACCCTTTCGCCTCCTGCTTTATCTCCTCGTAAAGACCCATCCATTCACGGCTCGGCTCGACCGTCTCGACGTCGTAGACCTCGTCAAACGGCCGGCCGTACGGCTTCTTGTCAAGCTGCTCGCGATACGCTTCGTACGCGCACCGCACGATCTCGTCCGCGCGGCCCCGCTCCAGCCCGGCCGCCGCCCGCATGACCTCTCCGTTGAAACGCGCCTCGAGCCCGCTGAAGTGGGCCGGAATGCTGCCGGTGGCCGAGCGCGGGCCCAGGATGCGGCTGCAGCCGGAAACGGTGCAGAGCGTCGTAAAGGCAACGCATTCGTGTAGTAACACTCTCGTCCCGGGACCGCCCACGGGCGTCAGGGTCATGTTCGTCATCAGGTGCGTGTTCCGGGCCAGCGCCTGGCAGGCGAGGCTCGTCGCCTGCATGACCTCTTTTCCCGTATCGTTGAACTGGAACGGGTGCGTCGGCGACGACCCGACGCAGGTTGCCATGAAGACCGCGCTGAGCGCGATCATCGCCGCCGTTATCAGGACGGCCTGGCCTTCGACGCCGCCCCCCAGCCCGCCGTAGATCGGGTTGGCGTAGGGATCGACGATCCCGCCCATCCGGATGGCGTGCGTTAGCTTGTTAAGGATATCGAAGTTCGTCTTGAGCTCGGACAGGATGCCGAACGTGTGCAGGTCGGTCGACCGAAGTCCCAGGGGATTCGCCGTCGAAAGCTGACCGGCAGCGCTCATGCTCAACATCACGCCGGTCCACGCCATGCCCGGCCGGCCTGCGCGCTCCAGAACCTGCCGCATCAGGTCGACCTCTTCCCACGCCGCGAGGATCTCGGTGGGCGAGCCGACCCGGATCTCCTGGCCGCGCACGGTCATCAGGCTCGGCGCACAGGTCACGTCGACCAGCGGCTCTTTCACGTAGCTGAGCATCACGGGAACGAACAATTCCTCCGGCAGCGGCGAGCCGATCGGACTGCCCATGTTCAGGGGTGGAAATGCAGCGCCAATTGGCCGGAAGCGTTCGTGGACCGCGTCGGTTCCGGTTCCCTCCCATACGTCGGCAGGCGCCTCACGTAGGAGGTCGAGGAGCTCCTGCCGGCTGTGCAGAATAACCCGGTTGGTGGATTGGCAGTATACACCGCAGCCCGCGAGAAAGTCCAACGCGGCTTCGAAGGTGCGGTCCGCCAGGTCGTCGTCGAGGTTGACGATGTGGTCCCGGTCGACGTGGACGCCGTACGCCCGCACGACCCGGCGGATGCCCTGGGTCACTTGCCGGTTGAACGCTTCCTCTTCCAGGAGCGGGCCGGTCAGGCTGCGGTTGAGGAGTTCCAGCATCCTGCCTGTGAGGTCCATCTGTGCGCCTCCGCCCTCTGATCTACGTCAGGCGGTCATCAGCCTGGCCGCCTGCTTCACCGCGTCGATCGCGTCGTCGCCGTAGCCGTCCGCGCCGGCCTTCCTGGCCCATTCCACGCTGACCGGCCCGCCGCCGACCAGGATTTTGAAGCGGCCGCGATGCTTGTCGCTCTCTTTTACCATGTTGATCGCGTCGCGCACGTAGGGCAGGGAGGGGAGCATCAGGGCCGAGATCGCGATGACGTCGGCCTTGAACTCGCTCGCGCCCTTCACCACGTCGAGCGGCGAGACGTTGACCCCAAGGTCGCGCACCTCGAAGCCGTTGACTTCCAGCATGGAGCGCACGATGTTCTTGCCGATGTCATGCAGGTCGCCCTGGATGGTGCAGATTGCGACCCGGCCCCTGTACGTGGCCTCGATCTCGCCAGCCTTGACATAAGGCTTCAGCGCTTCCTGGACCGCCTTCACCACGTCGGCCGATTCCATCATCTCGGGCAGGAAGATGTCGAGCCGGCTGAACTGGTCGCCGATGTCCTGCAGGCAAGGTTGGATGCAGTCGAGGAAGATTGCGGCCGGCGACTCGCCCGCTTCGGCCAGCCGCTGCGCCTCGGCTGCGCCGGCATCGACGTCGCCCTCCCGGATCGCGCTGTTCGAGCGCCGCGTACAGGGGCTTCATGCCCGCGCCTCCACCCCTAACAGCGCCTTGCAGAGCTCGACCGCGGCCGCGGCATCGCCGGCATAGCCGTCCGCGCCTACCTCTTTGGCCCATTCTTCGGTAGCCGCGCCGCCGCCGACGATCACGCGGAAGCGCTGCCGCGCGCCGACTTCGTCGAAGACGCGGACCGTGCGCTTCGCCGCGGGCAGCGTCGTCGTCATCAGCGCCGACAGCGCGACGATCTGGCAGCCCGTTTCCTCCGCGGCCGAGAGGAACCGGCTCGGCTTCACGTCGCGGCCGAGATCGACGACCCGGAACCCGTGCGCGGTCAGCAGCGCCTTCACGATGTTCTTGCCGATGTCGTGAACGTCGCCCTCGACCGTGCCCAGGACGACCGTGCCCAGGACCAGCGGCGCCTGACCCGCGGCCTTCGTGGCTTCTTCCAGCACCGCGGTCGCCGCCTTCGCCGCCTCGCCCGCCATCATCAGCTCGGGCAGGAAGATTTCGAAGTCCTGGAAGCGCCGGCCGACCTCGCTCAGCGTCGGCACGACCACCTCCTGCACCACCGCAAGCGGGTCCGCGCCCGCGGCCACGGCCTCCCGGGTCAGCTGCCGCGGCGCGCACGTCGTCCCCCTCGCGCAGCGCGGCGCCGAGCTCTTCGTAAATGCGTTCCATTTCACCTGCCACGGCGCACCTCTTTCCAGCCCCTGTCGAGGTCCAGTCCCATGTCGCACAGCTTCGTCCGCACTTGCCCGTAGAGGTCCAGCCATTCGGGCAGCGGCTCGACGGTGTCCAGGTTGTAGATCTCCGCAAACGGCTTCCCGGGGTCCGGCGTCGCCGCCTGGCTCTCGTAATGCGCCAGCATCGCCAGCGCCAGCTCGTTCGCCTCGCCGCGCTTCAGCCCGCGGCTCGCGTGCATCACCTCTGCGTTGAAGCGGCACTCCAGCCCGCTCGTGTGATCCGCGCGGCTCCCGCCGGTCGCACCCACGCCGAGGCTGTTCACCCCGCACACCATCGAGACCACGGACACGGCCGCGACCTCCCACAGGACCTGTTCGGTACACAGCCCAGCCCGGGTGTATGGCGTGCAGGTCGTGATCATCGGCGTGTTGCGGCTCAGCGCCTGGCCCGAGACCGCGTAGACCCACAGGCCGAGCCGGTCGCTGTTGTGCGACCACCGGAGCGACATGTGGCCGTGGATGTGGTAGGAGCAGTGGTAGCAGACCGCGCCCAGGATGTGCGCGGCGACGGTTGCCACCGCGGTCCCTTCCGCGCCGCCCGCCAGCCCGCCGATCAGCGGCGTCTGCAGGTCGACGATGTGCATGTCCCGGCCGAGCATCCAGGCGACGCGCGATAGCTGGTCGTAGTTCGTCTTGAGCTCGGGGATCTGCGTCACCAGGAACGCGTCGGAGGGCCGGAGCCCGTTGTCCTCGTCGCAGGCGGCCAGTTTGGCCGCGCAGTTCAGCGGCGCCGCAACGTCGTTGATGTGCATCCCCGGCCGGCCCGCCTTCCGCAGCGCCTCCACGCGCGGCCGCGGCGTCGCGCCGGGCTGCCAGCATCTCGTTCGGCGACCCCGGCACGATCGGCCGGCCCATGTAGGTGGAGACCGACCCGGCGCCCAGGCAGTCGACCAGCGGCTCGACCGCGCAGCTTTCGAGGATCAGCGGGTGGCAGCGCTCGCTGCACGGGGTGCCGGTCGGACCGCTGTGGATGACCGCGGGCGCAGTGCCCTCCACCTCCAGATGCTCCATCCGCACCGCGTCGCGGCCCGTCCCGAGCCGCACGCTCGCCCGGCGCGGCCGCCACCGCGTCCTCGACCTCCTCCCGGCTGAAGAGGATGCGGCGCTCGGTCGTCTGGTTATAGACGCCCATTTCGACGAACAGGTCGAGCCCGGCCCGGTACACCCGGTCCGCCAGGTCGTCGTCCGCCGGAACCACCTTGTTGCGGTCAAACTTGATCCCGTAATGCTTCACGAGCTCGCTGATTCGACGGGCGAGGGCCATGTCGAAGTCGGACTCGCGGGTGAACGGTCCGTTCTCCGACCGTTCGACGATGACGGGTAAGCGGTTGCTGGATGCTTGCATACGCTAATCTTCCTCCGTTGGAACGCGCGGCCGGGCTTCGCGCAGCCGGGAGATGTCGGCGGGGTTCTGCGCCCAGTCGTACGTCGCCTTGATCCATTTGAGCATTTCGAAGGTTTCGACGCGGATCACGCCGGGGATGGCGCCGAGGGTGCCGGTGACGAACTCGAGAAGCTCTTCCCGCGAGCGAAACCACCCCTCCGCCAGCAGGTCATAGCGGCCCAGCGTCCTGCCGATGAACCGCAGCTGCTGCAGCCCGCTCACCGCCTCCTGGATAACCTCCATCCGGTTGTATTCCACCTGCAGGCCGATCATGGCGAGGATCGAGTAACCGAGCGCGCTGGGGTTCACGAGGATGCCCTCGCGGTACACGCCGGCCTTCAGGAGCGCAGCCCGGCGGCGGCGCACGGTGGTTTCCGTGCTGAACAGTCGAGTGGCCAGTTCGGCGTTGGTCAGCGTCGGGTCGTCGGATAGGGCGGCGAGGAGGCCGAGATCCAGGTCGTCAAGCGCCACGGGCATGAGCACCCCCTGATACGCCGCCATCCTACGCGCTTTGTGCATTTGGTGTCAATATGCCGGCGAAAGTTCGGTCAAAACGATCATGGGAGGTCCATTTCGTGGCGTTTTTCGCCACGCCGGGCAGTATCCCCCACGGACGCCAGCCTTCGTGCTGCTTGGCTTCCGGCTCACCTTAAAGAACTGCGCTGCATCTGCAATTGCTTACGCAACGCGCGTTGACTTGTGCTATGATGCACTTGACGCCGAATGCACGAGGTGCATTCGTCGTGGCCTGAGTCCGCCTCGAGCCGGGTTTGCCGAAGCCTACCTCAACCGACGGCCGCCTGCTGTACGAGCACAAGGCGACCAGGCGCGGGCCATGGACGACTACGACAAGGCGATCCGGCTGCAGCCCACTTCGGCCTCGCGTACATGAACCGGGGCAATATCCTGTGGGCGAGGGGCGAGTTCGACGCGGCCATCGCCGAGTACGGACCCGACGCTTCAGCTCGATGCCACCATCGCCCTGGCCTATATGAACCGCGGCGTGGCCCACAACGATAAGGGCGAGCACGATCGGGGAATCGCCGACCTGTGACAAGGCCATCGATCTCGATCCCAGCTTTGCCCTGGCCTACATGAATCGCGGCAAGGCCTACGACGACAAAGGCGACTACGACCAAAGCATCGGCGATCAAAGCAAGGCGATCGAACTCCCAGCCGACTTGGCCGGGGCCTACTTCAACCGCGGCAACGCCTACGGGGGGAAAGGCGATCCCGCAGCCGCGGCAGCCGACTACGACTCGGGCCATCGAACTTAAGCCCGACTATGCCGACGGCCTACGTCGGCACGGGCGGGGCGCGCCTACATCGACCAGAAGGACTACTGCCCGCATGCCCTGACCTGGACACAGTCGGAGAAGGCTGAGCGTTGAAGCTTAAGCCCGACGACGCCGCTGCCTACCTCAACCTGGCTCGTCGTTTACCGAGCCGGGGGTGACTTCGAGCGAGCTTTCGCCAACTTCGACAAGAGCATCGAGCTGAAGCCCGACTTCGCGGAGGCGTACCATAGACGCGGCGCCGCGTACGGCGACAAGGGCGACTACGTCAGGGCCATCGCCGACTATGATAAGGCCATCCAGCTCAATCCTGACTACGCCGAAGCCTAATCGAACCGCTGTGATGCCCGCCGCGCCGTCGGGGACGAGTAAGCCGAAGCCGTCGCCGACTGCGACAAGGCCATCGCAGCTCAAGCCTGATTTGGCCTGCGACTTACCGCAACCGAGCGCATGTCTACTGGGTGACGGGCGACCTCAACCGGGCGATCGCCGACTATGACAAGGCCATCCAGTTCAAGCCTGATTTCGGCGAAGCCTACGGGGACCGTTGTGGCGCCCGCGGCGCCGCCGGGGACGAAAAGGGAGCCATCGCGGACTGCGACAAGGCCATCGAACTCAATCCTGATTACGCCATGGCCCACAACAACCGGGGCTGGATGTACTACCGGGCAGGTGACATGGACAATGCCATCGCCTCTTACAATGAGGCCATCCGTCTCGAGACCCGGGCGATACCCACGCGTACATGAACCGTGGCCTCGCGTATGAAGAAAAGGGCGACCATGACAAGGCCGTCGCCGACTTCGACAAGGTCCTGGCCCTGAACGCCAATGATGCAGGCGCGTATCTGTACCGGGGCATCGCGTACGCCGGTAAGGGCGACTACAGCCCGCGACTGCCGACTTCGACAAGGTCACCCAGCTCGCGCCCAAAGCGGCCGAGCCTTACTACTATCGCGGCGTGGTGCTGGCAAAGCAGGGCGACACGGCCAGAGCAGTTGCCGAGTTGCGGAAGTGTCTCGAGCTGACAAGCAGCGCCAACCTGCGCCAGGCGGCCGAGCAGGCATTGGGCAAGCTGGGGCGAAATAGCTCTACCACGCCTACAACGTAACCTTGACCAGAAACGAGAGGGGGAAACATGCACCGTCGCTTTGCCTGCCATTCGCTTCACGGAATACTGTTGCTCACCCTATTGCTTGCCGGTTGTGCTGCGCCGCCAGGCCCGGCCGCGCTTGCTCCCACGACCGAGCCGCCGACACCGACCCTCGTTGCACCTACCTTTACGCCTGTACCCCCAACCGCCACGCCCCTGCCGCCCACCGACACTCCCGCGCCGCCGACCCCGAAGCCCACTGCTCCGCCGACAGCGACACCGACCCTCGCTCCGGCAGACGCCGTTCCGAGCACCCCGCCTGACCCAAAGGCCGATCCGCTCGGCGCGCTGCGCTATGCGTCGGCGCCCGGCCGGGTCAACAGCGCCACCTTCACGATGGATATGAAGGTGGCCGCGAAGGCCGCGGACGACGCTTCGGGGCAAGCGTCAGGCCCCGCCGCGGGCCAACAGCAAGAGCTGGCGGGCAGCGGAGCATTCGAGGTCGTCGATGCGGCCGCCAACCAGGTCAACACGCGGATGACCATGACGGTCACGGCCGCGGGCCAGACGACGACCGTGGAGACGCTCGCGCTCGGCGATGAACTCTGGGTCTGCATGCCTGAAACAGGCTGTCTACCGGGCGGGAACTCCTCGGGCAACGGCGTCGATCCTGCGCAGATGCTCAAACTGTTGAGGCTCGCGTCCGACCCGGAGTGGGTGGACGACAAGCCGCTCGAGGGTGAACAGATGCACCATCTCCGCTACCAGGTCAAGCCGGAGGACGCGCCGCAGTTGGTTTCCGGGCTGATGAGGGAAAACTGGCAGAACCTGGTCACCGAGATGACGATCACGGTCGACATGTGGTTGACTGCGAAGGACCTCGTACCCCGCCAGATGACGGAGACCATCGGCATGATCATGGCGCCTCCCGGCGCAGAAGCAAAGATCCAGTGGGACATGGTCATGACCATCAGGTACGACAACATCAACCAGCCGGTCAAGATCGAAGCGCCTGTCATGCCTGCGCCGTGACCGCGGCCGACCCCGACCGGCCCCGGCATCACCACAGCGGCCGCGGCTAACCTGCGTGCCGGGCCAGGCGCCGGACACCCCGTCGTCGGCGCAACGAAGCCGGGGCAGGTGTATGCCGTCGAGGGGCGCAACGCGGACGGGACCTGGTTCGAGATCTGTTGCGTGGGCCAGAAGACTGCCTGGATTGCAGCCTCGGTGGCCAAACTAAGCGGCGATGCCAAGACGTGCCGGTCGCCAAGAACATCCCCACGCCGCGTCCCGCGGCGGCGCCGGCGGCGGCGAAGCCATCAGCGGCCAGCAGCTGCGAGACGCCCGCGGATGACAAGATCAGGACGTGGTGCGCCAACGTCGCGCAGCTCACCGAAACGATCCGGCTCACCCCGAACGATCCGAAGCCATACCGCGACCGCGCCTTCGTATACTCTCTTTTGCACGACCCAGACCGGGCCATCGCAGACTACAGCGTGGCGATTGAGCTCGATCCCGGTAACTGTGAATACTGGATGGAGCGAGCGGGCCTCTATCGTGAGAAGGGCGACCCGAAGCGTGCCATCGCCGATTACAGCAAGGCGCTTGAGATCGATCCCGCATGCTACGTCATGAACGGAGGGTACATCCACAACGTGCGCGGCCTCGCCTACGCTGAGCTCGGCAAGTATGATCTGGCCATCACTGATTACGACGAGGCCATCCGGATCAATCCGAAATATGCCTGGGCCTACTATAACAGAGGCCTCGCCTACGAGGCACAAGGCAATCTCGATAAGGCAATCGCCGACTACGACAACGCCATCCGGGTTGGTGGTGGAGATATCGCTCACTGTTACCGCGGTTTGGCACTGAAAACGCAGGGCAAAAAGACGGAAGCCATCGACGCGCTCAGAAAGTGCATCGATGTACTGGACAGCGGCTGGGGTAATAACCCCGAGGGGCCGGGCGTGCGAAAGTCGGCGGAGAGTGCCCTGAAAGAGCTCGGTGCGCAGTGACGTGACGGCGCGCGACTATGCGCCGGGGCGGCGCTAGGCGCCTCGACCCTGACGCGCGATGGGCGTGCGCGGAGAGGTAGGAGCAGGTGTGCGCTACACCTGTTGCGCGCTATCCCTATATCGTGGTATTTGCGGGATTTGCGGGAGTGTGGGATTTGCCAGAACGTCGTGATTCAGGCAGATCAGCTCTGCGGCCCGGGCGTCCTGGGTCTGCTCCTATCTACCGGGCGGAGCCACCCACGTCTGCACCGTGGTGTCCGCCACCACCCGGCCGTTTCTGACGACCTTCCGCTGCGCCGGCTGCAGTTGCAGCGCCTCCTGCGCATCCGCCGCGGGCAGGAAGACCATGTCCGCCGGCGCCCCGACCGCCACCCCGTAGCCGGTCAGCCGCAGCGCCCGCGCCGCCCGGCCCCGCGGCATGTCGAACGCGGTCTCGATCTCATCCGGCGCGGTCAGGTGCGCGGTCACCGAGGTGAACATCGCGACCTCGAGCATGTCCATCCGCCCGAACGGGAAGAAGATGTTGCGGACGTCGTCCATTCCGCACGCCACGTTCACGCCCGCGGCCAGCAGCTCCTTCACCCGCGTGATGCCCCGGCGCCGCGGCTCGCGGTCCCCGCGGCCCTGCAGGTACAGGTTGACCAGCGGGTTGGTGATCACGTTGATCTGCGCCTCGGCCACCCGCTCGATCACCCGCGCCGCGTACGCGTCGTCGTACGCGGCCAGCGCGCAGCAGTGCCCCGCCGTCACGCGTCCCTGGTAGCCGTGCCGGATCGTTGCCTCCGCAAGCAGCTCCAGGCTGCGGGAAGCCGGGTCGTCCGTCTCGTCCACGTGCATGTCCACGTCCGCGTCGAATTCCTCCGCGACCTCGAAGCAAAGCTCGATGTGCCTCGCCGCGGCCGCGGGCGATGCCTCGTGGTGCGGCATGCCCCCGACGACGTCCGCGCCCTGCCGCATCGCCTCCCGCATCCACCTCACCCCGGCCGGGTCGTCGATCAAGCCCAGCTGCGGGAAGGCGACGATCTGCACGTCGACCAGCCCGCGGAAGGCGTCGCGCGCCGCCACCACCGGCGCCAGCAGCCGCACCTCCGACACCGGGTCGACGTCCACGTGGCTGCGGATCCACCCCGTCCCGTTCTGCAGCGCCAGCCCCAGGGCGCGGCAAGCCTTGCTGAAGACGTCCTCGTGCGTCCGCGCCCGCTTGATCTCCGCGTTGATCTCGATCGCTTCCGCCAGCGTGCCCGACCGGTTCGCCGGCTCGACAGAGATAGGCGCAGTCAAGGTGCTGGTGCGCGTCGATGAACGGCGGCGTCACCATCATCCCGCTCACGTCGCACTCCGCCGCGGCCGCCCCTCCGTAGCGCGCCTCAATCGCCGCGATCCTCCCCCCCGCCACGGCAATATCCACCCGCTCCGTCGCCCCCGGGAAGTGCGCCCCCCGAAAGACCATCTCACAATCTGCCCTTGTCACCCCCACCTCCCCGTACGGGCGACCGGCCGGTCGCCCGTACCCCCGCATGGCCTCCATCCCCTACGCGCCTCCATCGATGGCCGCCAGCACTCTCTCGGGGGTGAGGGGTATCTCGTTGATGCTGACGCCGAGCGCGTCCGCAACCGCGTTGGCGATCGCGGGCGCCGTCGACGTCACCGTCGACTCGCCGATGCCCTTAGCGCCGAGCGGCGCGTGCGGCTCCGGTATCTCGACCGTCGTCACCTTCATGGGCGGCACGTCGTCGGCGGTGGGGATCAGGTACCGGTCGAGCGAGCCGTTCAAGGTCACCCCCTGCTCGGTCACCAGCTCCTCCAGCAGCGCATAGCCCAGGCCCATCGTGGCCCCGCCTTCCAGCTGCCCCCGCACCGAGCCGGGGTTGATGATCCGGCCCGTGTCCTGGGCAATCACCAGCTCCTCGACGGTCACCTCGCCGGTCTCGGTGTCGACCAGGACCTTCGCCACCTGGGTTCCGAAGGTAAACACCTCGTGTGCGTACGGGTAGCCGTCCGCGGGGAAGTCGGCCGCGTATTCCATCGCATAGTACCCCTCTGCGTGCAGGCGGCGGCCGGTGGCATGACCCCTCGCGGCCAGCGCCGCCACGGACACCGGCAGCGCCTCATCTTCCGCATACACCCGCCCGCCCCGCAGGGCCAGGAGTCCCCTGGGCAGGCCCGTCTCCTCCGCGGCCACGTCGAGGAGCGTCTCACGGATCGGCCGGGCCGCGTCGAGCACCGCGTTGCCGCTGAGGAAGGTCTGGCGGCTGCCCACGGCCGGCCCTGAGTCCGCCGTCCGCTCCGTGTCCGGCCCGATGACCCGGATGCTGGGGAGCTCGACGCCGAGGGCTTCCGCCGCGATCTGCGCCAGCGCCGTGTGGATGCCCTGGCCCATCTCGGTCGCGCCGGTCCGCAGCACCACCGAGCCGTCGCGCGCCATGTCCAGGCTCGCGGCGGAGTGGTCCGGCACGTTCCGTCCGAGCCCGATGGTGAAGATGATCGAGCCCATGCCCCAGCCGCGCCGCAGGTGTGGGGCCGGCTGCCTGGGCTCTTCCCCGCGGCCTGCCCACCCCGACAGCCTCGCCGCCTCCTCCATCGTCGCCCGCGCGGGCCGCCCCTCGCGGACGGTCGCGCCGGTGGGCAGCACGGTTCCCGTATCGAGCACGTTGCGCAGGCGGATCTCGAGGGGATCGAGGCCCGTGGCCCGCGCCAGCTCGTCCATCTGCCGTTCCCGCGCAAAGGCCGCCTGGGGGATGCCGTACCCCCGCATCGCGCCGCAGAGCGGGTTGTTGGTCAGCACCGTGTAGGCTTCGATGTGCGCGTTCGGGATGGCGTACGGCCCGCCCGCGGTGACTGCCACCAGGCTCATGACCTCCGCCCCCGCTGTGACGTACGGCCCGGTGTCGCCGATCGCCGTGACGTCGATGGCAGTAATCCGCCCGTCGCGCGTGGCCCCTGTCTTGTAGCGGATCGTCACCGGGTGCCGCTTGACGTGGGTCCGCATGGACTCTTCCCGCGTCCGTACGATCCGCACCGGCCGCCCCGTCGCCTGCGCCAACAGCGCCGCGTGAATCTGCACGTGCGCTTCGTCCTTGCCGCCAAACGCCCCGCCGATCGCCGGGGTGATCACCCTCACCTGGTTCTCTGGCAGCGCGAGCGCGCGGGCGATCTGCCGCCGGTCGCGGAAGGGCGCCTGGCAGGACGCGTATACCACGATGGATCCGTCCGCAGCGACTGCCGCCAGCGCACCTTCGGTCTCCAGGAAGGCATGCTCAACCCGCTGCGTGCGGTAGGTGTTCTCGATGATGATGTCGGCCTCGGCGAAGCCGCGGCCGGGCGAGCCGTGATCGAGCACCAGGTGGCTGCACACGTTGGGTCTGTCAGACCAGACCCGGTGCGCCCCTGGCTGCATCGCTTCGACCGCGTCGTAAATGCCCGGCAGCGGTTCGTACTCCACCTCGATCGCGGCAAGGGCAGCCTCGGCCGCTTCGGGACTTTCGGCCGCCACGGCTGCGACGATATCGCCCTGGTAGCGCACCCGGTCGGTCACGAAGAGCGGCTGATCGGCGAGGTCCGAGTAGAGGTAGCTGTTCTTGCCGGGAACGTCAGCATGTGTGAGAACCGCGACCACGCCCGGCAGGCGGCGGGCGCGCGCCGTGTCCAGCCGGAGGATGCGGGCGCACGGGTGCGGCGGATGGAGCACCCGGCCGGTGAGCATGCCGGGCACGGGCGTGCCGAGCAAGGGCGTGCCGAGCAAGGTAAGGTCAGCCACGTAGCGCGCCTGCCCCGTCACGACCTGCCGGGAAGTTACCGCGGGCGCGGGCCTCCCGGCCACCTCCGGCAGCCCGGTTTCCTCAAGGGCACGAGGCTCGCCTCTGTTCATGCCGCGCCCCCGGCCGTCTCCCCCCGCAGCTCCGCGGCCGCCCGCGTCACTGCCTCGATCACCCCGGCGTAGCTCGTGCAGCGGCACAGGTTGCCGGAGATGGCCGATCCGAATCTCGTCGGGCGTGGGCGAGGGGTTCTCGCAGAGGAGGGCGTAGCTGGACATGATCATGCCGGGCGTGCAGAAGCCGCACTGGAACGCCCACCCGTCGGCGAAGTGCCGCTGCAGCGGGTGCAAGGCAGCCCCCGTCGCAAGTCCTTCTACCGTGAGGATCACGGAGCCATCCGCCTGCCCGGCCAGCACCAGGCACGAGTTGACCGCCCGCCCGTCCATCAGGACAATGCACGCCCCGCAGTCCCCCTGTCCGCACCCTTCCTTCACGCTGAGCAGTCCGAGGTCGTCTCGCAGCACGCTCAGCAGAGTCCGGCACGGTTCTGCGATAAGGGTGCGAGCCTGGCCGTTCACGGTGAGGTTGAATCTCGACTTCAGCCACAGCAGCCTTCCGCCTGCCTGTGACTGCAGCCACAGGTTCTCCAGCGCGCCGCCGTGTCTGCACTTCGACCATCCGGCGCCGGTAGGCCGCGCTGGCCCGGATGTCGGAGATCGGCGTGCACTGCCGCGCCGCGGCCTCCGCGGCTGCACGGATGACCGGCTCGTCCAGGACCGATCCCACCAGCAGCGCTTCGGCAGCGGTGGCCCGCATCGGCGCCGGCGCCACGGAGCCCAGCGCCACCCGCGCCTCCTCGACCCTGCCGTCGCACGACAGCGTCAGCCGGACCGCCACACTGACTACGGCGATTGCCATGGCCTGGCGTCGGCCCATCTTGAAGAACGTGGCGAACGTGCGGGGCGGGGCGGGGGGCAGGATGATCCGGGTGAGGAGCTCGCCGGCCGCGAGCGCGGTGCGGCCCGGACCGCAGAAGAAGTCGGCCAGCGGAAGCCGCCGCTCCCCGCGGCCCGCCGATTGGAGGCACACCGAGGCGTCGTAGACAAGGAGCGCGGGCGCCGAATCGGCGGCGGGCGAGGCGTGGCAGAGGTTGCCGGCGAGCGTGCCGCGGTTCTGAATGGGCGTGCTGCCGACCGAGGCGCATGCGAGGCGGAGCGCCGGGTAGTCTGCGAGCTCCGGCGCGCCGTCGGCAACCAGTCGGTGGGTCACCGTCGCCCCGATTGCGACCTCACGCCCCGCAGACACGATCCCGCGCAGGGGCAAGCGGCCGAGGTCGACCAGGGCTTCCGGGCGCAGGGCATCCGGCACGCATGGCGGGGACCAGGTCGGTGCCTCCCGCCAGCGGCCGCGCATCCTCGTACGCGGCCAGCATGTCCAGCGCCTCGGCCAGCGTGTCCGGGCGGAAATACCTCGGGCAGCTCATCCTTCCAGCGGCAGCCCCCACTGCCTTGCGGTCTCGGCGACCTGGTCGTAGATCGCGGCCCACTCGGCCCGGGGCTGCAGCGTCGCCGGGTCGTACGCTTCGTCGAAGGGGACGCCCACCGGCTTCGTGCCAAGCAGGTCCTGGTATTCGGTCACTGCCCGGCGGACGATCTCGTCGGCCTGCTCGCGGCTCAGCCCGGCCGCGGCCCGGGCGACCTCGCCGTTCCAGCGCGCCTCCAGCCCCGTGCAGTGGTTCGGCACGACGCCCACCGCGGAGCGGACGCCCAGCACCGCGACGCGCCGCACGAAGAGGCCGTGGCAGCCATCGCGATGCACTCGTAGAGCAGCGACGGCGTGCAAGGTCCGCTGATCGGGGAGGTCATGAACTCGGTGAAGAGGTTGGTGTTGCGCGCGAGCGCGGCGCAGGCGGCGCTGACCGCCCGCAGGATGTGCGGATCGGTGGAGTTGGAGTTGAACGGGTGCGTGGGGCACGACTCGACGCTGTGGGGGAAATAGACCATCTGCAGCGCCAGGAAGCCGGCGACGATCAGGACCGCGACGCCTTCTGCCGGGCCGCCGAGCCCGCCGAGGATCGGGTTGTAGAAACCCAGGATGACGCCGTCCTGCTCGATGCTGTGCGCGACCTTGTTCAGCAGCTCGTCGTTCGTCTTCATCTCGCTGATCAGCGGGATGACGTGCACGTCGCTGGGACTGAAGCCGCCGCGGCTGATCGAGGAGAGGTGCCCGATGTCGCTGATCGCCATCTCCACGCACATGCGGGCAATGCCGGGCCGGCCCGCCCGGCGAGCCGCTTCCAGGCCGCAGCGGGCTTCCTGCCACGACGCGATGATCTCGTAAGCGGAGCGCGAGCGGACCTCCCGACCGAAGCTGGTCGCAAGGGTGCCTGGAACGACCAGGTCGATGAGCGGCTCCTGCCAGTAGGATTGCATGATGGTAATCCACCGGTCCTCGGAGAGGGGAGTCCCAATCGGTCCGCCGCTCACATGAGGAGGCCGCGGGTCGCCGACCGTGCGCCGGCGCCAGACCCGGGCGTCCGCGCCCTCGCCGTAGCTGATCTCGTCGGGACCCTGCCGGGCGGCCTGCTCGACCTCGGCGCGGGTAAAGGTGATCAGGCGCTGGGCGCCCTTGTGGAAGATGCCGGAGCCGCAGAGGAAGTCGACCGCGGCCTGGAAGACCCGGTCGACCAGGTCGTCGTCGTACTGGATGATGCGCCGCCTGTCGAACTTGATGCCGTACTGCTTGATGACCCGTGCGACGCCGCCGGCAACGACCCTGAGGTCGAACTCCTTCTCGTCGACGAGCGGGCCGCTGTAGGCGCGGTCCAGGACGTCGAGCATCCGAGCGGTCTTCTCCATTGCAGAACCTCCCGAGCGCTGCGCTGTCATCTGCCTGGGGATGATGACGGTGCGGGATGGAACGATGAAAGACGTCTGAAGACTTGCCCGGGGGGAGAATACATGAAACCGGAAGGCCGGTCAAATGGATCGATAGAGGTTAGGACCGGCGACGGGCCGAGCACCACCGCTAAGAACCTGAGCCGCAGTGCAAAACTGGGGATTGACACGAGTGAAAAATGGTGCTACTGTGACAGCCATCAGATGGCAGCCATCTGATCTCCTTCCACCGCTGAGCATTTTCCTGTTTCTCTGGCATCGAGGCTAACGAGCATGGAAGCCCAGGTCCCGATCCGTCCCGCTTCGCTTGCACAGCAAGTCCTGCAGATCCTCCTCGACCGGATCCGCCAGGGTGTGTATCCGCCGGGGTCGCAGCTTCCGCCCGAGAACCAGCTTGCCACCGAGTTTGCCGTCAGCCGCGCCACCGTGCGCAGTGCGGTCGAGACCCTGGCCGGGCGCCGCCTGATCGTGCGCCGGCAAGGCGTCGGAACCTTCATCAGCCGCCTCTCGGGGCTCGAGAATCCCCTCAACGAAGCTATGGATTTTGCCGAATGGATTGCCGGCGCGGGCTACCAGCCGGGCTATCACTTCGCGCGGGTTGCGGTGGTGCCTGCGGGCGAGCACCTGGGCGCCGCGCTGGCGCTGCCTGCAGACGCCCGGGTGCTGCAGACCTACAAGGTGTTCACAGCGGACGGCGAGCCAGTGATCTATGCCATCAATCACATCCCGGTGGCAGTGCTCGGGCCGGCGCTGGCGGAGCAGGCGGTCGCGGATCCTTGCATGACCGAGCCCCTGTTCGATTTCCTCGAGCAGCGATGCGGCGAGCGCTCCGAGTACAGCATTGCGAGCGTACGCGCCGAGCTTGCGGCGAACTGCCCGTTTCCCGGCTTTGACGCGAAGCCCGGAACGCCCGGTGCTCGTCATCGAAGAAGTGGCCTACAATGCGAGCGAAATTCCGATCTGGCATTCTTACGAGTATTACCCCGGCAACCTGATTAGTTTCGATCTCGTGCGCCAGCGAGGCTCGTTCTCGCGCTCGGCGAATCGTGGCGCGCCCCGATCATAGAAGCTCAACTCAATAGGGAGGATGGCATGGCGGATGCAGCGTTGCGGAAGGCGATCCATGACCG
This sequence comes from uncultured Chloroflexia bacterium, assembly GCA_963800615.1. Taxonomy (GTDB): domain Bacteria; phylum Chloroflexota; class Anaerolineae; order CG2-30-64-16; family CG2-30-64-16; genus JALOOB01. The sequence continues at coordinate 563,167 of CAWDBO010000021.1, forward strand.
CATCATCGACGGTGACAGTGATGCGATCGGCGAAGATGTCGATCGGGCCCTCGCGGCCGGCGACAGCCCACTCACGCTGATCGAGGAGGTGCTGAACCCGGCCCTCAAGGAGGTCGGCGACGCGTTCGACCGGGGCGACATCTACCTCCCCGAACTGATCATGGCCGCGGAGGCCATGCAGGCGGCCGTCGCCGTCGTGCAGCCGCACCTTGCCGCAAGCCAGCAGCAGGTCAGGAGCGCCGGACGGGTGGTGATGGCGACGGTCCAGGGCGACGTACACGACATCGGCAAGAACATCGTGTGCGCGGTGCTGCGGGCCAATGGGTTCGAGGTGTTGGACCTGGGCCGCGACGTGCCGGCCGCGGAAGTTGTGGCGAAGGCGCGCGAGTTCAAGGCCGACATCATCGGCCTCTCGACGCTGCTCAGCACGACGATGCCATACTGCCGGGACACGGTCCGGCTGCTCGAGGAGCTTGGGATTCGCGACCAGTACAAGGTGTTCATCGGCGGTGGTCCGGTGACGCCGCAGTACGCCGAGGGGATCGGGGCGGTTTACGGCGGCGCCCACGCGGAGGCCGGCGTTCAGATGATGCTGCACGCGATGGGGAGGAGCTAACCCATGGTCGATTTCATCGAGGTCATGCGCCGCACCGAGAGCGGCCCGTACATGTCCGAGCGCGACTTCGACATCGAGATGATCTTCAAGACCATCAGCGCGCTGGCAAAGAAGTACGGCGTGAAGTTCAACCGGAAGGAACTGATCACGCTCCAGCCCGAAATGGTGGACGGCGCCTTCCAGGCGGGACTGGAACTGGCCGAGATCGCCGGCATGTTCTGCATCAACACCTCCCGGCGCATCACTTTCACCCGTCAGGAACTGCTCGACGCGCTGCGGGTCGCGCCGCGCGAACTGCAAATCGGGTGGGGGAAGGATCAGCGCACGATCCGGGCGAAGGAGTGGGGCGTGCCCGCGCAAGCCGTTCATCTGGGGCGGTTTCTCGGGCGCGGCCATGACGGAGGAAGGGTACCGGGCGTCGATCCGGTCGTACATCAAGGAGCCCTGGTGGATGCGCTGGGCCACGGCAGCCTCTGGTGCATCGACGGGATGGAGGTGCGCACCGGCTCGCCGATGGAGGTGCGCGCGACCCGCCAGGAGCTGCTGTACGTGCGGGAGGCGCTCGCCCGCGAGGGCCGGCCCGGGATGCCCTTCGTGGCCGCCGAGAGCAGCACGACCGTCCTCGGCGACCTGGCCGTGATGCAGCCCAACCTGATGCCGCCCGGCGCATTCCACTTCGTGCCCACGCTGAACGAACTCAAGATCGACTACCACAACCTGACCAAGGTGATGTCGAGCTACGAGTACGGGGTGTACAACATCAACCTGGTCGACGCGATCGTGGGCGGTTACGCGGGTGGGCCGGAGGGCGCCGCCATCGTCACCATCGCCGCGTTCATCCTGGGGCAGATCGTCTGCCGGGCGTCCGTGTCGCTCTGCCATCCGGCGCACAACAAATGGGTTTCGACCAGCCCGGCGCCGTGCATCTGGGCCGAGAACATCGTGGGCCAGGCGTTTGCCCGGAACGCGCCGATCATCACGATCGGCGACGTCTGGACCAGCGCGGGCACCGGCACGAAGGACATCCTGCAGGAGATCGCGGCTATCTCGATCACCAAGTCGCTGACCGGCAACAACCCGCACGGCGTGGGCGCGACCAACGGCAAGTTCCACCACGGCAGCGGCCTCGACGTGCGCTGGATGGCGGAGTCGGCGCACGCCGCGTATAACAACCAGCTATCCCTGGAACGAGGCAACGAGATCGTCTGCGCGCTGGTCGACCGCTACGAAGGGAAATTCGCCAATCCCGACCTGGGCAAGCCGTACGACCAGGTGTACGACGTCGCCACTGCGCGGCCGCTGCCGTGGTGGCAGGAACTGTACGACGAGAACCGGCAGGAGTTCGCGCGCGACTTCGACCTGCGGCTCTAGCGCCGCGAAGTGGCTATTGACAAGGCGGGCGCCGGTTGTATAATGGCTCATCAGACGTCTGAGGTCTTTTAGACGCCGGCACCCGGATTGCCTTCTTCACTGTTTTCTGCGTCATCGAGCCCTGGATCATGCGGTCTTCATCCAGGGCAGAAACCTCCCTACAACCAAGGAGCTTGGCCGCCAGTATCTCCGTTTAGGACAAACACACATACGGAGTGTATGCGGGCGCAATTGTTTATATTGCGCTGTGGTTCATGGCAAGGCGCAATACTCGCCCCTTGCTTAACAGTCCGGAAGTACATCAGCCAAAGGAGGTCCGAATGTCCCGGTCACGCACACTCATGCTCGTCTCGTTGTTCGTCCTGTTGGCAACGCTGGCCGCTTGCGCGCCGGCTGCCCCCGCCCCCGCCGCGGCCCCTGCCCCCGCTCAGCCGACGGCGCAACCCGCCCAAGCACAACCCACTGCCGCGCCGGAGCCGGTCCTGATCGGCTTCGGCTATGTCGGCCCCGTATCCGACGGCGGCTGGACGATGACGCACGACGAGGCCCGCAAGGCCGTCGAGGCCGCATTCCCCGGCAAGGTGAAGACAGCCTACGTCGAAAGCATGCCTTACTCGGATGAAGCCAGCCGCGCGCTCGAGCAGTTCATCGCGGACGGCGCGAAGATGATCTTCATCAATTCCGAGTATGCGGACTTCGTGAGCAAGGTCGCGGAGAAGCACCCGGACGTCCTGTTCGTCGAATGCGACGGCCACAAGGTGCTGAAGAACGAGACGTGGTTCTACATCAACCACTGGGACCCCACGTACCTGATCGGCATGGCTGCGGGCCTGATGACCAAGTCGAACAAGCTTGGGTACATCGGGTCGTACCCCGTGCAATCGGTGTACGCCAGCGCCAACTCGTTCCAACTCGGCGCCCAATCGGTCAATCCCGATGTCAAGACCAAGGTCGTGCTGATCAACTCCTGGTTCGACCCGGCGAAGGCCAACCAGGCGGCCAACGCATTGATTGACGACGGCGCGGACTTTGTCATGGACATCATGGACGAGACCGCCGCGCTGCAGGTCGAGGAGAAGCGCGGGGTTTGGGGCGCGACCTGGAACACCGACCAGCGCCAGGCGGCCCCGACGAAGTACGTAAGCTCCGTCGACCTGAACTGGAAGGACTTCTACGTCTCCCAGGTCAAGGCGATGTTCGACGGCACCTGGAACAACACCCCGGTGCTGCTGCCCATCACGAAGGGCGTGGATCGCGACGAGTGGGGACCCAACGTGCCGGCCGACGTGCAGACGAAGGTCGACGCGGTGCGCGAGAAGATGATCAAGGAGGGGTTCAATCCCTTCAAAGGTCCGATCAAGGATTCCACGGGCAAGGTGCGGGTGCCTGAAGGCAAGACACTGACGCCGCAGGAACTGTACGAGTGGGATTGGGCCGTCGAAGGGGTGAGCGGGCTGGAAAAGTAGGATCGTCTCCCCGAGAGTCGACCCGGCGGGCTGCGGCGCAGGGCTGACCTGTGCCACAGCCTGCCGGGCGCGTACCGTTACGAACAAGGCGGCGCTTAATCGATGGGCAGCCCATCTCAAACGGTGACAGCCGGAACCCCGTAACGACCAACTCCTGGTCGAAATGCGGGGCATCTGGAAGCGTTTCCCGGGCGTCATCGGCGAACCAGGGCGTCGACCTCGAGCTGAGGGCAGGCGAAGTGCACGCGCTGCTCGGCGAGAACGGCGCGGGCAAGTCCACCCTGATGCACATCCTCTCCGGCATGTATCGCCCCGATGCCGGGATCATCCGCCTCGCAGGGCAGCAGGTCGAGTTCCGGTCTCCTGCCGCGGCCATCGCGGCGGGAATCGGCATGGTGCACCAGCATTTCCGGCTCGTGGAGGTGCTGACCGCGGCCGAGAACATCCACCTGGGGTGGCGCGACACGCCGTGGGGCGTCGCGGGCAACGTGCTGAACGAGCGGACGGCCAGGCTATGCGCGGAATTCGGGCTGCACGTCGATCCTGCGGCGCGGATCTGGCAGCTTTCGACGGGCGAGCAGCAGCGCGTCGAAATCCTGCGCGTCCTTTCGCGCGGCGCGCGGGTGCTGATCCTCGACGAACCCACCTCAGTGCTAACCCCTGCCGAGGCCGACGAACTGTTCCGGGTCGTGCGCTCGCTGGCTGCCAGCGGCCGCACGGTCGTGTTGATCAGCCACAAGCTGGAAGAGGTGCTTGCGGTCTCGGACGGGGTGACGGTGTTGCGCGGGGGACGGGTGGTTGCGAACCGCCTCACCCCGGAGTGCGACCAGCACACGCTCGCAAGCCTGTTGATCGGCCAGGAAATCGTCTCGCGGCTGAACCGGAAGCAGCTGCCGCCCGGTAAACCCGTCCTCGAGGCGCTGCGGCCTGAACGTGCTCAGCGATCGCGAATTGCCGGCCCTTGTCGGGGTCGACATAACCATCAGAGAGGGCGAAATCCTAGGCATTGCGGGCGTGGCCGGCAACGGCCAGGCGGAACTGGCCCAGGTGCTCACCGGACTGCGGCCCCTCGACCAGGGGACTATCTGCGTAGACGGGACGGTGCTGTCAGGCGCTGGCCCCGGGCGCTACGTGGAGGCGGGCATCGGGCACATCCCCGAAGACCGGCTCGGAATGGGGCTGGTGCCGAGCCTCTCGATCACCGACAACGCGATCCTGCGGGAGTACAAGAGGGCCCCGATTGCCAGGCGCGGGCGCATCGACGCACGCCAGGCGGCCGCGTTCGCAGATGCCCTGGTCGCTCAGGCAGCGGTGCGCGTTCCGAACACCCGAACGCCGGTGCGGAACCTGTCCGGCGGGAACGCACAGCGGCTGCTGGCGGGGCGGGAAACGCGTATCGCCTCGCGGCTGCTCATCGCAGTGCATCCGACGCAGGGCCTCGACGTTGGCGCAACCGAGGAGCTGCGCCGGGTGCTGATGGAGCACCGCAACGCCGGCAGCGCAGTGCTCCTGATTTCGGAAGACCTGGACGAAGTGCTGATCATGTCCGACCGCATTGCGGTGATGTACGGGGGCCGCATCGCCGGGGAGTTCGATGCCGCGGACGTGGACCGGGCTCAAATCGGCCTGCTGATGGGCGGGGGAAAGCTGGCGCCGGCCGATGCGGCGGGCAGAGGCGCGGAGGTGGCCCGTGGCTAGAAGTGAACGCAGCCCGCGCTCGGCGAGGTGGCGCCTTCGGCGGCGGACCGACACGCCGGTCTGGTTGGATGTGCTGGTGCGGCTGGCCGCCGTCGTGCTCGCACTGGTCCTGGTGGGCGTGGTGCTCAGGGTGGGCGGCTTGGATCCGATCGCGCTTGGCGCAAAGGCGCTGCGGCAGACGGTGGGCAGCGCCTACGGGCTGCAGCAGGCCTTGACCCTGGCAACGCCCCTCATCATGACCGGGTTGGCCGTGGCCGTCGGGATGAAGATGAAGTTATGGAACATCGGGGTAGACGGGCAGCTGTACATGGGCGCCTTCTTTGCAACCGTGCTGGCGCTCAACGTGCAGGGCCCCGCCCCCGTGATGCTGGTCGCCATCTTCCTCGCGGGCGCGCTCGGCGGCATGTTCCTCATCCTCGTGCCCGCGCTGGCGCGAGCTTACCTCAACGTCAACGAAATCATCACCACGTTGCTTCTGAACTTCGTGGCGGTCTTGCTGGTCAACCATTTTGCGATGGGACCGTGGCGCGACCGGGGGGCAGCCATCCTTTCGGCCACTCGGCGGCTGCCGTACGAGATTCCCGTCCTGGGCAGCTCATACCTGCACGCGGGCATCCTCATCGCCGTCGCGGCTGCGGTGCTCCTCGCACTGACGATACAGAACACACGCTGGGGCTACGAGGTGCGGATCATCGGTGGAAGCCGGCGCGTCGCCGAGTTTGCCGGTATCCCCGTGCTCCGGCACATCCTGACCGTCATGCTCCTTTCCGGCGCGCTCGCGGGCATTGCGGGCATGATCGAGGTTGCAGGCACCGCACACCGGCTGTCCGGCACCCTTTCCAATAGCTACGGCTTCATGGGGATCATCGTTGCGGCCCTGGCGAATGCCTCGCCGCTGGCGATCGTACCTGTCGGCTTCCTGCTGGCCGTGCTGCTCAACGCCGGCATTGTGTTGCAGACGTCGGGCCTCTCGGTCAGCGCGATGGTCGCCATCAACGGCGTGATCCTGATATTTGTGGCAGTGGGAGCGGTTGCGGCCGGATACCGCCTCGAGCGAGTCCGGCCGGAGCCGAAGGCCGCCGGAGCAGCGGAAGTGACGCGAAGTGAATGCCCGGATGACGTTGGGGATGGTCAAGGTGTTGATCTGGTCGCCGCCGGGCAAGCCCGGCGGCGAGACGTTGGGGACGGAGGTGCGGCGATGACCAACGTGTTGACGGGCCTGCTCGTCGCAGCGGTTGCCTCGGGGACGGTGATCGTGCTCGCGGCGCTGGGTGAGCTGCTGGCCGAGCGCACCGGCGTCCAGAACCTCGGGCTCGAAGGCGTGATGGCGATGGGTGCGGTCGCGGCGATCCTCGCCGAGCGCAGTGTCCCCAACCCGTACGTGGCCCTGTTCGTCGCGCTGCTCGTGGGGGCGCTCCTGGGCGCTGTGTTCGCGACCGCGACGGTCACGCTGAAGGCGAACCAGGTGTTGTGTGGCTTGGGCCTGTCGTTCCTCGGCACCGGGCTGTCGGCGAGACTCGGGGTTTCGCTGGCGGGCTGGCCCCTGCCGGCGCCGTTCCAGCCGATCCGAATCCCGGTCCTGGCCGACCTGCCTTGGATTGGCGAGGCGCTTTTCAACCAGACGATCCTGGTGTACTTTGCTTACTTCATCCTGCCGGTGCTGATAACGTATCTCCTGTACCGGACCCGGCACGGCCTATACTTGCGGTCCGTGGGCGACAATCCGGCCGCGGCCGACGCGTGCGGGATCCCGGTAGACCGCATGCGCTTTATTTACACCTGCATCGGTGGGGTGCTGGCCGCGGCTGGCGGCGCGTACGTCACGCTCGCTTACACGCCGTCATGGGTCGAGGGCATCATCGGCGGGCGGGGGTGGATTGCCATTGCCCTGGTCATCTTCGGGGCGTGGCGCCCGCTGCCCGTGGTGGCCGGCGCACTGTTGTTTGGCGCCATCACATCGCTGGGATTCGTGGCCCAGATCCAAGGCTGGGGCATCCCGGCCGCGTTCCTGGCCATGCTGCCCTACCTGATTACCATCCTGCTGATGATCGCGGCCGTGCTGTTTCAGAAGCGGACGCAGCGGCGGGTCGGGACGTCTCCGGCCGCGCTTGGCACACCCTACACTCGTGAGTGACGGGTACTATTCCGGCTGCGGCCGGCAGCGTGATTCGATCCCCATCGGTAGATGCGAAAGGAGCATCGCATGCTAAGCACAGAGTTGAAGGAGTTCATCGCCAGGCTCCCCAAGGCCGAGCTGCACTGCCATCTCGAAGGCGCGATACAGCCGGGGACGCTGTTGACCCTGGCCGCCCGGCATGACATCGCCTTGCCGTTTTCCGATGAGGCCGGCGCGGCTAAGTTCTATGAGTTCACGAGCCTGAACCAGTTCCTGGGCATCTTCGCCCTGGCCTGTTCTACGCTGAAGACGGCCGCGGATTTCGAGACGATCACGCTGGACCTGGGCGCGGATGCCGCTCGGCAGGGCGTACCCTACCGGGAGGTCTTCTTCACGTACGCGTATCACGACCGCCGGGGCATCTCCTGGGATGAGGTGGTTAAGGGGATTGCGGCGGGCCGGGCTAAGGCCAAAGCGCAGTACGGCGTGGACATGTGGTTCATCGCGGACATCGACCGGACGATCGATCCGGCGGATGGCGTGCGGCTGGCCGAAATGGCGCATGCGAGCCGGGACGCGGCGGGCATCATCGGCATCGGCCTGGACAGCCAGGAGATCGGCTATCCGGCCAAGCGCCAGCAGCCGGCGTTCCAGCGGGCGGCGGAACTGGGGCTGCACCGGGTGGCGCACGCGGGCGAGGACGTGGGGCCGGAGAGCGTCTGGGACGCGATCGAGTCGCTGGGCGTGGAACGGATCGACCACGGCGTGCGGTCGATCGACGACGAGCGGCTCCTGGCCTACCTGGCCGAAACCCAACTCCCGCTGACCGTGTGCCCGCTCAGTAACGTTGCGCTGAAGGTGTATCCCACGCTGGCGGACCACCCGGTCAAGCGGCTGATGGACAAGGGGGTCTTCGTCACGCTGAACTCCGACGACCCGCCCATGTTCCACACCGACGTGCTGGACAACTACAACGCGGTGGCGGAGACGTTCGACCTCGGGGCCGAGGGGGTGGAAAAGCTCGCGCGTAACAGCTTCGCGGGCAGCTTCATGGATGCCGAGGCAAAGGCGGCCGCGCTGGCCTGGTTTGACGGCGAGGCGGCGAAGCTGCGCAGCGAGCTGTTCGCCGTCCCGTGAAGTCTGGACCGCGAAGGCGCGAAGGTTACGAAGGACGCGAAGCGCGAAGGACCGCCCTATCCCCGTGGCGAGCTTCGATCTTCGCGCTTCACGGTCTTCGGCCACCTTCGCGTCTTCTGGTCCAGACTACCCGTGTTCCAGACTGCAAGCCTGCCCGGACGGAAAACTCCCTATTGACAAGGGGCTGCGTCCCTCGTATAATCTCCTCAGACGTCTGAGGTCTTCGATCTTTCCGACTTCTCGTCCCAGTTGCTCGTCGAGGAGCGCGCTTCATGAGAACCCATCCTGGCCGTGATCGCTACGCAGGCCTCCGCCGGGCCGGTCGCTTCTTCAAAGACCGGGTGCGGATGCCCTGCCTTCGCCGTGGTCCTCCTTCCCTTCCCAGGTCGCTCTGACTTCTGATCCACCTGCGCCGGCGCGCCACGCGACAACCGGCGCTCTCGAACAGCATCAAGAACTGATTCGATTCCACGGAGGTATTCACATGAGCACAGCCGTCCTGGTAGGACCGAGCGAGACTATCCGCGAGGCCTTGCTTGAAGGTGATGCGGAAAGGGCCAGCGCGGCCACCGCCGAAGCGCTGAGCCAGGGGGCCGACCCACTGGCCTTGATCCAGGAAGTTGTCGTGCCGGCGCTGACCGAGGTCGGGCGCCGTTTCGAGGAGCTGGAAATCTTCCTGCCCGAGCTGATCGAAGCGGGTGCGGCGGGACGCGCCGTTTCGGAAATCCTCGAGGCGCACATCACGAAGTCGGGTGGGGCGATCGAGCCCGCGGGCATCGTGGTGATCGGCACGGTCAAGGGTGACATCCACGACATCGGCAAGAACATCGTGGCCAGCCTGTTCAAGGCGCAGAACTTCAAGGTGATCGACGTCGGCAAGGACGTGCCGGCAGTGAAGTTCCTCGAGGCGGCCGAGGAGAAGCAAGGCCGACATCATCGCGGCCTCCGCCCTGATGAGCATCACCCGCACGGGCTGCCGCGAAGTCGGCGTGCTGCTGCGTGACACGGGTAAGCTCGACAAGTACATCTTCCTCGTCGGCGGCGGGTCGGTGGACGAGCCGTACGCCAAGGAGATCGGCGCGACCGGGTATGCCAAGTCGGCCGCGGGTGCGGTGGAAGTCGCCAAGGCGCTTTTGGCTGCGAAGAAGGGAGCCTGAGCATGTACGCTAACGATCGCCTGTACGAAATCTTCACCCGTTCGCGCTCGGGCCCTCACATGAAGGAAGAGGAGTTCGACCTGGCGCTGGCCAAGCGCGCCCGGCAGCTGGTCAAGGAATACGGCATCAAGTACAGCCCGGATAACGTGTGCCCCGCGGACGACATGATGGCGGACGCGGTGTGGCAGGCGGGCCTGCAGCTGTTCCTCGACTGCGGCGTGTACCACCTGAACACGCAGCGAGTCATCAAGTTCGACCGGGGCGAGGTGCTCGATGCGCTGCGCCTGCTGCCCGACGAGCTGCGCCTGGGCGAGGGCAAGGACATGTGCGTGGTGCGCCACCGCGGCGTCGAAGACCAGGCGAACAAATCGTTCAACCTGGCGGGGCCCGCGGGCCAGCCCTGCTCCGAAGACTACTACCTGCCCCTGCTCATCAGCTACACGCAGGAGCCGTACGTCGACGCGATCGAGGCCGGCTGCACGCTGACGTACAACGGCATGGACATCCAGGCGGGCACGCTGACGGAGGTCAAGGCGGTGCAGCGCGACGCGGCGACCGCCCGCGAGGCGATCCGCCGGGTTGGGCGGCCGGGCATGCACATCGGCGACTGCGCCACCGGCATGACCGTCATCGGGAAGATGGCGGCGAGCGACCCGGTGCACGGGCTGCGGCCGTGCGACGGCCGGCTGGTCGCGCAGATGTGCGAGCTGAAGACGGACGACGACGAGCTGGCGCGCGTGCCGCACCTGCTGCAGTACGGCACGCACATCATCAACCTGATGACCCCGCTCACCGGCGGCATCGGCGGCGCGCCCGATTCGGTGTCGGTCGTCTCCATCGCCGAGTTCCTGCTGGGCGTGGTGTGCTACCAGGCGTCGTACCACTACCAGAGCATCACGCACATCAAGTGGTGCAATAACTCGGATCCGTGGGGCATGTACGTCCTCTCCATGACCGGGCAAGCCATTGCCCGCAACAGCAAGATCATCTCGACCTGCGATCCCTTCACCGTCTGCGGGCCTGGGACGGTCGAGAACCTGTACGAGATGGCGGGCCATGCGATCATCTCGACGGTCGTGGGGTACCACCAGCACGGCGTGGGCAGCTGCGGCGGGTTCCTCGTGGACCATAACACGGGCCTGGAGTCCGGGTTCCAGGGCGAGATCGCGCTGGCGACGCAGAAGGCCGGCATCACCCGCGAGCAGGCGAATGACATCGCGCTCAAGCTGCTGCCCAAGTACAAGGACCGGTTCAACGATCCGAACCGGGGCAAGCGGTTCCACGAGGTCTATGACGTCAAGTCGGTGACGCCGACCGCAGGAGTGGCAGGACTGCTACCGCATCGTCAAGGAAGACCTGACGAAGCTGGGCCTGTGCTTCGGCAAGGGGCCCTGGGACTGAGCCGCCGGGGGCCGGCCTGCAAGCTCGCGCGCCGGCCCCTGTTCGGCGCCTTCAAGGTGAGGGGATAACCGATGGCAATGTATGTTTCAGCCGCGTTGTCGCTGGCGGAGCTGGCAGAGCGCGTGCGGACGTTCAAGCCCGACCCCGGTTGTCCGCACGATCCATTCGTGGTGATCGCTCTCGAGGAGGCAATCGCGGCCGCGGAGGATGGCAACTTCGGCGTGGGTGCGTGTCTCGTAGACCCATCGGGCCAGGTTGTCGAGCGGGGCCACAACCACGTCTTCCACCCCTACCCGCGCAGCGACCTGCACGCCGAGATGGACACGATGACCCGGTTCGAGGATCGCATGCAGGGGACCGGTCAACATCCACGAGTACACCCTGTTCACCTCGCTCGAGCCGTGCCCGATGTGCCTGACGCGCCTGATTACTGCGGGCGTGGGTAGGGTGTATCACGCGGCGCCGGATATCGAGAGCGGCATGGTCTACAAGTTGAGCGACCTGACGCCCGTGTGGGTGGAGCTGGCAAGGCGGCAGGTATTCGCGCAGGCGGACTGCTCGCCCGAGCTTCAGGAGCTGGCGCAGCAGGTCTTCCTGTACACGGCGAACAGGAACACGGACCGCCTCAACGAGCGGTGAGGCGCCGGGATTAGCGGCGGGATAGGAGCAAGGGCATGCGCTACGTGGGGGTATCTGCCCCGCGTGTCGACGCGCGGGCGAAGGTGACAGGAGAAGCGCTGTACCCGGGCGACCTGTTCGGTTCCGGGCATGCTGCACATGAAGCTGCTCTTCGCGGGCCGGCCGCACGCGCGGATCGAGAAGATCGACGTTTCCCGCGCACTGGCCCTGCCTGGCGTCGTGGCGGTCTTGACGGGCGCGGACGTGCCGTCGAATGCGTACGGGCTGGCCTTCGCAGATCAGCCGGTGCTGTGCGACCAGGTCGTGCGCTTCGAGGGCGACCAGGTTGCGGCCATCGTGGCCGAGACGGAAGCGATCGCAGCTCAGGCCCGCGACCTGGTCCGGATCGACTACATTGACCTCCCCGCGATATGCGACCCGCGCGACGCGCTCGAACCCAATGCCCCCCAACTGCACCCCGCTGCGTCCGGAAACGTGCTCCATCACATTCGGATCCGTAAGGGCGACGCGGCGGCTGCTATGGCTGCAGCGGACGTCGTCGTCAAGAGCAGCTATTACGTACCCATGCAGGAGCACGCGTACCTGCAGCCCGAGGCGGGCCTCGCCTACATGGACGGCGATACCGTGGTCGTCGAGACGGCGGGCCAGTGGGCGCACCACGACCAGCGGCAGATTGCGCAGGCATTGCTGCCTGCCCGTCGAGCGCGTGCGGGTGATCTACCGGTCCATCGGGGGCGCATTCGGCGGCCGGGAAGACATGTCGGTGCAGGTGGCGTTGGCCGTCGCGGCGCTGCGGACGGGCCGGCCGGTCAAGATCGTCTGGTCGCGCGAGGAGTCGATACGGGGTCACGGCAAGCGGCACCAGATGTTCGTCGAGACGACCTGGGGCGCGACACGGGCGGGTAAGATCGTCGCAGCGGACGTCGACGTCATTTCCGACGCGGGCGCGTACGCCTACACGTCGACCATGGTTCTCGGCCACGTCGCCTTGACTTGCACGGGCGTGTACGATATACCGAACGTCCGGGTCGATGCCCGGGCCGTTTACACCAACAACGTTCCGGGCGCGGCATTCCGCGGCTTTGGCAGCCCGCAGGGGATATTCGCGGCGGAGATGCAGATCGAGAAGCTGGCCGCCAGTGCTGGGCCTGGACCCGGTGACCATCCGCGAGCGGAACCTGCTGCACCCCGGCGACCTGCTGTCGACCGGGACACCCCTACCGGAGAGCATTCACCTCGACCGGCTGCTGGAGGAGTGTGCGGCGGCGATCGGGTGGGTGCGCGACGGCGACCGCTGGCGCTGCGAACCATCGCAAGCAAAGGATGGCTTCGCCAGGGGAAGTGGGCTTGCGCTCGGGTTCAAGAACATCGGCTTCAGCTTCGGCTACCCCGAGGACTCGTCGGCGGCGATCACCCTGCACGGCGCCGCCGGAGATCGAGGAAGCGGTGGTGAATTTTGCAGGCGCCGAATGCGGGCAGGGCGTCCAGACGGTCATCACTCAGATGGCGGCCGAAGCGCTGGGGATTCCGATGGCGCGCGTGCGCCTGGTGGGGGCCGATACAGGGCTCTCGCCCGAAGCGGGGAGCGCGTCAGCTTCGCGCCTTACCTTGATGGGTGGCAACGCGATCATCGGAGCGGCCCAGGCCGCGCTGGCAAGCTGGGCCAACGAGGACCGCCCGGCCGTGGGCCGTTATACCTATCACGCGCCGGCAACAACCGACTTCGATCGGAACACGGGCCACAGCACGCCGCACGTCGTGTTCAGCCCAGTGGCGCAGGCGAGCCGAGGTCGTGGTCGACACCGAGACGGGCCGAGTGGACGTGTCGCGGGTGGTCACGGTGGTCGACGTGGGCCAGGCGATCAACCCGGACCAGGTGCGAGGCGCAGGTAGAGGGCGCGGTGGCCCAGGGCGTTGGGTATGCCGTGCTCGAGAATTTCGTCACGGAGCAGGGCCGTATTCTGACCCCGAACTTGAGCACCTACCTGATCCCGACGGTGGCCGATGTTCCGGACGCTGTCGAGACGCACATCATTGAATGCCCTGATCCGGTCGGGCCGTGGGGCGCGCGGGGAGTTGGGGAAACGCCGTTGATCGCGGTCGCGCCCGCCATCGCGGCGGCCGTCCACGAGGCAACCGGCGCCTGGTTCGACCGCCTTCCGCTCACGCCGCCCGCAGTCTACGCTAATTTGCACGGCAAGGCGTGAGTGGGGTGCGGGGAGAAGCCGATGGAGAAGCGCTTTCCTAACCTGCGGGCAGACGCCCGGCCGCTATACACACGCACCGTCGAAGCCCTCACCGAGATGCTCGAAGGCGGCGCGCTCCAGCCCGGCGAGGCACTGCCATCGGAGGAGGAGCTGGCGCGGCAACTCGGCGTTGGCCGGTCGACGCTGCGCGAGGCGATCACAGAGCTGGCCAAGGACGGGCTGATCACCCGGCGGCATGGCGTCGGAACCTTCGTGAGCGAGCGGCCACACCCGCGCTTCTTCGGCGGACTGGAGCGCCTGCAGAGTTACCGGTCCCTGGCGCGGCTGGCCGGGCTGACGGCCGAGGTGGTCGAACGAGAGGTATCGGTGGTGGAGCGCCCGCCGAGCTGGCCGCGATATTGCAGGCGCCGGAAGGCAGCCCGCTGGTCCGCATCGCCATCGTCGAGGCGATCAAGGGCTGCAGGTCGGCGTATCTGGAAGGTTTCGTTCCCGCCTCGCTTGTCGACATCGGAGGAGGCGGCTGCCGCGGAAGGATCGATGCTCGATTACCTTGTGGAGCACACTGCCCTGCCGCTCGCGTATACGGAGTCTGAAGTCTTCGCGGTCGGCTGCGATCCCGCGCTGGCGGACCGGCTTGACGTTGCCGCGGGCGCGCCCGTGCTATTCCTGGACGAAACGACCTACTCCGAGTCAGGAGAGGAGATTGCCCAGTTTCGCAACTACTTCCTGACCGACTGTTTCAGCTTCAGGATCAACCGCCGCGTGATCAGGAATCGAAGGCGCAGCGCAGCCGGCGCGGGGGAGTAGATGGCGGCGAGCCAGGGAGTGCTTGAAGAGGCGGACAGCCCGCCAGTTCCAGGTGCAAGCGCCGAAACCGCGATCGGGCGCAAGGAGCTGGCGGTCATGCTGCTGGGCCGCCTGGTCATCAACATGCAGTTCCGCGTCGTATACCCCTTCCTGCCCACGATCAGCCGGGGACTGGGGGTGCCGCTCGAGATCGGCAGCCTGTTGATCACCGCACGCTCGCTGGTTGGAATGACCAGCCCTGTGTGGGGCGTGCTGGCCGACCGATACGGGCGCAAGCCCATGATGTTGATCGGGCTCGTGGCATTGATTGCGGGGACGGCTACGATCGTCGTCGCGCCGGGCTTTGGCCTCGTGCTCGCTGGGTTCGCCATACTAGGCGCGTGCCGGGCCGCCTACGATCCGGCCAGCCAGGCTTACGCCAGCGACCGGGTGCCGTACGAGCGCCGGGGCAAGATCCTGGGCCTGCTCGAGCTGCCATGGTCGGGGTCCTGGTTGATCGGCGTGCCCCTGGCCGGCATCCTGATCGCCGCGTTCGGTTGGCGCAGTCCATTCCTCGCGTTGGCCGTCTTCGGACTCTTCACGCTGGCTCTCACGGTTCGCTTCCTGCCGTCAAGTGGGAGGCATGACCGGCTGTCGCTGCAGGCAGCCAGGGAAATCGGTCTCCAGCTGCGCGCGGGGACGCGGGCGCTGACCGGACCTGTGCTTGCCGTAACGTCCGTGACGGCGCTCGTTTCGATGGCCGGCGCAAACATCATGTTGATCTACGGCGCCTGGTTCGAGCAGCAGTACGGGCTGGCCACGGTCGCGCTGGGCGCGGTTTCGATCGTCATCGCCGTGGCCGAGCTGGCTTCGGAAGCCGCGACGACCTTGCTGGTGGACCGCCTCGGCAAGCGTAGGAGCCTGCTGGCGGGCATTTGGCTGACCGCCGGCGCCTACCTGCTCCTGCCGCACATGTCCGCGACCCTCCTTGCGGGCATCGGGGCCATGGCTCTCCTTACCGTTTTCTACGAGTTCTGCATGGTTTCGGCGCTGCCCCTGATGTCCGAGCTGGCGCAGGAGGCGCGTGCCGTGGTCATGGGGACCAACGCGGCGCTCGTCTCGGCCGCGGTGCTGGTGGACTCCCTCCTCGCCCCCCGCATCTGGAAGGCGGGTGGGCTGCAGGCCGAGCGCGCTCGTCTCAGCCGGACTTGCCGTTGCGGCCGGGCTTATCCTTTGGCGCAGCCGCCTCGCCCGGACGATCGAAAGCCAGAACCAACGCGGCGCTCAATCTTGATGCGGAGGCTGTGAAGCTTCTATGGCCGAACCCCGAGTGATAAGCCACGAAGTTGACCTGGAGCCGGTCGGCCGGCGGGTTGCCGTTCCTGCAGGGCAGACGATCCTCGATGCAGCACGGGCTGCAGGCGTGGAACTGACGGCCGTGTGTGGGGGCGAGGGGTCGTGCTATTCCTGCCTGGTCAAGCTGCAGGAAGGCAAGCTTTCGCCGGTCACGATGGCGGAAGAAGCCGGGTTGAGCGCCGAGCAGCTGGCCGCCGGTTACCGGCTCGCCTGCCAAGCGGAGCCACTCTCGGACGTCAAGGTCGAAATCCCGCCCGAGTCGCTGGCAACCCAGCAGCGTCTGCAGCTCGAAGGCGAGGAGATGGGCTGCGCGCTGGACCCGGTTGTGGTGGCGGTCGACGTAATGGTGGAAGAGCCGACGCTGCACGACCTGCGGGCCGACGTCCTGCGCGTGCAGGACGCGATGGCCGGCGCAGGCTTCGACCGCGTCGAGTTTGCTTATCCCGTGCTCCAGGAACTTCCATCCGCACTACGCCGCCAGGGATGGTCCGCCCGGCTGGCGGTGCGTCGTGAAGGGCCACCGGGTGCGAAAGATGCAGGCTGGGGCGAGGTCGTAGGCGTCACGGAGGCGGGGCGGCCGCTGCTGGGCCTCGCGGTTGACATCGGCACGACGAAGATTGCCGCGTACCTGGTGGACCTGCAAGATGGTCGCACGCTGGCTAGGGGCGGGGCGGTCAATCCCCAGGTTGCCTACGGCGAAGACGTGGTCAGCCGGATCGCCTACACGCTGGATCACCCGGACGGCAGGCGCGAGCTGCAGCGGCGGGTTGCGGACACGCTGAACAAGCTGGTGGTTGAATTGTGCTTGGAAGCGGGCGCGGGCGCCGACCAGGTGGTCGACGGCGTGGTGGTGGGCAATACCGCGATGCACCACCTGTTCGCCGGGCTGCCGGTCGAGCAACTCGGGCGCGCACCCTACGTCCCCGTCGTGAGCGATCCCCTCGACGTGCCGGCCCGCACGCTGGGGTTGGAGGGCCTGGCCGCGGCCGCGTATATCCATTTGCCCTCCACGGTCGCGGGCTACGTGGGCGCGGACCACGTGGCAATGGCGATGGGCGCCGGAGCGTGGGAATCGACGCGCACCCTGGTGGCGGTAGACATCGGCACAAACACGGAGGTGACGCTGGCGCACGGCGGCCGCGTATGGAGCTGCTCGTGCGCGTCGGGGCCGGCGTTCGAGGGCGCACACGTGCGTGACGGCATGCGGGCCGCGCCGGGGGCGATCGAACGGGTTCAGATCGTAGATGGACTGCCGCGGCTCAAGACGGTAGGCGACAGGCCGCCGGTGGGCATCTGCGGCTCGGGCATCCTGGATGCGATCGGCGAGTTGCTCAAGGCGGGGATCGTCGACCGGAAGGGCAATCTCCTCGCCGGCGCTCCCGGGGTCGAGCGCGAGGACGGAATGCTGCAGTATGTCCTGGCAGACGCCGCGTCGACCGGCAGCGGGCGCGCCGTCGTAGTGACGCGGAAGGACATCAACGAGATTCAACTGGCGAAGGCGGCCATCCGCACCGGAGTCGAGGTCCTTTTAATGGAAGCCGGCATCGGGTACGAAGACGTCGAGGAGTTCATCGTCGCGGGCGCGTTTGGCACCTACCTGGACCTGCGCAGCACGATTCGGACGGGCATGTTTCCGCCGCTCCCGCTCGATCGTTTCAAGCAGGTCGGCAATGCGGCCGGTGCGGGGGCGCGCCAGATGCTGGTGTCTGCGAGCAGGCGGGCGCTGGCCGCGCGGCTCGCGCGCGGGGCCGAGTATGTTGAGCTGACCGTACATCCCGCATTTACGAGCAGGTACCTAAAGGCGCTCTACTTCCCCGAAGCGGACATGCTCCGGTAGCAGTTCGATACCGGGCAGTCGAGACCGGGCCGGCGCAGTTAAGCGCTGGAATAGACTCAGAGTGATCAGGCCCCGCGACGACGGGGCTTGATCGCGTCTAGGGCGCGGAGATGCAAGAGGGATGCGGGTTCTAACACATGAAACCGGTGTGCACTGAGCAGGACAATTTTGGCCGAAAACTGCGTTAGGGGATTGACAAGCAAGTGGAGCTGTGATATCCTGCCTGTATCAACATACGAAACATAGTTTCATATAGTGAAACAAGGACCGGTGTCTCCAGGGCGGTTCTTGATTGCCGCCTTTCTCCATCATTAGCCTGTCAAAGGAGTCGAACCATGTTTGAGGCCACCCGCGAGTATGTGCAGAAGCTGGGCCTGCCGCCCGGCGATTGTTTCGACATGCCGTCTTCGGACCTGCGCTTCCCCGATGGCGCGGCGTTCCGCATCGAGTGCCCGACGGTCAACTCGGCCGAGGCGGTCGCCTGCCTGCTCGACACGGCGCATGCCAACGGCGTCACGATCAACCGCGTGACGGAGACCTACGGCATGTTCCGCCACACCGCGGCCGAGATCAAGGAATACTGCCGGCTGTGCCACGACTACGGGGCGGAGCTGCTGATGTCGGTGGGCCCACGGGCGACGTACGATACGGGTGCGACGGTGCTGTCGCCGCAGGGCGTGCGGATCAGCTACCGGCTGCGCGGCATGGAACAGGTGCTGCGGGCGGTGGAAGACGTGAAGCGCGGGTATGACCTGGGCGTGCGGGGCTTCCTGATCTACGACGAGGGCATGCTGTGGCTGGTGGGGCAGATGCGCAAGGACGGCGCGCTGCCGGCGGACATCATCTTCAAGACGTCGGCGCACCTGGGGCAGTGCAACCCGTGCTCGTTCAAGCTGCTGGAGAGCCTGGGGGCGGACAGCATCAACCCGGTGCGCGACCTGCAGATTCCGATGATTGCGGCGCTGCGGGCGGCGGTGCAGGTGCCGCTGGACGTGCACACGGACAACCCGCCCGGGTCGGGGGGCTTCATCCGGGTGTACGAGGCGCCGGAGATCGTGCGGGTGGCGGCGCCGCTGCACTGCAAGACGGGCAACTCGGTGGTCAGCGGGCACGGCGAGATGACGTCGGCGGCGGACGGGAAGCGCATGGCGGACCAGGCGACGATCGTGGTGGAGATGGTCAACAAGTACTATCCCAAGCTGACGCAGTCGGAGCGCGGCTCGCTCGACCTGCGCCTGCCGGCCGTCTGAGGCGGGCCGGGCCGAACAACCCCCGTCATTGACGGCTGACTCAGGGGCAGCATCTCGATCGCTGAAAAGCGGGCGGATGCTGCCCTTTCGCGCTGCCCGACCGGATAGACGGGTTGCGCGCACGCGGCGACGCCTCGCACGCGTCGGATACATGCGACCTTTCTCGCTGAGGCGCGGCCGAGTACGTGGTAACCTCTATCTCGATGGTCAATCCCCTAACAGCGAGAAGTCACAGTGAGCGAACTTATCGATAACCGGCGGCAACGCGTCGAGATTATGAAGGGCCTGATCCGCCAGCTCCATGCCGGGGCTACGGAGGAACGGGTCAAGGCACAGCTGGAGTCGATGCTCGACGAGGCGGACTACAGCGACGTCTTCCTGATGGAAGTGCAGCTCGTCCAGGAGGGCATTCCGGCGGAGAGCATCCAGAAGCTGTGCGACACGCACACGCGCGTCCTGAAGAAGCACCTGGACCTGCAGGAGACGCCCGACACGACGCCGGGCCACCCGGTGCACACCTTCGTCCAGGAGAACCGGGAGCTCAACCGGACCGCCGGGCGCATCCGCCTGCTGATGCGGAAAGTGGACGAGCTGCCCGACGACCAGGATGCGACCGGGGAGATGCGCGACATCCAGGGCCTGCTCAACAACCTGATGGACGTGGACAAGCACTACCGCCGCAAGGAGTACCTGCTGTTCCCGTACTTCGAGAAGAACAACCTGCCCGGGCCGCCTATGGTGATGTGGGGCAAGCACGACGAGGTCCGCGAGGCGCTGCGGCAGACCATCGCGGGGCTGCAGGAGATCGAACGGATCACGGCAGCCGAGGCGAAAGCCTACTACCTGTTTGCGATCGCGCCGGTCCTCGAAGCGGTCGACGACATGGTCTACAAAGAGCAGAAGATCCTCTACCCGACCGCGCTGGACCTGTTGACCGAGCAGGACTGGTACGAGATTTACCTGCAGAGCGACGAGTACGGCTATTGCCTGTATGCGCCGCAGTTCGAGTGGACGCCCGAAGGGGGCGTACACACGGAGATCCGCAAGCCGGCAGCAGCAGGCGGCCGCGTCCAGATGCCGACGGGGAGCTTCACGCTGGACGAACTGATCGCCATGTTCAGCACACTGCCCTTCGACATGACCTTCGTAGACCGGGACGACACCGTTCGCTACTTCACGCCGGGCAGGGAGCGCATCTTCGACCGGTCGCGCGCGATCCTGGGGCGGAAGGTGCAGTACTGCCATCCGCCGAAGAGCGTCCACATCGTGAATCAGATCGTCAAGGACTTCAAGGCGGGGAAGGAAGACCGGGCCCGCTTCTGGATCAACATGGGCGGCCGGCTGATCTACATCTGCTACTACGCGATGCGCGACGCGAAGGGGAACTACCTGGGCACGCTGGAGGTGACGCAGGACCTGAGCGAGGCGCGGCAGCTGGAAGGCGAGCGCCGGCTGCTGAGCTACGACGAAGCGCAGCCGCTGGTGGAGGCGTAGGCATGGCAATCAGCGGCGAACGCACGCTCGAAATCACGAGACGCAGCAAGCTCCTGGACGTGCTGAAGGCCTACCCGTTCCTCGAAGAGCAAGTTATCGAGATCGCGCCGCCGTTCAAGAACCTGCGGAATCCGATCTTGCGGCGCACGGTCGGGCAGCTTGCGACGATCGAGCAGGTCGCGCA
Organism: uncultured Chloroflexia bacterium; assembly: GCA_963800615.1. Classification (GTDB taxonomy): domain Bacteria; phylum Chloroflexota; class Anaerolineae; order CG2-30-64-16; family CG2-30-64-16; genus JALOOB01. The sequence continues at coordinate 583,882 of CAWDBO010000021.1, forward strand.
GATCGGGAACCTGGACGTGGTGGAGCTGGTGAACAGGCTGCGGCGTGCTGCCGGGCTGAGCGAGGTTGCCGAGGCGGCGAGGGCGGTGCCGATCCCAGAGGCATCGGCGGGCGATCCCGACTGGATTGCCGGGCCTCCGGCCTTCACCGTCGACGGCAGCCAGCTGCTGACGGACGGCGAGGTGCCGCTGGAGCACGTCAACGAGCTGCTGACCCGGCTGCCGGCGGGCGGCTACATCCTGCTGGTCACCGACTTCGAGCCGAGCCCGATCATGGAGGCGATGCAGAGGCAGGCGCGGCCGGTCTACCACAAGCAGGACCCGGAGCGACCGGGGCAGCACTTCACGTATATCCGGGGTCGGGCTTGAGAGCGTAGGGGTACGAGGGCAAACAAAAACCCATCCGAAGCGGATGGGTTTTTTTTACAGGGGTACAGTTGCAGTGCCCCCAAGGGGATTCGAACCCCTGCACCAGGCTTGAAAGGCCTGTGTCCTGGTCCTCTAGACGATGGGGGCGGGCGTTACGGCTTAACGTGACGGATTGTACCAGACGCACGGTCGCAGGCGCAAAAACAATGGGAGGCGCTTGTGCGGACCGCGCGGCTCGGGGCAGCCTTACCGTTGCACGGGACAGGCCCGGCTGAGGCCGCACACGCCGCACGCCTCGCGGATCGTCTCGCGCTCGCCTTCGCGGAGCAAGCCGTGCTTCTCCCGGTTCGAGATGAGCTTGTCGACCGCGCCGGGCGGGAAGGGCAGCTCGCGGCCAAGGGTGAGCAGCTTGTACGTCACCTCGGCCGCGTTCTCCAGCTTCTCCAGCTTCAGATAGGCGTCCCACACGGACTTGCCGACCGTGACGCTGCCGTGGCGCTGCAGGACGATCGCGTCGTGCTCGCGGATGAGGTCGCGGATGACGACCGCGCCTTCGGCGCTGGCGGGGGTGGCATAGTCCGTGGTCGGGATGAGGCCGAGGGTGACGATCACCTCGGGGAGCAGGCAGCGGGCGAGGGAGACGCCGGCGATGGACAGCGTGATGGCGTTGATCGGGTGGGCGTGGACCACGGCCTTGATGTCCGGGCGCTGGCGGTACGCCTCGAGGTGCAGCAGGATCTCGGAGGAAGGCTTGAGGCCGCGGGCCGGGCCGTAGCGCGATTCGCCGACGGGCTTGACGTCCCAGTCGATCACCACCATCTGGTCGGGCGTCATGTAGCCCTTGCTCAGCCCGCTCGGGGTGACCAGGAACCGGTCGGCGTCAAGACGGGCGGAGAGGTTGCCGTCGGTCGCCGTGACGTAGCTCCGCTGGTGCATGAGCTGGCCGATGCGGACGAACTCCTCACGCAGGCCGCGCTCGGTCATGCCGCTGCCGTTACCACTATAAGTGCCGTAGCCCAAACCAGCCTCCGGGGATTATTCTTCCATCAGATCGACGTGGTCGATGATGCCGACGATGACGCAGCGCACCGGCCCCCAGGGCTCGACGTTCAGCACCTGGCGCGCGCCGGTGCCTTCGTCGAGGACGAGCACACGGTCGCCCACGCCGGCCTGGACGCTATCTACCGCGATGTCGTACTTCGGCGTGGCCCGCGCTTCGAGATCGAGGCGCTCGACCACCAACAGCTTGTGCCCGACGAACATGGGGTGCTTGATCGTGGCAACGACCGTGCCGGCTACCTGCCCGATGTACATCGCGCTACCGTGCCTTCCCGGCCGGGATCACGTCGACCTCGTCCACGATGCCCACGATGGCGTGGTCCACCGGCACGAAGGTCTCGGGCAGCGCGAGGGCGGCCTCGCGGCTGGCGATGATGAAGACGAGCTCGCCGGGGCCGGCCTGCGCGGTGGCGTCGGCCGCGACGACCGGGGCGCCTTGCGGCTGCTGGTCGCGGTCGAGCGGCTGCACGATCAACAGCTTCACGCCTTCCAGCCCGGCGTACTTGTGGGAGGCCACCAGGGTTCCGATCACGGTCGCGAGTTGCATGAGCGATCCATTCGAAGTTGAGATGGCGGGCCGCCGGAGAGCTTGGCTGACGGCGCCGGCCGACGGATAGATTATAGCCCAAGGGCGGCGCAAACGCGAAAAGGCGCCCGCGCGAAGCGTCACTCCCGGTCGCGCGGCGTCATGGGCTGGGGGTTCTTGATGTTCTGCGCCACGAGCCGGACGGTCTCTGCGATCCGCCGCGCCCGCGTTTGGCGACGCTTGGCGGTCTTGATCCACCAGAGGTAGGTGCGGCGGGCGCCGGGGCTGAACGCCGCGAAGTTGCGGGCGGCCGGCTCGTTGGCGGCGAAGGCCGCGGCCAGGTCGTCGGGGATGGTGAGGTCGTCGAAGCCGTCCAGCGCGTGCCAGGAGCCGTCGGCCTGCGCCTGCTCGATCGCGACCAGGCCGGCGGGCGCCATGCGTCCCTCGGCGATCAGGCGCTCGACCCGCTCCTTGTTGGACTTGGCCCACATGCCGCCCGGCTTGCGGGGGGTGAAGACGAGGAGCATGCGCTGGGCGTCGAGCGGCTTCTGCTTGCTGTCGATCCAGCCGAAGCAGAGAGCCTCCTCGACGGCCTCCTCGTAACCAACCCCTTGAAGCCCGCTGTTCTTCCGGGCGAGCGTCAGCCAGACGCCGCGAACCGATGCGTGATTGGCTTCGAGCCAGGCGCGCCACTCGTGACGCGAGCCGGGCGAGAAAGTCGGGTAAGTGTCGAGCGCGCTTGCCATGCACCTGCCTCCGTCACTGGCCGGCATTCTACCAGTGGCGAGGCTGACTGTCGAGGTTGGGCGAGCGCCAGGGTCCCGAACTGTGTCAAGTGTGTCAAGTATCTCAGGTGTCTCAGGTTATACACACACCCCTCAACACTTGTGCAGAAGAGTGGAAGGCGAAAGGCGAAAGCGGGGGAAAAGTCGAAAGGCGAAACGGCGAAAATCGCATCCAAATCATCCCGACACCCCGTAAGAACCTGCATCCAACTCGCCACGCAAGGCGTGATTGTCGGGCACCGGCGACTGTGATAGAATAACGGCCACTTATCGCCGCCGCAGAAAGGCCCCAGCTTGAACAAGGTCATCATCGCCTGCGCACAGCAACAGATGCGGCTGTTCGAGTCTTCGGATGGCTTTCGTCGCGAGATCAGCCGGTTCCTGAACATGGCGCGGGCGAAAGGCGCGGTCCTGGTGGTGTTCCCGCCGCTGACCGGCGTGATGGCGGCGAGCCCAAGGGTGCAGGGCTTCAGCGTGCGCCTGTTGAAGCAGGCGGCCGAACGGCAGCGGGCGCGGACCTCGCTCTGGTCGCGCACACGGGGCGCGATGGCGGAGGGCACGGCGTCCTTGCTGGGCGCGAGCTTCCGCAAATCCTTCATCCAGCTGCTATCGGCAGATCCGGCGGGGATGGTCAGCGACTACGAGGGCACGTTTGCCGAGCTCGCCAGGGCGTATCAACTGGCGATCGTGGCCGGGAGCGGGTACGTGCCGGACGCGAATGGGGTCGTCAGGCAGCGAACGAGCGTGTTCGGGCCGGACGGCGTCCTGCTGGGGCGGCACGACAAGCTGGTGTTGTCGCCCGAAGACCGAGCGCTGGCGCAGCCGGGGGACGCGTGGCACGTGATGGATACGCCCGCGGGCCGGGTCGGCATCCTGCTAGGCGAAGAAGCGCTGTATCCCGAAGCCGGCCGCATCCTGGCCTACCAGGGCGCGGACATCCTGATCACCCTGGCGGCGGTGGGCGACGAGACGCTGGCCGCGCACATCCGGCACGCGACCATCGCGCGCAGCCAGGACAACCGGTGTTTCGCGCTGACGAGCTTCCTGGTCGGCCGCAACTACATGGCCGCGGACGAGGGCTCGGCGCCCGCGTTCGTCGGGAAATCGGGCATTTATGCGCCGCTGGAGATGACGCCGCGCTATTCCGGGGTCCTGGTGGAGATCGGGACGGCCGAGGCCGAGGGGCTGCTCACTGCGGAACTGGACCGGCCGAAGCTGCAATGGCTGTGGACGCACGGCAGCCACGCCGTTCGCTCGAACATGCCGATGGGACTGTTCGGAGGGTATCTGCCCGCGCTGTACGGCAGCGGGCGGACGCTGGCCGAGGCCTGGCCGGACGAGGCGGAAGTGCCGCAGCTGACGGCCGGGACGCCCGCCGAAGCAGGCTTGCTCGATGCGGGCGACGCGGATACGGACATACCCGCTGCGAGCGGCCCCGCCGCCAGCGGACCGACGCGGCGCTGCCGCCGGAGGAAATGCCGGGGCAAGAACCGCTGGTTCGTGGGGAGCCGCCGGAGTCGGATGGAGCGGAGGGAGAGAGCGAGGACGCCTGAGTCGAGTGATTCGGGGAACCGTCGGTCTTGACGCTGCGGGGATGAGGGGATGCGGGGATGAGCCGTAACGGAAATCCCCGCATCCCCTCATCCCCGCAGCGTCGCGGGGACGAACGGATCAGGGCTTGAACAGGTCGTCGAACTGCCGCAACAGCGCCATGAGCGCGACGCCGATCTTGATGAACTCGCCGGCGTTTGCGTTCATCTTCATGGGCAAGCCCTTGGTGGCAATGGCGTTCGCATAGCTGGCTTCGCGCTGGCGGGAATAGGTCCACGCAGCGCCTGCGCCGACGGTTGCGCCAATGACGGCGCCCAATATGATCGCTGTGGCTTTCGGAGTCAGATTCACGTCTACACCTCGCGTCGCTTGAGCAGGGAGGCCGTTCCGCGGCCAATGGCTTTGACTTGAGCGCTGGTCTGGTTGACCTTGATGACCGGTTCGGCGATCTTGTCCGCAGTCTGGTGGGTGACCTCGTTGATCCGGCGGAACACCTCTTGCACCTTCGGCGAGACCTCGCGCATCTTCCTGTCGGTGATCCACAGGCCCCGGATGGAGAAGAAGAGGAGGATCGCCGGAACCAGCATGAGCACGAACGCTTCGATGCAGAGCAGGATGATCGAGGCTGCGGTCCATTGGGTCAGGTTCATGAACTCCTCCCAGCTTGTAAATCAACGCACAACATTGTAGCAGAGGTGTCAGTTTGGAGCAAGCAACATCTTGAGGGAAACCTGTGCGGCAATTGACGCGAACGGGGATAATGCATTGGTTGTAGGGGTCGGGCAGTGACGACGCGCAAGGAGAGGACGTTGGCTTGGCCTGGCACTGGCCGCGATGCTCGTGCTGGCGGCGGCAGGTCGAGCAGGGCAGCCGCTGGTCGAGTTTGGCCCACAGCAGAGCGTCCAGACGATCAACCCGAAGATGGGGGTACACACTCGCCTCACCGACGAGGTCGAGCCGTGGAAGATACAGCACACCCTGCAGATGGTGCGCGAGATGGGCGCGCCGTGGATTGTGGAGTACTTCCTGTGGGCCGCGGCCGAGCCGCAGCCGGGGGTTTATGACTGGGCGCACGCGGACCTGGTGGTGGATCACGCGGTCAACCAGGGGCTGACCGTGATCGCCCGGCTGGGATACGTGCCGGAGTGGGCGCGGCCCAAGGACGCGACGCACCTGTACCTGGACGAGAAGGGCTACGAGGATTTCGCCCGCTTCGCCGCGGCGTTCGCCCGCCATTTTGCCGGCCGGGTACACTACATCATCGTCTGGAACGAGCCCAACCTGAGCCAGGAATGGGGCTATCGCACGCCCAACCCGGCCGAGTACACGGCGCTGCTCAAGCGGACGTATGCCGCGGTGAAGGAGGCGAATCCGGACGTCAAGGTGCTGGCGGGCGCGCTGGCGCCGACGCTGGCGCCGCCGGGCAGCGAGTGGGCGATGAACGACCTCGACTACCTCCAGGGCATGTATGATGCGGGCGCGCAGGGGGCGTTCGACGTCCTGGCGGCCCACGCTTACGGCTGGACGTTCGAGGCGGACACGCCGCCCAGCCCCGACGCGGTCAACTGGCGGCGGGTCGAGCTGCTGCGCGAGATCATGGTGAAGAACGGGGATGGCGACAAGCACGTGATGATCACCGAGGGGGGCTGGAACGACCATCCCCGGTGGACGAAGGCGGTGCGGCCGGCGCAGCGCGTGGCCTACTCGGTTGAAGCGTACCAGATGGCCCTGGACCGGTGGCCGTGGGTCGACGCGGTCTGTTTGTGGGCGTTCCGGTATCCGCGGCCGGCGCGGACGTACCAGGACTACTATACGTTCGTGGACGGCGATTTCCGACCGAAGCCCATCTACCAGGCGCTGCAGCGGTACGCCGCGGGGCTCGACTGGCGGGAGGTGCCGTGAGGAACTTGCGAGGCCGCTCGGACGCGCGTGCGCTCTGCCGGCCTTGCGCTCGCGCAGGCAAAAGGCTGCGGCGCTGGCGGTCGGGCTGGTCATCGTGGCGCTGGCCGGGTGGTTGGTGCTGCGGCCGCACGAGGGTTCGCTCAAGGTGATCCGGGCGCGGGGGGCCTGGCGGGTGGCGATGGATCCGAGCTTCCCGCCGTTCGAGAACCTGGACACGGCGTCGGGCCAGGTCGTGGGGCTGGATGCGGACCTGGCGCGCGCGGCTGGGGAGCGAACTGAAGATCAAGACCGAGATCGTCGGGCTTGGTTTCGACGAACTGCTGGACGCGGTGGCGGCGCACCGGGTCGATGCGGCGATTTCGGCGCTGCCCGTGATCCCCGAGCGCACACAGGACGTGCGTTTCTCCGAGCCGTACGTGCAGGCCGGCGTGGTGCTGGCTGTGCCGGCAGGCTCGACGATACGGGGGACCGGCGACCTGGCAGGCAAGCGGGTGGCGGTGGAGTGGGGCAGCCAGGGCGATGCCGAAGCGCGGAAGCTGCTGGCTAAGGGCGACGCTGCTGTTCGAGCTTGCGCCGAGCGACACGGTGACCGATGCGTTGGATGCGACGGTTGGCGGCGAGGCGGACGCGGCCATCGTGGATGCGATCAGCCTGGCGCTGCACCCGCGGACGGCCGAGCTGCGGACCGTGGGCGAGCCGCTGCTGTCCGACCCATACGTGGTGGTGGTCGCCTACGACTCGCCCGACCTGCTGCGCGCCGTCAACCAGGCTTTGGCTGCGCTCGAAAGCGATGGCAGGCTGGAAGCGCTGCGAAAGCAGTGGCTGCGACCGCCGAACCCGTAGGGGGATAATCCTTGCAGAAACCAGGTTTCTGGAAGCCAAGACCTGGTTTCTCGAAGAGACCTGGTTTCTCAGAGCTCAGGACGATGATACACTTCGATATCTTCACGCTCTTCCCGGGGATGTTCTCGGGCTTCCTGGCCGACAGCATCCTGAAGCGGGCACAAACGGCGGGGGTGCTGTCCGTCGGGCTGCACAACATCCGGGACTACGCGGAGGGCCGGCACCGGGTCACCGACGACACACCGTATGGCGGGGGCGGCGGCATGGTGATGAAGCCCGAGCCGATCTTCCGGGCGGTCGAGACGGTGCTGACGCGCGAGCCGGGATGGGTCTTCGCCCCTTCGACCGAAGCGCCGGAACCGCCCGCGCTGCAAGGGCCGGTCGAACTGCCTGAGGACGTGCCCATCATCCTGCTCTCGCCGCAGGGGCGGACGTTCACCCAGGCGGTTGCGGAGGAACTGGCGCACCTGAAGCGGATCGCGCTGATTTGCGGCCGGTACGAGGGGGTGGACGAGCGGGTGCGGGAAGGACTGGTGACCGAGGAGATCAGCATCGGCGACTTCGTCATTTCGGGCGGGGAGCTGGGCGCGGCGATCATCGTCGACGCGGTCACGCGGCTGCAGCCCGGTGCGCTGGGCTGCGACATGGGCGCATTCGAAGATTCCTTCGCCACCGGCGTGCTCGAGTACCCGCAGTACACCAAGCCGCCCGCGTATAGAGGGCAGCGGGTGCCGGACATCCTCAGCTCGGGGGATCACGCAAAGGTGGCGCGGTGGCGGCGCGAGCAGGCGCTGCTGCGGACGTGGCTGCGCCGGCCCGATCTGCTCGACTCGGCGCCCCTGTCGGATCAGGACCGCAAGTTCCTGGCGCGGCTGGAGGCGGGCAAGGAGGAATCCGAGGGCGGCGCGGAGAAATAGCCCTGCCAATTTGGTGAAGAAGGGTGCGTGTGATAAAATCTTCTTTCGTTGCGAACTCAATCGAAGGGTAGTAAACCATGGCTAATCTGATCGATTCTCTTCATGCTCAGGCTGCACGGACCGATATGCCCGAACTCCAGGCCGGCGATACGGTTAAGGTGCACACGCTCATTGTCGAAGGCGAGAAGGAACGCGTGCAGGTGTTCCAGGGCCTCGTGATCCGCGTGCGCGGTGGAGGCTCGGAAAAGAACTTCACGGTTCGCCGTATTGCATCCCACGGCGTGGGTGTCGAGCGCACCTTCCTCTTCATGTCGCCCCGTGTGGACAAGGTCGAGGTGCTGCGGCACGCCAAGGTCCGCCGCGCCCGCCTGTACTTCCTTCGCGGTCGCACGGGCAAGGCTGCGCGGCTGAAAGAACGCGCGGCGTAGCGGAACACGGCCGCGGCGCAGGCCGGGGTCGCATTCCAAAACAGACAATTGCCTGGAAGGGCGCAGGGTGTTATCATCCCTGCGCCTTTTTCGGTTAACTGTCTGCGTTCAGGAGTTCTGCATGGTGCGCGAGTGACGTCGTGGCCCGGGCTTGCTGAGGCGCGAACGCGCGGGGTTGGCATTCGAGTTGGAGCTGTGGGCGGCGGGGCGGCGGGCAGTGGCGGGGGTCGACGAGGTCGGCCGGGGCGCGCTGGCCGGGCCGGTCGTCGCGGCAGCCGTGATCCTGCCCCCGGACCCCGGCGCGGTGGCGCCCCTCCTCGGCCGGGTGGACGACTCGAAGCAGCTCACGCCGCGGCAGCGCGAGGCCGTGTTCGACGACATTGTGGGCCTGGCGCTGGCGGTGGGGGTCGGGCGCTGCGAGGCTTGCGACATCGACGCGTGGGGCATCGCGCCGGCAACGCGGCGGGCGATGACCCTGGCGCTGGCCGCGCTTTCATGCTCCCCTGATTACGTGCTCCTCGACTTCCTGACCCTTCCCGATCTGACGTGCGAGCAGCGCGGAATCCCGCACGGCGACGCCCTCTCCCTGTCGATTGCAGCCGCTTCGATCGTCGCAAAGGTGACCCGCGACCGGTGGATGTGCGAGCAGGACGCGGCCTTTCCCGGTTACGGGTTCAGCCAGCACAAGGGCTATGCGACCGAGTTCCACCGGGACGCGATCGGGCGGCTCGGGCGCGTGCGCGCTCCATCGCATGAGCTTTGCGCCGCTGGCAGCCGGCGAGCCCTTGCTCTTCGACGACGAGGCGGCCGCTTGAGCGATCCACGAAAAAGCCTCGGGAAGCTCGGCGAGGGGCTGGCGTGCGACCACCTGGCCCGGGCGGGCTGGCACATCGTGGCGCGGAACTGGCGCACGCGGCGCGGGCGAGATCGACATCGTGGCAAGGGACGGCGAGTGGCTGGTGTTCGTCGAGGTGCGCGCACGGCGGGCGAACCCGCGAGGCGGCGACCCCTACCTCGGCCGGCCGGAGGCGTCGGTGACGCCGCGCAAGCAGCTCCAATTGGTCCAGATGGCAGAGGCATACCTGTTCGTCATGCCGTGGAGCGGCCCCTGGCGCATCGACGTCGTCGCGCTCGAGATCGCCGGGGACGGGTCTGCCACGCGGCTGGCGCACTACCGGGATGCGGTGGGAAGCTGAATGGATCTCCTCGTTATTGTTGGTCCGACGGCGGTGGGGAAGACCGGGCTCAGCCTCGACCTTGTCGAGGCGCTCGCCCGGACCACGGGCCAAGCCGGCGAGATCGTCTCCGCGGATTCCCGGCAGATCTACAGGGGCATGGACATCGGGACGGCAAAGGCGACGCCGGCCGAGCGCGGCCGGGCGCCGCACCACCTGCTCGACATCGTCGCGCCCGACCAGGTGCTGACCCTTGCGGAATACCAGGCGCTGGCTTACCGGGCGATCGACGAAATCCGGCGGCGGGGCGCGCTGCCGGTGCTGGTCGGCGGCACCGGGCAGTATGTCGCGGCCGTGCTGCGAGGGGTGGCGCATTCCCGAGGTGGCTCCACAGCCTGGCCTTGCGGGCGGAGCTCGAGGCACAGGCTGCCGCAGAGGGCAGCGAGGCGCTGCATGCCCGGCTGGCCGGGCTCGATCCGGTCGCGGCCGCGCGCATCGACCACCGGAACGTCCGCCGGGTCATCCGCGCGCTGGAGGTGTGCCTGGCGACGGGCCGGCCGATCAGCGAGCTGCAGCGGAAGGAGCCGCCGCCCTATCAGGTGGTCCAGATCGGCGTCACGCGCCCGCGGCCGGCCCTGTACGAGCGGATCGACCGGCGGGTCGATGCGATGATCGCGGCCGGGCTGGTCGAGGAGGTCAGGGGGCTGGTCGAGGCGGGGTATGGCTGGGACTTGCCGGCCATGACGGGCCTGGGCTATCGCCAGACCGGCCAGTACCTCCGCGGCGAGGTGACGCTGGACGAGGCGATCGCGCTCGATCAAGAAGGGCACGCGGCGGTTCGTGCAGCAGCAGTACAACTGGTTCCGGATCGACGACCCCGCGATCCGCTGGATCGACCCGGATGAGACGAGCGCCGAAGACGTGCTGGCCTTCCTGGAACGCGGGAAGGGATAGGGGACGTTCACCACTAAGGACCGAAGAAGCAAGCTACACGAAGCCTTAAAGGCTTTGTGCAGCTTCGGTTCTTCGGTTCTTGGCGGTGAGGGGCTTGGTATGGTCTTGTCTGGAGGACGCATGGCAACGGATTCGTCGAAGGTGGAGCGGCAGGGGGTGCGGGGGCTGCCGCGCAACGTCTGGGCCGTCAGCATCACGAGCTTCTTCATGGACGTGTCCAGCGAGATGGTCATCAACCTGCTGCCGCTGTTCCTGGCAGGCGTCCTCGGCGCGAGCACCGCGGTCATCGGGGTGATCGAGGGCGTTGCGGAAGCGCTCGCCAGCATCCTCAAGCTGTTCTCCGGGTGGCTCGTCCGACCGGCTGGGCGGGCGGAAGTGGCTGGCCGTCGCCGGCTACGGGATGTCCGCGCTCGCGAAGCCCTTCTTCTACTGGGCGTCGTCGCCGGCCGCGGTGGCCGCGGCGCGGTGGGCGGACCGCGTCGGCAAGGGCGTGCGGACCGCGCCGCGCGACGCGCTGGTGGCCGACTCGGTGACCGAGAAGCAGCGGGGCCTCGCGTTCGGCTTTCACCGGGCGGCCGATACGGCGGGCGCGATGGTCGGGCTCATCATCGCGCTCCTGATCGTGTTCTTCCTTCAGCGCGGCGACATTAACCTCGAAGAGGGGACGTTCCGGACCATCGTGCTCGTGAGCCTCGTGCCGGCCGTCCTGGCCGTGGTGGCGCTCGCGGTGATGGCCCGGGAGGTGGTGGTCAAGGGGCAGCGGGCCGCGCCGAAGTTCGCTTTCCGCAGCCTGGGCAAGCAGTTCATGATCTTCATGCTCATCGTCGGCCTCTTCGACCTGGGCAACTCCTCGGACGCGTTCCTCATCCTGCGGGGCCAGGAGCGGGGCCTGAGCGTGGCCGGCATCCTGGGCATGCTGATCACCTTCAACCTCATTTATACGATCATCTCGACGCCGGCGGGCGCGCTCTCGGACAGGATCGGACGGCGGCAGTTGATCATCGGCGGCTGGGTCGTGTACGCGCTGATCTATCTCGGCTTCGGCTTCGCGCAGACGGGCGGACAGGTGTGGGCCTTGTTTGCGGTGTACGGGCTGTATTACGGGCTGGCGTACGGCACCGCGAAGGCGCTCGTCGCGGACATCGTCCCGGCGGAACTGCGCGGCACGGCGTACGGCACCTACAACGCGGTGCTCGGCTTCCTCGACTTCCCCGCGTCGGTGATCGCGGGCGTGCTGTGGCAGGGCATTGGCAACTGGCCCGGACTTCGGCGCGGCCGCGCCCTTCATCTGGGGTGGCGTCCTGGCCTTGATTGCCGCCGTGCTCATGGCGCTGTGGCGCCCCCCTGCGCCCCAGCCAGCGTAAATCGGCCATCGGCGGCAAGCGCGCTGCGGGAACTCAATCATTACTGAGATATTCGGCATCTTCGTCATTTCGACCTCGTTGCCCTATCGCCGGATTTGACATGGTACGCATGGCATGGTGTACACTGTCATTTGACGTAGAGACCTCGTACTTCTGACGCATCAGGCCCCGGCGTCGTGCAACGGCAACGCTGCTGCAATTATTCCAATGACCTCGTTCCCGGACCATTGTCGGCCCCTTCGCAATGTTGCGCGTCTGGTCATTTATCCGGAGTCATTCATGGACGATTTCTTCATCTACAAGGGCCGGGGTTTCACCTCGGCGACCGAGGTTCGCTGGGCGGCCTTCTTCGATGCGCTCAACATCGAGTGGCAGTATGGGTCGGCCGGGCTGGGGCTGGAAAAGGCCGGCTGGTACGGCGGCTTGTTCCGGCTGCCAAGGGTGAATGCCTGGATCGAGACGCGGCCGTGGCCGGAGGGCATGGAGCCGGGCGACTTTTGGCCGCGGCACCTGGCATGGGCGCAGGACGCCGACTGCCGGCCCCTCTTCCCCAAGTTCGACCGCCTGATCGTGATCTGCGGCGCGCCGCGCGTCCTCCAGTCCACCCGGCCGGTGCGCCACGATGCGGACAAGACGTTTGGTCCGTTTGCGTCGAGCACGTTTGGCTACGAGGCGTTTGTCAACGAGCGTCCGGGCTACATGTGGTGCGAGTGTCCCTGCTGCGGCGCGGTGGGGATCGAGATGCAGGGCCGGCTGGACCTGCTGTGCGAGTGCCACGCCGAACGGCGGCAGGTCGTGCGGAATCCGCTCTCCGACCGGCTCCTGGCGGCGTACACCGCCGCGGAGGACGTCGCACTGGTGCGCGGGCCGGCCATCGCCGGGCGCGGGCCGGACGACGTTCCGATCCAGCTCTGGCGGAACTGACCCAGTCCAACATCCTTCTGCGAATAATCGCGGCCTTGACACGCGGGCGCTGTGGGGCCATAATCTGGGCGCCGGAACGCTGATGTCCGGCGCCCGTTGTTTTAGCCATAGGGAGGCCTGATGTTCGCGGAGTTCAAGAAGTTCATCATGCGCGGCAACGTTATCGACCTGGCCGTTGCCGTGGTCCTGGGCGGGGCGTTCGGCGCTGTCGTGACGTCGTTCACCAACGACATCCTCATGCCGCTGATCGGCATCCTGATGGGCGGCGTCGATTTCGCAAGCCTCTCGGTCACCGTGGGCAGCGCGGTGGTGGCGTACGGGAAGTTCATCCAGGCGATCATTAACTTCCTGATTATTGCGTTCGCGCTGTTCCTCATCGTCAAGGCCATGAACCGAATGATGGAGTCGCGGGCGAAGCCGGCTGCGGCTGCGCCGGCGCCTCCGCCGGAGGATGTGGTGCTGCTGCGGGAGATCCGGGACCTGCTCAGGCAGCAGAGAGGGTAACGCGGCCGTGGCCCGGTCAAAGACCGGGCACAGCACGGCGATGTTCATAGTGACGAGGGAGGCGCAAGCCTCCCTCGTCTTTTTGTGCATCGAAGCTCTGCATTCCGGGCGCCCTATTTCGGGAACGCGTTACATTCCGCCGACAATTATGGTACAATTTGGCCGACTGCCGGAGGCGTGATGCTGGCCGAACTCCTGGGTACCCTGCTTTCAGCCGAGCAAGTCGAGCCGCTGTTGGAGGGCGCGGTCCGTGACCGCGCGATGTGCGCGGCTGGCCTACGAGCAGCGGGTTGCGGCGCTCGGCGACGTAGGGGAGCAGGTGGCGGGCGGGGTGTGGCGCAGCGCGGACGTTGCGGGTGCGGTGGCCCAGGCGACGAGCGACCACTACCTGCTGCGGATGAGCGCGGAGAGGTACGTGGTCGCACACGGCGGCGCGTGCGATCTGGACAACGAGTACCATCCCCTCTGCCCGGCCGGCGGCCCGGGCGTATCCCTCGACGATATCACAACCGGCCTGGGGTTCCTCGACGCGGTGCGGGCCGAGCCGGCCGAGCTGTGGCTGGCTGCGCTGCGGGACGAGGCCCGCGGCGTATTTGCACCAGCTCCGCGGCGATGTGTATCTCAGGCACGCGCTCGAAGAGATCGAGGCCATCGAGAGCCAACTCCTGGGACTCCTGGACTCCAGCGATCCGTACAGCCCACAGAACATCCTCGCCCACGCGACGATCATCTCGCTTTACCACGAAATGAGGCTGGCGTGGCGGGTGGAGGCCGCGTACCGCCGGTTTCTCGCGTGGTTCGCAGATGACCCGCTGGACGGTTGGCGCGTGCGGGCCGAAGCCGATCCGCAGTACGAGGACCAGACGCGCGACGCGTTCCTGAGCCTGGTCAAGAACGTTATCGACGCGCTTGCCATGCGCAACCCCGCCGACCGCACGGAGATCGAGCGGCTGCAGGCGCAGATCCCGCCCGCGCCGTTCGCGCCGCTGGTGCTGCCGTATGATCCCGACGTGTTTGCGCTGCCTGACCTGCCGCGTTCGGAGTTTGCTGAGGCAGCAGGTGCGTTGACGGGAGTGGCGGCGGCGCTGGGGGCGGCAGGAAGCGCGCGGGCGGCTGCGGTTCTCGGCGCGTGGGCCGGCTTTGCGCGGCGGGGGTTGCTCGAGTTTCGCGACCTGGCCGAGGGGCTGGCGGGGGCTGAACCGGACGAAGAGGCGTTGGGGGTCCTGGTGCGCGGCCTGAGGGGGAGGCGCGGTACCGGATGGGCCGGTACGAGGACGCGTACCTGGACCTGCTGCGGGCTGAGGCGGCCGCGCGCGGGGCGCTGGGGCGGCGGGCCGCGGGCGCGGACGAAGACCCCGCGACGTGGAACGCGGCGGAGCGCGATGCGGTGGCGCGGTTCGCGCAGAAAGCCGGCAACGCGCTGCTGCTGGTCGGCGACGAGGAACGCGGCCGGAGGGCGTACGAGCGGGCGGCGCAGTTGGCGAGCGATCCCCTGGCGCGGGCGGGCGATCTCGTGAACCGCGGCAACCTGGCCTTTCTGCACAACAGCGCGGTGGGTGGGCAGGGGTACATCACGCTCGACGGGGCAGCGCGGCAGGGGTTCGTGTCGAACGGGCCGGGTGGGCTGATCGCCGACGTGGTGGGCCGGCACGCGGCGAGCCTGTGCGAGGCGGAGCGGTGCTACCGGGATGCGCTCGGGGAGCTGGCGCGGCTCGAGCCGCGCGCGCCGGGCGCTCAGCTGCTGGCGGCGAGCTGTCACATCAACCTGGGCAATGTGGGCTGGGCGTGGGGGCAGACGTTGGCGGGCGAGGGCGAGGCGAAGCTGGGCGACCTGCCGCTCGGCGCGGGTTTCGCTTCGGAGGCCGTGACGGCGGAGTCGAGCGTGCGGGAGTGCTACGAGACTGCGGCGCGGGGGTATGAGGCGGGACTGGCATGCCTGCACGGCGGCGGGGGGCCGAGTGCTCTCCCTCCGGCAGCGACTCCGGCGGCTGCGACCGCCCTGTCGAGCCTGAGCGAGATGCGGTACCTGATCGCGCGCGAGCTGGTGCGTGAAGGCTCGCGAGGCGGGCGGCGCGGCTGCGCCAGCATGGCCCTGGACGGCAGAGCCGGGTTCGCCGGCAGCCGCGTGCGTTCAGAAGGGGATGGCAGAGGCCCGGCGCTGCCTGGCGCTGACCGGCAAGGGTGGCGCGAGGAGCTATCCCGAGCTGACCTGGCGCACCCAGTACAACCTGGCACGTTCGTACAGGCTCCTGGGGGATGCGACAAGGGCGCGGACATCTTACAAGCGCGCGACTGCGGGCGGTCGAACGGCTGCGGGCCGACGTGCGGACGGATGCGCTGCAGGCCGCCTTCCTGCACGACAAGCACGACGTCTACGAAGGGTATATCGATCTCCTCATCCAGGAGGGCGTCGAGGCGAACGTCGGGGAGATTTTCGAGTTGTTCGAGCGGAGCCGGGCGCGGGCGTTCATCAGCCTGCTCCAGGCCGCGCATGTAGCGGATGTGCTCCCGGACGGGCTGCGCGGGGAGGTGGAAGCGCTGCTGGCGAAGGTGTCGGCGTGCAACGAGGCGATCCAGGCGGCGGTGGCTGCGGATCAACCGGGGGAGACGGAGAAGCTGCTGGCCGAGCAGGCCCGGCTCGCGGAGCAGTGGGCCGACATGCAATCGAGGATCGGGGAGGCGCAACGCCGGCGATTCGGGAGGCGGCTGCCGCGACTCGCGGCGTTCCAGGCGGCCCTGGCCGAGGACCAGGCTTACCTGGCCGTCCTGCTGGGAGACGAGGCTTCGTACGCGCTGCTGGTGGACCGCTCGAAGGCCCGCGTCTTTCGCCTGCCGCCGCGGCGCGGCCTCGAACTGCTGGCGCTGCCGGTTCTGGCCTACGCCACCTGGAGCAACTCGGAGACCGGCGCGGCGTTCCGGGCCGCGAACGTCGCGCTGACCAAGGCGCTGCTTGGCCCGATCGACGAGGCGGTGGGGCTCAAGGATTGGCTGGCGGGGAAGCACCTGCTTATCTCGCCGGACGGCATGTTGTGCTACCTGCCGTTCGACCTCCTGCTGGCCGATCTGGCCGGGGTGGCGGCGCTGCCCGACTTTGCGGACTATCCGGATTTCGTGCCGTACTACCTGCTGAAGCTGGCCGATATCTCGTATGTGCCTTCGGCGACGGCGTGGCTGGACCTGGGGCGGCGCAAGAGGCGCAAGAGCAAGGCGGGGCTTATGGCGGTGTACAACGTCCAGTACGACACGCCCGAGCCGCCGCTCTGGGCGGTGGCGCAGAACATCCTGCTGAAGCTCAGTGCGGTGACCAGCCCGCCCGATATGGCCCGGCTGACCCAGGCGGTGGAGGCCGCGTGGCCGGGGTCGGAGGTCGTGAGGCTGCGCAGCCGGGCGGACGACGGCTCGCCGGAAACGCAGGACTGCCAGTCGACCGAGAGCAACTTCCTCAAGCTGACGCCCCGATGCCAGGGCACGCATCCTCATGTTCCACGGGCACGGCATCTACAACGATCGCTATCCGAGCCTCTCGGGGCTGATCTTCAACCTGGGGTCCCAAGCGCAGGGGAGCGATCACGCCGCGATCCCGACGGCCGATGACGGCTTCCTGCGCGTCGAAGAGCTGTTCGAGCTGGAGATGCCCGGCGTGGAACTGACCCTGCTGGCGGCTTGCCAGACCGCGCTGGGCGCGTACCGCCGCGGCGAGGGGCTGAACGCGCTGGTGCGCGGGTTCATGCACCGGGGCAGCCCCGCGGTGATGGCGACCTTGTGGGAGGTGCGAGCGGACATGACCGGCTTCCTGCTCAGAGTGTTTTTCAAGCTGCTGGCCGAGCAGCCCCGCGCCGACCGTGCGCGGCTGTTCTCGCAGGCGAAGCGCAAGGCCATCCCCTTTGTCGCGAACCTGTGCCTGCCTTATTTCTGGGCGCCGTACGTCCTGTGGGGGCACTGCAGGCCCGAAGATCGCGACTAGGAAGGAGTTGACATGGACACACCAGGCCGCGTCGTCGTGCTATCGATCGGCATCGGGCGCTACCAGCACCCGAAGGTCAACCCGCTTGCGCTCACGCATGCGGACGCACTCGCGATGTCGCAGCTCTTCAGCGGCGTCGGATCGTCTGAGCCTGTCGTCAAGCTTCTGCTGGACGAGCAGGCGACCAAGGCGGGCTTCAAAGCCGGCATCGACTGGCTCGCCGAAACGGCGGGGCCGGACGACGTCGCCATCTGGTACTACTCGGGGCACGGCGCGCGCTATGCCGCCCCGACCGACGACGACCCGGGCGCGTTCGACGAGTTTCTCTGCCCGTACGACGTCGGCATGACCCCGGGCCAGGCGTCATTCCTGCGCGACAAGGAGATCAAGGAGTGGATCAAGGCGATCACGGCGCGGACGAAGAACCTGGCCGTGATCTTCGACTGCTGCCACAGCGGCGACGCGGTGCAGCTGGGCGAGGCGACCGCGAAGGAACTGGAGCGGGGGCTGGTGGAGGAAATGCTGGCCGGATACCAGCGGGGCGACGAGCCGGCCGGGATGATCTCGACGCGGGGTCCGCTGGACGGCCACATGCTCCTCGCAGCGGCCCAGCCGCACCAGAGCTCGTACGAGATCCGCGGGATGCAGAACGGGCTCTTTACGACGTATCTGCTGCAGGGCATGCAGAACCCGGAGGTGACGACGTTCTACGGCCTGTTCAAGGTCGCGGCGGACGGCGTGAACGCGGATGCCGCGAAGTACCGGCTGCAGCAGACGCCGCAGCTGATGCAGCGGATCCAGGGCGACCTGACGTTCCGATGATGCCGGACGCGTGCGGGGAGCGGACGGGTAGGGCCCTGCGGGGATGGGGGGATGAGGGGATGGACGAGTGACCGGCGCGCGGCCGAGGAAGTGGACGGTGCTCGTCTACATGGCGGGCGACACCGGCGCGACGTTCGAGGGGGCGGATGCGGACGTCCAGATCTTCGCGAACCTGTCGGGGCCGCTCAAGACCGACCTGGAGAAGATGGCGGCAGCAGGCTCGACGGAGGAGGTGGCGGTCTGCGTGCAGTACGATGCATTCGGAAGCCAGACGGCGTACCGCTGGGTGGTCCCGGCCGCCCGGGGATGGCGCGACCGAGTCCGGCCCGAGCCGATCGGACAGGTCAACACCGGGGAGCCGGGGAGCCTGAGCGAGTTCATCGGGTGGGCGCGGCCAGCGCTGCCCGGCCGAGCGTTACGCGCTGGTGATCTGGGGGCACGGGACGGGTTGGAGCGAGGATCAGATCTATGCCCGGTTCCCGGCGGCCCAGGCCGCGACGCGGGACGCGCCCGGGAACCGGAGGCGGCTGCTGAGCCGGGGGGCGTCTTCGCCAGCAGCGCGGGCCAGATCATGAAGATCGAAGACGACCGGGTGCGCGGGCTGTGCTATGACGACTCGTCGCGCGACTTCCTGGACAACCGCGGGCTGCAGCAGGCGCTGGCGGATGGGGCGCGGGCGCTCGGCCGCGAGAAGATCGACGTGCTGGGCCTGGACGCGTGCCTGATGTGCATGATCGAGGTGGCTTACCAGGTGCGCGGGCAGGTGGGGGCACTCGTCGGGGCCGAGACGGTCATGCCGACGGACCTGTGGCCCTGGGAGAAGCTGCTGGCCGGGCTGCAGGCGCAGCCGCAAATGGGTGGGGCCGACCTGGCGCTGCTGATGGCCGGCCTGCTGCCCGCGGGGCCCGTCGGGAACGCGCGCGCTGACCGACGTGTGCCAGGCCGCGCTCGATCTCGGCTGCGCGGAGGCGACGGCAAGCGCTCTTGATGCCTGGCGCGGCGCCTTGATGGATGCGGCGAAGGTGCGATGGGCACGTGAAGCCGGCGCTGCGCGGCGCGATGGCGGAGGGAACTGGCTTGAGCGCGGACAAGGTGCTGCGCATGCAGATCGCCGGCCCGGGCGCGACGGACTACGTCGACCTGTACGACCTGCTTGCGCGGTTCGTCAAGCGATGGGAAGGCTACACGGACCTGCAGCAGTACCTGCGCGCTGCCCGAGGGCACGGGCCGGGGCGCCCAGCTGCGGCGCGCGACGCAGGCGCTGCTCCAGGCGCTGACGCCGGGCGGGCCGGGGAGCATGGTCCTGGGGCTCAAGATCGACGGCTTCCGGCTGCGGAAGCCGGGCGGCCTGTCGATCTACCTGCCCGAGCTGAATGCGCCGTTCCGCCGCAACCGCTCGATTTCGCCGGAGTACGCGAACCTGGACTTCGCGTCGACCGGCTGGCCCGACGTGATCCGTCAGCCGCTGCAATCGCGCCAGACCTGGCAGACTAGCCTTCGCCTGCGCGGAAGCCGGGGGCGACAGGGTCGAACTCCTCGAGCGAGGTCAGCGTCGACGTCTGCAAGCGCCAGGGCTTCGGGTTTGGGCGGAAAGCGGGGGTCGGGCACGGCGATGACCTGCATTCCGGCGGCCTTACCCGACTGGATGCCGGCGCCCTGAATCCTCCAGGCAGACGCATTCGGCGGGCGTCGACGCCGAGCAGACGGGCGCATTCGAGGTAGACGTCGGGCGCGGGCTTGCCGTGGGGCATGTCGTCCGTGCAGACGACGGCCGAGAACTTGCCGCGGCATGGGCTCGTCGGCCACCACCATACCGATGAGGCTCTTCTCGGAGCCGGAAGCCAGCCCCACCTTGAAGCCCTCGGCGGCGCGGGCAACGGCCTCGACCGCGCCCGGCTTGTAGGGAATGCCCTTCGCATAGATCTCGCGCATCCGGCCGATCACCCGGGCGATTACCTCGTCGGGCGGAAGGTCAAGGCGGAGGCGTTCGATCATGTAGTTGGCCCAGGTCAACGTGCTGACGCCCATGCAGCGGCGGTGATCTTCGGGTCCCCAGTCGACCCCCCGTTCCGCGGCCCAGGCCTTGCGGGCTGCATCCCAGCACGGCTCGGAGTCCACGAGCAGGCCGTCCATGTCGAAGATGATGGCGTGCATACCTCTCCCCCCACCTCTCCTACCTGGCGCAATCTTCGATTGCGGGGGTAGGAGAGGGGGCAGGTAGGACTCAGCCTCGGCTGGCTTCGGCGGTGCCGTAGCGGTTTTGATAGCGGTCGAAGTTGGCCGCGATTTCTTCGGCGGGGAGGGTCTCGACCTGGCCGATTTGCATGGCGAGCCAGACGGTCTTGGCGACGTCTTCGACCATGACAGCTGCCTTGAGGGCTTTTTCGACCGTGGCGCCGATGGTGAAGACGCCGTGCTGGCCCATGAGCACCGCGACGGAGTTCCCGATGTGCGCCAGGGCGGTTTCGCCGATGCCGGCGCCGCCAATGCGGACGTAGGGAGCGCAGGGGATCTCCGTGCCGAACTCGTCGGCGATGGCGGTGATGCAGACCGGAATGGACTTGCCGACGGCCGCGAACGCGGTCGCATAGTTCGAGTGGGTGTGGATCACGCCGTTGACGTCGGGGCGCCCGCGGTAGATGGCGCAGTGCGAGTGGGTGTCGGTCGACGCGCCCAGCGTGCCTTCGACGACGCGGCCGTCGATGTCGACGATGACCATGTTCTCGGGCGTCAGTTCCTCGAACATGACGCCGGACGGCTTGATCACGATGAGACCGGTTTCAGGATCGCGGCGCGACGCGTTACCGGAAGTCCAGGTCACGAGATTGTACTTTGGCAGGGCCATGTTAGCGCGAAGTACGCGCTCGCGTACAGCTTCGAGCATCTTGTTCGACTCCTACCCCGTGGGGGCCAGTTGAGCATACCAGGCGTTGAAACGATTTATACCGTGTAATGTTAATGCTATCTGCTTCCTAAGACAAATAGCCTAGGGATTAATCGGGCGAAAGCGGATTGTGCCGCGGTTGGATCGGACGTAAAACGATAGGCGACTCTGTGACACCGCTGGAGGAAGCTTGATGGATGCGCGGAATTTGTGGCGCCCAACAACCAGACGTCTGATGCGATCGCGAGGCATGCTCCTGCAGCCGCCGCCGCGGCCGGCAACCGATGCTCGATTGACGCGCTTTACTACGCTGCTTGACACCCTGACGGATGGGGAGCGCACGCTGGATACAGCCCACCGGCTGGTGGAAGTGGGGGACCCGGCGCAGGCCGAACGCGAGCTGACGAAATACATCGCGGAGGCGCAGCCGGTGCTGGAGCATTCGCCAGACCTCCCGGGGGAGTACGTGGACCTTCTTGGGCAGGTGTTCGCACGGTGCCTTGTGGCGCGTGCCGGAGCCCGGGTCGAGCAGGCGCTGGCGGGGGGCGCGGGACCCGACCTCCTGCTGCGGCGCTGCGGAGTCGGATGTGGACCTGGTGGACCGGCTGCCCGCGGCCTGGCTGGATCAAAAGACGCGCAACGCGCTGATCCGGGTGCAGCAGATCCTGGAACCGGCCGCTGCCTGAACCTTTTTGAAGGCGACGCATCGAGGCTGTCCTGCAATCGCAGGACAGCCTCGATGCTAACGGGCCTCACCGCGGGGATGCTCGTATCCCCGCATCCCCAAAACCGGGTTGATCTATTAGTAGTAAGTCTGCAGGAAGGTCTGGCCCAGCGCCACGCAGCCTTGGCGCCCGGCGCACTTATCGGCTGTCGGCTCTACGTACAGGTCCCAGTTGTGGCTCCCGGCGTTGGGGAGCTGGGCGGCCACCCGATACCGGCCGACACCCTGCAGCTCGAACTGGTAGCGCCCCGGCGTGTTGCCCACCTTGCCCTCGACCCGGAAGTTCTGGTCGTTCACCTGCACGGTGATGTAGCGGCCGATGTGGTTCTCGATCACAAGCCAGGCCACGTTCTTCCGGGCAGGGGGCGCGGGCGGTTTTGCAGGCGCGGGGGGCGCGGGCGCCTTGGCGACCGGCGCCGCGGCCGAAATCGATGTTGAATGTGAGGTACTGGGCGCTGGCCCAGGCCTCCTTCACGTCACTGAAGCCGAGTTTGGCCCACTTGCTGTCGGCGCTGCGGCCGGTTACCTTGACGCCGTCGCCCTTCTTCAGGGCTCCGACGACCGTGTAGTTGGTGCCCGGGCCGTTCCGCACGTTGAGCGTCTCAGATGCGACGATGGCATCCGCCGCGTTGGCGGGGCGCTGTGGCGCGGTGGGCGTGGAGCGGCTGATGCTTTTGTGGCCGACGGCGGGCGCGCTGCTTGCCGCGCCCGGCTTGTTCCACAGCCCGAAGTTGTCGAAGCTTACCTCGAGGTCGCCTTCCTGGCCCGTACCGGCGACAAGCGCGATCTGCCCCTCGCCGAGGCTGCGGTCTTGCACGCGGTCAAGCTCCTCGCCGTTGGCATAGATCGCCAGCTCCCGGCCGTTGGCGAGCACGGCCAACCTGTTCTCCGCGCCCTCGCCGGTCTCCAGCACATCCGACTCGGTCCAGTCGATCGGGCGGCTGACCTCGCCGTCCACGTACTTCAGCAGCGTGTACCAGCCGTCCGCGCTCGACGAGAACGCGTAGAAGTTGTCGGCATCGACGTACCGGAAGATGATGCCCAGCATGCCGTCGGTTGGCCCGGCATCGTAGGCAGCATCGACCTCGACGTAGAAGTCCTTGAAGGCATCGGGACTGTCCAGCGTGGACCAGCGGAACAACTCGGTTTCGGGGATGCGGATCGACAGCGCGCCCTGGGCGATGGCGCGGTCCGGGTTGCGGCCGGCGTCGACGGCCCATTGCCCGGTGTTCTTGCTGAAGTTGTCGCTGACCGCGGCGGATCCCTTGCGCCAGGCGTCGGGCGTGGCGGTTTGGGCGCCAGCGGAATCGGGGAAGAGCCAAAGGACCTGCAGCAAGGAGAGGGCGAGCGCGAGGCAGAAGGCGCGGGTGCGGTGGGACATGAACGGGTTCTCCTTTCGCTACGACACGGCGTCAAGCCTGCCGAACTGGGGTTCGGCGGTCGGACGGGCTGAAGTCCCGCGCTGGGATTCGTTCAGGAGTGCGGGCTGCGCTCCTTCGGATAGACGGCGCGGAAGGTGACGCCCTCGGTGGGTGAAGACGCGAAGCTCACCCGGCCGCCGAGGTAGCGCTCGGTCAACAAGCGCATCGAGTAGGTGCCCAGGCCGCGACCGCGGCCCTTGGTGGTGAAGGACCGCTGGAATACCTGCAGCTGGACCTGCCGGGGCATTTCTCCCGGATTGTTCATCCAGAACTCGACGTCGGCGACCGCGGTCGATTACGCCGACGGTGATCGTCCCACCGGGGGGCGTTGCCTCGAGGGCATTCTTCAGCATGTTCCCCAGCACCCGGCGCAGCAGCGTGACGTCGCTGACCATTTCCGGCGCAACTTCCGGCAGCTCGATGCGCAAGCGGCGGCCCTGCGCAGCTTCACCGCCCGACGTGCTCTCGGCCAGCTCGAGGAGCAGGCGAGCGGCGTTGATGCGCTCGGGTGTCACCTGCAGGTCCTCGTTCTCCGCGTCGGTCAGCTGGCGCTGCGCCACGATTTCGTCGATCAGCCGGTTGGTCAGCGCCTGCAACTGCTGGGGAACGCCGTTCAGACCAGGCCCCGAGCGCCGTACCATGAGGTCGGCGGCGGCGCGGACTGCGGTCGCCGTGTTCAGGACGTCGTGGAAGAAGATCGTTTCGAGCGAGCGGCGCCGTTTTTCGTGCGAGATATCGGTGAGGACGAACTGGACCCAGTCCTGCCCATCGAAACACAGCGGGGCGGCATGCACCCGCAGGTCGAGCGACTCGTGGCTGCAGCGCCGGGTGATGCGGCATTCCTGGACCGCGTCTCTCGCCGTCGGAGGCCCTGGATCACGGCCTGGGCAGCCCCGCACATCCGGCAGAACTCGGACGTACCGCAACCCCATTCCTCGTCTGCGGAGTGAACGCAGTCGAGCGCCTCGCCGGGGCGCAGGCCGAGAACCTCGCGGACCTCGCAGTTGAGATACTCGAGCAGCGCGCGATTGGCGAAGACGATCTGGCGTTGGCCGTTGAGCACCATGACAATTTGCGGCATGCCGTCCAGCATGGAGACGAGAAGCGGCGACGCGTGTGCGAAGGCCTCGGATTGCTGGCTGAGCCTTTCGGCCGACGCGCGCTCGGGCGGGGCAAAGTAGGTATACGGCGCTGTGTTTTGCATCGTTGCATCCGGCTTTGGATTAGGTGGTATTGTAGCAGACCCGGCGAAACGGAAAAGCCGGGCTCCGCCGTCAAATCTGCATGAGAATTAGATATTGTGGCAATAATGTCTGGAAATATTGCAGACAATATTGGCCCTCAATTTGGGTCTTTACAATTCTAGTGGCAGGATGTAGAATGTGCGCAGTGACAAACAAGGGTGTCGACGTGACATCTCTGCCAGGCGGATGAGTAGCCTCACCCTCAAGGAGGAACCCATGTGAACCTGGGCCTATCGGGATCGTTCTTTTCTTTGGATACACCGGTACTCCTGAGCGTCCATACGGCGGACGCGAGACTCGTAAGCCATCGCGGTTCTTGGTTAGTTAGACCACAAAGTTGCGGTGAAGGCGCCTTAGGCGAGTATAGGATCGAGACAGCGGAGGCGCCTGCTGTCGCTTGTGAGGACGAACAGCTCATCGAACCACGACCCAGCCGTAACCAAGCGGCCAAGAAGGAGGCTCCAATGCGTGTCAAATCTGCTCGGCGTGTCACTCTGTCGGTGCTTCTGGCGGCCCTGATGATCCTATTGTCGGTCACTGCGGTCTTGGCGGCGCTCGTGGATCAGGGAGCGTGAGTCGATACAGCTGGGAACCCAGTGCAACGTCGCCGGGATGGACCAGCGGCAACAACCCCGGCTGACGAGGAAGGCGAGACGGCGACATGAGTCCCGAGATCGACCGGCTAACTCGACGGGTGCGACCGTGAATCGAGCTCCCGGTTTGCCTGGAAGTCACGAAGGGAGAGTCGTACGGCTTCACCATGTTCGCACCGTTCACGACGTTCGTACCTGGAAGCAGCCAGGTCAAGCCCATGAACCTGCCGGTGCAACCGGGAGAGGATCCCATAGCCATCCCCTGGAGCTTCCCCGCGGCCGGCTGGGATGACGGCGACCCTGATCTACGGCTATAACCTGAACATCAGCGTCGGTCTCGGCGCCGGCTGATCGGGGACCGGCGGGCAAGGGAAAAATGAGGCGAACGACTTGGCTGTACCGTCCGGGTTACCTAACGCGACCGGAGGACAAACCGTCCTACCTCGTTGTGGGGCGGTCATGTGGCGAAGGCGGGTGACACCCGACGCCGACGGGTGGGACCGGTCCCGCACGGGAAGAGCGCTCGCTATGTCGAACGGCAAGTTCCAAGGCGCGGCTCAAGACCGGGCAAGCGGACTGAAGACACTGCCCTTCAAGTTGGCGCAAGAGCCCACCGCCGTTGTTCTGTCCCGCATGCAACGCGACCGCCGGTCTGCCCCTCGTTGGCCTCGTCCTGGTGGGGCTGGTGGTTGTGGGCGGTGGCGTGTTCGGGTTCAAGCGGTTGCAGAGCCGGTAATCTCTAGCTCCGGCGCCTCGCAGTTAAATCCACATCGTAGCCGTGGTGCTCGGTCCGAGCACCACGGCTTTGCGCGCCTGACGGGATTCAAGCCTCGAGCGTCGAGCCCATACCCCGCGATGCCCCTTATCCCAGGCGCCGGGTCTTCACGAAATCTACCAGGGTGTCAAGAAGCTGCTTTCGGTAGGCCGTTGCTTCTGCAACGTGGCGCTCGTGCAGGTCGTAGATCGCCTGCGGCACGTGCAGGTCGCCGGCCTCGAGGGTGATCGGGACGATGACCTCGCGATCGCCATCAATGCTGATCTCGGTCCGCGCGATCTCGACCCTTTCGCGCGTCACCGACACGGGTCCTGAGGTGTCCAGGACCTGTACGCTCGTGCTGACGGTGAGTTTCGAGCCGTCGGCGATCTGGTCGGCGATGGCTTGCAGCGCGCTGCGAATCGCCACTTCGGGCGTCGGGTTGGGACGGGTGACGGTCGGCTGTGTCTCGTTGTTGTCCGGCATGTAACACCTCCTATAGACTGGTCAGGTAAGGGCGGGAAATCCGCCGAGCGCCTGGACCTGGTCGATAACCTGGCGCACGAAACGATACGCGGCCGGCAGCGCCAGGGCTGGGTTCAGGCTGAATAGCGTCGCGATCTGAAGGGCGCCGCGCGCCACGGTGAGGCCAAGGCGCAGCCAGGCATCGCGGGTGCGAAGCGCGAGGCGCATCGCGAGGCGCGTGTTGCTGCGCGTCGTCAAGTGCGAGCCCCCGGGGCCAGGTGGTCCAGAAGTCGCCGGTCCAGGACACCAGGGTGAAGCCCACGCGCTGGTCTCCGGTTCGGGTGTCGATCGCCGCGTAGCTTCGCAGCGTATCCCGGACCTTCTCGAAGAACGTGCCGACCTGAGCGAGCGCGCCCGCTTGCGTGACGCCCCCGTCTGCCTGGCCGGACGCGGCAAGATCAAAAAGTGCCATTTCGGGGCCGTTGAGGTCTGGGGAGAGCCACGGTGACGGACCGCCCGCAGCCGCAAAGGCCGTCAACCGGCGGGACGCATAGGGCAGCGCGCCCTCTGCCACGGCAAGCCGGCCCCCGGCGGCGGCCAGGGTTGCCTGAGCGGCCCGGCGGTCGGGCGGGCAGGGTGACCTGCCAGAGACTGGTATCGGCGGCCGGCCGGTTACCGACGACCGGCCAACTCGAAGGCGCGCGGCGCTGCGGCCGGCAGGGCTTCCCAGATGCCGAGCTCATCTTCCGCGGCCACGTCTCCGATGTACTCAAATGCAGGCATGTCACTTAAGCGTGGGAATGAAACCGGACACGAGCTCGCCGACGGTTTTCAACATCGCCTCGCGGTGCGCCTGCGCGAGCTCCACCGTCTGGAGGTGGATCTTCCAGAGCGCCTCGTCGATTTGTCCCGCATCTACGGGCACGACGACCTGCGTGTCACCGTCGAAGGCGATGTAGGTCATGGCGCGCTGTTGCGCGAACGTGAAGCCGTTGGCGCCGTCGAACCGGACATCTTCGATGCGTTCCGAAACGTAGGTGCGGACCTCCAATGAGGTCACGTCTTCCGTGAACCTGACGATCTTCTCCCCCAGCGTGTTCAGGGCTGTCTTCAGTTGGTCGAGGACCTGTTGGAAGGCGCCGGGTTGGGGCTCCACTTCCTGGCGGCCCCCGCCGAATAAGTCGGCGAAGCCCTTCGGCGTGGCACTTTCGAGCGCGACGTCCGGCGTGGACAGGGCAGCGGAGGGCTGCACCGTGATCGTGACGTGCCCTTGCGGTCCGACCTGCACGGTAACCGGGCCGCCCGGCAGCCCGGCGGGAAGGGGCGGACCCTCGCTCGTGGTTTCGCCGGCCTCGACGGCGGGCTCCTTCGGCTTGGCGGATCCAGCAGCTTTCGGCATCCAGACCTCCTTTACAAGCGGGTGAACTGATTATAGCACAATCTAAGGGCCGTGTACCCCGTTTGTTTGCTCCTTGCGCCGGAGTGCGCGGGCGGGACTCATTTAGCGTGCTGTCCGGTTGACACGCCCGGCTGCCTGTGCTAACTTACGCCCCGATGGCTCTGTTGCGGCGCCAGCCCAACGCGCGCCGCAACGCCCGCTGTACCACCTTTCATCACTTCAAGGAGGAAGCATGAACCGGAAAATCCTCGCCTTCGTCTCGCTGCTCTTGATAGTGTTCGCACTTGCCGGCTGCGCGATCGGCCCTGCCGCCGCGCCTGCCAGCAAGGAGCTGAATGTGCTGTGCACCCCGCAAGAGGAGTGGTGCCAGGGCATGAAGCAGGAGTTCGAGAAGAAGTACGGTGTAACCGTCAACTACGTCCGCATGTCGAGCGGCGAGGCGTTGGCCCGCGTCCCGCGGAGAAAGACAACCCGCAATTCGACATCTGGTGGGGTGGCCCGATGGACAGCTTTGTGGCTGCGAAGCAAGAAGGACTGCTCCAGGCCTATGACTCGCCCTCGTATGCCAACCTGCTGGACCAGAAGAAGTACAAGGATGCAGACAACCAGTATTCGGGTATCTACGTTGGCACGCTGGGTTTCTGCACGAACAAGGACTGGCTGGCAAAGAATCCCGGCGTCTCGGCGCCGAAGTCGTGGGACGACCTGCTGAAGCCCGAGTTCAAGGGCCAGATCATGGTGGCGCATCCGTCGACCTCCGGCACCTCGTACACGGCCATCGCTACGGTCCTACAGCGGCTGGGCGAGGAGAAGGGCTGGGAGTACCTGAAGCAGTACGCGGGCCAGATCGCCCAATATACGAAGAGCGGCGCAGCGCCGGCCAAGTTCGTCGGCCAGGGCGAGGCCGCGGTCTGCATCGTGTTCTCGCACGATATCGTGAACGAGATCGACAACAACAAGGCCCCACTCGAGCTGACCTTCCCCGAGGAAGGCACCGGTTACGAGATCGGCGCACAGGCCATCCTGAAGGGCGCGAAGCACCTGGACCTGGCGAAGAAGTGGTATGACTGGGCGCTGACCCCCGAGGCGCAGAAGTTGGGCCCGAAGTACAAAGCCTACCAGGCGCCGACGGTGAAGGGTGTCGAGCTCTCGCACCCCGAACTGCTGAAGGTCAACCTGATCGACTACAACTTCGACTGGGCCGGCAAGAACAAGAAGGCCTTCATTGACAAGTACACCAACGAGCTCGGTGCGCCTGACAAGCTGAAGGAATAAGGATCACGGACTCGCGGATGTCACGGATTACGAGGAGTCTGACGCCCAGAAGCTTTGGGGCTGGGCGTCTCCGGGTTATCGGTGGCATCCGCCGTTTCCTTGATTCAGGCTTTCCGCCCTTCTGAGGATTCACATGGCCGCGACAATGCCCAATTCCGAAGCCCTGGCCGCCTCTGAAGGCGGCTTTCGCTCGAATCTCGTTCGCCGCGCTCACGAATTCGCCCTCATTGCGCGCGACCCGGTGCTGCTAATCAGCCTGCTCTTCTGCGGCCTGTTCCTCTTCATTTTCGTCGTCTTTCCCCTGTTCAGAGGCACGATCAACGGGTTTTTCGACCCGTCGACGGTGCAGCCGAGCCTGAGTTTCAAGTACTTCTTCCGCTATTTCGACTCGTACTACGGCCCTCTGTCGCGGCACCATCTTCCTGAATACGATCGTGATGGGGTTGCTGACGGCCACGGGCGGCACCATCCTGGGCTTCATCTTCGCCTATACGGTGGTGCGGTGCAGGCCGCCGGGCCGGGGGCTGATCAACGTCATGGCCCTTGTCCCGACCGTGTCGCCGCCATTTGCGCTGGCGCTGAGCACCATCCTGCTCTTCGGTCGTAACGGGTTGATCACCGCGAAGCTGTTTGGGATGGAGTTTCCGCTCGGCCGCAACGACATCTACGGGCTGGACGGCCTGGTCTTCGTCCAGACCATCACCTTTTTCGGGGTCGGTTATCTGATCGTCCGGGCCATGTTGGAGCGGCTGGACCCGAGCATGGAGGAAGCCGCGCACAGCTTGGGCGCGGGGAAATTCCATATCTTCCGCACCGTGACCCTGCCGCTGCTAATTCCAGGGCTGGCTGCTTCGTTCCTGCTGCTGTTTGTCGAGTCGCTGGCCGACCTGGGCAATCCCCTCTTTATTGCCGGCAACTTCACGGTCCTTTCCTCGCAGATCTTCCTGGCTGTCGCGGGCGAGTACGATTACCAGAAGGCTTCGGCGCTCGCACTCGTTCTGCTGATCCCCACGCTCCTGGTCTTCCTGGTGCAGCGCTACTACGTCAACCGGCGTTCGTACGTCTCTGTCACAGGCAAGCCCACCGGTGGGCATATCACGGTGAAAGAGCCGCTGATCCGCTGGCCATTCATCATCATCACCTACGGAACGTGTATCCTGGTGACGATCTTGTACGTCACGATCTTCTATGGGTCGTTCGCCACGGCGTGGGGCGTCGACTACACACCCACGCTCGACTGGTGGCGGCTGATGGCGGCGCGCGGCATCGAGTCGGTGCTTGACACGACCTTCCTGAGCGCGTTTGCAACCCCGCTGGCGGCCCTGACGGGCATGGTGATTGCGTTTTTGGTCGTGCGGCGCCGGTTCTCGGGGAAGGCCGGGCTCGACTTCGTCTCGAACCTCGGCGGCGCAGTCCCGGGCACGATCCTGGGCATCGGCTTCGTCCTGGCGTTCTCGACCGTGCCGAAGTTCGTCGTGGGGGTGCTGTACGTGATGCTCGCCATCTTCCTGGTGGGGCAGGGGCTGGGCGCGAGCTGGACGCCCGCGACGAGACCTGTCGAAGGGGAAGAAGCAGGATCCCGAGAGCAACGCACGATCAGAAGAGGGTGGCGGGTGGCGGTGGTGGTGCTCGGGAGCCTGGTTGGCCTCGGCCTGGCGCAGCTGGCGCCGGCTTTCGGCGAGCAGGGGGGCTTCTACCTGATTGGCTTCCTGTACCTGCTGGTGGGCGTCGTGCTGTGGGCGCGGGGCCGTATTACCGGGCGCCGGGGGCGGGCTGTCCTGGTGCTGGTAATGGGCGCGTACGTGCTGGCGGGCGGATTGATCGAGTTCGTCGCCGTACCGATCGCGGTGCTCAGCCGCTCGATCCCGCCCGGGTTCTGGGCCAACTTCCTCTTCCAGTTCTCGGATTATATCCGGGTCTTTTTCCAGACGCCCTTGCCGCTCGTAGCCATCATGTACGCATTCCTGTCTCTGCTCGTCGTCGAGCGCGAGCAGGGGACGGCCAGGGCGGTGCTGGCTGCCCTGCTGCTCGGGCTTATCGCAATGCTTTGTTTTGCAGGGCAGCCGCTGGCCCTCATCGGCACGCCGTACATCATCCTGGCTGCCTTTGCCGTGCGCAGCCTGCCGGCATCTGTGAGGGCCGGGACCGCCTCGCTGCAGCAGATCGACCCATCGATCGAAGAAGCGTCAAGCATGTTGGGCGGGGACGCGCAGTACACGTTCCGCAAAGTGACGCTGCCGCTGATCATGCCCGCACTCCTGGCGGGGTTGATCTTTGCCTTCACGCGGCACATGACCAGCCTGTCCGCGATCATCTTCCTGATCAGCGCACGCTGGCGCATCGTCACGGCGTCGATCCTGAGCGAGTGGGAGCAAGGCGGGGTGAGCATCGCGGCGGCGTATTCAACCGTCATCATCGTCCTGGTGCTCATCGCCATCGGCATATTGTACTATCTGACCCGGCGCGTGCTGAAGGGCCGCGGCGACGTGGACATGGACATGACGCTCGGCGCCTGAAGCCGTGGGAGAGAGTATATGTTCCTTGTGTTGAAGGATCTCGTCAAAGCCTTTGCCGGCCGGGGTGGCTCGGGCGAAGTGCGGGCCGTCGATGGCGTGTCACTCGACATCAAGCAGGGCGACCTGGTGACCCTGTTGGGCCCGTCGGGCTGCGGCAAGACGACCACTCTCCGCCTGATCGCGGGGTTCGAGTTCCCGACCAGCGGCGAGATCCGGTTGGACGGCAGGGCGATCAACGACTTGCCGCCGCACAAGCGCGACATGTCGATGGTGTTCCAAAGTTACGCGATCTTCCCGCACCTAAGCGTGTACGAGAATATCGCGTACGGGCTCAACGTGCAGCACAAGTCGCAGGACGAGATCAGGCGGCGGGTTGGGAAGGTGATGGAGCTGGTGGAGCTGACCGGGCTCGAGAACCGCCAGCCGAACCAGCTCTCCGGCGGCCAGCAGCAGCGGGTTGCGCTCGCGCGGGCGCTCGTCATGGAGCCGAAGGTGCTGCTGATGGACGAGCCGCTGTCGAACCTCGACGCAAAGCTGCGCGAGCAGATGCGGACCGAAATCCGCCAAATCCAGCAGCGGTTGGGGATCACGAGCGTGTACGTGACGCACGACCAGGTTGAGGCGATGACGCTCTCCGACCAGGTCGTGGTGATGAACCGGGGCAAGATCGAGCAGGTAGGGCCGCCGGCAGAGGTATATCGCCGGCCGCGCACCCGCTTCGTCGCGGACTTCATCGGCCGCGCCAATTTCGTCCCCGCGAGCGTACGGGACCGCTGCAATGGCTCGCTCGTCGTCGATGCGCTTGGCGCGGTGCTCACGGTGCCTGCGCCGGACGCCGCGATCGGCCGAGCACCAGGACGTTACCCTCGTGGTCCGGCCGGAGATGGTCACCGTCGGCGCAGACGCGCCGCACGCGCAGGCCCGAGTGCTCCGGTCCGCGTACCTCGGAAACGTGGTGGAGTACGACCTGGAGATCGCGGGGGAGTTCCTGACTGTGGCGGAACACGACCCCCGACACGCGCAGGTGTATCCGGAAGGCGCGGCCGTTCCGGTGCGCCTGCTGGAAGACGTCCTGTACGTGCTGCCCGAATGAGCGAGTCTGCATTCGATCTCCTGATGATCGGCCACTTTGCCGTGGACCGGATCATCGTCGACGGCGCCGAAGAAACAGTATCGGGCGGGGGCGTCTACTACGGCTCGATCGCGGCCCGGCGGCTGGGGGCAAAGGTGGGCGTCGTCACCCGGCTGCGGGAAGCGGACTTCCCTCGGCTCGAGGAGCTGCGGGCGGAGGGCATCCCGGTCTGGGCGGCGCCGGCGGACGAGACCTCCGGCATCGCGAATTATTACACGTCGCACGACATGGAGCGGCGGATCTGCGTGCCCATCGGTTTTGCCGGCCCCATCCAAGCGGCCGACGTGCCGATCGACTGGGCCCACATTCCAGGCTCGGCTGGGGATGCGGGCGTGTCGGCCCGGATCTATGCCGTCACCCCGATCATCGCCGGGGAGGTCGAGCTCCCGCTCCTGGCGCGCCTTGCGCAGCGCGGGCCGGTCGCGATGGACGTGCAGGGCTTCGTGCGGGTGCGGGTGGGCAAGGAACTGATCTTCCGGGTGCTGCCTCAACTGGACGAGGCGCTGGCGCACGTGACGTACCTCAAGGTGGACCGGGCGGAGGCGGAGGCGTTGACGGGCGAGCGCGACCTGTCTCGCGCGGCCCGAGCGCTGGCTGGCCGCGGGCCTGCCGAGATCGTCCTGACGGAGTCGGCGGGCGTCACCGTCTACGCGGAGGGCCGCATTCATCACGCACCGTTCAGACCTCGCTCGCTGGCCGGGCGCACGGGCCGTGGGGACACCTGCTTCGCTACGTATCTCACGATGAGGCTCGGCCACTCCGCGGCAGAGGCATGCGCCTGGGCCGGCGCGGTGACGACCGTCAAGCAGGAGACGCCGGGCCCGTGGCGCGGGTCGCCAAGCGACATTGTGCTGCCTCCGAGGGCGCCCACCCGCCAGTAAACCCTCTCGAAACGCCCGCACGTGCATTCTTTCTCCCCTTCGGGTAGAATCGCCGGGATTGACTCGAAGGAGGAAGCGGCCGTGCGGACATTTTTGTCAGCCGAGTGGCGCGACCTGCTGCTGGTGAACTACGCCGCCCCGACGGACTTGTTGGCGCGCCACCTTCCGGCGGGCGTCGAACTGGACCTGTACCAAGGCCGTGCCCTGGTCAGCCTGGTCGGATTTCGCTTCCTGCACACCCGGCTGCTCGGCCGCGTTCCCGTCCCCTTTCACGTCAATTTCGACGAACTCAACCTCCGCTTCTACGTGCTGCGCCGGATGCCTGACGGCGAGGTGCGCCGCGGGGTCGTGTTCGTCCGCGAGTACGTGCCGCGATTCGCGATCGCGACGACTGCCCGGCTGCTGTACCAGGAACCCTATGTTGCGGTCCCGATGCGGCACCGGCTGGCCCTGGACGGCAAGGCCAAGGAGGTCGAGTACGCGGTGCGCGTTGAGGGGGCGTGGCACGCACTGTCGGGGCGCGCCGAGGGTCCCGCCTTTTCGGTCACGGAGGACCCAGAGGCGGACTTCATCGTGGAGCATTACTGGGGCTACACCCGGCGGACGGCGGAAGTGACGGGGGAGTACCGGGTCGTCCACGTGCCCTGGCACGTGCAGCGGGTGTCGGGCGCCGCGCTTCGACGGCGATCCGTCAGCCGTTTACGGCCCGGAGTGGCGGCGGTTCTCTCGCAGCCTCCGGTGTCAGCGATGCTGGCGGACGGGTCGCCGGTCAAGGTGATGGGCGGCGCGACGACCGGCGCGATGAAGCGGTAGCGAACAAGCACAGGATCTGGAGCGATGACATGACACAGACTTCACCCTTCGAGCGCGTGGCGCCGGAGTCTCAGGGCGTTGCGTCACAGGCGATTTCCGAATTCATCGATGGGGTCGAGTCAGAGAAGCTCGGCCTGCACAGCTTGATGCTGCTGCGCCACGGGGCCGTCGTCGCGGAGGCGTGGTGGCGGCCGTTTGCGCCGGAGGTGCCGCACATCCTGTACTCGCTCACCAAGAGCTTCACCTCGACGGCGGCGGGACTTGCGCATCTCGGAGGGCCTGCTGAGCCTCGACGACCGGGTCATCTCCTTCTTCCCGCGGGCCGTCCCGAAGAACCCGTCCGAACACTGGCGGGCGCTGAAGGTGCGGCACCTGCTGAGCATGGTGACGGGCCATGAAGAAGACCCGGGCGAGCGGATCGGCGGGCGCCCGCCGCGCGAATGGATGCACGCCCTGTTCGAGACCGACCTGCCCTATGAGCCGGGGACACACTTCGTGTACAACAGCACGGCGTCGAACCTGGTCTCAATGATCGTGCAGAAGCTGACGGGACAGAAGATCGCCAACTACCTGCGCGACCGGCTCTTCCGGCCCCTGGACATCCACCGGCCTTACTGGGAGACGGACCCGCTGGGCCACAATTGGGGGGGATGGGGGCTGTACCTGCGCACGGACCAGATCGCGCGGTTCGGGCAGACGCTGCTGCAACGTGGCGCGTGGCATGGACAGCAGCTGATCCCTGCCGGCTGGGTGGACCAGGCGACCCGGAAGCAAGTGTCGAACGGCGACGACCCCAACAGCGACTGGGCGCAGGGCTACGGCTTTCAGTTCTGGATGTCGCGGCACGGCTACCGGGGAGATGGCGCGTTCGGCCAGTTCTGCGTGGTACTGCCGGAGCAAGACGCGGTGCTGGTGACGACCGCGTCGAGCCGGAGCATGCAGGGCATCCTCGACGTGGCGTGGCGTACGCTGCTGCCAGGTCTGAGGGCTGAACGGCTGCCGGAGGACGCGGCTGCCGCTGCCTCCGTGCGCGACCGCCTGGGAGGACTGGAAATCGAGCGCCCTGAAGGTGCGTCGAGCTCGCCCTTCGGCGGAGAAGTTTCCGGCCGGGTGTATGCACTGGAGGATAACCCGCTGGGGTGGCGCTCGTTGAAGGCGGAGATGCAGGGCCGGTCGACTGTGCTTACGCTGGGCACGGCCAAGGGCGAACAGGGGGTGCGATGTGGGATGGCTGACTGGCAGGATGGCAAACTGGCGCTGGACGTGCCCATGCCACTGCCTGTTGCGGCAACGGCCCGGTGGACTGAAGAACGCACGTTTGAGGCTCGGGTCTGCTATCTCAATCCCGCATCCACTCGAATGCTCGAGCTGCGTTTCGACGGCGACAGGCTCGACCTGAGTACGGTGTTCGCGGGCACGTTCGCACCGCCCGAGGAAATCAAGGTCTCGGGGGCCTTTCGTGATACACTGCCCGCCGATCAATTCGCAGGAGCAAACCATGCCAGGTGAACATCAGGCAACCCGGTTCATCACGCCCGAAGATGTGGCGGCGGTGCCACAGCCCGGGCTCGCGCAGCCGGTCGACTTCCAGTTCAGCCCCGACGATAGGCTGATCACGTTTCTCTACAGCCCGGACCGCTCGCGGACCCGGCAGCTCTACGCTTTCGACGTGGCGGCGGGCACACGCGGCCTGTTTCTCGAGCCGCCGTCGGAGGGTGCAACCGACGAGAATGTCCCGCTGCAAGAGGCCCTGCGCCGAGAGCGCGCACGGCAGTGGGGCGGGGGGGTGACGGATTATGCGTGGGCCGAGCACGCACCCCGCCTGCTCGTGCCCCTCCCCGACGGCGTCTACGTGCAGGACGACCAGGGGCTGCGCAAGGTGATCGAGGGCGGGGCGCAGGACTGCAGGAATGTCGCCCGACGGCAGCCAAATCGCGTTCGTGCGGGACGGGGACCTGTGGGTGGTTCCGGCCGGGGGCGGCGCGCCCCGAGCGTTGACAGGGGGGCTCAAGTACAGGGTGTGACGCGAGGCCTTGCGGAGTTCGTGGCCGCGGAGGAGATGGACCGTCACCGGGGCTTCTGGTGGTCGAACGACGGGTCACGGATCGCCTTCACGGAGGTGGACGAGCGGCACATTCCCGGTCTACCGGATCGTACACCAGGGGAAGGACCAGGTGGGCGAGGGCGCGCAGGAAGACCACCACTATCCTTTTGCCGGGGCGGCGAACGCGCTGGTGCGGCTCGGCGTCGTCGAGGTTGCGACGGGCGAGATCGTCTGGATGAACGTCACGGCGGGCGGGCCGAACCCGGGGAGCTACGAGTACCTGGCGAGGGTGAAATGGCTGCCGTCCGGCCAGCTCTTGGCGCTGGTGCAGGACCGCCACCAGCAGAACCAGGACTGGCTGCGCTTCGATCCTAAGACGGGACAGGGCCGCCTGCTGCTGCATGAATCCACCCGCGTCTGGCTCAACCTGCACGACATGTTCCATGCGCTCCCCGAGGACAACCTCGTCGCGCCCGGCGGCTTCATCTGGGCAACCGAGGGTACAGGCTTTCGCCACCTCCACCTGTTTGACAGGAACGGCCGTCCCGTGCGGGCGCTGACCGAGGGCGACTGGCTCGTGGAGACGGTGGCGGGCGTGGACGACGAGCTGGGCCTGGTGTACTTCACCGCAACCGAAGCCGGCCCGACCCAACGGCACCTGTACCGGGTGTCCCTGACGGGGGGCAAGCCCGTTCGGATCACTACTCAGGCGGGCGTACACCAGGTCAAGCTCGACCATGCGTGCCGCCGTTTCGTCGACACCGTCGATTCGCTGAGCCACCCGCCGCGGGTGACGCTGCGCTCACTCGATGACGACGCGGAGCTTGCGATCATTTATGAGACCGACGATCCCCGGATCGCGGAGTTGGGGTTGACGCCTCCCGAGCAAGTGACGCTTCATAACCGTTCGGGAAGCCTGCTATTCGGACTCATTTACCGGCCGGACACTTCCCGCTACGGTGCGGGCCCGTACCCGACGATCGTAGACGTGTACGGCGGACCGCACGCGCAGCGCGTGGTGGATGCCTGGCGGAGCACGGCGAACATGCGGGCCCAGTACCTGCGGAGCCTGGGCTTCGTCGTGTTCGTGTTGGACAACCGGGGCAGCGCGGGCCGCGGGTTGCAGTTCGAGGCGCCAATCCGGTGGGACATGGGCAATGCGGAAGTCGAAGACCAGGTCGACGGCGTCGGGTGGCTGGTCGAGCAGGGACTTGCGGACAGGAACCGGGTGGGCATCTACGGATGGAGCTACGGCGGCTACATGTCGCTGATGTGCCTGGCGCGGGCGCCCGGAGACCTTCCACGCGGCTGCATCCGGAGCGCCGACGACTGCGATGGATGGCTACGACACGCACTACACGGAGCGCTACATGGGCCTGCCGCAGGAGAACGTGGAGGGATACAGGGCAAGCTCCGTGATGTCGCATGCCGAGAACATCCGGGGCCGGCTCCTGATCGTCCACGGGCTGATCGACGAGAACGTCCACTTCCGCCACACTGCCCGGCTGATCAACGGGTTGATCCGCGCACGAGTGCCCTACGATCTGATGCTCTTCCCCGACGAGCGGCACATGCCGCGGCGGCCGGCCGATCGAGTCTATATGGAGGAGCGGATCAGGGATTTCTTCAATCAGAGCCTGCGCTGAACACCGCGTTGCCTTCACGTCGCGGGTGGCCTGACACCGCCCGCGACGCCGGTTTGCTGTGATACAATGTCCTCCGTCGTGCTGGTCCGATTCAGGCAGGAATGAGATGACCGAAGAGCAGAACGCCGGTGGGCTTCCATCGGAGGCGCCTGTCAGGGAGCGCGCGGCGCGCCTGGTGAGCCAGATGACGCTCGACGAGAAGGTGTCGCAGATGGTCCACGATGCGGTGGCGATCGAGCGGCTCGGCATACCGGCGTACAACTGGTGGAACGAGTGCCTGCACGGGGTGGCGCGGGCGGGGGTCGCGACGGTCTTTCCCCAGGCGATCGCGCTGGCGGCAACGTTCGACCTGGACCTGATGCACCGGGTGGCCACGGCGATCTCGGA
The DNA here is from genome assembly GCA_963800615.1 of uncultured Chloroflexia bacterium. GTDB lineage: Bacteria > Chloroflexota > Anaerolineae > CG2-30-64-16 > CG2-30-64-16 > JALOOB01. The sequence continues at coordinate 622,145 of CAWDBO010000021.1, forward strand.
TGAAGCGCGGGCCAAGCACCACGACTTCGTGCGAAGGGGGCTGCGTGTCATGTACGGCGGCCTCACGTTCTGGTCGCCCAACGTCAACATCTTCCGGGATCCAAGGTGGGGGCGCGGACAGGAGACCTACGGGGAAGACCCCTATCTCACCTCGCGCATGGGCGTGACGTTCGTGCGGGGCCTGCAGGGCGACGATCCCGAGCACCTGAAGCTGGTTGCGACGCCCAAGCACTTTGCCGCTCACTCGGGGCCGGAGCCCGAGCGCCATCGCTTCGATGCAGTCGTGTCCGAGCGAGACCTCCGCGAAACCTACCTGCCGGCGTTTGAGGCGTGCGTGCGCGAGGCGGGCGCGCTCTCGGTCATGGGCGCGTACAATCGCACGAACGGGGAGGCTTGCTGCGCGAGCCCGACGCTGCTGCAACGCATCCTGCGCGACGAGTGGGGGTTCGGCGGGTATGTCGTGTCGGACTGCTGGGCGATCGGCGACATCTTCCGCAACCATCACCTGGTCGACACCGTGGATCAGGCTGCCGCGCTGGCGGTGCGTAACGGGTGCGACCTCAACTGCGGCGAGGCGTACCTGGCCCTTCTCGCCGCCGTGGAGCAGGGGCTGCTGACCGAGGAGGAGATCGACCGCTCGGCCGGACGGCTCATGGCTGCCCGCATCCGGCTTGGCATGTTCGATCCGCCGGAGGCCGATCCCCACGCGGGCATCTCGCCGGAGGTCATCAACTCGGCGGAGCACATCGCGCTGGCGCGCGAAGCTGCGGTCAAGTCCGTCGTCCTGCTCAAGAATGACAAGGTTGGCAAGCAGCGTTTGCTTCCGCTGTCCAGATCGCTGCGAACGATCGCGGTGATCGGTCCGACGGCGGACAGCGAAGAGGTTCTGCTGGGGAACTACAGCGGCACGCCCGCCCATGCCGTCACCGTCGTGGAGGGACTGCGGGCGAAACTCGAGCCGCGAGCCACGGTGCGGCACGAGCCGGGGTGCGGCTTTGCCGAGGGCTGGCCAAACCTCTATCCAGGTGCCGGCCTCGGCGCTGTCCTCGGTGTCCAGCTCGCGGCCGGCGGGCGAGGGGCCGAGCGGGTTGCAGGCTGCGTACTTCGCCAATGCGTTCTTCGACGGCGGGCCCGCGCTCGAACGGATCGACCCCGTGCTCGACTTCCTGTGGCGCGACGCGCGTCCGCTGCCGTACCTCGGCATGCGGCCGTTCTCGGCGCGCTGGACGGGCGCCCTGCTGCCGCCCGTCACCGGGCGCTACCGGCTGGCTTTCCGCGGCTGCGGCCACTTCACGGTGTGGCTGGACGGCCGGGTGATCATGCAGGGCGACAACGCGCATCACCCGGTGCTGCGGACGCACGACGCGGACCTGGAGGCAGGGCGCAGATACCACCTCCGCATCGACTATGTCTCTTCGCTGCACCATCCCCATGCCCAACTCCTCTGGGCCACGCCCGGCCAGACCCAGGTCGAGCGCGAAAGGGCGCTCGCGTGCGCGGCGGATGCCGACGTCATCATCGCGTGCATGGGTCTGTCGCCTGCGCTCGAAGGCGAGGAGATGCCGGTCAGCGCGACCGGCTTCGACCGGGGGGACCGCACGGACATCGCCCTGCCGCAGCCGCAGCAGGAGCTGCTTGGAGGCCCTGTACGGGCTGCACAAGCCGGTGGTCCTGCTGCTGCTGACGGGCAGCGCGATTGCGATCCCCTGGGCGGCGGAGAAGGTGCCGGCGATCCTCGTCGGCTGGTACGGCGGAGAGCAGGCCGGCAACGCCATCGCCGATATCCTGTTCGGCGACGCGAATCCTGCGGGCCGGCTCCCGGTGACCTTCTACCGCGGGACCGAGGACCTGCCCCCGTTCGAAGACTACGCGCTCGCGGGCCGCACCTACCGCTACTTTCAGGGGTGGCCGCTCTATCCGTTCGGCCACGGCCTGAGCTACACCCGGTTCGCGTACAATAACCTGGCCGTGGAACCGCAGACCATCGCACCAGACGGGGAGGCCGTCGTGTCGGTCGACATAACCAACAGCGGCCGGGCTGCGGGCGACGAGGTGGTGCAGCTTTACGTCCGCTATCCAAACTCCGCGGTCGCACGACCGAAGGAGGAACTCAAGGGATTCGAGCGGATCCACCTGGCGCCCGGCGAGTCCCGCACGGTCCGCTTTCACCTGCAGGCCCGGCAGCTCGCCTATTGGGACGGCGGGTGGCAGGTGGAGCCGGGGGTCGTCCAATTGGCTGCCGGCGCGTCGTCGGGCGACGCCCGGCTTTCCACCGCACTCACGATCGCGAGGCCACAATGAAGGGGAAGTCAGTCGTCGTCGTCTTCAAATCGGACGGCATGGGCATCAGCGAGAACCAGGGACTGCGCGAGGCGCTGGCGCGCAAGTTCCTGACGCTCATTCTCGATGCGGAACCGCTGCCTGCAGCGATTTGCTTCTACACGGAGGGCGTCCGCCTGGCCTGTACGGGCTCGCCGCTGCTGGCCGAGCTGCGCACGCTGGAGGCGAAGGGCGTACACCTCGTGCTGTGCAAGACGTGCCTGGATACGTTCGGGATCGCGGAGCAGGTGCAGGTCGGCGTCGTGGGTGGGATGCCGGACATCATCACCGCCATGTGGACGGCGGACACCGTGATCGAATTGTAGTCAATAATAGTGAGGGGCCATGAACGCAAAGCCAGCTATCGACGAAGATCTGCTGCCGCGTGACCTGGGCAACGGCCTGGTTCTCCGCCGCTCCACCTGGGCCGACGCAGAACCACTTGCCGAGTTCAACCGCTGGATTCACCGCGACGAGGGCGTGACCGAGCCCGACGAGGGTGTGGCCGTCTGGACGCGGGAGCTGCTCAGCGGCAAGCACCCGACGTTCGGCGAGGGCGACTTCACGCTCGTCGTCGAAAAGGAGTCGGGCCGCATCGTATCCGCCCTCAACCTGATCTCGCAGACCTGGACCTACGCGGGAATCCCGTTCGGCGTCGGCCGCATCGAGCTGGTGGGGACCGCGCCGGAATACCGCAAGCGCGGGCCTGATCCGCACGCAGTTCGACCTCGTACACGAGTGGAGCCGGGCGCGCGGCGAAGTGGTGCAGAGCATCACCGGCATCCCGTACTATTACCGGCAGTTCGGGTACGAGATGGCGATGAGCCTCGGCGGGGGCCGGCTGTGCTACAAGTCGGCCATCCCGGCGTTGAAGGAAGGCCAAGCGGAGCCTTTCGTCCTGCGCCAGGTCACCGAGGCCGATCTGCCGTTTGTCATGGCAATCGACGCGCACGTCGCGAGCCGGTCGCTCGTCAACCTCGTGCGGGACGAAAGGCTGTGGCGTTTCGAGCTGTTCGGGAGGTTTCCCGGCAACGTTAATGCGCTCGAGTGGCGCATCCTGCAGACGCCTGCGGGCGAGCGTGTTGGAGTCATCGGCTTTCACGCCATCCCCTGGAACAACAACCGGATTGTCACGCCCTGGGTCGAGCTCGCGCCCGGCTGGTCCTATGTCGAGGCGTGCCGCGAGCATCCTGCGCGGGCTGAAGGGTGAAGGCGAGGCGACGTTGAGCAGCCAGGGCAAGGTCCTGGAGGCTTTCTATTTCAACCTGGGCGAGTCGCATCCGTTCTACGAGGCCAACCACGATCGTCTTGCCATCGAACGACCCGCGTATGCGTGGTACATCCGGGTGGCCGACCTGCAGGGGTTCTTGAAGCTCATCGCACCCGCGCTGGAAGCGCGCCTGGCGGGGTCCTGGGCCGCGGGCCATACGGGCCAGTTGAAGATCAGCTTCTACCGGTGGGGCCTGCGGCTCGCGCTCGAGCGCGGACGATTCACGGCGATCGAGCCCTGGACCCCGGCCTCACACGACGACGAGGGCGACTGCCGCTTTCCCCGACCAGACGTTCCTGCAGATGGTGTTCGGCTATCGGGACTTCGCGAACCTGCGCGCCGGCATTTCCCGATGTGTGGGCGAGCAGCGACGAAGCGCGTGGCCTGCTGACCGCGCTCTTCCCGCGGCAGCGCATCAAGTTTTCCGGCCTGGTGTAAAAGAAGAATCTTTGACGAGGAGGTCGTAATGGTGGATGTTCCGACCCGGCATGGGGTGCCGCAATGTTCGTACGAGCACTATGAGCGGGATTATGGGGACCGGCACCTGTGCCATGGCGTGATTGAAGCGTGGGCGAAGAAGAAACCGGACGCACTGGCATTCGTCAATGCCGACACCGGCGTGGAGGTGAGCTGGCAGCGGTTCGAGCAGGCATCGACGGCGTTTGCGCTCAAGCTGCTGGAGATGGGCTTCAAGCAGGGTGACTTCCTGGCAACTTCGCTGCCGATGCTGACGGAGCACATCTTCCTCGAATACGCCTGCTTCAAGATCGGCGTCATCTACACGCCGCTCGACTTGCGGCTCAAGGGCCGCGGAGGTGATCCGCAGCCTTTCGCTGATCAAGGCCAAGGGGTACGCGTTCCTGGGCAAGACGCCGAACGCCGACTTCGGCGAGCTGGGCAAGGCGGTGCAGGCGAACTGCCCGTTCGTGGAGCACCTGATCCAGTTCGCGGCGCCTGAAGAGACGATCCCCGGCGCGAAGTCAGCCTTCATCCTCGCGGCTGAGGCCGAGGCGCTGGCGAAGGGCGCGCTGGCCGATCCCGCCGGTTCGCCGCTGCTGGCGCAGTACGCGGGGGTCAGCCGGTCGATCACGCCGGACGACGGCGCGATGGTGATCTTCACCACCGGCTCGACGGGTTATCCCAAGCCCGCGCTGCTCTCGCACAGGAACATCACCGTGCAGAACATGTGCCTCGGCACGTGGTTTGGCAGGGGTGAAGACACGCGGCTGCTGGTGAACCTCCCGCCGTCCCACGTGGGCGGGCAGGCGGAACAACTGATGACGACGCTGTTCGAGGGCGGCACGGCGATCATCCTGCACGTCTTTGACCCGGCCAAGTCGCTGGCCGCGGTGCAGAAGTACAAGGCCAACGTGCTGGGCCAGATCCCCGCGCTCTTCGCGCTCGAGTGGCGGCTGCCCAACTACGACGAGTACGACCTTTCCTCGCTCGACTTTGCGCTGTACGGCGGGCAGCAGGTCACGCGGCAGTTCCTGGAGCGGCTGTCGCAGATGGCGCCGAGGTTCGGCACGGGCCTGGGCCTGACCGAATGCGGCGGTTTCTGCACGTACAGCACGCTGACCGGCACGGTCGACGATATCCTGGCGAGCGTCGGCTACGACATGCCGGTCTACCCGATGACGATTCGGGCGCCGATGCGGGACGACGGACGCGCAGGCGACGAGCTGCCGCAGGGCGAGGTTGGGGCGGTGTGTTTCCGCGGGCCGCAGACCTTCCTCGGCTACGTGAACGACCCGGCCGCGACGGCCAGCGCGATCTCGTCGGACGGCTACCTGTACACGGGCGACATGGGCTCCGTGGACGAGAAGGGACTGCACTTCTCAGGGCGCGCCAAGTGGATCATCAAGCCTAAGGGATACCAGGTGTTCCCCGGCCAGGTGGAGGACTTCCTGTGCGAGCTGCGGGAGAAGGTCGGCGAGCGCGGGCGTGGTCGGCGTGGAGCACAGCGTGTTCTCAGAAGGCATCGTGGCTTTCGTGGAGAAGCGGCCCGGCGCGGAGCTGACCGACGCGGACCTGCGCAGGCATGCGGAGGGCATCGCCTCGTACATGCGCCCGCTGCACTACGTGATCCTGGAGCCGGGCGGCCTGCCGCTGAACCGGGTGGCGAAGACCGATTACGTGCTGCTCAGCGAGCGCGCGAAGGAAGAAGTGGCTCGCCTGAGGGCATCGGGCGGTTGGGACGCGTGACCGTCGACGGAGGTGAATGGTGAACTATCGCAGGTTCGGCAAGACGGGCTGGCAGGTTTCCGAGATCGGCTATGGCATGTGGGGCATGGGCGGCTGGACGGGGTCGGACGACGCGGAGTCGCTGACCGGGCTGCAGCGGGCAGTGGAGCTGGGCTGCAACTTCTTCGATACGGCGTGGGCGTACGGGGCGGGGCACAGCGAGAGCCTGCTCGGGCGGCTGGTCCGGGCCAATGGCGGCAAGACGCTGTACACCGCCACCAAAATCCCGCCGAAGAACTTTAAGTGGCCGTCGATGCGGGAGTACACGGTGGACGACTGCTTCCCGCCGGAGCACGTCGAGCGCTACGTACACTCGAGCCTGCAGAACAGCGGGCTGGAGTCGTTCGACCTGGTGCAGTTTCACACCTGGGAAGACCCGTGGATTCGCGACGCACGGCTTGCAGCAGGTGATGGCCGAGCTCAAGCGGCAGGGCTTGGTGCACGCGTGGGGGATCAGCATCAACCGGTGGGAGCCGTGGAACGGGGTGGAGGCGGTGCGCAGCGGGCTGATCGACGCGGTCCAGGTGATCTACAACATCTTCGACCAAAACCCGGAGGACGAGTTGTTCCCCGCGTGCGAGGAGCATGACGTGGCGGTGATCGCGCGGGTGCCGTTCGACGAGGGCACGCTGACGGGGATGCTGACGAAGGAGAGCAAGTGGCCCGAAGGCGACTGGCGCAACAGCTACTTCGTGCCCGAGAACCTCATTCCGAGCGTGGAGCGGGCCGACGCGCTGAAGCCGATGGCGGCGGCGGCCGGGCTGAACATGCCGGAGATGGCCCTGCGTTTCATCCTGAACAACCCGACCGTCAGCACGATCATCCCAGGGATGCGCAAGGTCAGGAACGTCGAGGCGAACATCGCCGCATCGGATGCGGGGCCGCTGCCCGCAGAGTTGCACGAGCAGCTGCGCGGCCACCGGTGGGACCGCCAGCCGACTGAGTGGTCGCAGTAGAGAGACGGATAACACAAAGACACGAAGGCACCAGGATAACAAAGAAACCAGGTTTCCTCGCCAGCGACGCTGGCGCGAGAAACCTGGTTTCTTTGTGTCTTGGTGTTGAGCTTAGCGTCTCACGACGCGAAGATCAATCGTACAGCAGCGGCTGCATTTCGGGTGCGTCGATGTTGCTCTTGTCGTACCACACGAACCCGGTGTCGATGATCTTGGGCAACTTCTCGCCCTTGGTTGCCTTGATCGCGGCGTCGACGCACTTGTAGCCGATGCCAACCGGATCCTGGCTGATCGCGCCCAAGACCGTACCGGCCTTGATCGCATCCTTCAGCTGCTTGCCGGCATCGTAGCCGATCATCACGATCTTGCCTTCTTTGTTCGATTCCTTGACGCCATTCATGACGCCCTTCATCGAGCCTTCATTCGCACCGAAGTAGCCGGCCAGATCCGGGTTGGCCGCGATGACGGCCTTCACGATTTCGGTCGACTTCAGCGCGTCGCCCGCACCGTACTCGGTGCTGACGATCGTCATGTCGGGGTACTTGCTCTTGATCTGATCGGTGAAGCCCTTCACCCGGTCAATGCCGGTGCGGCTGGTCTGGTCGTGAGCAATGATCGCGACCTTGCCCTTGTTGCCCAGGGCCTTCGCCATGTGATCTGCCGCTGCCGCTGCCGCTGCAATGTTGTCGGTCGTAGCGGTGGCTACGGGGATGTCGCTGTCCACGCCGGAGTCAAAGGCGACGACCGGGATGTTCTTGGCCTTTGCCTTCTCGAGGAGCGGGATGGCAGCCTTTGAGTCGACGGCGGCGAAGCAGATCGCAACCGGGTTCTTGTCCAGCGCAGTCTGCAGCATTTCGATCTGCTTGTCGACTTGCGCTTCGGTCTCAGGGCCTTCGAAGGTGATGTCGACGTTGAATTCCTTGGCGGCCTTCTCCGAGCCCAACTTCACTGCTTGCCAGAACTGGTGCTGGAAGCCCTTCGAGATGACGGGGATGTAGGGCTTTGCGCCGCTAGCAGCGGCGGCCGGCGCCTGGGTTGCCTGTGCCGCGGGGGCTTGCTGTGCCGCGGGGGCAGCGCAGCCGGCCAGCAGGGACAGGACCACGAGGACCGAGAACAGAACGACTAACTTCCGCATGGTGCTTCTCCTTCTTTGTACACATGGGTGGTGTACGATTTGTCGAGCTCCCACCTGGAGCGAACGACCAAAGTTGGTATTACCTTCGCCGGCGGAGCGTATCGAGCCACACCGCCAGCACGACGATCAGGCCGGTGACGACGATCTGCCACTCGGGCGGAACCGACAGGATCTTCAGGCCATTGGACAGCGTGCTGATCAGGAAGGCGCCGATGATCGTGCCGAGGATCGTGCCTTCGCCGCCGCTGAGCGACGTGCCGCCGATGACGGCGGCCGCGATGGCATCAAGCTCATAACCCTGTCCTAAGGCAGGCTGCGCAGAGTTGATACGGGAAGCCATGACGATGCCGGCCAGGGCTGCAAAGAACCCGGTGGTCATGTAGACAATGATTTTCCACCGGTTCACGTTGACGCCGGACAGGCGAGCCGCCTCTTCGTTGCTGCCCAGGGCAAAAGTATAGCGGCCGAGCACGGTCTTCGAGAGCATCAGGCTGGCGAGGACGGCTGCGCCGAATAACATCAGGACCGCGTTGTTGATCGTCAGCCCAGGGACAATCGCGTTGAGATCAAACAGCGAGCCCATGGCGATGCGGTTGAACGCGGGATTCTGATCGAAGTAGATCGGCTTGACGTTGCTGATGACCAGCGATAGGCCTTTGGCAACGTTCAGCATACCGAGCGTTGCGATGAACGGAGGCAGCTTCGCTTTGGCGATCAGGAAGCCGTTGGCAAAGCCAGCCAGCAAGCCTGTGGCGATCCCCGCGAGCAGGCCAATCGGGATCGGAAATCCCCAGTCGGTAATCACCTTGCCCATCATAACTGTGGTCAGCGTCATGACCGTGCCGACGGAGAGGTCAATGCCGCCGGTGATAATGACGAAGGTCACGCCGATAGCCAGGATGCCGTTGACGGCGGTCGCGATGAGGATGCCGCTGATGTTGCTGCCCGTTAAGAAATAGGGCGATCGCAGCGCGAAGAAGATGAACAGCAGGATGAGTGCACCGAAAGCGAGAATGCGCTGGGCGGCGTCAGAGCGCAGAATCGAGGTCTTTGAGGCGGTAGTTTGGACTGGAGCCGTCTTCGTCGTCATATCAGGCAACCCCCACTTCTGGCCGGTCGTTTTCGTCTTCGGTGATGACGGTCTGGGTCCGCTGCGTGGCATAGGTCATAATGCGTTCCTGCGTTGCTTCCGCCGCGATCAATTCGCCTGTGATGCGGCCTTCGCACATGACCAGGATACGATGGCTCATGCGCAGGATTTCCGGCAGCTCTGAGGAAATCATGATGATCGCCTTGCCTTGCTGAGCCAGGTCGTTCAGCAGCCGGTAAATCTCGCTCTTCGCCCCCACGTCAATCCCACGAGTTGGCTCGTCGAAAATGAGCACGTCGGTGTCGGCAGTCAGCCACTTGCCGATGATCACTTTCTGCTGGTTGCCGCCCGACAGGTTCTGGACTTTTTGGGCCAACCCGGGCGTCTTGATCGACAGCGCATCGACGCGCTTGCGGGCGACCTCGCGGGTGCGATTCGTATTCACCCACCCAAGCGGGCCTACGAACTTGCGGAAGGTGGCCAGCACGATGTTGGTCTCGACGTCCATCTTTAGCGCCAGACCGTACCGCTTGCGGTCTTCCGACAGGTAGGCAATCCCTGCCGACACGGCGTCGCTTGGTGACTTGATGTGCGTGCGCTTTCCGTTACGATAAACTTCACCGGAATCGATAGCGTCCGCGCCGAAGATCGCTCGGGCTACTTCAGTGCGTCCTGCGCCCACCAGGCCGGCTATGCCCAGGATTTCGCCGCGCTTCAACTGGAAACTCACGTCCTTGATGGCGTTGCCCCGGTTAAGATTGCGCACCTCGAGGACGATCTCGTCGCTTGGTTTTTCGGGCACTTCGGGCGTGGCTTCGAAGATGGTGCGACCGACCATCATGCTGATGATCTTGTCGAGCGTGACGTCTGCGGTTTGAACGGTGTCGATCGTGCGGCCATCGCGCATGACCGTGATGCAGTCGGAAATCTGCTTGAGTTCTTCCAGCCGGTGGGAAATATGGACGACGCCGACGCCGTTTTCCTTGAGCTGGCGTACGATGCGGAACAACTCGACGATTTCAGTGTCGGTGAGCGCGGCAGTCGGCTCGTCCATGATCAGGACGCTAGAGTTGAAGGAGAGGGCCTTGGCGATTTCCACCATCTGCTGCTTGGCGACGGTGAGGTCGGCGACCTTGACGCGCGGGTCAAGCTTGAGGCGCATCCGTTCAAACAACTGGACCGCGGCATCGTTGATGCCCTTTTCGTCCAGCATGAACTTCGCGACGCCCCGCGGTTCGCGCCCAATGAAAATGTTCTGCGCGACCGTGAGGTGAGGCATCAGGTTGAGTTCCTGGTGAATAATGCTGATGCCGAGGTCTTGCGCCGCGCGGGGATTGGGGATGTTGACCTCTTGGCCCTTGTAGACGATCCGCCCCGCGTCCTTTGAGTACACGCCCGACAAAATCTTCATCAAGGTCGATTTCCCGGCGCCATTCTCGCCAACGAGCGCATGGATCTCGCCGCTCTGCAGCTCGAAGCGCGCCTTGTCGAGGGCGTGTACACCGGGAAAGCTTTTGTCGATTCCGTCCATAAGAACAAGGGAATCGCCCATAGGCAGCCTCTGAAGCACTGAAGATGGAACAAACGTCGTCTGTTTCCCGGCTCATCCCACTCGGAGCAACGCAGGAGTCGGGGCACTGGCCGGCCGCAAATGGAAGGGCCGGCAGAAGTGTTACGGGTAACATATCACAGCGACCGTGTGTTGTCAAGCCGCTGAATGCGGTGCATTATACCAGAGGATGCTAACGTTAACCAGCCGCGCGCTGGGGCCGAGGGCCGGGCTGTGCTAAAATTCGCAGGCAGTCCAGGCGCTGGGCGGCGGATCGATGGAGGAGGCAACATGCGCGAGTATAACGTGGCACTGGTTCCGGGCGATGGCATCGGGCACGAAGTTTGCCCCGAAGGCGTGAAGGTCATGGCCGCAGCGGGCGATCTATTCGGCTTCCGGATCGCCTATGAGGCATTCCCCTGGGGGTGCGAGTACTACCTGCAGCACGGCGCGATGATGCCCGACGACGCGCTTCGCACGCTGCAGCCCTTCGACGCAATCTACTTCGGGGCAGTCGGCTTCCCCTCGGTGCCTGACCATATTTCGCTGCACGGCCTGCTGCTGCCCGTGCGCCAGGGCTTCGAGCAGTACGCCAACGTGCGCCCGAGCCTGCTGCTGCCGGGCGTGCCAAGCCCGCTCGCAAACAAGAAGGCGGGCGACATAGACTTCATCGTGGTGCGTGAGAACACCGAGGGCGAGTACGCGGGCGCAGGGGGGCGCATCCACCGCGGCCTGCCGCTGGAACTGGCGGTGGAGACCGCAATCTTTACCCGGGAGGGCGTGGAGCGGGTCGTGCGCTATGCGTGCGAGCTGGCGATGGCGCGGCCCCGCAAGCGGCTTGCCAACGTGACGAAGTCGAACGCGCAGCGCCATTCGATGGTGCTGTGGGACGAAGCGTTCGACCGGGTCGCAGCCGAATTCCCCGGGCTGCAAACCGAGCGGGTGCTGGTGGACGCGATGGCAGCCCGGTTCGTGCTCAAGCCGGAAACGCTCGACGTGGTGGTCGCCTCCAACCTTTTCGCGGACATCCTGACCGACCTGGGCAGCGCGATCTGCGGCAGCATGGGCCTGGCGCCAAGCGCGAACATCAACCCGGAGCGCAAGTATCCGTCGCTATTCGAACCCGTGCACGGCTCTGCGCCGGATATTGTCGGGCGCGGGGTCGCCAACCCGATCGCCGCGATCTGGAGCGGCGCGATGATGCTGGAGTTCCTGGGGGAGGCTCAGGCTGCGGGTTCGATCATGGATGCGATCAAGGCGGTGACGGGCGAGGGCCGGGTGCTGACGCCGGACCTCGGGGGTTCCGCGCGAACGAGCGCGGTGGGGGATGAGGTGGTCGCGAAGGTGAGGGGGGTGGGAGGTAACGACGCAACGGATGGCCTGCGGCCTGAACGGAGAAACGGATAGCGGCGCAGCGGATGCCTGTGGCAGAACGGAGAAACGGATGGCGGCGAGAGTTCCCTCGGGCATCCGTTGATCCGTTTCGGCCGCAGGCCATCCGTTGCCCCGCAGGCCATCTGTTGCGCCGCTAGCCGCTGTTACTTGTACTCGTCCACGGCCTCGAACATTGCGACGATGTTCTCGGGCGGGACGTCGGGCATGATGTTGTGGACGGTGTTGAAGACGAAGCCGCCGCCGGGCGCGAAGGCTTCGATGTTGCGCCGGACGTGGTCCTTCACTTCCTCGGGCTTGGCGTTCGGGAGGATGTGCCGGGTGTCGGCGCCGCCGCCCCAGAAGCAAATGTCCTTCCCGAACGCAGCCTTCAGCCTTGCGGGCTCCATGTCTTTCGAGGTGATCTGGACCGGGTTGATCACGTCGTACCCCGCCTCGATCAGGTCGGGCATCAGCTTGTAGAGCGAGCCGCACGAATGCAGGAACGTCTTCATGTTGCTGTGCTGCTTGATATAGGTGTTGAGCAGCGTGTGGCGGGGCTTGAACAGGCGGCGGTAGGTCGCGGGCGACATGAACGGGCCGCCGTCGGTGCCCAGGTCGTCGCCCATCCGGACGATGTCGACCACGTCGCCCACGGCCGTGCACACGTTTTCCAGCGTCTTCAGATGGCGCTCCATCAGCGCGTCGAGCAGCCGCTCGACCTGGTCGGGGCACTGGACGAGGTCCATCAGGAAGTTGTCGATGCGGCGGATGAAGGTGCCCCACTCGAACAGGTTGCAGCCCGCGACGACCATCAGCGCGCGGTCGGTGCTCGCTCGGAGCGCCAGGGCCTTGGCACGCAGCTGCTGCCAGAAATCCGGATCGCTCGCGTGGTCCCAGGGACTGTGCGCGAACGCGGACCACAACACCCGGCCCATCGCCTCGTCCAGGCCGCTGAAGTCATCGGGATAGCCGTCGACCCACGGCCACACGGTCTCGTCGAAGAAGTTGGCGCCGAGCGGCATGCGAGCCAGCACTTCGCCGTTCTTGCGCGCCACGTAAGAGCCGTCGGGCTGAAGCTCCGGACGGAACCACTTCGGGAACTCGATCGCCGTGCCGTTGGGCAGGGTGAAGGGATACCAGTCGTCCTCTGCGGTGTTGAACCCCCGGCCGATATCCAGCACGTCGATCCTGAAGTGATCCAGCACCTCCATCTCGGGCTGGGTCACCTCCTGCACCACGTCGTACACCCGGTTGTGCTTGTTCGGGATATCCAGGTGGTGGATCAGCCGGTCATAGGCGATGCACGAAATGCCGGAGCTGGGGGTGGCGCCCAGGTCGGCCGGGACGCCGTCCGGCTCCCTGTGCTCGATGGCGGCCAGGATGCGCTCGCGCGAGTTCATAAGCATTCCTTTCCTCAGTACTTGCCGTACTCTTGCAGCGTCTCCCACCAGGCGACGATGTTTTCGGGGGGCACCTCGCCCTGGATGATGTGAATGGGAGCGAAGATGAAACCGCCGCCGGGGGCCAGGTCTTCGATCCGGCGCCTGGTTTCGGCCCGCACCTCGGCAGGGGTGCCGTAGGGCAGCACCCGCTGCGTGTCGCAGCTGGCGCCCCAGATCGTCAGGTCCTTCCCGTATTCCCGCTTGAATTTCGCGGTGTCGTCCATCCCGCCGCAGTTGACCTGGAATGGGTTCAGGATGTCGATCCCGGCCTCGATCAGGAGCGGGATGGTCGGGTAGATGGCGCCGTCGTTGTGGAAAAAGATGTAGGCCTTGCCCTTCGCCTTGCGTTTGATGAAGTCGAACAGGGCCTTATGGTAGGGCCAGATCAGCTCCTTGTACAGGCGGAGCGAGACGAGCAGCGTGTTCTGCGCGCCGAGGTCGTCGGCCTCGGAGATCACGACCGTCTGGTCGCCCATGATCTCCAGCGCCCGGCCCCAGTACGCCATCTTGATCTCGAGGATCTTGTCCATGATGGCGCGGACCAGGTTCTTATTATAGAGCATGTCGGTGAAGAACTTTTCGTAGCCGGTCATCCACATGGCGTGCTCCCACATGCCCGAGCTCATCCGCTCGAGGTAGGGGAACCTGCGCTCCTGGCCGGCGATGCGATCCGCCGTTTCCCGCATGCCCGCGTAGCGGGCGGGGTCCAGCGGATCGGGCCAGTGGAAACGCTCGACGTCGGCGGGGGTCTCGCAGTTGGCGAGGGGACTGAGATACAGGTCGTAGTAATGCCCGCCGTCCACCGGCATCTGCCAGCCCATGCCGAACTCGTCTATGATCCGGTAGTGGTTGCCTACCTGCCCCAGGTCGACTCCGGGGCCGGGATCAGCCGGGGGGCAGGGGCGCACCATCCGGACGTCGATCTGGAGCCGGTCTACCGTCTCGTCGTCGGCCACGCCGGATTGGAGCACCTGGTCGAGCAGCATCGCCGCGCCGGGCAGGCCGAGATACCTCTTCAGCGCGCGCAGCGCGTGGATGTTGATGCCGGTGACGAGCGTGCCGCCGAGGTCGAAGGGGACCCGGTCCGGCTCCCGGTGTTCGAGCGTGGTGAGAACCCGATCGTAGCTGGTGTATTGCATGACCTCGTTTTCCTCCAAGCGTGCAGCCGGACGACGGCGGTGCGGGCGGCCACGGGGCGGCGGGCCCCAACACGGGGCGACCGGCCGGTCGCCCCTACGGAAGCAGCGAGAGCGGCTCTTCGATGAGGGCGGCGAGCGTGTGGAGGAATGCGGCGCCGCGGGCTCCGTCCACTGCCCGGTGGTCACAGGACAGGCTCAGGATCATCGTTGGGCGGACGGCGGGTTGGCCGTTTACGGCCACGACCCGGTCGGCGATGCGACCGACGGCGAGGATGGCTGCCTGTGGCGGGTTCACGATCGCGTTGAAGGCGTCGACACCGTACATGCCCAGGTTGCTGATGGTGAAGTTGCCGCCCTGTAGGTCTTCGAGCCGCAGCCTGCCGGCCTGCGCGCGCGCCGCGAGCTGCTGGCGGCCGGCTGCGAGTTCGCCGACCGACAGCCGGTCCGCGTCGTGGATGACGGGCACGACGAGGCCCAACTCGACCGCCATCGCGATGCCGATGTGGACGCCGGTTCCCGGTTGGATGCCGCCATCTCGCCACGACGAGGTGAGCCGCGGGTGCTGCACGAGCGCGGCGGCCGTGATCCGCACCAGGAGGTCGGTGAACGTGACTTTCTCGGGCTGCCGCTTCAGCAGCTCTGCCCGCCAGGAGACAAGACGTTCGGCGTTTACCTCGCGGACCAGGTAGAAGTGCGGGACGGTTGTCCATGACTGGGTCATGCGCTCGGCCATGACGTGCCAGATCGTGCCGACGGACTCGACGGCAGGGCCGGCTTCAGGCGCGGGGGGCGGTGGGGCGATGGGAGCCGGACTTGACGGCCCTGCGTTCTGGACGATCGCAAGGACGTCGGCGGCCTGCACGGCCCCCTCGGGGCCGGTGCCCGGGACGTGTGCGAGTGAGAGCCCCTGCTCGGACGCAAGCCGCCTGGCCTTTGGAGAAGCGAGGACCCGACCGGCCTGGCGCGACGGGCCGGACAGTCGCTGTGCTTCGATGAAGGCCACTACGTCCGCCTTTTCGACCCGGCCGCTCTTCGGAGTTACGAACCGTAGATCCACGCCGTTCTCAGCAGCGATCCGGGCCGCCAGCGGAGAAGCGGGGGGCGCTGCGCTCGCCGGCTGTCCTGTCGCTGCCGGGGCGGGTGCTGCGGTCGGAGCGGGCGAAGCGCCGGCGCTCTCACCGGGGGTCGCGATCACCGCGATAACCCGGCCGACGGGAATCTCGTCGCCGGCCGCGGCAGTGACGTTCGTGAGGAAGCCCGAGCCGGTGGCCTCGATCTCGACGGTCGCCTTGTCGGTCTCGACCTCCATCAGGAGGTCGCCCTTCTTGACGGTCGCGCCCGGCTCGACCAGCCACCGGATGAGCTTGCCCGTTTCCTGCGCCATGCCCAGCGCCGGCATGATGACGTTTGTGGTCACGCCTTCCTCCAGACGCCGGCGCTACACGCGGCCGCAGAGGGCCTTGGCCGTCTCTGCCACCTGCTCGGGCGTGGGCACGGTCAGGTCCTCGAGCGCAGGCGAGAAGGGCACGGGCACGTCCATCGCGCCCATGCGCTTGACCGGCGCGTCGAGATAGTAGAAGGCCCCGTCCGCGATCACCGACGCGATCTCGGCGGTCACGCCGTAGCGCTCGTAGCCCTCGTCCACGACGATGGCCCGGCTGGTTTTCTTCGCCGACTCGATGATGGTCTGCTTGTCAAGCGGGAGGGTCGTGCGGGGGTCGACCACCTCGGCGCTGATGCCGATGCCTGCGAGGATCGCGGCCGCCTTGAGCGCCACCTCCACCATGCTGCTCGTCGCGACGATCGTGATGTCCGTTCCCTCGCGCTTGACGTCGGCCACGCCGAACGGGATGGTGTATTCGTCCTCGGGCACGGGGCCTTTGAGCTGGTACCTGAGCTTGTCCTCAAAGAAGACGACCGGGTTGTCGTCGCGGATCGCGGTCTTGAGCAGGCCCTTGGCGTCGTAGGGGGTGGAGGGCAGGACGACCTTGAGGCCCGGGACGTGGCTGACCCAGGCGTGGAGGCTCTGGCTGTGCTGGGCGGCCGAGCGCGCGTTGCGCCCATGTTGGTGCGGAAGACCATGGGCGCCTTGAGGCGGCCGCCCGACATGTAGTGCACTTTGGCGGCCTGGTTGGCGATCTGGTCCATGGTGAGGGTCAGGAAGTCGCCGAACATGATGTCGACGATCGGCCGCATGCCCGTCATGGCCGCGCCGACGCCGATGCCCGTGAAACCGGGCTCGGAGATGGGCGTGTCGATGACCCGGTCCGTGCCGAATTCCTCGACCAGGCCGCACAGCACCTTGAACGGGGTGCCGGCCTCGGCCACGTCTTCGCCGATGATGAAGACGGTGGGGTCGCGGCGCATCTCTTCGGCCAGCGCCTCGTTGACCGCCTGGCTGAAGGTGATCTCGCGGATGGTCGGGTCGTAGGCGGGGTGAACTCGCTCAGGCGTAGACATGCTGGTCGACCTCGCTCTTGTCGGGGAAGGGTGCGTCGAGCGCGAACGCCACGGCGGCCTTGATCGTGCTTTCCACCTGCTGCCCGACCTGGTCGAGCATGGGCGCATCGGCCAGGCCTTCGGTCGTCAGCCAGTCGCCGAGCAGGGTCAACGGATCGCGCTCGGTCCGCCAGTAGGCTTCTTCTTCCTTCGAACGGTAGTAGGTGCGGTTGATGTCGCCGACGTGGTGGCCGTAGTAGCGGTAGGTGTTGCAGATCAGGAAGGCCGGGCCTTCGCCCCGGCGGCAGCGGTCGACCAGGTCCTGGGTGGCACGCCAGACTGCGCCGACATCCTGGCCGTCGACCTCCAGCGTATAGATGCCGAACGCTTCGCCACGGCCGCGGATGCTGCCCGCCAGCACCTGTTGGTAGGGCGTATACTCGGTGTAGAGGTTGTTCTCGCAGACGTAGATGACGGGCAGCTTCCAGAGCGAGGCCATGTTCATGACCTCGTAGATCAAGCCCTGGCCCAGCGCGCCGTCGCCGAAGAAACAGACGGAGACCTGGTCGGTGCCGCGCAGCTTGGCGGAGAGCGCCGCGCCCGTGGCGATACCGGCGCTGCCGCCGACGATCGCGTTGGCGCCCAGGTTGCCGCCTTCCAGGTCGGCGATGTGCATGGAGCCGCCCTTGCCGCGGCAGTAGCCCGGCGCCTTGCCCAGCAGCTCGGCAAACATGCGGTCGACCGACGCGCCCTTGGCCAGGCAGTGGCCGTGGCCGCGGTGCGTGCTGGTGATCGTGTCGTCGCGCCTGCAGCGCCTCGCAGACGCCCACGGCCACGGCCTCTTCGCCGCTGTACAGGTGCGCGAGCCCCGGCATCTGCCCGCTCTTGTACAGCTCGTTGACCTCTTCTTCGAACAGGCGGATCGTGAGCATCTGCTCGTACAGGTGCAGCCACTGCTCGACGTCGTCCGCATGCACGCCCAAGCCGGGGGCAACCCCAGGCGTCGATGCTCCTTGAGGCATCCTTAGTGCTCCTTACCGTTGTAGCCGAGCGAGACCTCCGAGGTCCCTCGCCAACGTAGTTGGCGCAAGACCTCCGAGGTCTACACGTGCGAGTCCCACCCGCGAATGCGCTCAGTGCATTTCCAGGCCGCCGTCCACATTCAGCGTGTGGCCCGTGATGTTGTCCGCTTCGGGCGAGCACAGGTACGCCACGGCCGCCGCAACCTGGTCCGGATCTGCGGGTCGCTTCATGGGGATCTTCGGTGATAAACGCGGCGATCGACTCGCCCGGCCGAGCGCCCGAGAGCCCGCCCGTAGTCCACATCGAGCGTATCCCACATCGGGGTTACGACGACACCGGGGCAGACCGAATTGACGTTGATGCCGTAGGGCGCCAGGGCCAGGGCCGCCGATTGCGTGATGTTGATCAGCGCCGCCTTGCTCGCCGCATAGTGCGGCGCCAACGGTCGCCCTGCCTGGCCCGAGATCGAAGTCATGTTCACGATTTTGCCGTAGCAGCCATCCGCGCCGGCCGCCTTGACATGCTCGGGCACCTGGCTGACCATTTGCGCCGCGCCGGCCTCCAGGCAGAAGTAGGTGCCGCGCACGTTGACGCGCATCACCCTGTCCCAATCCTCTTCCGGCATTTTGAGGAACGGCGCCACGGAGTTCACGCCGGCATTGTTCACCAGGATGTCCAGGCGGCCGAATGCTGGCCACGACTTCGCCGATCATGGTCGCGGGTAGCCTTGGTGTCCCCGATGTCCACAGGGTACGCGAGTGCGCGCCGCCCAGCGCCTCAATCTCCGCCGCAACGCTCTGGGCCGTCGCGGGATTGTATTCAGCGACCACCACGTGCGCGCCCTCTGCCGCCAGGCGCAGCGCAATCGCCCGCCCGATCCCCTGCCCGGCGCCGGTGACGATCGCCACTTTGTCGATCAAGCGTTGTTCCATACGGTAAGTCTTTTGCTTTACTTGCGCTCACGTCACGGGCGTTGCGAGCCCGTAGAACCGCCGCGCGTTTTCGCCCAGCACCGCGCCTTTCTCTGCCTCCGACAGGCCGGCGAGACAGATCTGTACGGCGTTGAATACGTCTTCGTAGCTCGCGCCGCCAGCAGGCAGACCGGCCAGTCACTGCCGAACATGACCCGCTCGGTGCCGAACAGCTCGAGCACCTTGTCCACGTACGGCTTGAGGTCCTTCGGCTTCCAACTGGCGGCGGCTTCGGTCACCATGCCCGAGATCTTGATGTGCATGCGCGGGATGCTGGCCGCCAACCTTCATCGCCTCCGCCCAGTCGTCAAATTGCTGATTGGCGATGCTCGGCTTGGCAATATGGTCGATGACCAACGGCAGATCAGGAACGGCATCGGCCACCGGCACGATGTATTTCCATTCACGCTGCTTGACCAGCAGGTCATAGCGCAAGCCCCGCTTCGCCAGCTCGCGCAGCCCGCGGACGACGTCCGGCCGCACGTTCCAGGCCGCATCAGCTTCGTCGTGCCACTGGTGGCGGAAGGCGACCAGCTTGGGGTGTTTGATCTGGTCGAGCGTCTCGCCGACCGCCGGATCCGCCAGGTCTACCCAACCCACCACGCCGCCGATCCAACTGTTCTTGTCCGCCAGGTCCAGAAAATAGCGGGTGTTGGCCAGCGTGGCATTGACCTGGACGACCACGGTCTGGCTCACACCCAGCTTGTCCAGCCACGGTTTCAGGTCCTCTGGGCTCAAAGTCGTGCACGATGGCTTCGACCGCGTCCAGAGGCACGTGGAGTTTCTCGAACAGGCCGGCGATGACTTCCTTTTTCCAAAAGTGCTGGTGCGCATCTGTGATGATCATGGTCTTGTCCTCACGCTTCCAGCGCATAGACTTCTTTCATCTCGACCCACTTCGAGCCTTCGGGCGCCCCAGGCACGGTCTCCTGGAACGTGGCCATCAACTCGTCCCATTCACGTGCGCGTGGGTGTTCCATGTACTTGGGCATGTCCACGTCCATGTCAAAGTCATCCGCGCGTCTCCATGAACATGAACAGGGTGCGCAGGAAGCGATAGATATACATACGCTTGACGCCAACCCGCAACAGACCCTCATTCGTCTCGGCGAACGGATTGGCGTGGTATGCTTCATACCGGCGGATGATCTCCGGATCATCCTTCAGCATCACCGTCATCGCATAGCGTTTCATGGCTCTCCGCTTCCTAATCTCGGGTTTCACAGGTTTGACTAGGCCAGATCCTGCATGATCAGCGGCACTCATCTGATCGTAGTCGTGCGTATTCTGATTTCGCCCATGATCCGGTTGTCCTTCATCACCAGGATGCGGTCGGCCAGGCGGATCATCTCGGGCATGTCGCTGGAGATCAGCATGACGGCCTTGCCCTGCGCGGCCAGATCCCAGATCAGCTCGTGCATGGCATACTTGGTCTTGACGTCAATGCCGATGGTCGGTTCGTCGATGATCAGGATGTCGGCCTTGGCGGCCAGCCACTTGGCCATGCTGACCTTCTGCTGGTTGCCGCCGCTGAGGTTCATCACCAACTGCAGCCAGCGAGGTGTCTTGATATCGAGCTTGTCAACGTATTCCTCGACAAGCGCTCGTTCTTCGGCGCCCTCGGATCCAGCCGAACAACCCCGCAATGCTGCCGCCAGATCGTGATCGACACGTTGAAGAGGACCGTGTGCGACAGGATCAGGCCCTCGGTCTTGCGGTTCTCGCTGACGTAGCCGATGTTGTATTTGGTCATGGCGGTCGGATACGTCTTCTGCCGGGCCGGCTTGCCGTCGATCACGACCTCGCCCGCCGGTGATCTTGGCCGCTCCGATCAGGGCGTGCGCCAGCTCGCTGCGGCCCGCGCCGACCAGGCCATACAGGCCGAGCACTTCACCCCGGTACAGCTTAAAGCTCACATCCTGCGTAGCCGCTTTCGCGCTCAGACGCTGCGCGCTCCAGAATGGGCTGCCACTGCTTGCCGGCTTTGGCGGGCAACTCGGTGATGACCTGGCTGCGTCCGATCATCCAGGTGATCAAGCTGGTCGCGGTTGAATCCGCCAGCTTTTCGTCGGTGGCGGCGTTGTGCCCGTCGCGCAGGACGGTAACGCGGTCGCAGAGCTCGTAGACTTCTTCCAGCTTATGGCTCACAAAGAGGATCGCCACGCCCCGGTCGCGCAGGTCTCGCAGCACCTTGAAGAGGAACTCCACCTCGTGCGGCGTGATGGAGGCCGTCGGCTCGTCCAGCAGCAGCACCCGGTTCTCGATCGCGAGGGCCTTGGCGATTTCCACCAGTTGCATCTGGGCCGCGCTGAGGTCGCTGACGATGTGCGTGCGGCGAGATCTCCAATCCCATGACGTCCAGCCACTTCTTGGCTTCGCGGTTGACCTCGCCGGTAGTCGACAAACATGCCCGCGAGTAGGCGTGTTTGGCCAGCATGATGTTCTCGCCGACACTGAATGCGGGGATCAGATTGCGCTCCTGCGGCACGAAGCTGATGCCGGCCTTCATGGCGTCATGGGTAGAGCTGAACTTCATCGGCTGTCGCCGATGAGCTGGAGCTCGCCGGCGTCTGGCTGGTAGAGGCCGGTGACGATCTTGATCAGCGTGCTCTTGCCGGCGCCGTTTTCGCCGATCAGGGCGTGGATCTCGCCGGCGGCGCAGCTCAGGTTGACGTTGTCGAGCGCCTGCACGCCGGGGAACGCCTTGCAGACCCTGTGCTTCCAGGATGACACCGTCGGGTCTCGGTCATGCGCACCCCCTTCGTTCCGCGTGCGCGCTGGGCAGGCGAGTCAAAACCCACCGCGGCCAGGATCAGCAGGCCCAGGAAGAACTGCACGTAGTACGGGTCAACGTTGAGCAGCACCAGTGCGTCCTGGATGATGGCGATCAGGAAGGCGGCCAGGATGGTGCCGCGATGGTCACGGAGCCGCCGGTCAAGGCCACGCCGCCGATGATGGGCACGGCGAAGGAGGTCAGCAGCCAGGTCTGGCCGATATTGGGCTGGGCCTGGCCCAGGCGGGCCAGAGCATGCCGGCGATGGCGGCCAGCATGCCGGAGATGGACGTGGGCGAGCACGACCTGCGCTTGATCGGGATGCCGGAAGTCTCGGCGGCGCGGCGTTGCCGCCGACCGCCAGGATCTGGCGCCCGGCCACCATGCGGCTCATGAAGATGGCCATCAGCACGGTGACGATGATCGTAATGAAGGCGATGGGTGGGACGAACAGCCAGCGCGGCCCTGTCCGAAAGCCACGAACTCCCGGGGGATGTTGTAGAAGGGCTGGCTTCGGTCAGGCCGAAGTTGAGGCCCAGGAAGATGCTGCCGGTGGCGATGGTCACGATGAAGCTGTTGATGCCGGTGCGCACGATAAGGAAGCCGTTGAGCAGGCCGCCAGCCCCACCGACCAGGATGCCTGTCGCAACGGCCACCCAATGGCCAGTGCCAGACCTCCATCAGCCCACCGGTGATCACCACCACCAGGCCGCCGAGGCAGCCGAGCGACAGGTTCATCTGGCCGATGGCCAGCACGACCATCTGCGAGAAGCCGACCAGCAGGGGCGTGGAGACGTCCCGCAGCAGCAACCACAGATGTTGTACTTCGACAGGAAAGGCAGGGATACGAATGACATGGCCAGACATGCTACCAGGACAACGACCAGCAGCCCCAGCCAGTCGAGACGAACTGAAAGCCGAGCCGTGCCGTAAGGGAAGACTTTGAGATGAGTATCGGTCATTGCAGCGATGGTCCTCTCAGAGTAGACCCCGCAGCCGGTCCAGGCCGATGGCCAGCAACAGCACCACCCCCAGGAAGAACTGAAGCCAGAAGTTGGTGATCTTCAGCAGGAGAACGCCGCTGTTGAGCGTGCCGATGAGCAACCCGCCGAGCAGGGTCCCGAAAACCGAGACGACCCTCCGCTCATCAGCGTGCCACCCAGGGCCGGAGCCACAAACGAAGGCATCAGCCAGTCGGTGCCGGTGGCCAGTACCGCCGAGCCAGCATCGTCTTGGTCATGACTGCCGCCAGGCCGGCCAGAGGCCCGAGACACATGTGGGCGATGACGATGGTGCGGTGGGATCACACCCGGACATCCGGGCGGCCTGCCGGTTGGCGCCGACAGCCAGCATCTCCCGGCCCAGGGCCGTGTTGCGGTAGAGCAAGTACAGCAGGAGGGCCGTCACGAGCATGATCGAGACCAGCGGCGAAATGGGCAGACCAACACATGCGCTCGCGCGAAGGCCACAAAGTCGGGCGGCAGTGCTGTCGGAGTTGCGCCTGCGTGGTGATAAACATGATGCCCGGTAAAGATACTGGCCGTCGCCAGCGTGATGACGAAGCTGCTGATGCCGGTGCCGGTCACCAGCAGGCCGTTGCACATGCCCAGGAGACCCGCGACGATCAAAGTGATGAAGATCGCCCAGATAGGCGGAATCCCCGCTGCTTCCATCAGGCCGCCGTTGAACAGAGCCATCAGCCCGCCCAGCGCGCCGACGGAAAGGTTCATCTCGCCCGTGGACAGGGCACCATCTGCGAGTAGCCGATGACGATCGGCACGCTTGCCAGGCGCAGCACGGTGAAGATGTTGAAGTCGTCCAGGAAGCATTCGGGGCGCCAAAGATCAGACCCAGAAGGCCACGTATGGCCAGGAGGAGGCCAAAGCGGCCCCAATTGCGCGTGAGAAGAAGTTAGCCATAATTTCGTTGACCTTCCGATACCTATCTTGGAGAGAGTGCAGCCGCGCAGCTGCACTCTCCCTGTGCCGAAGAAGCAACGTCACCGCTACGGAGATTAGCTCCCCGCGCCGCGAGTGCCGGTTCGTGCTCGCTACAAGCTCTCACGGTTCAGGGGCAGACCAGGTACTTGTCTTTGAAATTGGTGGCGATGTCCTTGGTGAGGGCCTTGCGGTCGTCGTCGTAGGTGGCCACGTTGTCTCTTGGTGATCAGCAGGGTGCCGGAGTCGATGTGGAAGGGCGCATCCTGCTTGGCGCAGCCGGACAGCAGGACAGCACTGGCGCCGATATAGGCCTGCCCGTACGGGTTCTGGGACATGGTGCCGTCGACGAAGCCCTCCTTGATGGCGTCGAGGACGACGGGGTCGTCGTCGATGCCGATCATCTTGATGCGCTTGTCGCCCAGGTTGCGGAGGGCGGTGGCGGACACGACGGAGGGCACGTAGGCCGTGGTGACGATGCCGTCGATCTCGTTGGCGTGGGCGGCCATGAAGCTGTTGATGGCCTTGTCGGCCTTCTCCTGGTCGTCGATGTCAGCCAGCGTCTGGTAGAGCTTCACGGCGCCGTTGGTTTCGTCGATGGCCTTCTTGACGGCCATGCGCTTCTGGCTGTTGAGGTCGATCAGGTAGCCGGTGCCGTGCAGGATCTTGCCCTTGCCGCCCATGGCCTCGATCAGGGCCTTGGTGGCCAGGTAGGCCGACTGGCCGACGTCGGTGACAGGCAGAAGTCGCCTTGGTGGGCTGGTTGATGCAGGCGGCCATGGAGATGACGGGGATGCCCTTGGCGACCAGCTCGTCGAAGGTGCCGTTGCTGGCAACGGGGTCGGCGGGGAAGATGGTGAAGGCGTTGAAGCCCTGCGCAACCAGGCTGTTGATCAGCTGGTTCTCATCATCCAGCTTCCACTCAGCCGGGGCCTTGAACTCGCTGGCGGAGTTCAGGCCGTAGTCCTTGACCGCAGCGGCCAAGCCGTCGGGCATCGGGGCGAAGTAGGGATGCGGGCCGCCGGGGATGATCGCCACCTTCGTCTTCGACATGTCGATCTTCGGCTCGGTCGCGGCTCCGGCCGCAGGCGCTGCCGCAGCGGACTCCTTGACCACGCCTGCAGGGCAGTCGAGGTACTTGGACGCGAAGTCCTTGCTGATCTCGGCCGTCAGGGTCTTCAGGTCCTCTTTGTAGGACGTGATGTTCTTCTCGCTGATCAGCAGCGTGCCCGAATCGACGTAGGTCGGCGCATCGGCCTTCTTGGTGCAGCCGAGCTTCAGGTAGTCGAGCACCTGGGACGTGATGTAGGCCTGGCCGTAGGGGTTCTGAGCCATGGTGCCGGTCAGGAAGCCCGTTCTTGATGGCGTCGAGGACGATGGGGTCATCGTCGATGCCGACCATCTTGATGCGCTTGTCGCCCAGGTTGACGAGGGCGGTGGCGGCGACGGTGGAGGGCACGTAGGCCGAGGTCACGATGCCGTTGACCTCGTTGCCGTGGGCGGCCAGGTAGGAGTTGATGGCCTTGTCGGCGGCTTCCTGGCTGTCGATGTCGGCCAGGGTCTGGCAGGAGCTTGACGGCGCCGTTGGTCTCGGCGACGGCCTTCTCGACGGCCTTGATGCGGATTCTGGGTGTTGGGGTCGACGAGGAAGCCGGTGCCGTGGATCAGGTTGCCCTTGCCGCCCATCGCCTCGATGACGGCCTTGGCGCCGAGGTAGGCCGACTGGCCGACGTCAGTGGCGAGGCAGAAGGTCGACTTGGTCGGGCTCCTTGAGGCAGCCGGCGGTTGCGATGACCGGGATGCCCTTGGCGACCAGCTCGTCGACGGTGGCATTGCGTGGCATTGGCATCACCGGGGAAGATGCCGAATGCGTTGAAGCCCTGGGCGACCATGCTGTTGATCAGCTGGTTCTGCGCGTCGAGCTTCCACTCGGCCGGCGCCTTGAACTCGCTGGCCGAGTTCAGGCCGAAGTCCTTGACCGCTGCGGCGAGCCCGTCGGGCATCGGGGCGAAGTACGGGATGCGGGCCGCCGGGGATGATCGCCACCTTGACGTCAGAGGGTGACTTCACGACGGCGACGGCGCCGGCGGCAGCGGGTGCTGGCGCTGCAGGCGCTTCGGTTGGGGCTGCGGCTTCGGGCGCCTTGGTCGGCTCGGCCGCCTTGGGCGCTTCGGTCGGGGCTGCTGCAGCGGCCGCTTGGGTCGGCGCAGCCGCCGGCGCCTTGGTCGGCTCAGCGACTGGCGCGCCGCCACCGCAGGCCGAGAGCAGCATGGACAGGATCAATAGCACGACCCAGGACGGTGACGACTGTTTGCTTGCCTTTCATGCATTTCCTCCTTGTTGGACTTGTGATTAGGGCGTGATCTTGAAGCGAGTGCAAGTTTATCTGCTGGACACCTCCTGCTAGTAACCTAGCGTAACGCCGCCGTCGACGGGCAGCGCAACCCCCGTGATGAACGAGCTGGCCTCCGAGGCCAGGAAAAGCGCCGCTTCGCCTACTTCGTCGGCAGTGGCAATGCGGCCCAGGGGATGGATCGACCCGATGTACTTCCGGGCCGCCGCCTCGTCGGGCTGGTACGCGAACCATTGGTTCACGAGCGGCGTCTCCACCCAGCCGGGGCAGATCGCATTGACGCGGATCCCGTACTTGGCGAGATCGATGGCCAGGTTCTTGCTGAGGATCACGATCGCGCCCTTGCTCGACGCGTAGGCCGCGGCGTTGCCCTGGCCCACGACGCCGGCCATCGAGCTCATGTTGACAATGCGGCCCTTGGTGGCCTTGAGATAGGGGAGCGCGGCCTTGACGACCAGGTACATGCTCTTGAGGTTATTGTCGAGGATGAGATCCCAGTCGGCTTCCGTGGCCTGCTCCAGGCTCTTGCTGTCGTGAATGCCGGCATTATTCACGACGACGTCGATCTGACCGAAACGGTCGACGACGGCCTGGATCGTGCGGTTGACGTCTTCGGCCTTGCCGACGTTGCACTGATAGGGCTCCGCCGTGATGCCGCGCTCGCGCAGCTCCTTGACCGCAGCATCCAGTGCGGCGGCATCGAAATCCAGCAATACGTAACGAACCAGTAGACGTACAGCGACGTTGATCGCTATCCGGTCGAGCCCGAAATCCACGATACCGAAATTGCCGCTTTCATCGTGAAAATGATGCGCCAGATGCCGCGCCTTCAGCGCCGCCAGCCAGCGGTGCCTGGGCTTGCAGCCAAGGTGCTGGATGCAATGGACCGATTCGAAGAGGGGCAGGCGGCTCAGCACGCCGGTCGCCGCCGCCACCGCGACGCCGCCCTGCGCCGCCGGCGCCGCCACGGAGCCGACCGGCACGGCGAAGGCCAGCACCGCCGGCAGCGTCGTGTGCAGCGCGCCGAACAGGATTTCCAGGGCGGTTGGGGTCCTGGTGATGGTCGTAGTGGATGCGCTTCCAGGTCCGGCGAGGTCAGCCGGTAGCCGCCACATCCAGCGGCCAGGCGCAGCACCCAGCGGTGCAAGCGCGTACGAGGCGATCGGGTATAAGCGATGAGCGTGCCGGCCGCTGGCGAGCAGCACGGCAGGTCGGCGCCGGCGCGCAGCACCACGGCCACCGCCGCCGGCGAGGACGGCGATGACCAGGCAGGTCTGGACGGCATAGTGCTGGAAATAGGCGGCGCACGAGGGCGGCCAGCGTCATCCGGTCGAGAATGGTGCGACCGGTGCCACGATTGCCGGCCGTGCGCGCCGCACGCAGACTTCACGTCCTAGGCTCCAGCTCGATTGCCCGCATAGCCGGCGATAGAGCGGCTATTGCGGCCAATTTTGGACGCGACAAGCCGCGTGATCCCGCAACC
>CAWDBO010000022.1:0-411777 GCA_963800615.1 uncultured Chloroflexia bacterium
GTTTGTGATTGTGCAAGTGTGCGCGTTGTTGTATCATTGCTCGGACTACCGGCAGCCTTGCCGGGGACATCCGCCCGTGAATCGAGCGTCCAGCGACACCCCCCCGATGGCTGCGACTGGACGGCACACCCACATCACAACACGCGCTGGGCAGGAGGGATGACCATGACTTACATGAGTCAGCTCATTGGCAAGACGGTGACCGATGTCGATGGCGACCGCGTCGGCAGGCTGGACGACCTCGTCGTCACGACCGGGGGCCAAGTGCATCCGGTCGTCATCGGCCCTGGTCGTCAAGGGACGCGGTCCGACGCCCCTGCTGGTCCCCATACAAGAGGTGGCGGTGCTGATCGCGCCGGCGATCCCCCTGAAAAAACGGAAAGCGGACATCAAGCCGTATGTCCCCGGCGAGCGGGACCTGTTCCTGACGCGGGATATCCTCGACAAGCAAATCATCGATATGAACGGCATGCGGGTCGTGCGGGTCAACGACCTGGACCTGGCCTGGGTGAATGGCAATTTCTACGTGGCGAACGTCGACATCGGCGGCTTGGGGCTGATGCGCCGGCTCGGGCTGGCGGGGGCCACGGAAAAGGTGGCGGGCCGGCTGGGCAAGGCGCCGGCGGGCGGCGTGATCCCGTGGGATAGCGTCGAGCTGCTGCCCGGCAACCAACCGCTGCGCCTCAAGGTGCCGGGCGAAAAGATCGCCGATTTGCACCCGGCCGACCTGGCCGAAATCATCAGCGACCTGAGCCGGGCGGAGAGCAGCAAGTTCCTCGACACGCTGGACCTGGAAACCGCGGCGGATACGCTGGAAGAGGTGGAGCCCGACTTCCAGGCGAGCCTGGTCGAAGGGATGTCCGACGAGAGGGTCGCGGACCTGCTCGAAGAAATGGCGCCGGACGAGGCGGCGGACCTGCTGGCCGAACTGCCGGAGGAACGCAGCCAGGAACTCCTCAACCTGATGGAGGATGAGGAAGCCGAGGACGTTCGCAAGCTGCTGGCGTACGACGAGGACTCGGCGGGCGGCATTATGACAACCGAGTACATCGCCGTGCCGACCGGGCTGTCGGCCGAACAGGCGCTGGCGTATCTGCGGGAGAATGCGGACGAAGCCGAGACGATCTTTTACGTGTACGTGACCGAACCGGACGAGAGGCTGGCCGGCGTGTTCTCGCTGCAAGACCTGGTTATGGCGAAGCCGGAGACGCGTATCGACTCGTTCATGCATCACCGGGTCGTGTCGGTGCGGCCGGAGGCGAGCCAGGAGGACGTGGCGGAAGTCGTCGCAAAGTATAACCTCCTCGCCGTTCCGGTGGTGGACGACGACGGCCGGCTGCAAGGGATCGTCACTGCGGACGACGCCCTGGATAAACTGATTCCGACGGCCTGGAAGAAGCGCCTGCCCCGCATGTACCGGTAAGGAGGAGCCATGACGTTCGGTCAACGCCTGCGACCGCTCCGCGTTCGCCTGCTCCTGCTGCTGTCCGTGGTCGGGCCGGGGATCATCACGGCGAACGTCGACAACGACGCGGGCGGGATCACCACCTACTCCGTCGCGGGCGCGCACTACGGCTACGGCCTGCTCTGGATGATGCCCCTGGTCCTCCTCGCGCTGATCATCGTGCAGGAGATGAGCGCGCGGCTGGGCGTCGTGACGGGCAAGGGTCTTGCCGACCTGATCCGCGAGTCGCTCGGCGTGCGCCTGACCGCGCTGATCCTCGCCATCCTCATGTTTGCGAACCTGGCCAATACGGTCAGCGAGTTCGCGGGCGTGGCGGCGAGCATGGAAATCTTCGGCGTCAGCAAGTACATCTCCGTGCCGATCGCCGCAGTGCTGGTGTGGCTCCTGATCGTCAAGGCCAACTACAAGGTGGTCGAGCGAGTGTTCCTCGTCGCCAGCTCGATCTATCTCGCCTACATCATCTCGGGCGTCCTGGCGCAGCCCGACTGGGACGAGATCGCTCAAGGCGACCGTGACCCCTTCGTTCGAGTTCAATGCGGGCTACGTGACCATCTTCGTCACGATCATCGGCACGACGATCGCGCCGTGGATGCAGTTCTACCAGCAGTCGTCGATCGTCGACAAGGGCCTCAAGGTCACCGAGTTTGCGTACGAACGGATCGACGTGGTGGTGGGGTCGATCTTCGCGGTCGTCGTGGCAGCGTTCATCATGATCGCCTGCGCCGCGACGCTGCACAAGGAAGGCGTGACCATCAACAGTGCGGCGGATGCGGCGATGGCGCTGCGCCCGCTGGCGGGGCCGTACGCGTCGGTGCTGTTCGGGATCGGGCTGCTCAACGCGTCGGTGTTTTCCGCAGCCATCCTGCCGCTCAGCACCGCCTATGTCGCATGCGAGGCGATGGGCTGGGAGAAGGGCGTGGACCGCGGCTGGCGGGAAGCGCCGGTCTTCTTCAGCCTGTATACGGCGTTCATCGTGCTGGGCGCGGCTGATCATCCTCCTGCCCATCAAGTCGCTGATCCAGGCGATGCTGGCGAGCCAGACGCTTAACGGCGTGCTGCTGCCGGTCGTGCTGATCGTGATGCTGCGGCTGATCAACGACAAGGGACTCATGGGGCGGTTCGCCAACAGCCGCTGGTTCAATGTGATCTCGTGGCTCATGGTGGGCATCCTGATCCTGCTGACGGTGATCCTGATCCTGGTGACGCTGTTCCCGAACTTGCTGGCGTAACGGCGGCGGGGATGGGGGGATGGGGGGATGGTTGACGGGGGTAGGGGCGACCGGCCGGTCACCCTACCTCCTGCCCCGATGCCGGGCATCCCCGCATCCCCTCATCCCCGCCGCGATAGCGTTGGCTTCGGCAAGCCAGGTTACCGCATTCGCGGGTCGTTAGCCGTTAGAAACAGGCGAGCAACCTTTTCCTCGAACGCTTCATTACCCGTTGCAGGAGTCGGACCGAGATGGAAGAGCGGAAGGCGCGTGTCGCGATTATTGGCGCGGGCTGGTGGTCCACTTACACGCATATCCCGGGCTTGCTGGAGCATCCGGAGGCGGAGCTGGTCGCGGTCTGCGACCGCTCGCAGGCGGCGCTGGACCGGGCGACCGAGAAGTACGGGCCGCTGAACACGTACACGGACTACAAGGAGATGCTGGCCCGCGAACGACTGGACGGCGTGGTCGTGGCGGTCAACCACAACGTGCATACCGAGATCACCCGGGACTGCCTCAATGCGGGGCTCCAGGTGCTGCTGGAAAAGCCGATGACCCTTAAGGCCATCGACGCGCACGAACTGGAAGACCTGGCGAACGAAAAGGGGCTGACCCTCATCATCGGCTATCCGTGGCACTACACGGCGGCCACGAAAAAGGCGCGCGAGATCCTGGCCATCGGGGAGCGCTGGGGCGGGTCCAGTACATGTCGTGCCTCTTCGCCGCGCCGGTCGTCGAGTTCTTCCGCGTCGAACGATGCAGCCTACCAGGGCATCTTCCAGTACCCCGTGACCGGGCCGGGCAACGCGTACGCGGACCCGAAGGTCTCGGGCGGCGGACAGGGCTATTTGCAGGTGACCCATTCGGCGGCGGCCATGTTCTTCATCAGCGGGCTGCAGCCGGAGCGCGTCTCGGCCTTCATGGAGAACTGGGACGTGCCGGTGGACCTGGTCGACGCGATCACGGTGAAGTGCAAGCCGGTCGACGGCGGATGCAGCGCGGTGGCCGTAGCTGGGCAGCACGGGCAACATGTGCGCGCCGTGCGGCACGCATTTCGAGGTGCGCGTCTACTGCGAGAACGGGCACGTGGTGCTCGACCAGGCGACGGGAACCGTGTTTGCGCGCAACCACGACGGGACGGAGGAGACCTTCGGCCCGCTGCCGCCGGAGGAGCTGTATCCGCGCTTCGCGCCGCTGAACAACCTGGTGGACATGATCCTCGGCCGGGGCGAAAACGAGTCGCCGGCGTCGATCGGGGTGACGGTGGTCGAAATGCTCGACGCGGCCTACCGGTCGGCGAAGGACGGCGGCCGGCCGGTGAGCGTGGCCGAGGTGCTGAGCTCGCGGGGAGAGTCGTAGCGATGGAGCTATCGCTGACAGGCTGGTCCTTCCCGCTGCTGTCCGCTCGAAGAGGCGGCCGGGGTGGGCGCGGCGCTCGGTTTCACCGCCATGGACTGGGGCGCATATCCCGGCGGGCACCTGGACCGCGAAGCGATCCTGCGCGAGCCGAAGGCTGCGGTGAAGCGGCTGCGCGAGACGGACATGCTCGCCTCGAACCTGTACTGGACCTTCGGCGCAGGGTTCAAGGAGCGCGCGCTCAATAACCCGGACCGCGACGGAGCGGCGGCGCAACGTCGAGGACTTCAAGCGGGTTGTCGAGTTTTGCGTGCAGGCGGGATCCCGTCGGTCATGCTGCTGCCCGGCATCCTGCATCCCGGCGCAGACGCCAGTCCGAAGCGATGGCGACGTGCGTCGAAGGCTGCCTGGAATTGCTCGACGATCAGCGGGCCGGCGGGGGTCGCGATCGCGCTCGAGCCGCACGTCATGGGGCTGCTGGAGACGCCCGAGGAGGTGCTCCGGGTGGTGCGGGAGGCCGAGGGCGTGCGCCTCGCGCTCGACTACGGCCACTTCCTGACGCTCGGGCTACCGCCAGGCCGACGTGGATCCGCTGGCGCCCTACGCGGCGCACGTCCACCTGCGCCAGGCGAAGCAGGGCTTTCTGCAGACGCGGCTCGAACACGGCACCCTGAACTTCCCGCGCATCCTGGACACGCTGCGCGCAGCCGGGTACGACGGCTACCTGGCCGTGGAGTATGTCCACCAGGACTATCTGCAGACGGACAACGTCGACGTGATCAGCGAAACCGTGAAGCTGCGGGACCTGGTGCGCGCGCACCTGTAACCTGGGAAGGGCACGATGACGCGAACGAGTTGCATTGATCACGGGCGCGGGCCGCGGGCATCGGCGCGGCGACGGCGGAGGAACTGGCGCGCGGCGGGGCGCAGCCGTGGCGGTGAACGACATCGACCTGGCGCTTGCGGAGACAGGTGGCGGCCGCGCATCCGAGACGCACGGCGGCGCAGGCGGCGGCGTTCGGCCACGACGTGTCGCGGCCCGGCGCAGTGCGACGGGCTGGTCGCGGACGTCGTCGCGCAGTTCGGCCGGCTCGACATCCTCGTGAACAACGCGGGCATCGTGCCCCGGCTGTCGCATCGAGGACATGACCGAGGAAGTGTTCGACCGGGTCGTCGCGGTGAACCTGAAGTCCGTGTTCTTCCTCTCGCGGGCGGCGGCCCGCGACATGGCCGCGCGCAAGTGGGGGCGGATCGTCAACATGGCGTCGACGGGCGCGCGGACCGGCGGGCTGGTGAACGCGACGGTGTACGGCGCGACGAAGGCGGGCATCGTCTCGATGACCAAGTCGTTCGCCCGGACGTATGCGAAGGACAACATCCTGGTCAACGCGGTCGCGCCGGGCAGCGTGGACACCCGGATGATGACGGGCATGGCCGAGGAAGCGCTGCGCTCGGTGCTGGACGGGGTGCCGCTGGGCCGGCTGTCGGAGCCGGCGGAGATCGCGCGCGGTCGTCGCGTTCCTGGCCTCGGACGCGCTGCTCGTACATGACCGGCGCGACCGTCGACGTGAACGGCGGGGCGGTAATGCCGTAGGACCGTCGCTGAGGTCTGCGACTCTGGCAGATGGTCACTGGAGGCACCGATGCGGATCAAGCGAGTGACGGCTCACCCGATTGCCTATCCGGAGCCGAACGACTACGACAACACCCGGTCGCTGATCCTGGCGCGGGTGGAGGCGGACGGCGGGCGAGGTGGGCTGGGGCGAAGGCATCACCATCTGGCCGGAGGCCTCGCTGGCGGCTGCGACGATCATCGAGGACGGGCTGGCGCCCGTGCTGCTGGGGCAGGACCCGCTGGAGACCGCCGCGCGCTGGCGCGGAGATGCGCGAGCAGGTGTGGTGGTACGGCGGCGGGCGGGATCGCCTCGTTCGCGGTCAGCGCGGTCGGACATGGCGCTGTGGGACCTGAAGGGCAAGGCGCTCGGCCGGCCGCTGCACGCGCTGCTCGGCGGGCAAGCTGCGCGACGCGGCTGCGCGCCTGCGCGTCGTCGCACCCGAACAAGGGCGAGCATCGACGAGATGGCGCGGGAGATCGCCGAGCTACGCGGCGGAGGGTTACACGGCGGTCAAGGTCGGCTTCGGGAAGAAGGGGGACGCGCGGCTGGGCGAGGACGCGGCCGCGATGTCGACGTTCGTCCGGGAGACGCGGGCGGCGATCGGGCCGGCCGTGGACTTCATGGTCGACGTGGGCTACAAGGTGCGCTGGGATGTGCACACCGCGATCAGCCGCATGCGCGCGTTCGAGGAACAGGACATCCGCTGGATCGAGGACCCGCTGCCGAAGGACGACTGGGACGGCGTACCGGCAGCTGCGGGCGCGCCACGAACACGCCGGTCGCCACGGGCGAGCGCGAGTGGACGCCGAGCGCGTACGGTCGGCTGATCGAGAGCGGGGTTGGCGGACATCATCCTGGCCGACCCGGGACGGGTGGACGGGGTCACAGGCGTCTGGGAGGTCGTGCAGGGCGCTGGCGGCAGCGAACCGCGCCTTCAACGCGCACTCGTGGGCCGGCGCGCTGAACACCGCGGCGAGCATCCACCTCACTGCCTGCGCGGCAGACTACATCGTCATGGAAATCAAGCCGCGGCCGAGCCCGCCGCAGCACGACATCGTGGCCGAGCCGATCGAGCAGCGGGACGGGTGGATCGCCGTGCCGGACAGGCCGGGCCTCGGCGTGGAGATCCGAGGAAGATACATAGCGCTGACAGCAGATGACGACGATACGCTCAGAGATCAGAGATCACGCGGAGATCAGGGCGCATGAAGATCACCCGCATCGAAGTGATCCCCCTCGTCTACAAGCTCGAAGAGGCATTCCTGGGCGGGACGTACCGGATCGTCAACCGGAACACGCTCGTCACCCGCGTTCACACGGACGCGGGGATCGTGGGCGAGGCGTTCGGCGGGGACGAGGACCACACGCAGCGGCAGATCGTGGACCTGATCCGCGATCACTTCGACCCGATGCTGCGCGGCGAGGATGCGCGGGACTTCGAGCGCATCTGGGAGAAGATGTTCCACTCGAACATCGACCTGGGCAACCGGGCGCTGCACGTGCTCGACCTGCAGAACCGCTCGATCCTGACGCAGGCGATCGCCGCGGTCGACAACGCGCTGTGGGACGCGCTCGGCAAGCTGTACAACGTTCCGCTGTACAAGCTGCTCGGCGGCTACCGCGACAAGGTGCCGGTCATCGCCATCGGCGGTTACTACGCGGGCGAGGCGGGGGGCGACCCGGTGCAGAGCCGAGATCGACTCGTACAAGGAGTTCGGGCTGGCGGGCATCAAGTTCAAGGTCGGCCGGGTGAGCGTGGCGGAGGACGTGCGCCGGGTCGAGCACGCGCGCAAGGTGGCGGGCGACGAGTTCATCATCGCGTGCGACGCGAACCAGGCCTGGACGCCGCCAGCAGGCGATCGAGTTCTGCCGGGCCGTGGACGGCCTGAACATCCGCTGGATCGAAGAGCCGGTGCGCTGGTACGATCAGCTGGAAGGGCTGCGCATGGTGCGCGAGAACGCGCCCATCCCGGTGACCGCGGGCCAGGGTGAGATCTCGCGCTTCGGCGTGCGGGACCTGGTGATCCACGGCAAGGTCAACATCCTGAACGTGGACGTGACCATCGCGGGCGGCGTGACGGAGTGGCGGCGGATGGCGGCGCTGGCGTCGCACTTCCACGTCGAGATGGCGCACCACGAGGAGTCGCAGGTCTCGCTGCACCTGCTGGCGTCGATCCCGCACGGGCTATACGTCGAAATCTTCCCGAACCCGAAGCGCGACCCGCTGTGGTTCGAGCTGCCGGCCGAGCGCCCGGTAATCAAGGATGGATACATGCACTTGCCGGCCGGGCCCGGCCTCGGGATGCCGCTCAACGAAGAAGTCATCGCCCGCTACCGGGCGGATTGAGCATATCAAAGGAGGCTGATGAAACGCGTGGGTTTCCTGCTCAAGGTCAAGCAGGAGATGATGCCGGAGTACGTCAAGCACCATGAGACCGTGTGGCCGGAGATGCTGGACGCGCTGCGCCGGACGGGGTGGCACAACTACTCGATCTTCATGCGCGCCCGACGGCCTGCTGTTCGGCTATTTCGAGACGCCCGACAGCTTCCAGGCTGCGCTGGACGGGATGAGCGAGGAAGAGATCAACGCGAAGTGGCAGGACTTCATGGCCCCGTACTTCGAGGGCATCGGCGGCCACGCGGACGAGAACATGGTGGAGCTGACCGAGGTGTTCCACCTGGATTAACGCAGAAAACCTCCGAGGTTTCGCAAACCTCGGAGGTTTGGGGTTCATTCATGGTCCAGCAGGACCTCCAGGTTTCGCGAAACCTCGGAGGTCTCGACGCCGTTAGGACGAGGAACCCGTCGAGGGGGTCGATGGCGTGACCGGGGCGGTGCCCGAGCCGCTCGGGGCGCCGAAGCGGCCGAAGCCGCCAAAGTCGCCACCGCGGCCAAAGCCGCCGAAGTCACCGCCGCGGCCATGGTGTCCGCCGGGGCCGCCCATCATCCCGGCCGCCCTTGCCGCCAGCCCAGCCCTTATCGATCCCGGTGGTCCACCAGTCCGCTTCCTCCTGCGTGATCGTCCCATCCTTCACCGCCTGCGCGAGCTGCGCCTTCATCTCGGTCACACGGTTCGCGTTCAACGCGGTCTCGATGGTCGCCAGGTCCACGCCCTTCTCGGTCGCGATCTGGCTCAGCGTCTTGCCGCCGTGCAGCGCCTCGAACAGCTCGGTCGGGGTCATGCCCAGCTTCTCGCGACCAGGTCGAACGCGGCCGAGTCGCCGCCGCGGAACCCGAAGCCCCGGCCAAGGCCGAGATCGTCCTGCTTCGGCTGGGTGGTCGAGGTCCCAGGGGTTGTCTGGGTGGCCGGAGGCGTGGTCGTCTGGCGAGCGCCGTGCCAACGGTCGCCATGCCGATCGCGGTCACCAGCGCGATGGCGGTGAACGTGAGGGCCAACTTCTTCGAGATCATGTGTTGCTCCTTTGAGTCTCGTTGTTCAGGGGGACGTCGCCCGCCTGCAATTGACACTCTAGCGGGAGGCTGTTTAGACTATGTGAAGAAGGTATCAAGTTCGCGTTGGATTTCGGATGCTAACGGAGGCAGGGTATGTTTCGACGCTACGAGCACATCAGCCAGCCACTTCTGCCGATCCCGCAATTCCTGCGGCGGCTCGCCCGGCACTTTCTCGTCGCGATGGTGTTCATGACGGTGGCGCTGGCGATCGGCGTGCTGGGCTATCACCTGACCGAAGGGCTTGGCTGGCTGGACTCGATCCTCAATGCCTCGATGATCCTGGGCGGGATGGGGCCGGTCGATCCGCTGCACACGGCTGCGGGCAAGCTCTTTGCGTCGTTTTACGCGCTGTTTGCGGGGATGGTGTTCCTGGTGGTCGCCGGGATCGTGGTGGCGCCGATCGCGCACCGGCTGCTGCACCGCCTACACCTGGAGTCGGAGGGCGAATCAGACCAGCAATGAAAAGGCCGGGAAGCGCACTCCCCGGCCGATCCTTAGTTGTTGATGCTGGCTGCGGGCGGCGCCGTTGCCGCCTGGGCACCCGGAGGCTCGAAGTAAATCGTCACGCCTTCCAGGGGACCCGACATATTCCACTTGCGGGCAAACTCCCAACTGATATCTGCGATCCATCCGCGCTTGCGGAGGTTGTTCCGGTGCTTCGCTTCCGCGCAGTCGACGACCATCAGCGGCCCGACGACCTCGCCGTCCGGGTGCCGGATCCAGACCTTCTTCCCGATGTGCTCCGGGTCGATCAACGCGATCGCGTCGACGCATTCCGGGCATTCAGGAACATGGCCCTTCCAGACCCGCCAGTTCCACACTTTCTTCATCAGGCTGCTTGCCCCCGGGGTGCTGGGTGCCGCATAGTAGGTGACTTCGCCGGTGACGGCGTGACGGGGCCCGCTCGGTCGCCGTCAAGAGAGGAGCCACAGGAAAACTGTCGCAATAAGCGTCAAATCTTCCTCCTTGGTGATTTCTCGGCCGATAACGCCCACGTGGAGCGGGCTCTGGTCGAAGCCGATACGGAGAAGACGCTCTGTGTTGCGATTTGTTCCCTTTTCAGTCACTACTTGGAGAATTGAACTGGCAACACAGACGCTTTCTGCAACCCCGGTTACGGCAGGCTCACTCCGGCCGCGTTGGCCGCCTCCCGGCGATGCGCGCCGGAGCGAACCAAGCTGGGCCAGCGCTTCGATATCCGGCGTTGTCGCTCGGTCGTGTTCCAAGAAGGAGGCCGCCACCCGCGGACGGCTGCGTAGCTGCAGCGCTGCCCTTGCTCAGCCGCTCGACGGGCCGTCCCCGCAGGTCCACGGCCTGAGCTGCGACAGGAATTCGATCGCCAGGACCCGGCGCACGTTGTCGAGGACCTCGAGCGCATGGCGGGCCGCGTTGGCGCCCATGCTCACGTGATCCTCCTGGTTGGCGCAGGACGGGATCGAATCGACGCTGTCGGGATGAGCCAGCGTCTTGTTGTCGGACACGAGCGCCGCCGCCGTGTACTGCACCATCATCAGCCCGCCATCCAGCCCGCTGTTGGGCGCGAGCATGGCGGGGCAGCCCGGCGCTCAGCTCGGGCGTGAGCAGGCGGAAGATGCGCCGCTC
Organism: uncultured Chloroflexia bacterium; assembly: GCA_963800615.1. Lineage (GTDB taxonomy): Bacteria > Chloroflexota > Anaerolineae > CG2-30-64-16 > CG2-30-64-16 > JALOOB01. The sequence continues at coordinate 10,702 of CAWDBO010000022.1, forward strand.
TGCGATGTCGGCCACCTCGGCCATCGTGAATCCCAGCAGGTCGAGCCAGAGCGCCGGGCCCTGGCCGTGGAAGTTCCCGCCGAGACAGCGCCCGGAAGAGCCGTCCGGCGGTCGGGAAGATCAGCGGGTTGTCCGTGGCCGCATTGATCGCGGCGGTGAAGCGCTCGCGAATGAAGGCGACCGCATCGACGGCGGGTCCGAGCACCTGGGGCGTGCAGCGCAGGCTGTAGGCGTCCTGCACGCGGCCGGGCATCGAGTCGACCAGGCGGCTGCCGGCGGTGAGCGCCCGGATGTTCGCGGCGACCCGCTGCTGGCCCGGCTGGCCGCTGGCTCGCTGCACGTCGGGATCGAAAGCCGCGGACAAGGCCGGCGAGCGCTTCGAGCGAGAGGGCTGCGGCGACCTGCGCATGGGCCAGCAGGTTCTCCGCGTCGAGGTTCCGCAGCGCGCCGCACGCGGCCATGAAGTCGATGCCGTTGGAGAGGGCAAGCCCTTCCTTCGCCAGCAGCACGGGCCGCTCGATGCCCGCCCTGCGCATCGCCTCCGCGCCGTCGAGCAGCTCGCCCCGAACCAGGCCTTGCCGCTGTAGCCGCCGTCAGGCGCATCGCCGTCGCGGGAGAGCACGACCGCGATGTGGGCGAGCGGGGCGAGGTCGCCGCTGGCGCCGAGCGAACCCTTGGCCGGGACCACCGGGGTAACGCCCGCGTTGAGCATGTCGATCAGGGTCTGGGCGATCAACGGGCGGACGCCGGAATTGCCGCGGGCGAGCATGTTGGCGCGGATCACCATCATGGCCCGGACGACTTCGGGCGGCAGCGGGTCGCCGACGCCCACGACGCAGAGCACGACCAGGTTGCGCGAAAGCTGCCGCGCCTGCCCGCGCTGATCTGGCGGTTTGCGAGCGAGCCGAAACCCGTGTTGACGCCGTAGATGATCCGGCCCTGCCCCTCGATCGCTTCCAGGACCCACTGGTGGCTGCGCTGCATGCGTGCCCGGACCTCGTCGCTCAACGGCGCGACCTTTGCGCCGTTGCGGGCGACGTCGACAACTTGCTCGATGGTCAGCCCCTGGCCGGTAAACTCAATCATCGAATCTCTCCTGAGGACGCGACACGCTGACGCGCCCCCGCTTGATCATGCGCTCGACGGCATTGTTGCCGAGCCGGTAGATCACGTCTTCGAAGGAGGGCAGGCGCCAGACCTGGATGTCGGCCAGCTGGCCCGGCGCAAGCGCGCCCCGGTCGGTCAGGCCGAGCGCGCGGGCGCCGCCGACCGTGGCGGCCAGCAGCGCCTCCTCGGGGCGAACCGATACAGCCGGCAGGCAAGCTGCATGACGAACTGCATCGACTCGGCCCAGCACGCGGGGCAGAGGTCGGTTGCCAGCGCCAGCGCCAGGCCCTCGGACATCAGCATGCGGGCGTCGAAGGGGCGGCCGTGTGCCGACGGCCCAGTCGAGCGCGGGCATGACGCACGCCGGCCACGCCGGCCTCTGCGAGGCAGCGGGCCGCCTCGGGGGAAGTGTAGTTAAGGTGGTCGGCGGAGACGACGCCAAGCTCCGCGGCCAGGCGTGCGCCGCCGATGTCCGAATACGCGTCCGTGTGGACCTTGAGCTGCAGCCCGGCTTCGGCCGCGGCCTCCAGGATCCGCCGCGACTCGTCGACGGTGTAGTAGCCGTCGTCCACGTAGACGTCGCAGAACTCGGCCAGGCCCCGCTTGACCACCTCGGGGATCATCTCGTCGACCACGGTGTCGACGTAGGCCGCGTGCGGGATGTCGGACGGGAAGTCGTGCGCGCCGAGGAAGGTGCTGACCACGTCGGCCGGGCCGATCCGGCCCAGACTCCGCCGCGACTTCGAGCATCCGCAGCTCCTTCGCCGTGTCCAGGCCGTAGCCGCTTTTCGACCTCGACGGTCGTCGTGCCGCTCCAGAACATCCCGTCCAGGCGGGCGAGGGCGCTCGGCGAGCAGTTCGTCCGCCGACGACTGGCGGGTCATGCCAACCGTTGCCAGGATGCCCGTGGGGATGCCGAGCCCGGCGACCTCCGCCGCGGTGCGGGTCATGCGGGCGGCGTACTCGCGGACGCGGGAGCCGCCGAAGACGAGATGCGTGTGGCTGTCGACGAAGCCCGGCGCGACCACGCGGCCCGTCGCGTCGAGCACCTCGCGCGGCTCGAGGTCGACTCGGGCCGCGACCTCCTCGTGCGTGCCGGCCGCGAGGATGCGCTCGCCGGCAATCGCGACGACGCCGCCGGGCAGCCGGCCGATGGGGTCGGCGCCCGACGGCACGCACGTCAGGACAAGGCCGCCCCGCACGACGAGGTCGGCGGCAGGGGAGGGAGCCGCTTGCGACAACTTGCTACCACGGTCCTTTTCGGCGCGTGTGCGCGCCGCGGCGGTCGACCGTCCCGTCGTCCGGCCCGAAAGTCGCCTGCGGGCTCCACCAGAGCGGCACCTGGATGCTGTCGGTCGTGAGCGGGCCGCTTGCCCTGGGCCACCTGCCGCGCCATCTCGTAGCCCGCCTGCGCGTGGCGGATCACGCCGATGCCGGAGTCGACGGTGAGCGCGGCTTCGAGCCGCAGGTCGGCCTCTTCGCTGCCGTCCGCGATCATGGTCACGCCGGTGTGGACCGCCTCGCCCATCGAGTAGTTCGCCTGGATCGCGATCAGGTCGCACATGGCGGACGCGTTGAGCAGCGCGTTGAGGTACGGCCAGTCGGAGATCAGGTCGCCGCCGTCGAGCATCTTCTCCGACTCGAAGGTGGGGTTGACGATGGAGCCCGAGTCCAGGTTGTCGCGGGAGAAGCCGACCGGGCCCTTCACCTCGCCGGCGCGGATCAGCCGGTTGACGGCCATGCCGAACGCCTTGCGCTCGCCGAAGCCGAGGTAGCAGACGCGGGCGGGCAGCCCCTCGATCGGCAGCGCCTTGCGCGCCAGGTTGATCCACTTCACCGTCGTCGCGTCGTGCGGGAACATCTCGAGCGACGAGGTCGTCGAGGCGGGCGAGGTCGGACGCTTCGCCCGAGAGGCAGGTCCAGCGGAACGGGCCGCGGCCCATGGGGAAGAGCGGGCGGATATACGCGGCGACGAAGCCGGGGATGCTCATGGCCACCTCTTCCGGCATGCCCGCGTCGCGGCACTCCTTGCGGATGCTGGTGCCGTACTCGAAGACCTGCACGCCGCGCTTGCTGAAGCCGATCATGGCGGCAAGCTGCCGCTTCATCGACTCGCGCGCCTGCTCCAGGTAGGCGACCCGGTCGGCGCGGCGGGCCTGCTCCGCCGACTGCACGGTGTAGCCCGCCGCGATGTAGGAGATCGGGTCGTGGCAGGGGCACATCTCGGTGACGATGTCGGGCTTCCAGCCGAGCTCCGAGCGCCCGCGGGAAGAGGTCCGCCGCGTTGCCGTGAAGGCCGATGCCGAGCGCCCGGCCTTCCGCCTTGGCCTTCTCCGCCAGGGCGATGCCCTCTTCGAGCGTGCTCACCTGCACGTCGAGGAACTTCTTCTGGATGCGGACGGGGATGATGTCCGGGTTGGCGTCGACGACGAGGCAGACGCCGCCGTGCATCGTCATCGCGCGGGGTTGGTTCGCGCCCATGCCGCCCAAGCCCGCGGTGAAGAGGATGCGGCCGACGAGCGAGCCGCCGAAGTGCTGCTCGCCGATCGCGCCGAGGGTCTCGAACGTGCCCTGGATGACGCCCTGGGTGCCGATGTACTCCCACGGCGCCGCCGTGTACTGCGCGAACATGGTGAGGTTCTTGTCCTGCAGATCGTAAAAGACGGGCCAGGTCGCCTTCATGATGTTCGTGGTCGCCATGACGACGCGGGGCGCGAGGCGGTGGGTCTTGAAGATGGCGACGGGCATGCCCGACTGGACGACCAGGGTCTCGTCGTTCTCCAGGTTGAGGAGCGCGTCGACGATCGCGTGGTAGGATTCCCAGTTGCGCGCGCACTTCCCGATGCCGCCGTAGATGACGAGGCGCTCGGGCTTCTCGGCGTTCTCCATGTTGTTTTCCAACATGCGCAGGAGGGATTCCTGCTTCCAACCCTTGCAGCGCAGCGTGGGGCCGCGCTGGGCCTTGACGGAGTAGAGGATTTCGTTTTTCATGGGATGGCTCCTGAACTGATTCGGACGTTGTAGCGCAAACCGGTAATTCTGCGCTACGAAACCGGGTTCCTTAATCGATGAGCGCGAGCTCGATGATTTGGTCGGTCGAGAAGTCGTGGACCTGGAGGTAGTAGCGGGCGACTTCCTCCAGCGCGCCGAGGGGGACCGGGCCGACGAGCTCGGTCCCGGCGATCGCAACGCCATAGCGGGCGGCCTCGGCCCGGATGGTTTCGAGGACGCGGGGGATCGGCGTCTTGGTGTAGTTGATCAGGTTCATCGAGACCTGGACCAGGCCCCGGTCCTCGAGCGCCAACCCCATCGCACGGACGTAGCGGTAGCCGCCGCTGACATGCCGGACGGCCTTCGCGATCCGGTCGGCGATGCTCACGTCGGTCGTGCGGAGGTTGACGTTGAACGCGATCAGGGGGAAGCGCGCGCCGGTCACGAGCGCGCCGGACCTCGGGTTGAAGGCGGCCGGGCCCTCGTCGGGCGCCCACTCGGGCTGCTGCAGCTTCGCCGCGAGCGCCTCGTACTCGCCCTTGCGGATGTCGGGCAGGCTCTTGCGCTCGGGGCGGGTGGCCGCATCCTCATAGTAATAGACCGGCACGCCCAGCTCTCCGACGAACCGGCCAAAGCGGCGGGCGATCTCGACCGCCTCCGCGGACTCGACCCCGCGCACGGGAATGAAGCCCGCTACGTCGACCGCGCCCTGGCGCGGGTGGCTGCCGTGATGCCCCGTCATGTCGATCAGCTCGAACGCCTTGACGGCCAGGCGCTTGGTCGCCTCGAGCACGTCTTCAGGCTCGCCCAGGTAGGTGAACACCGAGCGGTTGTGGTCCGGATCGCTGGAATAGTCGATGAGGCGCACGCCGGGGACGCTGCGAACGGCGTCCGCCACCTGCTCCACCACGTCCCGGTTACGGCCCTCGCTGATGTTAGGCTCGCACAAGAGGATCTTCTTCACGGCTGCTCCTTTCCCTGTTCTGTCAGTCAGCGTCAATGGAAACGCCGAGCCGGTAGTGCCGCCGGTGCAGGCCGCGGTAGAAGACGGCGGGCCGGTGCGGCGCGGTGTAGGTGAGACGGGTCACGACGATCGCGGGGGCGCCGGGGGGAACCTCCAGCGCGGCGGCGTCTTCATCGCCGAGAAGCTGCGCCTCGATCTCGACCACGGCGCGCAGCAGGGGCAGCTCCGAGCGCGCAACGAGGACGTCGTGGATCGAGCCTGCGGTGAGGTCCTGGTCGAGGAGGTCGGGACACAAGGAGCGCGGCAGGTACCGCTCCGAGTGGTCGACGACCGCGCCGCCGGCCAGGCGCTGGCGGGCGATGTGGATGAGCGGCTCGCCGAGCGGAAGCGCGAGCCGTTCGGCGACGGCCGCCGACGCGGGGATGACTTCCCGGGTGAGGACGCGGAAGTGCTCGCCCGGCTGGCCGGATGCCGAAAAGCGAAACGGGACGGCGTTGGGGTGGCGGGCGCTGACGTAGGAGCCGCTGCCCTGAGCGGTCACGATCAGGCCTTCGTCCGCAAGCTGCTCGAGCGCCCGGCGGACGGTCCCGCGGGCAAGGCCGTAGGTGCGGATCAGCTCGTCCTCGGTGGGCAGCCGTGAACCAGGAGGAAGCTCGCCGGACAGGATGCGCGTGCGGAGGAGTTGAAGGAGCTGGCGGTATTTGGGCAATATGCCCGCGGTGAGCTTCGTCTGATCCATGGCTGCGCTCGAAGAGAAGTCGTATAGTTGTCTATATGAATACTAGCACGGGTTAGCGCGGGTGTCAAGAGGTAGGCGTTTGGACCGCGAAGGTATCTGGACCACGAACACGCGAAGGTGATCGAAGAACGCGAAGCACGAAGTCCGCGAAGCCCGCGACTACCCGCGCCAAGCCTGCGCCGCCCCGGGCGCAGCGTCCCTGCAGTTGTTACTTTGTCCCTGATATTCGAGAGGATATAATCCTGGCGCAAGGACAGCGGGTCAGTATCAACTTATCTGCAGCATAAGGGGCCGGCTTATGGGGATGAGGGTTTTCTTCGGCGGCGAGTTCGAGTACGGACACGAACGCGCCGCCTTCATGGAACTGATGGGGGAAGCCGTCGCGCGATGGAGCGACGAAGGCTCTCCCTATGCCCTATTCGTCGACTTCTGGGTGGACACGGCGAAGATCGACCTGATGGCGATCACGGAGCACGCGCTCGTCATCATCGACCTGAAGGAGGTCGGCGCGGCGGGGGGCTACCTGACGGGATCGTTGAACGGCAATTGGATTCACCATGCGCCCAACGGCGCGAGCCACGTGATCAACCCGGGCCGCGAGAACCCCTTCCGGCAGATCGAAGGGTACCGCCAGACGATGATCGGCTGGCTGCGGGGGCAGGCGGCAGCGGTCTTCGGGCACCAGAAGGCGCGGCTCGTCGACGCGCAACGATGATCGACGCATGGATCGTGGCGTCGCCGTCGATCGACGAGGAGCGCACCGAACGCGGCGTCTCTCGTTCATTGCCGATCGCGACCGGCGCTGGTTCAGCGTCGTGGGGCTCGACCGGCTGTGCGACGCGCTGTTCGCCAACGTACACACCGGGGTGCGGATCACCGAGACCGAAATCGAGCGGATGGCGGCGCTGCACGGCCTGAAGGAGAGGAAGAACTATGCCGGTTTCCTCTGGCCTGGCACGCTGACGGCGCCGAACCCACCGCTGTTCCGTGACCCGCCCACTTATCGGGGCAGCGTCGGCCGCCGGGCGGAAATGGACGAAATGACGCGGGCGCTCAACGGGAAGGCGAGCGTGCTGACGCTGATCGGGGTGCCCGGCGCGGGGAAGACCCACCTGGCAGCCGGAGCGGCCGAGCTGCTCACGCGCAGCGGCCGCACCGTCTGGTGGATCGACTGCGGCCCGACCCGTTCGTGCGAAGTGTCGCTCGAAACCCTGCTCCTGGCGCTGGCGCACCAGATGCCTTCGACGGTCGACCGGCAGCTAGTGGCGGACCGCGACCAACCGTTGGCCGGCAGGATCGACAAGGCACTGGACTGGTGTGACGCGGCGAAGCTCGTGCTCGTGTTGGACGACTACGACGAGCTGAGGCCCGACCACGGCCTGGACCTTTTAATCCAGCAGGTGGACCAATGCTGCCACGCCGCACAGGTAGTCGTGGCGAGCAGCCACCGGCCGGATTACCTGTCGGATCCCGTCCACTCACTGGGCGGCGCTTACACGGTTGCGGTCGGGGGCCTCGGTCGTGACGACGTCATCGAGTATCTGAAGGTCCGCTCGGCCCGGAATCTCCTCCACCTGGACCTGAGGCGGGCCGACCCGCAGGTCATCTGGGAAGGCACCGGCGGCATCCCCGTCTCGCTGGATCGCCTGGCGCAGCTCTCGGCCAATCGCTCGCCCGACAAGGTGCTGCGCGACGCGGGCGGCGGCGAGTGGGAGGAGACGGCCCGCAAGCTGTTCGAAGAGGTGCTCAACTCGGTCAGCCCGCAAGCGCGCGAGCTGGCCGCTGCCGCGTCGGTGGTGCGCCGGGGCCTGGACGCCGATTTCGTGCTGGCGCTGGCCGAGCCGGGGGCGGGCCAGCCGCTGCTGAACGAGCTGGTCGACGCGTCGGTGCTCACCGGCGTCGACGACCGGGGGTTCGTCCTGGCGGGTGGGCTGCGGCAGCATCTGGGCGACGTGCTGGACGACGCGCCCGGCCTGCGAGCGACGGCGCACCGGCGCGCGACGGCCCATCTGCTCGACCTGGCCGCGCGGCCGGGCTCGGACAGTTTCGCGCACGAGGAAGAAGCGCTCCGGCATGCGGCGGAAGCCGGCGAGTGGGAGGTGTTGCTCCAGCGCGCGCCCGCGGTCGTCGAGACGCTGAGCCACCGCGGCGAGTACGCGCGGGCGCTGGACCAGGCGAGGACCGCGCAGGGAGCGGCCGAAAGCCTGAGCCGCACGCGCGAGATCGCGTACTGGCAGATCGAGCAGGGCGCGATCCTGAGGCACGCCGGGAACGCGGAGGAATCGGAGCGGCTGTGCCGGACGGGGCTGGAGGCCGCCGAAGCGCTGGCGGACAGCGGGCTGAAGGCACGGGCCTACCACGTCCTCGGCAGCCTGGCGCTCGCGCACGGGGATCACGAGGCAGCCCGCGGGTACTGCGAGGCCGCGCTCGAGCTGGACCGGCGGCTGGAAGACCGGGCCCACGAGGCGGCAAGCCTGGCGCGCCTGGCCGGGCTGGAGATGCGGCAGGGCCGGGCGGACCGGGCCGAGGATCTGTACCGCGAGAGCCTCGCGCTGGCGGAACAGGGCGGCGAAGATCCGGCGGAACTCGCGCGACGCCACTTCGACTTGAGCCTCGTGCAGAAATACGACGGGAAGCTGGACGATGCGCTCGCACCACCTGGAACAGGCGCGGGCCTACGTGGGAAAGACCGCAAAACCCGCCCAGATGGCCGTGATCCTCGGGCAGTTGGCGGAGGTGAAGAGCCGGCTCGGGCGGCACGAAGAAGCGCTCCGCGACCTGGAGGAAAGCCTGGCGCTGCGAGGCGCGCTGCCCGACCCGCGCAAGGCGCTGATCACGCTGGGCATCCGAGTCGACATTTATGTCGAGGTGGGCGATGCGGCCGGGGCTGTGGGGGCGCTGGAACAGTACGAGGCTGAAGCGGCCGGGGTGGACGACGCCATCTCGCAAGCCTTTCTCGAAAAGCGCCGCGGTCTCGTTTGGCTGCTGCAGGGACGGGAAGCGGAGGGGCTGGCGCTGGTGGACCACGCTTGCACCGTCTTTCGGGCGCAGGGCCGCGAGCACTGGGTGGAAGACTGCCAGGCGACCGTGGAACGGCTGCTGAAACGAGCGGACGAAGCCGCCGGGGTGAGCCCGGAATAACAGCGAGGCGCTGCCCAATTCATGCCCTTTGTGCCAGCGTGCGAAGCGCGGCTTCCGCACCATCCTCTACGACCGCGACCAGCACGTCGCCAGGCCGGACTACCGTTTCACCGCGCGGGATGAGGATCTGGCCGCGGCGCCGGATCGAGGCGATCAGGCAATTGGCGGGCCAGGGGACCTCGCGCATGGCCCGGTTGGCGATCGGGGCTCCCGGCTGAACCCGGACCTCGAAGGTGTGAGCGCCGGAGTACACGCCGAGCCGCACCTGCTCCTGGGTGTGGCGGGCAACGGCGCGACGGGTGGCCGCAAGGTCATAGGCGCGTATGATGTCGGCGCGCGTCAGGATGCCGAGCAGTTCGCCCGAGCTGCCGGTGCTAACCACGGGCAGGCGGCCGACGTCGCGCACGCTCATCCTCCGCAGCGCGACCCCGATCGACTCCTCAGGCCGGGCGGTCAGGAGTTCCCGGGTGCAAATCGCGCCCACCCGCGTGTCCAGCGCGGCCCCGCGCTCGTGCGCGCGCTGCAGGTCGCTCAGCGTCACGACCCCGACCAACTGACCCCCGGCGTCCACGACCGGCATGCCGTGATGATGGGTGAGCGCAAACGCATGGTCCGCTTCGGCGAGCGTCGCGGCCTCCGGAAGCGTGTGCGCCACCGGCGACATTACCTCCGCAACGGTGAGCGAATCGAGCACGTCCACGTCGCGGCCGCGCTGGAGCCGGATGCCGTGCCAGCGCGAGGCCGAGCATGTAGACCGAGTCGGAGCTGATGCGCCTCGAGATCGTGAGACTGACGGCAACGGCGAAGAGCAGGGGCAAAATGATGCGGTAGTCGTGGGTCATCTCGAAAAGCAGGATGACGGCCGTCAGCGGCGCGTGCACGGGCTGCGCCCGCCACTCTAAACGGCGTGCGGGTATAACGCAGCCGGCCGCCTGCGAGAGCGGTCGCCTCGATGATGCCCGCGACGCCATGATGGCGCTCAGGTCCCACGAAGCGGTACACCAGGAGCCCGACGAGCAGCCCTCCGAAGGCCGGGATCAAGGCGAGCTTCCAGGGTCCCACCCTGCTCAGCCACGCGCCGATGTCCTGGTAGGCAGCCCGGTGGACGAGCTCGATGACCGCCTTGAACAGCCAGACCGCGACGCCGCCGAGAAGCCCGACGAGGACGGCCGCGCCGCCAAAGACCGCCGATTCGGGCGGCTGGTGCACGTCCAACCAGCGCCGGATTCCCGGCCAAACCGCATGATTCCGCATACGAGCATCCTAGCCAGGACGCGGCGTTTGTGCAGTAAGGCGCGGAACAAACCGACGGCGACCGCATTTAGACAACCGGCGCCTGCCGTGCTACAGTGGCCGCTGTCCCGGATAGGCCCGAAAACCGCAAGCCTGGCGCTTGCCCCGCGAGAGTATCATGCCTGAAAAGCTCACCCTGCACCTCGGCGTCAAGACCGATCCCGTCGAATACCGCTACAGCTATGACTGGCTCTTCCGACTGATGGCCGAGGAGGGCGTGTTCCATGCCCAGCTCGGGTCGTTCTTCGAGATGTACCAGCTGCCCGACGAATGGTTTACCCGGCTGCGGCGGACCGCGGCCTCGTTCGGGGTGTCCATCTCGAGCGTGTTCACGACGCACCGGGAACTCGGGGGCGTCTTCCGGGACGAGCCGGGCTGGCAGGAAGCGTCGCTCCGGTCGTTTCGCCGCATGATCGAGATCGCGGCGCTGCTGGGCGCAAGCGGCGCGGGCGGGAACCCGGGTTCGGTGCTCCGCGATCGCATGGAGAGCAAGGCGGAGGGGCTGCGGCGGTATGTCGAAGCCGTGAAGGGCCTATTGGCGTATGCCGGCGCGCTGGGCGTGCCGTTCGTGCTGGCCGAGCCGATGTCGGCGCTGGCCGAGCCGCCGACGCTGCCCGCGGAAATCCGCGACCTGGGGGAGGAGCTGGCGGGCTGCACGGCAAGCCGGGAGGGCAGCGCGCGGTTCGGTTATTGCGTGGACGTGGCCCACGGTTATGCGGACGAGCGCGGCGCGGTGGGGTACGACAACCTGCAGCTCTTCGAGGCGACCTTCCCCTGGCTGCAGTGCATCCACCTGAAGAACACGGACGCCCGCTTCGACGCGACGTTCGGGTTCAGCGAGGCGGAGCGCAGCCGGGGAATCGTGGACGTCCCGCAAGTGCGCCGCCTGCTGCTGGACAACGCGCACCTGCTGCCCGTCGACGAGGTGGTGGGCTACCTGGAGATCGGAGGCCCGAAGCTGGGCCGCGACTATTCCGACGTACGACTCGAAGCGGGGCTGCGCGAGTCGCTCCGGTATCTCCGCATTGCCTGGCTCGACGGGTGAGTCCACTTTGCCTGTGCATCTTCTCCCAAAGTTCCACATCCGTTCCGATTTGATTTCACAAGAAAATACAGGTATTGACAACGCTACACAAGCGTGATATCCTGACAGCGTCTTCTTAAGTCCGTTCTTTTGCCAGCCGCGCCACACCGACCGGGAGTTTCCACGATGGAAACCCATTTGCGACGCCAACGGATCCTTACCCTGCTCCGCGAGAGCGGGGCGTTGGACGTCGACGCGGTGGCGGCCCGGCTCAACGTCAGCCCCAACACCATCCGGAACGACTTCAACACGCTGGCGGCTGAAGGCCTCCTGCAGCACGTGCGCGGCGGCGCGGCGCCGCTGCCCTCGTACGGCGGCAACCCCGACTTCCTCAGCGACGCCTTCCAACACCGCCTGCAGCTACACAGCCATCTGAAGAGCATAATAGGCCGCTGGGCCGCGGAACTGGTCGAGGACGGGGACTCGATCCTCTTCGACGCGTCGACCAGCGCCTACGTCATGGCGGGCTACCTGCAGGACCGCAAGAACCTGACGGTCGTGACCAACGGCGTCGAGACCGCACGACGGCTGGCGCGCAACCCCACCAACAACGTCCTGCTCCTGGGCGGCCTGCTGCGGCCTGACGGCGTGCCGGTGACCGCCATCTTCACCGACCAGACCCTGCACGACCTGCGGATCAAGACCGCGTTCGTTTCGGCCGCGGGCGTCACCCGTGACGGCGGCCTGACCGAGGGTGACATCCGCGAGGCGCAGATCAAGTCGCAAATGCTCGAAGCAGCGGACGATGTCATCGCCCTCATCGACTCGAGCAAGTTCGGCCGGCAGGGCCTCGCGTCCTTCGCCGGCTCGAACAACTCCACCACCTCTACACCGACAGCGAGATCAATCAGGAGGCGCTCGCGCAGCTGCGGGCCGCGTGCACCCAGGTCACGGTCTGCAACACCCACGGGGTGACGACCCTCACCCCATGCGAGCGCGAGAACGGGCATTACCTGATCGGCTTCGCCAACCTCAGCGAGCAGGTCCCATTTGCGGCGGAAGTGCGGCGGAGCCTCGAACGTGCTGCCAAGGAGGCAGGCAACGTCGACCTGGTGGTCATGGACAACGAGCTGGACGCAGAGCGGGCGCTCGAAGTGGCGGACGCGCTGGTGAACGCCCGGTGCGACCTGATCATCGAGTTCCAGCTCCACGCCCGGCTTGCCGCGGTGCTGATGGAGAAGTTCAGAAAGGCCGCGGTCCCGGTCATCGCGGTGGACATCCCCATGATCGGCGCGACGTACTTCGGCGCGGACAACTACCGGGCCGGGCAGATGGCGGGCGCCGCGCTGGGCCGCTGGATCGGCGAGCAGTGGGGCGGGCAGTTCGACCGGGTGCTGGTGCTCGAGGAAGAGCGGGCGGGGGCGGGGCCGGCGGGCCGGATCGAGGGCCAACTGGACGCGCTGGCCGGCGAGCTGGGCCTGATCCCCGAAAGCAAGATTGTCCGCGTCGACAGCGGCAATTCGGCGCCCGTGAGCGAAGCCGGGATCGCAAGGGGGCTCGAACAACTCCCCGGCGTCCACCGGATCGCGATCCTGACGTTCAACGACGACGCCGCGCTGGGCGCACTAACGGCCGCTAGGCGGCTGGGGCGGCTGGACGACGTCGTGCTGACCGGCCAGGGCGCGGACCGCAGCCTGCGGGAAGAACTGGCAAACCCGGGATCGCGCATCATCGGCGCGACGACTTACCACCCGGAGCAATACGGCGCGGCGCTCATCCGCCTGGCCTTGCGGATTCTGCGCGGGGAGGCGGCGCCACCCGCCGTCAACATCGAGCACTCGTTTATCTACACGGGCGCGCCGGCCGGTGCAGGGTCGGCCGGCGCGCCCAGTCCGCTGCCGGCCAACGTGCCGGCACGCTAACTGCACCGAAGGTGCTGATTGCACCCAAGGTGCAACTTGCACCCTCGGGGTGTACTTGCAGGTGAGGTATGACTGTAGCGCCCGAACCAAAGCCCGTACTCGAGATGGTGGACATCTCAAAGCGCTTCGACGCGACGCAGGCGCTCGACGGCGTCTCGCTCAAGCTCTATCCCGGCGAGGTCCATGCCGTCATCGGCGAAAACGGAGCCGGCAAGTCGACGCTCATCAAGATCATGACGGGCGTACACCGGCCGGACACAGGGGAAATCCTGCTCGATGGCAAGCCCGTGCACGTGCGCAACTCGCAAGAGGCGCAGACGCTGGGCATCGCGGCCATCTACCAGGAGCCGATGATTTACCCGGACCTGAACGTGGCCGAGAACATCTACATCAGCCACGCCGATCGCGGGCCGGTGGTGCGGTGGGGGAAGATGTACGAGGACGCCAACGAAATCCTGAGCCAGCTCGGCGTCAGGTTGGACGTGCGTGTGCCCGCCCGCGGGCTGACGCTGGCGGCGCAGCAGGCCGTGGAAATCGCGAAAGCCATTTCTCTCAAGGTCCGGGTCCTGATCATGGACGAGCCCACCGCGTCGCTCTCGCAGCACGAGGTGACGAACCTGTTCCGGCTGGTTCACTCGCTGACGGCACAGGGCGTGGCCGTGCTGTTCATCGGCCACCGGCTGGAAGAGGTGTTCCAGATCGGGGATCGCATCACGGTGCTGCGCGACGGCAAGTGGATCTCGTCACGGCCGCGGGCCGAGGTGACCCACGACAAGGTCATCCGCGACATGGTGGGGCGGGATGTCAAAGATTTCTTCGCCAAAGGCAAGACGACCCGGGGCGCGCTGCTGGCGTCGATCCGCAACCTGGGCAAGGAAGGGATCTTCGAGGGCATCAACTTCGACGTTTACCGGGGCGAGGTGCTCGGTTTTGCGGGCCTGATCGGCTCGGGACGCACCGACGTGGGCCTGGCGTTGTTCGGGGTGGAGCCTGCGGACACCGGCGAGATCAGCTGGGAACGGCAAGCGCACAAGATTACGTCGCCCAGGCAGGCCCTGTCGCTCGGCATCGCATATGCGAGCGAGGACCGGCGGCAGCTCGGGCTGATCATGGCGATGTCGGTCGCCTCGAACATCTCCCTGCCAATGCTGCGGGACTACCTGACGCGGATCGGGCTGCTGCGGCAGCGAGCCGAGCTGGCAACCGCCGAGACGTTCCGCCAGCGCCTCAACATCCGCACGCCATCCCTGCAGGCCGACGTCGGCCGCTTGTCGGGGGGCAACCAGCAGAAGGTCATGCTGAGCAAGTGGCTGAACGCGGACCCGAAACTGCTCATCCTCGACGAACCGACCCGCGGCATCGACGTGGCCTCGAAGGCAGAGGTGCACCACATGATCTCGGACCTGGTGAATCAGGGCATCGCAGTCATCATGATCTCGTCCGATCTGCCCGAGGTGCTCGCCATGAGTGACCGGGTGTTAGTGATGCGCGAAGGACGCCAGATGGCGATTCTCGACCGTGCCGAGGCAAACGAGGAATCCGTGATGGCTGCGGCCATGGGGACCGCGGCCACCGTGCAAGCGCCGGCAGCGTAGCGACAGGCGGCGCACCCGCCGCGGCATGACGGAGGACACCGCATGAAATCACTCGTCAGTCGATTCCGGCCCGAACAGATCCGGACGCTCTTCTTGCTCATTCTGATGGCGATCGTCGTCATCTTCTTCTCCATACAAATCCCCGGGTACTTCAATGCCCGTTTCATCGTGCGCGAGTCGACCAGCGTGGTCGTCGTCGCGGTGCTGGCGATCGGGCAGACGCTGGTATTCCTGACCCGCAACTTCGACCTGTCGATGGGCTCGGTCGTCGGGCTCACGGCGTACATCGTGGGGCAGCAGCTCTGGCATCACCCGGGGATCCCGCCGGTCGCCGCGGTCTTGATGGCGCTGGCGCTCGGCATGATCTGCGGGGCGATCAACGGCGTGATCATCGCCTACGGGCGCGTGCCTTCGATCATTACGACGATTGCGACCCTGGCGATCTTCCGCAGTTTTCTGGTCGAGTACTCGAACGCCGTGCCGATCACGACGAATAACCTCCCGCCGTGGCTCAACAGCCTGGGGTCGTCAAACCTGTTCGGGGTCGGAAGCATCCAGGTGCGGGTCTTGTTCGCAATCATGATCGTGGCGCTCGTGATCTTCCAGCTCGTGCTGACGTACCTACCCTTTGGCCGGCGGCTGTACGCGATCGGCTCGAACCCTGATGCCGCGCGGATCGCGGGGTTCCCGGCGCAGCGGATCGTCTTCACGGCGTTCCTGCTGAGTGGGGCGATGGCGGGGCTGGGCGGCTTCCTGTTCCTGGCTCGCTTCGGCAACATCACGGTCCTGGCGGGCGCGGGCCTCGAATTCCAGTCGATTGCGGCCGTGGTGGTCGGCGGGGTGAGCAACATGGGCGGCTCGGGCACGGTGGTGGGCGCGTTCCTGGGCGCGCTGCTGATCGACCTGATCCAGAACAGCCTCTTCCGCTGGGCAGTCATCAGCCAGTACTGGCTCGACGCGATCCTGGGCATGATGATCCTGCTGGCCGTCGCACTCGATTACGTCGTCTTTGCCCGGCTCAAGAGCATCTGGGCTCGCGCCGAGCTGCAGATGAGCGCTGAAGAATCGAAGGAGAAAGCCGAGGTTTCCGCCCATGTCAGCTAACCTTGCCCCCGCTCCTAAGCCAAGCGCCATGTCCGGCGCGTTCGCAACGATCTGGCAGCGCCTCAAGAGCTGGGAAGGCTTCCTGCTCGCGATCCTGATCATCATCGTCCTGATCAACTCACAGCTGGCGCCGGGTTACCTGACGATGGGCAACCAAGTCAACCTGTTCCAGCTCTCGATCGAAAAGGTGATCATCGCGATCATCATGACGTTCCTGATCATCAACGGCGAGATCGATCTGTCGGTGGCCTCGATCATGGGCCTGGCCGCGTGCGCGGCGGCGTACCTGTTCCGCGCGAAGGTGGACTTTGCCACGGCCTGCGTGGCGGCGATGACCATCGGGCTGATCTGCGGCATGTGGAACGGCTTCTGGATCGCGCGGGTGGGCCTGAACTCGCTGGTGGTCACCCTGGCGATGCAGATCTGCTACCGGGGGCTGGCGCGCGTCCTGCTCGAAGACAAGTCGATCAGCCAGTTTCCTTCGTGGTTCAACGTGCTCGGCCAGAAGAACATGCTCGGCCCGCTCCCCTTTGCGCTGCTGGCGTTCCTGGTGATGTTCGTAATCGCGCTGATCATCTTGCAGTACTCCGGCTTCGGCCGCCAGGTGTACGTCATCGGCAACAGCAAGGACGTGGCCCGCTACGCCGGCGTGCGGGTGCCGAAGGTGAAGTTCATCCTCTACATCGCGTCCGGGCTCATCGGCGCGTTTGCAGGGCTGCTGCTCGCCTCCCGCCTCGGCGCGGTGCGCGGCGACCTGGCTCAAGGTTACGAGCTTGACATCATCACGATGGTGTTGCTGGGTGGCGTGAGCATCTTCGGTGGCTCGGGGACGCTCTACGGGGTCTTTCTGTCGATCCTGATCATCCTCAACATCCGAAACGGCATGGGCCTTGCCAGCCTCTCAGGCCACTTCCAGACGGGGGTCATCGGCCTGTTACTGATCCTATCGGTCCTCGGTCCGAATCTGTTCAACCAGGCGCGGGCGGGAATTAACCGCCGCCGCCTCAGAGCTCGCGCGGCGCACTAAGCGGCGTCGAGCGGAAAGGAGCACCATCGAAAGCGTTCCGCTGTCAACCTGTAAGCCAATTCGACGTGTCTGCGTATCAGCTCAGTTTCACTTAGGAGGAGACTCGCATGAAGCTCACGTTACTTAAGGTTCTCGCAGTGCTCACCGTGTTGAGCGTGCTTGTGTCGGCGTGTGGCGGTGGGGCCGCGCCGGCGCCGGCGACCCAGGCGCCCGCGCCGACCACTGCGCCGGCCGCACCCGAACCGACCAAGGCGCCGGAGGCTACGCAGGCTCCGGCGGCGACCCAGGCGCCTGCCGCGCCCGCGGGCGTGGTCGAAGCGAAGCCCGGCCAAAAGCTGGACATGATCTTCCTGCCGAAGTTCATGGGCAACGCGGTCTTTGACGAGGCCAACACCGGCGCCGAGGAAGCCCAAAAGGAACTGCAGAACCCCGGCAAGCTCGACTACGTCGGCCCGACGGCCGACAACAGCGTCGCGGGCCAGATCGAGATCGTGACCAACGCACCCACTCAGGGCGCGCAGGCCATCATGATCTCCAACAACGCCGGCGATCAGCTTGGGCCGGCGGCCGAAGCCGCACGCGGCAAGGGCCTCACCGTCGTCACCTGGGACTCGCCGATTCCCTCGGCCCAGGGCGAGCAGGTCTTCGTGGCCCAGGTCGACTTCAAGGAAACCGGCACCGTCATGGCCGACATGGCCCTCGACATCCTCGGCGCGGCCGGCGGCAAGTTCGCCGTCCTCTCCGCCTCCCCGGATGCCGCGAACCAGAACGCCTGGATCGCCGCCCTGAAGGACGCGCTCAAGGATCCCAAGTACGCCAAGCTCAACCTGGTCGACGTCGTCTACGGCAACGACCAGTCCGAAGAGTCCTACAAGCAGGCTCTCGCCCTCGTCGACAAGTACCCCGACCTCAAGCTGATGATGGTCCCGACCACCGTCGGCATCACCGCGGCTTCCAAGGCCATGCAGGACGAAGGCCTGTGCGACAAGATCAAGGTCTCCGGCCTGGGCTTGCCGTCCGAAATGGTCGCCTACACCAAGAACGGCTGCGCACCCGAGTTCGCGCTCTGGTCGTTCAAGGACCTCGGCTACCTCACCTACTACGTCACCTACCTGATCGGCACCGGCCAGCTGAACCCCGTCGAGGGCGCCAAGTTCAAGGCCGGTCGCATGGGCGAGTACACGATCGAGAAGGACCCGACCCGTGAAAAGGGTCTGCGCATCCTGATGGGCCCCTTCACCAAGTACACGAAGGATAACGTCGAGGCCGGCGGCGCAGTTCAGCCGGCAGCCGCCGCGGGCGGCGTGGTCAAGGCGAAGCCCGGCCAGTCGGTCGACATGATCTTCCTGCCGAAGTTCATGGGCAACGCGGTCTTTGACGAGGCCAACACCGGCGCCGAAGAAGCCAAGAAGGAACTCGGCGACAACGGCAAGTTCAGCTACGTCGGCCCGACGGCCGACAACAGCGTCGCGGGCCAGATCGAGATCGTGACCAACGCACCTACCCAGGGCGCCAAGGCCATCATGATCTCCAACAACGCCGGCGATCAGCTTGGGCCGGCGGCCGAAGCCGCCCGCGGCAAGGGCCTCACCGTCGTCACCTGGGACTCGCCGATTCCCTCGGCCCAGGGCGAGCAGGTCTTCGTGGCCCAGGTCGACTTCAAGGAAACCGGCACCGTCATGGCCGACATGGCCCTCGACATCCTCGGCGCGGCCGGCGGCAAGTTCGCCGTCCTCTCCGCCTCCCCGGATGCCGCGAACCAGAACGCCTGGATCGCCGCCTTGAAGGACGCGCTCAAGGATCCCAAGTACGCCAAGCTCAACCTGGTCGACGTCGTCTACGGCAACGACCAGTCCGAGGAGTCCTACAAGCAGGCCCTCGCCCTCGTCGACAAGTACCCCGACCTCAAGCTGATGATGGTCCCGACCACCGTCGGCATCACCGCGGCCTCCAAGGCCATGCAGGACGAAGGCCTGTGCGACAAGATCAAGGTCTCCGGCCTCGGCCTGCCTTCCGAAATGGTCGCCTACACCAAGAACGGCTGCGCACCCGAGTTCGCCCTCTGGTCGTTCAAGGACCTCGGCTACCTCACCTACTACGTCACCTACCTGTTGTCCACCGGGCAGCTGGAGGCCAAGGAAGGCGCGCAGTTCGAAGCCGGCCGGATGGGGACCTACACGATCGAGAAGGATCCGACCCGTGAAAAGGGCCTGCGCATCCTGATGGGCCCCTTCACCAAGTACACGAAGGACAACGTGGAGTCTGGCGGCGCAACCCAGCCCGCAGCAGGGACGTCGGTCGGCAAAGGTCGCAACCCCGGGCAAGAGCACGGACATGATCTTCCTGCCGAAGTTCATGGGCAACGCGGTCTTTGACGAGGCCAACACCGGCGCCGAGGAAGCCAAGAAGGAACTGCAGGACGGCGGCAAGCTCAGCTACGTCGGCCCGACGGCCGACAACAGCGTCGCGGGCCAGATCGAGATCGTGACCAACGCACCCACCCAGGGCGCCAAGGCCATCATGATCTCCAACAACGCCGGCGACCAGCTTGGGCCGGCGGCCGAAGCCGCACGCGGCAAGGGCCTCACCGTCGTCACCTGGGACTCGCCGATTCCCTCGGCCCAGGGCGAGCAGGTCTTCGTGGCCCAGGTCGACTTCAAGGAAACCGGCACCGTCATGGCCGACATGGCCCTCGACATCCTCGGCGCGGCTGGCGGCAAGTTCGCCGTCCTCTCCGCCTCCCCGGATGCCGCGAACCAGAACGCCTGGATCGCCGCCTTGAAGGACGCGCTCAAGGATCCCAAGTACGCCAAGCTCAACCTGGTCGACGTCGTCTACGGCAACGACCAGTCCGAGGAGTCCTACAAGCAGGCCCTCGCCCTCGTCGACAAGTATCCCGACCTCAAGCTGATGATGGTCCCGACCACCGTTGGCATCACCGCGGCCTCCAAGGCCATGCAGGACGAAGGCCTGTGCGACAAGATCAAGGTCTCGGGCCTGGGCCTGCCTTCCGAAATGGTCGCCTACACCAAGAACGGCTGCGCACCCGAGTTCGCGCTCTGGTCGTTCAAGGACCTCGGCTACCTCACCTACTACACCACCTACATGATGGCGAACGGCCAGTTGGAGGCCAAGGAAGGTGAGACGTTCAAGGCGGGCCGGATGGGCGAGTACACCATCACCAAGGACCCGACCCGTGAGAAGGGCCTGCGCATCCTGATGGGCCCGTTCACCAAGTACACGAAGGATAACGTCGACAAGTAAGTCGCGATCGGAAGAAACCCGGTTTCTTCGAGAAACCTGGGTTTCTGGGTCACGGCGGGGATGAGGGGATGAGGGGATAACGGAGTAAGAATCCCCAAATCCCCCCATCCCCGCCCTTTGTTTGGAGGACAGAAGTGAATTCGAAGGAACGCGTGTGGCGCGCGTTGACCCGGCAAGGCTTGCCCGACCGCGTGCCCGTCCAGTTCGACCTCTCGCGCAGCCTGGCGGACCGGTTCGCGGAGAAGTACGGGGTGGCAACGGACTACACGACCTCATACTACGAGGATGTGACGTACCGGCTGTCGAACAACGACCTGCGCGTGAAGATGGGCTCGGACTGCGTCATCGTGGGCGCGAGCCTGCCGCGGGGATACGAGCACCCGGCGGACGAGAACGGCTACATCACGAACGAATTCGGGATGAAGATGCGGGAGGGGCCGGTCTACATGGACGTCGTCGTCCATCCGCTTGCAAACGTGACCACGGCTGCGGAGATCGAAGCCTTCCAGTTCCCCGATCCGCTCGCGGATGGCCGGTACGACGACGCGGCGCGGGACATCGCAAAGTACAAGGACACGCACTTCATCGTCGGCGACATGGAGCTGACCATGTTCGACATGATGCAGCAGCTCGTCGGGCTGGAGAAGCTGCTGGTCGACATGGCGGGGGGCGCGGAGTACCTCGAGCCGCTGATGGACAAGTGCCGCATCTTCGCGACCGAGGCCGGCAAGAAGCTGGTGAGCATGGGCGTCGATGCGGTGTGGGCCGGCGACGACTTCGGCGCGCAGAACGGCATGCTGATCTCGCCGCGGATGTGGCGGCGCTACTTCAAGGAGCGCTACCGGCAGGTCTACGCGGACCTGAAGGCGGTCAACCCGAACGTCATCATCTGCCAGCACTGCGACGGCGCGGTCGCGCCGATCCTGGGCGACTGGATCGACGTGGGGCTGGAGGTCTTCAACCCCGTGCAGCCGAACGTACCGGGGCACGAGCCGGAGGACCTGAAGAGCAAGTTTGGGGACCGGCTGTCCTTCTGGGGCGCGATCGACCAGCAGAAGCTGCTGCCGTTCGGGACGCCCGAGGAGATCGAGGCGGATGTGAAGGCGAAGATCGACGTGCTCGGACGGGGCGGCGGCTACATGGTGAGCCCCGCGCACATCATCCAGGGCGACACGCCGATGGAGAACGTCGAGGCGATGATCGACGCGGTGCGGAAGTACGGGGGGTATTGACCTCTCCCGCGCGGAGACTCCGCCCGGTCTCCTGCCGCAGCCGGACAGGGGGTCGGGGCGAGAGGCTCTAGCGCGGCGTCCCGGCCCAGGGGATGCAGAGGCGCTGGCCGGGATAGATGTAGTTGTAGTTCGTGATCCCGTTGTTCCAGGCGAGCCGCCAGACGGTCACGCCGTAGCGCGCGGCGATCTTCGCGAGGGTGTCCCCGCGCCTGACAGTGTACTTCGTCCGGCACGTTTGGCCGGGCGGGAAGGTGGGCGGAACGGTGGAGGCGGGAATCCAGAGGTACGTGCCCGCCCATATCCGGTTGATGCTCGAAAGGCCGTTGACTGCAGCGAGGCCGTCCACCGGCACGCCGTACCGGCGTGCGATGGAGGCCAGCGTATCGCCGGACTTAACCAGGTACCAAAAACCGCCGCTCTCAGACGGCGCTTTGGCGTCACTTGACGCCCCGGATGCCGATACCGGCAGCGCCAGCGCTGCCACGACGACGACCACGCACACGACGAGTAAAAGCCGTTTCTTCATGGGACCTCCTTGTTGTCCCGGGCCTCGACTACACCTTACACCCTTTTTCGCGTATAATCAACAGGAATTTGTCGCCGCCACCACTCGCACCGAGGTACACGCATGAGCGAAGATCCCACCTTTGACATCGAAACCGCACACCGGTATTTCTCGACCGAATGCTTCAACCGCGCCTGGGACCTGATCGACCAGGAAGAACGGACGCCTGCCGAAGAGGATGAGATGCTCAACCTGAGCATTGCCTCGCTTTGGCACTGGACGCAGCGGCCAGATTGCACGAGAAAGGAGCTTTCGCTGGGCTACTGGCAGGTTTCGCGCATCTATGCGATCACGGGCCGGCCGGAGAACGCGGTTTGGTACGCGGAACGCTGTCTCGATGTGACCGAAGACGCCGAGCTGCCGCCCTTCTACCTCGGCTACGCTTACGAAGCGCTGGCCCGGGCTGCGATGGCCGCCCGCAACAAGCGGCAGGCGATGGAGTATATCCAGCAGGCGCGCGCCCAGGCCGAGCAGGAGCAAAACGAAGAGGACCGGCAGCTGCTGCTCGACGAGCTGGCGACGATCCTCTAGACTGCACAAATGCCGGCTGCGTGCACAACCGTCGAGGCTGTGCACGCAGATTCCATCTGCACTACAAAGGAGAAGTCACATGGACCCGAAAACCACCGCAGTCGTCCTCATCGAGTATCAGAACGACTTCACGTCGCCTGGGGGCACCCTCCATGACGCGGTCAAGGGCGTGATGGAAAGCAGCAATATGCTGGCGCACACGGTCGAGACCGTGGCAAAGGCGCGCGAGCTGGGCGCCACCATCATCTTCGAGCCGATCACCTTCACCGACGACTACCATGAGCTGTCCTCGCAGCCGTACGGCATCCTGAAAGGGGTGGTGGACAGCCGCTCGTTCCGCAAGGGCAGCTGGGGCGCGGAGATCGTGGACGCGCTGAAGCCCGAGCCGGGCGACATCATCATCGAGGGCAAGCGCGGGCTGTGCGGCTTCCAGACCACGAACCTGGACTTCATCCTGCGCAGCCGCGGCATCCAGACCATCGCGCTGGGCGGCTTCCTGACGAACTGCTGCGTCGAGTCGACCATGCGGACGGGCTACGAGAAGGGGTACAGCGTCATCACGCTGAAGGACTGCACCGCGACGCTGAGCGAGGAGGAGCAGCGGGTGGCGGTCGAGAAGACCTACCCGATGTTCTCGCGGCCGATGGGCCACGAGGAGTTCCTGGCCGAGCTGGCGGGAGAGAAGGCTGTGGAGAAATGGCCGGCCGGGGCTACGAGGCTTAGGCAATCCGCGCCAAAACTACAGAATGAAGAACGGGAGCGTTTGAGGCCACTTCAGACGCTCCCGCCGCTTTAAAGTACAGCCAGATTAGTCCTGCAGGGCATAGAAACCCTTTTAGCCACAGAGGACACAGAGGCAACAGAGGCGGTTGGAGAGGAATAGAGCCTCTCAGCCTCTCAAGAGACCTCTGCGCTCTCTGTGTCCTCTGTGGCAAACAAGGTTTTCCAACCTACAGAATCGATTCGGCTGTCCTGAATGTGATCGCGCAGCCGGCGTCAAGCCGCGCGGCGCTTCTTCTTCCAAACACGCAAGCCATCCTCTTGCGCTTTCGATCTGCTCGGGCTCGCCGATGATGCCGATCCGGTCGCCGTCGAGGAACCGCAAGGACGATTTGGGGTTGGCGACGATGTGGCCGTCCCGGATCAGCGCGACAACGGAGGCGCCCGTCCGGTCACGGATACTGGACTCGCGCAACGTCTGCCCGATGAGCGGATTCCCGTCACACAGCATAAGCCAGGCGATCTCGATCCCGGCCGTAGCGGCGACCATGTCCCGCAGGGTGCGGCGTTCATCGCTCGAGGCCGTCTCGATATCGTAGGCATCGCGGCGCACAGCCTCCGCGTATTCATGCACCTCGCGCAGCGGGTAGCCCAATTGCAGCAGCGTGTCATAGACCACCTCGAGCCCGCCTTCGAACTCGGGGTGGACGACGTCGTTGGCGCCCAACTGTCGCAGGTGAAGCACGCCCTCTTCCGTGGCAGCGCGTGCAATGATCGGCAGGTTCTGGGTTCAGGTTCCGGGCCGACGCTACGATAACTGCGGCCGGGCTTTCGTCGGGAACGGTCACCACGAGCGCGCGGGCGGCGTCAAGCCGCGCGTGCGCGATGATCTCAGAATTGGCCGCATCGCCGTACAGCGTCGCGACGCCGGCACGATTGAGCGAGTCCACGCGTTCGACATCGGTTTCGAGCACCAACTGCGGGACTTCGAGGGTGCGAAGGACGTCGACCAGGTGCTTGCCGATCCTGCCATAGCCGATAACGACGACGTGGCCGTGGAGCTTGTGCTCGTCCAGCTCGGCCGGCTGCACCGGGCCCGCGAACTGCTTCCGGAAGCCTGGAAGACGCCGGAGGATCCGGTCGAATCGCGGCAGCAGCTTGTACATGAACGGATTGATCGTAATCGAGATCAGAGCGGCCGCGAGGATCAGCGAGTATTGCTCGAACGCGAGCAGGTCGAGTTGGACCCCGGCCTGGCCCAGGATGAACGAAAACTCGCCTACCTGGCTGAGCCCGACTGCGACGATCAGGAACGTGCGCATCGGCCGCGGCAGCACTAACCCCAACAGCAGCACAATGATGAACTTGCCAACCACGACCACCGAGGTCAGGGCGAGGACGTGCCCCAGGTTGGCCCACAGGAAGGCTGGATTGACGAGCATGCCGATGGAAACAAAGAAGAGCACCGAGAAGATCTCGCGGAACGCGAAGACGTCGGCGTCAACCTGGTGACTCCAGGGAGACTGGTTGATGATGGCGCCAGCAACAAACGCGCCCAGCGCAAGGGACACGCCGAAAAGCTCGGCCGCGCCCATGGCGGTGCCCAAAGTGATGGCGAACGTTGCGAGGATGAATAGCTCCCTGGAACGGGTGCGCGCGATCCGCTCCAAGAGCCAGGGAATCAATCGCGATCCGGCAAAGAACATGATGGCGACAAACGCGGCGGCCTTGAGCAGGGTAATCGACGACCGAGGACCAGTCGAATCCGGCCGACTCGAAGTTAAGAACGGGCATGACGACCAGGATCAGCACGGAGAGAATGTCTTCCATGACCAGCCAGCCGACAGCGGCCTGCCCGTGCGGCGTGTTGAGGAGCGAGTTGTCCATCAGCCCGCGCAGGAGGACGACCGTGCTGGCCACGGAAATCGCGAGGCCGAGGATGATGCCCGCAGAAACCGTCCAGCCCCACAATTGGGTCAGCAAGAAGCCAACCAGCGTGGCGAATAAGGTCTGGATCAGCGCGCCGGGGATCGCGATATCGCGAACCCGCAGGAGGTCCTGGAAGGAGAAGTGGAGCCCGACGCCGAACATCAAGAAGATGACGCCGAGCTCGGCCAGCTGCTGGATAGTCTCGACGTCGCCGACCAGGCCAGGGGTAAAAGGGCCGATAAGAATGCCCGCCAGGAGGTAACCAACGATCGTTGGTAGACCTACCCGGCGGGCAATCATGCCACCCAGGAACGCGACGACGAGAGCGAGGGTGATGTTGATCAGGATCGGCAGATCGTGCATGAACGCCTCTCTCGTTTGCGGTTTCTTCGGCTCTGAAGTTGCCAGCCGCAATTGTAACGGTCGAAGCGTTCAGGCGCAAAGCGCCTATCTGCTACGGCCGGCTGTGGGGCGCCCTGCCGACCACGTTGCCTGCTCCCTGGATTTTGCGGCCGGCTGCAAGGGCACTGAGCGAGCGCCCGCTTCGGCTGCGACCGGGGCTGCCGGGGGCCGCGCGCAAATTCGTCGCCGTTCGGCTTCTGCTGGCTGTAATCAAAGCCCCGCAGGGTCCGGCGCTCGAGCCGCTGGCCGAGCAGCCTCTCGACCGCGCGCACATCCGCATCGTCCTCGACCGTGACCATCGTGTAGGCTTCGCCCGTGCGCTCCGCCCGGCCGGTCCGGCCGATGCGATGCGTGTAGGCTTCGGGCGTGTCAGGCATGTCGTAGTTGATCACATGCGAGATGCTCAGAACGTCGATGCCGCGGGCAGCAATGTCGGTCGCCACCATGATCTGGTGCTCGCCCGAGCGGAAACCGTCGAGCGCGGCCTGGCGGCGATTTTGGGATAGATTGCCTTGCAGCGACGTGGCGCGGAAGCCGGCGGCGGCGAGCTGCTCCGCTACCCGCTTGGCGCGATGCTTCGTCTTCGTAAAGATCAGCACCGACCCCTCGCCGAGCGTGGGCAGGAGCGCCTTGAGGAACGCGGTCTTGAGATGCTGCGGCACCGGGTACAGGGCATGCGACACGGTCTCGACCGGCGCAGACCGGCCGATCTGAACGGTCAGTGGGTCCCTGAGAACCTCGCCGGCCAGTTGCTTGATGTCGTCTGGCATGGTCGCAGAGAACAGCAGGGTCTGGCGCTGCTGAGGGACCGCGCGGACGATACGGCGCACGTCGGGCAGGAAGCCCATGTCGAACATGCGGTCCGCTTCATCCAGCACCAGCACTTCGATTCCGCTCAAGTCGGCTGTGCCCTGGCCGACGTGATCGAGCAACCGACCCGGGCACGCCACGATGATCTCGACGCCGCTCTGAAGCGCCTGGACCTGGCTCTGCATGCCGACGCCGCCGTAGATGGCGACGCTGCGCGCGCCGGTGCGCTTGCCGAGCGCGACAAACGACTGGTGGATCTGTTCCGCCAGCTCGCGCGTGGGCGCGACGACCAGCACCCGCGGCCGGCGCGTCCGTGAAGTTTGCGCGGCGCGCGAGCGCTCGAGGCGCTGCAGGATCGGCAAAGCGAAAGCGGCGGTCTTGCCGGTGCCCGTCTGGGCCAGGCCCATGACGTCACGCCCGGCGAGGACGTGGGGAATTGCCTGTTGTTGAATGGGAGTCGGCTCTTCGTAGCCGAGCGCGTCGATGCCCGCCGCAATGCGCGGGCTGAAGTTGAAACCTGAAAATGTCACTGAGAGTCCTCTCTTGGCTTGTCTGAGCCAAGTCGCACTCTCAGCCCATCCTTTACATTTGTAAGATGGAATTATTATAACTTAGGTTAGCGAAAATAGCTAATCTGGACCGACGAAGACGCTGGATCTCTGGCGTCTTTGGACCACGAAGACGCTTCGCGTTACGGGCGCACTTCTTGACAAGCCGGGTTCTCCGTGATAACTTGTACGCACAAGTATACAGGCGTCCCGATGCTCCTCATCGACAAAAAGAGTCCGGTTCCATACTATGACCAGCTTGCCGAGCTGCTCCGCCACGAGATCGGCCAGCGGCTGGCGCGCGGGGAGACCTACCAGCTGCCTTCGGAGAACGAGCTCGCGGAGCGGCACGGCATCAGCCGGCAAACGGTGCGGCATGCCCTGGACGAGCTCGAGCGGGACGGCTGGATCTACCGGCAAAAGGGCGTGGGATCGTTCGCCGTGACGCGGCGGGTGGAGCAGGAGCTGACCGCGCTGGTATCGACCAGCGAGGCGATGCGGCAGCGCGGGTGGCAGCTCGAGACGCGCGTCCTGTCGGTGACCCGAATCAACCCGCCGGGCTATGTGGCGGTTGCCCTGGAGCAACCAGCGGCGGCCGACGTG
The DNA here is from genome assembly GCA_963800615.1 of uncultured Chloroflexia bacterium. Taxonomy (GTDB): domain Bacteria; phylum Chloroflexota; class Anaerolineae; order CG2-30-64-16; family CG2-30-64-16; genus JALOOB01. The sequence goes on from CAWDBO010000022.1 coordinate 38,213, forward strand.
TACGAGGTGCAGCGGCTCCGGCTGGCGGACGGCGCGCCGGTGAGCATCCAGACGAATTACCTGCCGGCCGGCCTGTGCCCCAGGCTCGAAGAGAACGACCTGTCATCTTCGCTTTACCGCCTGCTCGAGACGCGTTACGGCCTGCGCCTGTGGACGGGCAAGGAAACGCTGCGGGCGCGCGGGGCGACCAACCACGAGGCGCAGCTGCTGGGCATCAAGGAAGGGGCGCCGGTGATGCACACGGAGCGCATCACGTACGCGGCCAACGGCGTGCCCGTCGAGTACCTGGATGCCGTCTGGCGCGGAGACCGGTACGATTTCAAAGTGACGCTCACGCGACCTTGAAGTCTGAGATCACAAAGCACAACGCATCAAGACGAGGTGACCTCGTGTCTTCGAAACCTCGAAAGAGCGTTCGTTGACACAATTCATCAAGGGAGGAACCGAATGGCAACGTCGCTTAAGTTCTCGGCCAACATCAATACGTTCAACGCGTGCGCCGACCGCTACGTCCTTGCCGGGTACGGCGAGCGGCTGACTACCGACCAACTGATCGAGGCGGCAACCAAGGTGCCCAGCCTGGTGGGCGTCGAACTGGTGGGGCTGTGGCACGTAAACGACAACAACGTCGAGCAAATCCGCCGCCAGGTGAGCGATGCCGGGTTCGTCGTGACGTGCGTGACGCCCGACATCTGGGCCTCGGGCAAGTGGGGCTGGGGCAGCTTTGCGGCCAACGACCCGAAGATCCGGGCGGAAGCAATTCACGAAGTCAAGAAGTCGATGGAGTGGGCCAGGCAGCTGAACTGCGAAGTGGTGGACCTGTGGTTCGGCCAGGACGGCTACGACTACCCGTTCCAGGCGGATTACCCGCTGGCGTGGGACCGCATCATCGAGGGCACGATCGAGTGCGCGGAGCACCTGCCCGACGTGAAGATCGTGCTGGAGTACAAGCCCAAGGAGCCGCGCACACACTGCTTCATCGCCACAGTCGGCAAGACCCTGCTCCTGATCGACAAGGTCAATCGGCCCAATGTCGGCGCGATGGTGGACATCGGGCACGCACTGATGGGGTACGAGAACGTCGCGGAGTCCGCCGCGCTGCTGCAGTATTTCGGCAACAAGCTGTTCTACATGCACTTCAACGACAACTGGCGGCTGTGGGACGACGACATGACCGTTGGCTCGGTCCACACGATCGAAATGCTCGAGTTGATCTACTGGCTGGACCGGATGAACTACAACGGCTGGTACGCGCTCGACATCTTCCCCTACCGGGAGAACGGCATCCGCGCCGCGACGGAGAGCATCAAGTGGATCCAGGGGCTGCACGGCCTCCTGGACAAAATCGGCCGCGACCGGATCAAGGAAGTCATCGCGTCGGGCGACGCGATGGAAGCCACCGCCATGATCCGCGAAGCACTGCTAGGGTAAGGAGAAACCAGGTTTCTGGCCGAAACCTGGTTTCTAGATAGGTCAGATGGAGGAAGTTTGTGAAGCATCTCTATGATCCCCATATGTTCAACTACATGTGGGAAAGCTGCATTGCGCCGGACGATTACATCGTCGGCACGTATTACATCGAGGACGTGGTCGAGGACCAGGAGTTCATCGACCACCTGGGCCAGGTGGAGCGGCTGGCGGCGGAAGGCTCCACCTCGTCGTGGATGGACGTGAAGGAGCTGACGGACGAGGTGCGCGAGCGGCTGATGAGCAAAGTCATCGGCTACTACGAAATCCCGGCGCCCAAGGGCACGAAGAAGGCGATCATCCAGCTTGGCTTCCCCACCGCGGCATGGGATGTGAACGTCAACGTCCCGATGATGCTGCTGTCGATCGCGGGCAACTGCTTCGCGTTCCCGACCAAGATGCGGCTGCTCGACATCTACATCCCCGAGAAGCTGGCGCAGAAGTTCCAGGGCCCGAAGTTCGGCGTGAAGGGCGTGCGCGACATCCTCGGCGTGTACGACCGGCCGCTGACCCTGCAGATCATCAAGCCGAAGATGGGCATGACGCCCGAGGAAACGGCGAACCAGGTGTACCAGAGCGCGCTGGGCGGCGTCGACCTGTGCAAGGACGACGAGATGTGCTCCGAGCTGGAAAACTGCTCCTTCGACGCCCGCCTCGAAGCCGTGCTGCGGGCGCTGGAGAAGGCCGAGCAGGAGACGGGGCACAAGACGCTCTACATGGTGAGCATCACCGACGAGGTCGACCGGATCCAGGAGAAGGCGCGGCGGGCGTGCGCGGCCGGCGCGACCGGGCTGCTGCTGGCCTACTCGGCCGGGCCGTCGATCCTGCGCGTGCTCGCGGAGGACCCGAAGATCACCGCGCCCATCCTGCTGCACGTGTCGCACCTGCTGGCGCTCCTGCCGACCATGAACTTCCCGACGCTCTCGAAGCTCTGCCGCCTGTGCGGCGCGGACATGATGCTGACCCCCTCCATCTGGTCGAGCATCCCGGTCGCGTCGGTCGAGGAGTCGCTGCGTGTCTCGCAGACGCTGCTGGCGCCCTTCTATCACATCAAGCCGATCTTCCCGATGCCCGGCGCGGGCGTGCATCCGGGCTCGGTCGAGCCGATGCTGGCCGAGAACGGCCCGGACATGATCTTCATGGCCGGCGGCGGCATGCTGGGCCACCCGATGGGCTACACCGCGGGCGCGAAGGCGTTCCGCCAGGCGATCGACGCGGCGATGGCCGGCATGCCGCTGGACGAGGCGTCGAAGACGCTGCCCGAGCTGCGCGCCGCGCTCGAGACGTGGGGCTACCGCAAGCGCCCGCAGACCCGCTGGGGCTTCTACGGCAAGGAGTTCCACCCGAAGTTCGCGCCCAAGAACATTTAGTGGCGCGCAAGAAACCAGGTTTCTTCGAGAAACCTGGTTTCTCAGGCACAAGGACGCTGATACATGAGCAGCTCTTATGCTGGAACCGGCGCTGCAACTCGACCTGTACCGGCGGATGCTGACCATCCGCCGGTTTGAGGAGCGGTGCAATTACCTCTTCATGCAGGGCAAGATCCCGTCCACCCTGCATCTGTACATCGGCCAGGAAGCGGTCGCGGTCGGCGTGTCCGCGCACCTGACCGACGCGGATTACGCCACCTCCACCCACCGGCCCCACGGCCACTCCCTCGCCAAGGGCGTCAGTCCCAGGGCGATCATGGCCGAGCTCTTCGCGAAGCGCACGGGCTGCTGCAAGGGAAAAGGCGGCTCGATGCACGTCGGCGACATGTCGGTGGGCATGATCCCGGCCATCGCGATCGTGGGCGGCAATATCCCGCTGACCACGGGGCTGGCGCTGGCGTGCAAGCGACTTGGCAAGCAGCAGGTCGCGGTCTGCTTCATGGGCGACGGCGCGACGAACGAGGGCGCGTTCCACGAGGGGCTGAACATGGCCTCGATCTGGCAGCTGCCGGCGGTCTTCGTCGTCGAAAACAACCTTTACGCCGCATCGACGCCCGTGTCGTGGACGTTCAAGATCGAGAACATCGCGGATCGGGCTGCGGCGTACGGCATGCGGAGTGAGATCGTGGACGGCATGGACGTGCTGGCCGTGTACGAGGCCGCGGGCCGGGCGGTGGAGCTGGCGCGCGGCGGAGAGGGGCCGACCCTGTTGGAATGCAAGACTTACCGGCTCTGCGGCCACTCACGCTCGGACCCCCGCACCTACCGCAGCAAGGACGAAGAGGCCGACTGGGCGACGCGGGATGCCATCCTGCGCCTGGGGGCGAGGCTCAAGGAGACCGGCCTGGCGACGGATGAAAGCCTGGCCGAGATCGAGCGGGAAGTGACCGCGGTCATCGACGATGCGGTCGCGTTTGCCGAAGCGAGCCCGTCACCCGAGCCGGAAGAGGCGCTCGAAGACGTCTTCTACGGCGAAGGGCCGGTCCCGTTCGTGCGCTACGGAGGCCGCCAATGACTGCTTCTGTGAAGACCATGAGCATTGCGGAGGCGATCCGCGAGGGCATTCGCGAGGAGATGCGCCGCGACCCGACGGTGTTCTGCATCGGCGAGGACATCGGCATTCCCGGGTGGGTTCGGCGGCGCGTTCACGGTCACGCTGGGCCTGTCGGACGAGTTCGGCCACGAGCGCATCCTCGACACCCCCATCTCGGAGCTGGGCCTGGCAGGCGTCGCGGTGGGCGCGGCGATGGCGGGGCTGCGGCCCATCGCGGACGTGCAATACTCCGACTTCCTGTTCCTGGCGATGGACCAACTGGTCAACAACGCGGCGAAGATGTGCTACATGTCGGGCGGGATCGCCAAGGTGCCGATGGTGATGCGCGCGCCGGTGGGCGCGACCGCCCGCGGGTCGCAGCACGCGCAGAGCATGGAGGCGTTCTTCTGCCACGTGCCGGGGCTCAAGGTCGTCGCACCTTCGACCGCGTACGACGCGAAGGGGCTGCTCAAGGCGGCGGTGCGGGACGACAACCCGGTGATGATGTTCGAGCACAAGCTGCTGTACGGCTCGAAGGGCCCGCGCACCGAGCGCGGCGCGATCAGCCCCGTGGGTGAGGTGCCGGACGAGGACTACATCGTGCCGATCGGCAAGGGCATCATCCGCCGCCCGGGCAAGGACGTGACCATCGTCGGCAAGCTGCTGACGATGTACAGGGCGCTGGCGGCCGCGGATGAGCTGGCGCAGGAGGGCATCGAGGCCGAGGTGATCGACCCGCGCACGCTGGTGCCGCTGGACAAGGAGCTGATCTGGGAGTCGGTGAAGAAGACGGGCCGGCTGGTCATCGTGGAGGAGGACAACTTCACCGGCGGCTGGGCGGGCGACCTCGCCGCGCTCGCGGCCCAGGAGGTCTTCTTCTACCTCGACGCGCCCGTCGTGCGGGTTTCGGCCCCCGACGTGCCGCCGCCCTTCGCGCCGGTGATGGAGCAGTTCTACGTGCCGAGCGTCGAGCGGGTGGTCGAAGCGGTCAAAGCGGTGATGGGACGCTGATGCATCATGGCGACAGAAGTGCTGGTTCCGCCGCTGGGACAGACGGTCGATACGCTGAGCTTCGTGGCCTGGCTGAAGCAGGAAGGCGAGCACGTGAAGCAGGGCGAGGCGTTGTACGTGGTCGAGACGGACAAGGCGATGCTCGACGTGGAGGCGCCGGCCACGGGCATCCTGAGCCGGGTGACGGCGAAGAAGGGCGACCAGGTGAAGGTGCTGGCGCCGATCGCGGTGATCTTGGGCGAGGGGGAAGCGCCGGCGCGAAGGCCGTGAAGACTCGGACCGCGAAGACGCGAAGGCGGCGAAGGACACGGCCGCGAAGGCGCGAAGGGCGCGAAGCGCCGAAGCGCGCGGAGCTGGCGTCGCCCAGCAGGCGGCACTGCTTTGTTTCCCCCGCGCACGGCGACTGGCCGAGAAGAGGGCGTGCCGCTCGAGCAACTGGACGCGACGGGGCCTGAAGGCGCGATCGTGGAGCGCGATGTGCTGGCGTATCTCGCGGAGCGCCGGGCTGCGGCAGGCGCAGGCAGCGAGCGTCGCGGCAAGCGCGCCGCGCAGGCGGCCGCGGGCGCTTCCGCCGGTCTCGCCGCTGGCCCGGCGGCTGGCCGAGGAAGCGGGCTCGACCTGGCGGCGATCTGGGGACCGGGCCGCGCGGGCAGATCACCCGGGAAGACGTGGAGGCCGCGCTCGCCGCGCACGGGCGAGGCCGCGCGAAGAGCTGGCGCCGAGGCGCCGCGTCGTGCAGGCGCTGGCCTGCGTCGCCGACGGCAACCCGTCGAGGTGATCCCGCTGGCCGGGGTGCGCGGCGTCGTTGCCGAGCGGATGGCGGCGAGCAGCCGGGAAACAGCGCCGGTCACGCTGACCGCCGAGGCGGACGCGACTGCACCTGGTCCAACTGCGCGAGAAGCTCATCGCGGACGGCGTGCCGGTCTCGTACAACGACCTGCTGCTGTACGCGCTCGGCAAGGCGCTGCGCCAGCACCCGCGGCTCAACGCTTCGCTCGACGGCGACAGCATCAAGGTCTGGCCGCAGGTGGACATCGGGCTGGCAGTGGACGCGGAGCGGGGGCTGCTGGTGCCGGTGCTGCGCGACGTGGACCGCAAGGGGCTGGCCGAGCTGGCCGCGGAGTCGAAGGCCCTGGCAGAACGGGCGCGGGCGGGCAAGTGTACGCCGGACGAACTGAGCGGCGGAACGTTCACGCTCACCAACCTGGGCATGTTCGGGATCGACGCGTTCACGCCGATCATCAACCTGCCCGAGTGCGCGATCCTCGGGGTGGGGCGCATCAAGACGGAGCCGGCCTGGGTGGGGGATCACGTGGAGCCGCGGCAGCGGGTGTGGCTGAGCCTGACCTTCGACCACAGGCTCGTCGACGGCGGTCCGGCTGCCCGTTTCCTCCAAACGGTGGTAAGATTGGTGGAGAAACCGCATCTCCTCATGGCGTAGCAGTACTGCCCGGTGAGAAACTGCGTTCCTCACCGGGCGAAGCCGACAGACAAGGAAGTCTCCATGCGCCTCAAGGATAAAGTCGCGGTTGTGACGGGCGCGGCCAGGGGCATCGGCCGCGCCATTGCCCTTCGCTTTGCGGCGGAGGGCGCGCGGGTCGCGGTGGTCGACCTGCGCGAGACCGAGGGCCGGGATGCGGTCAGGACGATCGAAGCGGCAGGCGGCGAAGCAATGTTCCTCCGCACCGACGTCAGCAGCGCCGAACAGATCGAGGCAGCGATCCGGGCCGTGCTCGACCGCTGGGATCACATCGACATCCTCGTGAACGACGCGGGCATCTGCCCGTTCGAGGACTTCCTCGACATGCCCGAGTCGGTCTGGGACCAGGTGCTCGACACGAACCTCAAGGGTTACTTCCTCATGTCGCAAGCGGTGGCCCGCACGATGGTCGAGCGCGGCATCCCCGGCCGCATCATCGCCGTCAGCTCCATCTCGGCGGAGTTCGGCGGCAGCCGGCAAGCCCACTACTGCGCGTCCAAGGCGGGCATCAACCTGCTCGTCAAGTCCATGGCGATCTCGCTCGGCCCCCACGGCATCACCTGCAACGCGGTCTTGCCCGGCACGGTCGAGACGGACATCAACCGGGACGCGCTGTCCGATCCGCAGGTGCGCGAGTACTGGTCGCAGCGAACGCCCCTCGGCCGGTTCGGCCAGCCGGAAGACATCGCCGGCCCGGCGCTGTTCTTCGCGTCCGACGATTCGGCCTGGTGTACGGGCGCGATGCTGGTGGTCGGACGGCGGCGTTTCGATCAACCTTCAGTAATGGGAGGGTCTATGGCGACTTATTCCATTAAGGCGGTGAAGTACTGCGAACAGAGCGTGCCCGGCCCGCAGATGTTCTTTATGTCGTGCTGGGACGAGTGGCTGATCGCGGATTTCTTCTTCTTCATCCTGCGCCGCGACGACGGGGCCGTGTTCCTGATCGACCCGGGCGTGCGCGACGTGGACGAAATCCAGCCGATGACGGTGGCAGGCGTGGGCGAACGCGGGCGCTTCCGGATGGACATGGCGACGCAGAACATCCCGCTGCTCCTGCGCAAGGAGGGCATCGATCCGGCCGAGGTCAAGGGCGTCCTGCTGACGCACCTGCACTACGACCACTGCTCCAACGCGAAGCTCTTCCCGAACGCCCGGTTCTTCGTCTCGCGTAAAGGCTTCTTTCTCACCATCGACCCGCCGGTCGCAGGCATGACGCCCGATATCCTGTTCCCGCGCGACATCTTCGCCTATTTCGTCGGCGAGGCGCGCGATCGGGTGCTGCTGCTGGACGACGAAGCGCCGGAGGTGCTGCCGGGTATCGGCGCGTTCTACGTCGGCGGGCACACGATGTGCAGCCAGGCGTTCACCGTCCAGACAGCGCAAGGGTTAGCCGTCTTTCCGGGCGACACCATCTTCTACTATGAAAACCTCGAACGCGACCACCCCATCGGCGCGGCAGTCGATCAAATCCAGTGCCGCAAGGCGATGAACCGCATGCGCGACATGAATGCCCTCGTCGTCCCGCCGCACGACCCGGCGCTGCTGCAAAAGTATCCCGACGGTGTCATAGTGCCGTTTGCGGCGGATGGGGCGCCACGCTGGCGCCGGATGCAGGGGATGAGGATATGATCATGCTAGAAAAGTCATCACTTGACACCTGCACGGTCCATCACCTGCCGGGCCGCGACTGGTATTACCTGCTGGGGCCGCAGAACAGCGCGGCGCGGAACCTGGCGTTCGGCGTGGCCGAGTTTCCGGCGGGCACCATCGCCGCGCCACACGTTCACGCCAGGGAGGAGGAGATCATCTTCATCCTCTCGGGCCGGGGCGCCATCGTGGCCGGCGAGCAGGAGATCCCGCTCGAACCGGGCGTCGCAGTCTTCATCCCGCCCGCGATCGAGCACCAGATACGGGTGGACGGTGGCGAGCAGCTGCGGCTGGTGACGTTGTTCTCGCCGCCCGTCGTTCCCGGCGCGTATGACCCGCGAAAGACCGTGCCCGCCAATGCCGCCTGATCCGGAACTGATTGCGCCGGCTCGAGACCATCGCCAACCTCCTGCGCCGGCACGTCATCAAGATGACCTATTTTGCCGGCTCGGGGCACCCGGGCGGCTCGCTCTCGGCGGCGGACATGGTCGCCGCGCTGTATTTCCACGTCCTGCGCGTCGATCCGCACAACCCGCAGTGGCCCGACCGCGACCGCTTCCTCATGTCGAAGGGGCATGCCTGTCCCGTCTGGTACGCTGCGCTTGCCGAGCGGGGCTTCTTCCCCGTCGAGGACCTGTGGCGGCTGCGGCAGAGCGACAGTCACCTCCAGGGCCACCCGGACATGCGCAAGACGCCCGGGCATCGACATGACGTCCGGCCCACTGGGCAGCGGGCTGGCGGCAGGCGTGGGCATCGCAGAAGCCGCCCGGCTGACCGGCCGCTCGCTACCGGACCTACGTGATGCTGGGGGAGGGCGACCTGCAGGAGGGCGCCACCTGGGAAGCGCTCCTGTTCGCGGGCCATCACCAACTCCCCAACCTCACCGTCCTGGTCGACTACAACCGCTCGCAGGTCGACGGCAAGTCGGACGACATCCTATCCCTCGACCCGCTGCCCGAGAAGTTAACGGCGTGCCGCTGGGCCGTCCGCGAGATCGACGGCAGGGACCTCCGCCAAATCCTGGAGGCGATCGAGTGGGCAGCGTCGATTCCCGGCCCCGCGGCCATCGTGGCCCACACCGTGAAGGGCTGGCCCGTCTCGTTCATGCTCGACAACGCCGACTGGCATGGCAAGGCGCCGAACCGCGATCAAGCCATCGCCGCACTAAGCGAGCTAGGTGAAGACTGGGTGCCCGAAGCTGCGGCGTCGAGAAACCAGGTTTCTGGCAGAAACCTGGTTTCTGCGGCCCTCGCAAAGCGGACGCTTCGCGAGGCGTTCGGGCAGGAGCTCGTCCGGCTGGGCGAGGAGTTGCCTCAGTTGGTGGTGCTGGACGCGGACATCTCGAGCTCGCTCAAGACGGGCGCTTTCCGAAAGCGCTTCCCCGAGCGTCACGTCAACTTCGGCGTGGCCGAGCAGGACATGATGTTGGCGGCGGCGGGGATGGCAAGTGCGGGCCTGATCCCGCTCGCCTGCACATACGCCACCTTCGCAACCCTGCGGGCCTGCGAGCAAATCCGCAGCTTCATCTGCTACGGGCGGCTCAACGTCAAGCTCATCTGCTCGCATGGCGGGCTGGAGGTCGGCTGGGACGGGCCGACGCACCAGGCGATCGAAGACATCGCGATCATGCGCAGCCTGCCTAATATGACCGTCGTCGTCCCAGCCGATGCGACAGCAGTGCCCGCGCTCCTGCGGCAGGCAATCGCGCTCGACGGCCCGGTCTACTTCCGCATGGGGCGCAACCCGGTTCCGATCATCTACGAGCCGTCGCAGAAGTTCATCCTCGGGAAGGCCCTGACGCTGGCCGAAGGCGCCGACGTGACGCTCATCGCCTGCGGCATCATGGTGGCGAGCGCACTCGAGGCCGCACAAGCGCTTGCGGCAAAGGGAATCGCCGCCCGGGTGCTGGACATGCACACGGTCAAGCCGCTGGACGAGGAGGCCGTGCTGCGGGCCGCACGGGAGACCGGCGCGATCGTAACCGCAGAGGACCACACGGTCGTCGGCGGGCTGGGCGCAGCGGTTGCGGAATGTGCGGGCGAAAACCATCCCGTGCCCGTGCAGCGGGTCGGCATCCGGGACACCTTCTGCCGCTCCGGCGATCCGGCGGTGCTCTTCCCGGAATACGGGCTGGGCGTCGAAGACATCGTCGCCGCGGCCGAGCGGGCGGTGGCGATGAAGCAAGCGACGAGCGAAGTGCGATGAGTGGGAAACTGCTGGGCCGTACGGCGCTGGTGACCGGCGCAGCCCGCGGCATCGGGTTCGAAATCGCCCGGGCGCTCCACGAGGAGGGAGCTAACGTCACGCTTGCGGACATCGACGGGGATGCGCTGCGGACGGCGGCGAGAAGCCTCGGGCTCGGCGCACTGCCGCTGCGCTGCGACGTTACGCGTGAATCGGACGTCCGAAGAGTGGTAAGCGCCGCCGTGGGCCGCTTCGGACAACTGGCGATCCTCGTCAACAATGCCGGCATTTGCCCGCTGACGCCCTTCGCGGAGGTCGACGCGGAAGGAATGGGACCGCGTGCTTGCGGTGAACCTCACCGCCGCGTTCCTCACGAGCCAGGAGGCCTATGGGCAGATCCAGGCAGCGGGGAAGCAAGGGCGCATCGTCAACCTGTCGTCGGTCGGCGGGCAGATGGGCGGGGTCCTGGTTGGAGTACACTACGCCGCGTCGAAGGCGGGCCTGGTCGGGCTGACCAAGTCGCTGGCCCGGCTCCTCGCACCCACCGGCGGCACCGCGAACTGCGTCGCGCCGGCGACGACCGCGACCGACATGACCGCCGCGTGGGGCGCGGAACTGCAGGAGCGCGTCCGGAGCCAAATCCCGCTGGGGCGGCTGGGGACGCCGGAGGAGATCGCGGCCGCGGTCTGCTTCCTCTGCACCGACGAAGCCGCGTTCATCACCGGCGCAACCCTGGACGTGAACGGCGGCCTGTACTTGAGGTAAAAACTAGCGGGGATTAGGGGATGCGGGGATGAGGGGATGCGATCTATGAGGCATCCCCCTATCCCCTAATCCCCGCCGCGGAGCTTTGATATGGACTTGAACCACGATCAGTTAGCCGATCTGTATTACCGGATGTGGTTGATCCGCTACTTCGACGAGGCCGCGCGGAGCTTGTTCATGCAGAACATGCTCCGCGGGACCACGCACACGTACACCGGCGAAGAGGCCGTAGCGGTGGGCGCGTGCGCGGCGCTGGGGCGGACCGACACGATCACCAGCACGCACCGGGGGCACGGCCACTGCCTGGCGAAGGGCGGCGACCCGCGGCGCATGATGGCGGAGCTGCTCGGCCGGTCGACGGGCTATTGCAAGGGCAAGGGCGGCTCGATGCACATAGCGGACTTCGACCTGGGCATCCTCGGCGCAAACGGGATCGTCGGCGGCGGCATCGCGCTCGCGACCGGCGCGGCCTATTCCGCCGATGTGCTCGGCGACGGCCGCGTCACGGTGTGCTTCTTCGGCGACGGCGCGAGCAACCAGGGCATCCTGGCCGAGGTTGCGAACATGGCCGTCCTCTGGAAGCTGCCCATCGTGTACCTGTGTGAAGAGAACCAGTACGCGGAGTTCAGCCCCTGCCGGCCATTTATCGGCGTCGAGCGGCTGGAACTAAAGGCGCAGGCATGGGGCATGCCCGCCGTGACCGTGGACGGCAACGACGTGCTGGCGGTGTACGAGGCAGCCTGCGCGGCGGTGGCGCGGGCGCGAGCGGGCGGCGGCCCCACTTTCCTCGTCGCCCAAACCTACCGGATTGAGGGTCACACCGTCGGCGACCCGCTAAGCTATCGCAGCAAGGACGAGACCGCATTATGGAAAACGCCCGAGCGCGACCCGATCAGCCGGTTTGAGAAGGTCCTGTCCTCCACGCTCGGCTTCAGTGAGACCGAGATCGACGCGCTGCGCCGCGCCGCGCGCCGACATCGACGCCGCGATCGAGTATGCGAAGGCCAGCCCGGAGCCGGAGGTCGCCTCGCTGTGGGAGGACCTCTACGCGTCCCCAACGCCGATCGGAAGCGCCGAAGGACGCTCTGACTCATGAAGCATCTCAAGTGTGTCAAACAGGGGGGTGTGTCTGTAGCCGGTGGTCGCCAACGCACCGATTCAACGCACGTCCTGGCGGTCATCCGCCAACTCAATCGGCTCGAACTGGTCGGTGAAAGCCTGCGCTACACGTTGAATGAACTGGCGCGGTCCGCGGCGGACTGGCTGGTGAGCGTGGCGCAGGCCGACTGGTCCGAACGCTATGGTCGACGCTTCGACTCCTTCCATCTGCCGGAGTCCCGCGAGAAACGCCAGGCGCTGGCGCAGCAGATCGGCGCCGATGGGCACCGGCTGCTGGCCGCAGCGTTAGCGGCGACGGCACCTGAGGCGGTGCGTTCAGCGCCCTGCCTGCAGGTGTTGCGACAGATCTGGCTCCAGCAGTACTACATTGACGCCTCTGGCGCCGAGCAAGTCGTGTGTATGCGGGAGCCTGGCAACCTGCCGCCGGCCGACCGCTATATTCGCTCGCCCTATGATGTGGAAGCCCGGTATGCCCGGCACAACGACGCAGCCTGGCTTGGTTATCGCACCCACCTCACCGAAAGCTGCGATCCGGAGGCCCCCATCCACGTCATCACGCACGTCGAGACGGTGCTGGCCCCGACCCAAGACGTCGAAGTCATCGAAACCATTCACGCCGACCTGGCTGAGCAGGGACTCAAGCCTCAACAGCACTATGTCGATGCCGCCTACCTCTCCGCCGATCTGCTGGTCTCGACCGCCCAAGAGCCGGCCATCGAGTTGATTGGCCCGGTGACGAAACTGCAAAACGTGTCCTGGCAAGCCAAGGAACAGACCGGCTACGACACCGCCCAGTTTCAGATCGACTGGGATGCCAAGCAGGCGACTTGCCCACAAGGTCAAACCTCGGTCAAATGGGCCGAAAACGTCAAAGATCGTACCGGAAATATCGCTATCGAGATTACGTTTGCCGCGGCGTCCTGCCAGACCTGCACGGCGCGCACCCGCTGCACACGGAGCGCTAAAGCCGGGCGCCAAATCCGGGTGCGACCGCAGGCGCAGTACGAAGCCTTACAGCAAGCTCGCAGCGAGCAAACAACGGAACTCGAAGCCTTCATGCGCAAGTACCGGCCCCGATTGGGCATCGAAGGGACGATTTCCCAAGCGGTGCGCGCCTTCGAACTGCGAGCCACCCGCTACTGCGGCCTCGCCAAAACCCAGCTGCAATCACTGGCTTTGGCCGCCGCCATCAACGTCTGTCGCTTCATTGACTACCTGAGCGGCGCCGGTCTCAAATCAACCAGAACATCCGCGTTCGCGGCCTTGGCGGCTCGATGATTTCGCCAACAGAATCGTAAGTTGAGACACCTGACACACTTGAGACACTTGACACAGTTCCTCCCGTTCGCCGGCGAGGCGCCGCATCGTCGTCAGACGACGCTGTGCCCGGTGCGCATCAGGAGATAAGGGATAGGACCATGCGCGATTTGGCTTATCGAGATGCTTTGAACGAAGCCCTGCACGAAGAAATGGCGCGCGACGAGCGCGTCTGCGTGCTGGGCGAAGATGTGGGGAAATACGGCGGCGTGCTGCAGGTGACACGCGGGCTGTACGACCGCTTCGGACCGAAGCGCGTGCGCGACACCCCGATCTCGGAGGCGGGCTTCACGGGGATCGGCGTGGGCGCGGCCATGACCGGGCTGCGGCCGGTGGTCGAGCTGATGTACATCGACTTCACCGCGCTGGCGATGGACCAGATCGTCAACCAGGCTGCAAAGGCGCATTATATGTTCGGCGGGAAGGCGAGCGTGCCGCTGGTGATCCGCACCCAGGGCGGCGGCGGACGCGGGAACGCGGCGCAGCACTCGCAGAGCCTCGAAATGTGGTACGTCCACACGCCCGGCCTGATCGTCGTCCAGCCGTCTACGCCATACGACGCCAAGGGGCTGCTCAAGGCGGCGATCCGGAACGAGAACCCCGTCGTCTTCATCGAGCACAAGCTGCTCTATAACACGACCGGGCCGGTGCCGGAGGAGGAGTACGTGCTGCCCATCGGCGTCGCCGACGTGAAGCGCGCGGGCAAGGACGTCACCATCGTCGCCACCTCGCGCATGGTCCTCTTGGCGCTCGAAGCCGCACAGAAGCTGGCCGCGGAAGGCATCGACGCCGAAGTCATCGACCCGCGCACGCTGAAGCCCCTGGACACGGCAACCATCGTGAAGTCGGTGGAGAAGACGGGCCGGCTGGTCGTGGTGAACGAAGGCTGTCTGACGGGCGGGTTCACGGCCGAGGTCGCGGCTCGCATCCAGCGCGAGGCGTTCGACTGGCTCGACGCGCCGATCGTGCAGGTGGCGGCGGAGGACGTTCCGCTGCCCTACGCCGGCGTGCTCGAGCTCGAAGCCATCCCCAGCGTGGACGACATCATCAAGGGCGCCAAAGAAGCGCTCTACCGGGACCGCTGATATGGCCGTCGATTTCACCATGCCCAAGCTCGGGCTGACGATGGACGAGGGGACCGTGGTCCGCTGGCTGGCGGCCGAGGGAGACCAGGTCGCGGCCGGCCAGGTGATCCTGGAAGTGCAGACGGACAAGGTCACGGTGGAGGTGGAGGCGCCGGCAGACGGGGTGCTCGGGGCGATCGTGGTGCGTGAAGGCGAGACCGTTCCGGTCGGGGCGCTGCTCGCCCAAATCCTCATGCCCGGCGAGGCGCAGCCCGAAAGGACGCGGGTGACGCCGCTTGCCCGGCGGATCGCGGCCCAGGAAGGGATCGACCTGGCGAACCGTCGAAACGAACGGAGACCGGATTACCGCGGCGGACGTGCGGCCGCCGGCTGCGACGCCGGGGAAGCCGTTCTCGTCGCCGCGCGCGCGGAAACGGGCGCGGGAGGCGGGGATCGACTGGCGGACGATCGGCGGCAGCGGGCCGCGCGGCAGGGTGATCGAGCAGGACGTCCTGGCGCTCGCCGGGGCCACCCCTCCCCGTGTTTCTGCGCCGGCCAGTGAAGCCCTCCGACCGCCGGCGCCGGCGTCCGTTGGGAAGACCCGACGCCCATCCAGCGGATCGCCGCAGAGCGGACGACCGCCAAGTTCACCTCCACCCCGCACTTCTACCTCACTTCGGAGGCATCGGCCGAGGCGCTGGTCGACATGCGCGAGCGCCTGCTGCCGATCGTCCAGCACCGGGTCGGGAATCCGCCTGACCATCACGGACCTGCTGATCAAGATCGCGGTCGCCGTGTTGTCCGAACATCCGCGCGCCAACGCATTCTGGCAGGACGGCCGGATCGGCGTACACGAGTCCGTGGACGTCGGGATTGCGACGGCGACTGAGGTCGGGCTGCTGGTCCCCGTGATTCACCGGGCCAACGCCCTGTCGCTCGCGGAGATCGTGATCCAACGAGCGCGCCTGGTGGAGGCCGCTCGCTCTGGCAAGCTCTCACCCGAGGACATCGCGGGCGGCACGTTCACATTGTCCAACCTGGGCAACCGCCGCGTCGACCAGTTCCAGCCTGTGCTAAACGGGGCCCAGTCTGTTATACTGGCGGCCGGGCGCATCGCACCCCGACCCTTCGTCGTGAACGGCCAACTGGCGGTCGCCCGCACCATCGTGCTGACCATCGCGTGCGATCACCGGGTGCTCGACGGCGCGGTCGCCGCAGCCTTCTTCGATCGCCTCATCCAACTGATCGAAGAGCCTTACGAATTACTCGTGTAATCAATCAAAGAGCTGTCAGGTTTGCGAAACCTGACAGCTCTGCATCAGCAAGGAGCTTTTCTTTCTTTATGGCAGACCCCATTCTCGATCAACTCGTCGCGCTTTCTAACGAGCTCGGCCGGCCGGAACTCGATTACGTGATCCTCGGCGAAGGCAACACGTCGGCCCGCGCCGACGACAAGAGCTTCTATGTCAAAGGCTCGGGCACCCAGCTGCGGACCATCGGCGCAGCCGGGTTCGTCCGCGTCGGGTTCGAGCCGGTGCTGGCCCTGATGGACAAGCAAGGGCTGACGGACGCGGACGTCAAGGACGCGCTGACTGCCGCCAAGGTCGACCCGAGCCAGGGACCGCACCCGTCGGTCGAGACGCTGCTGCACACGCTGTGCCTCCAGCTGCCCGGCGTCAGCTTCGTCGGCCACACGCATGCGACCGCGATCAACATGCTGACGTGCTCGGTCGGATTCGAGCAGGCGTACGCGGGCCGGCTCTTTCCAGACGAGATCGTCTCGTGCGGACCGGCGCCCGTGCTCGTCCCTTACACGGACCCCGGCGTGCCGCTCGCGGTCGAGGTGTGGCGGCGCATCCAGGCGTACATCGACCAGTACGGCGAACAGCCGAAGCTCATCCTGATCCAGAACCACGGTCCGATCGTGCTCGGCAAGACGCCGCAGCAAGTGCTGGACATCATGGCGATGGCGGTCAAGACCGCCCGCGTGCTGCTGGGCACGTTTGCCGCGGGCGGACCACGCTTCCTCTCCGAGCATGACGTCAACCGGATCCATACCCGCCCCGACGAGCTATATCGCCGGCAACAACTGAAGGCGTAACCACAAAGACTCCAAGGGTCGAAGGTACACCAAGACCGTCGAAGACTTCGTGAACCTTTGTGTCTTGGTGGCGAGGAGGTTCTCGCATGATTGAAGCCCCATACCCGGAACTGTCTGAACTGCTGGTCCTCATTGGCGAGGCCGGCAGGCGCATGTCGGACATCGAGGCGACCGAGGGCGCGGCGGGGAACATCTCGCTGTATCTCGGCTGGCAGCTCGATCCGCGGCGCATCTTCCCGAACGTCGAGACGATCCCCTTGCCCGACGCGATTCCCGAGCTGGCCGGGAAGGCGTTCCTGATCACCGGCTCGGGCCGGCGGCTGCGGGAGATCATCGACAACCCTGCCGGCAACCTGGGCTACCTGGTGGTTGACGAGGGCGGCGAGACGGGCCAGCTGCACACCTCGCCGGGCCGGCTCTTCGAGAGGCTGACGAGCGAGTTCAACTCGCATCTCAGCGTGCATCGCGACCAGGTCCGGCTGACCGGCACCAACTTCCACGCGGTGCTGCACGCGCAGCCGCCGCACCTGACGTACCTCAGCCACATCCCGCGCTATCGGGACGAGCGAGTATCTGAACCAGCACATCCTGCGCTGGGAGCCGGAGACGATCGTCAACCTGCCCGAAGGCATAGGCGTCGTCCCGTTCAAGCTGCCCGGCTCGCCCGAGCTGATGGCGGCCACGGTGCAGTCGCTGCGAACGCATCGCATCGTCCTGTGGGCAAAGCACGGCGTGATGGCGCGCTCGGACGTCTCGGTCAAGCGCGCGTCCGACCGGATCGAATATGCGGAGACCGGCGCCCGCTACGAGTACATGAACCTGGCAAACCGGGAGATGGGCGAGGGGCTGACGGTCGAAGAGATCCGCACGATCTGCCGCGGCGTTCAACGTGCAGCAGGCGATCTTCTGAGATAAATGAGCAGAAACAGGACCGCGCATCGCCGGGTCTGACCCGGCGATGCGCGGTCTTGTCTTTATTCCCACAAAACCGGGCTAGTTCCGCACCTGGTTGACCTCGATCTCGACATTATCCGACGGCGCCCCATGTGTGAGAACGGGGTGGACACGAGTGCTGATCCAAGTCAGCTTGCCGCCCTCGGTGATACGCGCGCTGACTGCGTAGCGCATGGCCGGGTTGATGACGCTCGGGTTGTAGGTCAGCGTGAAGGGGAGTGGGCACCTGCTTACCTTCGGTCACGATGGTCTGCGAGGCGATGAGGGTTGCAGGCGCGTCGGCCCGCGAGATGTCCTGCAGCGCGATTTCCACCACGGCGTCGGGCGCCAGCGCAATCCGCGGCTGGTAGGTGACCTGTCCGGAGAGGACCGCCATCGCCGAAGCCACCGTGGACTTCGCAGAGGGTAGGGACTCGGTGATGACCTGGCTTGGTTCGATCGCCGTCGTGCCGGCCACCGGGACGGTCCCCTCGGGGATGATTGCCGAAGCGGGATCGGGTGTAGCCGGCAGCGGCTCGGCGGGCGGCGGGACGGTAGGCTCTGGCTGAACGGCGGCTGGACCCGGGAAAACGGGGGGCAGGCCCGAACAGGATGCAATGAGGGCTACGAACACAACCAGGAACAGATAGACTGGTCGCAGGCGGAATGACACGTTACGGCTCCTTCCTGAAGAACGGTATGCAGAACGAAAAGACCCCCGGCGATACAAGGGATTAACACAGATTATACAACGCAGAAATGAGCTTATGTGGTGTGGATTACAGTGAGGAACTCGTTAAACACGTTGGTGAGCGCGGCCGGGGTGTAGTGAGCATTCAGGCCGCTCGGGTTGGGCAGCACCCAAGACACGCGCGCCGGACAGGCGGAGCGGCTGCTCGCCTAGAACGGCGTGCGGCTGGCGGAAGGCGTGCCGGTACGCGCTGATCCCCAGCACAGCTACGACACTCGGCCGGTACTGAGCGACCTTGACCGTAAGGACTTTCGCACCTTCCATCATTTCCTCTTCGCGCAGCTCGGCGGCGCTCGCCGTCGCCCGCGTTACCAGGTTCGTAACGCCGTAGCCTAGCGGCAGGAGCTCCCGTTGCTCGTCCGGTCGGAGCAATCGGGGTGTGAAGCCGGCCGCGTACAGCGTGGGCCAGAACCGGTTGCCGGGCCGCGCGAAGTGATAGCCCGTGTAGGCCGAGTACAATCCGGGATTGATGCCGCAAAACAACACGGCCAGGCCGGGCGCGATGACGTCCGGCACGGTTTTGCCGGCCGACCCGTCTAGGTCCGCCCGTGAAGGTTTCGGAACGCCGGTTGTCATCGAAGACCTCGCCTACCCTCTTGTAACACTTTCCCCGCAATGATATGATGCAGCCGGAACAAGCTTACCACAAGCATCGTGCGCGGGCCAGCCACCAAGCCAACGGGCAGCTTGCGGGGATAGGGGATGAGGGGATGGAGCGTTTGCCAGGCCGTATCCCCTCATCCCCTATCCCCGCCGAGAAGGAGGACGACATGTCTGAGATTGACTTTGTCTTCGAGGGGGGCGGCGCCAAAGGGATGGTTTTTGTCGGCGCGCTGCAGGAGCTGTACGGGACGAACAAGTACACCGCGGGACGCCTCCTGGGCACGTCCGCAGGCGCGATCACGGCGACGCTGATGGCCGCGGGGTACACGCCGGAGGAGATGCTCGGGTCGCTGGCCGAGAAGACGCGAGCGGCAAACCCGTCTTTGCCAGCTTCCTGGGGGAGCCCGCACCGTTCGATCTGACCGCGGTCAAGCAAAGCGAAATCCGCAAACTGTTGGGCGAGTTCGACGTGCCGATCTTGCCGCAAGGGACCGAGGCGAAGGTGGACGACTGGCTGGCGGGCAAGCTTGCCGACGACGAACGCGGCCGACACCTGTTCGCCTTCGTCGAACGCGGCGGCTGGTACTCGGCGGACGCGTTTCTCGCCTGGTTGTGTAGGAAGCTGAACACCGGCCAGTTGAATGGGCAGCCGCGAGCCTTTGCGGACATGACGATGGCGCAGTTCCATGAGGCAACGGGCCGGGACGTGACCCTCGTCGCGGCGGATACGACGTGGCAGCGCATGCTGCTGCTAAACAACCGGACGGCGCCCCAACTGCCCGTGGTTTACGCGGTGCGCATGTCCATGAGCGTGCCGCTGCTGTGGGAGGCGGTTGCCTGGCGCGCAGAATGGGGACCGTATCACACGTGGGACTCGAAGCTGCAACAACTCACACCGAATGACATGACGGGCCACGAGATCGTCGACGGCGGGCTGTTGTCGAACTTCCCGATCGCGCTCTTCATGGCGTCGCGGCCCGACGTGGCCGCGGTGGTGGGTCCGGCCAGGACGAAGAACGTGCTCGGCCTGCTGATCGACGAAACCCTGCCCGTCCCTAACCGGCCGCCGCGTCCGGCAAGCAGCGGGCTTGCCTCGTCGGTCGGCGGCCTGGTGGTGTTGAAGCGACTGTCGCAACTCGCGAACACCGCGACGACGGCGAGCGACAATATGGCGAAAGCCCTGTTCGCGTCGAACGTGGTCCGGCTCCCTGCAGGGGGATACGGCACGACCCAGTTCGACATGACCGATGCGGAACGCGAGGCGTTGATCGACGCGGGACGGCAGGCGATGCGGAACTTCCTCGGAACGCAGTCGGTGCTCGAGATGGCGGGCGAGGTCGACCTGTCCGTATCGCCGAACGCGGAGCAACTGGCGAATGCGGCTGCTGCGGCAATCGTTGCGCCGTAGGCTGCAGCGTGCGGAAATGAAAACGCCCGGACAACGATGTCCGGGCAGAAGTTAACTCGTCAATCGGCGGGTGCTCAGTCCTTGATGATGGTCGTGCCGCCACCGCCGCCGCGGTTGCCCGCTGCAATCAGCGCCACGAGGACCACCAGCAGCAGCACCGCAAGGATCCACACCCAGCCCGGAATCCGCACGTTGACATTCGTCGTCGTGGTGGTCGGGCCGTTGCCCTGGCCCGCCGGCTGGCCGGGCTGCGTCTGAACCGAGCCGGTTACCTGGGCCGCAGCCTGTAGCAAGGTGCCGGCGTGGGCAGATGCCACGGGCGCCGATTGGGCCGGGGCGGCCGGGGCCGCGCTTGCTGCGCCGAACAACACGCCGAGCAGCAGCACCGCGATGCCGAAGATCCCGATCAAACCGTAAAATCGCTTGCTCTTCTGATTCATCTCACGTCTCCTCACATCACCTCAAGTCCGCAATACAATCAAAGGTGATGCGACCGGGCAGGTCGCCTACGAATAATAGTAACGATTTTCGCGGCCGCAAGTTCCGCAAGTTACAATGACCCACATCTCATGACAGAAAGACGGTATGGACATCCAGCAGAAGGCACAGCTCATTACTTACCCGGATTCCCTGGGCGGCAACCTGGCCGCACTCGACGGGTTCCTTCACACCCAGTTGCGCGATGTTTTCGGGGGCGTACACATTCTCCCGCCGTTTCCTTCAACCGGCGATCGCGGGTTCGCACCGACCGACTACCGCAACGTCGACCCGGCTTTCGGTTCGTGGGACGATCTGCAGGCGATCGGACGGGACTTCGACCTGGCGATCGACCTGATGGTGAATCACATCTCGCGGCATTCTCCGGAGTTCCAGGACTTCCTGGCGCACGGCCGCGCGTCGAGGTTCGCGGACCTGTTCATCACGCTGGACAAGGTTTGGCCGGGGGGCGAGCCGCGACCGGAGGACGTGAAGAAGATCTTCCTCCGCCGGCTTGCCGGGCCATTCTCGACAGTGGCGGTAGGCGAGTCGGGCGCGTCGGAACGCATCTGGACGACGTTCGGCCGGGGCGAGCAGAGCGAACAGATCGACCTGGACATCAACTCGCCGCTCACTCGGCGCATGATCGTGGATCACCTGCGTTTCTTCCGCGAGCAGAACGTTCGAATGGTGCGGCTGGATGCGGTCGGTTATGTCGTGAAGAAACCGGGGACGAGCTGCTTCATGGTCGAGCCGGAGATCTACGAGGTGCTGGATTGGCTGACCGCGGAAGCGGACGCGCTCGGGCTCGTATTGCTGCCGGAGGTCCATGCGGAGCCGCACGTGCAAACCGAGCTGGCCCGTCACGGCTATTGGGTGTACGACTTCGTCCTGCCGCTCCTCGTGCTGCACACGCTGACTTCGGGGTCGGGCGGCGAAGCTGGGCGCCTATCTGAGGACGTGCCCCCGGCGCCAGTTCACCACGCTCGACTGCCACGACGGCATCCCCGTGCGGCCCGACCTTGACGGCATCCTGAGCCCCAGGGAGATGCAAGCCGTGGTCGACCACTGCCTGAGGCACGGCGCCAACATCAGCCCGCTGCTGCATGCTGGGGGCGAGCCGGCGGGCGGGTGCGATGCCCACCAGATCAACATCACGTACTACTCCGCGCTCGGTGAAGATGATGGCGGGTACCTGGTCGCGCGGGCGCTCCAGCTGTTTGCACCCGGCATCCCGCAAATCTACTACGTGGGCCTGCTTGCCGGGGGCAACGACGAGGCCGGCCCGGCCGCGACCGGAGACGGGCGGGCGATCAACCGGCACAACTATAGCGTAAGCGAGGCAGAGGCGGCGCTCGACCGGCCCGTGGTGCAGCGGCTGATGCAGCTCATCCGATTGCGGAACGAGCATCCCGCGTTTCAGGGGGAGCTGGAGGTGCTGGACGCGCCGCCCGGCGAAGTGCGGCTCGAGTGGCGGCAGGGCGAGGCACATGCCAGGCTTGACGTGGATTTGGGGCGCACGGCGGCGACCGTTCGCTACTCGAACGGGAGAGGCGGGACGACAGAGGAACGGATCGGGTAGGGTTCGGATTGCGTCGAGACCTCCGAGGTCTTGCGCCAGCTGCGCTTGCGAGGGACCTCGGAGGTCATGGCGTCCGGGGGGGTTCGCCGCTACAGCTCAGCCGGTCGAATCGGCGGAAGGGCTCGCGCCTCCCTCGCCGATCTCGCCCGAGCG
The DNA here is from genome assembly GCA_963800615.1 of uncultured Chloroflexia bacterium. Classification (GTDB taxonomy): domain Bacteria; phylum Chloroflexota; class Anaerolineae; order CG2-30-64-16; family CG2-30-64-16; genus JALOOB01. Next base: position 60,738 of record CAWDBO010000022.1, read on the forward strand.
CTTCGGCTTGGGCTTCGGTTTTGGTTTCGGCTTCGCACCCGCCGAGTGGGCGGCCGGCTTCGGTTTGGGCTTTGGCTTCGGCTTTGCACTGGTTGCGGAATGCGCGGCGGGCTTCGGCTTGGGCTTGGGTTTCGCTGCGGCACTCGCGCCTGACTTGGGCTTGGGTTTCGGCTTCGGCTTGGACGCGGCGCTGGGCTTGGGCTTGGGTTTTGTCCCTGTGGTCGGCTTGCCCAGGCCGAGCGCCTTAAGCACCGCCATGATGACGACCAGCGCGCCGGACCGGTTCAGCCCGGTGCGTTTCATGACCTCCTGAAGCAGGCCGGTTCCCGCGAGCGCGTCGGCTGCGCCGGCCTTGCCCCGGGCCAGGTCATCCAGCGCGGCTTTGGAGGCTCCCCCAGCACCCTCGCCCTGCCCCAGCAGGGCGTTCATGATCAGCGGCACGACGGCCTGAAGCGACGATGCGGCCAGGCCCTCCTCGCCGGCCAGCGCGCCCACATCGAACTGGTCGCCTCCGCCCAACAATGCGCCGAGCAGCGAGCTCAAACCGCCTGATGCCTCACCCGGCGGAGACGCCTGCTCGCCGGGTGCGCCTGCCGCGTTTCCCAGCAGCCCACCTAGAAGCCCGGAGAGGTCGATCCCCCGCGTTTCGTCCAGTCCGCTTACCGAAGCGTCCCCGTCATCTGCCGGCGGGACGGGTCCCAGCTCAGGCTGGTGTACGTCATTGTCGCCTTCCTGATCCATCATGTCCTCCCCACGCGGATTCTACCACAACTCGAACGGCCGCCACTCAGCGGTCAGGGGCAAGCTGAGATCGAGCGGCGGGGTCTGCGGCGTCCGGTACACGAGCACGGTCTCGCCGAGCGTTTCCTGCAGGTCGCCGTCGCGGTCGATCCGCAGCGGTCCCTGCCACCGCTCCCAGCCGAGCTTCACGTACCACGGCTCTACCGCGGGCGAAAGGGCGCCCAGCGGATAGCCGCGAATTTCGTCCTGCAAGCGGCGCATGATCGCTGCACCGTACCCCCGGCGGCGATGGTCGGGATGCGTGGCAACCCCCTCCACGTAGGCAGCGGTAAACCACGGCCCTGCACCGGTGCGCATGCGCCGATCCAGCCAGACGCGTGGGCGACGAGCTGGCGGCCAGCATAGGCGAGGACGTGGGTGCGGACCGGGCAAAGGCCCATCAAATAAGCATAGTCGATATTGAAGACGCCGCCGCACAGCTCGACGACGGCAGAAGCCTGCTCGTCCGTCATGCCGGCGGATGAGACCGTCACCAACTCGAAGTCCATTGAAACCCCTCTTGCAGCAGCCGATAAATCCAGGTAATGAATGCGGATCGCGATTTCGTGCAGCTCCCGTAACTCAGCGCACGAAAAAGGCCGGACCTCTTTTGCAAGAGGTCCGGCCGGCAGCCCGACCTTCCCTTTCCCGAGCGACATGCGGTCGCACACCGTCAGGAAAGGGGAACGGGGGGAGGTTACTTAGCGTGCTTCACTGCTGCCTGCGCCGCGGCGAGCCGGGCGACGGGCACACGGAAGGGCGAGCAGCTCACGTAGTTGTTGCCGATCAGGTGGCACCACTCGATCGACTCGGGGTCGCCGCCGTGCTCGCCGCAGATGCCGACCTCGAGGCCGTCGCGGGTCTTGCGGCCCTGCTCGACGCAGATGTCCATCAGGGCGCCAACGCCGGCCCGGTCGATCGTCTGGAACGGGTTCTTGGGCAGGATGCCGTCTTCGACGTACTTGAGCAGGAAGTTCCGCTCGGCGTCGTCGCGGCTGTAGCCGAAGGTCATCTGGGTCAGGTCGTTCGTGCCGAAGCTGTAGAACTCCGCCAGGTGGGCGATCTCGTAGGAGGTCACGCACGCGCGGGATCTCGATCATCGTGCCGAACTTGTAGTCGATCTTCGTACCCTTCTCGGACTGCACGGCCGCGGCGATCCGCTCCAGCTTGGGCTGGATGAACTCGAGTTCCTTGACGGTGCCGGTCAGCGGGATCATGACCTCGACGTGCGGGTCGAAACCGCGCAGCTTGACGTCGCAGGCGGCCTCGAAGATCGCGCGCACCTGCATCTCGACGATCTCGGGCATGACGATGGAGAGGCGGATGCCGCGCAGGCCCATCATCGGGTTGGACTCGTGCATGCCGCGGATGGCGGCGAGCAGCGATTCCTTCTCGGCCAGGCCCGCGGTCTCGCCCTTGATCCGCATGGCGATGACCTCTTCGAGCAGGGCTTCCTCGTCGGGCATGAACTCGTGGAGCGGCGGGTCGATCAGGCGGATGATGACGGGCAGGCCGGTCATCGCCTCGAACAGGCCGTCGAAGTCGCTGCGCTGGTAGGGCAGCAGCTCGTTCAGCGCGGCGGTGCGGTCCTCGCTCGTCTTGGACAGGATCATGCGCTGCACGATGGGCAGGCGCTCGACCTCGAAGAACATGTGCTCGGTGCGGGTGAGGCCGATGCCCTGGGCGCCGAAGGCGCGGGCGCGGCGCGCGTCCGCAGGGTAGTCGGCGTTGGCCCACACCTGGAGGCCGCGGCTGGGGCTGCTGTTCTTGCCCGGCTGGCGCATGCCCTCGGTGGCGCAGATCTCGTCGGCCCAGCCCAGCAGGGTGATCAGGTCGGTCTGCTCCTCGAACTTCGGGGCGACGGTCGGGATCTGGCCGACGAATGCCTCGCCGGTGCCGCCGTCGACGCTGATCCAATCGCCTTCCTTAACCGTCACGCCGTCCGCCGTCATCGTGCGAGCTTCCATGTCGATCTTCAAGGCGCCCGCGCCGACGACGCACGGCCGGCCGAACTGGCGCGCGACCACGGCCGCATGGCTGGTGGCGCCGCCCTCGGAGGTCAAGATGCCCTTGGCGGCGATCATGCCGTGGACGTCGTCGGGCTTGGTGAACGGGCGGACCATGACGACGGGCCCTTCCTTCGCCTTCTCCTCGGCGAGGTCCGCGTCGAAGTACGCACGGCCCACTGCGGCGCCGGGGGATGCGTTCACGCCCTTGGCCAGCAGCTTGCCTTCCGCCGCGAGCTTCTTCTTGGCAGCCGGGTCGAACTGGGGATGCAGCAGGGAGTTGACGTTGTCGGGCGTCACGCGCATGATGGCTTCCTGCTTGTCGATCAGGCCCTCGTCGACCATGTCGACCGCGATCTTGATGGCCGAGGCCGCGGTGCGCTTGCCGTTACGGGTCTGGAGCATCCACAGCTTGCCGCGCTCGATGGTGAACTCGACATCCTGCATGTTCTTGTAGTGCTTCTCCAGGATGTCGGTGATCCGCTTGAACTCCGCGTAGGCCTCGGGCAGGTCCTTCTCCATCACGGAGACCTTCTCGGGGGTGCGGATGCCGGCGACCACGTCTTCGCCCTGGGCGTTGATGAGGTACTCGCCGTAGACGGCGTTCTCGCCGGTGCTGGGGTTGCGGGTGAAGGCGACGCCGGTGCCCGACGTGTTGCCCATGTTGCCGAAGACCATGGTGACGATGTTGACCGCGGTGCCCAGGGTGTCGGGGATGCCTTCGTGGCGGCGGTAGTCGACCGCGCGCTTGCCGTTCCAGCTCCTGAAGACGGCCTCGGTGGCGAGGCGGAGCTGATCGTACGGGTCCTGCGGGAATTCGAAGCCCTTGTGCTGCCGGACGATCGCCTTGTACTGCGCGGTCACTTCCTTAAGGTCCTCGGTGTTGAGCTCGGTGTCGAGCTTGACGCCGCGCTTTTCCTTCATGCTGCTCAAGACGTGCTCGAAGGCGGTGTCGGGGATCTCGAGGACGACCTTGCCGAAGCCCTCGACGAGGCGGCGGTACGCATCCCACGCAAAGCGGGGATTCTCGGTCAGCGCGGCCAAGCCCTCGACGGTCGCATCATTCAGGCCGATATTCAGGACGGTGTCCATCATGCCCGGCATGGATTCCTTGGAGCCGGAGCGACAGGAGACGAGGAGGGGGTTCTTGGGATCGCCGAACGTCTTGCCGGTGGTCTTCTCGGTGGCCTTCATGGCCTCGAGTTCCTGCTCCCACATGCCTTCCGGGAATTTGTTCCCGTTGGCGAGATAGGCATTGCAGGCCTCGGTGGTCACGGTGAAGCCGGGGGGAACCGGCAGGCCGATGCGCGTCATTTCGAACAGGTTCGCGCCTTTGCCGCCAAGCAAACCGCGCACGGCATCCCACTTGCCGCCGACGTACTTTTCGGCGTCGGCGACTTCGGTGAACAAATACACCCACTGCTTCGACATGGTACTGGTGCCTCCTAACGAATACGCCTCGCTATCGCGCCGGGTCGGTACTGGGCGCGGCCTGTGTGCCGCGAGACGAGGTGTGATCAACCGGTTCAAGTCGCGTGACACCGCCCGGAGCAACCACTCCGGGCGGTACTAAACGATTATAGATGATGCGGGGGGTTTGACCAAAAACCGGGCGCAAAGCCCGAAGCGGGGAGGTTCGCGCGTCGAGAAGGCCACTGCGGCACCGGGCGGTTTAATCGTTCCAGCGTTCGTCGTCGACGCCCTCTTCTTCTTCCTCCTCGTCTTCTTCGTCGAGTTCGCTCCAGCTGTCTTCACCGAGCTCGTCGATCTCCAGGTCTTCCTCGTCCTCGTCTTCCCAGTTGAGGTCTTCGACGTGGCTGGGCAGGTCGAGCTCGTCGCCCGCTTCTTCAGGGATTTCCTCGTAGGTCGCGCAGTAACCTTCGCGGTCAATGCGGATTTCTTCTGCGCCGCACACGCCGTTGTCCCAATTGACACAATCGGCTAGCTTGCAGAAAACCTTAACACTCATGACTTCCTCCTCGCGGACGCGGGCTCGGTTGGTGCTGGGGAACGGACGTGTGCGCAACGCGGCTTGCAGGCCCGTATTATGTTCACACGGGCGGGAGAATGCCACAAGTCGCGTAAGAGTGCAAATCGCGGTTTGGGGGTACAGGAAATCGAAATACAGGCGTTATGTAGCGCCAGCCGCAGCATGGCGGGGCGCGGCCAGAATGGGCAAATACTGTAAGCGAGCTACTTCTGGAGGCCTTGGGAGCATCCCTGCCTGGCTAGCGGGTTGAGCGAACTGTCTCAACTGTGTCAGGAATGTCAAGTGTGACTCCCCTGAAGAAAGGTCGGTTTTTGTCAGGTGAAGCGCCATTGGTAGGTTGGCACCGACAGAATGAGCGACCGGCCAACGGCTTAGGCGGTCGCCAGCAGTTGCGCCGCGTGGGTTGCGCGCCGGCGGCCGCCGCTTTTCTGACCTCCGTCCGGCGGTTTGGCCACCGTGGCCCGCTGCTTTTGTCGCCAGCGTTGCAGCCGCCGCACATTCGTCATGGCGGCGGAGCCCACGATGAGGCACGTCACCCGGAACAAGCCGCGCACGGGCAGCTTGGCGGCAGGAAACGGATGCTTGAGCGAACGGACGGTGGCTTCGACGGCCGCCCGCAGATTGCGGCCCTCCTGAGCTGCGCGGCTGCGTCGGTGTCGCTGCGCTTTCTCGACCTCGGCCTGATCGAAGGTGAGGCGCAAGCTGCGGCGCCGATTGTCCGGTCGCGGGGGGCAGCGCTCCGCCGCATACAGCGGGCAATGCTCACAGGTGGCGCGGGCGAATTCGGCGGCAAAGCGGCCGGGCTGGCGGCGCGGCGTCACGCGCACGGTCTGGCCTTGCGGGCAGGTGATGGTCAGGGGCACGCCCTGCTCATCTTGCGTGATGGCGAAATCGGGCAGATGCAGCGTGGCCGGATTGGGCTGGCGGCCCTTGATCGCAGTTTGGATCAGCGTCACCTGCTCGGTGCGCAGCGCCGCATCGCTGGCCGGACCGCCGTAGCCGCCATCCGTGTACAGGGTGTCCAGGTCGGTCCGGCGCGTGAGCTCCGGCAGCGCTTCCACCAGCAGCTGACTATCCTCCGTCGTGTTGGGCGCCACTTGCACGGCGGTGATCAGTTGCACGTCGTTGGCGGGATCGCAGGTCTCGGTCACGTTGGCGACGTAGCCTTTGTAGCCCACCCGGTTCTTCTCGCGGTAGGTGGCCTCCTGGTCATCCAGCGACTGTAAGCTGCTGGCGCTGATCTCGTGGTTGGCCTTGGCCTCGGTGGTGTCGTCCGCAACCCGGTACTGCTCGCGGAACAGGCGGTCCGCCACTTGATAGACCGCTTCCTGACTGTACTGCGCGGCCATGGCTTGCAGCAGTTGGTACAAAACCTGGCCTACCGGCGCGAGCTCGGCCGCACTGGCCGTATAGCCCTTGACCCGGTGCACGTAGTGGCCGGCGCGCTCACCCAGATAGGGCGCGACCAATTCGGCGTAGCGTGGTTGGTCAGCCTCAGTTAGCAGTTGGTACAGCCGCTGGATGGCTTCGACCGTCAACTGCAGGCGACTCATTATGACGATGTTGGAGGCGATTTGCGTGGAATCCATGCGCTGTTGGCCGGTCCGCAGGGCCAGGGCCGTCAGCTGTTGATCGGTGATGTCACTAAAGGCCGTCCGCAGCAAGTTCGTGCCGTGCTTGGCGTTGTACGCGCTGAGCCGCTGGCGAAAGTTGTAGAGCGTGCGCAACTCAAAGTCGCCCACACTCAAACTGTCATAGCCCAGCGCATAACGCACTTGCAGGTCGAACAAAAAATGTTCGTACAACTCTTCGTCGCTCCAGCCGTAACCCGCTTTGAGCACGTCCAGGCCGACCAGCACATTCACCGCCATATTCGGCCGCGACGGCACCGCGGCGTACAACTCTGCAAACGGCTCTTCCTTGAGCCGACTGAAGAACTCGCGCCGAAACGTGCCAGCCCACGATTGCTCCAACTGCTGCCGCCGCTTCTCCGGCAACTCGTTGACGTGGCTGAGCAATGCCGGTTGCAGAGGTTTGTTCGCACGAAACATGTTTCCCTACCGTCTGGACATAGCTGCATCGACCGATGGGAGCCACGCGATTCCTGCACCGCATTCTAGCCGTTTCGCAGCAAAACGCGGGTCTGAGCCGACCTTTCTTCAGGGGAGTCAAGTGTCTCAGGTTTGAGCCACAGCGTGAGCGAAACTGAAGAAGAAGGGCCCTCGCTTGACGAGGTCAAGTGAGGGCCTTTGGGTCTGGTTACGCCTGATCATATCCGGCTGACGCCTACTTGAGCGCGAACATGACCTTGGCTGTCTGTCCCGTGCTTGGAACGGTAACGGTGATCTCGTATTTGGCGCCCGGCTCCAGCTACTTGGTGCCCAGGTATGTAGACGTACAGGTTGTCGGTCGTGCCGCTGAAGCGCATGAGCGACGTTCGGCGTTACGGAAAGGGCCCGGTGAGAGAGGTCGGACGATCTCGTCGCAGACCTGCACCAGCTTGATCGTCGGCGCCAAGTTGTCCGGGAAGGCGTTGTTTGCGTCCCAGAACTTGATCTTAACCGGGATGGTGCTGCCGGCCTTGAAGACGCTGCTGCCATCCTTGTTGAGGGGTGGTAGGAAGCCACTGCTGGTATGCCGTTCAGCCCGACGATGACAGGGTCGTGGTCGGACACGCGGAATGGTCGGGCGCGTAGAGCGAAGTGATGGTTGGCGGTTTTGAAGTCCGTGTTGTAGTCGAGCACCGACGGCTCGTCAGCATTGATATGGAACTGGCCTACACCCGTGATCAAGCCCCGGTCACAAGGATTGGCCAGCGCATGGTCCAGATAGCCCCATTGCCCGTCGAAGACGTAGGAGTAGGCGTCGTAGCCAATATATTCGGCGATCAGGTTCGTGTAGTCCAGCGTTCTTGATTACGGTGACCGCGTCTTCCAGCGCATATGAGTTCAGGTCGCCCATGATCAGAACGTCGGGATCACCGATACCGGTAGGATCAGTTGCTAACCAGTTCACCAGCGCGGTTGCGCGTTACCCGCACGGTGTTGCAGTTACCCTGCCCATCACCCGCGTCTGGCACGTCACACGCCGAACCCTTGCTCTTGAAATGGTTGACGTCGACGGTGAAGCGGCCGCCCGTCGCGTTTTCCTGGAAGGCCTGAGCCAGTGACGGACGGCTGCGCGGTGCGCCGTCGCCGCCGTTGACAAACGCTTCGCCATTCAATGCGGCCGTTTGGCCGATAGGCGTTACCTTGACGGGCTTGTACACCATCCCGACCTTGATCGCATCGGTCCCCAACGCATTGACCTGACCTGTATTTGCGTCGACATCGATGAAGGCGTACGTGTCGGGCGCTGTGGCTGCGTTTAGTTGGTTGACCAGCGCCGCAAGCGAGCTGTCCGGGCCATACCCGTCGTTCTCCAACTCATTGAGTCCGAGCACGTCCGGATTCAGCGCCAGAATAGCCGCGACTGTCTTCGGCCACTGGCGATCGAACTCGGCCTGCGTGTCCGCGCCGCGGCAGTCGGTGGCCGCACCGCCCACCCCCAACTTGCAGTTATCAACAATGTCAGGTAGTCCATCGAAGGTGTTGAAGTAATTGAGAGTGTTCATCGCTGCAACGCGCAGCGTGCCGCCGACTTCCGGCGTCGCCGTGGGGCGCGGGTTGGCCGGTTCGAAGTTCACGGAACCGCCCAGCGCGTTGATGGGGCGGATGCGGTAGGCGTTGCCGCTCGAGCTGTTGCCGGCCCAGGTGTAGTTCAAGACACCGACGATGCCGGTTGCGGTGTCGCCGCCGCGCAGTGTATTGGAGGCGCGAGAGCGACTGGCCGCCGCGAGCAAAGACGATCGGGTCCGGGTTCTGCGCCTGCGACGCGTCGTCGAGGATGATCTTGTTTAGATTGTTAGCTGCCTGCAGCGCGTTGGCCGCATCTCCAGGCGTTGTCACGTTGGTCGGCTGCTGAAGTCGGCCACCGACGACGAGCACGACCTGGCCGAAGCGGCCGAGTTGGAAGTGCTCGGTGACGTACATCGTCTGCGGCAGGCGAACGAGCATGCCCTCGTATTGCTCGAGGAAGTCGGCGGAGGCAACCGGGAAAGAGACGTCCGTCGGCGTGACCGTGCCGGTGCCGCACTTGACGACCGTGCCGACGCTGATCTGGCTCTGGCCCTGGTTCTCGCCGGCGGTGCCGGTGACGCGCACGACGTCGCCCACGCTGACCGTGTTGGCGTTGCTGCCCTCGAAGACGAAGATGCCGTCGGAGGTTGCGGGGTTCCCATCGCCGGTCGGGTCTTGAATAAAGAAGCCGCGGAGCGCGGGCGAGTGCCTTCGTAGTCACCGACGACAACACCCTGTGTCGTGCGGGTGCCGGTCGAGCGCGACCGTGGCGCCGCTGCCTTGAAGCTGCGGGATGGGCGTGTATGGGCTGCGTGCAGACGTCGAAGGTGCGTGAAGCCGACGGTGAAGTCGAGCACCATATTGTCGGGCGGATCGTTCGAGTCCTGATCGGTGATATTGGCTGCGACGACAGTTAGGGTGCAGGTCTCGCCGCCGACGAAGTCATGTCGCAGGATCGACAGTGAAGGTCGTTGGCCCACCGCTGACCGTCCCAGCATGGGTGCCGCTAACCGAGCACGAGAGAGTGAACCAGGTCCCGGTCACGTTCACGGGTTCGTTGAAAGTCACGCTGATAGTCTGCATTCAACGGGATGTCCGTCGCACCGTCGGCAGGATAGCTGCTTGTGACGGTCGGCGCTGCATCAGGAGCGTTGCAGTTGCGTTGTGTGCGAGCCGAGCCCGCCGAAGGTATCTGTCGCAAACCCTTCCCATTCCACGCCGGGATCAAAGACATCCGATCCATTCGGCTCGCCCTGCGCAGATGGTGTCCTTCCGGCGCAGGGTGTTGTCGGCTGTGCTAGTCAGCCCTGTTCCCCATTCGGTACCGGGATCAAAACCAACCTGACCAATGACATCAAGTACAGTCGTGCCCTTGCGCAGTACAATAGCGTCATCGCCGTTGAACCACCCTGCGCCGTTGGTTTGGTCGGCCTGCGCAAGAATCGCGGCATTTGCACGAAGAGTGGGCAATACGTAGACATCACCGTCGGCTACTGTACCTGTTAGGTTGACCGTCAAGCCTGCACTCGCGCTGCCATTGAAGTATATCTGGACGTTGTAGCCGCCAGTGGCGAGGTTGACGGCCGCGCCCGTTCCATTGTAGATCTCGAGGGCCTTGTTGTTGCTGCTGCCTTCGATGTATTCGGAGAAGAAAAGGTCGGTGGGTGTGGCGGCCTGAACTTCGCGGACGGCCGCGGGTAAGAACAGGCCGAGGGTAGTGGTCAGAATGACCGCCAGCATGGCGATTCTGGCCAGGGAATGCTTCATTGGTTCCTCCGCTATATTGTGGTGGGCGCGCGGGCTGGGACTGGCGCGCGAGGATTGGAGCAAAAACTACAGAGGAAGTATAACGGGCGAGCGAGAAAAGTGCCAAGTGGGCGGGGAGCGGCCGACGGGGGCCGAACTGGGGTTCGGCGGTCCGACCGCTGGAATGGTTTGGTGCTACAGGCTGAGCCGAAAAGCGGCTGCGTCGACGATGGCGTTGATCAAGCGCGTCGTAGCTGGCGCCTTCGGCCGCGGCTTCGAGGACCAGGTCGCTGAGGCCGGGGTACAGGCCGGGCAGCGGGTTGACTTCCAATATGTACGGCTTGTCGCCGTCGTCTGAGTCCAGGCGGAAGTCGACGCGGGCGACGTCGCGGCAGCCGGTGACGCGGAACACCTCGGCGGTGAGCAGGTTCAACTGCTGGACGAGGAGGGCATCGAGCGGGGCGGGGCAGAGGTAGCGGAAATCGTGCGCCCACTCGGTCTTCATGCGGTTGGTGTAGACGCCGCCCTCGCTCTCGGGGTACTGCTGGAAGTCGACCTCGAGGGCGGGCAGGAACTTGAGGCCTTCGACCACACGCTCCGCAGCCTCGTCGTCGGGCACACGCTGGGCGACGGGCGCGACGAGGTTGCCGACGACGCCGACGGTCACTTCCCGGCCGCGGATGAAGCGCTCGACGAGGATGGGCTGGCGGTAGCGCTCGAGCTGCTCGACCAGCTGCTCGCGCAGCTCCGCCTCGTTCTGGACGATGGACTGACCGCTGACGCCCATGCCGGTGCCCTCGCGGCTGGGCTTGACGAACATGGGGAAGCGCATGTCGGGATCGAGCGGCTCGTCCGCGCGCTCGAAGACCTGGAACTCGGGCGTGGGCAGGCCGTGAAAGGCGAGCACCCGCTTGGTCATGGGCTTGTCGAGCGTGAGGGCGAGGGTCAGGACGCCGCTGCCGGTGTAGGGCACGCGCAGCATCTCGAGGAGCGCGGGGACGTGCGACTCGCGCGAGTCGCCCCAGTGGCCCTCGCAGATGTTGAAGCAGAGATCGGGCTTGAGCTTGGGCAGCGCCTCGATGAGGGAGAGATTGCCTTCGAGGAAGGTCGCGGTGTGGCCGCCGGCCTCGAGCGCGTGGACGATCGAGTCGACGGTGATGTCGGAGTCGAGATCGTCCCACGCGTCCTCGGGCATGCCCTCGTAGGTGGGCGCGTTGCGTTTGAGATTTGCCAGGACGGCGATGTTCAAGCCCATGATGTCCTCTCGTTGAGAAACCAGGTTTCTGGCAGAAACCTGGTTTCTTGGCGCCATTGCCGTTAGCCGTGCGTGCCGTTGCGGCCGTTATGGCCGTTGTGGCCGTTCTTGCCGTTGCCGTTCACGGGGAGGGTGAGCACCTCGGCGGGGACGGGGACGGGATCCCAGCGCACTTCGCCGAACGCTTTGCGGGGCGAGCGGCCGCGGGCGTGGACGTCGTCGAAGCCCTGGGGCTTGATCTGCTTGCGATCGCCGGTCAACAGGGCGTGGACGCCTTCCTGGGCGGGCTCGTCGTTGGCGAGCGGCCGCTCGGGGCGGGCGACGGTGTGGCCCGTGTAGTCGTTGGGCTCGTCGTACGTGGTGATAAAGCCCTCGAAGTTGCGCAGGACGACCCGGCCGGGCGCCTGGCTGATCAGGTACTGCGGCATGACCGGGATCTTGCCGCCGCCGCCTGGAGCGTCCACGACGTACGTCGGGATGGCGTAGCCGGAGGTGTGGCCGCGCAGGCCTTCGATGATCTCGATGCCCTTGCTGACGGTGGTCCGGAAATGCCCGGCGCCTTCGACCAGGTCGCACTGGTAGAGGTAGTAGGGGCGGACGCGGTTCTTGACCAGCTTGTGCACCAGCTCCTTCATCACCTCGACCGAGTCGTTCACCCCGGCCAGGAGGACGGTCTGCGCGCCGAGCGGGATGCCCGCGTCGGCCAGCAGCGCGAGCGCCTTTGACACCTCGGGCGTCAGCTCTTTCGCATGGTTGAAGTGCAGGTTCATCCACAGCGGGTGATACTGGCGCAGCATCGCGACCAGCTCGGGCGTGATGCGCTGGGGCATGAACACCGGGACGCGGCTGCCGATCCGGATGATCTCGACGTGTTCGATCGCCCGGAGGCGGCGCAGGATGTCTTCCAGAACCTTTGGCGGCAGGACCAGCGGGTCGCCGCCAGACAGCAGCACGTCGCGAATCTCGGGCGTGGCCGCGATGTAGTCGATCTGGCGGTCGTAGTCGTGGCGGCTGAACTGCGCGGCCGGATCGCCGACGATGCGGCTGCGGGTGCAATAGCGGCAGTAGCTGGCGCACTGGGTCGTGATCAGCATGAGCACGCGGTCGGGATAGCGGTGCACGAGACCCGGCACCGGGCTATGGGCATCCTCGTTCAGCGAGTCTTCGTACATCCCGTCGAACGCCACGAGCTCCTTCGACGTGGGGATGACCTGCCGGCGAATGGGGCAGTTCGGGTCGTCGGGGTCGATCAGCGACGCGAAGTACGGGGTAATGTCCACCCGGAAGAGCGCGCTGCGCGCGCCTTCCTCCTCCTCGGGCGTGAGGTTAATGATACGGCTCAGCTCGTCCACCGAATTCAGACGGTGGCTGAGCTGCCAGCGCCAATCTTCCCACTGATGGTCGGGTACGCCGGCCCAAACGGCCGCGCGGCGCGAGCGAAGCGGCGCCGTTTGGGCTTGACGTTGGGGGGGTTCTTCGTCCCGGTGGGGAGACTCCTCTTTTACGACTTCCAATTCGACAGTGTAATCCATGATCTTCCTCACGGCTTGATTTGGGCAAAATAAAACCCCCGCAACCATAGGGCAATACGACCACCTGCTGTCGATCTGTGGAGCCGCCGGCGCAACTCGGTTGCGCTCGCCGCCTCTGCAGCAGACAAGTGGTCGCTGACCCAAAGGTCACAGGGGTGTCAGTATGATTTTATCGGGCCCTACCGGCCGCGGACACCCTAGATTGGCGTCCTGCCGGTGGTTACCCAGCTAAGGTAGCAGTCGTCTGACCACAAACGTGGCCGAATCCTCCTGGTTTCGTTTACCCGCACGCCTCCACCGGGCGTGCCCTTGGTTCAAGCGCCGGCTTAACCGGCCCTACTACCCTGTTTCCTCGCCGTCGAGATCGACTGGGTCGACGACGAGGTCTACTTCAAGATCGCTGGGCGCATCGTCGTCCCCATCGGGAAAGAATTCGAGCGCCTGGCCCGGAGCGCCACAGTCCGGACACGCATTAGGACGGCTCGTCTTGACGCCCGCCTCGATGTATCCGCACTCCATACATTCCCATTCGCCCGTGGCGGCCCGAACGGGATCAAGACCCATGCGATCTCCTCCTGTAAGACTACCCTGGAAGCGAGAAGGTTCCTGATCGCCCGAGTCGGACAAGCATACCGCGATTCGCGGCCGCTGTCAGTGGCCGGTCATTCATTTCTTTAAGGTGACGTTAATGCGCAAACGCCCGGCTCAAAACGAACGGCGTAATTGTACCCCTACACGGTTTGATGTCAATTAAGGAGGTCATGTTTCTGACGGACGCCTTTTGACAGTCTTCCGCAGTCTGTGGCATACTGCGGCTGCAAATATCTGAAAGACCGTGAACCGGGCAAGTACCGGGCGTGCGCGCTTGCAGAGAGTCCCGAGAGGTGTGAACGGGACAGCGGCGGCGCCGGGGAATGGGCCGGGGAGTTGCGAGCCTAATAAGCTTTGCCGGAGACGCCACCGTTACCAGGGCGCGCGAGCGCGAAACGGGATCGGCGCAGCCGAACCGGACCGCTGGCAGAGTGGGGCCGCATTGGCGGCTCAACCAGGGTGGCACCGCGAGGCACCGGACCTCGTCCCTGCATTGGGACGAGGTCTTTTTGTGTTCGGCGCCTGTGGGCGCATCGACCGGGCGGAGGGAGGCAACAAGATGGTGTTAGGCAAGAAACGGATGTTGACGGGCGACCGGCCCACCGGGCGGCTGCACCTGGGGCACTACGTGGGCAGCTTACGCAACCGGGTGCGGCTGCAGGATGAGTACGAGTGTTACTTTATCATTGCCGACCTGCACATGCTGACGACCAAGAACTCGGCCGCGGAAATCAACGAGATCGCGGACAACGCCCGGGGGATGGTGCTGGATTACGTGGCCGCGGGGATCGACCCCGAGAAATCGACGATCTTCCTGCAGTCGGCGATCCACGAGACCTACGAGCTGGCCCTGCTGCTCGGCAACCTGATCACGGTGCCGCGGCTGGTGCGCGTGCCGAGCATCAAGGAGATGGCGCGGGCGGCCATGATCGACGAGGAGACCATCCCGTTCGGGTTGCTCGGCTACCCGGTGCTGCAGGCGGCCGACATCCTGCTGCCGCGGGCGCACCTGGTGCCCGTGGGCAAGGACAACCAGGCCCACGTGGAGGTGACGCGCGAGCTCGCCAAGCGCTTCAACTACCTGTACGGCGACGTGTTCCCCATCCCGGACGACCTCGTCGAGGGCGAGACACTGCCCGGCACGGACGGCCAGGCGAAGATGAGCAAGTCGATCGGGAACGCGATCTTCCTGAGCGACGACGCGGCCAGCGTGCGAAAGAAGGTCCACGGGATGTACACGGACCCGAACCGCATCCGCGCCGACATTCCGGGCACGGTCGAGGGCAACCCCGTGTTCACGTACCTGAACCACTTCGATCCGGACAAGGCGCTGGTCGAGGAGCTGAAGGCGCGGTACCGGGCGGGAACGGTGGGCGACGTCGAGGTGAAGGAGCGGCTGGCGGAGTCGCTGAACGCCTTCCTCGACCCGATGCGGGAGCGGGCGGCGCGGTACGCGAGCCAGAACGGGCTGGTGGACGAGATCATCTACCAGGGGACGATGCGGTACCGGGAGATCGCGGGCGAGACGCTGCGCGACGTGAAGAAGGCAATGGGGGTGTCGAGCACCTTCAACCGCATCGCGCGGAAGGCCGAGGAGCGCCAGAAGAAGCTGGCAAAGCAGGGCGCGGGGACCGGGACTGCCGGGGCAGGAACTGCTGGGGCAGGAACTGCTGGGGCAGGCACTGCCACGTGAACTCACTGGCAGGGCGCGCTACGGCAGCGGGCACCGCACGTTATGCTCAACGGTTCGAGCTCCATCCGGCGGGCGGGCCGAGCGGGACCACGAACGGCGCGGGCAAGCGCGCGCCGGCGGGGAACTTCCGCGGCCTCGACGATCTGACCATTTCGTCGGTCGGCTTTGGCCTGGCACACGGCGAGCCCACGGACGAAGTCGATGCGCGGTATGGGCGGGCGGTGGCTGCGGCGATCGCTCACGGCTGCAACCACTTTGACGTCGCGCTGAGCTACCGGGGGCAGCGGAGCGAGGCCGCGCTGGGCCGGGCGCTGGCGGAGCTGGCGGCGGCGGGTGCGGTGCGGCGGGACGAAGTGATCGTCGCGAGCAAGGCCGGTCTCATCCCATACCCCACCGACGAGGATGACCCGGCGCGCTACATCTACGAGAATTTTGTCGAGGCGGGCATCGCCGAACCGGACGACCTGGCGGGCGGGATTCACTGCATGACCCCGAACTTCATCAGCCAGCAGATCGCCTGGAGCCTGCGGAACACCGGGCTGCGGACCATCGACATCTACTATCTGCAGAACCCGGAGACGCAACTGGCCTTCGTCGACCGCACCGCCTTCCGGCGCAGGACGCAACTCGCGTATGCCCGGCTGGAGGAAGAGGTCGCGGCGGGCCGGATCGGCTGTTACGGGATCGCGACGTGGGATGCCCTGCGCCTGGCGCCGCTGTCGAACACGTACATGAGCCTGGAGGTGCTGCACCGGCTCGTGGTGGAGGTGGCGGGACCCAACCATCACCTGCGCGTGGTACAATTGCCCATCAACGTGGGGATGATGGAAGCGCTGACGCTGCGTAACCAGCCGGTGAAGAACAGCATTTTGCCCGTGTTATCCGCCGCGCGCGACCTGGGGTTCCTTGTCGTCGCGAGCGCGGCCCTGGGGCAGGGCCGCGCGACGGCTCGCATGGTGGAAGGATTGGCGGCGGCTTTCCCGATGCTGACGACGCGCGACCAGCGGAGCCTGCACCTGGCGCGTTCGCTGCCCGGCGTGACCTCGGCGCTCTTTGGGAGCACGGACGAGGCGCACGTGCGCGAGAACCTGGCGGTGCTGGCGCAGCCGCCGGATGCGGAAGCGGCGCTGCGGGTGGCGCACACGAAGGGGAGATGACGGGGGTATGGCGCAGCTGAGAGCCGTGCTCTTCGACATGGGCGACACGGTCGTCGATCTCGGCGAGGGACGGGGAAGCTACGAAGCGAGAGTGCTGCTGCGGGCCGGCCGAGTTTTCGACGCGCTGGCGGAACGCGGCATTCGCCTGCCCGACCGGGAAGCCTTCTGTCGCGGCCTGGCGGCCGACAGCGAAGCGCAGTACCAGGCGGCCTTGGCGCAGCAACTCGGCATCGGGGCGGGGACGGTAATGAAAAGGTTTCTCGCAGCGCAGGGGCTTGCCGGACGACGACGACGGTGGTCGAGCTTGCGGCGGAGGCGTACTGCCGCGGGGGGCCGGAGCTGGTTGCGCCGCTGCGGGCGGGCGCGGTCGAGACGCTAACCGCGCTGAAGGCGGAGGGCTTACTCCTCGGGGCGATCTCGAACACCATCCAGCCGGCGCGATTCTTGGGCACAAGCCTCGGGCAGTGGGGGCTGGGGGACATCTTCGACGTGCGGGTGTATTCGTCGGACGTGGGGGTGGCGAAGCCGCATCCGAAGATCTTCCGGGCAGCGTTGGACGAGCTTGGAGTAGCGGCAGAGGATGCGGTCTACGTGGGCGACCGGCTGGTGCATGACGTGGGCGGCAGCCAGGCGGTGGGGATGAAGGGCGTGCTGATCGAGGTGGCGCACCGGGTGGAGAGCCATCCCACCATCGTGCCCGACGCGCGGATCAAGGAACTGCCGGAACTGCTCGACGTGCTGCCGCGGCTGTTCGAGCGTGAGAACCTCCGAGGTCTCTCGCCAGCGTAGCTGGCGCAAGACCTCGGAGGTTTGGGGGCAGCGGTTAAGGAGACGAATGCAACCATTACCTACGATCCAGGTCGATCTCTTGATCGAGCGCCTGGTGCAATTGCTCCGCACGCCCAGCCCGACGGGCGACACCGAGGACGCGCTTGGGCTCGTCGCGGGGTGGGTGACCGGACTGGGGCTGACGCCGGCGTTTACGAAGAAGGGCGCGCTCACCGTGACGGTCGGCGGCGAGAGCGAAGATGCGCCGCGCGCGGTGACGGGGCACGTCGACACGCTCGGCGGTATCGTGACGCAGATCAAGCCAAGCGGCCGGCTGACCTTCGACCGCATCGGGGGCTACCCTTATTTTGCGGTGAACGGCGAGTACTGCACGGTTCGCACGTCGGACGGCCGCGGACACACGGGCACGGCGCTGCTGGTCAAGTCGTCGGTGCACGTGCACCGGGAGCCGGTGCGCGACCGCGAGTGGAAGATCGACGAGATGGAGATCCGGCTGGACGCGAATGTCGAGCAGCGCGGACGAGGTGCGGGCGCTGGGCATCGAGGTCGGCGATATGATCGCGTGGGACCCGCGCACGGTGGTCACGGATACGGGCTACGTGAAGTCGCGGCACCTGGACGATAAGGCGGGCGTGGCCGTGATGCTGGCCGCGCTGCAGGCGCTGACGCGATGCGGGTGTGCGGCCGGCGCAGCGCACGACTGTTCCACTTCAGCAATTACGAAGAGGTGGGGCACGGCGCGGCGGCGGGCGTGCCGGAAGACGTGGCCGAGCTGATCGCGGTCGACATGGGCGCGCTGGGCGAGGGGCTGCAGGGCAACGAGCATGCGGTGAGCATCTGCGCGAAGGACAGCGGCGGGCCGTATGACCTGGGCATCCGGCGGCGCCTGGTCAGCCTGGCCCAGAGCTACGGCATCCCGTACAAGCTGGACATCTACCCGTTCTACGGCTCCGATGCCGAGGCGGCGCTGCGGGCGGGCGGCGACCATCGCATCGGGCTGCTGGGCCCGGGCGTCGACGCGTCGCACTCGTTCGAGCGCACGCACCGGGACGCGCTGGAAGCGTCCGACGCGGTTATTGTTGGCCTACCTGTTGAACTAAGTCAGCCATACGCCTGCTGCCGAGCGCCGAGCACCGGCTCGGGACGCCGACCCCGGCCGAGCTGGTGCTCGGCGCTCCGACGGTGGGCGATCCCAGGAGTAAGGTCATGCCAGACGGACCAAAGAGCTATCTGATCGACATGGACGGGGTGCTGGTTACCGGCGGGACGCCGATCTCCGGGCGCGAATGAATTCATCGCGCGGCTGCGGGAGTCGGGGGCCAAGTTCCTGGTCCTCACGAACAACTCCAAGTACACGCCCGGGGACCTGGCCTTCCGGCTGAGCGGCAGCGGGCTGGACATCCAGGCGGAGAACATCTTCACCTCGGCCATGGCGACGGCCATATTCCTGGCCTCGCAGCGGCCGAACGGACACCGCCTACGTGATCGGCGAGAGCGGGCTGACGTGGGCGATCCACAGCGCGGGCTACGTGATCACGGAGCGCGATCCGGATTACGTGGTGCTCGGGCGAGGCGCTGAATTACTCGCTGGAGCAGCTGACGCTGGCGACCCGGCTGGTGGCGGCGGGCGCGCGCTTCATCGCCACGAACCCCGACCCGATGGGACCGGCGGAGGGCGGCATCGTGCCGGCGTGCGGCGCGGTGGCGGCGCTGATCGAGCGCGCGAGCGGCGTGAGCGCCTTCTTCGTGGGCAAGCCGAACCCGCTGATGCTGCGCCTCGCGCTCAATTCGATCGGCGCGCACTCGGAGAGCACGGTCATGGTCGGCGACCGCATGGACACGGACGTGATCGGCGGCGTGCAGACCGGCATGGAGACGATCCTGGTGCTGTCGGGCGTCACGCGGTGCGAGGACGTGGACCGTTTCCCGTACCAGCCGACGCGCATCGTCGACTCGGTGGCCGATATCATCCCCTGAACGTGAAGATCAGCCGAAGCCGGGCATGACCTCGGGGTCAGCGCCCGGCTCGTCCGACTTGCGTTATGCGGCGACTGCCAGCTCCGGCTCGGCCGGCACTCCACTGTGCTGCGGGGCAGTCGGCGCCTTCGCCAGCACCTCGGCCGCTTCCTCGGGCGTCACCGTGTTGATGATAGAAGCCGGAGCCTTCCTCGAAGCCGGCGGGCCGCGTCAGCCGCGGGATGATTTCCATGTGCCAGTGATAGTCCCACTGGATCGTGGACCAGTAGCCGGGCCGCGAGCGGCGGAACGGCGCGGTGTGGATCAGGTAGTTGAAGGGCGGGTCGTTCGAGCGCGTAGCGCATCTTCAGCAGCACCGTCTTCAGCGCCTGGGACAGCGCGCCGAACTCCGCGTTCGTGATGCTCGGCGTAGTCGCTGTTGTGCTGCTTCGGCAGGACCCAGGTCTCAAACGGGACGCGGGCGGCGAACGGGCTGACGACGACGAAGAGGTCGTTCTCGAACACGACGCGCTCGCGGGTGAGCCGCGTCTCCTGCCGGATGATGTCGCAGAAGACGCAGCGGCGCTTGAAGTCGTAATAGCGCTGCGAACCCTGCAGCTCCTCCTTGACGCGCTTCGGCGTGACGGGCGTCGCGATGAGCTGCGAATGGGCGTGCGACATGGTTGCGCCCGCCAGGTAACCCTGGTTCTTGAAGATGAGGACGTACTTGAACCGGTCGTCGCCGCCCAGGTCGGTCATCCGCTCGCGGTAGGCGCGCAGCACGTCGCCGATCTGGCCTTCGCTGAGGTCGGCGAACTCGCGGTGTGTGCTCGGGCGTCTCGACGATGACCTCGTGCGCGCCGACCCCGGTCATCATGTCAAAGATGCCGATGCCTTCGCGGACGAGCTTGCCCTCGATGCGCAGGACCGGGAAGCGGTTGGGCAGCACGCGCACCTGCCAGCCGGGCGTGTTGCGCGGCGTGCCGGGCGCGCGGATCGCGAAGATCTCCGTGGGGTCGCGCGCTTCCTGGCCCCCGCAAAAGACGCAGGGCTCGGGTTGCCGAGCCGCAGTAATGACAGGCGCCTGGTCTGGGCGCAGGCCGCGCTCGGGCGCGATGATGACCCAGCGACCCATCACCGGGTCCCGACGTAACTCCGACACATTGGCCTCCCTTGGCCCAGGCCGCCTGTTACTTCGCTCTCCTCTGCCAGAAAGACGCAACGAACACCCTTGGGCCGAAACGATTCCCCCACTAACCACGAATACCACATCTACCATACAGGACCTATTACAATTGTACCCGATCGCGCCGCCGCGCACCGCAAGCAGCACTACGGCTGCCGCAAGTAGCTACTGCGGGCGCTGTTCTGCCAGACCCAGGCGACCAGGTGAAAGCCCTGCGCGGCCAGGATGGCCCATCCCGCGGACGCGCAAGGCAGCGGCGTTCGGGCAGCGCGCGAGCTAAGATCCAGCCAAGCAGCAGCGATGCCGGGAGCGCGGCGGGCGAGAAAAGGTCCCAGTCCCGCTGTCCCCCGTAGTCCGCGTTCCAGGTGAGCACGAGCAACAGGTAGAAGCCGGCCATCAGGCAGAAGAACACGGCCTACCGGTCCCGCACGGCGCACCCGGCTCCAGCACAGGGCGGCGGCCAGCGCGAGGCTGACCCAGACCATGGGCGCCACCAACAATTGCTGGTTGACGATGTCGAGCAGATGGCCCGAGCGAGAACATCGTGTAGTGCTGCCACTTGGTCGTAATCGTTAAACAACGGGACGAACCAGCTGCGGTCGCCCCCGCCCGGAAAGTCCTCACCCAGCAAGCGCGTCCAGGCCGTGCCCGCCCGCCAGCTCATCAAGACGATCACGGCGGCGAACACGATGAGATACGGCAGCGCGATGCTGAGCACCGAACGCCGGTTGACACGCCAGCCGCTCGTTACTCAAGACGTCTTGCGAACCCTGGACGTTCCTTTCACCAACCGGCAGCGGCGCGAAGGCCAGGTACAGCAGGCTCGGCGTGAGCACGATGGTCGAGGGGTGGAACGCGTGGGTGACGGCGAGGGCGGTCGCGGGCCAGACGAGCGCGGTTTTGCCGCGGAGGTAGAGGACGGCAAGGTAGGCGTAGACCAGCACGCCGAGCGTCATGAGCGAGTAGTTCTCGATGTAGCCGAAGAAGAGCTCCATCGTGCCGAGGGTCAGGACGAGGCCGGCGATAGATGGTTCGCTCCGCCCGGTCGCGGCCCAGTTCGGCGGCGAGGCCGAGGAGGACCCAGACGAAAACGACGCCCGCCGCGATGCTGAAGAGGCGGTAGACGGGGACCGGGTTGGGCCAGCCAAAGAGCGCGTTGCCGAGCTGCCAGGCCGCGGGCGTGAAGGTAGACGTCGAGCGGCGCCTGCCAGACGTAGGTGATCCGGTAAGGATCGGCGAGGGCCTTGACCAGCAACTCAGCATCGCCCCAGCGCAGGTGCTGGATGCGCAAGACGTAGAAGAGCGCGCCCGCCGCGAGCGAAATCAACGCGCGCACGAGCGGCGAGGTGAACCGGATACGCGCCGCGGCGGACGCGCAAACGCGCCCAGCGCTGCCAGAGCCACTCGCCGCCGAGGGCGAGGACCAGCGCGACGAGTGCAAGCGCGTACGCGACGCCGCGCGGCAAGTAGGTGACCGGCCAGAGGCCCCAGACGACCTGCTCCGGCAGGAGATATGCGGCGAACCCGACCAGGATCATGATGACCGCGGCGATGCGGATGGCTGTGACGAGACGGCGGGAGTTGTGTGAAAGCGACATGAATGCGATTCTATGGGAAGGACGATGTCCGGTCATTATACCGCTTCGGCGTGCGGAAGCCAACCTGATTTGGTCAATCGCATCGGCGGGGGGTACAATAGCTCGAACTCGTAACAATGATCCTGAAAACCCTGTTCCTCCACCCCCTGGGTCCCGCGTTGATCCTGGCCCTTGGCGGCGCCGTGCTGACAGTGTTGCGGCGCATCGCGCGCCGCAATGCCGTGCTTGCCCAGATGATTGCCGGTCGCCCGCTGAACGAGCCGCCGAAATCCAGGCTTATCGCCGTTCGCCTGCCGCTCGCCTTGCTGGCCATCCTCGCTGCGACCGCGCTCCTGCGTGCAATTGCGCGTTCGTGACGCCGCGGCCGGTGCTGGCCTGGACCTGGCAGCCGCTGACCGTGGCGGGCAGCACGCTCGATTGGCGGCTGGATGCGTGGAACTGGGTGGCCTCGGCAACGGTGCTCGCGCTGGCGGCCGTGACCGTGCTGCTCGGCGAGGCGCTCGAGACGCCCAGATAGGCGGCTCAGGCTGGACGTGCTGGGGATCGATCTCGAACGGACCCTGTGGCTGGCCGCGGCGGCGCTCGTCTTCGTGGCGTCGGGCAACATCCTGACCCTCGCCAGCAGCTGGCTCATCCTCGATGCGGCGCTCGGCGATGCGGCTGCAGCTGCACAATGGCGACGCCCCGCTGCCCGGCCGACCGGCCCCGCCGGCGCGGGTGTGGGGCGCGCTGACGTTCAGCGGCATGCTGGTGTTGATCCTCGTGGCTTCGCTGGGCGAGAGCGGCATACGGTCGACGCTCACCGCACCCCGGCTGACCGAGCTGCAGATCGCGCTGCTGTGGATCGCGGCGCTGGTGCGAGCGGGGGTGTACCCGCTGCACTTCTGGCTGTTGGGCGGCAAGCGGGTGTCGCAGGGGAACTGGCTGCCGGTCCAGCTCATCGGCGCAACCGCGGGCGTCTGGCTGCTCGGCCGGGTGCACGCGCTGGCGGGGCCGGCCTTCCTGCGGCAGCCGCAATGGATCGCCTTGAGCGCGCTCGGCCCTCCTCGGAACCGCGCTCGTCGCGTGGACCGTGCAGGACGGCGACGAGCGGTGGCGTTGGATTGCGCTGAATCGAGCGAGCCTGGCCGTGATGGCCGCCTACACCGCGGCTGCGCCGGGGCCGGAAGCGCTCGTGTGGTCGCTCGTGACGTTCGGCCTGGATGCGCGCTGCTGGCCGCAGGACAGGCGGCGCGCGGGCTGCTGGGGTGGCGCTGGCCGGCGATCCTGGCTGCGCTGGCGCTGTGGGGCATGCCGGGGACCGTCGGTTTTCTTGCCGCGGAGCGTGCTCGTCTTCCCCACGGAATCGGCCGTGGCGACGCCGCTGTTTGCCGTCGTCCTGCTGGCGGAAGTGCTCGTGATCGCCGCGCTGTGGCAGGCGGTGCAGTGCGAACCGCCGGGCCGGATCGAGGGCGCCAGGGTAACCCGGCGCGATCCGAGCTGGTCCTCGCGCTGGCCGTGATCCTCCTCGCCGTGCCGCTGATCGGCTTTGGGCTGTTCCCGCGCACGCTGGCAGCGCTGGCGGGCGGGGCGCCGGGCAGCGTCGAAGCCCTGCGCGCCATCCTCGTCGCAGACGCGGCGGTCGGTCTGGTTCGGCCTGGCGCTGCGCGGCTGCCGGTGGCGTGGCGCTCGGCGTCTACCGCGAGCGGCTCCTGGGCCAGATGCGCGGCTGGCAGGCCGGCATCGCCAGCATCGCAAGCCTCGAATGGTTATACGGCGCGTCTGCTGGCCGGCTTCCGGCTGGCCGGCAGCGGCTTGCAGTATTTTGCCACCCTGGGCGAGGGGGAGGGCTACCTGGGCTGGCTGGCCCTGGCCGCCTTTATCCTGTGGGTCCTCCTGCGCGGGTGAGCTTAGAGTACGCCTATGTCTCTCGGTGACCTGTTCCGCCAACTGAGCCTGCTGATCGGCACGCCTGCGGTGATCCTTGCGAGCATCGCGGCGGTGCTGATCGTCGTGCCGCGCGACTGGCGGATCGTGCTCTTCGGCTACGCCGCGGTGACGGTCATGCTGTCGCTGCTGCTCTCGCAGGTCGTGCCCACGGAGTGGGCGCTGCAGCAGGCGATTGCCGGTGGCATGGTGGCGATCATGCTGTTCCTGTCCGCCCGGCAGTTGGGCGTGCCCGCCCGGATCGGCGTGCCGCACCTCGGCAGCGTGGCCGCGGGTGGCGTCGCTGACGACGTTCCGCGCGCTGGCAGTCGGCCTCGCGGCCGTGACCTTCCTGGCGGTGCGCGAGAGCGTGAGCGTGCCGCTGATCTCGCCGCTGTTCCGCGACGCGGCGCTCTGGCTCGGGCTCATCGGCCTGGTGGGCCTGGCGCTGCACGAGGAACCGCTCCACGCGGGGCTCAGCCTGCTGACCTTCCTGGGCGCGGCGGAGCTGGTGATCTTCACGCTCGTGCAGCGGCGGATGCTCGTGGGCATCCTGCAGGCCGGCCAGGTGCTGCTCGGGCTGGCGATCGCTTATCTGGTCGTCGCGCACGGCCTGGCGCAGCTGGTGTACGAGACGCCGGAAGAACCGTTCGGCGAGACGCAAAGCCGGGGAGGTGAAGCATGATCCCCGGACCGCTGCTCCTGCTGGGCCTGCTGCTGCTCGCCGCCGCGGCCGTCTACTTCCTGCGCCGGTTCGAGCCGGTCGCCGCGCTCGTCGCCGCAGGCCTGTCGGTGCTGATCGCGATCGGGCTGTGGCGCCTGCCGCTGGACGCGCCCGCCAAGGTGCTGGGCCGGCCCGTGGCGATGGGGCAGGTGCTGGCGTGGGAGGACATCTCCTTCCGGATCACGCCGTCCTCCCGGGCGCTCCTGGTGTACCTCTTTGTGATGGCCGCGGTCGCGTTCATCCTCGTCTGGCGCACCTACCAGGGGCGCAGCTTCTATCCGTTCGGCCTGGGGCTGCTGGCGCTGTGGAGCGTGGTCGTCATGCTGCAGCCGCTGACCCTGACGCCGCTCGCCGTGGTCCTGGCCGCAGTGCTGGCGGTGTTCGTGATCCAGGCCGGCAAGCCGGGAGACACGCAGGCGCATGGCGGCAGCTGATGTTCCCCGCGCTCGCGGTGCCGTTCTTCCTCATCGCAGCCTGGTACATCGACCAGGCCCCGCTGAACCCCGACAACCTGGAACCCCTGCGGATCGCGGGCTGGCTGCTGATCGCCGGGTTCGTGCTCCTGATCCAGCCCGTGCCCCTGCACGTCGCGGTCCCCGCGGTCGCAGGGCAGGCGCCGCCGGTGGTGGCGGTCTTTCTGTGGGCGGGCGGACAGGCCATCGTCCTGTTCCTGCTCCAGCGCTTCCTGGTCACCTATCCCTGGCTCGGAGATGCGGTCGACAGCGCGCGCTGGCTGCTGTGGCTGGGCGTGTTCACGGCGCTGCTTGGCGGCGCCATGACGGCGGCACAGCGGCGGCTGGGACGCATGATCGGGTACGCGGTGCTGTATGACTACGGCATCCTCATCGTCGCGCTCGGGCTGCGCGGCACGGCGGGCCTGCCAACGGCGATCTGGCTGCTGGTGACCCGCACGTTCTCGCTCTTCACCCTGGCAGCGGGCGCGGCCGCTATCCGGCATTACATGGCCGGCGACACTTACGAGCGGATCCGCGGCGCGGCGTCACGGCTCCCGTGGGCCGTAGTGGCGCTGATTGCCGGCGGCTTCGGCCTCGCGGGGCTGCCGCTGACCGCGCAGTTCGCGTCACGGTGGGCGCTGTTCCAGCTCGTCGGCGAGGTAGACCCGCGCTGGACGGTGCTGCTGGTGCTGGGCGCGCTCGGCGTCATTACCGGCGTCGTCAGGGCGGGCCAGGCATGTTTCGGCGACCTCCGCTCGTCGCCCGTCGAGCGCGAGCCGCTGCTGCTCTCTGCCATTGCGTTCACGCTCGTGGCCGCGGGCCTGCTGCTGGGGCTGTTCCCCCAGCTGCTGACCGGCCCCGTGGCGGCTGTCATTCTCCCTCTGTCCATCCTCGAACCCTGAATCTGATAGGTTTTGAGAGCTTCGCCAGGCTATATTTCGGAACGCTTGCTTCGGTAGCCCCGTTTTATCGTGGAGACAAGTGACACATGGCACGATCCTCGCGCATCAGCGGATTCTATAACCTGTCCCCTGCCGAGCGGCAGCGCGTCGCGGCCGCATGGGCAGCTACGTCGGACCAGGAAGCCGCCGCTTACCTCGAGCTGCTCGGGACGCCGGGCGGACTGGCGCTCGAACAGGCCGACAAGATGGTCGAAAACGTCGTCGGGACCTACGGACTGCCGCTGGGGATCGCAACCAACTTCGCAATCAACGGCCGGGACGTGCTCGTGCCGATGGTCATCGAAGAACCGTCGGTCGTAGCGGGCGCGAGCTTTGCGGCCCGGCTGGCCCGGGCGGGCGGCGGCTTCCAGACGGAGACGACCGAGCCGCTGATGATCGGGCAGATGCAGGTCGCTGGGCGTCTCCGACCTGGCCGGGGCCGCGGGCAACGTGGAGGCCGGCAAGCAGCGGCTGATCGACCTGGCGAACCGCACGGACCCCGTCGTCGTGAGCCTGCACGGCGGCGCGCGCGATGTCGAGGTGCGCCAAATCCCGGAAAGCCCGGTGGGTCCCCTGCTCGTGGTCCACCTGCTGTACGACTGCCGGGACGCCATGGGCGCGAACATGGTCAACACGGCGTGCGAGGCACTCGCGCCGCTGGTCGAGGAAATGACCGGCGGACGGGTGAACCTGCGCATCCTGTCAAACCTGGCCGACCGCCGCCTGGCGCGCGCGCGCTGCCGGGTGCCTGTGGATGAGCTGGCGATCGAGGGCATGAGCGGGGAAGTCGTGGCCCAGCGCATCGTGGAAGCGTACGCGCTGGCGGCGGTCGATCCATACCGGGCGGCGACGCACAACAAGGGGATCATGAACGGCGTGGACGCGGTGGTGATGGCGACGGGCAACGACTGGCGGGCGATCGAGGCAGGCGCGCACGCGTATGCGGCGCGCGACGGTCTGTACCGCTCGCTCTCGACCTGGTCCTACGAGCCGTCCGGGGACACGGACGGAGCAAGCGGTGCGCTGGCCGGGAGCCTCGAGCTGCCGATGGCGGTCGGGACGGTGGGCGGCGCGACGCGCGTTCATCCGCTGGCGCGCTTCGCTCTGCAGCTGATGGGCGTCAAGACGGCACGCGAGCTGGCAGAGATCATCGTCGCGGCCGGGCTGGCCCAGAACCTGGCCGCGATCCGGGCGCTGGCGACGGAGGGCATCCAGAAGGGCCACATGGCGCTGCACGCCCGCCAGGTGGCGATCGCGGCCGGCGCGGAGATGGACGAGGTGGACGCGGTGAGCGCGGCGCTGGTGGCCGAGCGCCAGGTCCGGGCGGACCGGGCGAAGGAAATCCTCGCCACTATGCGCGAGGACAAGTCTTGACAGAACTTATACAAAGCATCTATAATAGCTATACAGATTACTGAGAGCACAGAACCATATGAATATCATGTCCAACAGAGATCACAGAAGGAAACCGGCGAAGGCCGCGGGGGTGGAGGGTAGCGCACATGCTTAAACCTGCTCATGATGTGGGCATCGTCGGATACGGCGCTTACGTGCCGCGTTACCGCCTGCCCGCCGCCGAAGTGTCGCGCGTCTGGACCGACGGGTCGGGCGGCCTGCCGATCAAGGAAAAGGCCGTGGCCGGGCTGGACGAAGATACGCTGACGATGTCGGTGGAAGCGGCCCGCAACGCGCTGGCCCGCGCCCGGATCGACCCGACGGAAATTCGGGCGGTATGGGTGGGCAGCGAGTCACATCCATACGCGGTGAAGCCGACGTCGACGATCGTGGCCGAGGCCATCGGCGCTGCGCCGTTCACGCAGGCAGCCGACCTCGAATTTGCCTGCAAGGCCGGCAGCGAGGCCATCGTGATGGGCATGGGCATCGTCGGCTCGCAGATGGGCCGGTACGTGCTCGCGATCGGCATGGACACGGCGCAAGGCCGGCCGGGCGATGCGCTGGAATACACCGCGGCTTCGGGGGGCGCGGCCTACATCGTCGGCCCTGCCGAGGAGAGCGTGGCGGTGTACGAGGCTGCGCTGTCCCACGTCACCGACACGCCTGATTTCTGGCGCCGCGCCTATTCGCACTACCCGAGCCACGGGCACCGGTTCACGGGCGAGCCGGCCTATTTCGAGCACGTGGTGAGCGCAGGGAAGGAACTGATGCAGGAGCTGGGCACGCAGCCGTCCGACTACAAGTACGTCGTGCTGCACCAGCCGAACACGAAGTTTCCGCAGCGGGCCGGGCAAATCCTCGGCTTCACGCCGGAGCAGCTCAAGACGGGCTTGCTCTGCCCTGTCATCGGCAACACGTATGCCGGCTCCTCCCTGATCGGGCTGGCCGCGATCCTGGACGAGGCCCAGCCGGGAGACCGGATCTTCATGGTTTCGTTCGGCTCGGGCGCAGGCTCGGATGCCTTCTCGATCCGGGTGACCGACCGCATCCTCGAGGTGCAAAACCGGGCGCCGAAGACGCAGGATTACATCGCGCGGCGCAAGGTGATCGATTACGCGACTTACGTGCGTTACCGCCATAAGCTGCAAATGAACTGAGGCGATCCATGAGAGACGTTGTTATTATCGGGGTTGGGCAAACGCGCGTCGAGGAGCATTGGGACCGGTCACTGCGCCATCTGGCGCACGATGCGATCATGGCCGCGATGCGGGATGCGGATATCGAGGCCGCGGACGCGCTGTACGTGGGAAACATGCTCTCGGGCAAGCTGAGCGAGCAAGAACACCTCGGCGCGCTGGTGGCCGACTTTATCGGGCTGCGCGGTATCGAAGCGATGAAGATCGAGGCGGCCTGCGCTTCGGGCGCGGCGGCGCTGCGGGTGGGCATGTTCGCGGTCGCCAGCGGGATGCACGAAATCGTGATGGTCTGCGGCGTCGAGAAGATGACCGACGGGGTCGGGGACGAGGTGACGTCCGGCCTGGCGATGGCGGCCGACCAGGAGTACGAGGTCAGCCAGGGGGTCAGCTTTGTCGGGCTGAACGCGCTGCTGATGCGGCGTTACATGATGCAGTACGACGTGAAGCACGAGCACTTCGCCGGGTTCGCGGTGAACGCGCACAAGAACGGCGCGAACAACCCGAACGCCATGTTCCAAAGCCCGATCAAGGCCGAGACGTACCTGAGGGCCGGCATGATCGCGGACCCGATCAACCTGATGGACTCAAGCCCGGTGTGCGACGGCTCGGCGTGCCTCATCCTGGCGCCGGCCGATCACTACCGGTCAAAGGCGAAGGCGCACATCCTGGCCTCCGCGGTGGCGACGGACAGCCTGGCGATCCACGACCGGCGGGACCCGCTGACGCTCGACGCGGTGGCGCTGTCGAGCCAGAAGGGCGTACGCGCAGGCACGGATCACGCCCGCGGACGTCGACGTGTTCGAGGCGCACGATGCCTTCACGATCATGGCGGCGCTGTCGCTCGAGGCTTCCGGCTTTGCGCCGCTGGGCCGCGGGGTGTGCCTGGCGGTGGACGGCGAGATCGGCATCGGCGGCCGGGTGCCGATCAGCACGATGGGCGGGCTGAAGGCGCGGGGCCATCCCGTTGGCGCGACGGGTATCTACCAGGTGGCCGAGGTGGTGGCGCAGCTCACGGGCAAAGCGGGCAAGAACCAGGTGGAGGGCGCCCGGATCGGCATGGCGCAAAACATCGGCGGCAGCGGCGCGACGGTGGTCACCCACATTCTCGGGGGCGTGTGAGAGCTCGCTCACCACAAAGAACAGAAGAACCAAGGATTCACAAAGACTTTGTGAAGCTTCGCTGCTTTGGTTCTTTGTGGTAAGAGGACTTCTCACCTGTCAAAAGCTATCATCGATCGTGAAATGGAGTACGCTGGTAGGTTCTGAAGGGCTGAAAAGCGTATACTAAGAGACAGATGTTACGAACTTATAGTGATATCAGGAGAAGCACATATGTCTATCCCGCGTAACTGGCGAACCCGACAACAGCGCTACAGCCTGAAGGCTGAAGTCTGCAATACTTGTGGCAAGCACATTTTCCCGCCCCGCGACGTCTGCCCCCACTGCGCCGCGGAGAAGCAGAGCTGGACGAACCTGAGCGGGCACGGCGAAGTATTCTCGTTCACGACGATGTACAACGCGCCGGCCGGCTTCGAAGAATATGCACCGTACACGATGGCGCTGGTCAAGCTGGCCGAAGGCCCGATGGTCACGGCGCAGCTCACCGACGTGGACGCGCAGGACGTGAAGATCGGCATGCCGGTAGAGATGGTGACCCGCAAGCTGACCCAGGAAGGCGAGGAAGGGCAGATCCTGTACGGATACAAGTTCCGGCCGGTGCTGCACCAGGCGGCGTAACCTAAGCTGAGCGGTTGCTCATTACAGACCTCCGAGGTTCTTCTGAGCAACCTCGGAGGTCTTTTTGTTCCCATGTTATAATCTCCGAATCAGGAAGCTCCACACTCACTCTGCGGGAGGCACTCATGGGCAAAGAAGCGGCCGAAAAGCCGGTTGTCGGCGTGGATTTGGGCGGCACCAAGGTGCTCGCGGGGGTCGTCGATCGCGAGTACAAGATCCTGCAGACCGCCAAGCGGGCGACCAAGGGCGAGATGGGCGTGGACGCGGTGGTCGCGCGCATCGCCAAGAGCGTGCGCGAGGCGACAAAAGAAGCGGGGCTGCAGCTAACCGACCTCGGCGGCGTGTGCTCCGGCGCGCCGGGCGCGCTGAACCCGGACGACGGCATCGTGCGTTTCGCCCCGAACATCGAGGGGTGGGAGGACGTGCCGTTTGCGAAGCTGCTGAGCGACGAGCTCGGCGGCGTCCCGGTCTTCATCGAGAATGACGCCAACCTCGGCGCGCTGGGCGAACTCAAGCTGGGCGCGGCGCGCGGGGTGAAGAACATGGTCGGCATCTTCGTGGGCACCGGCATCGGCGGCGGCGATGGTGCTGGATGGCAAGATCTGGCGCGGCTCGCACCAGACCGCGGGCGAACTCGGTCACATGGTCGTGCTGGCGGACGGCCCGGTTTGCAGCTGCGGCAACCGCGGCTGCCTGGAGAGCGTCGCGAGCCGGAACTCGATCGAACGCGACATCCGCCTGGGACTGCGCGCGGGGCGCAAGAGCATGATGTCCGAGTTGCTGAGGGATGAGAGCCGCGACCGCATTACGTCGGGCATCATCGCCCAGGCCTACAACGCGCGCGATCCGCTGGTTTACGAGGTCATTAACCGCAGCCAGCATTACCTCAGCGTCTTCATCGGGTCCATCATCAACTTCATCGACCCGGACATGGTCGTGATCGGCGGAGGCGTGGCGGAAGCGCTTGGAGAGGCTTATGTGGAGCCATTGCGGGACGTAGCGTACCAGTACACAATGAACCGCCGGGACGCCCGGGAGATCAAGATCGTGCTGGCGGAGCTGGGGGACAACTCGGCGCTGCTAGGGGCGGCGGTGTACGCGCCGGCAGCGGTTGGGGGCGTAACGGGGTAACGGGGTAACGGATAGCGGGGCAACGGATATGAAAACGGATCAACGGATGCGAATGGGGCTATCCGTTGATCCGTTGCTTTATCCGCTGCCGCGCAGCGTGCTACTCGACGAATATCTCCACCCGTTCGGCGTCGTCTTCGTCGTCCAGGCTCAGAATCCGGCCCTGGACCCCATTGCGGATGGCCGACTGGATTGCCTCGCTGTCCATCCCGGCGGCCTCGGGGGCGAACCGGGCGCCCATCTTCAAAGCCACATCCACGAGGCCGATGGGAACGGTGACGTTGAGTTTCACCCGTCCGTCATGCCGGTCGGTCACCTTCACCCGCAGCCAACGGACGGCTCGATGCGTCGTCGCGGGCCGCGGCCGGCTCGCCCGCTTTCAACGCCTCCAGCAGACGCGCACCTTCCGCAGCGGTGATCTGCTTATCCGAGATCATCTTCAGAATCCGCATCCGCTCTTCGGCAGTTGGCATACGGAGGTGCTCCTAAAGGTTCAGGTCGTGCGGCCGGACGGCGCGGCGCATGGTGACGAGGTCGCGCTGCACTCTGAAAGCCCGCTGCGACAAGCGCCGCGACACCCTCGACGTGCTGCCCGTCGTGCTCGGCAATGACCGGCGCGCCGCCGGACCGTGCGAGCGACTTCAGACCCTGCGCCACCAATGCGCGTTCCAGCCGGCCGCGGGCCGCGGGCCGCACGTCGAAACGCAGCGTGTAGTAGTCGCTGGCCAGGCCGGCCCTCGTTTCCACCGTGCCCATCAACTGCCCGCCGTCCCACGCGGCCCAGCGCTCGACGCTGTACAAGCCGCTCATCCGGCCCAGCCATTCGCCCGCCAGCCGGCCCAATCCGATCTCGGTAGTCTGTCGAGCGGACAGGCTCGGCCCACTGCGCCAGCGATGAGCGGCTGGACCGGGCCAAGGCCAGCATCTCCCCGCCCGTGATCGAGCGCAGCCGCTCGAGCCGCACTTCGGGCTCGGGCGGGCGCAGCGGCGGAGCAGGCAGGCGGTAGACGGCGTCACGCGCGACGTCCTCAAAGCCCAGGTCCAGGTAGAGATTGTGCGCGGCGACGTTGTCAGAGCGCACCTGCAGGACGGCCCAACTGCCCTGGCGCTGAGCGACCTCGCGCAGCGACGCGAGCATCAACGTGCGCGCGATGCCGCGCCGCCGCTGCGAGGGCAGCACCGCCACGTTGCTGATGCGCCAGCGGGAGCCGGCCGAATCGATGGCTCTGCAGGGTGACGTTGCCGATGACCTGCCCGCCCTCGACCCAGACGTGACCCGAGATGAACTCGTTGAACAGCGCCATGCTCAGGGCGTCGCCCAGCATGGGACTGAGGCGGCCGACGAACTGCATTTCGCGCAGCGCGCCGCGGCCGCGCGAGTCCAACTCGTCTGAAAAGACGGTCGCCACCAGGTCGGCAACCTGCCGCATGTGGCGGCTCGGGTCGAACGGCTGCGGGCCCTCGCGGGCTTCGGAACGGGTGACAATAAATGCGGCCAAACCAACCCCTGTCATGATCAGGTGTACAGTATGGCCCTTAGTGTAGAACGTCGCCCGTTACAAGTCAAGCGCCCAACGCGCGCAGCAGGGCATCGGCCTCTTCCGGCGAAATCCGGCCCTCCTCGAGCATCTTGAGCACGGTCAGCTGCTCGCTGCTCATCGGCGCCGAACCCTGCGGGGCGGCTTGCGGCCCTGCCGAGCGAGGCGGCCGTGGCGGTCGCGGGGGCTCGGGCGACTTCCCGCGGCCCCAGCGCACCTGCGCAGGCCCGAAGTTCATCTCGCCGGAGTCCGGGTTGATGCCCGCGGCGGCCAGCGACGCGCTCACCTGCTGGCGAATGCGCTCGCCAAGGCCGCTGAGCTCGGCAAAGGGGTCGCCGCCCGGGCCGCGGCCGCGCTCCCAGGGTCCCCGCACTTCCTCCCGGCCGCCCGCCGCGGCCTCGATGCGCAGGTCACCGTTGCTGGCGAGCACGACGCGCACCTTCCCCGCGCCGAGCGCGGCCGTGTACGTCGTGCTGCCGTCGGCGCTGGGCGTCAGCGGGAGGTTCGAGCGCACGCGACCCATCGCCCGCACGACGAGGCGCACGTCGTCTTCGGCCATCAGCCGGATATGCGCGTCGCCGGACGCGGTGACGGCATAGCCTTCCTCGGCCGGGAACGGGCCTTCGAGCTGCGCGTCGCCGTGGACCTGGCCGACGTTCAAGGCGCCGCGGACGTTGGTGGCCCGAAAGTCGCCGGCAACGGTGCCGAGGCCGGCCGCGCCGCCGATGTCGTTCAACCGCGCATCGCCGTGGGCCGATTCCATCTTCAGCCCGCCCGAAAGCCGCTCGATCCAGAGGTCGCCATGCACGCGCAGCCCCTGCACGCTGACGGCGTCCGTGACGCGCATGTCGCCGCTCACCGACTCGATCTCCAGGTTGCCGCCGGTGAAGCGGAAATCTGCGTCGCAATCGACGACGTGCAGTTCGGCCACGTCTTCGGCGCGCACGTCCCCGTAGATGTGCTGAATGTCAGCCCGGCCGCTCACGTTGTCGATCCGCAGATCGCCGAAGACAGTTTTGATGCGCAGGTCGCCGTCGAAGCGCGGGATTTTGAGGTCTCCCAGCGCATCGTCCACCGTCACGAGCCACTCCGTTGGGCACTTCGACGCGGGTGACAAATGCCGCGTTGACGCGCACCTTGTCGCCCTCAAGGACAAGGCCAGGTTCGTCCGGGCCCTCGCGCTTCACCTCTATGAAGATTTCCGTGAGATCGTCCGACGACTTCAGCTTCGCGTCTTCGGCCAGGGCGCCGACGATGACTTCCGTGATACCGGCTGCGCTGCAGCTCAACTTTTCGCTCATCTTACGCTCCTTGCGGCGGCCGTCGTGCCGCTGCTTCCGTGCCGGCGCTTGCTCGCCATAACCTTCAAGGATCAGATCCTCGAACACGGGTGGGGTGACGTGAATCAACTCCGGCGGAGCCTCCGCCAGCGCCTCGGGAGGCGGCTCCGTAAAGGACAGCTCTCCTTCAGGCGCTTCCTGTTCGGGGGCAGCCTCCGCAGGGGCCTCCTGCTCAGGATGCGGCCTCGGCAGGGGACGATCCCAGGCGGAGGCGCTGGATCATCGAGCGCAAAGGCGAGGCGGCCACGATCAGAGCGCCTGCAGCTGGCGCACGGCGTCGGCCGGCGTGAGCTTGCCCGCGGCCAGCTCGTCGAGAATGCCCTGCCGCTGCTCGACCAGCCGCTGCTTTTCTTCGGCGGGAGGCATCTCCTTCACCTCATAGCCCATCGCGCGGATCACTTCGTCGAGCCGCGCCGGACCGTCGGGTAGGAGAGCTTGAGCTCCTGCGCCACCCAGTTCAGCTTCCCTTCACAGCGGACGAACAGCTCGACAAAGGCGCGGTGCTCGGTGCCAAGCTGCGCGAGGCGCGAAGGCTGGAAACGCCCCTCGATGCTCGTATCGCAGTTCGGACAGTTCAGCCGGGTGACGGCGAGTTTTTCGCCGCACACCGGGCAGAGGCTAGGGGTCACGTACATGGTCGCTCACTCCCTTCAGTTACAGCGGGAGTATACGGCCTCTTTTACTTTTTGTCAAGAGGATGGAATAAAATTCAAATACAACTAAAGAAAAGTAAATAAACAAAGAGACCTCCCAGGTTCCGCCGGCTGGGGCGGAACCTGGGAGGTCTGAATTGGGGGGTCAGGCCACTGGTTCGGGTTCGTCCATCACTTCGCCGATCAGCTGCTTGAAGAACACGAGCCGGCCGTCCTCGACGTCGGCGTAGATCGTGTCGCCGCGCTTGAACTGCCCTTGCAGCAGGGACAGCGCCAGCGGGTCCTGAACGTACTGCTGGATGGATCGCTTGAGCGGCCGGGCGCCGTACGTCGGGTCGTAGCCCTTCTCGGCCAGGAACACGATGGCCTCGTCGCTCAGCTCCAGCTTCAGGCCCTGCTCGGCCAGGATCCGGCGCAGCCGCTTGAGCTGCACCTGGATGATCTGCGCCAGGTTCTCCTTCGTCAGGCTGTGGAAGACGATGATGTCGTCGACCCGGTTCAGGAACTCGGGCGGGAACGCCTGGCGCAGCGCGTCGAGCGCCCGCTCCCGGCGCTGTTCGTCGGTCAGGCTCGGGTCGTTGACGAAGTGGCTGCCGATGTTCGACGTCATGATCACCACGGTGTTCTTGAAGTCCACCGTGCGGCCGTGGCCGTCGGTCAGGCGGCCGTCGTCGAGCATCTGCAGCAGCGTGTTGAACACCTCACGGTGCGCCTTCTCGATCTCGTCGAACAGCACGACGCTGTACGGCTTGCGCCGGACGGCCTCGGTCAGCTGCCCGCCCTCGTCGTAGCCCACGTAGCCGGGCGGCGCGCCGATCAAGCGGCTGACGGTGTGCCGTTCCTGGTACTCCGACATGTCGATGCGGATCATCGCGCTCTCGTCGTCGAACAGGAACTCGGCCAGGGCGCGGGCCAGCTCGGTCTTGCCGACGCCGGTCGGGCCCAGGAAGATGAACGAGCCGATGGGCCGGTTGGGGTCCTGCAGGCCGGCACGCGCGCGGCGCACCGCGGCCGCCACGGCCTTCAGCGCGGCATCCTGGCCGATGACCCGTTCGTGCAGGCGGTCTTCCATCTGGATCAGCTTCTCGATCTCGCCTTCCAGCAGCTTGCTGACCGGGATGTGCGTCCAACTCGCGACGACCTCGGCCACCTCTTCGGCGCCGACTTCCTCCTTGAGCAGCATGCCGCGGCCCTGCATCTGGCTGAGCTCGGCCTCGGCTTCGCTCTTGCGCCGCTCCAGGTCGACCAGCTTGCCGTACTGCAGTTCGGAGGCCCGGCCGTAGTCCATCTGACGCTGGGCCTGCTCGACCTCGGTCCGGGTCGCGTCGATCTCCTGCTTGATGGCGGCCACCCGCTCGATCACCTCGCGCTCGCCCTTGAGCCGGACGTCGAGCGTGTTGCGCTCCTCGTTCAGGTCGGCCAGCTCGCGTTCGAGCGCGGCCAGGCGCCGCTTCGACGCCTCGTCGCTCTCCTTCTTGAGGGCCTCGCGCTCGATCTCGAGCTGCATGATCCGCCGCTTGATCTCGTCCAGCTCGGCCGGGTCCGACGTGATCTCCATGCGCAGCCGGCTGGCCGCCTCGTCGATCAGGTCGATCGCCTTGTCGGGCAGGAAGCGGTCGGAGATGTAGCGGTGCGACAGGGTGGCGGCTGCGATGACCGCGCCGTCGGTGATCCGCACGTTGTGATGGACCTCGTAGCGCTCCTTCAGGCCGCGCAGGATCGAGATGGTGTCCTCGACGGACGGCTCGTCGACCAGCACGGGCTGGAAGCGGCGTTCGAGGGCCGGGTCCTTCTCGATGTGCTTGCGGTACTCGTCCAGCGTCGTCGCGCCGATGGCGTGCAGCTCGCCGCGGGCCAGCATGGGCTTGAGCATGTTGCTGGCGTCCATCGCGCCCTCGGCCGCGCCCGCGCCGACGACGGTGTGCAGCTCGTCGATGAACAGGATGATCTGGCCCGCGCTCTCGGTGACTTCCTTGAGCACGGCCTTGAGCCGCTCCTCGAACTCGCCGCGGTACTTGGCGCCC
This sequence comes from uncultured Chloroflexia bacterium, assembly GCA_963800615.1. Taxonomy (GTDB): domain Bacteria; phylum Chloroflexota; class Anaerolineae; order CG2-30-64-16; family CG2-30-64-16; genus JALOOB01. The sequence goes on from CAWDBO010000022.1 coordinate 97,673, forward strand.
GCGACCAGCGCGCCCATGTCGAGCGCGATGACGCGCTTGTCCTTAAGCCCCTCGGGGACGTCGCCGCGCACGATGCGCTGGGCCAGCCCCTCGACGATGGCGGTCTTGCCGACGCCCGGCTCGCCGATGAGGACCGGGTTGTTCTTCGTGCGGCGGCTCAGGATCTGGATCGTGCGCCGGATCTCCTCGTCGCGGCCGATGACCGGGTCGAGCTTGCCCTGGCGGGCGGCCTGGGTCAGGTCGCGGCCGTACTTCTCGAGCGCCTTGTAAGTGGCCTCGGGGTTCTGGCTGGTCACCCGCTGGTTGCCGCGGATCGCGGTCAGGGCCGTGAGGATGCGGTCGCGGGTGATGCCCAGGCGGCCCAGCATGCGCGCGACGTTGCCGCCATTTTGGCCGGCGAGCGCCAGCAGGATGTGCTCCGTGCTGACGTAGTCGTCCTTCATCTGGTTCGCTTCGGCGTAGGCGTCCTGCAGGACGCGCGAAGCCGCGGCGCTCAGCGAGGGCTGGACGTTGCTCCCGTACGCCTTGGGCCGGCGCGCCAGCTCGCCCTCCAATTGGCCTGCGACGGCCGCCGGGTCCGCGCCCACCTGGCGCAGGATCTCGCCCGCGACCCCCTCTTCCTGCTGCAGGAGGGCCAGCATCAGGTGTTCAGGTTCGATCTGGGAATGGTTATAGGATTGCGCGAGCTCCTGGGAAGCCATGATGACTTCCTGCGCGCGCTGGGTATAGCGGTTCAAATTCATGCTCGTCTCTCCGTCGTCGTTTCGGTTACGGGATTATTGTAGGCGGAGAGCGTTAGCGGGGTGTTGGCGGGTTGTTAGCGAAGTGTGAGAGAGACTCTTGCGCGCTTGCCGGATGATGGTATGATCGATAGTGGCAGCGGGCTGCGGTCCGCAAATGGCCGATGGAGCGTCGTCATGACCGTTCAGATGATCATCGAGTTGAACGATCGTCAAGCTATGCAGACCGTCGTTCAAGCGCTCGAGGCGTACAAGACCCGCTTGCGAATCAGCATTCAGAGAGCGCAAGAGCGGCTGTCGGAGTTCGAGCGAAGATACGGGGTGTAGACGTCCCATTTCCTGCAGACGATGGCTGCAGAGGATCTCGAGGGTGGTGACATCGAGTATGTGGAATGGGCAGGCCAGGCGAGGCTACTAGAAGGTTTGGAGTCGGAGTTGCGCGAGCTCGAAGATGCCCACTACCTACTTCTCTGAGTATGTTCGGGCAATCCGAGAGTCACTCGATGCGCTACTCGATACGGGTGAGGGTGCGTCGGTAAGCCTACGTGTTGAGCCGCAGTCGAGCCTGCGCGGGTTTCTGGAAGGAGAGGTGCAATTTGGGGACCACTCGCAGCTGATCTTGCGAGAGTTTGTAGACTTAACGCGGCAAGAACCCGGCTCCTGTACGTCTACCATCACCAAGACTCTCTCGGCGTCCTTCGCTTCCGCTACGACAACGCGGTTCCCCGTCCAACATTGCCCCAAGCAAACCACAAGCACACGCCCGATGGCATTCAGCTCTGCGACGCCCCGGCTCTCGAGCAGATCTTGCGTGAAATCCTCTCGACCAAGTAGGAACCCTTCGCCGCTGGCCCCGCGGCGGACCCTCGTCCATCTCGCCCATCCCCTCAGTTCGTGTCGTGGCCTGGCGTTCGGGCAAGCTCACTTATAGCGCGGTCGGCAAGCACGTAGGTTGCTGCGGGGAATTTGAGGTTGCTTTGAATCAGGCCGCGCTCGTGCAGGGATTCGACGAGCGCGGCGGGGACGGGCTCGGGCTCGCCGTGCAGGGGATGCAGGAGGTGTTCCTTCTCGCCGTCCAGGCCGCGGTGGGCCTTGAGCACGGCCCCACTGGCCATGGCCTGCAATAGACGGCGCTGCGCGGTGGTGAGTATCATGCGGGGCACACGAAGAAACCGCACACGAAGAAACCAGGTTTCTGCGAGAAACCTGGTTTCTTAACCTAACCGAGATCCTTCGCGTACTGCTGTAACTGGCGCTGGTTGATCTTCTGGTACTGGTCGACGAGGATTTCGGCCATTTCCGCCTCACTCAGGCGAATGCGGAGGATGTCGAGCGCGTCTTCCGGCGAACCGCCATAGGCCAGCTTCTTCTTCCCGTTCTTCAGCTCGAACAGGTACATGTAGTGCGGATGCGAAAAGCTGCTCATGGGAATCATCTTTCACCACAAAGGACCGAAGAATCAAAGCTACACGAAGTCTTTGTGGGCCTTAGCGTCTTTGGTTTCTTCGTGGTTAGGCTATGCTTTCGCCAGCGCACGCGCGTAGAGGCCGGAATAGTTGCGGCGGCGTTCCTCGGCGCTCAAGCCCGGTTGACCTCGTCCTCATACTGCCCCGCGAGGAGCTCGCGGTAGAACTGGTAATTCACGCCCATCACCTTCTCGTCGTCGGGGAAGCGGTGGTAGTTATCCTTCGACATGAGGCTCTTGCCTTCGGCGATGATCTGGAAGCCGAGCGCGGAGCCGGGATAGGGCGCGTAGTACGAGATGGACGGGAAGACGCGCTTCATGCGCTTGATCATGCGCATCGTCTTGAACGCATCTTCGGGCAGCTCGCCCGGGATGCCAAGCATGATGTTCGACCAGAACTTCGGCGGCTGCTTGCCCTGCTTCTCCAACTCGTCGCCGATCCGGTTCAACAGGTCGATCGCGAAGTTATTGTCCTCTTCGGTGCATTCCTTGTTCAGGAGCCGCAAGATCCGGTCGCTGCCCGATTCGAACCCGATCGAGACCAGGTTCCAGTTCGTCTCCTTGATCGAGCGCCTCGAACAGGTCGGGCCACTGCCGGACCGTGTCGGCGCGGGCGGCGGCCCAATAGGTCCAGCGCCGGTTGGCCCGGCGGGGATACTTCTCGATCCACTCCTTGAGCCAGCTGGGGTTCTGGAAAAACATGGAGTCGTGGACCACGAACGAGCCCACGCCCCAGCGATTGTCGAGGTAATTGAGCTCGTCGATGACCTGGTCGACCGGCTTGCGCCCCATGTTCGGGACGTAGGAGCTCTCGTTGCAGAAGACGCACTGCCAGGGGCAAACGCGGCTGGTCAGGATGGTGGCGACGGGCGGCGGACCCCACCCGCATGCCGGCTCGAGCGGCCAGTTGAAGTGGCGGGCGACCTTCGCGCCGGCCGGCTTGGGCCACAAGGTGCGGTCGATCATCGGCCACTCAGCCATGCTCGCGGCGCTCTGCCCGACGAAGAGCCGGGGAAACGCCGACGGATCTCTCACGAGGTCGACGATGACCTTCTCGCCGGCGCCCTGGCAGATCTTGTCGAACTCGGGCACGGAGAGCATCTCGTCCCAGGCCACCGTCGCATGCATGCCGCCGGCCAGCACCAGACCGCTGGGATTCACCTGCTTGAACACCTGCGCGGCCTTGCGGCCCGATGGGTAGGTGTAGCTGCGGACGTTCATGAGGGCCATGTCGTAGCCCGCCAGCTGCTTCGCCAACTGCTCCCAGCTGGTCACCGCACGCGTCGACACGACGTCGGTCAGGATGCCGTTCTGATGAAGGATGGTGCGGAGCAGGCCGAGGCCGTGATCCTGCCACTGCTCGTGTGGACCTTCGGGATTAACGAGATCGCCGAGATCGCCGAGATCGATCCACACGATGTTTGGCTTCTTCAGCTTGTTCTGGGCCCACGGCCACGATAACGCCATGTCGTATTCCTGAGGGATTCTTACATCAGATTTGAGAGATATTATACCGAAAAGGTCGCGATTCGTTAAAACAGCGCCCTGCGCTTGCGCCGGACCGGCAGGGCTGCAGTTGGCCCAGGCGCGGGAGTCGGGTATTATTCAGGCAGTCATGATCAGCCTGCAAAGGAGCGCGAGCCATGCCCAAACCCACTTCATCGCAACCACCTGCGGCGTCAAAGCCGGCCCCCCGCGCAGGCCGCCAAACAAGGTCCCGCCCGCTCAAACGCCGAAACCGGCGCCGCCCGAAAAGCTCCCCGCGGGCCGGCAGCAGGGATTCGTGGTGATGATCAACCCCAAGGAGGGCTACGGCTTTATTCGTCCCTCTGAAGCGGGCCGGGACACCGGCCAGGACGTGCACTTCAGCGTGCGCCAAATCGAAGGACGCAAGAAGGTGGCGGCCGGACAGGCGGTCAGCTACTACCTGACCCGCACTGACAAGGGCGTGACCGCGATCAAGGTCGAACCGGGCTCGGTGTTGAGCATCCCCTACCTTAAGTTCCTCGTGGTCGGTGTGGTCAGCGCGCTGCTGCTGCTCGCCGGGCTCACCATCGTCCTCCGGCAGCCGGCGTCCCTGCCGCTGTGGATTGCCTTGTGGGTCGTCTCATTCAGCATCGCCACGTACGGCGTCTATGCTTACGACAAATCCCAGGCGCAAGCGCAAGGCCTGCGGGTCCCTGAAGTCGTGCTGCACCTGCTCGGGGCGCTCGGCGGGACTCCCGGCGCGTTCGCAGCCATGCACACGCTGCACCACAAGAACAAGAAACGCGAGTTCCAGGTGATCTTCTGGCTCATCGTGGCGGCGCAGGCCGGGTTCCTGATCTGGCTATTCACCCAATGAGCGCTCCGGCGCCGCGAACCTCGGCCCAGGCTGCTACTTCGAAGCTGAGGCTTGCGGCGCGACCCCGGCCTTTCGCCGGTAGACGCCCCGCCAGCCATTGATCCGGATCTTCAAGCACGTCGCGCACCATGCGGAGGGTGTCGCGCACCGCGCTCACCCGGCTGTCGGGATCATGGTACCAGTCGATCGGCACAGCAAGGACCTTGTAGCCGCGATGCAGGGCGATGAACAGCGCCTCGACGTCAAAGGCCCAGCCGTCCATCGTGCCGACGGTGAAGACCTCGCGCGCCACTTCGCGACGGAAGCTCTTGAAGCCGCACTGGGTGTCCTGGAAGCGCGGGATGGCGATCATCCGGACGATCAGGTTGAAGACGCGGCCCATGACGTGCCGAGAGGCGGCTCGTTATACCGGTGCGCGCCGGGACCCTCGCGCGAGGCGATTGCGACGTCGTAGCCGTCGCGCAGGGGCGGCAGGAACTTCAGCACTTCCTCGATGGGCATCGAGAGATCCGAGTCACACATGAACAGGTAGCGGCCCTGACCGGCCAGCATGCCCGCGCGCACGGCTGCGCCCTTGCCCTTCGCGCTGTGCAGCACGCGAATGTACGCGTTCCTGGCGGCATAAGACTCGGCGATCTCCGTCGTGCGGTCGCGGCTGCCGTTCTCGACGACGAGCACCTCCACGCAGAAGTCGCGCTTGGTACACTGGTCCTCTACGAAAGCGACGATGCTGTCGAGCGACTTGGGGAGCCGGCGTTCCTCGTTGTACGCCGGAATGATGATGCTCAGGATGGGTTGCTGATCCATGTACTTCTCGCAGGCTCGATAGTCAAGTAAGATAGGTATGCGGTTACCAACGCATGAGGTTGATCAGCGCCAGGCCGGCGATGCCCTGGACGGCCAACGCGCCGAACCAGAGCAAGTAAGCGGCGCCGCGCTGCACGTGGCGGTAAAGCCAGATGCCGGCTGCGGTGTTGAACAGCCAAACGGCCAGGCCGATGAACGGCAGCGTGAACAGCTCCGACTTGCCGGCAATGCGGTCGGGGAAGCCGCTCACGTCGAAGTGTACCGGCAGGTCGGCCGAGAGATCGGGGTACCGGAAGCACAGCGCGCCGAACATGATCAGCAGGCCGAGCAGGCCCGCGGCCATGAGAAACAGCGCCACCCGGTCGCTCCACAACGGCCAGGTCCACAGCGGCGGCCGCTTCAGCTCCGGCTCCAGCACGCGGTTGGCGCCCAGCGCATGCCGTTCCTGCAGCGCCTGGATGAAAGCCGCGCCGTCGGAAGGCGAGATGCCGTAGTTTTCCCCGGTCGTGACGAGCACGAGCTGCTCGGGAAGCGGCCGGGTGCTGTAGGCGTTGACGAGGCCGAATGCCGGCGTTTGCACGCGGCGGCGATTGGGACAGGGCCAATGCCACGGGGCCGGCCCTTGCTCGACGACGGTGTCGGGCTGAGCGACAACCCGCTCGATCTGCCCGATCGGCACGACCTGGCGGCTGGGGCCCCACACCAGCGTCAAGCCATCCCGGTCGATCCAGTACTCCAAGGTGAAGGTGCAGTACGAGCGATAACCCAGGTACAGGATGACGAGCACGCTCGCCAGGACGACCAGGGCCAGGACGAAGCTCGCTCCGTCGACCGGGCGGTTGAGGAGCGCGCGCAACAAGATCACGTCCAGGACGACGAGTGCGAGCATGGCAAGCGGGCCGTACCAGCGCCCGCCATAGGGGATGGGTTTGAAGCTCACGAGGGTAAGTTCGCCTTTGATCGGCCAGGATTAACGAGGAGACCTCGTCAGGGTTGCCGCGTCCATTGTAACGGCCATTCGCTCAAGCGCGCCAATTGGCTCCGATCCGTCATGTCGAGGTTGAGCGGCGTGATCGAGATGCTGCCGCAAGCGAGCGCGCCGACGTCGGTGCCCTCTTCCGGCTCACCCGTCGGCGGCTCGCCGCCGATCCAGTAGTACGGCCGGCCCTTGGGGTCCTTCCGCTCGATCACCGTGTCGTGATAGAGCCTGATGCCCAGCCTCGTGATGCGCACGCCCGGTGATCTCGTGGCGCGGCAGGGCCGGGAAGTTGACGTTGAGCAGGCCGTAGCGCGGCAGCCCGTGCGCGAGAACCTGGCCGGCGAGCGTCGCGACGAACTCCGCCGCGAATTCCAGGTCGCCGGTCGCGCCGTCGCCGGCGGAGCTGCCGGTGTAGTCCATGGACGCGGCGATGGCGGGCCGCCCCATGACCGCGCCTTCCATCGCGGCCGCGACGGTCCCGGAATAGGTCACGTCGTGCCCCAGGTTCGCGCCGACGTTGATGCCCGACACGACGAGGTCGACCGGCGCCTCGACCGCGCCGAGCAGCGCCAGGCCCACGCAATCGGACGGGGTGCCGGTGGTGACGAACAACGGGATGCCGCCGGCGAGCTCGCCCTGCGTGATACGCAAGGGCTTGTGCATGGTCTTCGTGTGGCCCGCGGCCGACCAGTTGTGATCGGGCGCAAAGACGGTGACTTCGCCCACACGCTCCAGCGCGCGGGCGAGGATCGCCAGGGCGGGGGCCTGGTAGCCGTCGTCGTTCGTGACGAGAATGTGGGGCATCGCTTGATTCTGCCTGGCCGGACCACGCCTTACGGCTTGGCGGGCTCTTTGTCCTTGTGCTTCACGAAGATCCGCACCGGCGCGCTCTTGACCTTGTTGCCGGCCTTGTCGTACGCGGTCACCCAGACGGTGTGAATCTCGTGCAGCTTACCGTCCATCACGGTTGCGCCCGCACCGCCGCCGGTCATGATGACGATGCGGGAACCCGTCGTGCCGTCCTTCTTCTTGTAGGTCTCGGTCTTCGTGAACCTGTCAAGCACCTGCTGCGTGGTGACGGTGCCGTCGGAGTTCGTGATCGTCTCGGTTGCATACACGGTGGGCTGCGCTTTTGGCGCGACGTCCTTCATCTTAATGGTCCAGCGGACGCTGTACGGGGCAACCGTCGCTTCGCCGAGCTTCTGGCTGTCCATGAAGAACTCGACCTTATCCATTTCCCAGTCGTCCTGCGCGTCGGCCGTGATCGAGATCAGCTCATCCGACTCCATCGTGTAGATGTCGTCGTTCGATGGGTGGACGATCTCGACCTTGGGCGGGTTGTTGTCGACGACGACGGGCATCTCGTAGGTCAGGACGTTGCCGCTGTTCTCCATCACCAGGAGGCGCAGCGTGTACATGCCGTCGAACCCGGTCGTGTCCCAGAACTCCAGCGGACCGTTGCTGACCTGCTCGCCGTGCTCGCCGCCGACCGGCGTCCATTGGCCGCCCTTGCCGACCTCGACGCGGAAGGCCCGGAAGTCGCCGGAGCGAGCGTTGCCCGTGATCTGCACGCCGCCCTTGACGCGGCCGCCGATAGCCGGATAACCGATCTGCACGTCGCCGGCCAGCTCGCCGCCGCCGCACGGCCCGTCGACCTCCGTCGGGGGCTGGGCGATGCCCTGGTCACGCACCCAGTCGGCCGCGTTGGAGGGGAACACCTGGAAGGTCACGCGCTTGATCTGGTCAGGCGGCGTGCAGGCCGAGGCGCGCTTGCCGTTGGACGCGTTGACCTCGATTGCCTGGTATAGGTTGTCCTGCTGCTTGGGCTCCTTGCCGCGCAGGAAGAGATCCGAGCCCGTCGAGGGGCAATCGGGTGAGGGGAGCAGACCGGACGGAACGCACACCCGCACCCGGACAACCCCGTCGGGCTGCGACCAGCCCTGCACGGGCAGGCCATCGACCGCCTTGGCGAGGACCTTATTCATGATGGGCGCGGCGGTGATCGAGCCGTCGGCCAGCTTCATGGCCTTGTTGTCGCTGTTGCCCGTCCAGACGCCCACCGCGATCTGCGGCGTGTAGCCCATGGTCCAGGCGTCGCGCCATTCGTTCGTGGTGCCGGTCTTCGCCGCCGCGGGACGGTTCGGGAGGACCAGGTAGTTCGCGTACGATCCGAATGCGACCGGGCGGGGCGACGGGTCGCTCAGGACGTTGTTCAGCAGGTACATCGGCGCGGGGTCCACGACCCGCTCGGTCGACGCCTGCGAGTACTCGTCGAGCACCTTGCCGTTCTTGTCCTCGACCTTCAGCACCGTGACCGGGTCGAGCTTGCGGTAACCCGGCCGCTGCGCGTCTTCGGGGACCGGCTTGCCGGCCATCACGCCGCCATTGGCGAACACGCTGAAGGCGTAGGTGTGATCGAGCAGCGAGACCTGCCCGCCGCCGAGCGTCAGGCTGAGGCCGTACCGGTTGAGCTCCCAGTTGAGGCTGCTCACGCCCAGGCGGCGCGCGGTCTTGATGACGTTTGCGACGCCCACCTGGTCCATCAGCCAGACGGCCGGGATGTTGTATGACCGCTGCAGCGCCTGGCGCAGGGACTGGGGACCGTGGTACTTGCGGTCGTAGTTCTCCGGGACGTAGGGCGGGTTGCCGGGATCGGGGAAGACCGTGCGGACGTCCATCGCCATCGAGGAGGGCGCGAACGCGCCCGACTCGAACGCGGTCAGGTAGGTATAGGGCTTGAAGGATGAGCCCGGCTGCCGGGGCGAAACAGCCATGTTGACCTGGCCGTCGATCGAGTCGTCAAAGTAGTCCAGGCTGCCCACCATGGCCAGCACCTCGCCCGTGGGCGGACGAACCACCACGACCGATGCGTTGCCGACCTCGTGGTCGAAGTCCTGCTTCTTCGCTTCAGGAACGGGCGGAATGGTGGGTAGGTCGTCGCGGCAAGGCTTGGGCGCCGCGCCCTTCGAGCCCTTCATCGAGCCGATGTGACTGCGGGCCACGCACTCGGCGTATGCCTGCAAGTCCCAGTCGAGGGTAGTGTAGACGCGCAGGCCGTTTTGCCAGATGAAGTAGGGGTCTTCCGGCGTGTTGTACTGCTTCTGGATCTGGTCGAGCACGTAGAGCGCGAAGTGGGGCGCATCGGGGGGCACCTCGAAGCGCTCCTGCGCCGATTCGCGGGTGTACTGCCACAGCGGGCCGGCCAGCTGCTTGGCCGCGTCCGCCTCTTCCTGGCTCAGGTAGTCCGCCTTGACCAGGGCGTTCAGCGCGCGGGCGGTTGCGGGACGGTCGCCGGTGGCGACGAGGGGCAAGTCGCCCTGGGCCAGCAGCCCCTTCTCGACCAGCTCGGTCAGCAGGGGCGTGTTGAAGTAACGGGTTGCGGCGGCGGCCTGCGCGGGCGTCAGGTAGCTCGCCTCGACCATCGAGTTCAGCACCTTGCGCTGACGGCGATAGGCGTCCGCGGGCGCCTGGAACGGGTTCAGGCCGGGGTACTGCGGGATGGCGGCCAGCACGGCGACCTCGTCGAGCGTCAGGTCGCGGACGGGCTTGTTGTAGTAAACCTGCGCGGCGGCTTCAATGCCGTACGCAGCGTTGCCGTAGAAGTTGTAGTTGAGGTACCACTCGAGGATCTTCTCTTTGCCCTCGCGGCCGGGGTACTTGCGGGTGATCTCGATCGCGAGGATGGCTTCCTTCAGCTTGCGGGCGTACGACTGCTCGTAGCGCTCCTTCGGGTCGATCAGGACGTTCTTGACCAGCTGCTGCGTGATCGAGCTGGCGCCCTGCACCTGGTTGCCGCGAATGTTGGAGATGAGAGCGCGCGACAGGCCCCGGAGGTTCACGCCGATGTTCGTGTAGAAGTCGCGGTCCTCCAGGGCGATGGTCGCATCCTTCACCAGCTCAGGGATCTGGTCAGCCGGGAGGTAGGTGCGGTCGCCGCGGAACGGCCGCGGGTCAATCGACTCGTAAAGGAGATGGGTGGCGGTGCGGTCGTAAATCTTGACGGTCTCGTAGGTCTCCTGCTGCGTCTGGATCGACGAAGGATCGGGCAGGTTCTGCGCGAAGAGCGTGTAGACGCTGGCAGCAGATACGGCGGCCCAGAGAATGGACGAGAACGTCAGGAAGAAGGTGACTGCCAGGAGGCTGCCCGCCGCGACCAGGAACCACTTGCCGTAAGCCGGGCGGCTATGTGCGCGGCGGTAACGCCGCAGGTGTTGGATATGGGTAGTACGGTGCATTGTCGAGTGGAAATCTCCAGGGCAAGGCGTACGGTGAGCGCTGTGACGCGCTTAAGACGCCGCCCTCGTTAGTTCGTTCCCTGCCGTATGGCTGACAAAAGCGGCGGGGGGCAGTCCCTCCACCCCCCGCATCAGAGAAGATTATAGCAGGAAAAGGCACAGCGGCCAAACTGCTGCGACCGGGCGTCCGCCGGGCCGCCTGCGCTACAGGTCGAGCAGGATCCTGAGCATGTCCTCGACCTCGGCCATTGTCCCGCGCGATACCCGCCCCCAGGGGTCTGCCCGGAGCCGCTCTTTGCTGATGGACCGCACGTGATCGCACAGGATGAAGCTGGGGGACGTGATGCCGCCTTCGGGTGGATCGAGCCTGACGTGCACGGGGATGCGGCGATCGGTCCTGGTGAGGGGTGCAACGAAGACCAGGCCGGCAGGACCTTGGTTGTAAGTGTTGCTCGAAAGAATCAGGACCGGGCGTTCGCCGGCTTGCTCGTGCCCGCGCGTCGGATCGAGCGACGCGGTCCAGATTTCGCCGCGCTGGGGCTGGCGTTCCATCACTCGGGCTCCAGCCCATCGCCGAGCGTCGCATCCCAACCGGCTCGCTCGCCCTCGAGGTCGCCCCATGCCTCGGGTGCTTCCCTGAGCGCTCCATAGGCTCGGTTTGTCGCCTCAAGCAGCTGCTCGCGGCGGTAAAGCTCCAGCGCAGCGTCGACAACTTCCTGCATCGACCGGCCGGAAACGCGGACCAGCTCGTTAAGCTTCTTGTGCGTCTGCCGTGAGACGCGTATTGTCGTCGTACTCGCTACCATCTCACCTCCTGGTGTAGACAAAACTGTAGACAGCATTATCTACGACAGCCGGGCAGATGTCAAGCGGTTGCGCGTCAGCGCGGTAAGCGCTCGAGCACCAGGAAATGGCTGAGGCCGAAGACCTGCAGGGGCGTGTGCTCGAGGGCGTACAGCGCCCTCCGTAGCCAGCGGCCGAGGCCGGGGCGGCGTGCGACGACGTTATCGAAGCCGGGATAGATGACCTGGTGGTGGACGACCCGCACGGGTTGGCCGGCGAAGAGGTTCTTCAGCCCCTTGCCGGTGTAGGCCCTGACGTGGGGCGCGAGGCGGTTACGCAGCGGATCCGGCAGGTAGTTGATGAGCGGGGTGTTGCCGAAATGGTACTTGCCGCGCCAGTAATGGCCGTGCGTCTCGAACGGGTAGAGGCGGTTCGGGCAGAAGATCAGGATGCGGCCGCCGGGCGCAAGGACGCGCACCATCTCGGCGGCGGCCTGGCGGTCGTCGTCGACGTGCTCGATCACCTCGTGCGAAAAGACCACGTCGAAGCACCCATCCTCGAAGGGCAGGTCCTCGCCGCGGGCGACCCGGATGTCCGCATTCGTCCGGGCGCGCGCTTCGTCCGCCACCGCGGGATCGATCTCGACGCCCGGCAACGTGCGGCGAGTACTGGCAGAACTTGGCGGTGTACATCCCGACGCCGCACCCGTCGTCCAGGATGCGCGCGCCGTCGAGCCTGGCCCACTGGCGGACCATGGCGAGGCGGCGCTCCTGGCCCGCGCGCCAAACATACGAGGGGTGGCCGCGCCGGGCGGCCTCCTCGTCGCTGCGACGAAAATGCTCCTGGGTGGTTCTCGGTCACGCGGCGCTCCTCCGAACGGCCTACTTCTTGTTATCGTCTTGCTTTTCGCGTTCCCGCCGGGCTTCGGCGTCTTCCTTGCGGGCTTCTTTAGCCTTCGCGCGGGCGTCTTTGTCGCCGTGGGCCACCTTGCCGCCGGCGGTCGGCGCCTTCGGCTCGTCGGTCGACTTGTGCTTCGTCGTCGGACCGCGGGCCGCCTGCGGGTCGGACGGTCCCTTCTCGGCCTTCCGCACCCACTTGTCGCCCTGCTTCTCGTACTCGTGCTTCAGGGCCGCATAAGCCACCCGGTGCGCGCGGCCGCCCTCGCCGTAGGTTTCGACCGCGCTGTCGTGCGCGGCCTTCCACAGGTGCTGCGCGTGCTCTTCGGAGCGCATGATGGTGGAAGGTATCTCGGTCTCGTCCTTCCCATTAGTCCTTCTTCGGCATAGCTCAAACGCCTCCTGTTCTACAGGATTAACGTTTGCGCCAAGCGCTCCGCTCCATCGCTTTGCGGGGATGAGGGCATTGGCGGATCGACCTCGATGATATGCCTGAATCCGCCAGCATCCACTGCAGGACGGTCATCCGGTTCGTCCAGGCGCAGCTCTTCCTTGTATCCGAAGCGCACCGTGTTGTCGGTCAGGCGGATCCATGTGGGCCGGAGCACCCAGAAGCGGGCGCGGGCAAGCGGCCCGGTGAGCACCGCCGGGCCGGACTGCCCTGCGAGCAGCCCCGCGACGAAGGCGAAGCGGCGGCCGTACACGCTCACCGCACGGGCTAACTCGCTCCCACCGGCGACCCGGGCATGACCCCGCAGCTGCAGGCCGCGGATCGCGCGCCAGTCCTGCCCGTCGGCCTGGATCGTGCCCGCCGCCGTCGCGTCCCGCAGCAGGTTCCGGCCGTGCTCGGTGCGCTCCTCGCTGAGGAAGTACAGGTTGAGTTCGTCGTCCGCCGCGTAAAAGACTGCGGCGGCGGCAGGAACGCCGTCGGGACCGGTCGTGGCGAGGGTCAGCGTGGTATGTTGGGCCAGGAACGCGCGAATGTGTGCGGCAAGCGCCTCCCGGGCGGAAGGCTCCCGCGTTCTGCCCGCCGGTCACGGGGTCACACCTTCACTCACGGCTTCGGTCGCGGTCCCGCCGTTGCTCCTCAGGCAGAGGTAGATGCCGCTGAGCGCCAGAGCGCCGCCGACAACCTGGTTCGCGGCCAGGCTCTCGCCGAGCAGGGGAATCGCGAGCAGGCCGGTGAGCACCGGCTGCGCGAGCAGCACGATCACGGCGGCCGATGCCGGCAGATAGCCGAGCGCATAGCTGATCAGCAGCCAGCCGCCTGCCTGCGAGATGAGGCCCACGCCGAGGAGCGCGCCGTAGGACTTGAGCCCGTAGCCAGTGAAGGGCAGGCGCATCGCGAGGCTGATGATGACCAGCGTAACGGCGGCGGTCGCAGCGATGAGCCAGGCGTATCCCAGGCCGCTGAGGTTCTGCCGCGCGCGCTGCGTGTTGAGCAGGTAGCCCGCGTAGAAGAGCGCGCCGACGAACGCGATGGCGTCGCCCGACTGGAGGCGGACCCCCGCGACCGGGTTGAAGCCGGTCACGACCGCGGCTCCGGCCAGCGCCAGCGCAAGCCCGATCCAGTAGCGAGCCCGGAGTTTCTCCTTGAAGAGGAAGAGCGCGCCGATGCCCACCCAGATGGGCGCGGTGTTGTCGAGCAGGGTGGCGGTGGCGGCGGACGTCAGCAGGAGCGCCGTGTTCAGCAGGGCCAGGTTGACCGCGAACCAGAGGCCGCCCATCAGCCCCCATTTCACCCCGGCGCGTTCCTTGTCCGTCCACCGCCGCGATTCGCGTGCGAAGGGGATGGCGAGGACGGCGGTGGCGACGATCATGCGCCACGCGGCCGCGACCGGCCCGGGCACGCCGGCCCACTTCGTGAAGATGGCGGTGAAGCTGATGCAGAGGACGCCCGAGGCCAGGGCGAGATAAGGGACGACGAGAGAACTTTTTGCGGGACGATGCGCCGCGGCCCCGACCGGGGCGGATGGACTTGTGCTTGACAACGGGCGACTCCGGCTGTGCAGATGCGCGCCATTGTAACGGCGGGGCGTCGGGGGCGCAAACAGCGGTCGGAATAGGGTTGCGGTTCATGTATTTACGCGGGACGACTGCCAAGCGGTGACGGTCAAGATCGGTTAGGGACTTCGCGACGGCGGTCACATGCACCACACCAAAGCGGATTCCTTCGCTTGCTGTCATTATGCGCCATGTTGTACAATCTGGCGCGCTGAAGCGTCGTTCCTTCCTTTAGCTGATAAAGGAGTCTCTGATGAAACCTCGAAGTCCCGCCGTCCCAGCGCGAGCCGTCTTCATTCTGACGGCCTTGATCCTCTTGGTGACCACAACCGGTCCTGCCGCGGCCCAGCCCGTGAGCAGTCCGCCGCTCCCCGCCTTTCCGGGCCGCATCGGTGCGAACACCAAGCTCTACCTGCCGATGGTATACCGCGACTACCCGCAACCCCTGCGGATCAACTTGGGAAGTTATCCCAATATTGTGGACCCGCAGATATCGTCATATGTTAACGAGATTTCTGTTCTTAAGCTCATCTACGAGGGCCTGACGCGGCTGGACGAGCACCTGGAGACCGTGCCCGGCGCGGCGCAGTCCTGGCAGTACAACCCCACCGCGACCGAGCTGACATTTGCGCTACGAACCGGACTCCAGTACAGCGACGGCTCGCTGCTCAACGCGGCGCGCTTTGCCTACTCGATCAAACGCAACATCGATCCTCAGACGGAAGGCGCGTACGCCTCGATCACCGATGAGATCGACGGCGCGCCGGAATGGCGGGGCTGCACAAGCCCGGCAAGCTGCGCAGCGGCCAGGCAAACCGTGGACCAGAACGTCCGGCCCCTCCACTCAGACGGTAAACCCTGTGACGCAGCCGCCCCCTACACGGACGCGGCCTGCAACACACTCAAGCTAACGCTCTCGCGCCCTGCGCCGTACTTCCACACGGTTATGTCGCTGTCGGTCGTCTTCCCGGCGAAGGAAGAACTGATCGTGGGAGGCGACGAATGGTGGCGCGACCCAGCGCGGCAGATCGGCAACGGGCCGTTCGTGATGACGATCAACACGCGCGACGTCGTCACCCGCTTCGTCCCGAACATGCACTACTGGCGCGGCCTGGGAACCTACAAGATTGAGTACAAATGGATCGGAGATAGCGCAGAGGCTTTTCAGGCGTATCGCAACGGTGATCTGGACATCACTGCGCTGGCAGCCGCGGACGCCGGAACGGTCAAGAATGACCCCCTGCTCAAGAGCCAGTGGCTCAACTTCCCAGGCTCCTGTACATACGCTTTCATGATGCACAACCAAATCGCGCCCTTCACTGATCCGAAGGTGCGGCAGGCGTTTGCCTATGCGCTGGATCGCGAACGATGGGTGAGAGAGGTGATGGCGGACATGGGCGGTGCGACGCTGACCTGGATTCCGCCTGGGTATCCGGGCTACGATGCGACAGAGAATCGCTGGGCCTACAACCCGGATCTTGCGCGGCAGGCCCTGGCGCAGTCAAGTTACGGCAGCGCGGGCAACCTGCCGACGATTACTGCCACCTTCTCAGACTCGCCGCGAAACCGGATGCGCTGGGACTGGCTCATTGCCAGGTTCCGAGAAGTACTGGGCGTCGAGATCGTCTCCAACCCGCTGCCGCCTAGCCAGTACACCGGAAATGGGTACCAGATGTACATTAACGGCTGGTGCGCCGACTACCCCGACCCTCAGAACTGGCTGTCCGTGTACTGGAAGACAGAGTCGGGTTTTGCCGAGCGCATCGGCTACTCCAACCCGGTCCTGGATGCCCTGCTCGACCGGGCTGACGTCGAGCCAAACCAGGCCGTTAGGATGCAGTTGTACGCCGAAGCGCAGCGCATGTTAACGGCCGACCTGCCTGCCGCTTATATGTGGAACAACGTCAACAACTTCATGGTCAAGCCCCGCGTGCAGGGGGTGAAGACGACCCCTCAGGATTCCGGCTGGCCTGGGAGCACGGATCCCCTAAGTATTAGCGTACATTAGGAGCGACCCGACGCTCGCCAAAGCGGTATCGCCAAGGTTGGGCCGCAATTTCGCGTCTTCGGCCCGTTCTGCGTCTCGCGCGTTTCACGAACTTGGCTGATTAACGCGACATCTTGCACCCTGCCTCGGGGCAAGAGACAAAGGGGGGAACGGATCAACGAGGCGCCTCCGCTTCGGCGGCCATCCGTTGATCCGTTCGTCATTCGTTGCGCCGTTACGCGATCTCCAGCTTCTTCTTCTCTTCTTCGACCAGCACCCGGCGCAGGAACTTGCCGACCTGGGTCTTGGGCAGTTCGGAGCGGAACTCGATCTGCTTGGGCACCTTGTAGGGCGCGAGCCGTTCCTCGCAGAACTTCTTGATCTCGTCGGCGGTGCAGGTCTGATCAGGCTTGAGCACGACATACGCCTTGACCGTCTCGCCGCGGTACTTGTCGGGCACGCCCGCGACGACGGCCTCCTGCACCTTGGGGTGCAGGAACAGGACTTCCTCCACCTCGCGGGACGATGTTGAAGCCCGATGCGATGATGATGTCCTTCAGGCGGTCGACGATGTAGAAATAGCCTTCCTCGTCCTGGCGAGCGATATCGCCGGTGCGCAGCCAGCCATCTTCGGTGATCGTCTTCGCGGTCTCGTCCGGCTTGTTCCAGTAGCCCTGCATCACCTGCGGGCCCTTCAGCCAGAGCTCGCCCTCTTCGCCGACCGGCTTCTCGACCAACTTTTCGTAGTCGAAGATGCGCGCGTCGACGTCCGGGAGCGGCAGGCCGATCGAACCGGATTTGCGCTGCCCGTAGATCGGGTTGCAGTGACTGACCGGCGCAGCTTCGGTCAGGCCGTAGCCCTCGACCAGGCGGCCGCCCGTGATCTCGCCGAACTTGAGCTGCACGTCCATTGGCAGCGGCGCCGCACCGCTGATGCACGCCTTGACCGACTTCAGATCGTATTCCTTGACCTTCGGATGGTTGATAATCCCGATGTACATGGTGGGGACGCCGGGGAAGACGCTCGCGCGTTCCTTCTGGATCGCGTCCATCACCCCTCGATCGGCCGGGGATTCGGCACGATGATCAGCTCGGCCGCGAGATACGCGGACAGCAGCATCGAGACGGTCATGCCGTACACGTGGAAGAAGGGGATGGCGCCCATGCAGCGCTCTTTGCCTTCTTCCAGCGTGCACATCCAGTTCTTGACCTGGATGGTGTTGGCGACGAGGTTGTAATGGGTGAGCATCGCAGCCTTGGGCACGCCGGTGGTCCCGCCGGTGTACTGGAAAAGCGCGACGTCGTGCGGGTCTACCGCAACACGCGGGGGCGTCTCGGGGTGCTGGTCCAGGAGCTTCTTGAACGAGTACACGCCGTTGCCCAGGGTCACGTCCACCATCTGGCCGTGCTTCTTCACCGTCCGCTTTACGAGGGCGTTGAAGGGCGCGGGCACGTAATCGGGCACGTCGGCAATGATGACCCGCTTGACGTGGGTGTGGTCCTGGACCTCTTTCAGCTTGTCGTAAAAGCTGCTCAGCAGGACGACGGTTTCGCAGCCCGAGTCGGCAAACTGGTGCTCGATCTCGCGGGACGTGTAGGTCGGATTCGTGTTGACGACGATCGCGCCGAGCTTGAGCGTGCCGAAAAACGCAATGACCATCTGGGGCAGGTTGGGCAGCATCAGCGCCACCCGGTCGCCCTTGCGGATGCCCAGCGCATGCAGCGCGGCTGCAAAGCGGTCGACGTCCTTTATGAGCTGCCGGTAGGTCATCTTGCCGCCCAGCCGGACGGGTCCGAGATAGCGAAGAACGAGCTTGATGGCCGTGTGTTCGGGGTACTTCCGTGCGCTGTCCTCAAGCATCTGGTACAGCGGCTCTGCGGGGTAGTCGATACTGCGCGGGACTTCGGGTTCGTAGAACGCCAGCCAGGGTTTTTCCATCTCTGCACTCCTCATCAAACACTACACAGCGGTGCGACACGGCGTGATCTATCCGGTCACCGATAACAACGCAAACGAGGACCACATCGACTGTTGAGACTGCTTGGTCTATTGAACAAACCTGCTACGACTGCACATCGATTATATGAGCGCGAAAAGAGCGTGTCAAGGAGTGTGGTATACTTCTTGGCACAAATTCGCCAGGAGTGAGTGAATGTCCCGTTTCAAAGTCGAATCCCTGTTGGCTGCGCCGCTCTTCCTGAAGCCGCAATTGGCCGGGGATCGCGTCTATTTCATCAGCAACCTCTCCGGGCGGTTGAGCCTGCACGACGATGGACCGAGGGGGAAGCGTGCCGGAGCCGCTGCTTGCCGCCCGACATCGCGCTCATGACTCCGACTCTGCTGGACGGCCTGCCGTTCTATGCTTTCCCGAAGCAGGGCAAGGTGATCGTCATGATCGACCAGAACGGCGACGAGAATTATCAGCCGATGGTCGTGCCCCTGGAGGGAGGGATCCCGAAGCCGCTGTTCCCCCAGTTTGCGGGCATGCAGTGCGCGCTCGAACACGCGGATGGCGAACGCGGCCTGCTCGTTCTGGGCGTAGACCACCGCAAGGAAGCGGCGAATGACACGTACCGCGTCGACTTGAACACGGGCGAGCTGACCCTGCTCGGATCGAGCAGGTACGGGTATCACACCGCGGGCGAGAACGACGACCTGACGACGGTCGTTTTGGGGGAGGGTTACGAGCAAGGGGACGTCGCTCTGTTCCTGTGGCGGCTCCTTCGACTCCACTCCGTTCCGCTCAGGATGCTTCGCCGCACAAGATCTTCGGGGTTCCGATGTCCGAGCGGCAGCCCGGCCAGGCTGTCCCGCTCAACGGCATCGGCGCGGCCTACCCGGTCGCCCCCGACGGCATCCTCATGCGGTGTACGCTGTTCGACGATCGCGGCGGGCTGGCGTATTTCACGATCGGCAAGCCGGAAGGCGTGCAGCAGGTGGAGATCGCCGGGACCGTACATGCGGGTAACGGCGAGCTCGAGGGTTTGCACCACTTACGCGGCGACCGCTACCTGGTCGAATACAACATCGACGGCGCGACGTGGGCGTACGAGGGGACATTCAACCGGCAAACCTTGCGCATGACGCTGGGACCGGTCATCTGTGGCGATGGGCCGCTGGCCAACGGCGTCGCCGAGGGTTCGATTCGCTACGACAGCGCGAGCGGTGGTTACGCCGTCGCCTTCTCCACCGCCACCTCGCCCTCCCAGATCTTCCTGGTCGAGCAGGTCGATCCGCTGCCCGCGTCGGTGACGGGCGAAACGGAGAAGCGGGTTATCCAGCTCACGCGGAACCGGGT
This sequence comes from uncultured Chloroflexia bacterium, assembly GCA_963800615.1. GTDB lineage: Bacteria > Chloroflexota > Anaerolineae > CG2-30-64-16 > CG2-30-64-16 > JALOOB01. Next base: position 117,212 of record CAWDBO010000022.1, read on the forward strand.
GCTGGGCATTCCTGAAAGCCTCCTGGCGGAAGGCGAAGACGCGAGCTTCACATCGCACGACGGGCTGCACATCCCCGCCCGGCTGTACCTGCCGTCGACCGAACTGGGCTATGAAGGCAAGCGCCCGGTCGTCGTGTTCATACACGGCGGACCGCAGGGCCAGGAACGCCCCGACTTCACGTGGTTCTCCATGCCGCTGATCCAATACCTGGCGCTCAACGGGTTCGCGGTGTTCGTGCCCAACGTGCGGGGCAGCACCGGTTACGGGCTGGACTACAGCAAGCGGGTGGACCGCGACTGGGGCGGGCAGGACCGGCTGGACCAGGTGGCGGGGCTTGCCAGCCTGAAGGACCACCCGCAGGTGGACGTGGCACCGGGCCGGGCGTGGTGGGCCGGTCGTACGGCGGGTACATGACGTTGATGCTCGCGGGGATGCACCCCGATCTCTGGAACGCCGCGGTCGACATGTTCGGGCCGTATAACCTGGTCACCTTCGTCGAGCGGATCCCGGAGACCTGGAAGCCGTATTTCGATATCGTCCTGGGCCACCCGGAGCGGGACCGCGAGTTCCTGCTCGAGCGCTCGCCTTCGACCTATTTGCACCAGCTCGCCTGCCCGATGCTGGTGATCCAGGGCCGCAACGACCCGCGGGTCGTGGCCGCCGAATCAGAGGACCTGGTGCGGACCTTGCAGGCCCAGGGCAAGGACGTCTCGCTGCTCCTGTTCGAGAATGAGGGCCACGACGTGACCAAGCTGGAAAACAAGATCCGGTGCTACAACGAGATCACGCGGTTCTTTACGGAGAAGCTGTGGCTAACGACAAAGGACCTCGAGGATCCCACCTGACGCGTCAGGCAACCTGGAGGTCTTGCGTAAGCTGAGTGCGGATTCTCTGGTTCTTCGTGGTGAGCAGCGCTTTCAAGAAGAGAGACGATGGACTTTTCGCAGTTCTGCGAGGCCGTGCAGCGAAACGTGGGCCGCGCGATTATCGGGAAGGCGGACGTTGTCGAGCTGCTGCTGACGGCGCTGCTGGTGGACGGGCACGTGCTGATCGAAGACGTGCCGGGGACCGGGAAGACGACGCTGGCGAAGGCCCTCGCGGCCAGCCTGGACCTGGACTTCGCGCGCATCCAGTTCACGCCCGACCTGCTGCCGTCCGACGTCACCGGGCTGTCGATCTACAACCAGAAGGCCGGCGAGTTCGAGTTCCGGCAAGGCCCCGTGTTCAGCCACGTGCTGCTGGCCGACGAGATCAACCGGGCGACGCCGCGCACGCAGTCGGCCCTGCTGGAGGCGATGCAGGAGCGCCAGGTGACGGCGGACGGCCGGACGTACCCGCTGTCGCCGCCGTTCCTCGTGTCTGGCGACGCAGAACCCGATCGAGCTGGAGGGGACGTTTCCCCTCCCCGAGGCGCAGCAGGACCGCTTCCTGATGCTGCTCAAGCCGGGGTATCCGACCGAGGCGGAGGAAGACGAAATCCTGATCCGCTATGCGAACGACGACCCGGCGGCAGAGCTGGCGCCGGTCGCGAGCGGGGACCAGGTGCGAAGCCTGCAGGGCCAGGTCAGCAAGGTACACGTCCACCCCGACGTGCGGCATTACATCGTCCGCCTGTGCCGGGCGACACGCGAACACCAGGCCGTCGACCTGGGGGTGTCGCCCCGGGGAACCCTCGCGCTGTTCAAGGCCAGCCAGGCGCTCGCCGCGCTGCGCGGCCGTGATTTCGTCATCCCTTCAGACGTGCAGCACCTGTCCACGCCGGTGCTGGTCCATCGCGTCCACATCAGCCCACAGGTCCGGCTGCGCGGCAGGACGCCCGAGCAGGTGGTCGAGGAAGTGATCTCGGCCGTGCCGGTGCCTGTGGTGGAGTAGATGCTCGATCCCGGAGTTGAAGAAAAAGCGCGACAGGACATGCGCCGGGAGCCGGGCGACCAGGTGGAGCGGCGCAGGGCTAACCGCGCGCTGGCCGAGCTGCGCGGCAAACGGTTCATCGACCAGTCCAAGGACACGCAGTTTACAGACGCCTGGATCCTCCTCGCCATCGTCCTCACGTCGCCGGGCTTATCACGCGGAACCGGTTTCTGCTGGCGGGCGCGGGGGCGCTCCTCGTCACACCGCTGATCGCGGCCGGGTGGAACCGGCTGGCGCTTTTCGGCGTGGACTACAGCCGCAAGCTCTCGGAGACGCGGGCGTTCCTGGGGGAAAACGTCGAGCTGACGCTCGAGGTTCGCAACCGCAAGTTCCTGCCCGTCACGTGGCTGCACGTGGTCGACTGTTTTCCCGCCAATTTGCCCGTGCAAGGCCATGAAGTGCGGATGAACGCGGCCACCAACCAGGGCGAATTCCTCTCCTTCTGGAATCCCGGCATCTTCGGCCGGCTCACGAGGCGCTACAACGTCGAGTGCAGCAAGCGGGGTTACTACACCTACGGCCCGGCGACGCTCACCACGGGCGACGGGTTCGGCATGTTCACCCGCAGGGGCACCCTGGCGGGCCAGCAGCGGCTGATCGTGTACCCCCGGCTCTACCCCGCGGAGGCGCTGCGGCTGCCCGCAAAGAACCCGTTTGGGGAGCGGGCGGCCGATGCCCGCCTGGTCGAAGACCCGCTGCGAACCGCGGGCATCCGCGACTGGCAGCCCGAGGACGGGCTCAAGCGGGTGCATTGGAAGGCGACCGCCCGGCACCAGGCGCTGCTGTCGCGCCAGTACGAGCCGACGCAGGAGCCTCAGGTGCTGATCTTCCTGAACGTGGCAACGCTCGAGCGGCACTGGCTCGGCCACATCCCCGAGCTGATGGAGCGGGCAGTGAGCGTGGCAGGGAGCCTCGCGCAGGTGTGCGCGGAAGAGCGGCTGCCGGTGGGCCTGATCGCCAACGGCGTGCTGCCCGGAAGCGATCAGCCGCTGCGCCTGCTGCCCGGCCGGAGCCCAGGGCAGCTGGTCCGCATCCTGGAGCTGCTCGCCGCGGTGACGCCGTTTGCTTCGACGCCCATCGAAGACCTCCTCCTGAAGGAATCGCCGCGGCTGCCGTGGGGCGCCACCCTCCTCGTGGTGACCGGCATCGCGCATGACGGGCTGCTGGCCGCGCTGCTCGACCTGCGGCGGGCAGGACGCAAAGTCGTGCTGTTCACATTAGCGGAAGAACCCCCGGAGCGGATGCTGCCGGGCATCACGATCTATCACCTTCCGCACCTGGTGGCCGACATTATCGCCCCGCTTCTCGTGCAGGGGTAGCGCAGTGCTGCTGTCGAATCGCCGGATCGCCCTTCTCCACCTGCTGCTCGCCGGCATGCAGGCGGCGTGGATCGCGGCCTTCTTCATCCTGGCGTGGCCCGCGCGCATCGGGGTCGGGCCGGCGCTGGGCGTGGCGCTGGGCGGGCTGTTGGCGTGGATGCTGGCGCTGGAGCTGCTGAGCCGGGTCACGCAGTCGCCGGCCTACGACGCGCTCGCGCTGGGCGGGCTCGTGCTGGTGAGCCTGCTGGCCGTCCGGCTCGTGCTGGAGCGGGGCGGGCCGCCGTGGGACCTGGCGTGGATCGGCCGGGCGCTGAGCGCGGCGGCCAACTGGCAGGGCGGGCTGCCGCCGCTGCTAATTATCGTCGGGCTCAACGTCGTGCTGTGGCAGCGGGCTTCTGCGGCCACGTCGCGCGATCTGAACTTCTTCAGCGTCGGGGTGACGTTTCGCAGCGGCCTGCTCCTGCTCCTCCTCGGAGGCGCGCTCGTTTCGGGCTTGCGCGGGGAGACGGTCACCGGCCTGCTGTGGTACTACCTGGCCGTCGGGCTGACTGCCGTCGCGGTGAGCAGGGTGTCGGAGAAAGCCAGCGAGGCGCAGAGCGTGGGGCGGCTTCTCCCGCCCCGCCGGTTGGCCCAGATCGTGCTGGCGGCCGGGGCTGCCGTGACCGCGGCCTGGCTGTTCTCGCTGGCGTACACCGAGCGGGGCATCTCCGCTTTCTTCCGCCTCTTCAACCCGCTGTGGCGGCTCCTCGAGCCGCTGGCGCTCGCCGTCGTCGTCCTCCTCGGCCGGCTGCTCGATCCGATCTTGCTCTGGTTCGAAGCCTGGCTCACCGCCTTGCTCGCGCGGGGGCGGCAGGGCGCGCCGGAGGCCAATCCCGGCGTGGCCGGAGGTGGCGGCACGGCGAATCCGCTGCAAAACCTGCCGCGCTGGCCGTTCGACCTTGCGCGCGACGCCTTGGTCCTCTTCGTGATCGTCTTCGCGGTCCTCGGCGTGGTCATCTTCCTGCTGCTCTACCTCGAAAGGGTGCGCAAGAACGGCCAGCGGCTCGAAGCGGAGGATGAGGGGCTGGAACGGGCCACGCTGGGGGGCGGGATCTTGCACCGGGCGGCCGAGTCGCTGCGGGGCGCAGGCGCGCTGATTCGCCGGTTCGGCGTCGGCCGGGAACTCCTGGCGGCGATTTCGGTGCAGAACATCTACGCCAACGTGTGCCGCATCGGGCGGCAGCGGGGGCATCCCCGGCCCATCAGCCAGCCGCCCGACGCCTATCTGCCGGCCCTGGCGCAGGCATTCCCCGGCCAGGAGGAGAGGCTGCGGCGGATCACCATGGCTTACATGCGCGTCCACTATGGCGACCACCCGGTCCCTTCCGCGGAACTGGCTGAGCTGCCGCGAGGATTACCGCGCGCTGCGGGCCGGGATCACCCCATCTAATCCGTAAAACAAAACCTCCGAGGTTTTTCGAAACCTCGGAGGTTACCTCGCCACTTTGTGAAATTTCCCACGGAAACATGCGCTAGATCATATACGATGGGCAAACTCGTGCTAGAATGCACAAAGTAATCGTGTGAAATAACACGAACTTATTGGGTGAGGGATTTTTCCCGCCCGGAAGTTGGAGAACGCCCATGATCGCAATGCCCTTCGGTGCAGCCGTGCCTTCCCCGCTCACGCAGAGTCAAAGCGCGCCTCGCCTTTTCCCGACTGCTGCCGGGACTGCCGGCCGGCTGGCCGCGCAGTGGCCGGTTTCCGTGCGCCTGGTCCAGACGTCGACCTCCGGGACCATCGACATCCTCAAGATCCTGAGCGCATTTGCGCATGATGCCGACGGCGTGATGGTGGCGGGGATCGGCCGGGCGACCGAGAGCCAGTGGCAGCGGGCCTACGTGCTGCGCGAGCTGCTGCACTTCATCGGCTGCGAGCGGGAACGGGTGGCGTTCATCGACGGCAACCCGGACGTGGCGGCCGAAGCGGCGTTCAAGGAACAGGTGCGGGCGCTGGGGCCGTGGCTGTTCTGCGGCAACTCGAGCGTGCAGGCCGAGCTTGCGGCGCTGCCCGTACACGGCGTCGCGGCGCACGCGCCGGTTGCCACCAGCCAGGCGCTGCGGAATGCGGCGGTCGAGCTGCTGCGGTCGGGCAAGGTGGAGGGGGTGTTGGCATGGGGACAGGCGAGCGACGAGATTCGCCCCACGCTCGCCCGCACCCCCGAGCAGGCGCGGCGCCTCTTCGCCGGGGGCCGGGGCTACCCGAACCTGGCGACGCTGCTGGAGATCGTCGCGGAGCAGAAGGTTGCCGTGGTCGTGCGCCCGGCCGAGCTGGCCTGCATCGAGGCGCTGCGCGAGGACGGCATCCGCGTGCCGGAGGGCCTGTTCCTGATCGGGCAAGGGGTGGCGGCGAGCCAGTGCGACCTGCTGCTGCCGGGCGGTGCGGACGTCGCGGGCATGCCTTGCGGCGACGAGCTGGCCGCGCTCGAGCGGTGGTCGATTCGCGAGCGGGCGGCCTTCTGGAGCGCGGAGTTCAGCAGCTGCGTGCAATGTGACGGCTGCCGCAGCGCCTGCCCGTTCCAATGCTACACCAACTGCCTGGGCGATGCGCTGGCCCCGCACAACGGCCACGCGGCCACGGCAGTGCAGACGGCCTGCGCCCACCTCGCCTGCGCAGCCCGGCTGGCCGGCCACTGCGTGCAGTGCGAGTCGTGCAGCGGCGCCTGCCCGCAGAACGTGCCGCTCTACCTGCTGCACCAGAAGGCGGAGCAGGTGCTGGCGGCGTTGAGGTAGACCAGCCACACGCAGAGACCTCCGAGGTTTGACGAACCTCGGAGGTCTTTTTTGGGGTCAGCTCGCCGGCTCCGGCCGGTCGCCGGGCAGCTCCGGCTCCGGGGGCGTGGGCTCGGGCTGGTCGCCGGGGAGCGGCGGCTCGTGGCTGGCTTCCGGCTCGCCCTGGGGCTGGATCTTGTCCCGGCCGTTCCCCTTGTCCTGGCCGAAACGCTGGAGCCGCTCGGCCAAGGTCCAGGAGCTTGCGGTCGACCCGGCCATTGACGGTGTCCTCGGGGTAGCTCCCATCCTCCCCACGCTCGCCGGCCGGCACCCCGGTCAGCAGCTCGATGCCCTCGTCAATCGTGGTGACGGGCCAGAGGTGGAACTTGCCTTGCGCCACCGCCTCCACGACGTCGTCTCGCAGCATCAGATTCGCCACGTTGGACGCGGGCAGGACCACGCCCTGCTCGCCGGTCAGCCCGCCCTTGGCTGCCTTGCACACGTCGAAGAAACCTTCCACCTTGTGCGTCACGCCGCCGACCGGCTGGATCTGGCCGCGCTGGTTGACGGAGCCGGTCACCGCGAGCGACTGCTTGATGGGCAGCTCGGCAAGGCTGGACATCAGGACGTATAGCTCGGTCGAGGAGGCGCTGTCTCCGTCGACGCCATCGTACGACTGCTCGAACGTGATGCTGGCCGACAGGCTGAGCGGCTTGTCCTGGGCGTAGCGGCCGCCGAGGAAACCGGTGAGGATCAGGACGCCCTTGTCGTGGATGCGGCCGCTCATGCGCGCCTCACGCTCGATGTTGATCACGCCCGCCCGGCCCTGGAAGGTCGTCGCGGTGATCCGGTTGGGCTTGCCGAACGCGTAATCGCCCAGGTCGAGCACGGCCAGGCCGTTGATCTGCCCGACGACCTCGCCGCTCGTATCGACCATGATCGTGCCATCCGCGATCATCTCGCTCATGCGCTCTTCGTACTGGTTCGAACGCTCGCGCTGCGCGTCCAGCGCGGCCTCGCACGTCGGCCCGCATCACCAGCTCGTGCCCGGCCCTGGCCGCCCAGAAAGCCGCCTCCTGGATCAGGTCGGTGACGAGCGCGAACCGGGTGGTCAGCTTGTCCTGGTCCTCGACCCGGCGGGCGCTGAACTCGACCACCTCGGCCACCGCGCCCATGTCGAACTGGGGCAGGCCGAACTCGTCGCAGCGGTTGCGGATGAATTCGACGATCCGCTGCTCGTTCTCCGCGGTCCAGTCCATGTCGGACGAGAAGTCCGCCCGCACCTTGAAGAGCTTGGGGAACTGGTCGTCGAGCCCGTAGAGCGCGTAGTAGGTTTCCAGGTCCCCGATCAGCACGACTTTCAGGTCGAGCGGGATCGGCTCGGGGGTCAGCGTGGTGGTGGCGAGCACGCCCGGCGCCTGGTTCGGCTCCTCGATACGGATGCGGCGGTTGCGGAGCGCCTGCTTGAGCGCCTCCCACGCGCCGGGCTGGCGCAGGAGCACGCGGGCGTCGAGGAGCAGGTAGCCGCCGTTCGCACGGTGCAGCGCGCCGGGCTTGATGTAGCGGTAGTCGGTGACAAGCGTGCCAAGCTGAGCGCGCATCTCCACCCGGCCGATCAGGTTGCCGTAGGTGGGGTTGGTTTCGTCGATCACCGGCGCGCCGGTCAGGCCGCTGTTGTCGACCAGCACGTTCAAGCGGTAGCGGTCGAAGGGCGAAACCGGCCGGCCGCGCAGCCAGGGAGGCGCCTCGCCCTCCGCCTGGGCCGCCTCGCCGGAGGCCGCCTGGCCGGCCCGGAAGTCGCCGGTGTTGGCCGCGATGTGGTCGTGGATCGCGGCCAGGTACGAGGTCACGGAGGGCCAGTCCGAGTACTCCTGGCTGAGGCGGTCGAACAGCGGCTGCAGCACGGATCCGGCGATCTCGCGATCCATGTTGGCGAGGCGCTCGCGGGCCGCCTCCTCGAGCTCCTGCACCTGGTGGATGGTGCGCTCCATCTGCTCCTGCAGGGCCTCGCCCTTCTGGCTGAGCGCATCCCGCTCGGCCTCGGGGAGCGCCTCGTACTGCTCGGACGTAAGCGGTTGGCCTTCCTTAACGGGCGTAAGCACGAACCCGTCGTCCTTGCGGCTCAGCACGAAACCCTGCTCGCGCACGATCGCGTCCAGCGCCTTGAACTGGTCGTTGCGAAGCTGGTCGAGCTGGCGGCCCAAGGCATTGCGGCTCTGCACGTACTGGTCGCTGACGAACAGCTTCTCCAACACTTCGCCGACCTGGACGAGCAGCGCGTTGACCTGGTCGCGCAGCCTGATCCCACCCCCCGGCGGCAGCGGCAGGGCGATGGGGCGGTCCGGGTCTGCGAAGTTGTGCGCGTAGCCCCAGTCGGGGGGGACGGGCCGGCCTGCCGCCTTGTCTTGCAGGTAGCGGGTGATGATGCTCGTCTTGCCCGCGCCGGTAGGGCCGGTGGCGAAGACGTTATAGCCGGGGTACGGGATTTCGAGGCCGAACTCGATCGCGCGGGCAGCCCGGCCCTGGCCGATGATGCCCTCCAGGCCCGGCGCGCCGGCCGTGGACTCAAATGCGAAGCGGGACGGATCGAAACGCCGGCGCAGCTGAGCGGCGGTCAGTTCTTGCGGCATGTGCGGTGCTCCTGAAGGCGTGCGCCGGCTTGCAGGGGGGCCGGCGCGACTCGATGGCGTGGTTGCAGGCGGTATTATAGCACCGTCGCCCCGCAAAATCGCCTTTGGCCGTCCCGGATACCTATGCTATCCTTATGTCATCCCTCACCACCCTCGCCAGCGGAATGGAGACGACGATGAACCACGCAAAAGGACGCTGGGTCACTGCCGCCGAAGCCGTGCAGGCGGTCCGATCGGGCGACATGGTCATGGTGGCAAACGCGTGCGGCGAGCCCCGCACGTTGCTCGAAGCGCTCGCGGACCGTGCAGACGAGCTGGAGGGCGTGCGGACCGCGGCGATCCTCATCCTCGGCCGCCCCTCGTACCTGCGCCGCGAAATCGCACACAGCATCCGCCACGTCTCGCTCTTTTGCTCCACGGGCACCCGCGTCGCGGTGAACGAAGGCTGGGCGGATTTCATGCCCTGCTTCTTCAGCCAGGTGCCTTCGATCATCGGGACGCACATCCCGGCCGACGTCGCGATGGTGAGCGTCTCGCCACCCGACGAAGACGGTTACTGCAGCCTGGGCGTCTCGGTCGACTACTCGCTGCGCGCCACCCAGGTCTGCCGCACGGTGATCGCGGAAGTCAACCCCACCATGCCCCGGCTCTACGGAGACTGCATGGTCCACGTCTCCGACATCGACTACCTCGTCGAAGTCGACCGTCCCATCCCCGAGGTGCCGGCAAGCCCCCCGAACGACGCGGAGCGGAAGGCCGGGGAAAACGTGGCGGATCTGATCGACGACGGCTCGACGCTGCAGATCGGCATCGGCGCGATGCCGGAAGTCGCGTGCAGCCGGCTGCAGGATCGCCGCGACCTCGGCGTCCACTCGGAAATGATCTCGGACGCGGTGATGGAGCTGACCTGCTCCGGCGTGATCACCAACGCGCGAGAAGACGCTCCATCCAGGCAAGACGATCGCGACCTTCATCATGGGCTCGCGAGGCTTGTACCAGTGGCTCGACCGCAACCCGCTGGTCGAAATGCACCCCGTGAGCTACACGAACAACGCCGCGGTGATCGCGCAGAACCGCAAAATGGTGGCGGTCAATGGGGCCCTCGAGGTCGACCTGCTCGGGCAGGTGTGTTCCGATACCTTGGGGCAGGACCAGTACAGCGGCGTCGGCGGGCAGGTCGATTTCGTGCGCGGCGCGCGATTGTCCGAGGGCGGCAAGGCGATCATCGTCCTGACGAGCACGGCCCGCAACGGAACCGTATCCCGCATCGTGCCGGTCCTCAAGCACGGGGCGGTCGTCACGACCTCACGCAACGACGTCGATTACGTGGTCACGGAATACGGTACGGCCCAACTCCATGGCAAGACCGTGCGCGAGCGGATGCGGGCGCTCGTCGACATCGCACACCCCGACTTTCGTGAGGAACTGGAGCGCAACGCCTACGCGCTGCACCGCGCGCTGTAATCGGCGTGGGATTTGCGACACAAATCACCGACACTTAGCCGATGCGCCGATACCATTAGGATGGTATCCTGTAGTCGATTGTTCCTCTGTTGTATCCGTCCGCTCAAGTCAGGAGGTTGTGATGACGGCTAAACCCTGGTTGGATCACTACGACCCCGGCGTGCCCAAAACCCTGGAGCCCTACCCGCAGATCACGCTGCTCGACCACATACGCGAGACGGCGCAGCAGCGACCCGACCATACGGCCCTCGTCTTTAAGGGCGAGAAGATTTCCTACGGCGAGATGGAGTGGCGGAGCGATGCGATCGCGCAGGCCCTGATTGCGAACGGGGTGAAAAAGGGCGACCGGGTTGCCATTATCATGCCCAACACCCCGCAGTTCGTGCTTTCAGAGCTTGGGATATGGAAAGCCGGGGCGATTGCCGCCTCGATCAACCCGCTTTACACGGGGCCGGAGCTAGAGCACGCACTCAAAGAGTGCGGGGCGGAAATCGCGATCGTCCTGACGCTCTTCTACGAGAAAATCAAGGCCGTGCAGCCCAAGACGCCGCTGAAGCGAATCATCGCGACCAACATTAGGGAGTACCTGCCGAAAGTGCTGATGGTCGCCTTCATGCTCCTCAAGGAGAAGAAAGAGGGGCACCGGGTAAGCCTGCGCGACGGGGACGTGTGGCTGGGCGACCTCATCCACGACCACAGGGCCAAAGGCCGGCCCAGCGTTGCGGTCATGCCGGAAGATCCAGCCCTGATCCTCTTCACCGGCGGCACCACCGGCCTTTCAAAGGCGGCGCTCTCGACGCATATGTCGCTCATCCAGGCCGGCCTCCAAATCCGCGCATGGCTCGCGAGCCGGCTCGTGGAGTGGGATGATGTCTTCCTGACAAGTCTGCCCTTGTTCCACGTCTTCGCGGCCGCGGGCGTGCTGCCGGTCGCGCTGCTCGGGCGCAGCAGCATGGTGTTGATCCCCAATCCTCGCGACCTGGATGACGTGGTAAATAACATCCAGAAGACCAAGGCGACGTTCGTGCCGGGGGTGCCCACGCTGTTCAACGCGCTGCTGAACCACCCGAAGGTCAAGTCGAAGCAGGTGGACATGACCTCGATCAAGCTGTGCATCTCGGGCGCCGCGGCGCTCATGCTCGACACAAAGCAGCGGTTCGAGGCGTTGACAGGCGGCCGGATCGTGGAGGGCTACGCGCTCACCGAGAGCACCATGGGCGTGCTCCTAACGCCCGCCGAGGGCGAGTACAAGCCCGGATCGGTCGGCATGCCCGTCACGGACGTCGAGATACGTATCGTCGATCCGGACACCGGCCTCGGGGAGATGCCCTGTGGTCAGATCGGCGAAATCGTCTTGCGCGCGCCGCAACTAATGGTGGGCTATTGGCAGCGGCCGGCAGAGACGGCCGAGATGATCCGGGACGGCTGGCTCTATACGGGCGACCTTGGTTACATGGACGAAGATGGCTATGTATCGATCGTGGACCGCAAGAAGGACGTGATCAAGCCGAGCGGCTTCCAGGTCTGGCCGCGCGAGGTCGAAGAGGTGATCGCGACGCATCCCGCGGTCCAGGAAGTCGGCGTGGCGGGCGTGCCCGACCCGCACTCGGTCGAGGCGGTGAAGGCCTACGTGGTCTTGCGCGAGGGCATGGCTGCGACCGAGGCCGAGATCAAGGATCACTGCCGGAAGAGCCTGACGGGCTACAAGGTGCCGAAGTACGTCGATTTCCGCACCACGCTGCCGAAGAGCAGCATCGGTAAGATGCTGCGCCGGGAGTTGGAAAAGTAGGATCGCCAAGAAACCAGGTTTCTGACAGAAACCTGGTTTCTTTGTTAGTGGGAAGCCGTCATGCTGCCGTTCGAGCCGTTCAACCAGCCGGCGCCGGCGTTGGGGAACCAGTACCACGACGACCGGGTGCTGCGGTCCTACCTGCGCCGCGCGCTGCCGCGCGGACGTGCTCGCCGAAGTCGAGCCGTCTCTGGTTGACATGGGCGAGCTGGCCGGCGGCGAGCTGTACCGGCTGCAGCTGGCCGACCGGCTGAACGAGCCGGTCCTGACGCAGTGGGACGCCTGGGGCGAGCGGATCGACGCGATCACGCTCACCCCGCTGTGGCAGTACGCCGAGCGCCTGGCCGCAGAGCGCGGGGTGGTGGCGGCGGCCTACGAGACGGCAGTACGGCCGGTGGTCGCGCATCTACCAGTTCAGCCTGGCCTACCTGTTCCATCCCTCGACCGACATCTACACCTGTCCCCTTGCCATGACCGACGGTGCGGCGACGACCCTGCTGCGCTCGGGCAACCAGGCCCTGATCCAGCGGGCCGTGCCGCACCTGACCAGCCGCGACCCGGCCCGGTTCTGGACGAGCGGGCAGTGGATGACCGAGTCGACCGGCGGCTCGGATGTGGGCCGGTCCGAGACGGTCGCCCGGCCGGACGGAGAGGGCGGCTGGCGCCTCTACGGCCGCAAGTGGTTCACCTCCGCGGCCACCTCGCAGATCGCGCTGGCGCTGGCGCGGCCCGAAGGGCAATCCGCCGGGCGGCCGGGGGCTGGCGCTCTTTTACGTCGAGACGCGCGACGAGGGCGGCCGGCTGTGCAACATCCGCGTCAACCGGCTGAAGGACAAGCTGGGCACGCGGAAGCTGCCCACGGCGGAGCTGAGCCTGGAAGGGACGCCCGCCCAACTGGTGGGCGAGCCGAACCACGGCGTGGCCCAGATCGTGCCGATGCTGCACCTGACCAGGACGTGGAACAGCGTGACGGCCGCGGCCGCGATGCGGCGCGGGCTGGCGCTGGCGCGCGACTATGCCTCGAAGCGGGTGGCGTTCGGCGCGCCGCTCGCCCAGCAGCCGCTGCACGTCGACACGCTGGCCGGGCTGCAGGCCGAGGCCGAGGCGGCTTTCCACCTCGTCTTCTTCCTGGTCGAGCTGATCGGCCGGGACGAGGCTGGGCGGACGGCGCCGGGGAGCTGGACGACGAGGGCCGGGCGCTGCTGCGGATGCTGACGTCCATCGTGAAGCTGACGACCGGGCGCCAGGCGGTGCACGTGGCGAGCGAGGTGCTCGAGGCGTTCGGCGGCGCGGGGTATGTCGAGGACACGGGGCTGCCCGCGCTGCTGCGCGACAGCCAGGTCTTCCCGATCTGGGAAGGCACGACGAACGTCCTGAGCCTGGACGTGCTTGCACAGGCGCTCGCACGACGAGCGAGCGCTGGACGGGCTGGCGCGGCGGGTGGACCAGGCGCTGAGCCAGGTGCGAGACGCCGGGCTGGAGGCCGCGGCAGAAGTGGCGCGGCGGGCGGTGACGCACGCGGCGCTCTGGGCGGTGGCGGCAGCGCAAGTCCGGCCGGGAGCGTCGCAGAGGCGGGCGCACGGCGGCTGGCGCTGACGCTCGGCCGCGGCCTGGCGCTCGCGCTGCTGGTCGAGCACGCGCAGTGGGCGCTGGACAACGAGCAGGACGAACGTCCCCGGGCGGCGGCCCGGCGGTTCGCCCGCTCGGGGATCGACCTGATCACGGATATCGATCCGGCAGATTCGGCGCTGCTGCAGGCGGTAGCGTGAGACCGGAGGCGAAAACCCGACTCGAGAGAAAAGGCGAGAGTTGAAGGCGGTGAAGACGCGTCAACCGATCAGCGCGAGGCGATCAGCCCGCATGCTCGACCTCACGCAGCAACGTTCGCGCCGCAATCAAGTCGGGCATCTCGAACCCCTCGGTAAACCAGCCGTACACCTGAGACAGCCGGTCCCACGCGTCACCGCTCTTGCCCTCGGTGACGTAAAAGCCGAGCGAGGTCAAGAGCCGCTCGCAATTCCAGGGATCGCGCGGCTTGACGCCGCGCAAGTGAAATGGCCTGCTCGAAACACTCGGCCGCTCCTTCCGAGGCCCGCCAGCGAGAGCAAGCGGCCTTTGACCCGGTACATCTCCGCCGCCCACTCCAGCTCGCCCAGGCGGTGCGCTCGGTGGAGCAGATCGGTCACCAGCCCCAGCCCTTCGCTCACTTCTCCGGCCAACCCGACCACTTCGGCCAGCAAGGTGGCATAGCGCAGTTGAATCATGTCTACCTTCAACGTGGCCTCGAACCCTTGCCGAGCTAGCGCCACGCCCTTTTTCCGATGACCTAGCGAGAACATGGCCCAGCCTTCATAGAGCGTACCCACGGCAACCCACTGCGCGAAGCCGTGCGTGCGGCTGTACTCAATCGTCCGCTCGGCGTACATCGCAGTCATCACGGGGTCGTTGGCTCGTTGGTACAGCCCAGCCGCAAAGATCAATGCAAACGCGATGCTCGCCGTGTGCCCCCGCTCCTCAGATCGCTTCAGTGCTACCTCCATACGCTCCCACGCGCGGTCGGCATACCCCAGGTTCCAGAGCACTTGGGCCTCGGCTGCCGGCAGACTGACGACGGGATCCTGGCCGTAAAGATGAGCGGACGACCACCGCGATTCGGCGTCGATGAGTCGCGAGGCTCTGGTCAGGTGGCTCTCCGCCTGTTTCATCTTACCGACGCGGTAGAGCGTGCTGCCCATGGCCTCATGGGCCTCAACCAGCAAAGACGGCGCGCCCGTCTGACGTGCGATCGCGATGACACTCGCGGGCCAGTCCGAGACGCGATGCGCGCCTCGCCCCGGACGAGATGAAACCGCCAGAGCCCCCAGACGCTGCGGAACAGTCCCGGCAAGTCGTCGAGCTCGCGACACAACTGCTTGGCACGCAGCAACGCCTCTTGAACGGCCGTGGCAGCGTGCCTGTCGGCCGTGGCGAGGGCGGTTCCCAGCCCCATTTGCAGGTCCGCTTCCAGCCGGCGATGCTCCCCGCCGTGCGGCAGGCTGCCCAGCATCGCAAGACCCCGGCGGAAGAGGGCGACGGCCTCCTCGTTCGCCGACATCTGGAGCGCGCGGTCGCCTGCGATGGTGGCGTAGGGAATGGCCTGCTCGGGCATGTCCGCCTGCTCGTAGTGGCGGGCCAGCTGAGCCGCGACGGCGGCAGTGTCGTCGGGGCTGCTGGCGATCCGCGCCTGGAGAGAGACGCGCGACCGCTTCGTGCAGTTGTCGCCGCTCGGCGGCCTGCAGAGAGTTGTACAGATATCTCTGAAAGAGGATGTGCCGAAACCGAAAGTGGGAGAGATGCGTCTCGCCCACTTTGCGGATGTCCACCGCCGTCACGAGATGGTGCTGCCGGTCCAGCGCACCGCCAAGTTCACGCAACAATGCCTGCACATCTTTGCCCAGCACATCCGCGATGACCTCCGCCGTGAACTCCTCGCCCTCGATGCTCGCGACATCGAGGGTCACCCGCTGTGCGGGCGGCAACCGGTCGACGCGGCTGCCGATGACTGACTCGAGCCGCGAGGGCAGCTTGTCCCAGGCCAGGGTTGGAGCTTCGCGCCAGCACCCATCGGTATCCTGCACGAGACCGCCGCGCTCCCGCATGGTTCGCACCAGTTCGACAGTGAAGAGAGGATGACCGTCGCTCCACCGGTGCAAGTTCTCACGAAAAGTAGGGCCAAGCCGATTGGGTTCGCGATCCAGGTAGGCGTCCACAAAGGGGCGCCCCTCGACGTGGTCGAGATCGATGCTGGTTACGTCAAAGCGCGCCTGCAGCTCACGCAGCACATTCTCGAGCGGATGCCGGTCGCCGTCGTTGCCGGCCAGACACTTCCTCGGGCCGGTAGGTGCCGACGATCAGCAGCGGATATCCCGCGAGTCGCTGGCCCAGGTGAAAGAGCAGCGCGGCCGACGCCCGGTCGACCCAATGCAGGTCGTCGAGCCATAAGAGCAGGGGGCGCCGGCGGGCGAGCACCTGCAGCACCCGGGTGAACTGATCAAAGAGGGGGCTTTGCGATGAGATTCGAGACCCGGCTCGTGCCAAGCTCTCCAACTGCCTGCACCAATCGCCGGAGCCGGAAGGAGCGCAGTGCGGCCGACCAAGGCCTGGCCCGGAATAAGGGTATTCGCCAGGTCCGGGCCATGCGAAAGCAACGCCTGCATCGCCTCGGGAAAGATGGACCACAACCGCCGGGCCTGCTCCAGGCCGATCGTGCCTGCCGCCCACTGCGGCTCGAAGTCGCCGGTGAGCTGAGCCAGGATTTCGCGGAACGGGAGCAGGCGCGTCTCCGAGGCCCTCGTGGCTGCTGCACTGGCCGCCCACAGCGACTAAGCGGTCGTGCTTCTGCTGCGCGCGCTCGACGAACTCCCTTAGCAGGACCGTCTTGCCGCGGCCTGCCTCGCCTGTGACAAATACCAGGCTGCCTTGAGCGGCCACGGCGCGATCAAGCTGCGCATCGAGGATGCCCAGCTCGTGCTCGCGCGCCAGGCAGATGGGTGCGGAGCGAGGCCCCGGCGGCGCCTCCGTAAGAAAGGGGGGCAGAGATATCTCTACGGGCTGGTCTGTAGAGGGGCTGGGATGGGACCGGTTGCTTGCACCGGGCGAGCGGTCCGCCTTTATCCGCTCGTATAGCTCGGTCACCGCATCCGACGGGACGACGTCCAACTCGGCCCGCAAATGCTGGCAGTAACGCGCATACTGGGTCAAGGCAGCGTTCCGGTCTCCCTCCAGCGCGAGCAGGCGCATGAGCCGGAGCTGGCTCTCTTCCAGAAGAGGCTCAAGCTGCAAGCTGCGGCCGCGTGACGCTGCGCCTGGGCCGGATCGCCGTGCCGCTCGTACCACCGCCCAAGCCAACAGGTCGCCTCGACTACCTGGAGGTGCAGCTGCTCCCGCGTCAACAACTGCCACTCCTCGAAGGCCGCGCAACCGTCGAGAAACAAGCCCTCGAGAAATTCACCGCGATAGAGGACAAGCGCTTGTGCCAGCTGATTTACCGGCCCGGGGTGCAGCATCACCCGTCGCCAGCCCGGGGAACGCTGATAATCGCGCGGGTCAGAACGGCCACATCGAGCCAGTGGTCGCTCTCGCGATTGAATTCGATGGTATGCCGGCTGCTGAGGAGGTAAAGGGATGGCGGAGGGGGTTCTCCAGGGATTGGCGCAGATCAAGCAACGCCTGCCGCAAATAAGTCAGGGCTACTCGCCTCGGGCCAATCGGGCCAGAGCAGCCCTGCCAGGTGCAACCGGGTGTGGGGCCGGTTTTCGACCGCGAGGTAGGCCAGTAACGCTCGGGCTTTGTTGGTTTCGAAGTGAACGGCGGTGCAGCCATCGCGGTGAACCTGGAATGCTCCGAGCAGAGAGAGTGATAAGCCGGGCATACGTCTCCGGGGGTTCCGTTCCGCGGGCTACTACGATATTCCTACGCGGGCATTATAGCATAGGCCAACCACGGTTGACCACGTTCGTTTCACACCCGGAGGCCAAGATGACAAAGACTTTGCGACTCGCCCTCATACTCATGCTGGCCGTGCTCCTGATGTGCAATACTGCAAGCGCCGCCGCCCCCACGACTCCGACCGACCCGGAAGGCGTCATTCGCGCCATCTTCACCGCCCTCAATGCCGGCGATGTCAAGACGGCTATTTCGTACGTGGCTGACGACGCGGTGCTCGTCCTGTTTCCGCCCACGATCGCATCACCGGATTCCAACGTGATCCAGGGAAAGAAGGCGATCACCGACCGGTGGAGTTTCGTCACGGAAAGCAAAGACCACTTTGACATCTCGAATCTCAAGGTCGATGGAAACACGGTCACCTGGAAGATGGCGATAACCAAGGATTATTTCAACGAACTCGGGCTCGGGCCTTTGCAGGCCGAAGGCGTGGGCATCGTCGAAGATGGGAAGCTCAAGTCCTACATCTGGAACATGTCCCAGGAATCGATGGCTCGCCTTGCTGCAGCCAAGGCGCTTGCCGCCAACAAGGAGACGGCGCGCAACTGGCTCAAGGCAGTGGAGGCCGGTGACAAGAAGGCGATGGACGGACTGCTGGCCAAGGGCTTCGTCAACCACACGGCGGGCTCTGCCTGCTGATAAGGACGGCTTCGTCGGCGGTGGCTCGCGATCAAGGGATGTTCCCGGCCGGGAAGTACACCATCGAGAACATGGTGGCGGACGGCGACAAGGTGTTCGTGTTCGGTAACTTCCAGGGCGCCCACACTGGCGCGGCCTTCGAGGGGATCAAGGCCTCGGCGCGAAGGCTAATTTCCCTTTCATGCTGCTTTCAAGATGAAGGATGGGCAGATTACGGACCGGTGGGCGATTGCGGACGACGTGATGGGGCTGTTGGTGCCGCTCGGCTATAAGGTGACGCCGCCGGCGCAGTGAGAGAGGACGCCAGGAGCCGGGCCAGGCGGCACGACGGGAGGCTGCCTGGCCCATCCGCGTTTATCCCACACTTATCCCTCGTTATCCCCCAACATTCCCTCGTTTTTCACACACTGCGCCCGGTGATCGTCGCTCCCCTGCTTCACGTGCGTGACAAATCGGGCGGCCGCTATATCCAGGCCAGCTCGTCGACCGTCCGTTCGTTCCGCACGTTCCCGGTATTGCTCGTGCCTTTCGGCTCCAGCAGCACCACCCAGGTCTCCTGCTCGGCGACCGGCCTGTGCTCGACGCCCGCGGGCACGACGACCAGCTCTCCCGATTCGAGCGTCACGCTGTGATCGCGGAACTCGATCCTCAGCCGGCCCTCTACGACGAGAAACAACTCGTCCTCCTGCGGGTGGTGGTGCCAGACGAACTCGCCCTGCAGCTTCGCCAGCTTGACGTACTGGCCGTTGATCTGCAACGATCTTCGGCTGCCAATAGGCGTCGAAGCGCCCGAACTTCTCGAGTAGATTGATCCTCTCCATCTGTCCCTTCCCCACACCCTGTTGTGATATGATCCGCTCAAACGTCCGTCCCGGCTGACCCCATCCCCGGCGGAGAAACGCTATCATCGATACCGCGCGGCGAACTGCCGCAGGAGGTCGTTCCAATGTCCATCCGAGTATGCGTCGCCGGGGCGACCGGCTGGGCCGGCAGCGCCATCGTCAAGGGGTACTGGCCTCGGAAAAGTTCGACTTGCGGGCGGTGGCCAGGCAGCACGAAGCGAGGATGCCGGCAAGGCGATCGGCCTGCCGAGGGCGGGAGTGCCGGTCTCTGCGACATTTGAAGAAGCGCTGCAAGCCCCGGCCGACGTGCTGATCGACTACACCCGGCCGGACTCCGTGAAGGCCCGGACCCTGGCGGCGCTGGACCGGGGTGTGCGGGTGGTCGTCGGAACCTCGGGACTCACGGCGGATGACTACGCGGAGATCGAGCAGGCGGCATGGCACGCCGGATGGGCGTGATCGCGGCGGGGAACTTCTCGATCACGGCCGCGCTCGCCAAGCACTTTGCACTGATGCGGCCCGCTACCTGCCCTCGTGGGAAGTCATCGACTACGCGCACGCGGACAAGTCGACGCGCCAGCGGCACGGTGCGCGAGCTGGCGGAGGCGCTCGGGGAGATCCGGCAGAGCCAGTTCGCGCTGCCGGTTGAGCAAATTATCGGGCCGAAGGAGGCGCGCGGCCGACGATCGCGGGCGGGCAGGTCCATCGATCCGGCTGCCGGGTTATGTACGCGTTCGAAGCCCTGTTCGGCCTGCCCGACGAGCGGCTCTCGATCGGGCACCAGGCAGGGGCGGGCGCGGAGCCGTACGTGGGAGGCACGCTGCTGGCGGCGAGCGGGTGATGGGGGTGACCGGGCTGGGGCGGGGCTGAACGCTGCTGTTTGACGATTGAAAGGCATCCAGGGGGCCGGGCAGGAACGAGGATGCAAATGAAAAAGGGGCGGGAGTTCCGCCCCTTCTCTGTTATCCTCAATAGGCAAGGATATCGTAAGTGGCGATGCTACGGGGCCTGCTCTGACTGCTTGGCAATTATCCGGCCTCAGGCCCCGTGGAACCGTGCTTACTAGTCGCAGGCGCCGGGGTACTACACTGCTGGTGGCGTTGGTGGGTCCCCACGTGACACAGTAATCGCCCATGTAGAAGCGTAGCTGCGCGAGCTTCATCCCGTCGTTGTCATACTGCCAGTAGTAGTCGTCGAAGAGCCGGATCGAAGAGTTGCACGTGCTCGATCTGCAGTATCGCATCCACGTCGGTGGAGACAAACAGCAGTTCCTTGCTCACGTTGGTGAACGACTCTTGCCCTTATTGCGGGTTAGCTCAACCCACCAGTCAGGATCACTGCAAATAGAGCCACCTGGCCGGCCGGATCGCTCGATGCAAGTGTACATGGCCATGTTCCCGCCCGGCTTGCCCAGCAGGCGCATCCACACCGTATAGCGGATGGTGCAGGTGTCGGGGGTCATGATGTCAGCCTGTGACGGTGTAACCTGCGTCCCATAGCATTCGCCAGGCAGCGGCAGGGTGAACGCCGCACCATTGTCGTCCATGCCGTTGGCGTCGGTCACCTGGAAATCGCTCGACATGCCGAAGGCGACAGCCAAATCTTGCGCGCCGCCGTACTCGGGTACGAAGATGCCATGGCCGTTGGCGCCATCCATGTCGGCCGTCTTCGGGTTCGCCACGCCGATGATGTTCAGGTTGTAGTGTGCACCGTTCGGTGCACCGTTATCTGCCGATACCGGCAGGGCTGCGAAGACCATCAGCAAAACCACTGCGAGGAAGATCACACGTTTCATTGGGTATTCCTCCAACATTGAGTGTTGGCTTCCCGGACGTCGTCGCCCGGGGAGCCGGGGTCCAATCGCAAACAACGCCTGCGTGTTCCAGGGCGCCTGAGTTCAGGGGCGCCCAGCCGATACCCTTGCCCATCTCAGCTAGGTCAGGCGGAGTTACGCCGCGGATAGCCGCAGTCAAAGGCCACGCCAAAGGATGGCGGGCTGCCAACGATAGATGCGAACGGATTCGTGCCGAATGCTGTGGCGCCTGCTGCCGGGGGCGAAACAGGGCCGGTCATTGACCGTCCAGGATTCCCTGACAGGCAGTTCAGAGAGACCGATAGGACCAGCGGATATCAGACGTCCCACCCAACTGTCTTGTGCATCCTATCACCTTGCAACATTTCTGTCAATAGCCCAGCTCTTAAGGTTTTGTTAATTAATTCTTCAGACAGAATGGCCTGCGCGCAGCCATTGTCGGTGCAACGAGACATGGACGGCGAAAGCGATTGACGAAGCGGCGCAACCTCGTATCATTACCACCGTCGTTGACAGCCAGTTCCAATTCGGACACCGTCTCTTCGATGGCGCTACAGCCATCGCGGAACGCTGAGGTGAGGTGTGGCATGACCGTAGCAACCGTCCCGCAGAAAAGTGAACTCGCTGTGGTCAGCGTCACGGCGCCTGCTCTACGTCGACAACCTCCGGTGGGTGCTCATCTCGCTCGTCGTGGTCGGCCACCTGGCGATCACGTACGGCTTCGAGGGTGACTGGTATTACAAGGAGCCGGGCGAGACGAGCGAGATCTTCATGATCGTGCTGCTCCCCCTGGCCGCCATCGGGTATGCCTCGCTGCTGGGCCTGTTCTCGCTGATCGCCGGCTATTTCACGGCGCCCGCCTACGACCGCAAGGGCCGGGCGCCTTCCTCGTGGATCGCGTGAAGCGCCTGCTGCTTCCACTGTTCATCTACGAGTTCCTCCTCAACGTGATCATCGGCTTCGTGCGCGACTCGCACAAGGGCTCGTTCCAGGGGTCGCTCTGGAGCTACTTCGGGCTCTACTTTTCGCCGCTGAAGAGCATCGGCGACGGGCCGGTCTGGTACCTCCTGATGCTTTTCGTCTTCTCGCTGGCGTATGCCCTGTGGCGCATCCTCGCCGCGTCCCTGAGGCACGGGCAAGGGACCGGCGCGCCCGCGCCGCGGCCCGTACCCGGCAACGGCTCCATCGCGCTCTTCGCGACCGCCCTGGGGCTGGCAACGTTCGTCGTCCGCATCTGGGCGCCGACCGGGGAATGGTACGAGCCGTGGCACCAGGAATTCGCGCACTATCCGCAGTACGTTGCGATGTTCGTGATTGGCATCCTCGCCTACCGGTCGGACTGGCTGAACCGGTTCCCCGATGCGCAGGCCCGCCTTTGGCGCTGGCTGATCCCGGCGATCGTCGTGGCGCTGATCGGCGTGGCGGGGGCCGCCGGCGCGTTCGGCGGGACGCTCAACCCGGAAGCGGCGGGAGGGCTCAACTGGCTGGCGCTGGCCTATGCGATGTGGGAGGGATGGACCTGCGTTACCGTAGTGATTGTCATGCTGACCTGGTTCCGCAAGCGCTTCGACCGGCAGAACCGGCTGACCCGGGAGCTGGCGGACGACGCGTTCGGTGTGTATGTATTTCACCCCGTCATCATCGTGCCGCTGGCGATCGCACTGAGCGGCATCACGATGAACCTCGGCCTCAAATTCCTGTGGGTGACTCCGCTCGCGCTGGCGATTTGCTACGGCGTCGTGGCCGTGTTGCGCCGGCTGCCCGGCTTGCGGCGAATCTTGTAGTCTCGAGGCAAGGATGGCGCAGAGACCACGAGCGAGGGACCTCGACCTGATTGTCGGCGAGCTGCCGGCGGGCAGGTACAACGCGATCACGGACGTACCGGGCGTTGCGGTCGGCCACGCGACGCTGATCTGGGTGAGGGACCGCTGGTGCCGGGTCAGGGGCCGGTGCGGACGGGGGCGACGGTGGTGCTGCCGCACACGGGCAACCTGTTCCGCGAGAAGGTGCGGGCCGCAGTCCACACGATCAACGGCTTCGGCAAAGCGCTCGGTTTCGAGGAGGTCCGCGAGCTGGGCGTGATCGAGGCGCCCATCGCCTTGTGCAATACGCTGAACGTCGGGCTGGTTGCGGATGCGATCGTGCAGGCGATGGTCGGCCGGAATCCCGATATCGGGGTGGGACCCACACCGTGAACGTCGTGGTGGGCGAGACGAACGACGGCTACCTGAACGAGATCCAGGGCCGGCACGTGCGGGCGGAGCACGTGTGGCCGCGCTGGAGGCAGCAGCGGGCGGCCCGATGGCCGAGGGGAACGTCGGCGCGGGGACGGGGACAACCTGCTTCGGCTGGAAGGGCGGGATCGGCACGAGCAGCCGGATTACGCCGCCGGAGTCCGGCGGCTGGACGGTGGGCGCGCTGGTGCAGGCGAATTTCGGCGACCCGTCGAGCCTGCGCATCCTGGGGCGGGCGGCGGCCGCGCCCGACCGAGGCCGGGATGCGGCAGCTTCGCCTGGCGACGCCGGGTCGGTGATGATCGTCCTGGCGACCGACGCGCCGCTGTCCGAGCGGCAGCTTGGGCGGCTGTGCAAGCGAGCAGCGGCCGGCCTGGCGCGACTGGGCAGCGTGTACGGCCACGGGAGCGGCGACTTCGTCATCGCTTTCAGCACGGCAGAACGGATCCCCGATCCGCCGCCGGCCCTCACCACGCCGAGTACGGCCGTGATCGACGAAGCCGCCGCGATGCGCGGCCTCTTTCCCGCCGCGGCCGACAGCGTGGAGGAGGCGGTGCTCAACACGCTGTGCGCGGCGGAAACGATGACCGGCCGCGACGGGCATGTCCGCCGTGCGTTCCCAATGGCCGAGTACCTCGCCGGCCTGGCCTAGCCCTGCTCCGGGGCGCTGCGCATTCGAAACATTTTATGCCAGTTCCCGCCCAACTTCGCAAACCTTGGCATGTGACACTAGGTGACACTAGTGACACTAGTAGAGAGGGGTGTGGTCGCGCAGGGACCCGAGTGCGGCCATTGACTCGGCGGAGCCGGGGAGCGCCGAGGCGCCGTGCGACCGGGCCTGCTCTCGCTGATCGATACAAAGCGGCAGCTGCGGTGGCGGCCCAAGGCACGGCAGAGATCAGAAACCAGGTTTCTGGCAGAAACCTGGTTTCTCCTGGAACAGGAAATCGCCGCAACGCGAACCGCCA
This sequence comes from uncultured Chloroflexia bacterium, assembly GCA_963800615.1. Taxonomy (GTDB): domain Bacteria; phylum Chloroflexota; class Anaerolineae; order CG2-30-64-16; family CG2-30-64-16; genus JALOOB01. Next base: position 141,057 of record CAWDBO010000022.1, read on the forward strand.
GGGCCGGCTACCCAGGGTCGCCGGGTTCCAAGTGATGAAGGTCTGGGCAGGTGCTTTATGAGATGGCTGTGTCGTTCGGGCGGCCGGAAGTCAACTCCGGCGGTAACATTCAGTTTGCGCTTGTGCGGACATACCAACTCACAACACCCACCCCTCTCTCACTAGTGTCACAAGTGTCACTTAGGACTCGTAAAACAATAACTTCCCGGTCTGTCGGGAAGCCACTATCGCAACGGCACGGATTGTCGTAGACTGGAGGACCAGTCCCGAATCAGAGTCCTGGAGCCAGCCGTGCCAACGAGCGATATGCCGACCTGTCAATGTCCCCTTTGTCAGGGGGGAGCCGATCATTCTGACCGCGAGCGGCACCGCCAACTGCTGCTCTTGTACAGCCGGTTGGATGAGAACCAGCGCCGCTGGTTCGTGGCGTTGGAGTCCAAGCGGCTGGGCTGTGGCGGTGACCGTCTGCTCTCGCAGATCACCGGCATGGATGAGAAGACCATCCGGCTTGGTCGAGCCGAATTGGACGCTTCGCTGATAGACAACCCGCCGGATCGCATTCGCCGACCAGGTGGCGGGCGACCGCCGGTCGAAAAAAAGACCCCGGGATAATCCCGGCCTTGCAGGCGGTCGTGGAGCCGGAAACGGCCGGTGATCCCATGAGCGAGCAGAAGTGGGTGCGCAGCAGTTTGCGCACGTTGAGCGGTCGTCTGGACGCAGCCGGGCACCCGGCCAGCCCGCCGACAGTTGGTCGGCTGCTGATCAAACTGGGCTATGCGCTGCACGTCAATGCCAAGAAGGTCGAGGCCCGCGCCGATCATCCCGACCGGCAGGCGCAGTTCGTGCACATCGCCGAGCAAAAGGCGGCTTTCGCAGCCGCGGGGCAACCGATCATCAGTGTCGACACCAAGAAGAAGGAACTGATCGGCAATTTCAAGAACACCGGGGCCACCTGGAGCCGAGAAGCCGCGGCCGTGAACGTGCATGACTTTCTGCAGGATGCCCTGGGGCGGGCGGTGCCTTACGGCATCTACGAGCCCTTGCGCAACCAAGGCACGGTCTACGTGGGCCAATCGGCCGACACGCCGCAGTTTGCGGTTGATGTCATCGCCCGCTGGTGGCCGAGCGTCGCCCGTCCCAACTACTTGGCCGCTGAGCGCTTGCTGATCCTGGCCGATGGTGGCGGTTCGAACGCTTACCGCTCCCGACTCTGGAAACAGCAGATCCAGGAACAATTGTGTGATCGCTATGGCTTGAGTGTGACGGTGTGTCATTATCCTACCGGCTGCTCCAAGTGGAATCCGGTCGAGCACCGCCTCTTCAGTCCAATCAGTCTCAACTGGGCGGGCGAGCCATTGCGAGATTGGGAAACGATGCTGGCCTTGATACGGGGCACGAAGACGACCACCGGCTTGGCGGTGCAAGCTTTCCTCCACGAAGGCGTCTACAAAACCGGCGGCTCGGTGTCGGACGCCGAGATGGAGACGCTCAACATCGAACGCCATGCCGTCTGTCCGAACTGGAACTACACCATCCGACCGCGGTCAGCCGGCCAGGCGCCCTTCCAAACCAATCCCGCAGAGCGGGAAGTTATTTCTTGACGAGTCCTTAGTGTCACATGTCAAGGTTTGCGGGCGCCGGCCAGAAGTTCCAGATATTGCTGAAAGCGCAAAGGGAGAGGCGGGCTGGACGCGGCCCGATTTTTGCGTACACTTGGGGCAGTCGAACAACTCAGCAGGGAGGGCCGTGAGATGACACGTGAGGTAGTGAGTGCGCCGGGCGCGAGCGCCATCGGGCCTTATTCGCACGCGGTGTGGTCGGGGAAGAAGCTCTATCTGTCGGGCCAAACGCCGCTCGATCCCGGGCACGGGTGAGCTCGCTCAGGGTGACATCGGCGCGCAGACGGAACAGTGCTTCCGCAACCTGTTCGCGGTGCTCCAGGCCGCCGGCCTCAGCCTGGCCGACGTCGTGAAGGTCAACGTCTACCTGATCGACATGGCCGACTTCGCGGCCATGAACACGGTCTACGCGACCGTGTTCGAGCAGCCCTACCCCGCACGCACGACCGTGGCGGTTGCAGGATTGCCCGCGGGGCGCGCGGATCGAGATCGAGATGATCGCGGCCAAATCATCGCAGCGGGCGCGAAGAAGGGAAAGAAAGGCAAATAGGACCTGTTGCGGCGGCCAATCGCAGTCGGGCGTACTTGCGTCGATGTTTTTTGTGCTATACTAATCCTATCCTCGTTTGAATACTGTGTTCCATTTTGCACGAGCATAGGAGGTATGGCATGCGCGGGCTGATGATGGACTACCCCCTGACGGTCACGGCGATCATGGAGCGGGCCAAGCGCCTGTTCCCCAACAAGGAGATCGTGACCAAGGCGGGGCCGGCGTTGGAGCGGTACACCTACGGGCAGATGTTCGACCGGGTTGGGCGGCTGGCGAACGCGCTCAAGCGGCTGGGCGTCCAGCCCGGCGATCGGGTCGCCACGTTCGCGTGGAACAACGCCCGCCACCTCGAGCTGTATTTCGCGATCCCCAGCATGGGCGCGGTCCTGCACCCGCTCAACATCCGCCTTGCGGTCGACCAGCTGGCCTACATCCTCTGCCATGCGGAAGACAGCATCATCTTCGTCGACCCCACGCTGCTGCCCCTGGTGGAAAAGATGGCCCCCATGTTGAGCTGCGCGAAGCTCTTCATCGTCATGGGCGACAAGGTGCCCGAAGGGACGACGCTGAGCCCGGTGTACGCTTACGAGGAACTGCTGGCGGCCGAATCGCCTGCTTACGACTGGCCCGTGCTCGACGAGAACGACGCGGCCGCGATGTGCTACACGTCGGGCACGACGGGCAATCCCAAGGGCGTCCTCTATTCGCACCGCTCCATCTTCCTTCACAGCCTCGGCCTGACCATGACCGACTCGTTCGGCATGGCGCGAGCAGGACATCTTCATGCCGGTCGTCCCGATGTTCCACGTACTGGCATGGGGCACCCCGTTTGCGGGCACGATGGTCGGCGTGAAGTGGGTGCTGCCCGGCCCGCACATGACCCCGCGCGACCTGGCCGAGATGATCCAGGCCGAGCGGGTGACCCTGACTGCGGGCGTGCCCACCCTGTGGTTGGGGATGCTCGCGCTGCTCGACCGGGAGCGCTACGACCTGAGCAGCCTGCGGATGATGATCGTGGGCGGCGCGGCTGCGCCGCAGTCGATGATCGAGGCGTATGAGAAGCGGCACGGGATCGAGGTGATGCACGCGTGGGGCATGACCGAGACCTCCCCGCTGGGCACGGTGAGCCGGCTGCGCTCGTGGCACGAAGGCCTCGACGAGGCGGACCGGTTCGTCTACCGCGCCAAACAGGGCGCGCCGGTGCCGGGCGTGGAAATCCGGGCGGTGAACGAGGCGGGCGAGGAAGTGCCGTGGGACGGCAAGTCGTTCGGCGAGCTGCAGGTGAAGGGCCCGTGGATCGTATCCGCGTACTTCAACGACGAGCGCACTTCGGACTCCTACATGGACGGCTGGTTCAAGACGGGCGACGTGGTGACGATCACGCCGGACGGCTACATGCAGATCGTCGACCGGACGAAGGACCTGGTGAAGAGCGGCGGCGAGTGGATCTCCAGCCAGGACCTGGAGAACACGATCATGGGGTGCCCCAAGGTGGCCGAAGCGGCCGTGATCGCCATCCCGCACCCGAAGTGGCAGGAACGGCCGCTGGCGTGCGTGGTGCCCAAGCCGGAGCACAAGGACTCGATCACGAAAGAGGACATCTACGCCGCGCTGCGGCCCAAGTTCAGCCACATGTACCTGCCCGACGACGTGGTGTTCGTCGAGGCGCTGCCGAAGACGAGCGTGGGCAAGTTCGACAAGAAGGTGCTGCGCGCGCAGTTCCACGACTACGCGCCGGCAGAGCGGTAGACCGTTAATCTCCGTACCGCAAGCTCGAGCTTTGCAGGATCAAGCGGCAGAGTCGAGCTTGCGGTGCAAGCCGATCGCGACCCGCCTCAGTCTCCGCCTCCACCCAATACGTTGTGGCATTTCTGGCACACCACGACCGTCCGCTGTTCGTTGAGCCACGCAATATCCTGGCCCCCGTCCGTCGAGTGGCCCTCGTGACAGGTGACGCACTTCGCCGCGTTCGGGTCACGCGCCTGCCATTGAGGCAGGAAGAAATGAAAGTGGTTCTGCATCGTCCGCTGCGGCAGATGATGTCCGGTGTGGCACTTCACGCAATTCTCATCAGGGATGGGCTGCGTGAGCTTCGCCGGCTGGACAGCGGTTCCGGTGTACCAGGCAAGCGCGTTGTGCGCGCCCCAAAAGCTCGGCGCGCACGCGGCCGGGTAGGGAATGGTCCCGAGACCTGACAGGTTTGCGAAACCTGTCAGGTCTGGTTTGCTACCCTACCGGCTACGCGGACCGGTTCCTCAGCAGGGCCTGTTTATCACCCTCGCTCAGGAACGCCATGGTCAGCGCGTTGGCCTGGAGCTGCCGGATTTGATCGGGCGTCAGGCCGGCAGCGGGCGCGGCGACCTCGTACTCATGCCGCAGATCGACGGCGCTGATGCCCGGGTCGTCGGTGTTGAGGTTGATCAACACGCCGCTCTCCAGCAGCCGGCGCACCGGATGGTCGGCGTAGCTCGGGAACGCGCTGATCTGGATGTTGCTCGTCAGGCTCATCTCCAGCCCGATCTGGTGCTCGGCCAGGTAAGCCACCAGCGCGGGATCCTCGGCGGTCGCAAAGCCGTGGCCGATGCGCTCGGCGCCGAGCAGGCGGATGGCCTGCCACATGCTCTCCGGCCCGGCCGCCTCGCCCGCATGGACGGTGACGTGCAGCCCGGCGTCGCGCGCCCGCCGGAAATGGTCCACGAACAACTCGGCGGGGAAGTGGATCTCGTCGCCGGCAAGGTCGATCGCGACCAGGCGATCGCGGTGGGCGAGCAGCGCGCTGAGCTCGGTCATCGCCGGCTCCGGCCCGAAGGTCCGGCTCATGATGCCGATGAGGCCGGCGCCGATGCCGGTTTCCTCCCGGCCCCGCTGCATCCCGGCAATCACTGCTTCGGTGACTGCGGCCGGATCGAGACCGTGGGGCTGCGCCATGAACAACGGGCTGAACCGCAGCTCGAAATAGTCCAGCCCCTCGCGGCGGGCATCCACCACGCTCTCGTACGCGATCCGCTCACACGCCTCGTAATCGACCAGCGCGCCCGTCACCCAATCGAACTTCTCGAAGAAGGCGAGCAACCCGGGCTGCGGGCCGTCCACCTGGACGTACCGCCGAAACTCGCCCGGATCGTCGACGGGCAGCGGCAGGCCGTGCTGCCGGCGCAGATCGAACACCGTCTCGGGGCGGACGTTGCCTTCCAGGTGGCGGTGGAGGTCGATCAGGGGCAGGTCGGGTGAGATCGTGCTCATGCTCCTACTCGTTCTGCGCCCGGATGGTTTCTAGCGCTTTCACCAGGTCTTGTCTCCAGCCGCTGACGCCGGCAGGGACGTCGCCGTCGCGCATCTCCATCCAGACCGCACGCCGCGTGACCCGACCGGGCACGCCCTGTGCCTTGAGGCGCCCCTCAAGCTTAACGCGGTCCATCGCCTCCAAGCAAGAGCACTTGATCAGCAATTGCCCCTCTTCCATGCCGATCGCCTCGACGCCCGCATTCACGGCCCGCACCTTCACCCCGACCACGTACAGCAGGTTCTGGATTTCATCTGGCACCGGGCCGAACCGGTCCGCGAACTCCTTCGCCATGTCGTCGACCGCCTGGATGGTGGTGAGGCCGGCGAGGCGGCGGTAGAGCTGCAGGCGCAGGGGTCCGTCGGGGACGTACTCTTCGGGGATGCGCGCGGGCAGGTTGAGATCGAGCTGGACGGTGGGCGCCAGGGGGTCTTCGAGCACGTTTCGGAACGCGCCGGGCAGGAGCGCCTCAGACTGACGTTCCGCTTCGTCGTCGTCGCGGGGCTTCGGCGCCCCGCCGGCCCGCTCGCGGGCCTCTTGCACGGCCTGCGCGAGGAGGCGGGTGTACAGGTCGAACCCGACTGCCGCGATGTGGCCGTGCTGGCGCGCGCCGAGCAGCTCGCCCGCGCCGCGGATTTCCAGGTCGCGCATGGCGATCCGGAACCCGGCGCCCAGGTCGCTCGCCTCCTGGATCGCGTCCAGGCGCCGCCGGGAGTCCTCCGTCAGGGTCTTGTACTTGTCCACGAGCAGATACGCGTACGCTCGCACGGCAGACCTGCCGACGCGGCCGCGCAGCTGGTAGAGCTGCGCCAGCCCAAAGGTATCGGCCCGATTGATGATGATCGTGTTCGCATTCGGAATATCGAGGCCCGATTCGATGATGGTCGTGCAAACCAGCACGTCGTACTCGCCCTCGGCGAAGGCGAGCATGACCGCAGACAGCTCCTTCTCGGGCATCTGGCCGTGGGCAATCGCGATCTTGGCCTCGGGCACGATCTTGTGGACGCGAGCCGCGATTTGCTCGATGCCCAGGACCCGGTTGTGTACGAAGTACACCTGCCCGTTCCGGTCAAGCTCGCGCAAGACGGCCTGGCGCACCAACGCCTCGTCGAAGTCGCCGACGAACGACTTGATCGGCAGGCGTTCCTCGGGCGGCGTGTCGATCGTGCTCAGGTCGCGCACCCCGGTCAGGCTCATGTGGAGCGTGCGGGGGATGGGCGTGGCGGTGAGCGTCAGGACGTCGACCTCGGTGCGCAGCTGCTTGATCTTTTCCTTGTGGCTCACGCCGAACCGCTGCTCTTCGTCGACGATCAGGAGGCCCAGGTCCTTGAACGAAACGTCGTTGCTGAGCAGCCGGTGGGTGCCGATGACCAGGTCGATGGAGCCGTTCGCCAGTCCCGAAAGCGTGCGATCCTGCTGCGCGGGGGTCTGGAAACGCGACAGCATGGCGACCGAGACCGGGAAGGCAGCCAGCCGCCGGCTGAAGTTGGTGTAGTGCTGCTGTGCGAGGACCGTGGTAGGCACGAGAATGGCTACCTGCTTGCCATCCATGACCGCCTTGAAAGCCGCTCGCAGCGCCACTTCCGTCTTGCCGTAACCGACGTCGCCGCAGATCAGGCGGTCCATCGGCCGGGGCTGCTCCATGTCGTGCTTGACCGACTCGATCGCGACCAGCTGATCTTCGGTCTCGACGTACGGGAAGCTCGCCTCGAGCTCCTCCTGCCAGGCCGCGTCCGGGCTGAACGCGTGGCCCTCGACCACTTCGCGGGCGGCGTAGAGCTCCAGCAAATCGTCCGCGATCTCGGCGACCGCTCGCCGCGCGCGGGCCTTGGTCTGCTCCCAGTCCGCGGTGCCGAGACGGTGCAAAGACGGCGGCGCGTCGCCCGCACCCACGTAACGGGCGAGCCGGTCGGCCTGGTGTACCGGGACGTAGAGCTGGTCGCCCTGCGCGTACTCGACCTGCAGGTACTCCCGCTCGACGCCGTCCACGGCCATCTTGATCAGGCCCTTGAACTGGCCGATCCCGTGTTCCAGGTGGACCACGTAGTCGCCGGGCTGCACGTCGGCAAAGAAGACTTCGGGCGCGACGGCCCGTGGCTGCTGCGGCCGCCTGGGCTTGGGCTTCCCCCACCCGAACAACTCCGCGTCGGTGAGGAACCAGAGCGCGCTCGGAGAAACCTGGTTTCTGACAGAAACCAGGTTTCTATCGCCCTCATCCCCCGCCAGCGTGGCGCCTGATCCCCGCCGTCCGTTCCCGTTCTTGACGAACTCCAGCTTCCAGCCCTCGTCCATCACGCCCTGCACGAGGGTGAGGCCGGGGGGCGGGGGATTCGGGATGCTGTCGGCAGGCACCACGGCGTGGCCGTTCTCGCGCAGCAACTCCGCGAGGCGGGGGGCCTGGCGGCTGACCATGATCACGTGCTCGCCCTTATGCAGCGGCGGCTCGATCTCGGTCAGGATCGAACGGACCTGTCCGCCGAAACGCGGGCCGGCGTGGAAGTGCTGTGACAGGTTGAGCGCGCCGTTCGCCTCGCTGCGCGGCGCACCGCCGTTTGCAAAGGTCGTGTGCCCGAGGTAGACGATCGGGCGGGCAGCCAGGCGCTCGGTGAGCGCGCGGCCGGTCAGATAAGGCGCTGCGACGACCTCCGGGATATCGCCCGCGGCCTTCAGGTCGCGACCCAGCTGCTCCGCCTGCCCCTCGAGATCCGCCAGGCTGACCAGGAACTCCCCGGCATCTTCGACGATAAGGTGCGCACCCGGCGACCCGGCGGTTTGAACCGGCAGGTAATCGATCAGCACGCCGGGCTGGTTGTAGAGGTAGGGGATGTACCATTCCAGGTTGCGGAAGCCGCTGCCCGAAACCAGTGCGTCGATCTCGCGCTCGAATTCGGTACGCGCGGGCGGGTGACAGGTCGACAGGTCAAGCTGCGCGAGCCGCTCGCGCGCCCGTTCCCCGAGCTTCGGCAGCGCCTCGCTTGCCGGCCCGATGGCAGTCTCCTGGATGCGGTCCATGGTGCGCTGAGTCGATGGATCAAACGTGCGGAGGCTGTCCACTTCGTCGCCGAAGAGCTCGATGCGGATCGGGCGGCGCACGTTCGAAGGCCACACGTCCACGATCCCACCCCGGCGGCTGAACTGCCCCGGCGCTTCGACCACCGCCGCGCTATCGTAGCCCAAGCCGACCCAGCTCAGGAGGACGCGGTCCAGGTCGAACGCCTGGCCTTGCCTGAGCGGGCGCATCGCGAGGCGCATCTCGCGGACCGGCAAGGTCATCTGCATCAGGCCGCGGGCGGAAGCGACCGCCACGGGCGCGAACGGCGTGGCCGGCGTGGGGCTGGACCAGGAAAGCAGGCCGAGCAGGGCCTCGAGCCGGCGCTGGCGGGTCTCAGGCGCCCACGGGATGCGCTCGTAGGGCAGCGCGTCCGGGTCCGCGAAGTTGTAGACGGGGATTTCGTCGGGCAGCCAGACGCGCAGCTCGTCCACCCACTGCCGCGCGCGCACCGAGCGAGCCGTGATCACCACGAGCGGCCGGTTGAGGGCGCGCACGAGCGCCGCCACGACGTAGGGCCGGGCGGCGTGATAGATATCCAGCGGACCGGCGGGGGTCTGGCCTGACGCCAGTGCGGCCGCCATCTCGTCGATGGCCGGCAACCCCTGCCCTAGATCAAGTAACCCGTTTAGCTTCACAGCCAATCCCAGACCTGGCAGGTCCCTGCCAGGTCTCGCCCACGATCAGGACGCCGCGTTGAAGGCGTTCATGGCAGCCTCGATGCCTTCGCTCAGCCACGTTTCGATCGCATCGGCGGCCCGCTCGCGGGCCAGCGCCATTTCCTTCTCCTGCTCGCCGGTGAATGGCTGCAGGACGTAATCCGCCGGGTCCATCGCCGGGGGCGCGCCGCTGTTCTGGCCGCCCGGCCGGCTGATCCCGATCTTCAGGCGGCAGAACCCGTCGGTGCCCAAGGCCCTGATGATCGAGGCGACGCCTTTCTGGCCGCCGGGACTGCCGTCGGGCCGCAAGCGCAGCCGGCCGAGCGGCAGGTCCAGGTCGTCGTGGACGACCAGGATCTTGTCCGCCGCGATCTTGTAGAACCCGGCCAGCGGCCCAACCGCCTCGCCGCTGGCGTTCATGTAGGTCATCGGCTTAACCAGCAGCACCCGGCCGCTCCAGCCGGTCCGCAGCCTGACATTGCCGATCGCCAGCCGGCCGCGCTTCTGGAACTTGTCGAAGGCCAGGCCGTGGCGCTCCGCGAAAAGGTCCAGGACCTGGAACCCGATGTTGTGCCGGTTGCGCGCGTATTCGGGGCCGGGGTTCCCAAGCCCAACAATCATCACCGTGGGTGCGCCTGCGCTTCCTTGCGCGGGTGCGGTGCGCTGGCCCAACAATGCGCGAAGACCGGGCATCCGTCCCTCAGGATGGCAAAGGGCTGCCCCGTTTGCGGGCAGCCCCGGAAAGCACCGCCGGCCCTGATGCCGTCAGGGCTTGATCTTGTACCAGAGCCAGACGAGCAGGCCCTTGACGCCGAAGAACAGGCCGACCAGGACAAAGGCAGCAACGGTATACGTGGCGGCCTTCTTCGCCGTGTCGACGAGGCGGCTGCTGCTGAAGAGCTGGCTCGCGATCGAGGTCGCGCTGTCGGCCGCGGAAGCGGAGCCGTCGGACGCCGACACCGTGGAAGGCCTGGGCGTCGGCGTGGTTGCCGGACGTGCTGCGCTGCCTGCGGCGGAGACGGTCACTTCGGGCGTGGCGGTCGGCGCGATAGTCGGCACGGCAACGGAACCCGGGCGCCTCTGCGGTGGGCGGCTCCACGACCGCCGTCGCGTCCACGGCAGTATCGGTGGGCGGCAGCTCGGGCAAGGGCGTTTCGGGCCCGGCCGGCGTCGGCGTGTCGACCGGCCCCGTGTTCGCGACCCTGACTTGCCGCAGGTCGCTGTCGATGTAGTTACCGTCGAGCTTTACGACGCGGACGCGCAGGGCATACGCACCGTCGGGCACGGAACGCGAGTCCCAGTTGCCGAGCAGCCCCAGGGGCTGCTGGTTGTTGTGCGCGTCGCCGATAAAGATCCAGGACTGGTCGGAGGGCACCGGGTACGGCGCGTAATAAAGCTCGTACCGCTGGAACTGCGGGTGGGTGGCGGTGCCGATGATCTGCACGACGTCGCGGACGACCGAGCCTTCGCCTGGCTGCGCGATAACCGGTTTGGCCTCCTGCACGGCAGGCGCGCCGAAAGCCGGCGCAACGATGGCAACCGACGCCAAGACCGCCAGTGCGGCGAGGAGTGTCAACAGGAGTGGCCTCTTCATTGGCCGAAGCACCTCATACGCGGTAAATGGTCCGGTCAGGAGGACATCGTGGGGCCTGACGGACTGTCACGCCAAATTAACGGCAATCGCAGAGTATATCACAAAGAGACGGCTCGGGCAAACAACTTGACATGCCCGGTTCGCGGGGCTATAGTGCGCGGCGGTCGAAATCGTTTTTACCACCCGCGCCCGGCCGCCGGGCGCATCCGCCGATCGGAGATGACCAATGACGGAGACGCAAGACAAGCTGGCTCGCGTGCGCGCGCTGCTCGCACCCCACTCCCTGGATGCGATCGTGCTCGGTCGCGTTGCGAATTTCGCGTGGCTTACGGACGGCGCGGCCAGCTATGTCAACACTGCTGCTACTTTCGGCGCGTCGAGCCTCGTCATCACGGCCGAGGCACAGTACGTCCTGACCAATAACATCGAGGCCACCCGAATGGCGGCCGAGGAACCGGCTGAAGGCGCCGGCTTTGAGCTGGTCGTCGACCCGTGGTATGGCCCCAACAGGGCGGCGGAGGCACTGCTGCGCGGGAAGAAGGTCGGCTCGGACGGCGGCTATCCCGGCAGTGTAGACCTCACGGCCGAGATAGCCGCCCTCCGCGTTCTCAGGACGCCGCTGGAACTGGCCCGGTTCCAACAACTGGGCAAGGAATGCGCGAACGCGATGGACACCGCGATCCGGCAGGTGCGTCCCGGGCTGACCGAGATGGAGATCGCCGGGCTGCTGGCAGCCGCGACCTATGCGCAGGGCGCGCTGCCGATCGTCAACCTGGTCGCGACCGACGAGCGCATCTTCCGCTTCCGGCATCCGCTCCCCACGGGGAAGAAGCTCGAGCGCTACGCGATGCTCGTCCTGTGCGGACGCCGCCAGGGACTCGTGGCCTCGATCACCCGCCTGGTGCATTTTGGCCCCCTGCCGGAGGAACTGCAGCGCAAGCAGGAGGCGTGCGCACGGGTCGATGCGACCTTCATCGCGCGGACGCGGCCGGGGGCCAGGCTGGGCGATGTGTTCGCCGCAGCGCAGGCCGCTTACGCGGAAGCCGGTTTCCCCGACGAGTGGCAGCTCCATCACCAGGGCGGCCCGGCGGCGTACGAGCCGCGCGAGTTTGTCGCGACGCCAGGCTCGGGCCACGTCGTGCAAGAGGGCGAAGTGTACGCCTGGAACCCCAGCATCACGGGGATCAAGTCCGAGGACACCATCGTCGTCGGCCGCGAGCGGAACGAGGTGCTGACCACCATTTCCGAGCTGGCCGATGCTGCAGGTCGAAGTGGACGGGGTGAGCTGGGAACGGCCGGCGATCCTGGAAGTGATCTAGTCGTTCGTTCGTTGACAAAAGCCGGCGGACGCGCCTACACTGTATCGGTTCATCTTACGCCAGGAGTCATCCCCAATGATTCGCATTATCACGGACTCGACTTGCGAGGCCCCGGCCGAAGTCATGCACCACCCAGCCGTCAGCGTGCTGCCCCTCAGCGTCGTATTCGGGCAGGAGGCGCTGCGCGACGGCATCGAGATCACCCGGGAACAGTTCTGGGAGCGGCTGCCCGCCAGCAATCCCCTCCCCACCACTTCGCAGGCAGCCCCATCGGACTTTCTCAGCCTTTTCCAGAGCTTCACGGACGCGGGAGACGAGGTGATTGTGCTGCCGCTGTCGGGGAAGCTTAGCGGCACGCTGGACTCGGCCATGGTGGCGTACGAAAGCCACCCGGGTTGGCCGGTCGACGTGATCGACTCCAAGAACATCTCGATCGGGCTTGGGCTCCTGCTCCAAGAGGCCGTCAGCATGGTCGATGCGGGCGCGACCCGGCCCGAAATCGTGGCGCGACTCCTGGCGATGCGCGAAAAGATTCAACTCGTCTTCGTGCTCGAAACCCTGGAATACCTCCAGCGGGGCGGCCGTATCGGCAAAGCGCAGGCTTTCGTCGGCACGCTGCTCAAGTTCAAGCCGCTGCTAGGCATCGTAGAGGGCGAGGTGGTTCCGCTTGCGCGGGTGCGCAGCCGGGCGAAGGCACTGGAGGCGGCGCAAGACGTGCTGCTCAAGGGGGTGCCCGCTCGCGGCTCGAAGGTGCGCATGGCGCTGACGCACGCGCTTGCGCCGGAAGAGGCCTGGGCGCTGGGCGCAAAACTTTCGAAAGCCTTCGAAACGCCCAACTTCTTCGTGGCCGATCTCGGCCCGGTCATCGGCGTTCACGTCGGACCGGGAACGGTCGGCGCAGCGGCGGTTGCGCTTGACTGATGCGGTGGGCCGCCGACATGCGCGTCGCGAGCACCGCGGACGATATCGTGACGCTGCGCGTCCTTTATTGGCTACGGGTGTTTTAGTCTATGCCACGATCGCAGAGCCAGATGACAGAGGGAGTGGCAGCGGAGAGTCCGTATGCGGGCCAGGCCGAAGGCGACCTGGTCGAGTTAGCGAAGACGGACGCCGATGCGTTCGGCGAGTTGTACCGGCGGCATGTGGATCGGATTTACACGTACATCTACTACCGCACCGGGAACGCGGCCGATGCTGAGGATCTGACTGCCCGCACCTTCCACCAGGCGCTGACGCACCTGCCGAAGTACACCGATCACGGCGTTCCGTTCGTGGCGTGGTTATATCGTATCGCGCACAACCTGGTAGCCAATCACCACCGGACGAACAGCCGGTGGAAATTGACATCACTGGAGGACCTGGAGCTCACGAGCAGGCCCGCAGACGGTCCGGATCGGGCGGCGGAGAGCAACGAACGGCGGCGGGCTCTGTGGTCGGCTATCCGGCGACAGCCCGAGGAGCGGCAGCGGCTGCTGATCCTTAAGTACGCCGATCGCCTGTCGAACGAAGAGATCGGCGAGGCCATGGGGCGAACGGAAAGCGCGATCAAATCGTTGTATTTTCGTACCCTGAAGGCTTTGAAGGCCGACTTGGAAGCGCGCGGCTGGTAGCACCGATGGCGCGGCGATGCCGCCGAGATGGCGGCAGGGCAGCCGAAGCTCCGGCGCAAGGTGGCGCAAGCGGCCGTCACGCAATCAAGAAAGGTTCATGATGTCTGCGAGTCTGTTTGCTATCCTGCCTCACGTCCTCTTCTCCACGCGGACGTTCGGAGCGCCGCACGCGGCTGACCCGCTGACCGTGATGCCCTTCCTCGCCTTAGCGCGCGAGCTGGCCGCGCTGCTGATCCCCGTGCAGCCCCGGCCGCAGTTCCGCGCAGATCTCGAACGAAGCCTGATGGGGGCTGCCCGGCAGCAGAATGCGCGGGGCGCCCTCGTTCAGGGGGAGCCACTCGAGTTTGTCGAGAGAGAAGGGACCGACCGGCGGTGGGTCATCGGCGCCGCGGCAGCCGCGGCGGTCGGCTCGGCCATGTCGGTTGCCGGCATCGTCACGTACGTTTGGTGGCACCGGCGCGAACCGGGCCGCGTAAGCACAACACAGACCTCCGAGGTTCCGTAACTCGAGTCTTTCACCGAAACCTCGAGGTTCGTAAAACCTCGGAGGTCTCTTTTCATGCCCCGCGCCCAGACCTCCGAGGTTTGCGAAACCTCGGAGGTCTTCTGTGATGTTTGGCCGCCGGGCGGGTGTGTGTCATTATTCAGGCCATGCTTGACCTGAGCGACATCCACCATCTCCCGGCGTTGGCCCGCGCGGTCGAACAGCTCGCGGCCGAGCCCGCGGGGCTGGTGCTCATTGCCGGGCTCGACCCACCCCAGGCGCCCACGCCGGCCGACCAACTGCCCCTGCCCTCGGGCCGCGCCTCGCTCTTCCGCATCATGGCGCGGCGCTTGTTGGCCAGGACGACCCGCCGCGCCGTCGTCCTTTCGGCCTCACGCGATGCCATGCGGGTCCGCCGCGACGAGCGGCGGCGAGTGGACCTGGTTATGGCGGGCGACCCGGAAGAAGTCCGGGCGCGGCTGCTGGCCCTGGCCGGCCTGCCGCCCGAGCTCGTCATCGTCGACAGGCTCGAGGACGCTCAGTCCGTAGCCGCTGCGCTGCAGCTGGCGAGCCAGGGTGTGAAAGTCTTGGGGCAGATGGATACGCCGTTCCGGGGCCTCGGCCTGGTGCGGGAGCTGATCGCTGGGGGCGTCACGCGCGAGCTGATCCTGGAGCACCTCACCTGGATCATCGCAACGCAGCGGACGCCCAGCCTATGCCCGGTGTGCCTGGCGGCGCGGCCGCCCGATCCCCTCGAACTGGCCGAGCTGCGCGACCGCTTCCCGCCCGCGGTCACGCTGCCCGAAACCGTCTACGAATCAGGCGGCTGCGCCCGCTGCGATGGCACGGGCCGGTCGGGAGAAGTGACGCTGTTCGACATCTACCGGCCGGTCGAACGTCGGAGCACCGTGTCGTACGAGATGTACGCGCTCGAGCTGGCGCGCGAGGGCCTGCTGAGCCTGGACGACGTTCTCTCGTTCGAGGCAGTGCAGGTGCGCCAGGCGCATGCGCTCAAGGCCGTCAGCGAGGCCGCACTGCGGGAAGCGAACGCCAGCCTGCAGCGTAAGGTTGCCGAGCTCGAGTCCGCGCACCGGGTTTCCGCCCAGCGAACGGAAGCGCTCGTCTCGCTGCAGCGCATGAGCGAGGTGCTCCTGTCCGACGCAACGCCCGGCGAACTGGCCCGGCACATCTGCCAGCAGGCGCGCGAGCTTTGCGGCGCGGACCGGGTCGTGTTGTATGCCCTGCAGGACGGGCAGGCGCGCGCGCTCGGCGAGGCCGGCTGGGGCGCCGAGAGGCTGCCGGGGCCCCTGCCGGCCGAGGAGGCGTGGACGAGTCCTGCCGGCGGCGAAGCCGGCGCAGCCAACCGGCCCGTCCCTTACAACGACTGGCCGCCCGGCATCCCCCGGCGCACCCCCGACCTGGAGGGCGCGGCGCTGCGCGCCGGGCTGCGCGTGCAGCTGGCGGCCCAAGGGGAGATGGTCGGTGCGCTCTACGTCCACAGCACGGTCCGAACCAGCTTTGCGCCCGGTCACCTCGCGCTGCTGCAGACGTTCGCCGCGGCAGGCCGCACTCGCGCTGCAGCGGGCGGGCCTGACTGCCGAGCTGCGCGGCCAAGGTGGCCGCGCTCGAGGCGGCGCAGGCCGAGCTCGCGGTCAAGGCGCGCATGGCGCGGGAGCTCGAGCTGGCGCGGCAGGTGCAGCAGAGCTTCCTGCCCGCGCACGTTCCCCGACGTGACTGGTCATACGCCTTCGCCGCCTATAACGAGCCGGCGCGCGAGGTGGGCGGCGACTTCTACGACGTCATCGACCTCGGCGAGGGCCGCGTCGGGCTGGTCATCGCGGACGTCTCGGACAAGGGGATGGCGGCCGCGCTGTACATGGCCCTGAGCCGCAGCCTGATCCGGGCGGAGGCGACCCGGGAGACGTCGCCGCGCACCGTGCTCGGCAACGTCAATCGGCTGCTGCTCGAACTGGGCGAGCAGGGCATGTTCGTCAGCGTCTTCTACGCGGTGCTGGAGACCGCCAGCGGCCGGCTGACCTACGCGCGGGCAGGGCACGACTATCCGCTGCTGCTGCGGGACGGCGCAGCCGCGGCGCTGGAGGGGAAGGGCACCCTGCTGGGGATCCTGGACGGGGTCGAGGCGAACCTGACGGAACAGGAGGCGGCGCTCCGGCCGGGCGATCGCCTGGTGTTGTACACGGATGGGCTGACCGACGTAATCGATTGCGGGGACAGCCAATTGGGCCTCGAAAGGTTGACCGCCTTGCTGCTCCGGCACGCGCACCTGCCCGCGGATGCGATGTGCAAGGCAGTCGAGCGCGATCTCGACGAGTACCGCGGCGGCGCGGAGCAGGCGGACGACATGACGCTCCTGCTGGTTGCGGCATCCTGAACGAAGTTGTAACTGCAAGCCCCCTTTGCGCGTCAAACCGAGTCGTACACTCCTATCGAACCACACCTTGTGCGCGGTCAAGCGCCGCTGCATGCTCTCGGAGGACAAATGGGAAGAATCGACGTCAAGTGGTTGGGCGAGGATAGCCGCATGTTCGTCGGCCGGGATACGATGGGCCGCACCGTGGTGGCAGGCTATTGGCAGAAGCCGAACGATCCGACCTGGACCGAAGCCCGCGGCGCAAAGGCGTCTGACCTGCTGGTGGTCGCGCTGGCCTCCTGTTCGGCCTACGACGTGGTCGACATCCTGCAGAAGCAGAAGGAACCGCTGACCGGCCTGTTGATCAGCGCGGATGCGGAGCAGGCGCCGGAACCGCCGTGGCAGTTCACGAAGATCCACCTGCACTACCAGGCGACCGGCAAGAACCTGGACCCGAAGAAGGTCGAGCGGGCGATCAAGCTGTCAGAGGAAAAGTACTGTTCGGTCGCGGCGACGATTCGCGGGGTGACCGAGATCACGCACAGCTACGAGATCTGCCCCGAACTATAGGGGTCGTGAGCGTCTGGACCACGAAGGCGCGAAGGCTAAGAAGGACGCGAAGCGCGAAGGCACGAAGATCCTCGTGCAGAGCTGCCTCGCGCACTTCGTGCTTCGTGTCCTTCGCGACTTCGTGGTCCAGCGCTTCGCTGGTCCAGACTCACTCTACTTGGTCCACCCTTCGAGCAGCGCCGTAAACAGCCGCACGCCGTAGCCGGTCGCGCCCTTGGGCTTGGCCGGCTTGTCGTCGTCGTGCAGTGACATGGAGGCCATGTCGACGTGCGCCCACGGGTAGCCTTCCGTGAAGTGCTCGATGAACTTGGCGCTCGTCCCCAGCCCGCCGTAGCGGCCGCCGGTGTTCTTCACGTCGGCCACCTGGCTCTTGATCGGCTCCAGGTATTCGTCATACAGCGGGAAGCGCCACACCCGCTCGCCCGACGCTTGGGCCGCGGCCGCGATGCGCGCCGCCAGTGACTCGTCGTTCGCGAACAACCCGGCCGCGTGCGGGCCCAGGGCCATGCTCTGAACGCCGGTGAGCGTGGCGATGTCGACCACGGCGGCGGGCTTGAAGCGCGCGGCGTAGGCCAGCGCATCGGCCAGAAGCATGCGGCCCTCGGCGTCCGTGCTGATGACTTCCATCGTTTTGCCGGTCATGCCCGGTGAAGACGTCGCCCGGCTTCTGCGCGCGGCCGCCGGGCAGGTTCTCGGCGCACGGCGCGAGACCCGACGACGTGGAGGGGCAGCTTCAGCCGGGCGGCAACGCCCAGCGCGGCAATGACCGCGGCCGCGCCCGCCATGTCGCCCTTCATCTTCCACATCTCTTCGCCCGGCTTGATGGAGATGCCGCCCGAGTCGAACGTGACGCCCTTGCCGACGAGCACGACCGTGGGCAGCTCGGGCATGCCCTTGTTGTGTTCGAGCACGATGAGCTTCGGGTCCTCTTCCGACTCCTCGGCCACGGCCATGAAAATGCCCATGCCCAGCGCCTTGCACTCGGCGCGGCCCAACGCATCGAACTCGAGCCCGGTTTCGCGCGCCAGGGCCTCGGCCGCTTCGGCCATGACGGTCGGCGTCATGTGGTTGGCCGGCGTGTTCACCAGGTGGCGCGCCAGGTTCACCCCCGCAGCAATGGCAGCCCCGCGGGCGACCCCTGCCTCAAACGCCGCCTTGCGCTCGCCGCCGAACTCCAGCACCGTCATCTTCTCGGGATCGGGCTTCCAGTCCTTGGGCGGCTTCGAGCGATACCCTTCGTAACGGTACAGCCCCAGCAGCGCGCCCTCGGCCACGGCCTGCGCGGCCTGCTGCGGATCGAGCCCGCCGATGCCCGCGCCGTGCACGATGGTCGCGAAGTGCTTCACGCCCAGCTCGCGCGCTTTGCGGGCCGCGGTCGCCGACGCATTTCTGACCCCCTGCAAGTCGAACCTGGCCGCGTCGCCCAGCCCGACGATCAGGACGCGGGGAGCGGGGATGGCGCCGCGGGTGTACAGCACGATCGTCTCGCCCGCCTTGCCCGTGAAGTCGCCCGTGCCCAGCACGTCACGAATCATGCCGCCGAGCGCGCCGTTGACCGCGCCCGTGGCGCCCCCCGGCAGGGTCACACCCTGAAACAGGTTGACGACGATCAGTTCTGCCGGCTCTTGTGCGATATTGCCTTGCTTGACAACGATGTCCACTAATTCCTCCGTTATGAGTGTCCCGACGAATCCGGCGAGATCGGACGGAAACACATCAAGCCCGACCCGCTTTGCTACCTGCCATAATGCCTGATCGAATGTCCCAACAACCACCTTGTCCTTGAGCGCCTCCTGCCAGGTCAGCGCAGTGGCGAGATGGATCGCATCGTAGCCGCGCAATCCGTACTGCCAGGCCAGGTTCTCTGCTTGTGTGACCACCCAATCAACAACTTCCAGGCCGACAAAAAGCAGACCAGTGGTCTCGAAACAGGTCCATTTGCCTTACTGCAACGCTCTCTGACAGAGCCCGCATTCGCACCGCTTTGGAGAAGGTGGCGGCAATCTCCGCCCGTGTGATGATGCTGGTGCCGAGCATGGTCGCCTCAGCAAATAGCTCGTCAACCTCACTGGACCCCCGCTCGGTGATGTAACGCTTTATGAGGGCGCTCGAGTCCACGTATAGGTTCAATCCCGGTCCTCCAGCAGGAGATCTGAGAGCAGAACGTCGCTCTCGTTAAACGGGCCGGTCAGGTACGGGCCCGGGCTTTTTCCCGTTCCATTTCAGGATTCCCAGCGCCTGCAGCTGCTTCATTTTCAGAACCATATCATCTTCGACCGGCTGCAGCGTCGCAATCGGTTTTCCACGGTCCGTAATGGTCACGGTCTCGCCCCCGTCCCGGACCCGCGCCAGGTAGCGGCTCAGGTTCGCCTTCAGCTCACGGACGCCAACAGTCGCTTGCATTCTGCACCTCCAATTATTTGTAGTCACATAATACCACAAGTGACCACAACACGCAAGCACTAATGCGCCCCGGTTCAGACCACGTTGTGCTCCCGCACCAGGTCGCCTTCGGCGAAGCGGCTGAAGCGCAGCTGGTGCAGGTCGAGGGAGCGGGCCCGGCCGTGCACGACAAGCTCCGAGACGAGCAGGCCGGCGACCGGGCCGTGCATGAAGCCGTGGCCGCTGAAGCCGGCTGCAATCGTGAAGCCCTTGGGATCGGCCAGGGTGTCGATCACCGGGTGCGCGTCCGGGGTGACTTCGTACAGGCCGGCCCACTCGCGCAGCAGCCCCGCCTTCGCCAGCAGCGGGAAGCGCCACATCGCGTTCTCGAGGTGCTGCTCGGTCCAGGCGTGGTCGATCGACTGGTCGAACCCGGGCTTCTCGTCGTTGTTCGACTGGCCGGTCAGGATGCCCTGGCCTTCACGGTGGAAGTAGAGCGAGCGGCCGAAATCGAGCACGAAGGGGAAGTCCGCGGGGACGCCTTTCAGCGGCGCGGTGACGACGATCTGGCGGCGCAATGGCACGATGGGCAGGTCGAGCCCGGCGAGCGCGGCCACCTTGCCCGCCCACGGGCCGGCCGCGTTGACCACCGCCGGCGTGCTGATGTCGCCCTTCGGCGTGCTGACCCCGGTCACCCGGCCGCCTTCGACCGCGATGCCGGTCACCTCCGTGGCCGAGAAGATTTGCACCCCCAGGCGGCGCGCCGCGGCTGCGTAGCCCTGCACTACGCCGTTCGGATCGGCCAGGCCATCCCGTTCGTGCCACGCGCCGGCCAGCACGCCCTCCAGGTTCAACAAGGGCACGCGCGCCGCAACCTCGTCGGGCGAGAGGATGCACGAGGGGACGCCGAGCGAGTTCTGCAGCGCGACGTTCTGCCGGAACACCGCTACGTCATGCTCGTTGTCGAGCAAAAACAGGTAGCCGGGCCAGCGCAGGTCGATGCTCTGCCCGATTTCCTCCTCGAAGCGTTCGAGCATGGGCAGGCTGATCTGCGAAAGCCGGACGTTGATCTCGGTGCTGAACTGGTAGCGGATGCCGCCGGCGCACTTGCCGGTGGCTTCCGCGCCGAGGAATTCGTGTTTCTCCAGCAAAACGACGTTCTTGACGCCGGCCGCGGCCAGGTGATAGGCCGAGCTCGCGCCCATAACGCCGCCGCCGATGACGACGACGTCGGCAGTCGGGGGTAGCATTTGGTTTCTCCTTTGCGTGCGATGATGCGGCGGTGCTGTCCCCGGGTTGGTTGCTACTTGCCCTGGCGCGCCCGGGCGGCAAGCTGCGTCCAGTCGTCGTCGCTAAGCACTTCCAGCCACGAGAACTGGCCCGCGCCCTTGAGCCACTCGCCGCCATCGATCGTGATGCAGTCGCCGTTGATGTACTCTGCCATGTCGGAGACCAGGTACGACGCGAGGTTCGCGAGCTCCTCGTGCCGGCCCACCCGCTTCAGCGGCACCCGGTTGATCGCCGCGGTCGCCAGGTCCGAGCCGGGCATCAGCCGCGACCAGGCGCCCTCGGTCGGGAACGGCCCGGGCGCGATCGCGACGGTCGTGATGTTGTATTTCGCCCACTCGACCGCCAGCGAACGGGTCATCGCCATCACGCCCGCCTTCGCTGCCGCGGAGGGCACGACGTACGCCGAGCCGGACTCGACATAGGTGGTGACGATGCTCAGGATGCGGCCCCGGTGCTTGCTGGCGATCCAGCGCTTGCCCGCGGCCAGCGTGCAGTAGAAGCTGCCGTGGAGGACGATGCCCAGGACCGAATCGACGGCGCGCGGCGAGAGGCGCTCGGTGGGGCTGGCGAAGTTGCCCGCCGCGTTGTTCAGCAGCACGTCCATCCCGCCGTAGTGCTGCCAGACCGCGTCCATCATCTTGTCGACGGCCTCGGGGTCGCGCACGTCGCACACGACCGGGAACACCTCGCCGCCGCACGTGGCCATCATTTCGTCCGCGGCCTGGCGGAGCACCGGCTCCCGGCGGCTGGCGATGGCGAGCTTGGCGCCCAGCTGCAGGAAGCGCTCACCCATCGCGCGCCCTAAACCGGTGCCGCCACCGGTGACCAGGATGACCTTGTCTTTGAGCAGATCCGGCTGAAACATGGTTCTCTCCTCTCACAACTCACGGAAGAAACGACATCACCGTCTCGTTCACTTCCACATCTCTTCAGGAATCCGCACGCAGAGCACCTCGCCGCGGGCGCACACCTGGCCCTCGGCGCTCAGCTCGATATCCAGCATCACCTTCCGCCCGCGCACCTCGCGCGCCCGCCCGCGCAGCTCGAGCACCGGCCCGAGCGGCGTGGGCTTGTGATAATCGACCTTGAGCGATGCGGTCACGAAGCGGATCGGCGGCTCGCTCCCCGGCTCCCGTCCTTCGGCCCGGTACGCGGCGATGGCCGCCGTGCCCGTGGCATGGCAGTCGATCAGCGAGGCGATCAGGCCGCCGTACACATACCCGGGGACGGCCATGTGATACGGTCGCGGTACGAAATGGCAGACGGTCTCGTCGCCATCCGCGTAGCTCTTGATCTGCAGCCCCTGGTCGTTCAGGCGGCCGCAGCCGTAGCAGTGCGCGACGCTCTCGGGATACAGGTCCTGGATCGCAACGTGTTCCTCGCTCATCAGTCGTCCCTCCGCTGTGGCGCCTTGTCGGGCATGCGATCGTAGCTGGCGCAGTTCGGCGCCGCCCTGGGCGTCGGGTAAAGGCAGACGAGGTAGTAGCTGCCGGGGAAGCGGGCGATGACCGCGGCATGCTGGTCGAAGTTCGACGGCGGCCGCAGCTCCATGAAGCGGTCCAGGTCGTACTTCGTCCATTCGAGCGTGTATCCGGCCCGTTGGGCCGGGGGGAAAGTCGTCACGTGCGGCCCGCGCAGCGGCGCGGGGAGCGCAGCGGCCGACGCCGCCTGCAAACCCTGCTGGATGAGCGCGTTGGTGCGCTGCAGGTTTTCGCGGCCCTGGTCGGGCAGCAGCTCGAAGGAGCCGAGGACGGCCATCACGAGGACGAGGACGAGGGGCAAGCGAGCGCGGCGGAGGAACGGTTCGCCCACCCGCCGAGCGTCGACCTGGCGCTCGGCCACCCAGCGCAGCAGCGCCAGGACCGGGATGGTCAGCCAGGCAAGGGGGACTGAGAAAACCACGCTGCTGATCAACGCGCCGCCGAATCCCAGGCTGCCGAGGCGGATCAGCATGTAGACCAGGATGCCGGCAAGCGAGGCAATGCCGCCGAACAGGATGCCCAGCGCCGCGCTGGACGGGTAGCACGTAATCGCGCCCAACCCCGCGCCCATGATCGTGCTCAGCAGCGCGTTGCCAAGCGGCCCGGCCGGCGGTTGGTACAGCGGAATGCCCGGCAGCGCGAGCGGATTGATCAGCTGCGAGACAAGCCCGTAAGCCAGCCCCAGGAGCGCACCCAGCGCCACGCCCATTCGCAGCCGCTCCCGTTCGCGGGCTGCCACGCTGCGTTGATCCGGCGACGTCGCACGTTCCCAGGTCGATACATCACGCTTACTCTCTCTCAACGCGGAAGCTCCTCCATGCCCTGGCACAACGGCGGCTCAGTCAGCGTGATGTAAATGCAGACGAGGTTCCAGCCATTTTCGAAGCGTGCCACGACGGCTGAATGTCGGTCGAAATTCCTGCCCGGACGCGGAATCCGATAGCGCTCGAGGCGCTGGCTTTCCCAGGATAGCTCGTAGGGTCCCTGGCCACGCGCTGCGAAATCCGTGGCGGCCAGAAACTCAGGCGTCTGCACCTCTTTCCTGGGCCGTCTTGAGGATCGCGTTCGTCCTCGTGATGAGGATGCGCGCATCGTTGGGGTACAGCCCGGTCAGGCCGACCAGGCCCACCACCAGCAGCAGCACGACCGGCTGCAGGACGCGGCGATGCCACGGCTGGCGGTCCCGCCGGGCCTCCTCCTCGTGGCCGACCACCCAGCGCAGCGCGCCGAGAACGGGCACGAGCAGGCCCCAGAACGGCAGAGCGACAAAGATGAAGCCCACGACGCTGGCCGCGGGGTGCTCGCGGGCGCTCGGGCCGGCGCTGAGATAGGCGGAGCCGACGATGGCCGCGGCGCTGATCGCGGCCGCAATGAACGTGCCGGCGAGGGCGCTGCGCGGCCATGCCGTGATGAGGCCCAGCAGGCCGCCGCCGAGCGCAAAGAGGACCACGTTGCCGGCTGCACCGAGCGGGGGCTGGTAAAGCGGCGCGCCGGGGATGGCAATGCGGTCGCCGAACTGGACCACCGCGGCATAGACCGCACCGACGAGCGCGCCAAGCGTAAAACCGGCAAAGCGGCGATAGCGGTCGTCAGGCAGGGAAATCCCGAGCAGTGTCATGGTGCGTAACGGATGACAAACGTGCTGTAAGGCGGCAGCGTCGGGACCGGCTTGTAGCCCTCGAACCCGGCGCCGGAGATGACCGGAACGTCCCGCGGCCCGTCGGGTGGACCAAACACGACCTCGGCCTTCACCGGCGCAGCGGACGGGCCAACGCCGGCCTGCGCCTCCAGGCTCAGCGTGTAGTCAGTGACCGGCCGATCGCCCAGGTTGACGAGCACGAGAAAGCGCTCGTCGCCCAGCGAGCGCATGAAAGCGTAGACCGCCGCGGCGTCCTCCGAGACGGTGACGGGCTGCCAGTCACCGGTACGGAGCGCTGGATACGTGTTGCGGAGCCGGATCAGGGAGCGGTAGTGGTTGAGCAGCGAGGCCGGGGCCGCATCCTGGCCTGCCACGTTGCGGGTCGCCAGGTCATCGAAGTAAGGACGCCAGGGCTCGCCCGTCGTGAAGCCGCCGTCCGCGGCCCACTGCATCGGCCGGCGGATGTCCGGGTCCGGCTTCTCGCCCTGCATGCCGATTTCTTCGCCGTAGTAGACGAACGGCACGCCAGGGTACAACAGGTAGAGGCTGGCAGCCACCGCCGCCTGCCCCTCGTCCTTCACCTCCGACCGCACCCGGTTCATGTCGTGGTTCGTCAGGAACGACGCGAACTGGCCGGGCGGATAGAGCTGGTTGACCTTCGTCTGTGTCTTCTCGACGTTGGCCCGGTCAGCCAGCTGCGCGGACTGCAGCATGGCCTGCGCCAGGTCGAACTCGAACGCCGTGTCGACCTTGTCGGGCACGTAGAAGCGGGCGATCATCGACTCAGACCAGATTTCGCCGACCATGAACGCATCCGGGTTCAGGTCCTTGACGTACGCGTGGAACTTCTTCAGCCATTCGAGAGTTGCGGGCGCATTCTCGACGGTGCTGCCCTGCTCGACCAGGTACTTGACCGCATCCAGGCGGAACCCGTCGATCTTGACGTCCTCCAGCCAGAACCGGGCCACATCGAACATCGCGTCCGACACCTCCGGATTCTTGTAGTTCAGGTCGGGCATATGGCCGCCGAAGTAGCCGTAGTACTTCTCCTTCTGCCCCGCGCCGTGCCAGCCTTCCCCGGATGGCGCAGCCGACCAGACGTACCAATCGCGCTTGGGCGAGTTGAGATCCAGCGATTCCATGAACCAGGGGTGCTGCGCAGAGGTGTGGTTCAGCACCAGGTCGACGATGACCTTGATGCCCCGCTCGTGCGCCGCGTCCAGAAACTCCCGGAAGTCCTCCATCGTGCCGTAGTCCGGGTTGATCGCCTTGTAGTCGGTGACGTCATAGCCGTGGTAGGAAGGCGACGGCATGATGGGCATGAGCCAGATGCCGGTCACGCCCAGGTCATCCGTGGTGTTCGGGTCGCCGTCGTTGAGGTAATCGAGCCGTGAGGTGAGACCCTTGAAGTCCCCGATGCCGTCGCCGTCCGAGTCCTGGAAGGAGCGGACGAATATCTCGTAGAAGACGCGGTCGTTCCACCACGGCTCCGCGCCGGGGGCCGGGGAAACGGCCGCGACAGGGCTGGGGGCCGGCGTGGGCGCCGCGCTGGGGATTGCAGGTGCGGGAGCGGTCGCAGCAGGCGCCGGGGTCGCGGAGGGGACGGGCGCCGGCGCGCGAGGGGTGGAGGCAGGGCCGGACGCGGATGCCACAAGCATCACGAGCAGCACTGCCGGCAGAAGAACAATATGAGCAAGGCCGCGGCCGCGGAAAGATCGCCTCCTCGAACACCTCGGGGTAGTCCGAGAAAGTATCGCCCTAAGTGAAAGGATTGTCAATGAGTGCGCTTTTGGCGGGGGTAGCGGATCACGACGCAACGGATCAAATAACGGAGAAACGGATCGCGCATCCGGTACGCGCAGTCATCCGTTTCTCCGTTTCGCCCGTAGGGTATCCGCTGCGTCGCCCCTCCCTACCGGTTGCGCCCGTACGTTTCGTGCGACGACACCCAATCGAGGGAGGAGATCGCGGATGCAAGGGATATCTCGCCAGCCAACGCCACGCCGGCCACGATCTCGGCGAACTTGAGGACCTTGCCCTTGCCGTAGCAGTCCAGCACCTCGAGGCACTCACGCTGCGTTGCGAGGCCGGTGCCGCCACCATACGTTGCGACGATGAGCGACGGCAACGTCAGGGAAAGGTACAGGTCGCGATCGGGCGTCAGCTCGGAGTAAATGATCCCGGCCGAGGCTTCGGCAACGTTCGCCACGTCCTGGCCGGTGGCAATGAACATCGCGGTGATCGCGTTGGCTGCGTGCAGGCCGTTGTTGTTCGCGCCCGATAGGAACGCGCCCACATTCGCGACGCCGGCGTGATACGACAACTGCTCGGGCTCCACCCGCAGCTGCTGGATCAGCACATCGCGCTTGATCACGGCTTCCGCGGTCACGCGCTTGCCGCGCGTCCGCATGATGTTGATCTGCGAGGCCTTCTTGTCCGTCGCGAAGTTGGATTCGAGATAAAAGCGGCGAATGCCGGGGTAATGATCGATAATCCAGCTGCACGCGGCGAAGGTCGCCCGCCCCACCATGTTCTGGCCCGCTGCGTCCCCGGTATTGAAGTTGAAGCGCAGATAGGCGAACTTGTTGGCGAGGAACGGGTCGATATACGTCAGCTTGGCGACGTGCGAGGTGGCCTCGGCCTCCTCCTTGATCTTGTCGAAGTTGTCGCAGATCCACTGCCGGAACTCGCGTGCCCGCGCGCGTCGTCAAACACGAAGACCGGGGCGCGCTGCATCGCATCGTCGGTCACCGTACACTTGACGCCGCCGCACAGGTTCAGCACTTTCATGCCCCGGTTATACGACGCAACCAGCGTTCCCTCGGTGGCCGCGAGCGGGACGATGAACTCACCCTGCGCGTGTTCGCCGTTGATCTTGATTGGACCCGCAAAACCGATCGGCACCTGCGCGACGCCCGTGAATTGCTCTATATTACCCTTTGCAACGTGCGCGTCGAACGAGTAGCGGGTTACATGGTCGAGACGCTTGCCGGAGTAGTGCTCGACGAAGGCCTGCCGCTGCTTGATGATGTCCTCGTTGTAGTCGTCCGTCGAGTCGCGGGGAATGCGTACTTCGTCTTCCTTGACGGCGCTGGTCGCATCCTCCACGGTGAACTGCAGCTTCCCAAAGGGCCGCGAGTCGAAGCCAACCTGGAGCGTGTGCTTGCCGTCGCGTAGGGCAGGGATGGCCGCGTGGATGTCGACGATGGTTCGCAAGGGGAACGTGAGCGGGCTGGCCGGCGAAATCTGCTCCGGGCGCAGCGACCTTCCGTCGGCCATCGACAGGGTGACGGCTTCCATCGGAATGTCGCGACCGTCGATCGCGACCGTCTTCAAACCGACCAACTCCGCGTCGCTCAACCGGTTCTTAATCGAAAATGCGACGCCTTCCGCGGTGTTCTTCAAGCTGCCCAGGGTGTAAAGTTTCTTTAGCAGCAGGCTCGGAATCAGCATATGTCTGCTCCCTCTGGTGACCGGATGGTAAAAAGAACAGGGCCGGATAGCCGATGAGAGACTGGCAGAAGTATAAGAGTACTTCTGTGAGTATACACACAGGTGCCAGGCGCGACAAGCGGTGGTACGAACGCGTATGCAGTTGCTTTAACGAAGAAAGTGAAGAAATGTTCCAGGTGAAATGGGGTGGCAAGCCGCTTGCCCTGGGGCTGGTTCCCTGCTAGAGTCTTGAGGGCGGGATACGCGCAAAGGCCGAAGGAGACGTCGAGACACATGAATGCAGTCGAAGAGTACCCGGAACTCAAGCAGAACATCGCCAGTGGCGCGGTCAGCGCCTTCGTCGGCGCGGAGTTGTCCGAGGCTGCCGGGCTGCCGGACTGGTACGACCTGATCGCCGAGCTGAGCGCGCGCACCGGCTACAAGCTGCCACCGCGCGAATGGGTCACCGGGGATGCCCTGATCGACGCGGCGCAGGCGTACGTGAACCGGCAGGGCCTTCACAGCCTGATCAGCCAGCTGAAGGACCGGCTGGATACGACCGGCAAGCAGCCGACCCCGGCGCACGAGGCGCTGGCCCGCCTCCCCATCTCCCTGGTGTTCACCGCGAACTTCGACGACTTCCTCGAGCGCGCGTTCCGGGACGCGGGCAAGCGGGTCGAGGTCATTACCCGCGACAGCTCGATCCCCTTCATGCGCCGCGGGCCCGACACGGTCAACATCGTCAAGCTCTATGGTGACCTCGACCAGCCGGACACGATCGTGCTGGCGCGCCAGCAGTTCGAGTCCTACTTCCTGCAGCGGCCGCAGATGGTGAAGCTGCTGGAGACCTCCCTGGCGACGACCGACGCGCTCTACCTCGGCTGGAGCGGCAGCGACCCCTACTTCAAGCTGGTCTTCGGCGAGCTGCTTGCGCGCTTCGGCGACATGCTGCGGCCCGGATACGCGGCGGTGTTCGACGTCAATCCCGACCAGCGGGACGAGCTGGCGCGGAAGCATATCCGGGTGGTCGACGTGCCGGCCGGCGACCGGGGCGAAGGCGCCGCGGCGTGGCTCGCGACCCTTGCGCCGCCGCCCGCCGCCCCGGTCGAGCCGGCCTTGCCCCCGGAAGGTAAAGGCAGCGCCGGCCAAATCCGCGTCCGGCCCGTGCTGAACAGCGGAAAGGCGTGGGGCGTGCTGGTGGGGATCAACCAGTATGAAAACCAGCCGAACATCCCGTCGCTGAGCGTCTGCGTGAACGACGTGACCGCCGTTCACGCCCGCCTGGCGAGCAGCTTCACCGCGCCCCGGCTGCTGACCGACGCGACCCCGGAGTGCCTTCCGACCCGTGCCAACATCCTGTCCGAGCTGAACAGCGTCGCGCAGGCTGCCGGCGAGGGTGACCTGCTGCTGTTCTACTTCAGCGGCCACGGGATCGCCGAAGGGGGCGAGAGCTACTTGCTGCCGCGCGATGCCCGGGTGGCCGCGCTGCGGCTGACCGCGGTGGCGATGAAGGACGTGCGCGAGATCATGGAGAGCTCCTACGCCCGGGCCAAGGTGATCATCCTCGACGCCTGCCATTCGGGCGCGGCCATCGGCAAAGCCGAGCCCGTCATGACGCCGGAGTTCATCCAGCGGGTGTTCACGGAGGCCGAGGGCGTGGCGGTGCTGGCATCGTGCAAGCAAGGCCAACAGTCGTGGGAGTGGCGGCAGCAGAGCCAGAGCGTTTTCACGCACTTCCTGCTGGAGGCGCTGGCGGGCAAAGCCGACACCGACGGCAAGGGCTTCGTGACCGTTTCGGACGCCAGCCGGTATGTTACCGACGCGGTCAAGCAGTGGGCGGTGGAGCACGGCGTCCCGCAGACCCCGACCCTCCAGTATACGGTCGCGGGCGACATCGTCTTGGTGAAGCTGTAAGGCCCCAGGCCGCGCGACGGTCAGGTCGTGCGGGCAACGGAGCCGCCAGTCTCCGACGTGCCGGGTTCGCCGGGCGCTTCGGCCCGCGTGCCGGTATTTTCGGCACGCGTGACCGCCAGCGCCAGGATGACGCCCTGCACCGCGCCCGCGGCCAGCAGCACGGGCAGCGGGACGGTCGCGCTCGGCCCGATCAGGAAGGGGTCGAACCCGAACGCGCCGAAGACCACCAGCCCCAGCGCGCCCCGGCCGCGGCGGCAAGCGGCTCGGCAAACCGCGGGCGGCGGGCGAGCAACCCCGGCAGGGTCAGCCCGAGAGCCTGGATCGCGCCGAAGAAGAGACCGCCCGCGCTCGTCACGAGAATCTTGTCGCTGTCCAACAGCGTCCACAGGAACAGCCCCGCGCCGGCGCTCAGGCCGCCGAAGACCACTGCACCCCAAACGCGGGCAAAGCGGGCGGACCCGGGGTTCGCGACCGCGAACGCCGGCGCGCAGTCCGAATCCCAGGCCCGCGCCGTAAATCAGGCCCGAAAATCCGAAGACGATGAACACGAACGCCAGGATGGTCGGGATCCAGGGAGCCCGTCAGCCTTACGTAATGCACGGCGATTGCCGGCGCGACGGCCAGCGCAAATCCGAGCGCGCCGCCCATTGCTCCGCCGACGGTGACCCGGCGCACGTCAGGCCAGTCGCGGGCCAGGCGCACCCTCAGCACCTCCCCGGCCACCCGGTTCCTTAACGGCCCGGCCGCGGGCAGCACCGCGCCCGGGACCGCGTCCTCCGCCAGCGCGAGGGCGTGGACCGCCCGCGTGCGCGGCGCGCCCCGGTCGAGCAGGCCGCTGTCCAGGAGGCGCCGAAGCCCCGCCGCGTTGCCCATCCGCCCCAGGCTGAGGGCTGCGGCATCGCGCACCGAGGCGTCCGCATCCTCGAGCGCGCGTCCGGCCAGGGCCGTCGCCGCCGCGTCTCCGCCGCACGCGGGCAGTTGTTGGGCCGCGTGCAGCCGGGCGGACGGCTCGCCGCTGTCCAGGAGTTTCAGCAGCAGGTCGCTCCGGCTTGCGTCGTCCGGAAGCCGCTTGAGCCAGTAGGCCGCGTCGACGCCGTAGGTCACGGCCGCCCGCGCGAGGAACGCGGTCTCCTCCGGCGTGGTGCGGAGCTCGTCACGCACCGTGCCGACCCGCTGGAGCTTGCTCTCGCTCAGCAGCAGGCCGGGGTCCTGCTGCCAGTCGGCCAGCTCGCGCCTCAGGAGCTCGCGCACCTGCTTGAGCTGCCGCTCGCCTTCCCCGATCCACGCACTGATGCTGGCGGCCAGCACGTCGTGCGCGAGCTCGTAGGCGCCGCTGTCTTCCACCCGGCGGACCAGCCGCTGGTCGGCCAGGCGATCGAGGAGTTCCTGCACGAGTGGCTCGTCCGCGCCCACCGCGGCCGCGATGCTCTTCGGGTCGGCCGAGCTGCGGGTGTTGCGTGAGCTGACGAGCGCGATCAGACCTGGCGCGCCAGCTCGCGCTGGGCTGCCGGGTGCTGGCGCAGCGCCCGCTCGATGTAGCCGCTCAGCACGCCTTGTACGCCGCCGACGGCCTCGTAATCGCTCAGCATCACCCGCTTGCGGCCGTTCGCGCGCATGGACTCGTACAGCGCATCGCAAACCAGCTGAAGCTGGGGCGGCATGACGCCGCCCGCCTCGCCGCTGCGGCCGCGGCGGGGGCAGGTGCGCGGGCCTCCCCGCCCAGCGCCGCAGGCTCCTGGGCCAGCAGGTCGCGCAGCAATCGCTCGACCAGGGCAGGCTCGTACGTCAGGCCCAACTGCTCGGCCGGCGCGACGATAGCCTGGCGGGCCGCGTCGCGGCCGAGCGGCAGCAGCCGGAAATCGACGTTGAAGACTTCGGGGATCCGCTGCCGGAACTCGTTGATCGACGCCAGCCAATCCTCCCGCAAGCTGAGCACGACCTTGACGCGGACCTCCTTGGCGTCGTAGACATCGCCCAGATCGGAGATGAAGGCCTGGCGGACCTGCGGACCGCATTGGATGAAGAACTCCTCGAACTGGTCGAGGAAGATCACGAGCGGTTTGCCCGCTGCCTTCGTCGCCGCGTCCAGCGCGTCGACCAGCCGGGCGGAGCCGGGCGCGGGCATCGCGTCCTTCCCCAGCCGCCCGGCAAACGCGGCCTGGATCGTCAGAGACGGGTTCTCGTCCCCCCGCACCCGGGTGTGCAGCGTGTCGTAAGGCGGGTCGGCGTTCTGCAGGCGCGGCGCCACGCCCGCCAGGATCAACGAGGTCTTGCCGGTTCCCGATGCCCCGTACAAGATGACCAGCCGGTGCGCGTGGATCAGCGAGCTCAGCGTGCGCGTCTCCTGATCGCGGCCGAAGAAGATTGCCGCATCCTCCGTCCGGTAGTAATCGAGGAGCTTGTAGGGCCGGTCTGGGAGCGGGACCGCGGCCTGCGCGGGCACGGACTGTGCGGCGACCTGGCCGGGCGGCTCAGGCGACCGGCTGCGGCCGGCCAACTGCTCGGACAGCTGCTGCAGAAAGAGCGCCGGATTGATCCGGATGAGCTCGATCCCGCGGCGCTGGCACCAGCGCGTCACGGTGGCCGTGGCGGTCATGGTGAAGGCGTATGACCGGCGGCCGAAACCGTCGAGATCGGCCGTCACCTTGCGGTGCAGCCGCCGGAAATTAGCGTCGGCCAGGTCGTAGCCGGCGAAGACGATCGTCTTGCGTGCCAGCAGTCCTTGCAGCACGAGCGAAACGCTCGCCTGGTCGTCCGAGAACTCATCGTAGTCGTCTTCGGTCAGCACCAGCGACTCGGGCCGGTCGAGCGATCCGCGCAGCTTGTACAGTTGCGCGTTCCGCTCGTCTTCGAACGGCACGTCCGCGTCGGCAACGATCACGTCGAGCGGCCGCCCGAGCGCTTCGAATGCCCGCTCGAGCCGGCGGTCGAGCAGCGTGGACGCGAACTCTTTGCACGGCATGAGGCCGGCGATCAGCAGGTGTACCTGCTGCGGCTCGTCTCCGAGCGCCTCCATCCTGTCGCGCACAAACTGAATCAGCGCCTGCCGCCCCATCGCATCCTGGTACGCCTGGGCCGCTTCGGGGAAACTGATCTCCTCCCCATCTCCGTTCTGCGCCAAGTTGGCGCGCGCGGCCAGATCGTAGGCGATCTGCTCGACCACGACTACGCCCTCCGGATCGCGTGTCACGCCGTCGCCGATGAACAGCAGGACGTTGCCCCGCTCGAACTGCTCCAGCAGCTCTTCGGGGATCACCGCGCCCGGAATCGCCGGCGCGGCCGATGCCACCGCCGCGGGTGTTGCGCTCGCGTCCGCGGGCGCCGCCGCGAGGCGCGGGTGGGACGCCGGTCCCTTCGGTCATACCTGCCGCCACTTAGAATACATACACCGGCAGCTTGCCGGGATCCACCGTGCAGGCGATGAATCCGCGGCTCACCCAACCGACCTGGCCGGTCTCCGGAATCCGCACGCGCACCCACTGGCCGTCCACCGTGCGCTCGAGCGGCTCGAGCACCGCGCCGCGAACCAGTGCGGTGTCGGGCACGAACTGCGTGCCCGGCCCACGGCGGATGTTCAGCGCCCAGGAGAGCACCCGGCAAGACCCGGCAGCCGCCGCGGCCGGCGGGAGTTGCTGTAGCTGACGGAGCGACCGCCTGGACAGGTTCAATCCTGATCGTATCGAAGTGGACGTGGACGCGCGGCGCATCCAGCGTCTCGACGTAGAAGCCCGCCTCGCCGCTCGCGTACGCGGCATCCTGCAGCTGGCTCACCACCTTGCCGTCGAGCAGGAAGGTCAACGCCGGGCCTCGTGCCTCGGCCCGCAGCTTATTCTCACCCCCCGCACCCGGCACCGGCCCGGTCTTGCCCTGCGCCAGCACCTCCAGCCGCGTCGCCGAGCTCTTCAGCACGTACCAGCTCTGGCTGCGCGGCGAGATCGCAAACGCATAGAACTGCTTCCCCGTCCGCCGCAGCGCAATCCCGTACCGGAAGTCGCCCTGCGGCGCCGTGTTCGCCGCATCCGCAAACGCCGTCGCCTCGATCGCGAGGTTGCCAAAGGTCCGCTTCGGATAGGGCGCCACGACGTTGTCCCCCGGTGCGGACACCTGGACGTGGTAATACGTCGGCTCGTGGTAGCCCACGAAGTAGTTGCCGAACTCGAGCTGCGGGCCACCCGCTCGATGGGTCCTCGAAGTCGTCCGTCATGGCGGCCCAGGGCGTGTCGCTCCCTTCGATCGCGATCGTGTCGAAATGGACGTGGACGCGCGGCGCGTCCAGCGTCTCGACGTAGAAGCCTGCCTCCCCGCTCGCGTACGCCGCATCCTGCAGCTGGCTCACCACCTTGCCGTCGAGCAGGAAGGTCAGCGCCGGCCCGCGCCTCGGCTCGCAGCTTGTTCTCACCCCCGGCGCCCGGCACCGGCCCGGTCTTGCCCTGCGCCAGTACGTCCAGCCGCGTCGCCGAGCTCTTCAGCACGTACCAGCTCTGGCTCCGCGGCGAGATGGCAAACGCATAGAACTGCTTCCCGGTCCGCCGCAGCGCAATCCCGTACCGGAAGTCGCCCTGCGGCGCCGTGTTCGCCGCATCCGCAAACGCCGTCGCCTCGATCCACAAGTCTGCGAACTTCAGCTTTGGGTACGGTGCAACCACGTTGTCTCCCGGCGCGGAGACCTGGACGTGGTAATAAGTCGGCTCGTGATAGCCCACGAAGTAGTTGTCGAATTCCAGCTGGGGCCACCCGCTCGATAGGGTCCTCGAAGTCGTCCGTCACCCGCTTGACCCCGCCGCTCGCGGCCTGGGCAGTCCCACGGGTAGGCGTCGCCGTGGGCGTCCCGGAGGCGGCGACCGTGGGTGTCGTCGTGGCGGTCAGCGCGGCCGGCTCGGCCGGGGCCGGAAACATGACCAGCGAGAGTGCGGCGAGGAGTAATGCCAGGGCCGCGTACCCCCATCCGGAGAACCGCGTCAAACGTCGTTCCATCTCTCACCCTCCTGCATCATCCATCGCGCAGCGCACGCCCGCTACGGGCACGAAGCGCCGGTCGTCGGGCGCGGCCGCCTGCCGGTAAGCCATGTCACGGATCAGCCCGTACCGGCCGCCCCGCAGCATCTGCTGCCCGCTCGCCACCGGCAAGTACGGCTGGTCCACCCATTCCCACACGTTGCCGGCCATGTCATACACCCCGAACGGGCTGCGGTTGAACGTCGCGCTCCCGACCGGATAGGTGTCCTCCCGCGACAGCTGGTACACCCTGCCATCGGCGGTCGGCTCGTCGCCCCAGGGATACATGGGCGGCTGGACGCCGGCGCCGCGGCCCGCGACCTCCCACTCGGCCTCCGTCGGCAGCCGTTTGCCGGCCCACGCGCAGTACGCGGCGGCATCGGCAAAGGCAAGGCCCGCGGCCGGGTAATCTTGCCGGCCCGCCGCATAGCTGCCACCCGACCAGCCCGTTGGCGCTGGCGTGTCCGGTTGCCTTCACGAAAGTCAGGTACTGGTCGTTGGTCGCCTCGTGCTCGTCGATCCAGAACGGCGAAAGCGTCACCTGCCGGGCGGTCGCGTGATAAGCGTCGGGAGTTTGCGAATCCACCCCCACCGTGTACGTGCCGCCCTCGATCCGCACCATGCCCTCGATGAACGCGGGCGAGGCGGTGGCGGCAGGCGTTCCCGGCCAACGGCGCAGGGGAAGCCGTCCCGGCTGGGTAGACGGTGACGGTCACTGCCGCGGTGGGCGACATGACGGTCGTGGGGGCTACCGTGGCGGTCGCAGGGACGGTCGACGTGACGGTAGCTTTGCCCGGCGCAACCGCGGCGACCTGCGTCGCCTCGGCGCAGGAAACCTGCGGGAACGATGCGACGAGCGAACCCAGGTCGCCGGCATCGGGGGAGCTGCGGAATTCGTCCAGCCACTTCCGCACCGCGTCCGAGTTGGCGCAGATGGGCGGGACGGGCGGCTGGTCCTTGAAGATGTAGGTGGCCTCGCCGCCCTGGAGCGTGACCACCTTGCCTTTTGCCGCGACCTCGACCTCTCCGCTGGTCGCGGCGACGCACGTCAGCACGCCGGGCGCGTGGCACAAGATGACCTCTAGAGCCGGCACGGGTCGGGCTGATCGTCGCGAAGTCCGTATCGACCTCGACCCGCTGGGCCACTTCCTTCTCGAGCTCGAGGCGGGTGTGGCCGAACACCTGCTTCAGCCGGATGAGGCCGGTGGTGTTCAGGTCCAGCTGCGGCTCGCCCACCTGCAGCTGGGAGTTGCGAAAGATCTCGACGGTTAGAAAGTCCTGGAAGCGGAGCCGCGCCCGCCCGTTCTCGTTGACCGTCACCCGGTCGTCGGCCTGGACCGGGACCGGCGGGTCGGTTTCCTTCAGGCTGACCGTGTCATTGTTCCCTCTGACGCGCTGAACGAGCGACTGCACCGCCGACAGCGTAGCAAACGGCGCTGCCTCGGCGGTAGGGCGAGCCGTGACACCCGGCGCGGGCGCCACGCAGCCGGCGATAAGAAGAACGACCGCAAGATAACTGATCCGGGCAAGCCAACCAATCCGAACGCTGCGCTTCACAGAGATGCTCCTTCCCCTCGATACGGGCCGGCAATCATATTTCATAGCCCTGTGTAGCGACTTTGTCAGTAGTCCTGAATTACTTTTGTGCATGATTTGCGCGAGGATTGAGAGGCATCAAGTTCGTTCGAGGCCGCGGCAGCCACGTCCGCCCGTTCCCCGTTCTGCCCATCGTCACCGCGGTACGCTTGAACGTTCCACAAAGTGATGTATAATGTGATGTATCAAACAGGTAAGTGGTGGCGTCATGACCCGTAAGCTTCGCAAACAAATCTACCTCGATCCTCAGCAGGAGGCCGCGCTCAAGCGCCAGGCGGCCGCGAGCGGGCTCAGCGAGGCCAAGATCATTCGCCAGGCGATCGACAACCAGACGCGGATCTTGCGACATCCCAGGGCCGCACAGGAAGCCTGGGAACAGGAAAGCCAGTTCATCGCGTCACGCATGTCCGGGGGACCCCTCCCCGGTCAGCGAGCGTGGGGCCGCGAGGACCTCTATGACCGATAGGCTCCTGATCGATACGAACGTTCTTGTCTATGCTTACGACAGATCGGAGCCGGCCAAGCAACCCCGCGGCTGCAGGTTCTGAATGACCTCTCCGCCAGCCGGCGAGGAGTCATCAGCACGCAGGTGCTCGTGGAATTTTACAACGCGGTCACGCGGAAGATCCCGACCCACTCACGGTCGAGGAGGCCTACGGCCGCATCAGGAATCTGATCATGGCATGGCCGGTGCTCGACCTCACCCCGCTGATCGTGCTCGAGGCTGCGCGCGGCGCATACCAACACCAGATGCGAATCTGGGACGCCCAGATTTGGGCCACCGCTCGCCTCAACCAGATTCCAGTGATTCTCAGTGAGGACTTCAGCGACGGGGCTGTTATAGAGGGAATCCGGATCGTGAACCCGTTTGCCGAGCACTTCGAGCTGGCAGAGTGGGTGTGATGGAGAGGCAAAGCGCTCTCATTTCAGGATGTAATACGTCGCCTTCCGTTCCCCGATCTTGATGATCAACCCCTGATCGACCAGGTCCGCGAGCAGCCGGCGGACCGTCTCGTCGCTGATGTCGGGGATTAGCTCGCGGAACTCCCGGTTGGTGATCGCGCTGTGTTCGGCCAGGTAGGCCAGGGCGCGCTCCTGCCGCGGGTCCAGGCGGCGGTTTGGCCAGCGGGGGGCCGGCTCGGGGCTCACCAGGTCGTCGCCCCGGCCACGCAGCGTGACCCGGAACCCGCGCGACGGTTTCCTCGAAGCTCGGCGCGGGCAGCCCGGCTTCACCCATCGCGGCAACCATGCGGTCGATGCCGTAGCCGAGCCGCTCGACAAAGCCCATGTCGGACAAGGCCTGGACGATGGCCTCATTACGTGAGAATCGCTCCGTAAGCAGGTTGTCGAGCGTGACGTGGCCGGGCAGCCGGCCGGGGCAGTAGATCTCCATGCGGTCGCTGAACATGCGAACCCGGACGTCGTCTCCGCGCACCGCATAGTCCCGGTGGGCCACCGCGTTCACGATGGCCTCCCGGACCACCGGCAGCGGATACTCGGTCACTTCCTGCCGAGCCATCCCCCCGATCCGCATGCCCCGCCGCATGTTCGCCGTCACGAAGGTCTCGGCCCGACGGATCTGCTCGGGCAGCGGCCCCGTCGCATCGCCGCGCACGAACTCGTCGGCCATCGTCGTGCCGGGATAGCGGATGAGCGTGATCTGCGCGTTGCGGAGGAAGCTCTGTGGCTGCCGGCCAAACAGGAGGATGCCCGCGTATGTTGGCAGGAGTCCCGATCCCTCGCTCGCCTCGCCGTGGGCGGCTGTGAGGCAGCCCCGGCTGACCAGCACGCGCTGCCAGCCTTCCCCCACTAAGCCCGGCAGGCGGTCGACGTAGGCGAGAACTGCGTCTATGTCGAGGTCGCTCAGGACCGCGCCGGGCGCCGGCCGCGCCTCGAACCCGGCCTCTGCCCGGCTCAGGAGGAGGACGGTCAGCTCGGACGCACTGAGCAGGCGGCTGGTGGGGCCGGTCCGCCCACCCGAACGGGTGAGGTAGCGGCCGTTGAGGTTGTATGCATGGGGCATGTCGGGAGGCACCTGAGCCACACAGACGGTTTTCCCGCCGACGTCCACGAACGCGGCGAGGGGCAGGATGAGGGGCGGCGTGGCGAGCAGGCCCGCTTCCTGCACGAGCGCCTGGGCCGCCGGACGCGCTGCATCCGCGCCGTCCAGGCCGGTCACCTTGCCGGTCGGGCTGACACCGAGGAGCACCAGCCCGCCGTGGCCATTCGCCAGCGCGACGAGCGCCTCGGCCAGGCGGACGGGCGACGGGGCGGCCGGCATGAACACGACGCGCTCCGACGGGACCGGCTGCGAGGATTTCGGTCAGCCCGTCCGGGCTGAGATCGTAGGGCGGGCGGCTCATGGCAGCTCGACGTACATTTTACCGCAGGTCGGCCCGGTTAATGCGCCAGTAAAGATCAGCGTTCGGCGCGTCCGGTATGACGCTGATGAGGCTCCACTCCACGTCCTGCGGGACCCCGTCCAGCACGATGCGCGTCTCGATGTGGACCCGCTCGCGTCCACACCAATACCCCGTCGCGGCCGCCGTCGTGCCGATCTGCGCGTCCGTACATGGCTGGCCCTTGACCGCGACGGGCGTCACGCTGGAAGGATTGCCGAGGACGTTGATGTTGACCGGATCATACGGCAGCTTGGTCAGAAACTGCAGCTCCGGCGCGATCTGCGCGTCGTTGAGAAAGTAGCTCGGCAGGTCCGGAGTGGATGGCGGCGCGGCACGCGCAACACCGCCACGACAACCGCTTCCGGGTAGACCGGCTCATCCGGCGCACCGAAACAGAAGTCGATCGTCTGGACGCCCGCATCGGGAATGAAGGTGATGAGGTTCAGGTCGGGGCGCACGTTGCCCTGCACATCGCACAACACGCTCCGATGGTTGCGGAGGCGGTTGTAGGTGGTCACGCGGTTGATCTGACCGCCGGTCGTCGCCGTCGACACCACCCACGCATCGCCGGCGAAGTGGGCCACCTGGTAGCCGGCGTCGATCCCCGCCCAGCGAAACACCGATAACCGGGTGGGCAGCGGGCCATTGCTCAAGCCGTAGATGTTGATCTCGGTGGTCTTGCACTCGGGACCCGTCGGTGATCGCGGGCCAATAGCGCACATCGACGCTCGTTTCGCCCAGGTATCCCTGGCCTTTCCCGGCATAATAGTCGGGCAGCAGCTTGTAGGGCACCAGGTTCGACGTGCGGTACGGGCCAGGATTATCGGGCTGCGGCTTGAGGCTGCCCGCCTGCGTGTCGTAGATCACGCCGCCGAAGGGAGCAAAGGTGAGGTTCGTCGGCTCCGCGGCCAAGGACTCCGGCACGGTCGTGGCGTCGTAGGTGTAGATGAGCAGCGTTTCCTGCTCGCCGTCGTCGTCGAAGTCGCACTGTACCTGCGGCTCCGCCTGGACGGACCAACCCGGGGGGATGACTGTCTGGAGATCAAAAGGGATCGTGGGAGTGGGCGTGGCCTTGCCGAACGGCAGCGACAACCCGCCCCCACCGCGGAGCCAGAGTATCAAGGCGACGACCAGGACGACGATGATCACAAAGAGCCAAAAGCCGCCGCGACCCTTGAACATCCGCTCCCCCTTCCATCAGCCAGCCAGTTCCGCGCGCACCCGCCCGTGGCTCAAATGCCGACGCTCGCCGCCGTCGCGACCCCGATCGCCGGTCGCTCGGCAGGCTCGGGCTCGCCCGCGCCGTTGGACGGGACCGGACTGTCCTTCCTGCGGGACCGCCGCGGCCGCTTGGGTTTGGGCGGCTCCGGCGCCCGTTCCAACAGCGCATACGGCAGGATCTCTTCGACGCGGTCGATGAGCACCAGCTTGATGTGGCGCTGCACGTCGCGCGGCACGTCGATCAGGTCGCGTTCGTTGCGCTTGGGGATCAGGACGGTCTTGATGTGCAGCCGGTGCGCGGCCAGCAGCTTTTCCTTGAGACCGCCGATCGGCAGGACCCGGCCGCGCAGCGTCAGCTCGCCGGTCATGGCGACATCGTGGCGCACGGGCCGCTCGCTCAAGGCGGAGATCAGGGAAGTCGCAATGGTGACCCCGGCGCTGGGTCCGTCCTTCGGGATCGCGCCCTCGGGGACGTGGATATGGATGTCGACCTTGTCAAAGTCCAGGTCAGGGTACCCGAACTCGCGGGCGTGGGCGCGGGCGTAAGTCAGCGCGGCCTGCGCCGACTCCTGCATGATCTCGCCGATCTGGCCGGTGAGCGTCAGCGAGCCCTTGCCCTCCATGACCGATACTTCGACCTGCATCACGTCGCCGCCGGCCTCGCTCCAGGCCAGGCCGTTGACCACGCCGATCTCGTCCGTCTCGAGCGCCAGCCACTCGGTGAACTCGGGCGGGCCCAGGAACTCGGTCACGAGCGCAGGGGTGATGCGGTGCGGCGCGCGGCGGCCCTCGGCCACCCGCCGGGCGATCTTGCGGCACACGTTCGCGATGGCCCGCTCCAGGTTGCGCACGCCCGCTTCGTACGTGTACTCGCGGACCATTCCGCGAGCGCGGCGACGCTGAACTGGATCTGCTCGGCTCTTAAGCCCGTGCGATTCGAGCTGGCGGGGGATCAGGAACTGGCGGGCAATCGCCAGCTTCTCTTCCTCGGTGTAACCTGGAAAATCAATGACCTCCAGCCGGTCGCGCAGCGCGGGCGGGATCGGATCGAGCATGTTCGCAGTCGTGATGAACATGACCTTGCTCAGGTCGTACGGCACCTCGAGGTAATGGTCGCTGAACGCGTGGTTCTGCTCGGGGTCGAGCACCTCCAGCAGCGCGGACGCCGGGTCGCCCCGGAAGTCGATGCCCAACTTGTCGATCTCGTCGAGCATGAAGAGCGGATTCGTCGCGCCCGCCGAGTGCATGGTCTGGATAATGCGCCCCGGCAGAGAGCCGATGTAGGTGCGGCGATGGCCGCGGATTTCCGCCTCGTCGCGCACGCCGCCCAGGCTCAGCCGGACGAACTTGCGCCCCAACGCCTCCGCGATCGACTTGCCCAGGCTGGTCTTGCCCGTGCCGGGGGGCCCGACGAAGCAGAGGATCGGGCTTTTCATCTTGTCCTGCGCCAGCTTACGCACCGCGATGTGCTCGAGGATGCGGTCCTTGACGCGCGGCAGGCCGTAATGGTTGCGCTCGAGCACCTGGGCCGCGGCCTTCACGTCGAGGTTGTCCTCGGTGGCGGTGTACCACGGCAGGTCGAGCAGCCAGTCCAGGTAATTCCGGACCACCGTCGTTTCGGGCGAAGCGGGTGGCATGGCGCTGAGCTTGCCGAGTTCCTTCTCGGCCTTGGCGCGCACCGCTTCCGGCAGGCGGGCGGCCGCGATCTTCTCGCGCAGCTCGATCAGGTCCCGCTGCTCCTGGTCGACCTCGCCCAGTTCGGTCTGGATGGCGCGCATCTGCTCGCGCAGGTAGTACTCGCGCTGGCTCTTGTCGACCTCTTGCTGCACCTGG
The DNA here is from genome assembly GCA_963800615.1 of uncultured Chloroflexia bacterium. Taxonomy (GTDB): domain Bacteria; phylum Chloroflexota; class Anaerolineae; order CG2-30-64-16; family CG2-30-64-16; genus JALOOB01. The sequence continues at coordinate 182,350 of CAWDBO010000022.1, forward strand.
TTCTGGATGCGGTCTTCGAGCTCGAGCACGTCGAGCTCCTGGCCGAGGATGATGCTCAGCCGCTGCAGCCGCAGGTGCGGGTCGAGTGTTTCGAGCAGCTCCTGGCGGACACCCGCTTCGAGGTCGAGCACGTGCGCGAGCAGGTCGGCCAGGCCGCCCGGTTCCTTTTCGTTCATCGCCGCGACGAAAGAATCGTCCGGCAGGTTCGGGTTGAGCGAGACCACTTTCTCGAACAGGGCGAGAACCGCCCGCATGAGCGCCTCGGACGCGAGGTCATGGCGCTCGTCCTCGTACAGCGGCACGCCCCGGACGCGCAGGTAGGGCTGCGTGTCGACGAGCTCGACCAGCCGCACCCGTTCGATGCCCTGCACCAGCACGGTGGTGGAACCATCGGGCATCCGCAGCACCCGGCCAATTTCGACCGCCGTTCCGATCTGGAACAGGTCGGCCAGGTCGAGCGAGTCCGGGTCCAGCTCCGCGGCCTGCTCGCGCACGCCCACCACGAGGAGCGGCGTCTCGCTGGCCTCCGCCGCCTCCACCGCCATCGACGTCCGGTCGCGCCCGAGGAACAAAGGTGTCACCAGGTTCGGGAAAACCACCGTCTCGGGCAGCGCCAGGACGGGATACTCGTTGCCCTCGTGGGTATCCAGGTCCTGCCGGCGAGCGCCGCGGCTCGCGCTGCCGTCCCGGCTTACGCCGCGCCAGCATGTGGAGGAGGGACCACGTCTGCCCCCACGTAGGCTCGCCGTCGGTGGGGACCGGTTCCCGGTCTGTCGATGTGGCTGTCCAAAAATGCCTCGTTTCTCAATCCGGCGCCGTCTCTCCTGCCGTTTCGTCCTGCCAAACCCAATCGTCGGCCGCAAATGCCTCGGGATGCCGGTGGGCCCACTCGCGCGCGCCTGCGCGACGACGAAGATGGACCCGGTAATGCAGATCAGGTCCTGGGGACCCGCCCAGGCCAGCGCCTCACGCAGCGCGGCCGTGAGATCGGGCTGGACGCTGATCGACACGTGGCTGTTGATCTGGCGCACGAGGTCGGCGAGCTGCGCCGGTTCGGCCGAGCGCGGGTGGCCGCTCTTGGTCACGATGACCTTGTCCGCGGGCCGGTATCCCGTCGCCTCCAGCGGCTTCAGGAACTCGGTGAGCATTCCGGCGATGTCCTTATCGGACGAGGCGCCGAACACCAGGCACAGCTGCCGCCGCGGCGGCCGCGGGAAGTAGTCGGCGAGCGCGGCGCGCAGCTTGTGCGCCGAGTTGTCGTTGTGCGCGCTGTCGACCACGAGCATGGGCTCGCGGCTGAGCAGCTCGAAGCGGCCCGGCCAGCGCGCGGCCAGGAGGCCGGAGCGGATCGCCTCTTCTGTGATCGGCACGCCCGAGTCGCGCAGCTGCTGGACGATGGCGACCGCCGTGGTCGCATTGTCGAGCTGGTGCTGGCCGAGCAGCGGGATACGCAAGTTCTCAAACCTGGGCTGCCCGCCCGGCCCCACGATCGTCAGCGCCTGGCCGGACAGGTCGAAGCCGTCCCTCTCGTAGACCCAGTCCTGCCCCACGACGCTCAGCCGCGCGCCGGTGTCCTTGACCACCCGGCGGATGACCGCCATCGCTTCCTCTTCCTGAGGTGCGCTGACCACGGGCACGCCCTGCTTGATGATGCCGGCCTTTTCGAAGGCGATCAGCGACAGGGTATGGCCCAGCAGCTCGACGTGGTCGTAACTGAGCGAGGTGATCGCGCAGACCGCGGGATGCACGACGTTGGTCGCATCCAGCCGGCCGCCCAGCCCGACCTCGACGACGGCCCAATCGACGCCGTGCTCGGCGAAGTATTGGAAGGCCATCGCCGTCATCACCTCGAACGCGGTGATGCCGGGCGTCGCTTCGAGCGCAGGCTTGCACCGCTCGAGCAAGTCGACCAGCTCCCCCTTGCTCATCAGCTCCGTGCCGAGCCGGATGCGCTCGCGGAAGGAATGGAGGTGCGGCGACGTGAAGAGGCCCGTGTGGTAACCGGCCGCCCGCAGCATCGATTCGACCATCGCCGAGGTCGACCCCTTGCCCTTCGTGCCCGCGATGTGGACCGAACGGAACTTCTCATGCGGCCTGCCCAACAGGTCCAGCACCTGCTCCATTCTTGAGAGGTCGAACGTGGCCGCGTCGTAGGGATAGCGGGCTTTCTTCTCGTAATTAACGTAGCTGAAAATGTAGTCGAGGGCATCCTGATAGCGGCCCATCATCGCTCCAGAAAAATGAAATCGGTAACAGGTGTATCTTAATGCAAAAAGGGGGAAACACCAAGGGCAGGGGGAAGTCGGCGCGATTCTCCTGCATGTGGCATAATGCCCGTAGTTTGGGAATCCGATCCTACGCCTATCCTCCCAGGAGACATTCGTGACCCGATACCTGCGGGTTGTGCTCGGGTATACGCTTCTTGCCCTCGTCCTGACCTGGCCCCTGGCCGCGCACTTCACCACGCACGTTCCCGGCGACGGCATCGACGATCCGTCGCTGGCGTGGAACCTGTGGTGGGTAAGCACGCGCTGATCGACCAGCCGCAGAACCCCTTTGCCTCCAGCTGGCAGTTCTGGCCGGTCGGGATCAACCTGGCTTTCTACACGCTCACCGTCCTCAACGGGATGCTCGCCGCGCCGGTCACCGCGGCGTTCGGGCGTCATCCCCGCGTACAACCTGATGCTGCTCCTCTCGTACGTGCTCAGCGGGCTCGGCGGCTACCTGCTCGCGGCCGAGTTCCTGCGCGGCGTCCGGCGGGAGCCTTGGGCAGGGTTCGCCGCCTTCCTCGGGGGCGCGCTCTACGCGTTCGCTTCCAGCAAGCTGTTCTACGCCGCGCTGGGCCAAGGCAACATCGCCAGCTCGCAGTGGGCGCCTTTCGCCGCGCTGTACATCTGGCGGGCGGCCCGCAGCGGCGGGCGGGTGCGCGATGCGGCGCTCGCGGGGCTGTTCCTGGTGCTGCAGGCGTATGCCGAGCTGACTTACGCGTCCTTCCTCTTGATCTTTGCGGGCATCGCCTTCGTGTGGGCGCTGGGGACTGGTCCGTCAGCGCGAGCGCTGAACGCTTGGGCGCACGCCGGCCCGCGCCGGAAGCTACAAAGCTCGCGCGCGACGATCGGGCCGGTTCGTCGCTATCGGCGCCGTGTTTCTGCTCGGCATCGCGCCCGTCCTCGCCAACATGGTCCCGGACCTGCGGACGGAGGGCGACTTCTTCACGTCGGGCGGCGGGTTTGCCGACATCTTCTCGGCCGACCTGGCGGGCTACGACGACGCCGACCATGCTGCACCCCGTGCTCGGCGGGATCATCAAGGCATGGTCGCACGGTTCGACGACGCAGCCCGACGGCCGCTATTTCGCGGTCGACAAGGGCCAGCACATCTACGTGGGCTACGTGGCGCTGGCGCTGGCCCTCGTCGGGTTCTGGAAGGGGCGGCGGCGGTGGGACGCCTGGCTGTGGGGGGCTGCGGCCGCGCTCTTCTTCCTGCTGACCCTCGGGCCGAACCTGCGGATCGCGGGGCACGACACGGGCATCCCGCTCCTGTTCCGGCTGGTGGAGGCGCTGCCCTTCTTCAAGGGAAACAGGTACCCGAGCCGCTACGCGCGTCATGCTGCTGCTCAGCCTCGCGCCGCTGGCGGCAGGCGGCGCGTACGCGCTGCTCGCCTGGGTCAGGGCCGCTGCACGCGGGCCGGAGCGCGGCGGCGGCTCCCCGCGATCCTGGCGTCCGCCCTCCTGGCCCTCATGCTGTTCGAGCACCTCTCCGCGCCGCTGCCGTCGTCTAATTTGCGGGTGCCCGCACTGTACGAACGGGTGGCGCAGGAGCCGGGCGATTTCGCCCTGCTCGAGCTGCCGCTCGGGTGGCGGAACGGCGCGCGGGTGGCGGGCAAGCAGGACGTCGTGATCATGCAGGAGCTGTGGTATCAAACCCTGCACGGCAAGCGTGTCCTGGGCGGGAACACCTCCCGCAACCCCGAGTACAAGTTCCAGTACTTCGGCGAGCAGCCCACCCTGAGCCGCCTGATCGCCCTGACGAATGCGGCCGACCTCCCGCAGCACGACGCGCTGCGTTCCGAGCTGAGCCGGACGCCGGTCACCGCTGCCGATCGGGAGGAAGCGAGGCGCTGGGCCGCATTCACGAACATCCGCTATGTCATGGTCCACCGCGACAAGCTGCCCCCCGAGACCGAAGCAGGCGGCGCGGGACCTCCTGCCCCTCACCCTCGTGGCCGAAGACGGCCCGCTGGCGCTGTACCGCGTCGATTCCGCCGTCACCGGCCCGGCGCCCAACGAGCTACGATCTGGCTTCCGACGGCGACCGGATGGTCCTGGGCGAAGGGTGGAGCCCCGTGGCCGCAGGCGAGCAGGGGGTGGATGCGCCGGACATGCGTCGCGGGGTCTTCGCGCAGCGGCCGGAAGTGCGTCTGCTCCTGCCGCTCGGCACGGGCGAGAGCACGGTCCGGATTCGGGCTGCCGGGCTGCTGCCTTTGCAGCGGGTCACCTTGGCGGTCGACGGGCGTGAGGCGGGAACCGTGGACCTGGCGATGCGGCCGGACTGGATCGAGTTCAAGGTCCCTGGGGACGCCGGCCGGGCGCCGGTCAGCGACGTGCGGCTGCGCTTCGCCCGCACGGTCGCCGCAGACGCTCTCGCGCAACAACTCGGCCGCGTTGGGCCACTGGGCTTGCTGGTGCGGAGCGCGGGGCAGGAGACGGGCGACTTCGCCCACATCTACCTCGACGGCCGCGATGTCTCGCCGAACGCCCGCGGCTACAACCTCGTCGCGCTGGACGCGGCCGGCCGGCTGGTCTCCGCAGCCAGCTTCGACACCCACGCCGACCCCGCAGCAAGCCGCCGCCTTGCCGACTGGGTCGCCGGGCTGGCGCCGGGAACGGTCGTCGCGGGCGCCGTCCGCGACGAGGCGTCGATGAACCTGGCGCAGGAGGCCGTGGACGCGCTGAAGAGCCTCGGCGTGGACACGGACCTGCGCGGCCATTTCCGGTGGGGACACGCGTTCATCGCGCCCGTGGGCGAAAGCCTCTGGGCACGCTCCGCAGAGGCCGCGGACGCGGTGCGCCCCGCTCAACTTTCATTCGGATTCCCCCTCAGCGAGCCGCGGCTGGCAGCCCAGCTCTTCGACATCGAGATCGACAAATCAAGAATTCCAAATGCAGGCGCAAAGTAGCATCCTGACAGTGCCATGACGCGGGGCGTCATGCGGGTAGTGCATGAAGTGCGCGGGCAGCGGGGTACAATAGGGTGCGAACTGTCCACGACAGCAGAACCCGTCGCTCCGTTTAGTGCTTTGAAGCCTGACCCTGAGAGTGAGGGGCCGGCCAGGCGTGGTGTGCGTAGTGGTGGCGTCATAGGCGTTTGCGGCCGGCGACCCCGTTGAGCAGCGTACTGTAACTGATCCTGGCCGGGCGTGGGCACTATCTAGGTGGAACCTGGGAGGGCTGGCTGATGGGTAAGCTGCGTAATCCGGACGGCAAGTCGACGCTGCCGGTGCATTGAGCCGCATGCGGCCAGGACTGGACATTGGCATTACGGAGATCTGGGTCTGCGTGCCTGCGGATCGGACGGCGACGCCGGTGCGGCGTTATGGGACGTACACCCGGATCCTGCATCAGTTGGCGGATTGGTTGGTGAGTTGCCAGATCGTGAGTGTGGCGCTGCAGGTGACGATGGTGTACTGGCTGCCGGTGTTCGAGATTCTGGATGCGTGTTGGCTGCAGGTGTACCTGCTCAACCCGCATCAGTTGTAACATGTGCCGGGCCGGAAGAGCGATATTCAGGACTGCCAATGAATCCAGCAATTGCATAGTTATGGTTTGCTGCGCAACTCGTTTCAACCGGAGGCCGAGTTGCGGGCCTTGCGCAGCTATCTGCGGCAGCGCAGTATGCTGCTCGAACACCGGTGGCGCACATTCAACACATGCAGAAGGCGCTGCTGCAGATGAACGTGCAACTGACGCAAGCGGTCGAAGACATCACCGGGGTGACGGGGCTGGCGATCATGCGGGCGATGTGGCCGGTGAGCGCGTACCGCAGCACTTGGCGACGTTGCGGCAGCGCAATTGTGCGAAGTCGCCGGCCGAGATTGCGCAGAGCCCTGACCGGCAACTATCGAGCTGGAGCATGTGTTTGCGCTCGAGCAAGCGCTCGTGCTGTACGACACCTACACCGAGCAGGTGCAGGCCTGTGATAGGCGAGATCGAGCGCCAGTTGCGTGCGTTGAAGTCCGCAGAGCAGATGACGAGTTGCCGCCGCCGGCGCAACGCAGCAAGCCGGGGTCAGTGACCAAGAATGGGCCGCGTGATGATGCGCGGCGGCTTGCCTACAAAGCCACGGGCGTCGACCTGTGTGCCATCGACGGCCTAGGATTGACACCGTGCAGCAAATTCTGGCCGAGATCGGCGGCTTGGTTGCGGCGTGGCCGACCAGCAAACAGTTCTGCGCCTGGCTGGCTTGCCGTGTCGTGACGAGATTTCGGGTGGCAAGGTATTGCGGCAGCGGGTGCCGAAGACTGGGCAATCGAGCCGGCCAGGCTTTCCGGTTGGCTGCGCAGACACTGCTGCGCAGCCCCGCATACGGCCTTAGGCGCCTACAGTCGCCGCATGCGCGCCCGCTACGGCCCCGAACGCGCGGATCGTGGCGACGGCCCACAAACTGGCCCGCATCTTTCACACGATGCTCAAGCATCGCATTCCGTTTGATACGACCCGAGACGCTGGCTGACGAACAACGGCAGCGCGAACGAAAACTCAACTACTTGCAGCGTGAGGCGGCCAAACTCAACTGCACGCTCACTCCGATTGAAGTCGGTGCCAGTTGCAGCCGGCACTTCATGAGCAGCGGAGCACAGCGGTTTTTTTCGCTGTGCGTAGTCGAAGGATGCGGCCCCGCTCAGGATGCCTGCGCTATCGCCTACACTTTTGAATTCCTGTCGACAAATAAATACGGTTGCATTTTCCAGCAAATCGTGCTATCATCGCAGCGTCGGACCGCGTCTCTCGAATGGAAGCACGACATGCGATCTATTCGCCGCCCCCTCCTCCGCCTTGGCCCCGCGCTGGTCTGCGCGCTCCTGCTGACATTCCTGGCCCTCGCCGGCGTTCAGGCTGCTCCGCCTGCGACGGGCGGCTCCTGGGAGACCGTCGACGCGCGGCCGCTGGCCGGCCAGCGCATCACGGCCCTGCTGGCCGATGCCCGCGGCGTGCTGTGGGCCGGCACCGAGGAGCGCGGGCTGGCGGCCTGGGACGGCCGGACGTGGCGCACCTACGGCGTGCCCGACGGCCTGCCGGATGACCGGGTCGCCGCCCTCTTCGCCGACCGCCAGGGCCGCCTCTGGGCTTCCACCGGCACCGGCCTCGGGTACATTCCCCCCGGCGGCTCGTTCCAGCCCATCCCGCTCAAGGGCCGGCGCCTGCTGCCCATCCTCGCAATCGGGGAGGCCGAGGACGGCGCGATCCTGTTGGGCGGCGCGGCCGGGCTCTCCGTGTGGCGTCCAACGACAGGCGTGCAGGCCGTGCCGCAGCTGCTGCGACTCGACGTGCTCGCGATCCGAACGGGGAGGAACGGCACGACCTGGCTGGGGACGACCGACGGGGTGTGGCGCAGCGCGGGCGGCGGCTGGCAGCGCGAGCGCGCCGGCCGGACGGCCGGGCCGGACGGGAGGATCGCTGCCATCGCCGAGGGCGCGGACGGCGTGATTTCCGTGGTCGGGGATGCGGGCGCGTGGCAGCTCAAGTCGGGCGCATGGCAGAAGCTGCCCGCGCCGCCCGTGGGTGAGCCGCGGGCCATTGCGGCGCTTGACGGAACGACGTGGATCGGCGGGACGCAGGGCCTCGCCGGGGGCCAGGGCGACATCTGGCAGGGCTACGACCCGGCCGTGCTGCCCGCAGCGGGCGTCACGTCGCTGGCAGCGGACCGCGATGGTCGCCTCTGGGTCGGAACGACCGGCGGGCTGGCCGCGCACCGCCGCGACACGGGCGCGCCGGCCATCGCCATCACGGGCATCAACGGTCGCGCCCCGGAGGATGGGAGCGTCCAGCTGCTGATCGACCGGATCGAACAAGTGCAGGTCTCGCTCGACGACCAGGCAACGCCGGCCGACCGCCTCCTCATCTTCACCCGGCTCGACGGGGTGGACGATGCGCCTCGCCTCCTGCAGCCTTCCGAGCGGCTCGATCCGCGGACCCTGATCGCCTATGCGAACCGCAGGCTGGCTCCCGGCGCGTACGTCCTGCGCGCGTGGACGCAGGACGACGCGTTCAACCGTTCGCCCGAAGCACGCGTCACGGTCGTCGTGCCCGATCTGAAGCATGGCCCGGCCGGACTTGCCGTCTCATCGCAGCTCATGGTCGCATTGCTGGTCGGGCTGGCGCTTGTCGTCACGGCCGGGGTGACCACCGGCGCGGCATCCAGAACACGGCGGCGGCGGTCGGCGTGGGAGGCTCGGAGCGCCGCCGAGCACGTCCGCTCGATCGCCGAGCGTCGCGCCGAGCTGTACGCCGAACCCCTCCCGATCCGCAACGAGCAGGTCGAAGAGGCCATCGCCGCCCTGCAGATGCGGGGGGTGCTGCTGTTGGGCGGCGAAGGCATGGGCAAGACGGAGACGCTGGGCCAGATCGCGTCTGACCTGGCGAACCGGGCAGGCGGCATGCTGTTCGCGGCCGCCCCGCTCGACCTTGCCGGGACGCCCGGCGAGGCGCTTTTCTACGGCCTGGCGCGGGCCGCCCTCGAAGCGCTGCAGCCGCTGAGCGCCGGCGCCCGCCCGCGCCTCCACTGGAGCGAGGGGGCCGTCGCCGGGTACGGCGAGCAGGAGTTCTCGGCTGATCTCGGGGTGATGTTGGGCTGGCTGCAGCAGCAGGCCCGGCGGCGGGTCGTCCTCGTCTTCCTGCTGGACAATGCCGGCGCGCTCGACGGCTACGACGGGCAGCACCGGGACGCGTTCCGCCGCCTGGTCGTGGCCGCGTCCGCGCCATCCTCGCCGGTCAGGCTCGTGCTCGCCGCAGAGAGCGCGCCTGCGGTCGTAGAAGGTTTCGCGGACCTGTTCCACACGGTGCAGCTCACCCCGCTCAGCCAGGCCGCGGGCATACAGCTGCTGCGCCAGGGCGCGCGCGGGCTGGTGGACTGGGAGCAGGACGCGGAGCGGGCGGCCGTCGCGCGGGCGGGGGAAGCCCCGCGGCGCTGGCCGCGATCGGCCGGGCCGCGGCGGGGGCCGCGCTGGCGGATGACCGGCTGCACGTTGCGGTGTCGGACGTTCCTTAGGATACGGTCGTGCGCAACCCGTACATCATCGGGGCCTATGTGACCGGGAGGGACCACTACGGCCGTGAGGAGCTGATCGGGACGCTCCTCGAAGGCGGCGCGCGGGCGCACTGGATCGTGGGCAACCGGCGGGTCGGCAAGACCTCCCTCCTGCGCCAGCTGGAATTCCTGGCCCCGCGCACGGGGCGCCTCGTCCCCCTGTACTGGAGCCTCGAGGGGTGCGAATCCTACGCGGACCTGGGCCGCGGGCTGGCCGACGCCGTCCGCGACAACCTGGAGCGCTTGGCCGGGCTCGGCGTGTCGCCCGCGCTGGCTGCAGAGGAGGACGCGCTCACCCTGCTGACGCACCTCCGCCGGCTGTCGACCCGGGCGCACACGGTCCTGCTCCTGCTGTGCGACGAGACGGAAGCCCTGCTCCCGATCGCCCGCGGCGCGCCGGCCGCAATGCAGCGGCTGCACCGGCTGCTGACCGGCGGCGCGGGCATGCGCACCATCATGGCGTCGACGCGCGAGGCTTACCGGCTCTACGACGTCTGCCGCGACTGGCCCACCTCGCCCTTCCTGGCCGGCTTCGACATGTCGAACACGCTGGGCAGCCTGGCCCCGGCCGACGCCAAAAACCTGATCATCCAGTCGCAGGCCCCACGGGGCGGGCGCATCAAGGCCGCCGCGGCCGCCATCTCGGCCATCAAGGACGCGACGAACAACCATCCCCTCCTCCTCCAGCTCCTCTGCTCCCGCCTCCTTCAGCGCGGACGGGACCCTGTCCGTGCCCGACGACGCCGCGCTCTGCGTGGATTCGATGATTGCGAGCTTTCTGGAGTATGATTTAGCCCAGCTGACCGCGGCGGACCGCGAGCTGCTGCTCAACATCCATGCGGTCCACCGGGCCGACCCGCGCGAGCTGGAGCGGATGGATTTCGAGCAGCCCGCCGAGCTCAAGCAGCGGGTGGTCAACCTGGTGAACCTGGGGTACCTGCGGAAGGTGGGGACGCGCGTATGCCGATCGGCAACGCGTTCCTGCAGGGGTGGCTCGACGCCCGGGCGTGCCAGGTCGCGGCCGGCCCGGTCCTGCGGACCTCGTCGGACGCGATGCGCTCGGTCTTCGCCCGCCAGCGCGAGCACGATGCCGGCTCGCTGGTCATGCAGCTCAACCTGCGCCGCGGCCGGCTGGTCGAATTGGAGATGGTGCGCGGCGAGCAGCTGCTCGCGGCCTCGCCCCAGGTTTTCGCCGAAATCGGCCAGCTCGAATCCGAAATCGCCGACCTCCGTGCGGCCTTGCAGGCGCGGGGGGTCTAGCCAGATGGTCGCCCGCCGCAACCCATGCAAGAACTTGCCACCCAGCCCAGCGAACCGGCCCGGCGCCGGCTTTCAGCCCCGATCGTCCTGCTCGGCATCCTGATCCTCGGCTACGCGGTCTTCTTCGGCGCGTACGCCGTCCAACGCCACAACACCCTGAACACGTCCGCCGACGGCATTTCGGCCGCGGACCAGGCGATGTGGAACACGCTGCACGGCCGCCTTCTGCAGCAGACGGTGGGCGCGGTCCAGGTCCCCCGGTTGGCCCAGCACTTCGAGCCGGTCCTCGTCCCCCTGTCGCTCGTGTACCTCGCCTGGAACGACGTCCGCGCGGTGCTGATCCTCCAGGCGCTCGTGCTGGCGCTCGGCGCGCTGCCCGTGTTCTGGATCGCCCGCCGCACCTTTGCGGGCGAAGGCCGGCGGACGGAGTGGATCGCGCTGGCGTTCAGCCTGGCGTACCTGCTGTACCCCGCGCTGCAGGCCGCAAACGCGGCCGGGTTCCACGCCGAGACGCTCGCGGTCACGCCGCTGCTGTTCGCCTTCTGGTACGGGACCGAGCGCCGCTGGCGGGCGATGTGGGCCTGGGCGATTGCGGCGATACTGATGAGCGAAACCGTCCCCGCCCTGACCGCCATGCTCGGCCTCTACTTCATCCTGTCCGACGGGGCATTTCGAAACGCCTGGCGCGCACCGGGCCGCACTGCCGGAAGCCGGCTGCGCTCCGCGTTCTCGGGGGCCGCGAAGCACGGGGCTGGCCCTGTTCCTCGTCAGCCTCGCCTGGTTTGCCGTCGCGAACCTCGTGATCGTCGCGCCGCTGGCCCGCAGGTATTACGGCGCGGCGGCCCCCGTCTACCCCGCAGACCTGGGCGGCGCGCTCGCGCTCCTGCGTGAGCCGGCCCGGCTGGATTACCTGAAGGGCTTGTTCGGGCCGGTGGGCTGGCTGGCCCTGCTCGCGCCCGAAGTGCTGCTCGCCGGCCTCCCGCTGCTCCTCGCCAACACTCTTTCGACCCTCCCGGCCCGGTACGCGGGCCAGGGGCACTACGCCGCGGCGCTCGTGCCCGTGATCGTCGTCGCAGCGATCTACGGCGCGCGGCGCCTGCAGCGCTTTGCCGAGCGCCAGGTCCCCTTCCGGCTGACGCCGTACTTCACCAACACGGCCGTCATGACCACGCTCGTGGCGGCCTGGCTGCTCTTCTCGTCGGTCGCGGCGCAGGTAGACCGGGGCTGGACGCCGCTCGCCCGGCCCTTCCAGTGGCCGGCAGCCGCCGCGCGTCAGGCCGCCCTCGCGCGGCTCGCCGGGCAAATCCCCCCCGGCGCCGCGGTTTCGGCCACGCCTGCACGTTCACCCGCACTTGGCCCACCGCGAGAAGGTTTACGTCTTTCCCGAACTAGGCGACGCGGAGTACGCCCTGGTCGACGTGGCGGGCGTGACCGGACATGGGGGCGGGCGAGCTGAAGGCGAGCGTCGACCGGCTGCTGAGCGCAAGGCGGCTACGGCGTGGTCGACGCTGCGGACGGCTTCCTGCTGCTCGGTAAGGGCCAGGGCGGGACCGCGATTCCCGCCGACTTCTACACCTTCGCTCGGGCCGCGAACGCGCAGCCCGAGGTCCCTCTCCAGGCGCAGTTCGGCCCCGCGCTCCAGTTCCTCGGCTACGACCCGGTCGACGACCCAAGGACCCGGCAGACCCGCTTCCGGCTGTACTTCAGGCGCCTGTCGGACGAGCCACTGCCCGCAGACCTGGCGATCCGCTACACCGCCCGCGACCAGGCCGGCGCGGTGGTCGACGACTCGGATCGTCCGCCCCGCGCCCGCCGCACTCTGGTATCCCCCGGCCCGGTGGGGCAAAGGGGAAACCGTCGTCCTCGAAACGCCCGCCGCGTATCTGCCGCGCGCCTTCGCGCCCGTGCTCAGCGTGACCGCCGGGGGCCAGGCGCTGCCCGCGCAGGTGACGCAGGGCCCGGTCGAGGTTCCCGGCGCGCAGGCCGGCGCCCCGCCGACCGCCGAAGTCGCGCCGGACGGATCGCTGAGACTGCCCGGCCTGGCCCGGCGCGACGGGTTGCTCGGGTTGTACGAAGGCCCGCTCTACCCCATCGATTCGACCGATGCGAGCTTCGCGGGCGAGGATTGGACCGTGCGGCTCCGCGAGTGGAGCGCGCCCATGGCCGTCGCGCCCGGCCAGCCGCTGACCGTCCTCCTCTTCTGGCAGGCGGCCCGCCCGGCGCCGAAGGACTACGAGGTGTTCCTGGAGCTGCGGGATGCGACCGGGGTGACCGTTGCCGCGACCAGCGGGCAGCCGGCCTGGTTCACCCCGCGGCCGGCGAGCGCGTGGCAGGTGAAGAGCGACGGCCTGGCCGGGGTGATCGACGCCCACTCGCTCCAAGTTCCCGCGGGGCTCGACCCCGGGTCGGTACGACGTGGTCGCCGGTTGGCAGGACCCGGAGGCGGGCAAGCGGCTGTCACGGGTGGAAGGGTTCGGGAACCGGGTGGGCGACGAGTTCGTCCTGGGGGCGGTGACCGTGGACCCGCTGGCCGGGCCGCGGCCCGATGCCTGCTGCGCTGCAGCGAAGGAATGCTGTGCCTCGAACGAATAGCGGGGAGCTGAACTCAGAGGGAACGACAGGGGCGCCGGCCCGGCGGGTCGCACCCGGGAGCGTCCTGCTCTGCCTCGCGCTCCTTCTGCTCGCCTTCGCCTTGCGGGTCTACCGCCTCGACGCGCAGAGCCTGTGGTACGACGAGGCCGTCAGCGCGGACGTCGCCGCGAAGGGCCTGGCCGAGCTCACCCGCTGGACCGCCAACGACATTCAGCCCCCGCTCTACTACTATATCCTCGGCGGCTGGACGCGCGCCGCGGGGCATAACGAATGGGCGCTCCGCTTCCCGTCCGCCGCATTCGGGGTGCTCGGCGTGGCGCTGCTGTGGGCGCTCGGCACGCCGCATCTTCGGCCGGGGCGCTGCCGGGACGACCGCCGCCGCGCTGGCGGCCCTGCTGGCCGCGGTCTCGCCGCTGTACCTGTACTACGGGCAAGAGGCCCGGATGTACACCCAACTCGTCTTCTTCGCCGCGCTGGCCGGTTACGCCCTGTGGCGCGCCATGGAAGCCAACGCCCCGGCGTGGTGGGCCGCGTTTGTCGTCGCGTCGCTCGCCGCGCTCTACACGCACTACTTCGCGCTTTTCCTGCTGCTCACCTACGGGCTGTGCGCGTTCGCTGCGACCCTCGTCGCAAGGCCCCGGCGGGCCTTGCCGCCCGGCCGGCGCTGGCTCCCCTTGATCGCCGCGTTCGCGCTCGTGGGCATCGGATACTTGCCCTGGCTGCCCGCCATGCTGACCCGGTACCGGGTGGATGCGTCGTACTGGCAGGGCGCGCTCAAGATGGGCGAGGCGCTGCGCCACGTGGCGATCAGCCTGGCCGCGGGCGCGCCCGAGACCATGCTCGAAGCCGACGCGGTGCGCTGGCTGCCGTGGTTCGGCCTGGCGCTGGTCGTCGCGCTCGCCGGGATGTTCGCTGATGCCGTGGCGCGGCCGTGCCGCTGGCCCTGCTCGCGGTGCTCCTGGTTCCCACGGCCCTGATCCTTGCCCTGGCCTCGCGCAACCCCAAGTTCAACCCGCGCTACCTGATGCTCGTGTCGCCCGCTTACGTGCTCCTGTTGGCGGGCGGCGCATCGGCATGGTTCATGAGGGCGCGCAGCGGGCGTCCCTGGCTGGCGGTCCTGCCCGCAGTCATCCTTGCGCCCGCGCTCATCACTCGGTCGCCGGCGCGCACAACTGGTTCGCGGACCCGGCCTTTACGAAGGCGCAGTGGCGCGAGGCGGCCGCTTACGTCCGCTCGCACATCGGGCCGGACGAACGCGTGGTCCTGGTCTCGGGCCATGCCGCGCCGGCCTGGAACTACTACGCCGCCGACCTCCCGCCGCTGCGCCTGCCCGACATCGACATCCTCGACGTGAACGCGGTGCTCGGCTTTGACACGGGCGCGGCGCTGGCCAGGGGCTGTCGGGCAAGGACGGCGCGTGGCTCGTGGAATGGCAGGACGAGGTGGTGGACCCGGTGGGATTCGCGCCCTACTTCCTGAATCGTGCCGGGCAGCAGGTGCCGGTCGACCGCTCCTTCTGGCACCTCGGCCTCGGCCACTGGCGCTTGCGGCCCGACGCGACCTATCCGGCCGAGCCGCAGCCGCAGCACGTCCAGGGCGCGAACTTCGACCACAAGCTGGAGCTGCTCGGGTGGGACGATCCCCGGGACGGACAGCTGACCGTCTACTGGAAGACGCTGAACACGCTGCCGGCCGACTACCAGGTGTCGCTGGTGCTCGAGGACTGGGGCCGGCAAGGAGGTCGGCCGCTGGGACGGCCGCCCGGCCGGGTACGACTACCCGACCACCCGCTGGAAGGTCGGCGAGGCCGTATTCGGCCGCTACCCCCTCCCGACTGCCGCCAGGCGCGCAGGGCCAGTACTATGTGTCGCTAGGGGTCTATGCGCCCGACACGCCCGAGGGGCTGGACATTCGGGACGTCGCCGACAACCCGGCCGGAAAGCGAGTCCGGCTGGGCCCATTCGGCGAAGAACGAAAGCCTTGAAAGTAGACGAACGGCGCCGGGATGCGTCCTCCAGGAGATGTCGTCAATCGTCATAATGCATCGCTCCCGTTTGCCCGTAACCCGGCCATCTGCTAGACTGGCAAGGCTATCTTCAACGGAGGTCCTCTCATGCGGGTTACCACCCGTCGCTGGTTTCCCCTGGCGCTCGTCCTGATCGGTGCAACGCTGCTGCTGAGCGCGTGCGCGTTCCGGCCCTTGCTCTCCAACGTGACGGTGCGGCCGGAGGTGATTTCGCCCAACGCGGACGGCGCCGACGACGTCTCGCTCATCAAGTACTCGCTCGCCCGCGGCGCCGACGTTTCGATCTACTTCGAGGACCAGGCGGGCAAGCGCTATTACTTCAGGAACAAGGAACGGCGCTCGCCGCGGCGACTACAAGGTCTACTGGGGCGGCGTCACGAACGAGCCGGAGGTCGCGGCAGGTCGCGGGCGGCACGATGCTCGTCCAGAGCCAGCGTCCTGCCCGACGGAGAGTACAAGTGGGTGATCGAAGCCGTCGACCTGTCGGGCCGCACGGATACGGCCGAGGGCAAGATCGCGCTCACCGGCGCAGACACCGCGCTGCCCGAAATCCACAACTTCACGGTCATGCCGCAGGACTTCACGCCTAACCAGGACGGCCTGCACGACCGGGTTGGCATCTCCTACTACCTGATGAAGGCGCCGAACGCGTCGACGTCTACCTGAAGCCGCTCCAGCCGCCGCCCGGGCAGGCCCTGCTCCGCTACCCGATCGCCGAAGACCCGACCCGGTCCATTTCCCAGACCGGAGAGGCGGGCTATCACGGCTACGACTACGACGGCGGGGTCGACCTGAGCGCGGAGCCGCCGCCCGATGGAGAGTACGCGGTCTACGCGGACGCCGAGGACAAGGTGGGCAACCACGTCGTCGTGTCCTCGACCCTGACCATCACCGAGGGCGGCAAGCCGCGGGCGAACATCGTCGCCGGTGACATCGACTGGGAAGGCGAGTCGGGCCGGGAGATCAGCGTCCTGCTCGGCAACACCTTCTGCTTCACCGCGACCGTCTCGAACGACGGCCCCGTCCCCATCCGCACGTCCGGCCCCTGGCCCGGCGAGACGTACAAGTTCAGCGAGAACTACAACACGCTGGCGGTGCGCGAGGACGAGAAGTCGTGGCTGCAGCAGGCAGGCACCTGGCGGTTCGGCGTCAACTTCGATTCGACCGGCGTCGACTTTCCCTTCCGTTGGTCCGATCGGGCGGAAGGAAGACCTGGAAAAGCGCATCGTCGACGGCCAGGAGCAGTACTACCTGATGCCCGGCAAGCGCGGCCAGGTGCACGGCTGCATCGAGATGGATGCGGTCCCGTCGGTGGGCACGCAGTTCTGGTGGGGCGGCCTGATCCACGAACAGGTCGAGGTGGCGAACACCGACGTCGACCGGATCAGCGTCAACGTTGGAGTCCCATGACGCGAGCGGCTGCCTGGCGGCCGGACGACGCTCGCGGTCATCGTGGTCAGCTACAAGGTGCGCGAGCTCCTGCGCGCCTGCCTCACGGCCGCCTACGCCAACCTCGCCGCTTCGCCCGACCTCGATGCGACGGTGTGGGTGGTGGATAACGCCTCGGGCGACGGCAGCGCGGAGATGGTCGCGGCGGAGTTCCCGCAGGCCCGGCTGATCGCTCGCCCCGACAACCTCGGCTTCGCCGGGGGCAACAACCTGGCCCTCCGGGAGCTCGGCTTCTGCAACCCGGGCGAAGCCGGCCCACGTAGCAGCGCCCAGCCCCCGGACCTCGTCCTGCTGCTCAACCCCGACGCGGAGCCGCTCGGCGGCGACGCGCATCGATGGCCAGATGGCGCGCTATCTCGTGGCGCACCCCCACGTGGGCGGGGCCGGCGCGCAGCTGCAGTACCCGGACGGCCGCTTCCAGCACGGCGCGTTTGCCTTCCCCGGCCTCATGCAGCTGTGGTTCGACCTGTTCCCCCCGCGGCCGGCCCGCCTGCTCGACTCACGGCTCAACGGCCGCTATCCCCGCTCGCTGTACGATGCGGGCCGGCCCTTCCCGATCGACTTCGCGCTCGGCGCGGCGCTGATGGTGCGCCGGGAGGCGATCCAGGCCGCCGGGCTGCTGGACGAGGGCTACTTCATGTACGCCGAAGAGGTCGACTGGTGCTGGCGCATGCAGACGCGCGGGCTGGCCCTTCTATTGCATCCCCACGGCCCGGGTCATTCACCACGGCGGCGCCAGCACCCGGCAGTTTCGCAGCCAGTCCGTCCTCAACCTCTGGCGCAGCCGGCGCAAGCTCTACCGGCGGTTCTACGGCCCGGCCAGGTACGCCGTCGCGGCAGCGGATCGTCCGCCTGGGCATGCGCGCGGAGGCGCGGCGGGCGGCCAAGGCAAGGCAGCGCGGCGAGATCGACCCGGCCGAGGAACGGGAGCGCCGGGCAACTGCGAACGCAGTCGCCGGGCTTTTCTCCCGACAGGAGACCTCATGACGAACGAAACAGGTTCGCGACGAGCCCAGCTGGCAGCCGTGATCCTCACCAAGAACGTCGCCAACCACATCGGGCCTTGTATCGAGACCCTCCGCTTCGCCGACCGGATCGTCGTCTCGGACTCGTACAGCACGGACGGCACGGTGGAACGGGCAACCGCCGCGGGCGCGGAGGTCATGCAGCGGCCCTTCGACAATTTCGCGGGGCAGCGCAACGCCTCGATGGATGCCGTCGACGCCGAGTGGATCTTCTTCGTCGATGCGGACGAGCGCATACCCGAGCCGTTGGCCGCCGAGGTCCGGAGCGTCATCGACCGGGAGGAAACCGGCTGGTGGGTGCCCCGGCACAACTTCATCGTCGGCAAGCAGGTGCGCTACGGCGGGTTCTATCCCGATTACCAGCTGCGGCTGCTGCGCCGCGACTGCGCCCGGTACGACCCGGCCCGCCCGGTCCACGAGGTCGTGCAGCTGCAAGGCGCGTCGGGCTATCTCAAGGAGCCGATGCTCCACTACAACTATGATGACTGGGGTCAATTTCACGCCAAGCAGCGGCGGTACGCGCTGCTGGAGTCGGTCATTTTGCGCGAGCGGGGCGTAAAGCCCTGGCCGCACAAGTTCGTGCGCCAGCCGCTCCGCGAGTTCTGGCGGCGCTACGTCAAGCTCCAGGGCTGGAGGGATGGCTGGATCGGCCTGAAACTCGCCGCGCTCCTCGCCTATTACTACGGCTTCATGCCCCACTGGTACCTGGCCAGGCCGCCCAAATCCTAACCTGATCCCCCCATCCCCTCATCCCCTGCCAGCAGAGAAACCGAGAAACCAGGTTTCTGGCAGAAACCTGGTTTCTTATTGAGGATGCCAATCTGCTTGAGGATTTTCGGCAGCCCCTTGTCGATCAACCCGGCCAATTCGTCAGCCGTGCGGCCGTAGGCCTCCATCGTCCCGCCGAACGGATCCCCGACTTCGTCGTGCCCCCCGGCCATCTCCGAAAGCAGGAAGACCTTCGAGAGCACGGCGGGCGCCATGTAGAAGATCGAGCGGCGGTGCGCCTCTTCCATCACCAGGACGATGTCGGCCTCCTCGAGCAGCGCGTTCGTCAGCGTCTGCGAGCGATGCCGGCCAGGTCGATGCCGCGCAGGCGGAGCACTGCCGTCGCGTTCGTGCTGGCGCGGCCGCCGTCTCGGCAAAGACCCCCGCCGAGAGGACCCGCGACCTGGGATTCGAGTCCTGCCTTCTGGATCCGGTCGCGCATCAACGCGGCCGCCATGGGCGAGCGGCAGATGTTGGCGGTGCAGACGAAGAGGATGGTCTTCAAGAAGCGCTCCGCAATCACCGGGGTGGCCCTTGGGCCGCCCTCACCTGAACAAATGCCCCCGGAGGCGGCCATGCGGCCGTTCTGCCCCGGGGCACAATGGAAGGGCGCGCTGACGCGCGCCCCGCTATTCGATCACGCCAATTCGGGCTGGATCAACCCATACTCACCGTTCCGGCGGCGATAGAGCACGTTGATCTGATTCTGGTTCATATTGAAGAACACGTAGAAGTCGTGCCCGAGCAACTCCATCTGCGCGATCGCCTCCTCCTCGTCCATCGGGATCATGTGGAACTGCTTCACACGCGACACGGCCGGGCGCTCCTCGTCGAGAACCTCGTCCGCCTCCGCTACCTCGCCCAGGACCGAGGCAGCCTCGATCCGCTGCGCATCCTCGTTCCGCTTCGCACGGCGCTTGTTCTTGTAGCGGTCGGCCTGGCGCTGCATCTTCTCGACAACGGCGTCGATCGAGGCGAAAATGTCGTTCGAGGCCTCTTCCGCACGGAGCACCGCGTTCTTGGTGCGCAGCGTCACCTGTGCCACCTGCCGGTCTTCGGCTGCACGGGCGCCCTCGGCCTTCTCGAGCTCCACCCGTCCGTCGATGACATTGGGCAAGTAGCGATCAAGCCGGCCGATCTTCTTTTCCACGTAGCTGCGGAGCGTGTCGTTGATCTCGATGTTCTTGCCGGTGATGGTGAGTTGCATACGTTTAGCTCCTTTCCGTAATCGTGGCGGGGGGAATCGAGCGCCAACGGCGATTCGTTGCGTTCGATTGCCGCCGGACTGTGGACGCCCCGATTGTAGTTCGGGTCAAATGAAAAGTCAATCGATTTGCGCGACCCAGCCGCCCGTCAGACCGGCCCCCGTCAGGGTGGACGCAGGGTCGTCGTCGGGCACGGGCAAATTGCTGGCCTCGAAACCCGGCCGGGCCACGGTGAGGCCCTGCACCCGTCGCGCGCCGGCCGCTTTCAGCTCGGCAGCGCACGCCTGGAGCGTCGCGCCCGTCGTACACACATCATCCACCAGGACGATCCGCAAGTCAGTAACTTCGCCCGCACAGGAGAACGCTCCCGCCATGTTTGCCCGGCGCTCGTCGCGGCTCAGGCCAACCTGGGGCCGGGTCCGCAGGGTGCGGACCAGCTCCGCGGGCGCGACGGGCACGCCCGTGCTCCGCCCCAGCTCGCGCGCCAGCAGCGCCGACTGGTTGTAGCCGCGCTCCGCCTCGCGCTTCTTATGGAGGGGAACCGGGACGATCAGGTCGGCTTCGAGGTGATGCAGCCGCCAGGTGGCCGCCAGCCACTCGCTCAGCGGGCCGGCCAAGTCCTGCACACCCTCGTATTTGAACGCGTGGATAGCCCGGCGGATCGGATCGGCGAAAATCGTGGCGGGAAAAACCGCATCGAGCGGGGAATCGGCCGCCTCACACGCGGGGCACAAGCCCCGCGCCGGCAGAGGTCGGCCGCACAGGAGGCACCCCTGGGCGGGGTAAGCCTGGACGAGCGCGCGGCAGCGGTCGCAGAAGAGGACGCCCGCCTTGCCGCATCCGGGACACTGGGGCGGGTACAGCAGGTCGAGGAGCTGCCGGCCCGCGCGGGCCAGCGCGTCACGCCAGCCGCCAGCCGGATGCGCCTGCGCAGGTAGACGCGCGCCCCCCGTTGGGCGCATGTCCTGGTCGAGCATGGCAGCCTAGCGTGCGCCGGCGAACAATCCCTGGATGGTGTTGATGATCCACAACCGCAGATCATCGCCCATGATGAGGAGGATCGCCATGATCACGATCGCGATCAGGACGATGATGAGCGCCAGCTCGATCAGGCTGGCGCTGGATCCCTGGTTACGCATCGCGTAAACTTTCCTTTCAAGCGGCGCAGCCCCAGCCGCGCCACGGTCCGCATCGCGCGGTATATTTCGTTTTGGGAGATCTTCGACTGCCCCATCCTGCGATCCGCAAAGATGATGGGCGTCTCGCCGATCGTGAAGCCAGCCCGCTGGACCGCATAGAGCATTTCGACCAGGTAGGAATAGCCGTTGGCCCGGATCGACGCGGGGTCGATCGTCTCGAGCACCCGGCGGCGGTAGCAGCGGAACCCCGCGGTGCAGTCATGCGCCCGGAGGCCGAGCACGACGTGGGCGACCGCGTTTGCGCCGCCGCTCAACACCTTGCGCGCCGCGCCCCAATTGACCACGCCGCCGCCTCGGATGTAGCGCGACCCGATGGTCAGGTCGTACTGCTTGCCGCCCTCGACGAGCGCGGGCAGGTAGCGGGGATCGTGCGAGAAGTCGGCATCCATCGTGCAGATGAGCGGCACGGAGGTTGCGAGTGCGCGGGCAAAACCGGCCGCATACGCCGTCCCCAGCCCCAGCTTCCCCGCCCGGTGCACGACCTCGACGCCCGGATACTGCCCGGCCAGTTGGTCCGCGAGCGCGCCGGTGCCGTCCGGCGAATTGTCGTCGACGACGATGATCTGGATGGCAATGGGCAGGTTCCGGATTGCCGCCACAAGGGCCGGGAGGTTTTCGCGTTCGTTGTAGGTGGGTAAGACAAGGGCCGCGACCGGCGTGTACGAATCGACCACGAAGGCACTTTCCTTCAAGGGTAGCGCGGTGCGAGGACGCCGCGCCTGAATCCGCCCGATTGTAACACACTCCTTTCGTGAAGTATAATCAGCCTCAAAACGTGTGCCCGCATGCCCTTGCCCGGAGGCGCCCATGACCCGACCCATACTCCTGCTGGCCCGCCTGAACGATACCGACCTCGCTGTCGATGCGACCAAGGCCCGCCTGGCCGAGATTGCCGAGGCGCTGCGCGAGCCCCAGGCATTGGTCGAAGCGCGCGCGGCCCTTGCCAAAGCCGAGCAGGAGGTCGCCCGGCTGCGCGAGGAGCAGGCCGGCGTGGAACGCAAACAGGCCGAAGCCGATCTGCAGATCAAGACCATCGAGCAGAAGCTCTACAGCGGCCAGGTCACCGCCCCGCGTGAGCTGTCGGCCGGCCAAAAGGACCTCGCGCAGCACAAGAACCAGAAGGCCGAAATCGAAGACAAGCTGCTGGAGCTGATGGTCGCGCTCGACGCGGCCGCGGCCGAGCTCCAGAAGGCGCAGGCCGAGGTGACGAGGCTATCGGGCGAGTGGGAGGCCCGGCAGGTGAACCTGCGGAGCGAGCAGGCGAAGCTGAAAGCCCGGCATCCGGGCGAGCTGGCGAGGCAGGCCGTCGCCCGGAAAGCTGTCCCGCCGCAGTACCTGCGCACCTACGATCACCTGCGGCCCCGCCACGGCGGCCGCGCGGTCGCCGCGCTCGACGGCGACGAGTGCAGCGCGTGCCTGGTGCAGGCGCCGCCGAGCAAGCTGGACGCCGCCGCGGTTCAGCGAGGAGCTGGTCTACTGCGGGAACTGCGGGCGCCTGCTGTGGGGTGAGTGACGGGGCGTGAGCATCGGGCAAGGGGTATGTCACGAGGGAAGAGCGGAGCACCCTGAGCGGAGTGACCGGAGGGAACGCAGTCGAAGGGTGCGGAGCGGCCGCCCCCAAGCAGGCCTCATTCCTCAACCCCGTCAGACGTCCTGCAGACGTGAGCCTTCGGTTACCCGACCTGGCGCGCGAGCCGCTGCCGTAACACCTGCCCGGGTTGGGCGCCCACGATCTGGTCCACCACTTTGCCGTCTTTGAAGATGAGCAGGGTCGGGATGCTCATGATGCCGTACTGCCCTGCCACCCTCGGGTTCTCATCCACGTTGAGCTTCCCGATGACCGCCCGCCCCGCGAACTCCTGCGCCATCGCCGCGACATGCGGCGCAATCATCTTGCACGGCCCGCACCACACCGCCCAGAAATCCACGAGGACCGGCACGCTGCTCTTCCGGACCACCTGGTCGAAGTTGGCGTCGGTCATCACGACCGGCTCGCTTTTCACACCCGCCCCGGCGGTCGCCCCGGCGGACGCGCCGGCGGTGCGCCGGTCGCGCCCCCGGCTGTCCTGGACGGCTGAGGCGCGGGGCCTCCCGAGTAGGCCGCACCGCTCGTGGCTGCTCCGGCCAGTGACACGCTGGGGCCGCTGGGTGCCGGAGGCCGCACGCCGCCCGCCGACAGGTAGTCGAGCCAGGCGGCCAGTTCGCGCTCGGACGCAGCCCCGGCGCCCCGCCCAACCTCCTGGCCGTCCTTGAAGAAAACCAGGCCGGGCAGCTGCGAAGCGTTGAGGCGCCGCACCAGCCCTGCCTCGTCGTCCGTGTTGACCTTCACCACGAGCGCCTTGCCCGCGTATGTCTTCGCCAGCCGGTCGAGCGCCGGATTCAACTGCTCGCACGTCGCGCAGTTGCGCCGCCAGAGCACCACGAGCACGGGCAGCCCCGCGTTCAAGACCCGGTTGAAATTCGCTTCGTTGCTGTGAACTGGTGCATCAATCGCCATAACATTCTCCCCATCGCCTCACCGCTCGGGCGCCAACACCCATCGATGATAACACACCCCGTATTTGAAACGGAAACCCCCTCCCGAGGGGTTCCCGCGCGCAGACACGGGTGCGCTTGATCGGTCTCCTGACATCAGGTATGATGCACGCCATCACATCACCGGAGTTATCTAATGACCCTCACCAGCCGGCGGTTCGCCAAGCGGCGTTTCGCCGCCCTGCTCTGTATCGCACTGGCCGCCATCATCCTGATCCTCATGCCGCTCGAAAAGACGCTGGGCCAGGTGATCAAGATCGTCTACCTGCACGGCGCGCTGAGCCGGGCCGGCATGATCGGCCTGCTCGCCGCGGGCGTTACCGGCATCCTTTACCTCATCACCCGCCGCGCCGCGCTCGCCGCCTGGACCCGCGGCCTGCTGCTGAGCGGCTGGATCTTCTGGGTGGCGCACTTCATCGTCAGCATGCCCGCCACCCGCCTGACCTGGGGCCCGTGGATTGCCTGGGGCGAGCCCCGCGTGACCATGACGCTCCAACTGATTGCGGCCGGCCTGGTCGTTCTGCTCATCAGCTGGCTGGTGAAGGACGACCGGTTCACAGCCGCGGCCGCCGCGCTGCTGGCGTTTGCGGTGGGCTGGCTGGCGTTCGCCACGGGCGTCCTCCGCCACCCGCTCGATCCCATCGGCTCGTCGCCGTCGGCGACCCTGCAGCTGATCTACCTGGCGCTGCTCGCGCCTGTCGTCGGCGGGATGGCGCTCGTGGCCTGGTGGCTTGCGGACAAGTCCCTCTCGCCTGAGAAAGTCACAACGGAGCCGGCCCATGAAACTCGTTAACGTAGAGGAAATGCGGCGCATCGAGCAGCTCACCGACGAGCGCGGCCAGACCTACACCGCGATGATGGAAAAAGCCGGCGAGTGGGTCGCCACGATGGCGCAGAGCTTTCGCTGGCCCGAGGAGACCCACCATGCGCTGGTGCTCGTCGGGACCGGGCAACAATGGCGGCGATGGGCTGGTGGCGGCCCACTACCTGCGCGAGCACGAGATCGAGGTCACCATCTACATCTGGAAGCGGGACCCCAAGGGTGACCGGAACCTGACCCGGCTAAAACGCCGCAAGCGGGGCGTCAACATCCTGTGGTCCGACAACGATTCCGGCTTCTCGAACCTCCGGCAGGAAGTCCGCAAGACGAGCCTCGTGATTGACGCGCTCCTGGGCACCGGCGCGGCCCGCCCGATCGGCGGCGGGCTGGCCGAGCTGCTGGCCGTCGTGAAGGAAGAGGTGGAGGCGATCAACAACCCGCCCACCGTCGTCGAACAGTTCCCCAATGGAGCCCCGCGCAGCCCCCTGATCGAAGCGCTCGTCGATCGCCAGTTGGGCGACGACATGGACGACGAGATCGACGACGATCTGGAGTTGATCTCGCCGTTCGGCGCCGATTGGGAAGACGACCTGGACGGCGAGTCCGACGACCTGGACCGCTTCGATGAACCGCGATCCATTGCCTCCATGCCGGCCTGGCCGCTGCTGCCGGTCCTTGCGGTCGACTGCCCGAGCGGGTTGAATTGCGACACGGGCGCGCTCGATCCCGCAGCGGTCCCGGCGACGGTCACGGTCACCTTCGCATACCCGAAATGGGGCCAGGTGGAATATCCCGGCGCCGGAGCCTGCGGAATGCTGTTCGTGGTCGATATCGGCGTGCCGTCCGACCTGGGCGCGGAGCTGCAGGCCGAGATCGTCGAGCGCGCGGAGGTGCGGTCCTGGCTCCCGCCGCGGCCCAAGGACGCAAACAAGGGCACGTTCGGGAAGGCGATGATCGCGGGCGGCTCCCTCCTGTACACGGGCGCACCGGCCCTCAGCGCCGGCGCCGCCGCTCGCACCGGCGCCGGCCTGGTGACCCTCGCGGTCCCGCGTGAGGCCCACGCCGTGCTTGCCGGGTCGCTCCTCGAGATCACGTGGCTGCCGCTCCCCGGCGTGGACGGCGTCCATTCGGCGGAAGGCGCGCCGAAGCTCGTGCAGCGGCTCGAGGGGTACGATGCGCTCCTGGTGGGCCCGGGGCTGACGACCGAGGACAGCGCCGCCGCGTTCCTCGATGCGCTTCTCGGGCCAGGAGGGGCTGAAGGGGAGCGAGTGGCAGGGGCGGGCGGTCTTTGACGCGGACGCCCTCAACCTGCTGGCGGCGAGGGAGAACTGGCCCGCGCTCCTGCCGCCGCACAGCATCCTCACCCCGCATCCCGGCGAAATGAGCCGGCTGACCGGCTTGAGCATCGAGGAGATCAACGGCAGCCGCATCGCCACTGCCCGGCGCTTCGCGGAGGAATGGGGCCACATCCTCCTGCTGAAGGGGCCGCACACCGTGATCGCCCACCCCGACGGCCGCGCGGCCGTGCTGCCCTTCGCCGACCCGGCGCTGGCGAAAGCCGGCAGCGGGGACGTGCTGGCCGGCGCCATCGTCGCAATGCTCGCCCAAGGTCTGGACCCGTTCCGGGCTGCCGTCGTGGGCGCGTTCGTCCACGGGTTAGCCGGCACGCTCGCCGGAGCCATCGAGGGATCGGCCGGCGTAACCGCCCGCGAATTGCTGGCCTATCTTCCCAAGGCGCTGAACGACCTGACCGGCCCGAGAAAATTCTAGGTATTCCCACCCGTACGGGCGACCGGCCGGTCGCCCGTACGGCGCAGCCAATCCACGGGCAAAAGAAAAGGCCGGGTCCCCGACTCGGCCTGATCGCGCGTGGTGATGGTCTCTGGTTATGCGATCGGTTGCTCGTCCGCGGGCTTACCCTGGCTGCCCGTCACGATGTCCTGGGCCTTCCGCACGTTCTCGCTGATGACGATCTTGCCCTTTTCCTGAACGTACGCGACCTGGTCTTTGGCCTGGGTAGTTATTTGTTGGGCCTGCCGCGTGGCCCCGTCTTTCAGCTCCACGCTCTTCTGCCCGATCGTTTGCCGCATCTCCTGACCGGATTGTGGGGTCAGAAGCAGGGCTGCCGCCGCGCCTGCGATCGCTCCGATCACGAAGCCGAGGATGAAGCTCTGGCCGCCGCCGTTCTCTTCCATATTGTTGCCCTCCTTAATCACGCCCGTTGGTTCGTCCGAATAGTACGTTGATAGCCTGCCGAGCGCCGGCCGCATAACTGGATGCCTTTACGACCGGCTGCACAAGGTGGTCACTCATAAAGTCTGTCGTCCCGCGCACGGTGCTCACCGTGTCCTGTGTGGACCTCAATATCGGCATCACTTCCTCACGCAATAATCGGACAAGTCTCATCACCTGAAGGGTCAATATGCTGAGCAATACAAGAACGACGATCGACTCGATCGCCAACAGGATGATCGACAGATCGCGCCACACGATCAGACTCATGCTCCACCTCCCTGTGTGATAACTTTAGCACACCCGGCGCTATTCGTAAAGGTGTCTCTCACCCACATTTCTAGCGGGGGGAAGGGCCGCCCGTAGGCGCCCCAGGGGCCGGGGCGGCCGGCGAGTCCTTCGGCTGCGGCGCGCGGGCGCCAGGCGCGGCGGCCGACCAGCAAGGCGAGCACGGCAAAGAGCGAGCCCCACAGCAGGTGGACTTCGCCGACGCGCACGCGTGGGCAGGTGGAGGAAGGATGCGATCAACTGGCCGAGGCCGAAACCCAGCACGCCGATCGCCAGGTCGCGCGGCAGCCGGCGAAAGCCGCCCCCGCGCCAGAGCGTAAACAGGGCGCCATAGGTCAGCCCAAACAGGACGCACAGCCATAAGGCGGGAGAGAGGACGATATCGAAGAAGATATCGGTCGCGTTACTCAGCAGCGTCTCGCATCGCCTCCTCCTTGCGGGGCCAGGATCAGACCGTTGCCCAGGCAGTCGTCGCCCCGGTAGAACACGGCGGCCTGGCCCGGCGTGACGCCGCGCAGCGGCGCCAGGGCTTCGACCGCAGCGCCTCCGCCCGGCAGGGCCGTCACGCACGGCCGGGACGGGCTGGCTGCGATAGCGGATCTGGACCTCAGCGTCGAAGCGATCGCCGGGCGGCTCCCCGGCCACCCAATTGACCCGGGCCGGTGCGGAACGAGGTGACTCCCAGCTCCTCGGCGCTCCCCGACGACGAGTGCATTGCGCTCCACGTCGAGGCGGAGGACGTAGAGTGGCTGTGCGGCCGCGATGCCCAGCCCGCTGCGCTGCCCGACCGTGTAGAAGGGCAGTCCCCGGTGCTCGCCCAGCCGGCGGCCGCCGCTATCGACGATGGGGCCGGGGTGCGCCAGTTCGGGCGCTTGATCCGCCAGAAAGCGGCGGTAGTCGCCGTCGGTCACGAAGCACAGGTCCTGGCTGTCGACGCGCGAGGCCGTGGGCAGCCCCCGCTCCGCGGCCAGCGCCCGCACCTGCGGCTTCGTGTACTCGCCCACCGGAAACAGCGCACTGTCCAGCTCGTCCTGGCCGAGCACGCTCAGCACGTAAGACTGGTCCTTGGCCCGATCCATGCCCCGCCAGAGCTCCATGCGGCCGTCGAGCGAACGACGCAGGCGGGCGTAGTGCCCGGTTGCCAGGTGCCGTGGCGCCAAGCGAGCGCGGCGTAGTCGAGCAGGAAGCCGAAGCGGATATGCCGGTTGCAGCTGAGGCACGGGTTTGGCGTGAGGCCTTGCCCGTAGCTCGTCGATCCACGCGTCCACCACCCGCTGCTTGAAAGGCGCCTCCGCGCTGATCGCGTAGAACGGGATCCCCAGACGGTCGGCGACCGACGCGGCCTCGTGGACCGACTCGGCCGAGCAGCAGCGGTTGGTGGCCGCTTCCACCTCGCCGCCTAACACCGGCCTGGGCGGCTCGGACCAGAGGCGCAGCATGATGCCGACGACCTCGTAGCCCTGTTCGACCAACAGCGCCGCGGCCACCGAGCTATCCACGCCGCCACTCATCGCGACGACGACGCGCTCTCGGGGCTCAGGCACTGCGCACCCGCTCGACGATACCGGGCAGCTTCTCCAGCACCGTGTCGATCTCGGCGTCCGTGTTCGCACGCCCCAGGGTCAGCCGGAGCGCGCCGAGCGCCTCGTTCGGCCCGTAGCCCATCGCGCGAAGCACCCCGCTGGGCGTGGGCGAGCCGACCGCGCAAGCCGAGCCCGACGAGGCGGCAATGCCCGCGAGGTCGAGCGCGATGAGCAGCGACTGCGCCTCTGCGCCCTGGACGATGAAGCTCAGGTGGCCGGGCAGGCGCCGCTCGCGGTGGCCCGTCAGCTCGATCCCCGGGATGCGCTCGAGGATGCCCGCCAGCAGCCGCTCGCGCAAGGCCAGCAGGTGTTCGCTCTTCGCGGGCCGTTCCTGGTCGGCCAGTTCGAGCGCGCGCGCCATGCCCACGATGTAGGGCACGTTCTCGGTGCCCGCCCGGCGGCCGCGCTCCTGGCTGCCGCCCGTCTGCACCGGGCCGAGCCGGGTGCCCTTGCGCACGTACAGCAGCCCCACACCCTTCGGGCCGTGGAACTTGTGCGCGGACAGGGCCAGCAG
The DNA here is from genome assembly GCA_963800615.1 of uncultured Chloroflexia bacterium. Lineage (GTDB taxonomy): Bacteria > Chloroflexota > Anaerolineae > CG2-30-64-16 > CG2-30-64-16 > JALOOB01. The sequence goes on from CAWDBO010000022.1 coordinate 211,152, forward strand.
GTCCACGTTGAGCGCCTCAACGTCCAGCGGCAGGCTGGCCGCGCCCTGCACCGCGTCGGTGTGGAACGGCACGCCGTGCCGCCGGGCAATGGCCCCGATCTCCGCCACCGGCTCGATCGTGCCCACCTCGTTGTTCGCCAGCATCACGCTAATCAGCGCGGTGTCGGGCCGGATGGCCGCTTCGACGTCTGCCGGATCGACCAGCCCGGTCCGGTCCACAGGCACGTGCGTGACCTCGAAATCAAAGCGGTCAACAAGATCGGCCACTGTATGCAAAACCGCATGATGCTCGACCGGCGTGGTGATAAGATGACGGCGGCCCTTGGCGGCGGCTGCCAGCGCCACGCCGCGGATGGCCAGGTTGTCGCTCTCGGTGCCGCACGAGGTAAAGACGATCTCGGCCGGTTGGCAATTCAGGACGCGGGCGACGGTGCGCCGGGCATCTTCCAGCGCCGCCGCGGCACGCCGGCCCAGCCCGTAAACGCTCGACGGGTTCCCGTAGAATTCAGTCCAATACGGAGCCATCGCTTCGACAACGCGAGGGTCGACCGGCGTCGTCGCCGAATGGTCCAGGTAAATCATGGTCAGCCAACTCCTTTGGCGTCAATTGTACGCAGATTGCGGCGCCCATGCAAGCGTTCGCGTTCTCCGAAACCAGACCTCCGAGGTTTGCGAAACCTCGGAGGTCTTCGATGACGCACGCATCAAAAGATGATATGCGTCATTTACCCTGTACGGAAATCGAGCGATAATGCACGAGTGGCCTGCATCGGAATCGCATCGAACCGGTGCAGGTTGTTGCACGCGTGTATAAACCGGTCGATGGCACGGCCTGCGGCCAGGCACCAACCCCAAGTTGCCATCGCAACCCTTTGAAGGGAAGTCGCACATGCTCGAAATGTTCACCGAACCCCGGGGCGTCGCCGTGGTTGGCGCGTCCACGGACCCCGCAAAGCTGGGGTACCAAGTCCTCAACAACGTGATCCAGTACGGCTACGAAGGGGAGATCTACCCGGTCAACCCGACCGCGCCCGAAATCCTGGGCAAGAAGGCGTATCCCTCCGTCCTCGAATGCCCGGATCCGGTCGACCTGGCCGTGCTCCTGGTGCCGAACAAGGCCGTGCCTGGCGTGATCGAGCAGTGCGGGCAGCGCGGGCTCAAGGGCGCCGTGATCATCACCGCCGGCTTCCGCGAGGTCGGCCCGACGGGGAAGGCGCTCGAAAACCAGGTGATCGAGATCGCCAAGAAGTACGGGATGCGGCTGATCGGCCCGAACGTGCTGGGCATCATCGACACCGTGTGCAAGCTGAACGCTTCCTTCGCGGCGGGCATGCCCCGGCGCGGCGCGCATCGCGTTCATGTCGCAATCCGGCGCGCTCTGCACCTCCATCCTCGACATGGCGATGGGCCAGGGCATCGGCTTCTCCCGCTTCTACAGCATCGGCAACAAGGCCGACATCAACGAGCTTGACCTCGTAACGGCATGGGCCCAGGACGACGAGACCCGGGCGATCATGGCCTACCTCGAAGGCATCACCAACGGCCCCGAGTTCATCCGCACGGCCAGCGAGGTCACCCGCCACAAGCCGATCATCGCCATCAAGTCGGGCACGACGAGCGCCGGCTCCAAGGCCGTCTCTTCCCACACGGGCACCCTGGCCGGCTCTGAGGCCGCCTACAACGCCGCCTTCAAGCAGTCGGGCATCATCCGGGCCGGCTCGGTGCAGGACCTGTTCGACATCGCGCAGGCGTTTGCCCGCCAGCCGCTGCTCAAGGGCGAGAACATCGGCGTCATCACGAACGCGGGTGGGCCGGGCATCATGGCTTCCGATGCGATCGAGCATGCGGGCCTGCGCCTGGCGCAGCTGACGAACGAGACCAAGCAGGCGCTGCAGGCCAAGCTGCCCCCGCGGCCAGCGTGGCCAACCCGGTCGACGTCCTGGGCGACGCCTACGCGGACCGCTATGCCATGGCAATCGACGCGGTGCTGGCCGATCCCGAACGTGGACGCGCTCATGGTGCGTGCTGACGCCCCAGACGATGACCCAGATCCCCGAGACCGCCGACGCGCTGGGCACGATCTCCAAGAAGTACGGCAAGCCGGTGTTTGGCGCCTTCATGGGCGACGCGGCGATTGCGCCCGGCGTCGAAGTCATGCGCGCGCACAGCGTGCCGAACTACCAGGTGCCCGAGCGGGCCGTCAAGGCCATTGCGGCCATGCGCGACTATCGCAACTGGCTGAACACGCCCGGCCCTCAACGTCGAGACGTTCAACGTCAACCGCGGCAAGGTGGCGGAGCTGTTGGCCCGCACGCGCGCCGACGGCCGCGTGACCATGGGCGACACCGAGGCCCGCGAAGTGCTGGAGGCCTACGGCATCCCGCTCCCCAAGTCGGGCATCGCCGAGACGCCGGACGACGCCGTGCGGATGGCCGAGGAGATCGGCTACCCGATCGTGATGAAGATCGCGTCGCCCGACATCCTCCACAAGTCAGACATCGGCGGCATCAAGTTGAACATCACCTCGGCGAGCGAAGTCCGCGACGCGTTCGACCTGCTGATCTACCGGGCCAAGCGCTTCATGCCCGACGCCACGATCTGGGGCTGCCAGCTCCAGCAGATGGTGAAGGGCGGCCGCGAGATCATCATCGGCGTGAACCGCGACCCGCAGTTCGGGCCGCTGATCATGTTCGGCCTGGGCGGCATCTACGTCGAAGTACTCAAGGACGTGACCTTCCGCATCGCACCCATCGACCGGCGACAGGCAACCGAGATGCTGGACGAAATCCGGGCGTACAAGCTGCTGCGGGGCGTGCGCGGCGAGAAGCCGTCGGACCGCGCAGCCATCGTCGACACGCTGCTGCGGATCTCGCAATTGGTCACCGACTTCCCCGAAATCGTCGAGCTCGACATTAACCCCTTGATGGTGTTCGAGCAGGGCCGCGGCGTTTTGGGCATTGACATGCGGCTCGCGTTGAAGTAGTCTAATTACAGGAGCGCTGAAGATATGAAGACCCTCTACATCACCTCTGCCGAGACCTTCTCGGGCAAGTCGGCCCTGTGCGTCGGGCTGGGCATGCGATTCCGCAAGGATGGGCTCAAGGTCGGGTACATGAAGCCCGTCAATGTCAACGTCCCCCTGCGCGAGGGCGTGCCCTACGACGAAGACGTGTTCTTCGCGAAGCAGGTTTACGGCATGTCCGAGCCGGCAGAGCTGATCTCGCCCGTGGCGCTCACGCCCGCGAAGCTGGAGCAGCAGCTCCGCGGCCCGGAGACAGACTACACGCCCAAACTGATGGAAGCGTTCAACAAGATGTCCGAAGGCCGCGACGTCATCATCATGGAAGGCGGACGCAGCTATCGCGAGGGCTATGTCGCAGGCCTGCCGCCGAAGAAGGTGGTCGACCTGATCGAAGCGCAGGTGGTGGCCGTCATCAAGTATGATGACACGCTCATGTACGACCGCGCGATGACGGCGCAGAACTACTTCGCCGAGCACATGATGGGCGTGGTGATCAACGAGGTCCCCAAGGCGCAGCTGGAATTCGTCCTGGACGTGGTCGTCCCGTTCTTCACCCGCCGAGGCATCCGCACGTTCGGCGTCCTCCGCAAGGAAGGTATGCTGTCGGCCCCGAGCGTCAAGGAACTGGCCGACGGGTTGCACGCCGAAATGCTCTGCTCGGTGGAATGCTCGGATGAGCTGGTCGAGCACATGCTCGTCGGCGCCATGAGCGTCGAAAGCGCGCTGAGCTACTTCCGCCGCAAGCCCAACAAGGCCGTCATCACCGGCGGCGACCGCGCGGACATCCAGCTGGCCGCGCTCGAAACGTCGACCCGCTGCCTGATCCTGACCGGCAACATCTACCCGAGCCCGGCCGTGATCAACCGCGCCGAGGAGCTCTGCGTCCCCGTCCTGCTGACCCGCCTGGACACCCTGGCGACCATCGAGATCATCGAAAACTTCTTCGGCAAGAGCCGCTTCCAGCAGCCGCAGAAGGTCGAAAAGTTCAGCGAGTTGCTCGGCGAGCACTTCGACTTCGCAGGCATGTACAAGGCGCTCGGCCTGCAGAGGTAACGCAGCGCCGAATGGCCTCCGGCCAACACGGACAAACGGATGGTCCCGCCACAGAGCAGGGCCATCCGTTTTTTTTGCTTCGCGGCCCGCCGGCGCCTGCCCATCCGCTTCTCTGTTCCAGCGGCCGGCCACCCACCGCGCCACAGCCGGGCTTCGTGGAACCCCGGATGACTTCCTACCGTCACTACAACAAATGTCTTATCAACGCTGCTACTTTTGCCTGAAACTTGCAGCGGACCTATAATTACCGTTGTCAATCAGGCATCAATCCTCTTTGCTCTTGGAAAGGCTTCGACGCCCTCAATGAACATCATCCCGATGCCCTCGTCATTGCTTCCCGGCGACGGTTGCTTCACGCTGTCCGAGGATACGCGCATCTATGTCACCCCGGCGCACGCCGAAACGCTCGCCATCGCGCACTATCTGGCCGACCGGCTGCGGCCCGCGACCGGGTATGCGCTGCCCGTCGAGCCCACCGGTGGCCCCCCGGCTTCACGCCACATCTACCTGTCCACGGTCCAGGGCGACAGAAGTCTCGGCGAAGAAGGCTATACGCTCCGCTGCACGCCCGAGGGCCTGGTCCTGTCCGCGTACCGTCCGGCGGGGCTCTTCTGGGGCTGCCAGACGGTCCGCCAGCTGCTGCCTGCCGCGATCGAGCACAGCTGCGGAGACGAAGCCGGCGCAGGGTGGAGCCTGCCCGGAGTAACCATCACGGACGTACCGCGGTTCAAGTGGCGCGGCGCGATGCTCGACGTCAGCCGCCACTTCTTCAGCGTCGAGGCGGTCAAGCGCTACATCGACCTGCTCGCCTACTATAAGGTCAACCGCTTGCACCTGCACCTGAGCGACGACCAAGGCTGGCGCATCGAGATCAAGACCTGGCCGAAGCTGGCCGAAATCGGCGGGAGCACCGAGGTTGGCGGTGGACCGGGCGGCTGCTATACGCAAGAAGAGTACAGCGAGATCGTCCGCTACACGATGACCCGCTATATCACGGTTGTGCCCGAGATCGACATGCCGGGACACACGATGGCCGCGCTCGCCGCCTACCCCGAGCTGAGCCGCGAGGGCATCATGCCATCGCTGTACACCGGCACCGACGTCGGCGTGAGCAGCCTGAACACTCACAGCCAGCTGACCTACCAGTTCGTCGACGATGTGATCCGCGAGCTTGCGATCCTCACCCCCGGCCCCTACATCCATATCGGCGGCGACGAGGCGTACAAGACGTCCGCCGTGGACTACACCGCGTTCATGGAGCGGGCGCAGCAGATCGTGCAGCGCTACGGCAAGACCGCCGTGGGGTGGCAGGAAATCGCGAAGACCCAGCTGGCGCCCGGAACGGTGGTGCAGTTCTGGAGCACCCACGGCAATGGGATGGACCTGGCACGGCGCGCGGCCGAACAGGGTGCGACGATCATCATGTCGCCCGCGTCCAAGGTGTACCTGGATATGAAGTACGAGGCCGCGACGAGGTTGGGCTTGAGTTGGGCGGGCTTCGTCGAGGTGCAGACCGCTTACGACTGGGACCCGGCCACCCTGATCACCGGCGTGCCCGAGGCGCAGATCATGGGCGTCGAGGCGCCGCTCTGGACGGAGACCGTGTGCAGCCTGACCGACATCGAATACATGGCGTTTCCGCGGCTGCCGGGGATCAACGAGATCGGGTGGTCGCCGGTACAGGGGCGCACCTGGGACGAATACAGGGTCCGGCTGGCATCGCATGCCGGCGCGCTTCGAAGGACTGGGGATCTCGTACTATCGCTCGCCGCAAGTGGGCTGGGGCGCCTAGGGCCCATCGTACCTTCGGCCTCGGGGTCCACCAACAATCGGGATTCGGCGCCGCCGCGCCGCTAGCCGACCTGTGACTTGAAATAACCTTCGAACAGGTCGTGCAGCCGCTGCGTGACCGGGCCTACCTCGCCGGAACCGACGGGCCGGCCGTCGATGCTCGTAACGGGCATGACGTGCCGGCTCGTGCTCGTGATGAAGCACTCCTGCCAGCCGCCGATCCCCGCCACGGGCAACTCGCCCTCCTCCAGCATCACCCCGTTTTCCCGCGCCAGCCGGATCACGATATCCCGGGTCGACCCCCGACAGCACCTCTCCGCGCGGCGGCGTCAGCACCCGGCCGTCGATCACCGCGAACAGGTTGCTGTTCGACCCCTCCGTCAGGTTGCCGGTGTGATACAGGAGCGCCTCGTGGACCGCGGCGTTGCGCGCCGCGCGCTGGGCCATGAAGCTGGCAAGCGCGTTGAGCGACTTGGCTTCGGGCAGGAAACGACCGCGCCTCGAAGGTGATGGCGGTCGCGCCGGAGGTATAGAACGCGGGCGTGAATCTGTTGGGCGGCTGAGCCCAGATGTAGGCCACCGGATCGCCGCCGTTGTCAGGCCCCAGGACGAACAAGCGCAGCGTGGCGTCGGGCTGCTCGTACTGCCTGGCGACCACCTGCATCCACGTTCGTATCGTGCGGAGGTCGGCCGGCAGCGGCAGGCCGATGACCTCGGCCGAATGCGCCAGGCGGCGCAGGTGGGCCAGCGGCTCGAACATAACCCCGTTGGCAAGCTGCAGGGACTCGTAAACGCCCCAGGCCCCGTAGATCGCCGGGTTAAAGACGGAGATCCGGGCCTCGGCCGCGGGGACGAGCTCTCCATTTCGTGAAACGTAGGTTATCGGCGATGGCATGGACCCTGGCCTCGGTCGAAATCCTCAAAAAACCAGGCTTCGCGGCTCGGCCGCAAAAACCTGGCTCGTGAACCGGCATTCTAGCACGCCGCGGTCAGGGTGTCCATTTGGGGCCGGCGTTCGCTACCGGGGCTGCCGCTTCATCAGGGCGTTGATCTCCGCGAGCGACGGGGGCGGGTCCTTCGAGCGGTCTCGTTCGCAGCCCAAACCGGCAGCCGCGCACGCAAACTTCACCTTCTGCTCCAATGGCCAGTTCTCCTGCAGCCAGCCGTAAATCAGCCCGGCCTTGAACAGGTCGCCCGCGCCGCTGGTGTCCACCCTCCGCACCTCGTAAGGCTCCACGCCGAACGGGGAGCCATCGGCCCGGACCACGAGCACCGCCTTCGGGCCGTCGGTGATGATCACGACGCCCGCGCCCTGGGCCTGGAGCTCGAGCGCGTGATCGTAGTCGTACACGCCGGGGAAGCTGGACTGGAGAAAGGCCGAGGAGATGACGATGACCGAGCTGAGGCTGGCGAGGGGATACTGCGACGAGATCGCGTCGGCGGAAATGACCGGACGGCCGAGCGACCGTGCGACCTGGGCGGCGCGGTCGCGCTCGCTCTTGCCGTACGCGTCGATGCTGAGCAAGCGGGCACGCGCCATCATCGACGGCAGCAGCTCGTCTTTCGGCGTCTGATCGTACCAGTAGGCGATCCGGCTGCGCTCGCCGTACGGGTCCACAAACACCCGGGTGAAAGGGGTGTCGAGGTTGGGATGCTGGATGATGTAGCGGGTGTCGAGCCGCATGTGCCGCGTGAGCGAGCCGAGGATGAAATCCGCCTTGCGGTCGACGCCGAGGAAATTGCCGACGACTGCGACGCGCAAGCCCCAGGTGGCGAGGGGCACGCCCACGGTCAGTGCTTCGCCGCCGAGAAGATCATACTCGTTGACGGCCGTCGCATCGCGACGTGGCGTCGGCAGGTTCGAGAGTCGCGTGACGTTCTCCACGCTGATCGTCCCGTAGCACAGGACGTCGTAGGGAAGGTCATCACTGCCGGGGTCAGTCGTCGTGTCGTCAGCCGTCATGTTTCCTCACCCACGCCAGCGTTTGGTCGGCCACGTACTTCCACTGCCGGTCGACGGTGATCACGTGCCCGGACTGGTCTATCTTGATAATCTGCTTATCGCCCGATCCGGCCAATTCATACGTGCGCTGAGCGCTGTCCGGGGAGATTGCAGCGTCGCCCGTGCTGTAAAGGATGAGGAGCGGCGGCTTCAGCCCCGGCAACAGCCGGCGCACCCGTTTCTGCAGGGCATGCAGCTGCGCTGCGGCAGGAACCGGGTCCCCGTCGTAGGACCATAGCAAGCCTTCGGCCGCCGGGTCAACCAGGTCGGTGCCCCCCAACGGGATAGCGGACTTTGACGAAATAGCGAGCGACAGGCGTTAGCGGGAGGAGGCTGATTCTGTACGAAGGTGGCGGGGGAGTAGAGGATCACGCCCGCACAATTCGGGGTGGGCGGCGGCGAGGTTCATGGTGAGCAGGCTGCCGAGAGACATGCCGCCCACAAAGACCCGGCCGCCGGCAGCTCGCAACGGCTTCGCAACTCCTGGTACGCGGCCTCGACGTGCTCCGCCCAGTCCTGCCAGCGCACCCTGTTCATGTCCTCGATCGCGGTGCCGTGACCGGGCAGCAGGGGCGCCGAAACGGTGAGTCCGGCCACGTGCAGGTAGTCGCCGACCAGCCGCATCTCAGGGGGTGAGCCGGTGAACCCGTGAATCAACAGGATGCCCGTGGGCCCGCCATCCAGGAAAAATGGGGCGGGCTCAGGTGCGCGTGTTGGGCCATAGGCCGGGTATTCTAGCACAGGTAGGGGTGTGAGGTCTAGCGCAAACAACCTAACCAACCACGCTAGGAACACGGCGAAGTCATGTTGTAGGCGAGAGGCTATGCGGGAGTACCCCTAGGGCCAAGGTTTGGCTCAAATGAGGGAAGCCGAGTCTGGGCAGCCAGGCTCGGCTCCGCGCTATCAGGAGGCGCGCACTATCAACGGGATGTACACCCTTGACCGTCCGCCGAAGTTGTCCAGCCAGCCCGTGCCATTCCAGCCCGCAATGCCGATGCCCGTGCCTTCCGGCGCAGGCGCACCGTTGCACACGTAGGTCTGGTTCGGCCGCGCGCCGCCGTCAACGTTGGTGAACTCGAGCGTCACACTGCTGCCGATGTGCGTCGCGCTCATGTCCGCGGTCCGGAACGGCGAGCTGAGCGTGAAGAAGCCTAGGCCGAAAGCGGTGTCGTTGTTGCCGGTGTAGCAGGCTGCGTGATCGAACGTCCCGCCGCCGTCTTGCTCCTGGACCTTGATGAACAGGTTGTGGACGCCTGCGCCGTAGTTCAGCAGCAGGGCGCTGTACTGCGCGGCCGCGCCGTTGACGAGGACGTCCGCCTCGGCGAAGCTGCCGCTGCCCGGAGCGCCGTTGAAGGTCGCGCGGCCGAAGTCGCCGCACGTCGCTGCGTTGCTTGACACGCTGCAGAAACCGTCGCGCACCGTCCAGCCAGCACCGATCGCGCCGTTCGGCCGGTTGAAAGCATCTATGGTGTATCGCAACGGCGGCCCGTTGAAGTTGTCCAGCCAGCCCGTGCCATTCCAGCCCGCAATGCCGATCCGCGTGCCTTCCGGCGCAGGCGCGCCGTTGCACACATATACCTGGTTCGGCTGCGCACCGCCGTCAACATTGGTGAACGCGAGCGTCACACTGTTGCCAACGCGCGTCGCGCTCATGTGCGCGGTCCGGAACGGCGAGCTGAGCGCGAAGTAGCCCAGGCCGAAAGCAGTGCCGTTGTTGCCCGTGTAGCAGGCAGCGTCATGGAACTTCCCGCTGCCGTTCTGCTCCTGGACCTTGATGAACAGGTTGTTGGCGCCCGCGCCGTAGTTCAGCAATAGGGCGCTGTACTGCGAGGTCGTGCCGTTGACGGCAACGTCCGCCTCGGCGAAGCTGCCGTTACCCGGAGCGCCGTTGAAGGTCGCGCGGCCGAAGTTGCCGCACGTCGCTGCGTTGCTCGACACATTGCAGAAACCGTCGCGCACCGTCCAGCCAGCACCGATCGCGCCGTTCGGCCGGCTAAAAGCGTCCAGAACGGGCGTCCCGCCGAAATTGTCCAGCCAGCCCGTGCCATTCCAGCCCGCAATGCCGATGCCCGCGCCTTCTGCCACCGGCACGCCGTTGCACACATATACCTGGTTCGGCTGCGCGCCGCCGTCAACGTTGGTGAACACGAGCGTCACACTGCTGCCAACCGCGTCGCGCTCATGTCCGCGGTCCGGAACGGCGAGCTGACGCGAAGTAGCCCAGGCCGAAAGCAGTGCCGTTGTTGCCCGTGTAGCAGGCAGCGTCATGGAACTTCCCGCTGCCGTTCTGCTCCTGGACCTTGATGAACAGGTTGTTGGCGCCCGCGCCGTAGTTCAGCAATAGGGCGCTGTACTGCGAGGTCGTGCCGTTGACGGCAACGTCCGCCTCGGCGAAGCTGCCGTTACCCGGAGCGCCGTTGAAGGTCGCGCGGCCGAAGTTGCCGCACGTCGCTGCGTTGCTCGACACATTGCAGAAACCGTCGCGCACCGTCCAGCCAACACCGATCGCGCCGTTCGGCCGGTTAAAAGTCGTCCAGCAGCGAGGATCCGCCGCTGGGGGCGACTTCAGGGCCTTCGGTCGCGAGGGGTTCCGGCCCGGCGACTTGCGGCCCGGGCCCGGTCTTCGACAGGTCTACGCCCGCGTCTGCCGGGCGGCTGGATGCCCGCCGCGGCGTCATCGCTTTGCTGAGTGGGGCCTTCCGCCTGCGGCACGTTCTTGGACAGGTCCACTGGCGGGTTGGCGGTGGGTTGACCGGGAGTCGTGGGCGGTTCAGGAGCCGATCGCGGCGCGGAGCCGTTCGGCCCAGATCCAGGTTTGGAAAGGTCCACGACGGGATCGGAAGGTCCCTGAGCGGTGGTTGTGAAGGGCAGCGAGGTAACGATCAGGGCCAGGATTAGGCAGAGCGAGAGTCTCTTCATCCTAGTTTCTCTCCTATCAGGGGGCGAGAGGCAACTGCAACAACGACCCAACAGCGCTGACCGATCGTAGTCTACCAGACCTCGTCACCTGCCGTCAAGGACTTTCGTGACTTCCGCCATGAATTGTTTTGCACAGTTGCCGACCGGAAAACTAGTTGCGCAAGCGTCGACAAAACGTGCTAGAATGGTTCTAGTGAGCCTCATTGTCCCCGCACTGCCCACTGGAAGACGCTCAGCAAAAGACCTGGCACCCAGGAGGTCACCATGCTCGAAGCAGTCGAAGAAAAGGCAAGTGTCGCTATCGCCGCAGTCAACAAGCAGTTTATGGACGGGGTCGCCAACGGAGATGCTGCTCAGGTGGCAGCCGTGTATGCGACCGACGGGTGGGCGCTCCCGCCCGGCGGACCGATCATGATGGGTCGCGAGGCCGTCCAGGGACTCTGGCAGAGCGTCATCGACTCGGGGATCAAGGCGGTCGAGCTCGAGACGATCGATCTCGACGTGCACGGCGATACGGCGGTGGAGGTCGGGAAGGGCGTCTTGTTCGTCGCCGGCGGGCAGGTAGCGGCCCGCGTGAAGTACTTCGTCGCCTGGAAGCGGGTCAACGGCGAGTGGAAGTACTACCGCGATATCTGGAACGACGTGCCCGCGTAAGCCCTGACCGGCCTCACCCGTACATCTCCGGCCGGCGGTCGTCCAGCAAGTGATTGCGGACCGTCGGCCGCTTGTTGTCTGCCTCCGCCGGGTTGATCTCGGCCACTCCCACGCAGTCGCCCTCGACCGGCGCCTGCGCCACCCGCTCGCCCAGCGGGGTCAGGACCTGCGACGCGCCTGTAAAGGTCAGCGCCTTCTCGTCCCAGCGACTCCGCGCCCCAACGGTTCGTCGTGATCGCAAAGACGCGGTTCTCCAGGCAGCGGGTCACCATCGCGGTCTGGCAGTGGGGCAGGACGAGGTTCGACGGATGCGCGATGATCTGCGCGCCGCGCAGCGCGAGGGTGCGGGCCGACTCGGGGAAGTACCAGTCGAAACAGATCATCATGCCGATGCCCGGCGCCGCCATGCTCGAACACATGGAAGCCCGTGTCCCCCGGCAGGAAGAGGTCCTGCTCCTCGAAGAAGAGGTGCGTCTTGCGGTAGACGGCGACAATCCCCCGGCATCGACCGCGACGGCGGAGTTGAACAGGCCCTTCCGGTGCGGCTTCGGACAGGCCGGTGACGATCAGGCCGCCCGTCGACGCCGCCAGGCGCCGCAGCGCGCTAAGGAATGGACCCGAGCCATCGGCAGGCTCGCTATGCGGGGCAAGCGCAGCCGGGGAAGGGTACATATACCCGGAGTTGGCAAGCTCGGGGAGCACGAGCAGGTCGGCCTGGACCCCGTGCAGCAGCCGCTCGACCTGGGCCACGTTGTGTGGACATCACAGCGGACGGGCCGAAACTGTACAAATCCGGCGATCATGCGTTCCCTCCCGACAGCGTTTCCTCCGAAACGCGCGCTCGGCGCCAGCGTGCACCTGCGCGCGCCGGCCGCTGTCATACAGGGCGTATGGGCGCCCGGGCCGTCGTGCGGCTCGCCCACGCTGCCTACGCCGATGAGCCAGCGCTCGCCCTCGCTCAGCTGCAGCACGCCGCCTTCGGATGACGCGTAGTCGACGCGCTCCGGCGCCTGGCCTCCACCTGCCGCCACGCCTCCTGCACGTGCGTATGTCCGTGAAAGAAGAGGCTGTAGCCGCTTGCGGCAAGCGCGGCAAACGCCGCGGCCCGGTTCGCCTCCGAGTGCTGGAGCGAGGGAAAGAGCTGGGTCCAGTGGAGATTGCGGCCGCGGAGGTGCTCCACCACGCCGCCGATGCCCAGGTTCGGCGGCCAGACCGGGGTAGCGTGCGCGGCCAAGAAGCCGTCGAGCTGCAGAACGCGGCGGGCCACCGGGCCACCCAACCGCGATAGGGCGGCGGCAGGCCCCGCAGCCCAGACGCCTCCCAGTTGCCGAAAACGCACAGCGCGCCGGCGCCGTCCAGCAATGACAGGGCCGCCGGCCCCGCGATGTCGCCCAGCGCGAGGATGCGCGTGCCGCGCCTTGTGTGCGCAGGTCGGCAAGCACCCGTGCAAGTCGATCGCCCCGGCCGTGGACGTCGGAAATGAGCGCCCAGAGAGTCATGGCAGTCACTTATACAGGGCCGGGAGAATGTCACGTGTCAAATCGGTACGAGAGAGTCCGGCAAGGGGGGCTGGTACGGCGGCCGCCTGCCATCGAGCAGGACGTACGGCGCGGCCAGGTCGGCTCGCGCGCCCAGCCTGCGCAGGTCGCCGATCTCGCGCAGCGGCCCGGCGGTGCGAGCTTGTACGATCGCCCGCGCCGACAGCGGGCCGATGCCGGGGACGCGCAGCAGCTGGCGAGCGGCGCGCGGTTGACCTCGATGGGGAACCGTTCAGGGTGGGCCGCGCCCACGCCGCCTTCGGGTCGACGTCCGTGCGCAGCTGCCCTTCGGGCGTGAAAGGCAGCTCGCCGGCCGAAAGCCGTAAAAGCGCAGCAGCCAGTCGGCCTGGTAGAGCCGGTGCTCGCGCATCGGGTAGGTGGGCGGTATGCCCTCCAGCGGCGTCCGTTCGACCGGGTTGAAGGAGCTGTAGTACGTGCGCGAGAAGTGCAGGTCCCGGTACAGCATCTCCACCGCCCCGAGCAGCTCCTGGTCGCTCTCGCCCGCCGGCCCCACCACAAACTGCGTCGAAAGCCCGATCCGCGCGTGGCCCCCCGCTCTCCTCGCCGTACGGGCGACCGGCGGTCGCCCGCCTCGGTCCGCCCTTCCTCCATTGATTCTGCCGCTGCGGCCAGCGCGAGGGGCGCGAGCAAGATCGCCCATCGTCTTCTTCGGCGCGAGTAGTCGCCAGCCGTTCCTGCGTCGGCCCTTCCAGGTTAACGCTCACCCGGTCCGCCAGCTGCGACCGCCGCTCTACGTGCGCGGGCTCGGCGTTGGGCAGCAGCTTGAGGTGGATGTAGCCCCGGAAGCCGTATTTGTTCCGTACCAACTCGGTCGTGGCGATCATCTCGTCCATCGTGCGATGCGTGCCCACGATGCCGGAAGAGAGGAACATGCCGTCGACCAGCCCCGCCCGGTACATCAGGTCGAAGGTGCGTGCCATCTCGTCCGGGGTCACATGCGTGCGGCGGACATCGCGGCCCGCCCGAAACGCACAGTAGTTGCAGTCGTTCTCGCACGCACGAGGTCTGGAGCACTTTGAGGACCGTCTCGCGGCGGCCGTCGGGGGTGGTGTGGTGCGAAACGCAGGGGAGGACGTTGCGGTTCACCGGGCGGTGTCCGCGCACGGGTGCAAAGAAGCCCCGGCCGTCCGCGGCCGGGTCGGCGACGCCGCAGTCGTCAAAGACCGCGGCCTGGGTCAGCAGGGCGAGCCGTTCCCGCAGGTCCTCCACGAGCTTTCCTCTCTCCGAATGACCCCATTATACGAACAAGCGTGCGAAAAGTCAAGATGCTCGGCTTGAATGGGCTTCCTGCTGTTTTCGTGTTCCGCGCAGCCTGTGATATAATGAAGCGTAAACTTGTCGCAGGGAACAGGCATGATGATTCAGCGGCGGGTGCTCAAGTACCCGACATTCATTCACCAATTCGTTGATCTTCGCCAGAGACACGGGGAAGCTATCTCCGTGTCTCTGTTGTTAACGGGCGAATCGATAGACCTGTCGAGGTTTGCGAAACCTCGAAGGTCTCGGCGTGATTATTGGAGTTACTGTGACCGCATACATCTTCGTCACCGGCGGCGTCGTTTCGCGGCCTGGGCAAGGGGGTGACGGCTGCCTCCATCGGCCGGCTGCTCAAGAGCCGGGGCATCTCCGTGTCCATGCAGAAGCTGGACCCCTACCTGAACGTCGACCCCGGCACCATGTCGCCCTACCAGCACGGCGAGGTGTTCGTCACCGAGGACGGCGCCGAGACCGACCTGGACCTGGGCCACTACGAGCGGTTCACCGACGTCGCGCTGCGCCAGGCGAACAACGTCACCACCGGGCAGATCTACTCCGCGGTCCTCGCCAAGGAGCGCCACGGCGACTTCCTCGGCGGCACGATCCAGGTCATCCCCCACGTGACCAACGAGATCAAGCGCCGGGTGCAGGATGCCGCCCGCCACGCGGACCCCGACGTGGTCATCGTCGAAGTCGGCGGCACGGTGGGCGACATCGAAGGGCTGCCGTTCTTCGAGGCGATCCGCCAGATGCGCAAGGACCTGGGCCGCAACCGCACCTTCTACGTCCACGTAACGCTGCTGCCGTTCCTGTCCGGCTCGAACGAGCTCAAGACCAAGCCCACCCAGCACTCCGTCCGCGAGCTCCGCTCCATCGGCATCCAGCCCGACATGATCATCTGCCGCTCGGACCTGCCGGTGAGCCAGAGCGTGCGCGAGAAGGTCGCCCTCTTCACCGACGTCGAGCCGCGGGCGGTCGTCCCGGCCTACACGGCGAAGAGCGTCTACGAGGTGCCGCTCATGCTCGAGGCCGAGGGCGTGGCCGACTTCATCGCCGAGAAGCTCGAGCTGAAAGTGAGCGGCCCCGACCTGGCCGATTGGCGCAGCCTGGTGCGAGAAGATCCACCAGCCCAAGGAAACGCTCTGCATCGCGGTCGCCGGCAAGTACGTGGAGCTCGAAGACGCGTACATGAGCGTGCGCGAGGCGCTGCGGCACGCGGCCTGGGCGCTCGATCACGACGTGGAGATCCGCGTGGGTGCATGCCGAGACGCTGCAGAAGCCCGAGGGCCTGGCTGCGCTCGACGGCGTGGACGGGATCCTGGTCCCCGGCGGCTTCGGCGAGCGGGGCATCGAGGGCAAGATCGCGGCCGCCAGGTACGCCCGCGAGCAAGGCGTCCCCTATTTCGGGCTGTGCCTGGGCATGCAGGTCATGTGCATCGAGTTCGCCCGTAACGTCCTGAAGCTGCCCGACGCCAACTCCACCGAGTTCAACCCCAAGACGCCCGACCCGATCATTTCGCTGATGGCCGACCAGCAGGGCATCGAGGACATGGGCGGCACGATGCGGCTGGGCCTGTGGCCGTGCCAGCTGCAGCCGGGCAGCCATGCCGCGGACGCCTACGCGCCCGAGGCCCGGGTGCGCGAGCGGCACCGCCATCGCTGGGAGTTCAACAACCGGTACCGCACGCCGGCCACCGACAAGGGCCTGAACTTCACCGGCCTCTCGCCCGACGGCCGCCTGGTGGAGATCGCCGAGCTGGACCGCACCATGCACCCCTGGATGCTGGGCGTGCAGTTCCATCCCGAGTTCCTGTCCCGGCCCAACCGGCCCCACCCGTTGTTCAAGGCCTTCCTGAAGGCCGTCGTTAATCAGAAACGTAAACAGACGACAGAGTTCACAGGTTGCAGATAGCACGGTGTAGCGACTTCGTCCCTCGTTGAACTCATCTCACACTGCAAACCAATGGAGGTATCTGTTATATGTCCGGACACAGCAAATGGGCTACGATCAAGCGCAAGAAGGGCGCGGCCGATGCGAAGCGCGGGCAGACGTTCACCAAGTTCGCCCGTGAGATCCAGCTGGCCGCCCGCCAGGGCGCTGATCCCAACTTCAACTTCCGCCTGCGCCTGATCATCGACAAGGCCAAGGCCGAGAACATGCCCAAGGACAACATCGAGCGGGCCATCAAGCGCGGGCGCCGGGCTCGACAGCGAAGGCGGGCAGCTCGAAGAGGTCACGTACGAGGGCTACGGCCCCCACGGCGTCGCCCTCTACATCCAGACCGTCACCGACAACAAGAACCGCACGGTCAGCGAGCTGCGGCGCGGCCCTCACCCGCGGCGGCGGCGCGCTGGGCGAGTCGGGCAGCGTGGCCTGGCTGTTCGAGCAGAAGGGCCTGATCACCGTGTGCCATGGGACCCAAGGACCAGGACAAGATCTTCGAGCTGGCCCTCGAGGCGGGCGCGGAAGACGTGCAGTACGGCGACGGTGTGGCCGAGATCTACACCCTGCCGGGCGACCTGCAGACGGTGCGCCAGGCGTTCATCGACGGCAAGTACAAGGTCGAGGATGCCGACGTCATCATGGCTGCCAAGACGCAGGTCTCGCTGAACCCCGCCGACACGCTCCAGGTCCTCAACCTCGTCGAGGCCATCGAAGAGCTCGACGACGTGGTGAAGGTCGACTCGAACCTGGAGATCAGCGAAGAAGCGCTGGAGCAGATGGGATAGTAATGCCGCTGGCGTTAACATGCTCGTCCTAGGCATTGATCCTGGCATCGGCACGACCGGGTACGGCGTGGTCGGCGAAGACGACCGGGGCGACGTCGTCCTGGTCGCGTACGGCGCGATCGAGACGCAGCCCGGCGTGCCGATGCCCGAGCGCCTGAAGCGCCTGTACGACGAGGTGACCGCCGTCTTCCACCGCTACCAGCCGGAGTCCGTGGCCGTCGAACAGCTCTTCTTCGGGAAGAACGTGACCACGGCGATCAGCGTGGGGCAGGCGCGGGGCGTGGCGCTCCTGGCCGCCGCGCAGGCGGGCCTGGCCGTGTACGAGTACAAGCCCGCCGAGGTCAAGCAGGCGCTCAGCGGATACGGCAACGCCGACAAGCGGCAGATGCAGGAGATGGTCAAGCTGCTCCTGCACCTCGACCACATCCCGCGCCCCGACGACGCGGCCGACGCCGTGGCGATCGCCGTGTGCCACCTGCACAGCCAGAGCTGCGGCGGCTGGCTAAGCGAGTCGGACGCGTCCGCAGGCCTCCGAAATCCGATCGGAGGCTCTGTGGACCTGATGCAATGATTTCCATTCTCGAAGGCACGATCTACGCGAAACTCAACGACGCCCTGATCGTCATGGTCGGCGGCGTGGGTTTGCGCGTGCTCGTCCCGCAGCCCCTGCTCAAGGCCAGCCGCGCAGGCGAGCCGGTCTTCCTCCACACGCACCTGGTCGTCCGCGAGGACGAGCTGTCGCTGATCGGGTTCGCGACCGACGACGAGCTCGACCTGTTCCACAAGCTCATCACCGTGTCCGGCGTCGGCCCGAAGCTGGCGCTCAGCGTGCTCAGCAACATGGCCCCCGACGCGCTGCGCATGGCGATCGGCCAGGAGCACGCCGAGATGCTCGCGCGCGTGCCGGGCATCGGCAAGCGGACCGCGGGCAAGATCGTGCTCGAGCTCAAGGACAAGATGGGCGAGGTGGAGATCAGCGAGGGCCTCGCCGCGCTCACCGAGGCCGACGCCGCCGTCATCGACGCGCTCACCGCGCTCGGCTACAGCATCGTCGAAGCCCAGCGGGCCGTGCAGGGCCTGCCGCGCGACGTGACCGACGTCGAAGAGCGGCTGCGCCGCGCGCTGTCGTCGTTCGGGACCTGAGTCTCGGACAGCCGAACCTCAGGCGGCGTTCTCCGAATAGCCTGCACACCATAACCTCCACCGCCAACCGCCACATCGTCGAAGCCAAGAAGCTCCGGCAGCGCAAGCACCGGCAGGAGCAGGGCCGCTTCCTCCTCGAGGGACTCCAGCTGCTCACCATGGCCGCTCGACGCCGGACTCACTCCCACCGACGTCTTCTACTGCCCCGAGCAGGCCATCGGACCGCAGAGCCGGGCCCTCGTGGAGCGGTTCAGCCGGAGCAGCCTCCTACTCTTCGGGTCACGCCCCAGGTCATGAACGCGCTGTCCGAGCGGGAAGGTCCGCAGGGCCTCATCGCCACGTTTCCCCTCTTCTCCGCACCCCTCGACGCGCTCAAGCTGACCGGCAGCGAGCTCGTCGTCGTGCTCGACCGGCCGCAGGACCCCGGCAACCTCGGCGGCCTGATCCGCACGGCCGATGCCGTGGGTGCGGCCGGCGTGGTCATCCTCGAGCCGGCCGTCGACCCGTTCGATCCCAAGGCCATCCGCGCCAGCATGGGCTCCATCTTCAACCTGCCGGTCGTCACCACGTCCGGACGCGCCCGCTGCCCTCCGCTTCCTCGAGGATCGGGGCCTCATCCCCACCGGCGCAAGCGAGCACGAGGGCGAGCCGTGGGGCGAGACTGCCCTGCAGGGCGGCTGTGCGCTCGTCCTCGGCAACGAGGCCCGCGGCCTTTCCCCCGACGTCACCCCCCACATCCGCCGCTGGGTCAGCCTGCCGATGGCCGGCAAGGCCGAATCCCTCAACGTCGCCGTCGCCGGCGGCATCCTCATGTACCTCTGGC
This sequence comes from uncultured Chloroflexia bacterium, assembly GCA_963800615.1. GTDB lineage: Bacteria > Chloroflexota > Anaerolineae > CG2-30-64-16 > CG2-30-64-16 > JALOOB01. The sequence goes on from CAWDBO010000022.1 coordinate 230,105, forward strand.
TGCAGGCCAACCGAGGCAAGTAACCGCCCACGTCCCACCTCAACCGCCCCTCAGGCAACGTTTCGGCGAACACTGTCGTTACATAGAGGTAGTCATTACCCTTTTTATCGAGAGTGTGCGCATGGATGATGAATTGAACAAGTGTCCCGTGTGCGGGACGCCTCGCGCCAGCCGGTATGCGGCCTACTGCCACGTCTGCGGCAGCGCCCTGCCCGAGCTGCCTCCCGAACCGGGCGAGCCGGCCGCACCGTACCAGCCGCCTGCCCAACCCGCGCCGCCCGACCCGCACCGGCCCCAGCCAGCCTTCGCAGGGCCCGGTGCGCGTCTACGACCGGCCCGAGACGCCTCCGTCCGTTGTGCGGCGCCGGCGCCTGACCTGGATCATCGCCGGGATCGGTCTGCTCATCAGCCTGCTGCTGCTGGCCGTCGGCCCACTGCGCACCGTGCTCGGCGCGCGCAGCGGCCCTGAGTGGACCCCGCCGCTCACCGAGACGCCGGTGCAAGCCGCGGTCGTTGCGACGCTTCCGCCCGGCGTGTCCGCCGCGCAGGCCACCGCTCGCGCCCGCTACACCGCCACGCCGTCGCCCACGATCGCGCCGACGTGGACCGAGGGCGTCGATCTCGGAACGCCGGTAGGCGGCGGGACGACGGGCGGCGCCCTCGCCACTCCCGTTCTGCCGACGCTGGCCCCTGCCGCCACCCTCGCGCCGGCCACTGTGCCGCCGCTGCCCACGCTGGCCCCGCCGCCCGCTGCCACCGCACCGGCCACCGCGCCACCGACGCGCCGCGCCGCTGCCACGGCTACCGTGCCACCGACTACCGAGGCGCCGGCCACCGAGCCGACCGCCGCAACGACCGACGGCGGCGCAAGCCTGCCGCAAGCCATCTCCGGGGGCCGCGTCGCTGGCGTTCGTGTCTGACCGCAGCGGCAGCCCCCAGGTCTGGCTGACCGACGCGGCGGGCGGCAACCAGATCCAGGTGACGCGGCCAGGGCCAGAACACGTCGCCCTCGTGGTCTTACGACGACCGCTACCTCTACTACATCGGCCAGCGCGACGGCGAGATCAGCGTCTACCGGCTCGACATCACGCACCGGCACGCGAGGAACAGGTGCTCCAGGACCCCTCCGTCGGTCAGCGCGCGGCCCCTGCCCGACGGCCAGCTCGCGACGCTGCGGACCGAGAACGGCCGCTACGCGCTCTACGTGGGCGACCGCCGCCTGTTCCAGCTCGACCGGCCCTTCCAGTACCAGTTCTCGCCCGACGGCCGCCGGGTCGTGATCGACCCGAACGCCGACCCGCGGGCGATCAGCGTGGTCGACGTGGCGACGACGAAGGCGCAGGAAGTGGCGCCGGCCAAATCCTGGAACGCCGGGTGGGGCCAGGGCAACCGCCTCACCTACGCCTCCGATCGCACCGGCATCGCGAGCGTGTACGTGGCCGGCCCGAACGGCGAGGAGGCCCGGGCGGTCTCGCCGGCCGACAAGTGGAGCCAGGCGCCCGCCTTCTCCTCCGACGGCTCGCAGATCGCCTTCATCGGCGGCGACGGGCAGGCGTGGAACGTCTACGTGGTCGGCGCGGACGGGCAAAACCCCCACCGGGTGGGCGGCCCGGCCAACCCGTCCAAGGCGCCCGTCTGGCAGCCCCGCGGCAGCCTGCTCGCCTACGAGTCGAACCGGGCGGGCAACTGGGACATCTTCGTGACCGGTCCGGACGGCAGCGAACGCGCTCTGACGAACGACCCCGGCGAACGACGTCGACCCGGCGTGGACCTGGTAAAGGACCGCTAGCCTCCTCCAGACCTGACAGGTTTTCGGTAACCTGTCAGGTCTGCGATATAATAATCTTGTCATGTCCCACGATATCCTTCTCATCGACGACGACGCGCTTCTTCGCCGCAGCCTGGCCTATTCGCTCGGGCGAGCGGGCTACGTCGTGCGCACTGCGGGCACCGCGACCGAAGGGCTGGCGCTGGCCCGCCAGGCCGCGCCCGACCTCGTGCTGCTCGACATCGGCCTGCCCGGCATCGACGGCCTCGACGCGCTCCATGTCTTCCGCCGCGACCACCACACGCCCGGTCATCCTGCTGACCGCCCGGCGCACGGAGCAGGACGAAGCGCTCGGCCTGCGCCTCGGCGCCGACGACTACATCAAGAAACCGTTCGATAACGAGGTGCTCCTCGCCCGCATCGCGGCCCTGCTGCGCCGGTCCGGCTGGGCCCGAAGAACAGGGGCGGCAAGGAGCCGCCCGGCCTCGTGCGGGCGGGCAACCTCGAGATCGATCCGCGCACCCGCATCGCCCGCGCCGGCGGCCAGGCGCTCGACCTCACGCCGCGCGCCTTCGACCTGCTCTATCTCCTCGCCTGCCATGCGAACGAGGTCGTGCCGGTGTCCGACATCCTCACCGAGCTGTGGGGCCCTGACTATGACGGCGAGCCGCAGGTGCTCTACGTCCACATCCGCTGGCTGCGCGAGCGGCTGGCCCAGGCAGGCTGTGACAGCATCCGCATCGCCACGACCCACCGGGTGGGCTACAAGCTGGTCACCGAGAACTGCTGATGTTCCGCGTGCCGTGGCTCCGCACCCTCCGCAGCCGCCTGATCCTCAGCCACGCCAGCCTCCTCCTGATCCTCATCCCCATCCTCGGCGTCGTGCTGGTCGTCGCGCTCGAAAGCCAGGTCGTGTTGGTCAATCTCGCCCGTCAGCTCACCGGGCAGGCCGTCCTGATCGGCGAGCTGCTCAAGCTCGACCCGGCGGCGCTGCAGGACAAGGCGCGCGCAGCTGCTTTCGTCGAGCGCGTCTTCCCGATGTTTCCCGGCGAACTAAGCGTCCTGGACGGTCCGGGCCGGCTGCTGGCGAGCAGCGATGCAGGAGAACGCCGGCGAGGAGACGAGCGAGTTTACCGACATGCCCGGCCTGCCGCAGGCATTGCAGGGGCAGCAGTATTCCCGTGTGCGCTACAGCCGGGACGAGCGGGCCGAGGTGGTGGAGGTGCTGGCGCCGGTGCATGGGCGAGGGCGGCCGCGTCGTGGCGATCATCCGGATCACCGATTATCTGAGCTCGGCCGCCGAGCGCTTTGCCCAGCTGCGCATCGTCATCGGGGGCGTGCTGGCCCTGGCCCTGGTCTTCGGGACGATCCTGGGCTACTTCCTCAGCATCACCGTCGAGCGGCCGCTCCTGCGCCTGACCCATGCCGTCGAGGCGTACCCGCAGCAGACCCCGGCCGACCTGCCCACGGACAAAGGGCCGCAGGAGGTCCGGGTGCTCGCCGCGCGCGTTCCAGGGCATGCTGGAGCGCATCCAGCACCTCGAGGAGAACCGGCGCTACCTGCTGTCGAACATCGTCCACGAGCTCGGCCGGCCGCTGGGCGCGATGCGGGCCGCGGACCGCGCGCTGCTGGACGGTGCGGGCGAAGACCCGGAGCTGCGCAGCGACCTGCTGGCGGGGATCGACGGCGAGATCGGCCGGATGGAAGGGCTGCTCGACGAGCTGGCGGGCCTGCGCGACGTCACCGCCGGGGTCGCGCCGCTGCGGACGCAGCCGGTCGCGCTGTCCGAGTGGCTGGCCGCGCTGCTGGCGCCCTGGCGCGAGGCCGCGCTGGCCGCGGGGCTGACCTGGCGGGCCGACATTCCCGGACGACTTGCCGGTCGCAGCCATCGACCCCCGGCGGCTGGGCCAGGCGTTCGGCAACCTGCTCAGCAACGCGATCAAGTACACCCCGCCGCCCGGCGAGGTGCGTGTATCGGCGTCGTGGCCGGGAGGCGGGGTGGCAGTTCCGGGTGGCCGACACCGGCCCCGGCATCCCCGAGAGCGAGCGCGAGCGCATCTTCGAGGCGTTCTACCGTGTCTCCCCCGAGCGCCATTACCCGCAGGGGCTGGGGCTGGGGCTGACGATCACGCGCAACCTCGTGCGCGCGCACGGCGGGGAAGTGATCCTGGACAGCTGCGAGGGGCAGGGCGCGTGCTTCACCGTGCGGCTGCCGCTGCAGGCGCAAGTTCCCGAATCAACGTGAGCGGAATCCACCAATAATTGTCACAGGCTCGTGCCAAAGCCCGCTCTGGTGTTTTCCAAGTTCCGTTGAGAATTCGTTAAGGACTTCCTAAGGAATTCATGGTTTACTTGTCCTCGGTGGAACTGTCGCCACCTCGTATTCCCGCGTCCGGCGCGCTCCAGCGCCTTGTAAAGCCCGTCGAAGAGGAGGTCAGAGAGCAGGATCAAGGCGAAGTGCGCCCCGAGACCGGGCGAGAAGCTGTAATTCAACCTGTAAGATTCACCCGATATATCTCCTAAAGTTACACCACAAGGAAGAGAGGAATCGTATGACTCAGAAGAAGTTCATCTGGATCGCGACGCTCGTCGTGATATTGGCGCTGGCCGTGCCGTGGGCGGCGTTCGCCACCACCTGGACCGATCCGCTCGACGGCTGGCCGGGGGCACCGTCACCATCTTCGGCAACAATGAAAACCTAGATGCAAGTGCCCCGCAGTACGTGAACGACGCAACGGTAGTTGTCGATGTTGTCGGCCCGGTGCCGACCAACCCGGAAAAGAACAATACCTTAGCGGCTGCACGGCCGCAGTAACCGATGGTGCCTGGACAGTGCGAGATCGTCCTTGAGTCGGACCCCGAGATCGCCGTGGGATCCTATACCTATACGACGAAGATCGGGGACACGGTCATCGAGACGGGTTCGTTCACCGACGCCGCAGGCGAGGTAACCCAGACCACCGTTTCTTGCACACCCGATCCTGTAGAGGTAAACAGCCAAACGACCTGCACGGCCACGGTGGAGAATATCGCTTCGGGTGCCACCAACGGCTGGCCGCAAGGAACGGTGAAGTTCACATACAACCCAGGCGGCACCTTCGATGTGAACCCATGTAGTCTCGCCCAGGTAGGCACGACGAAAAAAGGTAGTTGTACGGTGGTGTTAACGCCGCAGCGAGCTGCGGACAAGAAGCTCAAGGCGGACTACAACCGGCTGAACAATAGCTGGGGAAATTCAAGTTCGGCAGACTCCCTCACTGTCAACATGGCTAGGCCCACCATCACTACCTCGGCGGTCTCTCAAGTCATTGTTGGAGGCAAGATCTCCGACCAGGCGACTATCAATGGAGTAGTGCTTGCGCAGCCGAACACAGCTCGGATTACCTTCACCCTGTATTCTGATGCCCAGTGCACGACGGTCGTTGGAACTAGCCAGTCGGGTTACGTTACTGGAGACGGTACCTACAATTCCGCTGAATACATGCCCGCGGTAGGTACCTACTATTGGATCGCCAGTTACTCTGGCGACTACAACAACGAGGCAGTTTCCGGAAAGTGCCAGGATTCCGGCGAGACGTCGGTTGTGCTTCCCGCGAATACACCACCAACGACCCCTGGCAAGCCTGCGCTAGCGGCTGGTTTCAGCACTCCCAATATGACTGGGGTCTTCACGCTCGAGTGGGATGCCTCGACTGATGCCGAGAACAACGCGGTCGCCTACCTGTTTCAACACAAAGATGCAAACGACGCCGGCTTCTCAGACGTGGCGAGCAGCCTCACGACCAACTCGTACTCGTTCGATGTTCCCGGGGAAGCTGAGGGCACGTGGACCTATCGAGTTCGGGCAAGCGACGGTTCCTTGAGTAGCGCTTTCTCGCCTGTGTCTGAGGCAGTTGTCGTTGACAAGACCAGCCCGAATGCTCCGACGGCTCAAGCTGACCGACCGGCAGACTACGCTGGAGGTGGAGGCTGGTACAAGGACACCGTGACGGTCTCATATGTCGACCATGGTGACCCAGCGCTCCAGGACACCAGCCCCGGCAGCGGTGTAGACACGTCGACGCTGCCCGCTTCTCAGATTGTTACCACATCCGGATCGCATCCCGTTCCAGGCGGAACGGTGAAGGACTATGCCGGTAATGAAGTCTCTCGTAGGTTCGGGGCTTACCGTGCAGGTGGACGCTACCGCGCCGAGCGTTAGCTTCACTAGCTGTCCCTCTACTGTGTACCTTGGCAGTGTGGCCACAGCTTCGTGGGCAGCCACCGACGAGCACTCCGGTGTTGTAGCCCCTGCAAGTGGCACAATCCCTCTTGACACCACTTCCGTACTAGGGAACCCCAAAACCGTTCCTGCACCCATCGCCTATGACAACGTAGGTCATGCATCCAATCAGGCAACCTGCACGTACAGCGTCATCTACAACTGGGCCGGCTTCTTCCAGCCGATCGACAACCTGCCCACGCTCAACAGTGTTAAGGCCGGCAGTGCCATTCCCACGAAGTTTAGTCTCGGTGGGAACCAGGGCCTTGGCATTTTCCAGACTGGGTATCCGAAGTCGTACCGTATCAACTGCGACAGTTCGGCCTACGAGGATGCTATCGAGTCGACCGTCACCGCCGGGGGCAGCAGCCTGACCTACGATGCCACGGCTAACCAGTACGTATACGTGTGGAAGACGGAGAAGTCATGGGCAGGCACCTGTCGTCAACTCGATGTCATGTTGATTGACGGCACCCATCACTACGCAAACTTCAAGTTCAAGTGATCCTGGCCGACGGCAGGATCTAATCCCGCCGTCGGATTGGCTCGGCCAATAGACTTGCGACGGGCCCGGCGCTTCTTGGAGCGTCGGGCCTGTTTGTTTTGGCCAGGCGCAAACCTGCAATGCAGGGCGGGCGCGCGGCGCAGAGCGCCGCACCCACTCTTGTTCTATTAAGTTTAGTTCATTGAGTATAGTTCGTGGAAAGCTCGCTTAGGAGGGTCCGTAACGTCGTTGGGGACCTTGGTAAACGTGCTTTACCATCCTTGGTAAACGTGCTTTACCATCCTTGGTAAACTACGTTTACCACCCCTCGGTCCAGATAGCGGAATGCCGAGGGCGATTCAGACTACTCCGGTCTGAGAATCCCTGCTCCCGTCCGGCACCGGCAGGAGCGTATACTCGTGCGAGGTGGGATCGCCGTTCGGCGTCCGGCGGGGCTGGACCGCAATCAGGCCGGCCGCCTGCAGGGTGCGGATCGCCCTCGTCGCAGTGGGGCGGCTCATGCCGGTCAGCCGGGCAATGCGTCGGGACGGACGGGTAACAGGTGCGGGTGGTGTTGTGCGCGAAGCGGGCGAGCGCCAGGTACACCGCCAGGGCGTGCGGCCCGATGCGCGGCCCGTACTCGCTGACGATCCGGTTGTCCACCTGCAGGAACCCAGATTGGCGGCGTGGCTTATCCACGATTTCACCTTTCGTGTTCTTCGCCCACAGATTAGCACAAAAGTGCGATCAGCACAAACAGCGGGCGCTTTTCGCTGCCCTGCACCCTTGTTGCTCGGTATGCCTGGGACTGGGGATTCGAGGGATTTCGGGATTTGCCACCGACATTTCTTTGACACCGTCGTACTCTATGCTATACTTGCCACTTGCGTGCGGCGTCGCAACCGCACGTTGACAACCGAACCAAACTGGACACTCATCCAGAGGGGGGAGGGAACGGCCCGATGATCCCCCGGCAACCTCCTGGAGCCCCGGAGCATGGTTGCGCAGATCCCGGCTTGAGCAGCGGACTCGTCAAGCGTGAAAGACGCAACGTGTAGCGCGCAAAGCCCGTTCTGCGAACCCCCGTCCAGGCAGGTGCCAAGTCCGTCAGCGCGCGACCAACGTCGCCCCGCTGAAAGATGAGAGGTCGGCGTGCTTCTTCTAAGCGTGCTTCGAAGAAGCGAGTGTGCCCTCCTCTTGGAGGGCGTTTTTGTTTCTGCCGCAAGGAATAACACAAAGCCACCAAGACACGAACGGCTCACCTTATCCTTCGTGTCATTCGTGCCTTTGTGTTGAGCCAGGTTTAGGGAATGCGAGTAAGGTCGGAAGGGCGCGTGTGGCGGGCGTTGGCGGCGGCGGGGGTGATCCTCCTCGCCTGGGCTGCCCTGCTCGCCCGGCTGGCGGACGTCCCGCCCGGCGTCCAGCACGACCAGGTCTTTAACATCGTGGATGCGATCGAGCTGCTCTACGGCCGCTACCGCATCTACTTCACAGCGAACTACGGCCGCGAGCCCCTCTTCATCTACACCGCCGCCGCCATGTTCAGATTCGCCAACGGCCACTTCATCTGGGGCCTGCGGCTCGCCTCCGTCGTCTGGGCGACCCTGGGCACGGCCGTCAGCATCAGCCTGGCCCGCCGCAAGCTGCCGTTCGCCGGCTGCCCTCGTGGCGGTCCTGCTGATGGCCGGCTCGTTCTGGTTCCTGTTCACCGGCCGGGTGGGCCTCCGCGCCATCTCCGCCCTCACCCTCAGCGCCGCCATGATCTACTGGCTCGACAGGGGTCTCGTCGGGAGGGGGCGCTTTACCACAAAGGCACAAAGAACCAAGGGTTCACGAGGCTTGCAGGCTCTTCGTGGAACTTCGGTTCTTCGGTTCTTCGTGGTGACGGTCTCGCTTATTCCTGCGCGGGTTGTTCGGCGGGCTGGCGATCTACACGTACCTGTCGGCGCGGCGCGCTGCTGGCCCTCGCGCCGCTCCTGCTGTGTACGAAGGCATCGCCTGGATGATGCGGCGGCGTCGCCGCAGCCATCCGTTGATCCGTTAGCACAGCCCATGCGTGGCATCCGCTGCGTCCCGCACCGGGCCTGCTCCTCTCCTGGCTGACCACCCTCGCCGTCAGTGCGCCCCTGCTCGTCTGGCTGCGCACGCATCCCGGCGCCGAGCGGCGGGTGGGCGAGCTGGCCGGGCCGCTGGGCCGGGCGGTGCAGGGGCAGTTCGGGCCGCTGCTGCGGGCGGTCGAAGAGGGCGTGGCGACGCTGCTCTGGCGCGAGCCCGACTGGCTGCCGCCCCAGTACAACCTGCCCGGCCGGGCCGCGCTGCCCCCCGTGCTCGCCGTCCTGTTCGTCGTCGGCCTGGCCCTCGGCCTGAGCCGGGTCTTCCGGAGCCGTCGCGAGCGCCTGTGGCTGACCGCCCTGGCCCTGGGCATCGGCCCCGCCCTGATCACGCCGGGCGGGCCGCTCTACCTGCGGGCCATCATCGCCCTGCCGCTGATTTACGTCTATGCGGCCGACGGCCTGTGGAGCATCGGGCGGCTGGGGCAGCGCCTGCTCGGACGGTCGTGTCGCACCGGGCACGAGCGAGGCGGGCGGCGGGGGTCGTTGCGGCCGTGGCGCTGCTGGCGCTGGTCGCCGGCCACTGGGCCGAGGCCGCCAACGCCTATTTCGTCCGCTGGCCGGCCAACCCGCAGACCCAGCTCATTTACAACGCCGACCTCCGTGCGGCCGCCGCCTACTCGGCCCAGGCCCCCGAGGAGGAAGCGCTCTACATCAGCACCGACTTCTGGCTCGACCTCGACCAGCAGACCTACTGGCTGTACGAGCCGGAGCGGGCCGACGTCGGGTGGTACTACGGGCCGGACGGGCTGCCCCTGCCCCCGGCCGGCGGCGCGGGCACCTACGTCTGGACCGCATCGGCCGGGAACAAGTCGGCTGCGCTCGCCTCGCTCGGCGCCAAGGCGCAGCCGCAGGGCGCGAACCTGAAGGTGGCCCGCCTGGAGGCTGCAGCGCTCGACGCCCTACTGGAATCGGAAGGCGTGAGGCCGCTGGAACGCCGCTGCAGTACGGCGACGCGCTCCGGCTCGTCGCTGCCGGCAGCATGCCCAGGCCGGGCAACGGCGTCGAGGTCATCACCCGGTGGGAGGCGCTGGCGCCCTGGTCCCGCGAGCTGCCGCCCAAGCTGTCGGCGAAGCTGGTCGACGCGACGGGGTACGCCTGGGCGCAGGCCGACGACCTGCTGGCCGTGGCCCACCAGGGATGGCAGCCGGGCCAGCAGTTCGTCCAGGTGACCCACCTGGTACTGCCCGGCGACATGCCCCCCGGCGACTACGGGGCCGTCGTGGCGCTCTACGACGACAAGGACGGCCCCGCCGGGCGTCACGGCGGGCGGCAAGCAGCTGGCCGAGCTCCCCGCCGCCGCAACCGTGACCGTCCCGGCGGATGCGCAGAGGGCGCCGCTCCAGTCCCCGCCGCCGGCCTTCGCCCTGCCGCCGAGCGATGGCGTGCTCGTGCCGGTCGCCGCCTGGGATCCGCCTGCCGAGCTGCTGGTGGGCACGCCGAGCGCGCTGCGGGTGTCATGGGTGGCCCGTGAAGCCCTGCCGGCCGGGGAGATCGCGTTCCGGGTCCGGGCCGTAGCCAGCGAGACGGGCGCAGAGCTGTGGAGCGAGGACGCGCCGCCCCTGCAGCCGCTGCCCGGCACGTGGCCTGCGGGCCAGACCTGGCGGCTCACGCACACGCTGCACCCCGAGGCGGCCGCAGCGGGCACGACGCCCGCTCAGATCGAGCTGTGCGCCCGGGTGCGGGGGGTCGACCAGGGCTGTACGCGTGGTCGCCCGGCCGCAGGTGGTCAACCGGCCGGTGCTGCTGGCCCTGCCCCAGGCGCCGCAGTTCCCGTCGGGCGCTCAGTTCGGCGATGCAGGCCCGGGCGGCTCGTTCGTCCTGGAAGGCTACGACGTGAGCCGGGGCGAGCAGGGCGTGGCCCTGACGCTGTACTGGCGGACCCTGACGCCGCCCTCCGCGCCGCTGCAGCGCTTCGTGCATGCGGTGGACGCCGGCGGGCAGATCGCGGCGCAGTCGGATGCCGTGCCCGAGAACGGCGGCGCGCCGCCGTCCGCCTGGCGCAGCGGCGAGGTCGTGATCGACCGGGTCAACCTGGTGGGTGAGACGGAGAAGGCCGTGCAGTTCTACGTGGGGTGGTACGACCCCGCCACCGGCGACCGTCTTCCCGTGCGGACAACCGGTGATGTCATCCAGCCCGACGGCAGGCTGGCGATTCCGTTGCGTGAGCCTTAGGCTGAGGCCGTTCGGCCGCAGAGGTCATGAAGTCATGGCGCCCGAGCCCTACCTGGACACGCATCTTCTGCGCCGATGCCCGCAGCATGGCCGCCGTGCCCGATGGCAGCGTGCACCTGGCCGTCACGTCGCCGCCCTACAACGTGGCGAAGGACTACACCGACCACAACGACAGCTTGGGCCTCGACGAGTACCTGGCGATGCTCGATGCGGTGTGGCGGGAGTGCCACCGGGTGCTGGCGCCGGGCGGCCGGCTGTGCGTCAACGTCGCCAACACCGACCGCAAGCCGTACCTCTCGCTGGTCAGCCTGATCGACGAGCAGCTGCGCACCAGCGACTGCACGTGGCTGCACCGGGGGCACATCATCTGGGACAAGGGCGCGTCGGCCGGCATTTCGACCGCCTGGGGCAGCTTCGCCCGCTCGAGCAACCCGACGCTGCGTGACGTACACGAGTACATCACCGTGTGGAGCAAGGACCAGCTGCGGCTCGACGACGCCGGCCCGACGGGCATCACCGGCAACGAGTTCGTCGCGTGGACCCGCAGCATCTGGCGGCCCGAGGACGGTCTGAAGGACCTGGAGCGCAAGATCCTCGCCAAGCTGAACGATGCCCGCCGCCGCGGCAAGGACGACGCCTGGATCGCGGAATCGATCGCCCGGTCCGTGTGGGCACAGGGCGCCCAAGGCGCAGACGAGAGCGACTCGATCTGGTCCATGACGACCGAGACCGGCGTGGACCACCCCGCGCCGTTCCCCGAGGAACTGCCCCGGCGGCTGATGCTGCTGTACACGAAGCCCGGCGACGTGGTGCTCGACCCGTTCATGGGCAGCGGCTCGACGGCCGTGGCCGCGGTGATGGAAGGGCGGCATTACGTGGGGTACGAGATCTCGGAGAAGTACTGCCGGATCGCGGAAGAACGGGTGGCGCAGCGAAGCGCAAACTCAGCGCCACAGCCTTAAGGAGTAGCATGTCAGTCATCGTTACCGGGTCCATTGCGACCGATTACCTGATGAAGTACCCCGGCAAGTTCCGGGAGCACATCTTTATCGAGCAGACCGGCAAGCTCAGCGTCAGCTTCCTCGTCGAGGACAAGCAGATGAGCCGGGGCGGGATCGGGCCGAACATCGCCTACACGATGGCCCTGCTGGGCGAGCGGCCGAGGCTGATGGGCACGGTCGGCCAGGATTTCGGCGACTTCCGCCAGTGGCTCGAGCTGCAGGGCATCGACACGTCGCTGGTCGTGGCCTATCCCGGCGAGTTCACCGCCACGTTCACGGTCATCACCGACCTCGAGCAGAACCAGATCGCGGGCTTTCACTCGGGCGCGATGCAGCGGGGCAAGGAGCTGACCTACCGGGGCGCTGGACAAGGCCGAGATCGACTACGTCATCATCTCGCCCCACGACCCGGAAGGCATGATCCGCAACTGCGTCGAGTGCCGCGAGCTGGGCCTGCGCTTCATCTTCGACCCCAGCCAGCAGCTTGCCCGCCTGAGCGGCGAACAGGTGCTCGCCGGCATGGACTGCGCGTACGCGATGACGCTGAACGACTACGAGCTGGAAGTGCTCAAGCAGAAGACCGGGCTGGATGAAGCCGGCATCCTGGAGAAGGTCGGCATGCTCGTGGTCACCCGGGGCGGCGACGGCTCGACGCTCATGTCTCGGGGACCGCCGGGTGGACGTGCCGATCGCGCCCGCCGAACGGATCGTGGACCCAACCGGCGTGGGCGATGCGTTCCGCGGCGGCCTGCTGGTCGGCCTGCTGCGGGGCTACCCGTGGGAGGTCACCGGCCGCATCGGCGCGCTGGCGGCCACCTATTGCCTGGAGCAGGTGGGGACGATGAACCACCGCTACACCGTGCCAGAGTTCGTGGCGCGCTACCGGGAGACCTTCGGCGACGCGCCGGAACTGGAAGATCTGTTGAAGATCAAGTTGAAGATTGAAGATGTCCTCTTCGATCGGCGAATCTTCGATCTTCAATCTGCAATCTGCAATCACCATAGGAGGTACATTTATCGAGTGGGTAACAATTACGACATCAAGGACATCCGGCTGGCCGAGAAGGGGCGGTTCCGCATGCAGTGGGCCGCACGCGAGATGCCGGTGCTGGACCAGCTCGAGCAGCGGTTTGCCAAGGAACGGCCCCTGGCCGGCGTGCGCATGGCGGCCTGCCTGCACGTCACCAGCGAGACGGCGAACCTGATGCGCGTGCTGCAGGCCGGCGGCGCCGACGTGGTGCTGACTGCGTCCAACCCCCTGTCGACGCAGGACGACGTGGCCGCGACCCTCGTGGCCCACTACGAGATGCCGGTGTACGCGATCAAGGGCGAGGACAACGCCACGTACTACCAGCACATCAAGGCCGCGCTCGACTTCAAGCCGCACATCACGATGGACGACGGCGCGGACCTGGTCGGCACGCTGCACAAGGAGCGCCGCGAGCTGCTCGACGGCATCGTCGGCGGCACCGAAGAGACCACCACCGGCGTCATCCGCCTGCGCGCGATGGCCCACGACGGCGAGCTCATGTTCCCCGTCATCGCCGTCAACGATGCGATGACCAAGCACCTGTTCGACAACCGTTACGGCACCGGGCCAGAGCACCATGGACGGCGTGATCCGCGCGACCAACGTCCTGATCGCCGGCAAGCGGGTGGTCATTGCGGGCTACGGCTGGTGCAGCCGGGGCATCGCGATGCGGGCCAAGGGCCTGGGCGCGGACGTGATCGTGACCGAGATCGACCCGCTGAAGGCGCTGGAAGCGGTCATGGACGGCTTCCGGGTCATGCCGATGAGCGAGGCCGCGCCGATCGGCGACATCTTCATCACGGCGACGGGCGACATCAACGTGCTCGACCAGGCGCATTTCGCCGCGATGAAGAGCGGCGCCATCATGGCGAACAGCGGCCACTTCAACGTCGAGATCAACATCCCGGCGCTGGAAGGCATGTCGGGCGAGGTGCGCCGGGTGCGCGAGTTCCTCGACGAGTACATCCTGAACGACGGCCGGCGGCTCTACCTGGCGGGCGAGGGCCGGCTGGTCAACCTGGCCGCGGCCGAAGGCCACCCGAGCGCAGTCATGGACATGAGCTTCGCGAACCAGGCGCTGGCCGCGGAGTACATGCTGAAGAACCATGCGAGCCTGAAGAACACGGTCTACAGCGTGCCGGAGGAGATCGACAACGAGATCGCCCGGCTCAAGCTGGCCGCCATGGGCGTCAACATCGACGTCCTGACGCCCGAGCAGGAAGCGTACCTGAACGAATGGCGGATGGGCACGTGAGACAATTCGAAACCAGGTTGAGCTTGGACACTCCGCTCAATCGCAACCTGCGATCTTCAATCGTACAGGAGATACAGATGACTACAACCTTTGCCAGTTCACCCAAGTTCTTCTTCACCTCCGAGTCGGTGACGGAGGGACATCCGGACAAGATGTGCGACCAGATCAGCGATGCCGTGCTGGACGCCATCCTGACCGACGACCCCAATGCGCGCGTGGCGTGCGAGGTCAGCACCACCACCGGCCTGATCCTGGTGATGGGCGAGATCACGACCAGCACGTACGTCGACATCCCGAGCACTCGTGCGCGACGTCGTGCGCGACATCGGCTACACCCGCGCCAAGTTCGGCTTCGACTCGGACACGGCCGGCGTGATCGTGTCGATCAAGGAGCAGAGCCCGGACATCGCGCTGGGCGTCGACAAGGCGCTCGAGGCGAAGCGGGGCGAGATGACCGATGCGCAGATCGAGGCCATCGGCGCCGGCGACCAGGGCATGATGATCGGTTTCGCCTGCAACGAGACCGAAGAGTACATGCCGCTGACCATCGACCTCGCGCACAAGCTGTGCAAGCAGCTCTCGCGCGTGCGCAAGGACGGCACCCTGCCCTACCTGCGGCCCGACGGCAAGAGCCAGGTCACGGTGGAGTACCACGACGGCAAGCCGGTGCGGGTGGACACGATCGTCATCTCGACGCAGCACGCGCCCGAGGTGGACCACGCCAAGATCGAGGCGGACATCTACGAGCGGGTGATCAAGTACGTGGTGCCCAACGGCTACCTCGACAAGAACACCCGCATCTTCGTCAACCCGACCGGCCGCTTCGTGGTCGGCGGCCCGATGGGCGACTCCGGCCTGACCGGCCGCAAGATCATCGTCGACACCTACGGCGGCGTGGCGCGGCACGGCGGCGGCGCGTTCTCGGGCAAGGACCCGACGAAGGTCGACCGCTCGGCCGCGTACATGATGCGCTACGTGGCCAAGAACCTGGTCGCCGCCGGCGTGGCCGACCGGCTCGAGATCCAGGTGAGCTACGCCATCGGCGTGGCCCGCCCGACCAGCATCGCGGTCGAGACGTTCGGCACGGGCAAGGTCACCGACGAGAAGATCGTCGAGGTGATCACAGAACTGCTTCGACCTGCGCCCGGCTGCGATCATCCGCGACCTGAACCTGCGCCGGCCCATCTACCGGGCGACCGCCGCGTACGGCCACTTCGGCCGGCACGACATCGACGCGCCGTGGGAGCGGCTGGACAAGGTGGCGGAGCTGAAGGCGGCGCTGGGGCTGTAGAGATCGCCTCGCCTCCTCGGGGATTACGCCACTCGACGAGCCGGGACTTCCGACCTTTTCGCTGAGGTCCCGGCTCTTGATGCTTCCATCCGGTGGTATAATCTAGCCTAAGGAAAGCTGAGGTGTTGAGATGGAACGGATGATACAGTTGGAAGCTATCTATCGGGAGGGTGTGCTTCAGCCGCTGGAGCCGCTTGAGCTTGCCGAAGACCAGCAGGTGGTCATCACGGTATACCTGCCCGAAGGCACATCGTCTGAAGTCACGCTCCAGGCATGGACTCAAGTGTACTCAGGCATGACTGAGGAAGACATCCGGCAGGTTGAAACGATTGCACTGGACCGGAGCGATTTCAGTCGCGATCCGCGAGTAGACGATGCAGGCTTGTCTCCTTGACACCGATACGCTTTCTGAGATCATGAAAGCGCGAAACGAATCGGTTCTCGCTCACGCGGCGAGAGTACCTCTATGCCCACGGGCACTTCACCTTCTCCATAATCACTCGATACGAACTCCTGCGAGGCTTGCGTGCCAAAGACGCCCTAAAACAGATAAGTGCTTTCGACACGCAATGCCGGGTAAGCAGCGTTCTCCCTCTCAGCGATGAGGTAGTAGAGACCGCCGCCGAGGTTTACGTCGTGCCTCTACCAGCGTGGAGAACTTATCGCGGACGCCGATATCCTGATTGCGGCGACCGCATTGGTCAATCGTCTGCCGCTGGTAACCGGGAACGCCCGGCATTACGAGCGAGTCGGCGGGCTCACCGTCCAAAGCTGGCACGCGAACCGATAGGGCTTTTGCTGGTGATGAACAGCCGCGCGTTGGCGAGCAGAACCTCGTATACTTTTGCTTCAAGCTGTCCTACGGTATAATTCTGCCAGGCGTGACATTCGTTGCCACGCGGGCGACGATCGCCGGGGTAGGGAGGCTGTTTGCGCGCGCTCATCACAGGGATTTCGGGCTTCGTCGGCAGCCACCTGGCCGAGCACTTGCTGCAACTCGGTAACTGGTCTGTCGCGGGCACGGCCTACGGGAGCGGGGAACAGAATATCGCGCACCTGCGCAGCCGGCTGACGATCTACGAGGCCGAGTTGTCCCAGTTGGGGACGGTGCAGGCGATCGTCGAGGACAGCCGGCCGGATGTAGTCTTCCACCTGGCCGCCCAACCGATCGCGTCTCTGAGCCGCATGGACCCGTGGTATACCCTCGAGAACAATATCCGGCTCCAGGTGAACGTGCTGCAAGCCATCGCGCAGGTGACGCCCCACGCGGTCACGCTGGTGATCGGGTCCAGCGAGGAATACGGGAAGGTGGACGCGGCAGACCTGCCCCTGACCGAAGACGCGCCGCTGCGACCGACGTCGCCGTACGGGGTGAGCAAGATAACCCAGGACTTCCTGGGCTTACAGTACTACCTGAGCCACGGCGTGCGGGCCATCCGGATGCGGCCGTTCAACCACATTGGCCCGCGGCAGCGCCGCGGTTTCGTCGCGCCGGACTTCGCCTCGCAGATCGCCGAAATCGAGGCCGGCCTGCGACCGCCGGTCATGAGCGTGGGCGAGTTGGACGTGGCGCGCGATTTTTCGGACGTACGAGACATCGTCCGTGGCTACGTCCTCGCAGCCGAACGCGCGGTCCCGGGCGAGGTTTACAACATCGGCGCGTGCGAAGCACACATGGTTGGCGAGCTGCTCGAAGCGCTCCTGAGCCATGTGCCCGTTCAGATCGAAGTACGGCAGGATCTGCAGCGGCTGCGCCCGGTCGATACGCCGATGATCGTCGGCGACTGCGCCAAGCTGCGGAACCAGACCGGGTGGGAGCCGCAAATCCCGTTCGGGCAGACCGTGAAGGATGTGCTCGACTACTGGCGCCAGGAAGTGGCGCGGTCGAGAAGCTAAACGCAAAAGACCTGACAGATTTTCACCCTGCCTCAGCAGGGACCGGTCAGGTCTGCAGTGAGGAAGCATGCCAAAAGCACTCATCACCGGCATCACCGGCCAGGACGGCTCGTACCTGGCCGATTTCCTGTTGGCCCAGGGCTACGAGGTAATCGGCATGGTGCGGCGCACCAGCACGATCAATTTCGACCGGGTGCGCCACATCCAGGACCAGATGACCATCGTGCAGGGTGACCTGCTCGACCAGGTGAGCCTGATCAACCTGCTGCAGGAGCACCGGCCCGACGAGGTCTACAACCTCGCCGCGCAGAGCTTCGTACCGACCAGCTTCCAACAGCCGGTGCTCACAGGCGAGTTCACCGGCCTTGGCGTCACGCGCGTGCTGGATGCGATCCGCATCGTCGACCGGAACATCCGCTTCTACCAGGCCTCATCTTCCGAAATGTTCGGCAAGGTGCAGGCTGTGCCGCAGTGCGAGACGACGTCGTTTTACCCGCGCAGCCCTTACGGCGCGGCCAAGCTCTACGGGCACTGGATCACCATCAACTACCGCGAGAGCTACGACTTGTTCGCCTGCTCGGGCATCCTGTTCAATCACGAGTCGCCCCGCCGCGGCCTCGAGTTCGTTACGCACAAGATCACGAACCAGGCGGCCAGGATCAAGCTCGGCCACGCGAGCGAGCTGCGCCTGGGCAACCTCGATGCCCGCCGCGACTGGGGCTATGCGCCCGACTACGTGCGCGGCGATGTGGCTCATGCTGCAGCAGGATCACCCGGACGACTACGTGGTGGCGACGGGCGAGACACATTCCGTGCGCGAGTTCTGCCAGGTTGCCTTTGATTGCCTCGGCCTGGACTGGGAGAAGTACGTCGTGGTCGACCCCAAGTTCTACCGGCCTGCCGAGGTGGACTTGCTCGTCGGCGATCCGAGCAAGGCGAAGCGAGTGCTGGGCTGGGAACCGAGCGTCACTTTCCGTGACCTCGTTCGCATCATGGTTGAAGCGGACATGGCCGCGCTGCAGTCGATGGGCGACCATACGCCAAGGATTGACAAGTAGGGGCCGCAGGAAGGTTTCAACACAAAGGCACAAAGACACGATGATTCCAGCCCTTGTGCCTTGGTGTCTTTGTGTTGATCCGTGTGAGGGGAGTGAGTGGAGTGAGCGACATCATCTTTGGGACTGACGGTTGGCGGGGCAACATCGCCGAGGACTACACATTTGACAATGTCCGGCGCTGCAGCCAGGGGTTTGCGGATTATATCAAGGCAACCTACCCGAGCGAGATCGGGCGCGGGGTCGTCATCGGGGGCGACAAGCGGTTCCTGTCCGAGCACTTCGCCGCGGCCGCGGCAGAGGTGCTGGCGGCAAATGGTGTGCCGGTGCATTTCGCAGGCGGCGGCGTCCCGACGCCGGTGATCTCGTTCGGCGTCACGCACGCCAGGGCCCTGGGCGCGATCAACATCACGGCGAGCCACAACCCACCTACTGACAACGGCTTCAAGGTGCGCGATCCCAACGGCGGCGCGATCGACCCGGAGGGCCTGAAGGCAATCGAGGCGCAAATCCCGGCCGGCATAGCGGGTGTGAAGCGCATGCGGTTCGAGGACGGCGAGAAGGCCGGCCTGATCAAGATATACGATCCCGTGCCCGCCTACGATCGGCGGATCCGTTCGCTGGTGGACGTGGAGTCGATCAAGAGCGCGGGGTTCACCGTGCTCGTGGACAATATGTGGGGCAACGGCTCCGGCTTCATCTCACGCTTCATCGCGGGAGGCAAGACGAAGATCGTCGAATACCACGCAGAGCGGAACCCGATTTTTCCCGAGATGAGCCGGCCCGAACCAATTCCGCCGAATGTCGACGCGGGGCTGGCAAAGGCGCGCGAACTGAACGCGGACGTCGTGTGCATCCTCGACGGCGACGCGGACCGCTGCGGCATGGGCGACGAAAACGGGCAGTTCGTGGATCAACTGCGGGTCTATGGCCTGCTGGCGATGTACCTCCTGGACATTCGGGGCGAACGCGGTACGATCGTCAAGACGCTGAGCACGACGTCGATGCTTGACAAGCTCGGCAGGAAGTTCGGCGTGCAGGTGGTGCAACACCGGCGTGGGCTTCAAGTATGTCGCGCCCGCGATGATGAAGTACGACGGCCTGATCGGCGGCGAGGAGAGCGGCGGCTATGCCTTCCGGGGTCACGTGCCCGAGCGCGATGGCATCCTGGCGAACCTGTACCTGCTCGACATGATGTGCCGGACGGGCATGAAACCGACCCAACTGCTCGAGCGGCTCTTCGGCCTGGTCGGCGGTCCGCATTATTATGACCGCATCGACACGCGTTTGCGGATAATGAGATGAAGCAGGCCGCGCGGGCGAAGCTCGATGCGGCCATGCCCGGCGACGATCGCCGGCCTGCGGGTGATGGGTAAGAATACGACCGACGGCTACAAGTTCGAGATGGAAGACGGCGGCTGGCTGCTCGATCCGCTTCTCGGGCACCGAGCCGCTGATCCGGGTCTACTGCGAGACGATGCGCGGCGACAAGGTGCAGGCGATCCTGGCAGACGGCATGAAGGTCGCCGGGATTGGGTGATCAGCCGGGGGAGACCGGGTTTCTCGAGAAACCCGGTTTCTTGACATCGTCGACACACACTGTCACCTGGACCTGCGCCAGTTTGACGAGGACCGGGAAGCGGTGATCGAACGGGCGACTGCCGCCGGCGTCGCCCGGTTCATCAACCCGGCAATCGATCTCGATTCCTGCCGCCGGGTTCTGGCGCTTGCCGACCGGTATGCGAACGTCTACGCGGCGCTGGGCGTGCATCCGAACGACTGCGGGGACTTCGACGATCGGGCAATCGAGGTGTTGCGTGATCTCGCGCAGCATCCCAAGGTCGTCGCAATCGGCGAGATCGGCCTGGATTACTATTGGGAGAGAGTGGATCACACGAGGCAGCAGAGCGCGCATTTGCGGCTCAGCTGCGCCTGGCGAGCGAGCTGCGGCTGCCCGTGATCCTTCACACCCGAAACGCGAAGGACGGCGACCCGGCTTGTACGGAAGACCTACTGTATCTATTGTCACAATGGGTGTCTGAGATACGGACTTCGCAGGTCGAAAATGGTATCATAGGGGTATGGCACGCGTTCAGCGGGACTCTCGAGCAGGCCCGTCGCGTGTATGAAATGGGGCTGGTGGTCGGGCTGGGCGGCCCGGTGACCTTTCAAAATGCCCGGCAGCTGCATGCTTTGGCGCCGGACTTGTGACATGGAACGACTGGTCCTGGAGACGGACGCCCCTTACCTTGCGCCCCACCCTTATCGTGGGAAGCGCAACGAACCGGCCTATTTCCCTTTGGTTGCGGAAGCGCTGGCCCGGTTACGGAACAGAACTGCGGATGACATTGCAGCGCAAACGACGGCAACTGCAAGAGCGCTGCTTTAGCCTGGAACAGACATGATCAAAGAAGTAACTTTGCTGAGCCTGGTGCAAGCTGACCTCGAGCGGGTCGAACTCAAAATGCGCGAGCATCGCGCAGGGAGCCTACGCCCCGCTGGCCGAGGCGTTCTTGCAGCTGCTCGGCAGCGGCGGCAAACGCCTGCGCCCGGCGCTGGCGCTGGCCGCATACAACCTGTTCGTGGAGCCGGCCTCGGAGAAGGCGATCGCGGTGGCCGCCGCCGTCGAAATGCTGCACAATGCGACCCTCGTCCACGACGACCTGATCGACAACGCGCTGGTTCGTCGCGGGATGACGACGCTCAACGCGCAGTGGAACAAGGGCGCCACCGTGCTGGCGGGCGATTATCTCTTTCGCGGGCGGCCGGGTTCGCGGCTGAGACCGAAAACGTGCCCGTGGTCCAGCTCTTCGCCGACACGCTGCGGATCATCGTGGAAGGCGAGCTGCGGCAGCTGTTCTCGAGCCGACAGTGGGACCAGCCGCAGTCGGCGTACTATCCCCGCATTTTCGCCAAGACCGCCTCGCTGTTTGCCGCGGCCACCAAGTCCGGCGCCATACTGGCGGGGGCCAGCGACGAGCAGGTGCAGGCGTTGTACGATTATGGCAAGGATCTCGGGATGGCGTTCCAGATCGTCGACGATATCCTGGACTACACGGGCGAGGAGGCCACGCTGGGCAAGCCGGTCGGGCGGCGACCTGCGGCAGGGCGTCGTGACCCTGCCCTTCTTCTATTTCCTGCAAAATCATCCCGAGCCCGAGCGGGTGCTTGCGACACTGAAAGGAGCAACGGGTCGGGTGAGCCGGTCAGCGAGATCATCGCGCAGGTGCGAAAGTCGGACGCCATGCGGCAGGCAGCGGCCGAGGCCCAGGATTTTGCCGCACGGGCCATGGCGCATCTGAGAGTGTTCCCGGACGGCCAGTACCGCCGGGCGCTAGAAGAACTGGCCGAGTTCGTCGTCTCAAGGCACGTATAGATAACACGACGACACCAAGACACAAAGACGCTTTTATCTATCGCCGCGTCGTGCTGCCTTTGTGTTTGACGTTTTTCCTCCCATGGCCGATCTTTCTCAATTGTCGATCATCGTCGTAAGCTGGAACGTGCGCGAGCTGCTCCGCGCATGCCTGGTCAGCTTGCCCTCCGAAGCCGAGGTCGTCGTCGTGGACAACGCCTCCGCAGACGGCAGCGCCGACGATGGTTGCGGCGGAATTCCCGCACGTTCAGTTGCTGGCGAATGCTGACAACCGGGGCTACACCGGGGGGAATAACGACTGGGCTGCAGCGGCGCACCCGGCCCTTCGTGCTCTTTCTCAACCCCGACACCGTCGTCCGGGACGAGGCGCTCGACCGGCTGCTGGAGTATCTCGTAGCCCATCCCGACGTCGGCGTCGTCGGCCCACAGCTCCGCTACGGCGACGGCGCGCTTCAGTCGTCGCGGCGTCGCTTCCCCACGCTGGGGACGGGCTTGTTCGAGAGCACGCCGCTCGCTTGGCACTGGCCGCCCGAACGGAACCGCTGGGCGAAGCGCTACCACATGGACGATGTGCCGGCAGACCGGACGCAGGAGGTCGACTGGCTGGTGGGCGCCGCGCTGATGACTCGCCGGGAGGTCGTGGACCAGGTCGGTGCTTTCGAGAGGGGTACTTCATGTACTCCGAGGAATGGACTGGCAGCGCCGGGTGAAGCAGGCAGGCTGGAAGGTCGTGTATTTGCCCGAAGCGGTCATCACGCACTACGAAGGCAAGTCGTCCGACCAGGCGCCGGGGACCCGGCATCTCCGCTTCAACCGGAGCAAGGTTCGCTATTTCCGCAAGCATCATGGCCGGATCCAGGCCGAGTTCCTGAGGCTGGCCCTGCTTGCGATGTTCGGTATTGAGTGGTTCGTCGAGGCAGGGAAGTACGCCCTTGGCTCACAGCGCCTGATGCGGCGCGCCCGGCTGACCGCCTACTCGCAATTGATACAATCGCGATTGTCTGAGTTAAGCAGGTTCTTTATGCGCGTTCTTTTCGTGACTGGGGAATATCCGGTCATGCAAGGCGGAGTCGGCGATTACACTCACCGGCTCGGCCAGGCACTTGGCGTTCTTGGCGCCGAGGTGCACGTCTTGACTCACGTCGATGCGGGGGGCGATCATCTCCGCGCGCCGGACGGGACTCAAGAGCCGGTGGTCTACCCGCGCCTGGGGAAGCGCGGGTGGAACCTGTGGCGGCAGGTGCTGCGCATGATCGACGAGGTGAAGCCTGACGTCGTTCATATCCAGTACCAATCAGCGGCTTACGGGCTGCATCCGGCTGTCAACCTCCTCCCGTCACGCCTGCACCTCAAACACAAGCACCTGCCGGTCGCCGTCACGTTCCACGATCTCAAGTATCCCGTTCCTCTTCCCGAAGGCCGGGCCGCTGCGCTGGCAGTCGGTGCTGCGGCTTGCCAGAGATGCGGATGCGGCGGTGGCGACGAACCCGGCGGACTGGATGCGGCTGCACGATGCGGGCCTGCGGGAGAAGCTGCGTGCTATTCCTATCGGGAGCAACATCCGGTGTGAGGTCACGCCGGGCTATGATCGGGCAACGCAGCGCGCAAAGTGGGGAGCTAACGGGGACACCTGGCTGCTGGCCTACTTCGGGTTCCTGAACGCGAACAAGGGCGGCGAAACGCTCATCGAAACGCTCGCCGAGCTGGTGCGCCGCCGGGCGCCCGCCCACCTGCTGATGGTGGGGGGCAAGGTCGGATCGAGCGATCCCGACCAACGCGGCCTACCTGCAGAAGGTCGAAACGCTAATCGACGAGCGCGGCCTGGCCAAGCGCGTACACTGGACCGGCTTTACTACGCCGGTGGAGGTCTCGGCGAACCTGCTGGCAGCCGACTGCGCGGTGCTGCCTTACCGTGAGGGCGCGTCTCTGCGACACGGGAGCCTGATGGCCGCACTGGCGCACGGGCTGCCCATCGTCAGCACGACGTTGACGGGCTGCCCGGCCGAGGCGATGAAGCAATTCCCGATGCTGGAGCACGGCGAGAACGCACTGCTGACGCCCCCGGAAGTCCGATACGCATGGCCGATGCGGTCACCCACCTGATGACGGGCGCCGCCTTGCGTTCGCTTCTGGCGGCAAAGGCGGCTGTGTTGTCTCGCGAGTTCGAATGGGAGACGATCGCGCAGGGCCACCTGAACACCTACCAAAGCCTTGGCCTGTGAAAAGAAAGCGATGAACAGCAGCGCGGTCTTCGCGCCCCGGAACCCGGTCGTAGGCGCATCCCGCAGCAGGCGCCTGGCAAGGAGGCTACGCGGACACTGGCCGTACCTGGTATTGCTGGTCGCGGGCGCAGCGTACCTGATCACGACCGCGCTCCTCAACCACCGGACGCTAGGAACCGGCTACGACCTGGGCATCTACGACCAGGTCGTGTGGAACTTGTCCCACGGGCGGCTTTTCGCCACGACTCTCGTCTACGAAACCGGCGGGACTTACGACCATTTCGAACCCATCCTGGTGCTGATTGCCCCGCTGTATTGGCTGTTTTCCGACGTACGGGTGTTGTTGGTCCTCCAGTCGATCGCCCTGGCCTTGGGCTCCGTGCCCATCTACCTCTACGCCCGCCATCGCTTTGCCCAGTTCAACCCGCCGGGCGCGACGTGGGCCGGCGCCATCGCGTTGCTGCCGGCGCTGGCTTATCTGGTCTATCCGCCCCTGCATGCAGCCAACCTCAACGATTTCCACGAGGTCGCGCTGCTGCCGCCCCTGCTCGGCATGGCGCTGTACGGCATGCTTACCGGGCGGCGGCGGACGCTCTGGGTCTTCCTCGCGTTGTGCGTGCTGGTGAAAGAGGATGTCACCGTCACAGTGCTGGCCTTCGGCGTGTTCATCGCGCTGCTGAAGCCCGCCGGCTTCCGGCGCCGCGACGGGGTCATCCTGGCCGGCCTTGCCATCGCTTGGGGCATCCTCGTCCTGTACGTGCTTTACCCGACTATGACGCACGGCATGCCGTATCCCTTCGTAGAACGGCGCTACTCCTGGCTGGGCGTCTCACCCGAAACGCGGCGCGCGGGTTGGCGCTAAACCCGCTGGCTGCGGTGACCCGGATACTGCAACCGCAGAAGCTCAGCTTCCTGTTCCAGCTCTTCGCGCCCCTGCTCTTCCTCCCGCTGCTCGGGTGGCCGGTGATCGCGCTGGCGATCCCGGTGCTCATCTACCTCATGCTGAGCGATTATCCACCCCAGTGGTCCGTCGGCTCATATTACAACCCGCCCCTGCTCGCGGTCCTGTTCTTCGCCACCATCGACGCGATCGTGAGGCTCGCGCACTGGTTCCAGGCCCGCTGGCCCGGCCGCGCGATCGTTACGGCGCTGCTTGGCGCAGTGCTGGCCGTGGTTCTCGTCGACTACTTCGTGTCGACGCGGAGCGCACAGCATCGCTTCTTCTTCCCCGCCGAGCTGCAGCCCACCGCCCGCTCGAACGCGGCAAACCGCCTTTTCGACCGGATACCGGCCGACGCCTCAGTCAATGCCGAGTTCTGGCTGGTGCCGCACCTGTCGCACCGGCAGCGCATCTACACGCTCCTGGCGCGACCGGAACAGCCGCCTGAATACCGGATGGTAGAACTGCGGGAAACCAACAAGGGCGCGCCCATCTACCCATTTGCCGCACCCGATACTTGGCCGCCTGTCTATCACGAATATGAGCCTGTGGCGACGGAGAAGCCGTTTCAGATCTCTCAACTTAAACGGAGCATCACGCTGGAGCCCTTGCCCGAGTTCAAGCCCCAGCCGCAGCCGCTCGACCTAACGGCCTATACCTGGCTCCACGAACCAGCCTCCGGGCAGCCCGTGGCGGTGAAGCCCGGCGACACCGCGCGGCTGATGCTCGCCTGGCGGGTGACCGGCAAGCTCGACAAGCGGTTCGTGTTCTTCGCGCACGTCTTGAAGGAAGGGGGCCCGGCCGCGGCCAACGGCCTGCCCGATATCGTGAGCCAGGACGCGCACGAGGCCGGCAACGGGAGCTTTCCGACCACTTACTGGCAGTCGTGGACGTGGCCGGGGATCGTTCTCGACGGGCAAAACCTCGTGATTCCGCCCGATACGCCGCCGGGAACCTACTACGTGTGGGTGGGTGCGTTTGACAAGGAAACCGGGGACCGGATCGAGATGGGCGGGCCGGGCAAGACGATGCGCCTGGTGACGTCCCTCATGGTACAGCCCTAAACCAATTGCAGCGTGCAAGTGCAGCCAGACCTCGACCTCCGAGGTCTTCGAGACCTCGGAGGTCTCTGGTGAGCATTTCCACGTTGCGAGGAGTTTAGAACCCCTACTTGACCTCGACTGTTCCCAGCAAGACCGTCATGTTTTCGACCGGCCGGTCGCTGGCAGTCACCCCCAGTCGAGGGACGCCCTCGCTTCCGGTGGGATAGAAACCGGTCCACAGCTGGTACATGCCGGGCCGGAGTCCGCCGGGTAGGGGCAACACGAAGCCAGCGAGCACACGATCGCCAGGCTGCCATGCGTGTGTGGGGAAGCGGCCGGCGGCCGGCGGCTGATCGTGGCCGGTCACCTGCCGCCCCTCGCCGTCGATCAGGTGCACGAACGCCGTGTAGTCGCCGTTCGGCTGCCCCTCTGCCTCGTACAGGACCTTTACCGGCAGCTCCTTCGCGTCCCGCGACGCCTGCGCGGAGAACTCACCCCGGCTATCCGAATTCCCTGCTCGAAGCTGGATGCGACCGGGCTCAGATCAAGCGTCGCCGGGGCCAGCTTCTCCCAAGGCTCAATCACGACGCCGCCGACCATCCCGTTCGCGGGTTGGCCGTCGGCGTGGAGAGCGGGAAGGGGCTTCGTGCTGCCCGGCTCGATGAAGCCGGCGTATACCGTTGCGAGAAGCGGCGAGGTGTTATCGACCGGCTTTTCGACCTGCACCAGGTACCTGTCTTCGTAGATTGTGCCGGGCTGCCACAGGCTGGTGGGATTGCGGCCCCAGCCCGGATGCGTGGTCACGTTGCCGATCGTCTGCTGGTTTTCGTCGAGAAGCTGCACGAACAGGGGCAGATCGGCCTCCACCTTCCTCAGTGCCCGCAGGTACAGGGTCACGGGCACCCGCTCGCCCGGTCTGAAGCGGCCGTCCGGCAAGCCCACCCCAACCAGCTCGACCTCTCCGCCATAAACGATGTTCGTGGCTTGCACTCCGGCAGGCACGGCGGCAACCGACCGGGGCGCCTGGTAGCTGGCTGGGAGCAGGTAAACCAGGGCGTAAGCGGAGCAACCGAACAGCAGCACGGGAATCAGGCTCAGGAGGGCCCAGCGCCACCGGCGGACGGCATTGAGATAGAAGACCCATCCCACGACTAGAATGACCGCAAATGCGCTGACGCGGGGAACAGCAGGCGGCCCTGGCTGCTCGTCGCGAAGGTCGCCCAGTAGATCATCGAGGCAACCAGGGTCACGGCCCAGAAGCCCAGCAAAGCCTGGACACGCAACGCAGGTTGGGCAAGCACTTCGCGCTTGTGGCGGGACCAGGTGCGGATGCCGCTTGCGGCGAAACCGATTGCAGCCAGCACCGTGATTCCATCCAATAGTGTGTAGACCCAGGCAGGCAAGGGGATGCTAAACCAGCCAAACAGGCCCCAGAACGAATACCGCAGGCCGCGCATCTCGCCGATGAAGCCGGACCGAGTCAACGGTTGTGACCGCATGCCGTTGATGCTCAGCAGCCGCTCTGCCCCCAGCCAGTCGCCGTACAGCGAAATGTTGCGCCAGTACCACCGCCCGCGATGGCAACGGCGGGGAGGGCAATGAGGGCGGTCGCGGTCAGCAAGGTCCGCGGCGACCGCCGCTGCCAGCTCAGCCACAGGACGACGAGGCCGACCGGCGCCAGCAACACCAGGCCCTGCAGCTTGCTCAGTCCGGCTAAGCCCAGCAAGGCGCCGGCAACCGCCCATTCCCACCCTCGAATGGGATCGACGGGCGCGCGGGCCAGCAGCCGGGCCAGCCAGTAGATCATCGCCATGCTGACGAGGATGACCAGGCTGTCGTTCGAGACGGACGAGCCGATGAATGCGAACTGGGGAATGCTGGCCGCAATCAAGAGCGCCAGCAGACGCGCGGGCGCGGATCGCGGAAACGCCAGGCGGGCTGTGAGGTATACCAACAGCAGGCTGAAGCAGGACAGCAGCAGCGAGAGCCAACGGCCGATATGCAGGGCGAGGTTCGTGCCCACGAGCGGAAGCGGACGAGCGCTGTACAGCATCAGGTTCTTATTGCCGGGGTAGAGCGGGTCGCCGAGGTTGGCGTGCGGGTTCTGCTTGTTTAGCAGGTCGAAGTCACCCTGGTCGATGCCGGCCGTCAGACGACCGGCCAGGAAGTAGTAGAGGGGCGCCTGCGTGCCTTCATGCTCCCACGGCCCGAGGCTGCCGGGCGTCTGCACGGGCAAACCGCTCCCCTGTGACAGGTGGCGCGCGAACGCGTAGTGATACACCTCGTCGGGCTTTTCGAATGGAGGCACGACCAGGCTATAGGCGACGCCTAGGCACGCGAAGAGCAGCAGGACGGCGGCCACCGCCCACACCTCCCGGCGATCGACCACCACTTCAGCGTTCAAAGGGCATCAAAACCGTGTACTCGTCGGCCAGGGCCGCGCCCTCCGGCGTCCCGTTCACCGGCAGCTTCTCGAGCGTTTCGGCGTCATACATCTGCATCGCCAGCCGCAGGGATGAGGCAGGCCCGTCGAGAGGAGCAGCCGGCGGCAAACCGCTGTACTCGTAGATCTCCGGCCCGGGTTTCCACCAGGTCGTTGGCAGCGACCCGCGATAGGGTTCGTGTTCAGTGCGCGCCAGCGTGTGGAGGGAGCCGTCCTCCGCCACGCTGACCAGCTGCAGGATGTACTTGTAACGGCGGTCAATGTCCTGCAGGGGCTGCCAGTACAAGGTGACGGGGGTAGCGCTCGTCGCGGTCAGAGGCTCCCCGATGTCGTAGCCGTCCAGCCGGATCTTGCCGCCAAACACTGCTGTCACCCGATGGCCCACATCGCCGGGAAGCTCGGGCAGGATGGGCGGCTCCGGCAAGTACAGCTTGAGCGAGAGGGCCGTGTTGGACGAGTAGTTCAAGTCGCGAGCAAGAAATCCGTGCGAGGAGAGCCACTTCTCCGTCTCGTGCTGGTGCAGGCTCAGGGGAACCATGTCCGAAGCGACAACCCACACCCGCTTGTACCGTCGAAACATCTCCTCGAGAACCACTTCTGTTGCGGCAAAAGGCCGGTCAAGCTGCGGGACCGCGGCCCAACCGCGCAGCGACGACTTGGTGCGAGCCGCCGTGGCCTGCTCGATGGAATCGAGCGGCAGGTAGTGTTGGTAGAGCCGCACCATGTGCGCGGGCGCCAACAGCACGCCGTCGCCCGGCTGTATCTCAGCAGCGAGGTCCCCGCCCACTTCGGCGAAGTTGTCCTTGGCGTATTGGGGCAGCGTGAAGTAGTTGACCGTGCTGTAAGTCATGCCCGCAAACAACACGACGCCAAGCAGCGCTCCTGCCCAGCGCCGCTGACGCCATGCGGCAGCGCGGCCCGCGGCAACGAGCAGAACGAACGCGGGAGCGACCAGGCTCATGTGCCGGGCGTTCATGTACGCGGGATGGATGCGCTGGATGACGTCGATCTCCAGCACCGGGATAATCACCAGGGCTGGCAAGAGCCAGGCCTCGCGCGGAAGCGGACGCCTCAGCAGGGCCCAGGTCGCCCCGATAATCGCCACGATGCCGAACAGGTAGTCGAGCCAACGGACTCGGGCGATGTCGACGCTCAACCCGAGGCTGAATGCATTGAGCAGGTCGGCCGCCATAATGCGAAGCGACACGAACGAGAAGTTCTCGCCGCTGCCGGTGCCCTGCAAGACCCAGCGCTCCGCCACCAGGCCGACCACCAGTCCGCCGAGGAGCAAGGCGGATGCGGCCAGGATGGCGCGGCCGCGATGTTGCCCGACCAGGCGAAGAAAGATCACTGCCGCGTGTACGGGGAGGATGAGGAACGACAGGAAGTGCGTGCAGAGGAGCAGGACAAGCGCCACCGCGTAACAGGCAAGGTAAAGACGGGCGCGCCTGCCGGTTGGCGCGGCAGACCAGCGCAACAGCCAATAGGTGGAGAGGAGCGCGAGAAAGGCGACCAGCGCGTACATGCGCGCTTCGCGGCCATACCACAGCAGGAACGGGTTCAGCGCCATGAACGCGGCGGCCCACAGCGGCGTAGAGGGCGGAACGGCGCGCCGCCGCGCCAGAAGCCGTGAGATGGCCCAGCCCATCGGCACCAGCAGGGTCGCCGCGGCCACGGAAGGAAAACGCAGCACGAGATCGCTCTCGCCTGCCAGGCGGATCAGGCCGCCCAGCAGCAGGAAGTACGCAAACGGATGTTGATCGGTGGAAACCGCCTGCGACAAGCCGTTGTCGAAGGTAAAGGTGCCCCGGAGCAAGGCAGGAAGGGGCGATTCAGCCCGTTGCAAGCTCAAGCTCTCGTCCCACCAGATGTTCTTCGTGTCCCAACGCCAGACCAGGCACGCAAAGGCCAGTAGGATAAGCAGGAGCAAAAGCCAGCGCGTGATTGACCGGCGGGATGCGTGCGAGGAAGACAACGCAGCACGTTCCCAAACTCTCATAAGACATAATTATGCCAGTGATAGGCGATTTGCGCAAAAGGGTGTTCCGTCTTATAGTAGACAGGATAACATTTAGGCGCCTTCCTGGCGAGCGGAATCCCCAAAGTCAACCAGTGCCACTTCGAATGTCCAATCCTGAGCACGCAGAACTGACAAGATTGCCGGCAAGACGCTCGCAGGGCTGGACCGCGGCGCTGGCGGCGCTGCTGTTGCTGCCGCGGTGTTTGGCCTCGCGTACAGCCTGGCCACGCCCCTCGGCGAAGCGCCTGACGAGGCCGACCACTACGCGTATGCGGCCTACATCGTCCAGGAGGGCAGGCTGCCCGCGGGCTCGGAGATGACGCAGGGCAAGCACCCGCCGCTCTACTACCTGCTTGCGGCAGCGGCCGGCCACGCGGCCGGCGGCGACGGCGACCGCAGTTTCCTGCGCGCCAACCCGGACATGGGCTTCGGCGCCGCCAGTCAGGCCGGCAACTTCTTCGTGCACACCACAGTCGAAGATTGGCCGTGGCGAGACGGTGTGCTCACCATGCGCATGGGCAGGCTGCTGTCCATCGTTGCAGGGCTCGTCCTCGTTGCCGGGACCTACCTGCTCGGCCGCACTGTTTGGCCAGGCCGGCCCGAGCTTGCGTTTGGGGCCGCGACCTTTGCCGCGTTCCTCCCCGAGTCGCTCTTCGTCGGCGGCTCGATGAGCAACGACATGCTCGCCGCAATGTGGTCGACGCTGGCCCTGTGGCTGGCGCTCAGCGCGAGGAGCCTCACTCGCGCGCTGCTGGCGGGCGTGTGTCTTGGGCTGGCTTTTGTGACCAAGGCCAGCACCGGCTCGCTGGCGTTGATCGTCGGCACGGTGCTGCTGGTCAATGCGTGGCCCGCGGGCCGGCTCGGCGCGAAGGCGCTCCGGCCGGGCATACTGCGTGTCATGCTTGCGGGCGCGGCCGCCTTTCTCATCGCCCTGCCCTGGCTCCTCCGCAACTGGCAGCTCTACGGCGACCCGTTCGGCTGGTCTGTCGTGCTGGCAACGATCGACCGGCGGCAGGGGCCGCTCGCCGTAAGCGATATAGCCCAGTTGGCCAAAGGTTGGTGGCTTAGCTTCTGGGGCAAGTTCGGCGGCGCGGGGCACATCCCGCTTCCGCAAGCATTCTACGTCCTGTGGGCCGTGTTGGGCGTCCTTACGGTCGCAGGCTGGGTTGTCTGGCTCGCCCGGCGCCGTCAGGCCGCAAACCTGGTCCGCGAGACCTCCCTTGCTGGCTGGGTCGTGCTCCTGGGCGCGCCGCTTGTCACGGCCGCCGGCATCTACTCCTACAGCAAGACGGCCCTCGGCACGGACCAGGGCCGCCTGCTGTTTCCGGCGCTCGGCGCGC
The DNA here is from genome assembly GCA_963800615.1 of uncultured Chloroflexia bacterium. GTDB lineage: Bacteria > Chloroflexota > Anaerolineae > CG2-30-64-16 > CG2-30-64-16 > JALOOB01. The sequence continues at coordinate 261,817 of CAWDBO010000022.1, forward strand.
TCGCCCTGCTCGTCGCCGGTGGGCTGGCCGCCTGGGTTCCGCAGCGGCTTACTCGTGCGGCTGCGGCGGCCTGGGCGGGCGGCATGACCCTGGTGGCAGTCCTGGCGCTCTATGGCGGGTTGATCGTTCCGTTCTCGCCGCCGCCCGCACCCGACCCGGCGCAGGTCGCCCAGGCAGAGCCTCTCGCGACCCGCTTCGGGCCGCTCGAGCTGCTCGGAACGGCGTGGAGCCGGCCGGCGTCAGGACAGCCGGCGAGCCTGACATTGTATTGGCGGGCCGCAGAGCCCGTGGAGGACGATCTGCGGACTGCGCTCCGAATGGTGGACAATCAGGGCAACCTCTTGTGGGAATGGAAGCGTTCGCCGGGCGCGGGCAGGTTCAGCACAGACCGCTGGCCGGTCGGCCGTGACGTCGCCGACACTTATGTCTTGCCCGGCGATGCGTTATCGAAAGCCGCAAGGGTCGAAGTTGGACTCAGGCCATTTCCCGAAGCCCCGTGGCTCTTAGCCACACCTGGCGGCGAGGAACGCCTGTCCTTGCCCCTGCGGTGACAAGAAAGCAATCATCAGCAAATGACTGACCTTCTATTGACTTCTTCCCGGCGCTTTGCCTTGGGCCGCCAGGCCGGCTGGATGCTCCTGATCCTGCTTGTCGTCCTCGTCAACGCGATCCCATACCGGAAACTTGTCAACATCGACAACGCTTATATCAGCTACCGGTACGCGGAGAACCTGCTGCGCCACGGGCAGCTCGTCTATAACCTGGTCGGGGACAAGGCGTTCGCGGCAACCTCGCCCGGCTACACCGTCGTACTGGCCGCGCTCGGCGCGCTCGGCATGCCCATCGACTTTGCCGGCTACGCTATCGGCATCGCCGCCATCCTGGTCGCGGCCTGGGCCTTGATGGACCTGCTTCGCAAGTGGCCGTTGCACGCGGGAGTGGGCGCGGGCCTGTTGCTTGCCCTGCTGCCACTTTCGTGGCTGGTCATCGGCATGGAGTCCGTGCCGGTGATGGCGCTGGTCCTGCTGAGCTACACCCTGACCTTCAGAAGGCACTACGCCGCTGCGGCCGTTCTCCTGATCCTCGCCACGATATTTCGTTTCGATGCCGTCGCTGCGGCGGGGGCGTGGGGCTTGTGGCTCCTGCTCACGCTGCGCGCGAAGGCGATCCGTCCGATCGTCGTGTACGGGGCCGGCACGCTGCTCATTTACGCTGCGCTGCGCGTCTTCCTGAACGTGCCCCTCCCGACAACGCTGGCAAGCAAGCAGGCACAGGTCGCGCTGGGCGTCACCGGCTTCGCCCCACACACGACCTACGCATCGGGCATCGGCCTGTTGGCGCAGGCCCACACCGCACAGACCGCTATCTACTGGCTCGCAGGCATTTTCGCCCTGGTCGGACTTGCCGGCTTGCTGGTGCTGTCAATCGGAAGACGGCCGGCAAGGCTGGACGAACCCAGCCGTGAGACTGTGTCGGTCCAAGGCTCGCTTGACCTCGCGCCCGTGCTTCTGCTGGCGTTGTGGGCAGTCGCGCACCTCGCCGCCTATCTGATCCTCGGGGTGACACCTTATCTCTGGTATTACCTGCCGTTCTTCCCGCTTGCGGCCGCACTGATCAGCCTCGGCGTGACGCTGGCTGTGCTGGGGCTGGCCCGCATCTGGCGGGCCGCCCGGCGGCCCAAGGTGGCGCAAGGGCTCGCGGCACTCTTGTGGGCGGTGGTCCTCGTTGGGCCAGCCTTCTCGCACCTGTCGATCCGGCAGACGCAGCCTGAACTGGGCGGCGGGAAGCAGCCGGTCGCCGACAGCCTGCTGCTGCCCGGTGGGCAGTGGGGACCGTACAAGTCGATGGGCGAATGGCTCAAAGCCAACACCCCGCCCGAGACAACCGCGGGCATGATGGAGATCGGGATTCCCGGATATTACAGCCAGCGCCACGTCGTGGACTTCCTCGGCCTCCTCGACACCGACATCGCCAACGCCCTGACCGCGGAGACATCGCGTGGGCGCTGTACGCACAGCAGCCGGACTACCTCATGCTGGGCAAGGGCTATCCGATGTACAGCTACAACGTGTACGAGGATCGCTGGTTCCAGAGCAGCTACGAGCCCGCATACGTCGAGCCGGCCCGCGTGCCCGGCGGCAACTGGTGGGTTCTCTACCACCGCAAGGCCGCCGCGAAGCCGGCGGGCGTCGTCGAAAGCCTTCCTCCCTCCGCCGAACCGCTCGCCATTCGTTTTGGCGACACGTTCGAGCTGGTCGGGATCGATGCGCCGCCATCGCCGTGGCATCCCGAGGATCCCACCGGCCTCACGCTGTATTGGCGGGTGCTGAAGCAGCCGGACCTGGATTACACGCAGTTCGTCCACTTGAGGGACGGTCGCGGAAATATCATCGCAGGCCGCGACGGACCGCCGATGCTGGGCGCACGGCCGACAACCCAATGGAAACCGGGCGAGTTGATTGCGGACTACCAGCCGATCGGATTGCCGCCGATGCCGGTGGCGCCCACGAGTCTCACATTCGAAGTAGGCTTCTACGACGGCGCGACTGGCACGCGGCTCCCGGCGTTTGGACCCGACGGGAAAGAAATGCTCGGCGGCCAGGCCCAATTCGGAACGCGTGAGCTCCAACCCGGAAGCCTTCCGATCCGATTCGGCGCCGGAGAACCGGAGAATCAAGCAGATCTTGCCATCCAATCCTACCATCTCTCGGAACCGTTGCTGAAACGCGGCGGCACGCACGAGCTCGAGATCGTCGTGAGCGAGGCAAACGGGCCTGTCACGCTCACGGCCGAGCTGTGGGATTGGCCGGGAAACCGGGCGATCTGGAAACAGGAAATCGCCATTTCGAGCCCGGGCGTCTACAAGGCAGGCATCAATATCCGTCAGGATGAGCCTGCGAACGAAGGCGACCTCCGGATCAAGGTGAGCCGCGATCGGCGCGAAACTCTGGTGGCTGGACCAGATGGGGCATAGGATCAACGAAGCCGCTCCGCTGACCCAGCTGACCATCGGGCAGCCGTGAGGCCACACCAGTGAGGCACATGTCGCAATGAATAAGACCGCGGACCGCCGGATCGCGCTGGGCATTTTCTTCCTCGTGCTGGGCGTCTATCTCTTCACCTATGTCGGCGCGTTCAAGAGCAACGACGAGCGCGCCTACTTCAGCGGCATGGACAGCTTCGTCAAGCGCGGCGACTTCACGGCGAACCAGATCTATTGGGATTACACCGCCGTCGGCATGCTGACCACGCAGGGCGACATGGTGCCGAACTACGAGCCGGCGCAGATGGTCGTGCCCATCCCGCTGTACCTGTGGGGCCGCGCGCTCGGCGCCGCAGTGCAGGGGACGATGTTCTTCAATACGCTGGTTCTCGCGGCCGCGGCGGCGCTGCTCTACCTCTGCTTCGTCGAGCTTGGCTATCGCCGCCGCACCAGCCTGCTCGGGTCACTCGTGTTCGCCTTCGCCACGCTTGCATGGCCCTACAGCCGGACCTTCTTCCGCGAGCCGATGACCACGCTCGCCTACCTGATCGCCTTCTACGCGCTGCTGCGCTACCGCCCGCCCGCTACCCGGCGCTGGATCTGGCCTGCGCTGGCCGGGTTCGGGTTGGGCCTGGCAATCGTCACCAAGCTGATCAGCGTCGGCGTGATCCCCGGGCTGGCCCTGCTGGCGTGGGGCTACGAATGGCGGCGGCCCGCAGAACCGGGCCAGGGGCTGTGGAGGACGCGCGTCCGCATGGGGCTGGCAGCGGCCGTTCCGCTGGTCGCCATGATTGGGCTGTACCAGCTCTACAACTGGATGACGCTGAGCGGGGTCGAGACGTGGGGCCGCAACATCGTCGAGTACACGACCAACCCCCAGCTCTCGCAAAGCCTGCCGCAGCACATGCTGCTCGCATTCAAGGGCATCTCGATCAGCCCGTACAAGGGGCTGTTCTGGTACTGCCCGGTCCTGCTCCTGGGCCTCGCCGGCGCGTACCGGTTCACGCGCAGGCACCTGTGGGAAGGCTTGGCGTCCCTGCTGATCGTCGGCGCGCACTTCGTCGGCTACAGCCGGTATAACTTCTGGTCGGGCGGCGTCGCCTGGGGCATGCGCTACCTGCTGCCCATCATCCCGTTCCTCGTCCTGCTCGCCGCGCCCATCTGGGAACAGCTGATGCGGGAAACCGGCGGGGGCGACCAGCCTGAAGGCCCGGCCCGGATCCGTGGCGGTTCCGTCTCTTGGCGGCGGTCAGCTGGTTCCTGATCGTGCTCAGCGTGGGCATCCAGGTGCTCGGCGTCTCGATCGACGTCCTGAGCTGGGAAGTGCAGTGGATCCTGGACAACAGCAAGATCTGGGGGGGCCTGGGCGAGGCGATCGACAGCCTGTATATGTATCCCCAGCATTCCCCCGTCTTGGGACACCTGAGGCTGCTGCTCGGCGGGCAGCCGCTCGATTTCGCATGGATCCAGCGTCGGCCCGCAAGGAGCGACCGCCGTCGTGCCCCAGGGGTTGATCCTTTCCCTGGTGCTGCTGCTGTGCGGCGTGCTGGCCTTCGTGCTAATCTGGCGGCGGCCGCAACAGGCGTGGCGGATTGCAGGAGCGACTGCGATCGTGATGATCGTGGGCGTCTCCGGGCTGCTGCTGATCTACCGCCAAGGCGACGCGCGTTACGACAAGTACGACATGGACCGCTTCCTCAAGCCGATGATGGCCGACCTCGCCAAGGCAGCCCGCTGCCAGCGTCAGGGCCTGAAAACGGTGTGCGAGGACGTCTTCGTCATGCCCGATCCAACGCTGACCGATTACTTCCTGAACTACCTGGCCGCGCCCTTGCCTTGGTATTCACTCGAAGCGAAACAGGTCGACACGCCGCCTGGCCAAGCGCCTTACCGAACGCTATGGGCGGATCTTGCTTGGCCGCGACCGGAACGCGCAGACCGACGACCAGGAGGACCGCCGCGCCTGGGAGCGCTGGCTGACCGACAACGCCTACAAGCTGGGCGAGACAGCGATACGAAGAATGGGCCCGGCTGCTGACCTTCTCGGCAAACAGCGGCCTCGCAGAGCAAAGCCGGCCGGGGCAGACCCTGGGCGAATTCACGCTGACGAGCGCCGCGCTCGCGGTCGAAGGATCGACAGGCGACCAGCCGCCTTGCCGACGGCCAGGTGCAGGCGAAGAGCGGCGACACGCTGCAGATCGCGCTGACGTGGCAAGCGGATCGCAAGCCGGAGGCCAATTACACGGCCTTCGTGCAGCTGCTGGACGCGGGTTCGCAGGTCAAGGCGCAGTCGGACAGGTGGCCGGGCGACGGGCTTCACCCGACCGCCGCGCTTGCGGCCGGCGAAGCGCTGACGGACCGGGTGGCCCTGCCCCTGAACGTCCCGCCCGGAGCGTACCAGCTGATCGCCGGGCTGTATCGGGGCGACGCAGCAGGAGCGCCGAGGCTGACGGGGCCGGGTGGAGATTACGTGAGCCTGGGAACCGTGAACGTCGGGCCTTGACGCGAGCGGGTGAATCCACGCGTTGACTTCGCCCCAGCATCAAACGGGAGGGAGCGTGTACCCGAGCCCAGCCACGACGGCGACAGCTGAAGGCAGCGCGATCGAAGAGACCAACGCGCCGCTGGCCCGTCTTCGGTCCTGGGCCGAGCGATCGCCTCTCTCCGGCTGGCTGCTGGCCGTGTTGCTCACCCTGCCGGCGCTCGTCCCCCTAATGCGCGCCGGGTTCTTCGTCTCGGACGACGGGCTGTTCCATGTCTACCGGATCGCCGCGCTGGCCGATGCCTGGCAGCACGGCGTGCTCTACCCGCGCCTGTTTCCGCAGTTCGGCTTCGGTTACGGCCAGGCAGTCCTCAACTTCTACGCCCCCCTGAGCTACGCACCCGGGGCCTTCCTCGCACTCACCGGCATGTCGCCCTGCAGCCGCAACCGAGTGGAGCATTGCGCTCGGCTTCATCCTGGCCGCGTTGGCTGCGTACGGAATGGGGAATTACCTGTGGGGACGGGCCGGCGGGCTGCTCACCGCAGTCGGTCTACACCTACTTTCCCTACCACCTGGCCGACGCCTACGTCCGCGGCGCGCTGCCCGAGCACATGGCGTTCGTATTTCCGCCGCTGATCGTGTGGGCCACCGTGGCCGCGTTCCGCGAAGAACACCCCGTGCCCAGCTACCTGTGGGGCGCGCTGGCGTGGGCGGGTCTCGTGTACACCCACAACCTGACCGTCCTGCTGCTGGCGCCCGCGTGGATCGTCCTGGTCCTCGTGTTGGCGCTAACCACCGGCAAGTGGCCCCGCTTCTGGGGTGCGGTGGGGAGCGTGGGATTGGCCGTGGGACTTGAGCGCGTGGCTGTGGCTGCCGTTCCTCGCCGAGAGCAAGTACGTGGGCATCGGGCTCGGCCCCTCGGATGGGTGGAAGAACCACCTTGCCCCGTTGGCTCAACTCATCCAGACCCTGCCCGTCTATCGGTTACCGCGTGGCTCACGGCGCCGGGCTGGCCGAGCATCCCGTACCGTGGCCCGCTGTCCTGCTGCTGGTGGTCGTCGTGGCGGTGTTGGTGCTGCGATGGCGGCGGGGCCGGGCGGTGAAGGGGGCGGCGCTCGCCCTGTTCGGCTTGCTGCTCGCCGCAGTGGCGGCGTTCATGACCGCGCAGCCCTCCGCGCCGGTCTGGCGCGTGCTGCAGCCGGTCCTCGGGCAGTTGCAGTACCCGTGGCGCTTCATGACCCTCGCTGGCCTCGGGCTGGCCGTTGCAGCCGGCGCTGCATTTGGAACTTCGCGAGGGACTCAGCCGCGGCCCGCCGGTAAGGCGCCGGCCCATGCCTACGCGTTCGGCGCGCTTGCCGCATTGATCGGGCTGGCGTTCATGGTCAATGGCCTGGCACGAGTGCCATAGCAGCCGCTCCAGATCACGCCTGCGGAAGCCTGGGGCGTCGCACGCATGTGGGCCGAAGATGCGGCCAACGGGCAGGTGGGCGCGACGTGGACCGGCGAGTTCCTGCCGCAGACGGTCAAAGAGCAGCGGTGGGCGCTGGGCCGGCCGCTGGAAGGCGCGCAGGATGGCCCGGCGTTGAACCCAATCCCCGAGGTGACCCTCTCGAGCGTGGGATACGAGCGGTGGAATCTTGCGTTCGGCCCGAATGCCCCGGCCCAGGTTCGGCTGCACCAGTTCTACCTGCCCGCATGGAAGGCATGGGTCGACGGTGCGCGGAACGCTACTTACCCGTCGGGTGAACTCGGGCTGGTCACGCTGGACCTGCCCCAGGGCGTCAAGACCGCAGCGCTCCGGTTCGGGCCATCAAAAGCGGTCATGGCGGCCGGAGTCATCGTCTTCATTGCCGCGGCGGCCTGGGCCTTGTTCGCATGGAGCCACCGCTGGCGCATGCGGCGCCGCGGTCGCCTTGCCCTGACTGCCGCCTCGCTGATCATCCTCCTGCTCGTGCTCGCGCTCCTGGCAAACCAGGTGGGGGTGGGCGTCAAAACCTGGACGCCGGCGCCCGTCCACACGACGGCCGGCGACATCGCGCAGCTGATCGGCTACGACGCTGCACCGGCCAAGGGCGAACGGGGCCTGGATGTGACGCTGTACTGGTTCGCGCTTCGCGACGTCGGGCAGAACTACAAGGTTTTCGTGCACCTGCTCGGGCCGGACGGCCAGGTGATCGCCCAGCAGGACGGCGACCCCGGAGGCGGCTATTCGCCGACGAGCCGCTGGAAGCAGGGCGAGCTCATCGCCGATACGCACCGGCTTCAGCTCGGCGACGAAATTCCGCCCGGCGAATATGAGGTCCGCGCGGGGATGTACGAGGTCCGGCCGGGCGAGACGCCCGGCATTCCGCAACCTCAGCTTGACTCCTGCAACCGGCGATGGCCGTATCGCACTGGGAAGCGTGACCGTCAAGTGAACCACCGCCGCGTTCGCATCCCAAACGCTCACCTCGCTGACTGTCACTGCGCTGCGCTGCTTACTTCGACCGTGCCGAGCTCATAGGCGTTGTCCGGGACAGGGCCGGCGGGCGTCTGGATGGGCAACCTCGGCCACCCGGGCTCGTCGCGATAGAGGCCGGCGCGCAGCCGGTACGTTCCGGGTGCCAGCGTTTCCGGGATTTGAAGCTGGTGGTCGTCGGGCAAGACTTCTCCGGCAGCCCAAAGCCGGCGCGGATACCGACCGCCCATGACTGGCTCGTCAACCTGCGCGACCGGTTGGTCCTGGCCGACGGGCGCCAGGTGAATGAACAGCTTGGCGTCGTACGGCAGTGGTTTCAGAACCGTCCACTCCAGGCTGACCGGCAGGGTCGCACCGGCCTGCACTTCGGCCGGAAACTGCGCTGAGGACAACGTTCCAGGTTATCGCCAACCGTTGCCAGAGCGCTGACCCCGCGCCCGCCCCTCCGCCGCTGTTGCGCAGGCAGCCTGGCTTCCCCAACAACCCCGAGGACCGGCTCACCAGAGGGCCAGTCCCGCGCCAGCAGGATCTGATTCGTCGCCCGGTCATAGAAGCCCACCCAGATCCGCACTTGCGCGGGCGCGGCTGCCCGCGCCGCCTCCTCGTCGACCGGCATCCTGATCAGGTCGGTGAAGACCCGGCCGGGCTCCCAGAAGGTCGTGCTGGTCCGGCCAAGCCCGGGGTAGCTGTCCCGGTCGCTCAGCATCTCGTTACCCGGGACCTAACAAGCCGCGCGAAGAAGATAAGAGGCCGCTCCGTCTTGCGCAGGGGAAGCCACTCGACCTCCAACAACGCGTCCTTGCCAGGCGTGAGCGTTGGATCGACGAGCCTGACTTTGGTCACGGTGGCCGCGTCGCCAAGGCGCAAACCGGGGATTTCGGCGATGGGACCTGCAGAAGCCGGCATAGCGTAGGTGGGAAGCACGTAGGCGGGCCGCAAGACGGCGACCAACGCCCAGACGCTGAATGCGAGCATGGCAGAAGAGGCGGCGATTGCGACCGCGGGCCGCCTGCGGGGAGCGCCGAGTTCCGTCCAGCCGGCGGTGAGCAAGGCCGCAAAGGCCGGCAGAGCGGCGAAAGCCTCCCGGCCAAACGACCCTGTCGGGCTGTTTGCAGCGTACCTCAGCAAGGTGGGGATCAAAGTCAGAACGAGCAAGGCGGCATAGGCGAACAGCCACATGCTGCTGTCACGCCACGGTATCACCTGAGCCCATTGCGAGAAGCGACCGGGCCGATTGGCCTGGACTGAGCCGCCCGCATCGACACTGACAAGTGCTGCCGATCCTCGAGTTTCGGCGGCCGCTTGCAGCGAGCGGATCCACTTGACCAGGCCCAAACCCAGAGCTCGCCAGCGCGACGACGGTAAGGCTCAGACAGACAATGTAGATCGGCGTCGGGATGGGGATTTGTCCGTAGCCGAAACGCGCCCACGTGGAGGTCCAGATCTGCGGCGTCTCGCGCAGCGTCTCGAGCAGCGTCAGGGGCGGTTCACGGCGCCCCCAGATCGCGTCCATGCCGGCGAGGCCCGTGGGCTCGCCGTAGAGCACCCAATTGCGCACGAAGAAAGGAGTGGTAATGACCAGTGAGGCGAGCGCGGGCAGGCCAAGGTTGCTCCACGCCGGTCGCGGGGCCGAACGCCTGTTGGCGAAGAGATACAGTGCGAGAATCGTCATCGCCACCGCCCAGACCGCCAATACGCTGACCTCCGACAGGATCCCGAGGCCAAGAAACACCCCCAGCAAGACGGCCCGACGCACGTCGCGAGAGTTGCTGGAGAGCGAGTACAGAAGACGCCCCAGCGCCACGGCGGACAAGGCACTGAACGCCACAACCGCCACGTCGTTGGTGACGGAGCTGGACACATATGCAAATTGTGGTAGGAAACCAACGAAAGCGGTCGCGAGCAGACGCGTGGTCATACCGCCGCGGTCTGAGCAGGAGCGCAAATTCGCCCGTTTGCCAGACGGCAATCAGTCCGAAAAGGATTGAAAGGAAGCGCAGCAGGTGCAGCCGGAGCCAGGGACCGGCCCAGGGAAATGACTCCTCGGGACCGTGAAGGAATTGCGTTTTATTGTCGATGCCGGCCTCGGCAATGCGCCAGGGCCAGAAGGGGTTGCGCTGGATAATCTCGGCGGCGTCATGTCCGGGCGGGATCCAGGAAGTCAGGAGTGCGCCCACCGTATAATACAAGGGGGCCTGGAAATCCTCAGTCAAATCCCCTTGTGCTATCGGCAGTGCTTTTGTCCGTAAAATTGACTCAACATAGCGGAAGTGGAGAAGCTCGTCCGGGCTTTCGAAGGCCGGATCGACGAGGCTGTACGCGGCTGCAACCACCACATAAACGAGCAGCACCACGATCCTGATGCTGCGGAACTGGGATCGCGTCATTCTCCACCTATCTTGTTGTGCAGATGCTACCTGATATCCAACTCGCCCAACTGCAGCGCGTCCGACTCCACAGGCCGCTCTCCCTGGGCCTGGATGGGAAGGCGCTGCCCGCTCGCCGGGTCGTACAGGCCCGCCAGGACCCGCACGAGGCCGCTCTCCGGCAACACGAAGGCGTGCTCGTCGGCGATCACCTCGCCGGCAAGCCAGCTTTGAGTCGGGGCGGCCCCGGACGCCGGGAGGCTGTCCTGTTGAGCGACCATCCGGCCGCTGCCGTCGACCACGTGAATGAACACCTTATACTGCCCAGTTACGCGCTCGGCGGCCTGCCAGTACAGCGTTAGCCGGAGCTCGTCCCCGGCCTTAGCCGGCGGCTCGAGCGTGTAGCCTTTCAAGGCGATGGCGGGGCCGAACTGCGCGTCCAGGCGCTCACCCATGGCCGGCAAGCGGTAGACCCTGGGCCGCGCTTCCACTGTCACCGGCCCGGCAACCACGGATGGGCCGCGGGAACCGTCCGGCTCGTTCAGCAGCGAGAGGCGCAGCTGGTATCTGCCCGCCGGGGCGCCCGGGTCGAACGGCAGCGGATAGCGCCCGCGGACGACCTGGCCCGGCTGCCATAACTCCGGTGAGCCTCCGCCCAGCAGGCTGCACCGAGCGCGCCACCGTGCTGCCGCCCATGAACACTTCCGCCTCAAGCTGCTGCCCGGCTACGAGCGGCTTGCGGACGCGCCACCAAACGCTCAACGTGCCCCCCGACTCTGCCGCGAATGGGATCGGGCTCCACTCCGTAACCCAGCAATTCGAGCTCATCGCCCAACGACATACGGCTGCGCACGGGAATAGGGAGGTCCTCCACAGCAGGCGGCTGGGTTGCCGGCAGGACGTTGAGGCTCGCCAGCACCCTGCCATCCGGCTGATCCTCGGGCAGCACTGCGCCGGTAACTGGATCGTACAGGAGCAAGGCGAGGTCGTACGTGCCCGGCGGAAGATCGGGAGGCAGCACGAGCGCGCGTCGATCGAGCGTCGCCTCACCCGGCTGCCAGGTCTCCGTGGGCAGGAGGCCGTTGAGCGGCACGTAGTCGGCGCTGGCCCAGCTGTACCCGGTCGCATCCCGCAGCCGCAGGCTGAACTTGAGCGGCTGGACGCCGCCCAGGACCTGCCAGTGCGTGGTGACGCCAACCGTGTCCCCTGCCTCGTACGTTGTCCCGGCGCCTTCGCCGGAGCCCCCCACCAGCTCGGCGGCCGATAGCTCCAGGCTGGGGCCAAACTTGACGCCGGCGGGCAGGCTTTGCTGCGGCATCGCCGGCAGCCCGAGCAGCGCCAGGTGCAAGCCGTTGTGGTCGAACTCGGCCGCCAGCCAGCCGGTCTCGTACAGCCGCCGGGTGATCGGGCTGTTCCCCCCCGAATGATCGACCGTCCACACCCGCCGCGCGCCCGCAACGGCGTCCTGCACCGCCTTCGTGACTTGCTCGTCAGGTGCATCTTTGGCGGTGCTGAGGTCCCGGACCGGGGCAGCACCCTCGTAAGTAATTCATGAAGGTGTCGGGCAGCATCGAATCGTCGGCGACGACCACGTCGCCCGGCAGCTCGCCTCGCATGACCATCTTCGCGGCCGACCTGTAATCCGACTTGTGAAGATTCACGTCGTCGTAAAGCCGCTCCAGCGACAGCCCATTGGCCGCCAGCAGCGCCACAAGCACGAAACCGCCGAGCGCACCCGAAACCGTCGCAGCAGCACGCCCCGACCTTCGGCGCGCGGCGGGAGCGCGGGACTCGTGCGCCGCGACCAGAACCCGGCGTCGAAAAGCGCAAAACCGCCGCCGGCCAGCAGCAGCAGCGGCGCGGTCGCCAGCATGGTGTACCGCTCGTGAAACTGGGGCTGGCTGAACGCGAGCACCCAGGCCGCCGCGATGGGCACGCCCGCCGCGCAAATCAGCAGGAGCGCGGCCTCCCGGCTGCGGCGCCACCACGCCACGATCCCGGCGAGGAGCAGCACGGCGTAAAGCCAGGGCAGCCAGGCATGCCACGGCGCGGGCATCGTGTCGCCGGCCGTGTAGGCCGCAAAGAAGTGCCAGGGCAGCTCCGCCGCGGTCAGCTCCCGCTGCTGCCAGCCCGAGTAGCCGAGCATGCCGAAGAAGCGGGGAACCGCGGGCAGGTAGAGCAGGAAGACGCCGCATGCCGGCAAGAACCCAGCGTTGAACGGCCAGGCGGTCGCGACTCAGGATCAGCCAGGCGAGGATGATGACCAGGTGCGTGAGTGGGAGGACGAAGCCGTAATAGTGCAGATAGATCGTGGCGGCAACCGCCAGGACGTAGCCCGCGAATGTCAGGTAGAACCGCCGGCTGCGCGGGAACCAACCCGAACCCGTCTCATGTCCGCTCAGCCGCCGCCGCTCGATGCTGCTTGTCGACCAGTACGTCATCAACTGCCACAGCAGCCAGGTGGCGGCCAGGCTCGTGGCAAGCATGATGGTGTACATGCGGGCTTCCTGGGCATACCAGACCTGGAAATTGCCGGTCGCCAGGAGCAGCGCGGCGATCATGCCTGCGCGCGGCGAACCGAGGTCCGTGCCCAGGCGATAGGTGATGGCAACGGCCAGGACACTCGCCAGCAGAGAAACGAAGCGGAGCGCGAAATCGGAGAAGCCTGCCAGGCGGAGCCAGAAGTGCAGGAGCACGAAGTAAGTGGGCATGTGCTCGGCAGGCGTTACCGCCGGGAGCTGGCTGAGCGCCACGCTGGCGCGCATGAGGCTGCGCCCTTCGTCAGTCCACAGGCTTTGGAAGTCCAGGTGGTAGACGCGCACACCGAAGGCTACAAGTAGCACGAGCAAGATGAGCCAGGTGCGCCACCGCTTAAGGGCGCCCGGTCCGTGCCAGCGTGCTCTTACCGGCTTGGATCGCATGAGGTCCTGACAAGATTTGCGGAGTTAAGGGCCATCAGCATTGTAACATATGTCGCCAGATGAAAGAATCAAGGCAGGTAGGTGAGTTCGACCCGATCCAGCGAGACTTCCCCGACGAGGTCATACAGGGCCCGGAACTCCACATCTTCCAGCGTTTCCCCGCCCGTATTGAAGTCGACCGAAAACGACTTGTACTCGCCTTGCGTAGCCAGGTCGCGGCCGTAACACTTCACGGACCGCCCGGGGATAACCGTCTTTGTGGGTGAAGACGTCGAGCGTCATGACGCGCTTGTCGGCCGGCACGCCCGTCGCCTTCAGGACGAAGGTGGCCCGGTAATTCCCTGCGAGGAGGTCGGTGTAAGGACCATAGATGAGCGCCGCCTTGCCATCCGGGCGCTCCTGTTCGGGCGTCACTGCCCGCACCTTCCCGCCGCTTGCCGCCGGATCCTGCGCGATCGAGCCGTCGAAGTCGGAAGGCAAGTCCTCGGCCTCGTATCGCGTCGAAAGCATCCGGGCAAGGATCGCCTCATTCCCGCTTACGTCCCTGCCCCTTTGGAAGAGATAGACGCCGTCTTCCGCCCGCACAAACCCGAAATCGCCGCTCCGCACTTCCTTCGCCATCGATGCGAGGGACTGGTCGCGGGCCTTCAGCCCTTCGTACGGCCAGAAATTGGCGCCGAGATCGGTGTCGAGCAGCAGATACTCCGCATCGGCGACGTCGGGAAAGAGATAGATCGTCTTGCGGGTCGTCAGGTGGGGCGCAATGCCGCCGAGCGTGCTAATTATCGCGCCGGGCGGCATCTGCGCGACAAACTCGTCCACCACCGCGTCGTGCGCGTCCGGCTTGTCCCACACGTCGCTCTCCTTGATGAACGCGCGACTGTAGGTCAGGCTCATCCCCAGCGCGACCACGACGAGCGCGCCAGCCAGCGCCACGCTGCCCCACTCACGCCGCGGCGCCGCACCCCGTGACCTTCGAGCCCGTGCCAGCCTGCCGAGCGCGAGCACGGCCAGGAAGAAGACCAGGGGAAGCAGATGTGCCGTGTAATGACCGTTGATGTCGTACTGCGTGTGGGCGTCGGTGAGCGTTTGCACCGCGAGAGCAGGCACTGCCACGAGCCACGCGGCCGGCGACGCGAGCAAGGGGAGGAAGAGCACCGGCGCGAAGACCTGGAGCAGGAAGGTCACCTTGTCCGGGTTGCCGAAGATGTGCACCGCGGTGAACAGGGGATTGGTCAGCAGCGTCCAGGCGATGCCGGATGCGCCCTGCGTCCCGGGCGCCATGTAGCCGCCGAACCGGGTGTCGATTTGCGGCTTGCCGCCGAGCCGCGGCATCACCCAGCCCGTGACCAGCCCGAAATAGATCATCCCGCCCACCATCAGCCCCGCCCCCAGGCGGTGACGCTGCTTGACGAAGAACGCATAGGCCCCGACCGCGGCAACGGTCAGCGCCACTTCCTCTTTCACCAGCAGGGCCAGCCCGAGGCAGATCAGGAACGGCACGTCGCGGTCTGTTTCGAGGAAATAGAGCGCGGCCAGCAGGAACAGGGGGACCAACGCAATCTGGTGGAAGTCATCCAGGCTGACGCCGTGCAGCGCCGGATGCAGCAGCCAAGCGACGACCAGCGCCAGCGCGATCCAGACACTGCGCGTCTTGAGGCGCGCCAGCAGGTAGAGCGGGATCGCCGCCGCGGCCAGGAACAGGCTTTGCAGGGCCAGGAGCGTGCGGGCGTCCTGGCGCAGCGCGTAGATGGGCGCCAGCAGGTAGAGGATCGGCGAGAAGTGGTCGCCGATATAGTCGATGGCGTAGGGACCGTACAGCGTCGTCCGCATGTATCCGCTGTGAAGGATATTGTAGATCGCCTGGTCGTGGATGCCGAGGTCGAACGCGTTCGTCAGGTAGGCGTTATGCCTCCCTACCGCCAAGACCGTCATGAACACGGTGCTCAGGGCGACCAGGGCGATCGTCGCGGCGAGGCCGATGCGATCGAGCCGCCGCGCCCGAGCGTCGACCGGCTCGGAAGCGGGTGAAGGGGTTTCTGCGAGCGCCGCAGCCGGGCGGCGACCGCCGCGGAGCGAGCGGACGACCAGGGCGACGACGGCGAGCGCGGCAAGAAGACAGCCCAGCACGAAAAGCGGCTCGCGAGCGGCGATCCCAGGGACGGCCAGCACGGGCAGGAGGGGCAGCACGAGGCCAAGCGCCATGTACACGGCCGCGTCGTCCCATCGCTTTTCACCATCGGAGCGGCGCCGCAGGAGCAGTCCGAGCACGAACCAGGCGAACAATCCCACGGCCATGCCCGCAAGCAGCCCGGCCGCCAGGGTCCGGCGCGCATCGAGCGGCAGCTCGTTGGCGAAGATGAACGCTTCGAGACCCCCGAGGTGCGTCAACTCCCATGCAGCCAGCACCGCGCCGTACCCACCCCCGGCCGCGAGCAAAGCGCGGCCCCAGTGGCTGGGCTGGCGGATGTAGGCGACGAATTCACGCGGCGCGGCGGGGTAAGCAACTGGCATGCTGATATACTCAAGTCAACGGCGTAATGATATAATAATCGAATGACCCCAGAATCGCCACATATGGGTGAGCGGTCCACGCGCCATCTCTTCCTGCCATTGCTCGGCTACCTCGCCCTCGCCGGCGTATTCTACGCCCCTGTCCTGCTGGGCCTCCGCTGGTTCCCGACCGGCGACTTCACGGACCACTTTCTGCCGTTCAGCCTGTTCCAGCGGTCGGAGATCCTGGCCGGCCGTCTGCCCGTCTGGAACCCGTATACCTTCTCGGGCCACCCCTTCCTGGCCGACGTGCAGGCCGCCGTCTTCTATCCGATCAGCAACCTCGTGCTCGCGCTGACCCTGGCCTGGGGCGGGATCATGCAGCGGCTGTACTGGCTGCAGGTCGAAGTCGTCCTGCAGATCGCGCTCGGGGGCTTCTTCACGTTCCTCCTGGTCCGTGACCTGGTGCGCTCCACCGGCGCCGGCCTTCCTGGCGGGGTGCGTCTTCGCCTTTTCCGGCTATCTCACGGGTTACCCGCCGCTGCAGACCGCCGTACTTCGCACCGCCATCTGGCTGCCTCTGGTGCTCTGGTGCCTGGCCCGGGCGTTTCGGGACAGGGGCTCCTGGCGCTGGTGGATTGCGGCCGCCGTCGCCTACACGGTGGCATTCCTGGGCGGCCACCCACAGACCTTTCTGTTTCTCAGCTACTGCGTCGCCGGCTGGCTGCTGTTGCAGGTTTTGCTTTCGCCCGGCCCGAAGTGGGACTGGGTCCCACGGATCGCCGCTTTCTTCGCGCTGTTCCTGGGCCTGAGCGCGGCGCAGCTGTGGCCGAGCCTGGAGTTCACCGCGCTCAGCGTCCGCGCCAATGTCGGCTATGGCTTCGTCAGCGGCGGCTTTCTCGCGCGCGACACGCTGCAGGTCCTGGCGGCCGGCGTCCTGACCCAGTTCTCGCCGCTGTACGTGGGTCTCGTGGCGCTGGGCCTGGCGCTCCTGGCATGTGCGGACGCGTTGGCGTCCCTGCGCCGGCCCGACCGCGACCGGGGCCAGGTCATATGCGGTCATCTACTTCGGCCTGGTAGCAGTGCTCGCGCTGCTCGCCAGCTACGGTGAGAACGGCTTCCTGTACCCGGTCCTCTACCGCTGGGCGCCCGGCTGGAGCATGTTTCGCGGGCAGGAACGAGCGGCTTACCTTGTCGCATTCAGCCTCAGCGTGCTGGCGGGGTGCGGGGCAGCCGTGTTCGTGCGGCTGACCCGGCGCGCGAGGCTTATCGCTGCGGCCGGTTGGGCCATCGCCGCAGGCGGCGGCCTGCTCGTCTTCGGCCAGGTGGTCGGCCCCACGCTCGACGCTGCGGCTCGGGCCACCCTCGTGCGCGGATACGCCGTCGCCGCGATCGCCCTGCTCGGGCTTGTCCTTCTGGCCGTCCTGCCAGTCAAGCCCCGGTGGCTTACCCCCATCCTGACCGCGCTCGTGCTCCTCGAATTGTTCGCCGGCAACGTGCCGGTCAATCTGAGCGGTCGCCCCGAACTGCCGCCCGCCGAGGCCGTAGCGGTAGCCGGCGCCGCGTCCATCACCAGTGATGCGGCGGACGTCCCGCCGCGCGTCCACAACGAAGGGCGGCTGCCGGAAGACTACGGTATGCTTGTGGGCGTCGAAGACGTGGGCGGCAGCAGCCCGCTGCGCCTCGCCCGGTACGACTCGCTCCTGCACGATTTCCCACGGGAGCGGCTCTGGCAACTAACCGGCGTTCAGAACGTCTTATCCTCAGGCGCTTCGCTCTACGTGCCCAGCGACCGGCTGGCCGAGTTCACGGCCGGCCCCGAACCCGGCTACCTGTATCGCCTGGCAGCCGGTAACCCGAGGGCGTGGGTGGTGAATTCCCTCTTTACGGCCGGCGACGAGTACGCGCTTCCGCTCCTGGGGGACGAGCGCCTCGACCTGCGCCAGACCGCCGTGCTCCCACCCGCAGTCAACGGCGTGGGACGGCCGGCGGGCCTCGAGGACGGCTCGCTGGCCGCGGCAGGCGCGAGCGAAGCGCGCATCGAACGCATGTCGCCAACCGACCTGCGCATCCAGGTCAAGACGGAGGCGGGCGGTTTCCTGGTGGTGAGCGAAAATTGGATGCCCGGCTGGGAGGCAACCGTCTCGAACGGCAGCGAGCGGCGAGACGTCCCGGTCCTGCGCACCGACCTGACCCTGCTCGGGCTGCCTGTTCCGGCGGGTGAGAGCACGGTGGAGCTGCGCTACCGCCCGGTGAGCGTGCGGCTCGGGCTGCTGATCAGCGCGCTCACGCTTGCGTCGCTGTTCGCCGGCATCGTAGTCTCCCGCAAGGAGCGAGCCAGGAGCGTGCTCGGCCGCTGGGCCCGCGCCCTCCCGTGGGGCGCCCTCGGGCTGGCAGCGGTCACCCTCGTCGCGTTCGGCCTGCGGGCGTACCGGCTGGGCTACCAGGAACTGAGAGGCGACGAGGCGCTCGGCCGCCTGTTCAGCCTGCAGACGGTCCCGGAGCTGATCCGGTCGACGCTTTCGCTGCGCGAGCCGCACCCGGTGGCGAGCTACGTGGTCGAAGGCGCCTGGCTGCAGCTGGCGGGCCAGACCGAGTTTGCCCAAACCGAGTTTGCACTGCGCTTCGTCTCCGTTTGGTTCGGCGTCCTGGCCGTCGTGCTCCTTTATCGCCTCGTGCGCGAGCTGCGGCTGCCAAAGCCGGCCGGCATCCTCGCCGCCGGTCTCCTGGCCTTCAGCCCGTACGCGATCTGGCACAGCCAGGACGCGCGCATGTACAGCATCAGCCTGGCCCTCACCCTGGCAAGCACGGTGCTGATGTTGCGGGCAATGGACCGCAGGCGCCCGGCCTTGTGGGCTGCGTACGTCGCCATCACCTGGCTGGCGCTGCAGACGCATTATTACGCGGCATACATCATCGTCGCGCAGAACGTGTTCGTCCTGACCCGCGCCATTGTCAGCCGGGAGGAGCGCCGCTCGCTGCCCGCCTGGGTCGCCGCCCAGGCGGCGACCGGGCTGCTCTATCTCCCCTGGTTGGTTGCCGCACGCGCCACGCTCTCCGCCTACGCGGGCAACGGCGACTCGCCGGGATTCCTGGCGCTCTGGCTGCGGTCGCTGGCGGTGTTTGCTGCGGGCGAGACGATGCCGGCGGAGTTGAGAACGGTGCTGGCCCTGTTGGCCGGCATCCTGGCCGTGTGCGGCGCGATCCGCCTCTTCCTGTCGGGCTCGACGGGCCGGCGGGCGTTGTGGCTTGCGCTGCTGCTCCTGCTCGTCCCCCTGCTGATCACCTGGGTGGGCGCGATCAGCCGGCCCATCTTCAACGAACGCTACATCATCGCCGCGCTGCCCGGCTTCGTGCTGCTGGTCGCCGCAGCCTTCGCGCCTCTAGTAGACAGACCTGACAGGTTTCGAAGCCTGCCGCAGCAGGGTCCTGTCAGGTCTACGGTGGGCCGTCTCGGCGCCATGCTGGCGCTGGTGCTGCCGGCCTCATGCTGATCTCGCTCTGTCGCATTTCTACGACGACCCGGCTTACAGCAAGTCGCGGGGCTGGCGCGAGCTTGCAGCCGTGATGGAGCGCTATGTTGCGGGCGCCCCGTCCAACACGACATGGGTGGCCCAATCGTTCCCCGACCCCACGCTGTGGTACTATTACGACGGCGCCGCGAACCGCACGGTGATCCCGCCTGCCGCGCACGACCAGGCCGGCGCCGAGGCGCTGGTGGCCGACCTCGCACAGCAGGGTGTCGAGCGGGTGGTGATCGCGGTCCAGGACGCTGCGTGGTGGGACGACCGGGGGATCGCGGCCGCCGCGCTGAGCACGAAGTACGACCTGCTGCAGGACGTGCCGGTGTCGGGCTGGCGGGTGCAGGTGTACGGCCGGCCGCCCGCAGCGCTCGAACCGGCGAGTGTGTCGTTTGCGAACGGGGTGGAGCTCGCCGCCGCGCACGTCGCCGGCGACCGGCTGCTGCCCGGCGACGTCCTGCCGGTGTACCTCCGCTGGCAGGGGCCATCCGACCGGCTGACCGGCGGCGAGAAGCTCAGCCTGCAGCTGTTGAACGGCGAGGGAAAGGTCGTCGCGCAGGTTGACCAGCCCTTCGGCGCGCCAGACCTTGCCGCTGACCCGGTCCATTACAGCATCCCCCTGTCGCGCATGCTGCCGCGGGGCGAATATCGCCTGATCCTGGCGCTGTACGATCCGACAAAAGAGGGCGCGCCGCGCATCCTGACGGCGGACGGCGCCGATCACGTGGAGTTGAAGGCGTTCAGCGGGTCTTAGGCCCACGCGCCAGAGTATCAACATGGTTCACCTGTTTCACCGGTTCGAGTCCGTTCTGTTCAGCCCGGATCCCCGCGTCGCACGATGGAGCCGGGCGGCCCTGATCTTCATGGGCGCTCTCGTCGCGGCGCTCTTCGTTGCCATCGGCGGCCCCCTCTACGGGACCGCGGGGCTGGTCGCGCTGCTCCTCGCCGTGCTGGTCCTGCGCGACGTGCGCTGGGGCATGGTCGCCATCTTCCTGGTGATCGGCTTCCTGCCGTTCGCCACCCTGCCGTTCAAGATCGGGTTCACGCCGACGTTCCTCAATCTGGCGCTGCTGGCCGTCTACTTCGTCTGGTTCATGCGCCTCGTGACGCGGCAAGACCGCGACTTCGCCGGCACCTCCATCGGGGCCGCGGTCCTGCTCTTCCTGCTCATGGCCTTCTTTGCCTTCGCCAACGGGCTGCGCTTCGGCAGCCCGACCATGACGACCATCCGCAATTTCGCCGAGATGGTCCTGGCGATCGCGTTCTTCTTCGTCCTGGTCAACACGCTCCGCACCCGCCGCGACACGGAGTTCTTCGCCGCCCTGATCATGGTAACCGGCGCCGTCGCTGCCGCCATTGCGGTCGTCTTGTACGTCATCCCCGACACGCTGACCGTCCGGATTTTCGATGCCCTCACCCGGTTTGGCTATCCTGGCGGCGCGGGTGCGCTGCGCTACATCGAGGACGACCCGCTCAACCCGATGCGCGCGATCGGCACGATGATCGATCCAAACGTCCTTGGCGGCTTCATGATCCTGGTCATCGGGCTCACCTTGCCGCAACTGGTCAGCCCCAGCCCGATCTTCCCCCGGTGGGTGGTCGCCGGCTTTCTCGGCGTGGAGGGTCTGGCCCTTTACCTCACTTACAGCCGGGGTTCTCTGGCCGGGCTGGCCATCGGGCTGGTCGTGATCGGGCTGCTGCGTTACCGCAAGCTCCTGCTGCTCGCTGCGGCGGGCGCCGTGCTGCTCCTGCTCTTGCCACAGGCACAGTCCTACGTCCTGCACTTCGTCGAAGGCATCCAGCTTCAGGACAAGGCCACCCAGATGCGCCTCGGCGAGTACCGCGACGCGCTCCTGTTGATCGGCCGGTATCCCTGGTTCGGCGTCGGCTTTGGCGGCTCACCTGACGCCGACCTCTACGTGGGCGTGTCGAACCTCTACCTCCTCATGGCGGAAATCATGGGCGTCCTAGGCGTGATCGCGTTCGTGATCGTGATCGTCGCCTACCTGGTGAACCTCTTCCGCGCCTGGCGGTGGACCCGTCTTGCGCCCCGGACTGTTGAGAATGCCCGCAGCGAAGCGCTCCTGTTGGGCCTGCTCGCGGCCATCATCAGCGTGCTGGCCGGCGGCATGCTCGACCACTACCTCTTCAACCTCGTCTACCCCCACATGGCCGTGATGCTCTGGAGCTACATCGGGCTAGGCATGGCCGTCGTCCGGCTGGTGCCGTCCGAGGCCAGTTCGCCAGTTGGCGGCAAACTGGAGTTGTGCCCGCATCCAGTTTGTGTTATAGTGACCCTCTAAACCAGGCGCAAGAGTTGCGTTAGCACTCGCCATTCCAAGCGACGCGGTTACCCACGGAGGTGATTCTGATGGAGTTCTCAAACGTCGACATGAAGCGCTGCACCCTGGTCCGGCTGGGCGGGCGTATTGACGGCAGCGTGGCCCCCGAACTTGGCACGCAGCTGCGCGGCCTCACAGAGGCCGGCCACTACAAGCTTGTCGTCAACATGAAGGACGTCTCCTACACGTCCAGCGCGGCGCTGCGGGAGTTGATCAGCACCTGGAAGACCTGCCGGCGCTGGAACCGAGGTGACATGCGCCTGGCCGAAGTGAATCCCAACATCAAGAAAGTGCTGGATCTGACCGGGCTGAGCGGTCAATTCATCATCTATGACACCGAGGCCGAAGCAGTCGGCAGCTTCTGAGACGAGAGAACGACGCGCCCCGGCGTCTTACGGGCGTGTGAGTGCAGGCTTCCCGGGCAGGCGGGCTAATGAGCTGCCGCCGGAGAAACCCGCCGTACACGACCGAGGACGGCGGGGCGTATTACAAGGCGGATCAGCGTGACCGAGCCGTTTGTGCGTGAAATGGTGTGCGCCGGCAAGATGAAAGAGCTGCCGGCGGTGATTGAGTTCGTCGAGACGGCGTGCGGCGACGCCGCCATCAACCCGGATTTCTGCTTCGATCTGACCCTCGCCGTCGAGGAAGCGGCCAGCAACGTCATCGAGCACGGCTACAAGAACCGGGGCGGTCACCTCTCGGTCAGGATGATCGTGGCGGGCAGCGACGTGACGTTCGAGCTGCGCGATCAGGCCAAGCCCTTCAAGCCGGGCAAGATCGGCCGGCCCGACGAAAGCATCCCCCTCGAAGAGCGGCCGGTCGGCGGGCTGGGGCTGCACCTGATGCACCAGCTCATGGATGAAGTCCACTACGAAACGCTCCCCGACGGCAACCTGCTGACGATGATCAAGCGAGGCGCCGCGTGAGGACGGCAGGGGACGGCCCGTGACGCGGAAAGTCGCAGGTTCACAACCGGCGGCGGCCAGAAGTTCATCGCGAACCGGGGCGGCATCAGAGTATGCGCGGCGCAAGGAGCATGGGGCCGAGCGCCTGGCCGAGTTGGCGACGCTTGCCGAGATCGGCCGCTCGATCCTGCAAGCCCAGATGGACCGGGACGAGTTGTGCGAGCTGATCTACGTCCTCGCCGGCCGCATCGTCCCCACTGACACCTTCCAGCTTGGCCTCTTCGAGGGCGACCAGTATCAGATCAAGGTCTGGCTGAAGGACGGCGAACGCCAGCCCCCCGCAGCATTCCGCGTACCCGAAGGCCAGGGCATCATCGGCTGGCTGCGCACGTCGCACCAGGCCTTGCTCGTCCGTGATTTCGCCCTGGAAATGGCGAGCCTGCCCGCCCGGCCGGCCTACCTCAGCGACAACCCCCCGCGTTCCGGGATCTACCTGCCCCTGCTCGTCGGGGATACGGCCATCGGCGCGCTTTCGATCCAGAGCCCCGAACCCGGCGCGTTCGACGAAGATGACCTGCGCCTCCTCTCGATCCTCGCCAACCAGAGCGCCTCGGCGCTCAACAACGCGCAGCTGTACGAGCGGTCAGAGCACAGGCTCAACGCGCTGCACCGCCGTTTCCGACGTGGGGCGCCGGATCAACAGCATCCTCGACCTGGACCGGCTGTTAGGTGAGCTTGTCGAGCTGATCCAGACCCGTTTCGGCTACTACCACGTCCAGATTTTCCTCGTCGAGACGCGGCAGCGAGCGGGCGGTCTTCAAGGCGTCGAGCGGGCACGGCCTCAACGAGCAGTGGCTGGCCGAGCGGCGGTCGATGCACATCGGCCGGGAGGGGATCATCGGGTGGGTTGCGGAGCATGGTGAGCCTCTGCTGGCGAACGACGTTACGCTGGAACCCCGCTACATTCCCGACGATCCGCGCCTGCTGCCCGACACCCGCGCCGAGCTGGCCGTCCCCATGATCGTCGAGGATGAAGTCGCGGGCGTGCTCGACGTCCAGAGCACCGAGCGGGACGCCTTCGGACAGGACGACCTGTTCGTGCTGCGCATGCTTGCCGACCAGGCCGCAGTGGCCGTGAACTCCGCCAGGGCCTACGAGGCGCAGCGAATCGAGGCCTGGACGACGACGGTGATGCTGCAGGTGGCCGAGGCGACGAGCCAGGCGGAGGGGATGGCCGAAGTGCTGGACGCCGCCGCCCGCGTCACCGCCATGCTGGCGGGCGTCGAGTCGACCACCATCTGGCTGCTCGACGAGGACTACGAGGCCTTCCAGTACGCCGCCTCGTTCGGCCTGCAACTCGACCCCGGCGACGACCCCCTGCTCTCACTGCGCTTCCTGACCGGCGATTGGCCGGCGCTCGACGTGCTGCGCTCGACACGTTCAGCCGTCGTGCTCGATCCGGGAGCCGATCCGGGGTGCCTGCCTCATGCATTCGATGCGGTCTGTTCCGGCGACCTCGTCGCGCTCCTGCCCATGCTGAACCAGGGCGAGGTGTTCGGCGTGATGGGCGCCGGGTTCAGCCGTGAGCGGGTCGCCGAGCTGGACGAGCGCCGTCTCGCCATGCTGGGCGGCATCGCCCACCAGATCGCTGCGGCCGTAGACAATGCCCGGCTGACGGCCATGCGGGAGGAAGAGGTGTGGACCTCCACCGTGCTCCTCCAGGTCGCCGAGGCGATTCGGCGGCTACAGCCGGTGGATGTCACGCTCGAGCAGGTCACCCGCATCGCGCCCGCGCTGACCGGGGTCGATCGCTGCGTGGCGCTGCTCAACGACGAGGAAGGCAACTTTCGGGCGCGCACCGTGCACGGGCGGCGGCCCGGCCTGTCGGACGCTTACGTGGGTGCGGTCATCCGCCCAGGCGAGCTGCCGCTCCTGGACGACGCGTGCCGCACCGGCCAACCCCTCGTGGTAGACGACACGCAAGGCAACCCGCGCGTGCCGGAGGCCTGGCGCGAGCGCTTCGGCAGCCGCACCATTCTCGTCGTGCCCCTGCTGGTGGCAGACGAGCCGATCGGCGCGCTGCTGGCCGACGACGTGGACAGCGCGCACATGTTCAGCCCCCGCCGTGTCCGCATCCTTGTGGGCATCGCAAACCAGGCCGCCATCGCCATCGAGAACGCCCGCTTGCAGGCGCAGGAGGCCGAGCGGGCGCGGCTGGGCCGCGAGCTCGAGCTGGCCCACGACATCCAGAAGACGCTGCTGCCGCAAGAAGCGCCGGCCCTCGAAGGCTACCAGGTGGCCTACCGCTGGCGTTCGGCCCGGGAGGTCGGGGGCGACTTCTTCGACTTCTTCCGCCTGGGGCCGTTCCGGCTGGGCCTGCTGATCGCGGACGTGTCGGACAAGGGCATCCCCGCCGCGCTCTACATGATGTTCGCCGCGCACTATCCTGCGCGCCGTCGCCTTCAGCGGCCGCGAGCCGTCGACCGCCCTGCAGCGGGCGAACGACCTGATCCTGTCCGACAGCACATCCGATATGTTCGTCACGGCGCACTACGGCGTGCTTGATATCGTCTCGCATCGCCTGGACTACGCGAGCGCGGGGCACAACCTTGCGCTGCATGCGGAGCGCGAGGGGTGCGAGGCTCGAAGCCTCACTGCTAACGGGCTGGCCCTTGGCATCTCCGTCGACGTCCAATTCGAACAAAAGACAGTTGACCTGCAGCCCGGCGATGTGGTTCTATTCTATACTGACGGTGCGATCGACACGTTGAATGCCTCGGGCGAGGAGTTCGGGGATGCGAGGTTATCTGCCCTGCTGTGCGACCACAAGGCCGAGCCGGCCGAGGCCATTGCCGATGCGATCGACGCCGCGGTCCTGGAGTGGGCCGGCGCCGAGGCGCAGTACGACGACTTCACCCTGATCGTGATCAAGCGGGACGGCTAGCGGGATCGCAAAGACCTGGCAGGTTTTCGGAAACCTTTCAGGTCTATCGCCACGGGAGGTAGAAATGCTATATCCGAACATCATGCGGAACCTGCGCAGAATCGGCCATGACACGTTTCGGCTGGACGGCCCCCCCGTCATCTACATCGACCCCTGGAAACTTCCGCCCGACAGCCCGCCCGCAGACCTCATCCTGGTCACCCACGAGCACTCCGACCATTGCTCGCCTGACGACGTCGCCAGGATCAGCCAGAGCGGAACCGTCGTGGTGGCGAACCCCGGTGCGGCAAAGAAGCTTGGCGGAGAAGCCCTGGTGATGCGGCCGGGCGAGTCGCTTTCTGTGAAGGGCGTGAGCATCTACGCGACGCCCGCTTACAACGTCAACAAGTTCCGCAGCCCCGGACATCCCTTCCACTCCAAGGAGATGCAGGGCAACGGCTACATCATCACCATCGGCGACGAAAAGCTCTATCATGCCGGGGACACGGATTTCATACCGGAGATGTCGACGATACAGGCCACGGTCGCCTTGCTGCCCGTCTCGGGCACCTACGTCATGACCGCCGAGGAGGCTTTCGAGGCAGCCAGGGTGATCAAGGCCGAATATTATATCCCGATGCACTATGACGATATCGTGGGCACGGCAGGCGATGCCGAGAACTTCCGCTATCTGTGCGAAGAGCAGGGGATCCGGGCCGCCGTGCTGCTGACCTCGGAAGATCCGACCTAAGTGTTGAAACGGCTCCAGGTGCGGGCCAGAGAACTCAAAGCCTGGACCTACGCCCTCTACGGCGCATATCGCGATCCGCGCGTGCCGTGGTACGCACGGGTCCTCGCGCTATGTGTGGTTGCCTACGCCTTCAGCCCGATCGATCTCGTGCCGGATTTCGTGCCGGTTTTGGGCTACCTGGACGACCTGATCCTGATCCCGCTGGGAATTGCCCTGGTGATCCGCATGGTTCCATCCGAAGTGCTCGCGGAGCACAGGGAACGCGGCCGGGTGCTTGCGGCAGAGGGAAAGCCGGTGGGCTGGGGTGGGGCGGCGGCAATCATCGTGATCTGGATCGTGCTGGCTGTCGCAGCATTTCTGCTAGTGAGGCGTTTCAGGCTTGTGCGTATCTAAACGATAGGCGCCGGGCGCCGGTTCCAGGGCAAAAAGAGACCGGGTCCCTACGCCGGCAACGCTGGCGAAGAAACCCGGTCTGAAGCGCTAGCCTTCTGGGGCGATGAGGGGTGTCACTGGGGTCATCCCCCAATCCCCTCATCCCCGCAGTTGATTAGTACATGTCGGGGCTGGGGCCAGGGGCCGACGGCTTTTCCTTCTCCGGGATATCGGAGATGAGGGCCTCGGTGGTCAGGATCATGGCCGCAATCGACGCAGCATTCTCGAGCCCGCCGCGGGTAACCTTGGCCGGGTCGATGATCTGCTTGGCGACCATGTCGCCGTAGTCCTCGCTCATGACGTCAAAGCCGATGCGGTTGCTATTCTGTGCCTTCTGCTCGCGGCGGACATTCTCGATGATCACAGCGCCGTCGTAGCCGGCGTTCTCAGCGAGGGTCGCCATGGGCATGGGCAGGGCCTTGCGCAGGATCTTGACGCCCGTGAGGACATCGCCTTCCAGACCCTTCTCGGCCTCGTCCAACGCCGCAATGGCGTTCAGCAGCGCCACACCGCCGCCGGGCACGATGCCTTCCTCTACCGCCGCCCGGGTCGCGCTGAGCGCATCCTCGACGCGGTGCTTCTTTTCCTTGAGCTCGACCTCGGTGCCGGCGCCCACGCGAATGATCGCCACGCCGCCCGCCAGCCGTGCCAGCCGCTCCTGCAGCTTTTCCTTGTCGTAGTCGCTGGTGGAGTTGTCGATCTCGACGCGGATCTGGTTGATGCGGCCCTTGATGGCCTCACCGTCGCCCTTGCCGCCGACGATCGTGGTGTTGTCCTTGTCCGAGATGACCTTGTCGGCCTGGCCGAGGTCGCTGATCATCGCGCTCTCGAGCTTCTTGCCAAGTTCCTCGGTGATGACGGTGCCGCCGGTCAGGATCGCGATGTCCTGCAGCATGGCCTTGCGGCGATCGCCGAAGCCCGGGGCCTTGATGGCAAGCACGTTGAACATGCCGCGCAGCTTGTTCAGCACCAGGGTGGCCAGCGCTTCGCTGTCGACGTCTTCCGCAATGATGACGACCTCGCGGCGGCCCAGCTGGACCAGCTTCTCCAGGATCGGGACGATGTCGGCGGCGGCCGAGATCTTCTTGTCCGTGATCAGCATGTAGGGGCTGGTCAGGCTCGCTTCCATCGACTCGGGGCTGGTGATGAAGTAAGGGCTCAGGTAGCCGCGATCGAACTGCATGCCTTCGACGAACTCGGTCTCGAACAGGAGGCCCTTCGCCTCTTCGACCGTGATGACGCCGTCCTTGCCAACCTTCTCCATGACGTCCGCAATCAGGTCGCCGATTTCCTGGTCCTGGGCCGAAATGGCGGCCACGGCGGCGATTTCCTCGCGGGTCGTGATGGTGATGGCCTGGCCCTTGATGTTGGCGGACAGAGCGGCAACGCCCTTGTCCAGGCCGCGCTTGAGCAGCATGGGGTTCGCGCCCGCGGCAACGTTCTTCATGCCTTCCGTGACGATGGCCTGGGCCAGCACGGTCGCGGTGGTGGTGCCATCGCCGGCGATGTCGTTGGTCTTGGTCGCGGCTTCCTTCAGCAGCTGGGCGCCCATGTTCTGGAAGGGCTCCTGCAGCTCGATTTCCTTGGCCACGGTCACGCCGTCATGCGTGATGGTCGGTGCGCCCCACTTCTTGTCGAGGGCGACGTTGCGGCCCTTGGGGCCGAGGGTGGTCTTTACAGCATCTGCGAGGGTGTCAACGCCGATCTTCAGGTTGCGGCGGGCTTCCTCAGAGAAAAGCAACTGCTTGGCTGCCATGGGTACTTTATCTCCTTAGATTATTCGACGACGGCCAGAACGTCAGACTCGCGCAGGATGAGCATCTTCTTCCCGCTCATCTTGACTTCGGTGCCCGAGTACTTCGCATAGAGGACGGTGTCACCGACCTTGACTTCCATGGCAAGGCGCTTGCCATCTTCATCGGTGCGGCCAGGGCCTGCGGCCACGACTTTGCCCTGCTGCGGCTTTTCCTTGGCGGTTTCGGGCAGGATGATGCCACCGGCGGTGACTTCTTCCTGCTCGAGCGGTTCGACGACCAGGCGATCGGCGAGCGGCTTGAGGTTCATAGTCCAACAGCCTCCCTTGGTAAGTGGTTTGACGTGATGGGGCCCGGTGATCCGGGCCGGGAAAACGAATCGGCCTTGCTTAGCACTCTTCATGTGTGAGTGCTAACTAAGGCCGATTTTACCCAAGTCAGTCCAAGACGTCAAATTCAGGGGGAGGCTTTTCGCAATGTCGGTGCGGGAGTGCTAACAGGAGTTTACCACACGGGCGCACAGCCGCCAAGCGGCAAGGGGCGCGTCCGGTGACTCGAAACGAGGCTGCTCCACTGAGGGGTTGCACGGTTGACCAGGTTGCAGAGGGTAGGGTACACGCACCCACTTTCAAGTCGGTAAGGTTTGGCAGGATGGTCTGCTCTTCGGGCAGAGGCTCGCCTGGGGTCGGCCTGGCCGACGTGCCATTCTTGTCCTCCAAATTGACCTTGCAGCGATCTGGCCAGGCGGGGAGCGCGAGGTCCCGTCAAACCTTTTGAATCGAAAAGTGAGTGCGTGTACCCTACCCTCTGCAACCTGGTCAACCCTGCAACCCTGCAGCCGCTAGGGTCTTTGCCGTGGCTTTCTCGGCGCCTGGCTGCGCGCGTCAGCGGTGCGCTGCGACTCACTGCCCCGGAAGCTGGGTGCAGTGATCACGAAGAACGTGCAGCGCGTCGTGTCAAGCATCCGGCTCTGCAGCCTCGGGTCGATCTCGTTGATCTGCGCCGTCGTCGTGATCACGGTCGGCAGCCTCGCCGCATAGCGGTGATTGAGCAGCTGGAACAGCTTCTCCCGCGCCCACGGCGTGGCGCTCTCCGTACCCAGGTCGTCCAGGACAAGCAGCTGGCGTGGACTTGACCTGCTCGAAAACGCGATCGAGGCTCGCGCCCGCAGTCGGGCTGAACGTGGCGCGCAAGTGGTCGAGCAGGTCGGGCACGACCACGAACATGGGCGTTGCACGTCCCGCAGCCACCTGGTGGTTAGCCATCGCCGCCGCCAGGTGCGTCTTGCCGCACCCATAGGTGCCGCTCAGCACCAGCCAGCCCCGCCGGCCGCTCGGCGAAGGCGCGCGCTTGCTTCACCGCCCGGTCGAGGTTCTCTTTCGCGTGTCCAGCGTCCATGATCCTCGTAGCGCCTGCAGCGAGAAGTTGTCGAAGGTCTGGTCCGCGTGGAGCGCCAGCGAGCTGAGGTTGCGTGCGCCCACGGTCCAGCACGCCGTGCCCGCCGCTGCCCTGCCGGAAGTCGGGCGCGGGAATCTCGAAAATCTGGCTCAGGTCGAGATCGGCGAGCCTCGATGCGACGCGGGGGTCGAGCTCCTCGAGCCGCTGGTTCGTCGTGATGACGGTCGGCAGGCGGCTGTTGTACCGGTGGTTGAGGATCTGGAAGAGCTTCTCCTGCGCCCACGGCGTCGAATGGTGTGCGCCAAGGTCGTCGAGCACCAGGAGCGGCGTCTCCCGGATCGTGTCGAGCCGCTCGTCCACGCCGCTCTCGCTGCTTGGCCCGAACGCCGCCCGCAGGTGGTCGAGCAGGTCAGGCACGACGACAAAGATCGCCGGCCGCCCCAGGTCGATGTTGAAGTTGGTGATGGCGGCAGCAAGATGGGTCTTGCCGGCGCCGAAGCCGCCGAGCAGGACGAGCCACCCCCGAGGCCGCCTGGCGTAGTCCAGGGCGATGTCGAACGCCCGGTGCAGCGCGGTGCGGACGGATTCGGGCAGGCTGACCCCGTCAGGCAGGAACGTGTCAAAGGTCATGCGCTCCAGGCCGCCCAGGTTGCTCAGCCCGTGCAGCTGGCGGCTGCGGTTGAGCGCAATGCGCGCCTCGGTGCAGCGGCATGCGATGAGCTTGCCGAAATCAGGGTGGCCGTACGGCACGTCAAGCAGGACGAACCCCCGCCCCTTGCAGATCGGGCAGACGTCGTCCTCGGGGCGCGAGGTGCGGGCGTCGCCCTTCTCGGCTCCGCTCCGCTCGGGCGGGGTCAGGTCGCCCAACAAGTCCCCCAATCGTTTCATCGCCTATACTCCACGTGCTGCACGGATAGCGCCGAATCAGCGGCTGGTTGCGCCGGAATCCGTTTATCCGTTCCAACATCCGCTGCGCCGTCAGTGCTTGATGATGCCTTCGTAGCCCTCGGGCACATCGTATGCGTCGAGGTCCCGTTCCTGGCGCGTGCCGCCGCGGCCCTCCGTGCGCCAGCGCTCCAGAATGGCCAGCACGTACTTCCAGCTGCGCTTGTTGTGCAGCACGGCCTGCCGGAACGCGTCGGCGATCCACTCGGCCGGGAAGTGCCGCTCGGCGTCCCGCAGCTCGTCGGCGATCATCGGGGTGAGCAGCCCGATGTTCTGCTCGTAAAGCACGAAGATCGTCGGCCGTTCGGTCTGCAGCTGGATGTCCTCGCCGCCGTCGCGCGCCAGGTCCAGTTCGCCGGACTGCAGCCGCTCCAGCACCTCGCGGCCGTTGGCGCTGTTGATCATGTACCAGTGTTCGGTCTCCCGCCCGCGCGTGACCTCGGTGTGCAGCAGCGCGCCGCGGGCGACCGCCCGCTCCAGCGCGTCCGGCAACACGTCTTCGCCCGGCTGTTTCGGCGTCGCCAGCCCGTCGAGCAGGCGCCGGTCGTGCAGCAGCTCGTCGAGCCGGGCATACCGCAGCGCGCCGCGTTTCTTGCCGATCAGCCAGAAGAGGTGCAGCACCACCTTCAGCTCGGCCAGGTTGTCGATCAGCGGCAGCAGCTCGCTGAAGAACAGGTTGGGCACCGGCGTCGTCGCCAGCTTGCCGGCCGGGAAGCCGGGGAAACCCTCCATTTGTTCCTTCATGGGCGATCCTTGCGTCGGTCTACTCCAGCGGCTCCCGCACCATCTCGAGATTCTCGAACTTCGTCAGTTCCTTGCGGAAATACAGCGGGATGGTGTCCGTCGGCCCGTTGCGGTGCTTGGCGACGATGATGTCCGCGATGTTCTTCTTGTCGCTGTTCTCCTTCAGCATATCTTCTCTGAAAATAAACATGACAATATCCGAGTCCTGCTCAATTGAACCGGACTCTCTCAGGTCAGACAACATCGGTTTATGGTCCGTGCGCGCTTCGACCGCACGGGAGAGCTGCGAGAGGGCGATAACCGGCGCCTCGAGCTCGCGCGCCAGCCCCTTCAGCGCTCGCGAGATATAGCTGATCTCCTGCACCCGGTTCTCGCTCTGTTTGTCGCCGCGCATCAGCTGGAGGTAGTCGACCACGATCAGGTCAAGCCCGTGTTCGGCCTGCAGCCGCCGGGCCTTCGTGCGCAGCTCGAGCGCCGACATGGCGGGCGTGTCGTCGATGTAGAGCATGGTGCTCGAAAGCTCACCTGCGGCGGCCATGATCATGTCCCAGTCATGGTCCTCGATCTCGCCCTTGCGCAGCCGCTGCTGGTCGATCCCCGTTTCCATCGCCAGCAGGCGCTGCACCAGCTGCTCTGCGCTCATCTCCAGGCTGAAGTAGGCGACGACCTTGCGGAACTTCCGGGCGGCATTGAGCGCGAAGTTCATCGCGAGCGACGTCTTGCCGACTGCAGGACGGGCGGCCAGGATCACCAGGTCGGACTTCTGGAACCCGCCCAGCAGGCGATCCAATTGGGTAAAGCCGCTGGGCACGCCGAGGATCTGCCCCTGGTGCCGGTGCAGGTAGTCGATGCGATCGACCACCTCGTGCATGACCTGACGAACGGGCGCTAGGTCGCGGCGTATCCGGCGCTCCGCCACATTGAAGACGATCTGCTCGGCCCGGTCGACGATCTCGTCGACCTCGTCCGCTTCACGGTAGGCGAGGGCAGCGATCTGGCCCGCGGCGTCGATGAGGCGTCGCAGCGTGGCCGTGCGCTCGACGATGTGCCCGTAGTGCTCGACGTAAGCGGCCGACGGCACGTTGTTGATCAGCTGCGTGATATAGGCTGCGCCGCCGATTTCCTGGAGCAGGTTGTTCCGCTCGAGCTCGTCGCACAGGGTCACGAAATCGGCCGGCTCGCGGCGCTCGTGCAGCTCGAGGATGGCGCGGTAGATCCACCCGTTGCGCTCGCGATAGAAGTCCTCGGCCTCGAGGAACGACGCGACCTTGAGCACCGCATCCGGGTCGATCAGGAGAGAGCCGAGGACCGCCTCCTCAGCTTCAGGATTGGCAGGAACAGTTTTGTCGAGCTTATCCACGGGCGGGAACTCACTGTCTTTGTACGGAAGCGACTAAGAAGCCGGCTTTGCAGCCGGCTTTGTGACAGCACGCAGGCCTGGTCCGGACCCTCGGCCCGGACGCGCTCTCAATCCAGGCCGGTCAGGTCGAGGCCCTCCAGAAAGTCGCGGAAAGCCTCCGGAGGGGTGGGCTCGACCGCCTTATCCTCACTCGGGGGCGGTGCGCTCCCTTCCAGGTCTTCTTCCGGCGTGATCCCGGCCTGCTCCATCACCTCGGTCGAGACGTACACCGGCACGCGCGCCCGGACCGCGAGCGCGATGGCGTCGCTGGGCCGGGCATCGACTGCCATCCGGCGCCCGTTCAAGCGGAGCGCGATCTCCGCGTAGAACGTGTCGTTGCGCAGGTCCGTGATGGACACCTCGAGGATCTCGGCCCCCAGCTGCTCGATCGTCGCCTTGAGCAGGTCGTGCGTCAGGGGACGGGCGACCTCGACGTTCTGCAGCTCGATGGTGATGGCATCGGCCTCGAACGGGCCGATCCAAATAGGAAGAAAGCGCGTCGAACCGGTCTCTTTCAGCACGACGATGCGATGCTGTGACATGAGGCTCACCCGCACGCTGTCAATAGATACTTCGACCATTTCCACCCTCCGAAAATCAGGCCCTGTCCCGGCGGCGCCCCTCATAATGGCAGGCGGCCTGGTCCAGTGCGGCAGACGGGGTAGCTTCCATGGATCCTGATCGGCCCACGGCAAGGCCGATTATAACACAAACGCAAAGGGCGGCGCAACGGCTCACGGAAACGGCGACACCCTTGAACAATCGAACATATGTATTATTATACCAGACGTTGTCAAGCGCGCTACTATTCGCGCGCGTCGATCTTCAGCCCCGCGATGCGCTTCTTCTTCAGGTTCTCCCGCATGATCCAGCGCACGTCCGGGTCCGGATCGGCCAGCCAGCGTTCCATCGCCGGCACGCCTGCCCCAGGCTCAGCGGCCACGGCCACGCTCCAGCAGTACCCCAAGGCCTGGCGCAGGGTCCGGAACGGCTCGGACTTGCGCTCCGCCGGAGTGCTTTCTGCGATGCCGTGGGTGATCCGATCGAGAAGCTCCAGGACGGCCGCAGCATTCGCCGGCGCAGCGAGCAAGCGGGGCTCGCACAGCGCGGCCGCAGCCGCCCGCTGTTCGTAGAAACCTCCCCCCGCCCACGCCTGCATCTCGGCCAACAAGCGCCGGCATATCAGCGTCGCCCCAAAGCTGCAAGCCGGTGGCGACCGCCTCCCTGATCCGCCACCTAGGGTCGGACGCCAGGCCCCGCAGCGTTGCCAGGATTGAGGCCTCGGGGGTAACCTGGGAGGCTCCGTCCGGCCCTGTCCTGTGTGAGCTGTACCGGCCAAGCACGGCCCCAAGGCCGAGCACCCCACAAAACGCCAGGAAGGCCTCGGGCGTGTTCTCGGGGGCCTGCTCGGGCGTAAGCGCCGCCCACCGCCGGAACTGCTCCTCGGTCCCCTCCTGCGCCACGGCGTGCGCGAGCTCCAGGTTGCCGCGCGGACCGGGCAACCCGGAATGGGTCAGCAGGTAAGGCTCCCACTCGGCCTGCCGGCGGAGCTCGTCACGATACTCGGAAATGCGCGACATCTCGCCTCCCGGCTTCTCATCAGCCGGCCTGCAGTTTCACCGCCCGCGTTGCGTAGAAACAAGGCATGTAGCGCGACGGAATATCTTCGGTCTCCGGCGCGTAGCGGTCTTCGTAGAAAGCAGTGATGACGAGCCCGGCGTCGCATTGCCCGCCGATCTGGTCTTCGAGCGTGTGGCTGTGCTCCAAGCGGCCAGCCCTGCTCGATCATCTTGTTCAGCTCGGCGCGGCGGAAGATCGGCCGCATCGGTGTAGGGGAGCTTGTACTTCACGCGCAGCAAGCCCCGCCGGTCGATCGCATCGCGGTCGAAGATGTAGATGTCCGGGTTCATGAAGCCGGCCAGCAGGATGCCGCCCGGCTTCAACACCCGGGCCGCCTCGCGATACACCGGCCGCACCGCGGCGGCGAAAACATTCGACACGGGGTGAAACACCAGGTCGAACGACTCGTCGGCAAACGCCGAAAGATCGGCCATGTCGCCCTCGACCGTCCGGATCTTCAACCCTCGCGCTGAGCGACCTCGCGATCGCGGCCGAGCTGTGCCGGCGAATTGTCGATGACGGTCACATTCGCGCCCGCAGCTGCGAACACCGGGCACTGCTGGCCCCCGCCGCAGGCGAGCCCGAGCACGTCCAGGCCGCGTCAACGGTGGGAACCAGGCCGCCGGCACGGGTTTCGCCGCGGTCAACACGACGCTCCACCGGCCCTGGCGCGAGCGGCGGCGATCGTTTCCGGCGTCACCGGCACGGTCCACGGGTTGCCCTCGGCCACCTGGCGGTCCCAGGCCTCCCGGTTATACGCTCGAACGTCCAACTCTCTCCTCCACGATGCAGCTGCACCAGCCATGCGGCGAACCGTGCACCGGTCAGGGCATTGTATCGCAAGCGAGACGAAGTGGTAGAATCGGTTGTGTCGCGGAAGGTGCGCTGCTGGCTGTGTGGGCGTCGTTGATGGAGAGCCGCTGCTGGACCTCTGCTACGCAGAACAAAGGCACTGAAAACAAAAAGTAGGGGCGACCGGCCGGTCGCCCCTACGTACCATCATCAAGACGTACTCTATTCCAGAGCGCGGCGCAGGCCCTTCTTGGCGTCGTCGAGCGCGTCGCCGGCCTCGTCTGCCGCCCGGTCCATATGGCGTTCGGCATCCGCCTGGCCGCTATCCGTCTTCACGCCGGCCTGGAAGTCGTTCCAGGCACGCTCGGCGTCGGCCCGGCTGTAGCCGTAGCGCTCCTGAAGCTTGCCGACCATCTTCTCGGAATTGCCTTCGATCTCGGTGAGGTCGTCGTCGGTCAACTTGCCGAACGTCGACTTGACACTGCCCTTAATCTGCTTCCACATCCCACCCACTACGTCGTCGTTCATCTCTCATCCTTTCCTCATCGCCAGCAGCGATAACTTCAGTGCTCTCTACCATGACCCCGTATTCGAATTTGTTCTATCAGAAGGCAGGCAGAGGGTGTAGGAACGCCGAAAGGCGGTAGTGCGACGCTTGTCCTACACGCCTACCCGTCCGACCTTCCGCGCCTCGACGCAGCAACTGGCCCATGCCGCTCGGTCATGCTCGACAGTCTGGGCGCGCTCTGCGCTCCAAGCTCGGCAATCACAGCCCCGCACCTCGTCGAGCCGGCTCTCGAGCTCGTCGACCGTCGGCGCAAGAGCCTCGGCTGGGTCTCGGCCATCGGCGGGCGTGACCAGCTGCGTCAGGAAGATATGGATCGCCATGGCAATCGGCGGCGCGAGCAGCAGGCCCACCAGGCCGAAGGCGTCGCACATCGCCAGCATCACGAGCAGCACGAGGATGTTGCTCCGGCCTTCGGGTGTTACAGCCGCCGCTCGACAACCAGCTCCAGGAACGTGAAGACCCCGATGCTGTAGGCGACCGCGCGCGGTGGCGATGAGCGGCGCCGTTTTGCACCCACGTGATCAGCCAGAGCGGCACCAGGAAGATCAGCGCGCCGACCAGCGGGATAAACCAGGTCAGCGCGCCGACGAGCGCCCAGAAGACCGGGTAACGCAGACCCATCAGCGAAACGCGGGCGCCAGCAGCATTGCGGCCAGCACCCCTTGCACGAGTTCGCTGCGCAAGTACGCGCCGACGCCTGCCTCCAGCGTCCGCCACATGGCTCGGGCGCGGGTGCGGTGGGTTGCCGGCAGCAGCGACAGCAACAGGCGTTCGAAATGCAGACGGTCGGAAATCCAGTAGATGCTGACCACGACGGCGATGCCGGCGTAGGTCAGGAAATTGGTCACGCTGCTCGTCACGCTCGCCAGCCGCTGCACCGTCCCGGACACGTCGCTCGCCGGCCAACATCTGTCCCAGCTCTCGGGCCTCGGCAGGCGGGCGCTCAGCGCCGGCAAGTTCTGGGCCACCCCCCCACCCCAGCGCACGACCAGCGTGCGGTAAATGTTGCTCAGATCCTCGCTGATGTTCCCCAGCTCACTGCCCGAGCGACTGGAACAGGAAGAATACCCAAGCGCGCCGAAAAGGACCAGGATCGAGCCGTAGACCGCGAGCATGGCGAGGGCGCGGGGAGACCGCGGTGCCGTGGCGCCTCGATAGGCGCCCGAGTGGCAGCCGCAATGGCGAGCGACGCGAGGAAGAGGAAGACGATGCTCGAGATGCGCCACAAGATGACTGCCAGCAGTGACGATAGCGAAGATGAGCAGCACGGAGATGGCGAAGCGTTTCATGCCCTCGACCCGTGCAACCCTGCGGTTTGGTCATCCTCTTCCGCGTCGGTGAGCATCTTGTCGAGATCGACCGCGATGGCCTCGAGCAAGTCCTCGGCCCGTTCGACCTCCGGATCGACCAGGAGCGCCATCTTCGGCGTCCGAGCGTGAGGAATTGCGGACATCCTTGATCAACTCCTGCGCTGCCAGGCGCAGGATGCTCGCCTTGCCGCGGCCGACTTCGGGCGCAGCAGCGGCGCGCGGAACATCAGCCGGGTCGCCACGATCTGCACCATGGCGGTCAGCGGCACGGCGAGCAAGGCGCCTGCAAAGCCGAACAGCGCGCCGAACGCCGAAATGCCCGAGGATGGTGACGATCGGGTTGATGCCCACGGAGCGGTCCATGACGCGCGGCACGAGCAGATGGTTCTCGGACATCTGAATGATGAAGATCACGGCCAGCGCCCAGAGGATCTTGTCCGGGGCGACGGTGAGGTCACGAGCATGTCGGAACGGCGCCGAGGGTTGGCCCGATCATCGGGATAGCCTCGCAAACCGCCATGATCAGGGCGAGGCCGAGCGCATAGGGCAGGCCGATGCGACATAACCGATCAGGGACATCAGCCCGACCACGCCGCACAAAATGAGCTGCCCGCGGAAGAAGGCCGAAACGTTCCCTTCCAGTTCTCCGTAGAGATCCGGGCGGGGTCGCGGCGAATCGGCCGGCAGCAGGATCAGGATCCGGCGCATCAGCACTTCGCCTTCCTGGACCCAGAAGAAGGCCAGGGCCAGGATGGCGATGATGACGAAGATGGACTTTGCCGCGCCGCCAAGGATCTGCACCACCGGCCCCATCGCCGCCGCGGCGGGCTGAGCCGGCAGCCGCTCCGCCAGCGCCGCCGGTCAGAGACCCAAATGACAGCGCCACGGTGAGCGGCAGCCCCAGCGCCAGGCGCTGCACGAAGCGGTTGTTCGAGTTGATCAGGGCCTGGCGGATGTCGCGGTAATACTGCGGCAGTTTGTCGCTGACCGACGTGGCTTGCTCGGCAATCAAGGGTGCGACCAGCACGAGGAAGAGGGCGACCAGCGCGAGCAGCGCCAGGTAGACCAGGATGACGCCGATTTCGGAGCGGATGCCGCGCTTCTGCAGCCAGCCCACGGTTGGCTTGGTTGCGATCCCGAGCATCACCGCGACCAGGAACAGAAACACGACCGTGTAGAAACGGAACAGCAGGAAGAACCCGGCCCCAATCGCGAGCACAATCAGGGTGGCGGTCACCACCCGCCGGGGCGTCCAACCGGCAAACGGCTCGGGCGCCGCCAGGACAACGTTCTCGTTCCCGTTCCCATTCGATCCATCAATACGACTCAACTTGCCCATACACTCATCCCACTCGAGTACAACTAGAACGATGCTCTGGCCTGGCACCATGCGTTGTCGATCCACGTATCCGCCTTCCGAGGCATCCTGCGTACGCAGCTGCACTCACACCAGCTTATGGTCGATCACATACCGTATCAGGTCGGCGTTGCTGTTCATGTTCATCTTCTCGAGGATCCTCGCCCGATACGTGCTCACCGTCTTGACACTCAATCCCAATTCATCCGCGATCTCGCTCACGGACTTCCCCGCGCCGATTCGCAGCAGTACCGTAAACTCCCGGTCCGACAGCGTCTCGTGCGGCGCGCCCTCGCCTTCCCCGCCTACGTTGGCTGCGAGCGTCTCGGCCAGGCTTGGGCTGATATAGCGGCCGCCGGCGACGATCCGCTCGATTGCCTGGACGAGTTGTTCGGGCGCGCTTTCCTTGTTGAGATAGCCCGACACCCCGGCCTTCAATGCCCGTATGGCGTACTGCTCCTCCGGGTGGACGCTCAGCATGAGGATGGGCAGCTTGGGCCTCACACTCTTGATCTCACGCACCAGCTCGAGCCCGTTGCGGTCGGGCAGCGAGATATCCAGCACGAGGATGTCAAATGCGCCGTCGTAGACCTTCTTCAGCACCTCCTGCCCGCTGCCTGCCTCGTCGATCTGGCAGGGCGCGGAGCCTTCATTCAGAATCTGGCGCAAGCCCCTCCGAACGATTGCATGGTCGTCGGCCATCAAGACTTTTATCATTACGATCTGCTCCCAATGGCTGCTCTGCTTGTAATGGGCAGCAGCAGAGTCAGCGTTGTTCCCGCGCCTGGCGTCGCGACCACGCTCAACGTTCCGCCCAGCTGCACGGCCCGCTCGCGCATCCCCAAGACACCCATCGCGTGCGGCTTCAGCAAATCGCCGGGGTGAAAACCTTGCCCGTCGTCCTGCACAATTAACGACAGCGCGCTCATCTTCGGTTCGCATCGAGACCTAAACTGCGGACGCATGCGAATGGAGCGCGATATTCGTCAGGGCCTCCTGGAACACCCGGAACGCCGCCGTGCTGGTCGCTTTGCTCAGCCGCCTCTCGTCGACCTCCGCTTCCAGCCTGGCCTCGATCCCCGTCTGCCGTTTGAACTCGGCCAGTTGTCCTTCGACCGCGGCAGTAAGCCCGAAGTCGTCCAGGACGCTCGGGCGCAGGTCGCCGGCAATCTGGCGAGCCGCCTGCACCATGCTGTCGAGTGTCTCATTGGCGCCCTTGATGTGTGAGAGCGCGTCCTCGTCCCGTCCGGCCGCCAGGAGCCTCTGCGCCACCGTGAGATCCATCTTGATGCCGGTCAGCCCTTGACCGAGCCGTTCGCTCACGTCGCCGGCCACACGCTCCCGCTCCTGCTCCGAGAGGTCGAGCAGCTCCTGCGAAAGCCGGCGCAGTTGGTCTTGGGAAGCGCGCAGCTGGCCGTTTGCGGTGTTCAGCTCCGAGGTTCGGGCTGCGACTCGCTCTTCGAGCTCCGCGTTAATTGTCTGCAGGGTAAGGTCGCGCTGCTGCAGCGCGTCGGCCATTTCGTCCAGCGTGCGCCCCAGCTCGCCCAGTTCGCCGTCTGCCAGCGTCATGTCGGTGCGCGCCGACCAGTTGCCCCGCTGCAGCTCGCGGGTCGTGGTCATCATCTGTCGCGCCCGGCGGCCGATCATCCAGTCAGTCATCCCGTAGGCAATCGTGAGGCCGATCACCGATAGCAGCCCCAGCGCTCCCAGGCTGAGCAAGAGCCTTCCGTTCACGTCCTGCATCAAGACGGCGTCCGAGTAACCGGCCGCGAGGTACAAAATGGACCCATTGGGAGCCGCCGATTCGCCCGGACTTACCGGATCCGAACCAACGGTCGTGAAGGCAAACCAGCGCTGCACGCCGTCAAGGCCCGGCAGGTGCGTAGCGCCCTCGGTCTTGCTCTGCATGTGCCGGAACAGCCCGCTATCCGCAAACTGCTTTCCGACCCAGTCCTGCCACTGCGGGAAGCGCGTGACGACGGTGCCCTTGCTGTCCATGAGCACCACCGAGGTGCCGGCAGGCAGCCGCCAGTTCTGGGCCAGGTCATTCAGCCGGTCGATGCTCCAGGCGGCCCAGACGACGCCCTTGATGGCGCCTTCCTTGTCGAGGATCGGGTAGCCGAAAGAGATATTGGGCGCGCCCGTCACCGCGCCCACCTGGAAGTCCCCGATCGAGAAGGATTTGGACGCGAGCACCTTCTGGAAATACGAGCGGTTTGCGGTGTTCAGCGTTTGCGTCATCGGGCGTGATGGCGCAACGCAATAGACGTCGCCGTTGGGTCGGGCGATGCTGAAGCCGCGGTAACCCTCTGTCGTCTCGTAGATGCGGTTCAGGAAGGCTTCACAGCTGGCAGCGTCGGCGTCCACTAGCTCATTTGTGTTGGCGATAACCTGCATCACCTGGCGCGTATTGGCGATCAGCTGCGATTGCTCGGCCGCGACGAGGCGGACGGTCGACAACGCGCTCTGGCGCGTGTATTCGATCGCGCGCGTTCGCTCGTCCACGGTGTTAAAGATGATCAGCACAAACGCGGGCAGCATGGTGAGTAAGACGACCGCCAACACGCGCGCTCGTATGGTA
This sequence comes from uncultured Chloroflexia bacterium, assembly GCA_963800615.1. Classification (GTDB taxonomy): domain Bacteria; phylum Chloroflexota; class Anaerolineae; order CG2-30-64-16; family CG2-30-64-16; genus JALOOB01. Next base: position 302,863 of record CAWDBO010000022.1, read on the forward strand.
GAAAAACGTGGCAGCGGGCGCGCCTCGGTCGCCGGCGTGGCAGGTAGGATGCGCATCGTGTTCAATTAGTCCAGGGCAGCGGCCTTCCTCGACTCGGAGTCGAGGAAGGCCTTTCGTGCATTTGTACAAAGCCGTTTTTATTATATGATCAGTTACAGAGCATTCCATCGGGCATTTGACGGAATCGCGGCCCATTTCACCTCAGAGTGAGGGTGCGCCGGGTTCTGTGACCAGAATGAGAGGCAGCGATGAACTTACCGGACCGGGCTCAGGCGTGGGAGATCGTGCAGGAATGGATCCAGAGCGATAGCCTGCGCAAGCACGTCCTGGCGGTGGAGGCCGCGGTGCGAGCCTACGCCCGCCACTTCGGCGAGGACGAGGAGTTCTGGGGCGTAACGGCGCTCATGCACGACCTGGATTTCGAGCGGTTCCCCGACATGGACGACCAGGTCAACGGCCATCCTCGAACGGCGCTGCGCATGTTCCGGGAGTGGGGCTATCCTGACGCAATGATCGAAGCGGTGGCGGGGCACGCGCCCTACCTGGGGATCCCGCGGCGGACGAAGCTCGCCTCCGCGCTCTATGCCAGCGACGAGCTGACCGGCCTGATCATGGCCGTCGCGTACGTGCGGCCGAGCAAGGATTTGCGCGACGTCGAGGTCAGCTCGGTGAAGAAGAAGTGGAAGGATAAGCTGTTTGCGGCTGCGGTCAATCGTGCGGACATCGAGGAGGGCGCGGCCGAGCTGGGCGTCGACACTTTGGGAGCACGTCCGGATTGTCCTGGAAGGCATGAAGCTCGTCGCCGGTGACCTGGGACTCGACGGCCGCCTCGCGGCGCGACAAGAGTAGAGGCATGAATTCTCCTTTCCGCGGCCGCTGGCTCTGGTCCACCATCCTGGTCATCCTCATGACGATCGTGTTCCTGGGCTTGGGCGCATGGCAGCTCCAGCGCCGGAGCCAGCGACTGGCTGCCAACGCCGCAGATCCTGGCGCGCATGCAACAGCCGCCGATCCAGGTCACGGGAGAGATCCTCGATCCGGTGGAGGCCGACCTGCGCCGGGCCACCGTGCGGGGCGTGTTCGACTACGACCAGGAGATCGTGCTTCGGAACCGCACCTGGAACGAGCTGCCGGGCGTGCATGTGCTGGTCCCGCTGCGGATCAGCGGCAGCGATCAAGCGCTCCTCGTCGATCGCGGCTGGATCCCCTATGACGCCGCGGCCCCGGCCGACCGGGCGCAGTTCCATAACACGGCGGGGGAGGTGGAGGTTTACGGCGTCCTGCGCCAGGGCCAGACGCGCAAGGGCTCCATCTCGCCCGCCGATCCGCTGCCCAGCCTCGATCGGCGGGTGGACAACTGGCACAGGGTCGACCTGCCCAAGATCCGGCAGCAACTTCCGTATCCGCTGCTCGACGTCTTTCTGGAGGAAGACACCCCGCCCGGACGCACGCCCCGCGTCTTTCCGAAACCCCAACCCGACATCGCCCTCGACGAGGGGCCGCACCTGGGCTACGCGATCCAGTGGTTTGCCTTTGCCATGATCGCCGCCGGCGGCTACGCGGCCTTCTATTCGCAGCGTTCGCGGCCCTCCGCCAAGGCGCGGCGGCAGGCCGACGCCAGGTTCGATTAGCAACGGATGGCGCAGGCACCCTGTAAAACCTGACACACCTGACACACTTGAGACTCTTGACACAGTTCGCACTCGGTGTGAACAATCGACTTGACAAGCCGCGTCATGAGGCATTAGAGTTAACAGTGACGTGAATTACTGCACACGTCTTTCCAGATTGTTACTTTCGGGTTGTTCCCGCCAACGGCGGACCCTTTTGCCCATCCGGTGCACCGCAGTAGTCGTGTTCGAGTAACCGTTCTTCTGGAGAAGGCGCGCCATGTCCCATGCAGCCCGTCCCAATGCGCCCGGCCGCCAGCCGGTGATGTTCGACACCGCGAGCCGCCTCTTTGCCATCATCATTGGCATCGTAGCCGTCGTCGCCGGGCTTGTCGTCGGCATCAACAACCCGCTGCTAAACAACGCCGCGGGCCGAGAAGGCACCCGCATCGACCAGCTCTTCAGCCTCACGCTGGGCATCGCGACGGTTGTCTTCGTCCTCGTTCAAGGATTCCTGCTCTACTCGATCGTGCGTTTCGGCCAACAGCCCGGCGATGACACCGACGGCCCGCCGGTGCGCGGCAACACGAGGCTGGAATTCTTCTGGACCCTGATCCCCACGGTCACGATCTTCTTCATCGGCTTCGTCAGCTATGCGACGCTGGCAAACATCGAACGACCCGCGCCGCAGGAATTGGTGGTCGAGGTCAAGGCGTTCCAGTTTGCCTGGCAGTTCTACTACCCGGAATACGACGTCACCTCAGGCGAGCTGCACGCGCCGGTCGACCGGCAGCTCCACCTGAAGCTGCGCTCGAACGACGTCGTCCATTCGTTCTGGGTGCCCGCCATGCGCATCAAGAAGGATGCCATGCCCGACCGGATCACCGAGACATACATCACGCCGACCGAGACGGGCAGCTATCCGATCGTGTGCACGGAGCTCTGCGGCGCGGGCCATGCCGTCATGCGCTCGCAGATGGTCGTGCAGTCGGATGCTGACTTCCGGGGCTGGATCGCCGGCCAGCAGAAATCCGCGACGCAAGCGGCTGCAGCAGAGGCGGACCCGTTGGCGAAGGGCCGGCAGGTCTTCAATGCCAGCGGCTGCAACGCATGCCACGCGCTCAAGGACGCGGGCGCGGCCGGGGCGATCGGCCCCAAGCTGGACGGGATCGGAACGGCGGCCGCAAGCCTGCGAGCCGGGCAAGTCCGCGGAAGAGTACATCCACGAATCGATCGTCAAGCCTAACGCGTTCGTAGCCGAGGGCTTCCCGGCCAACATCATGCCCCAGGACTACGGGCAGCGGTTGGCCCAGCCGGATCTCGACGCGCTGGTCAAATACCTGACCGAGATGAAGTGAGGGATGCCACGATGGGAACCACCGAGCTAACCCCTGAACTGGTCCGCCAAAGGCGCGGGTTTGTCCGCCATGGCGCCGTCACCTGGCAGGACTACTTCACCTTCAACACGGACCACAAAGTCATCGGCATCCAGTACATCGCGTTTGCCTTTGTCTTCTTCATGATCGGCGGCCTGCTGGCCATGCTGATTCGCGGGGAGCTGGCCCAGCCGGGCACCCAGTTCGTGGGCGGCAACACCTACAACCAGCTCTTCACGCTGCACGGCACGTTCATGATCTTCTTCTGGATCATCCCGGCCTTCGTCGGTGCGGCCAACTACGTGATTCCCCTCTCGCTCGGGCAGCGGGACATGGCCTTTCCGCGGCTCAACGCACTCGGTTTCTGGCTGAATATCCCTGCCGCGATCCTGATGCTCTCGGCATTTGCCATCGGCGGCGCGGAGAGCGGCTGGACGGCCTACCCGCCGCTGAGCCTGACCACGACGACCGGGCCAGACGCTCTGGGCCATCTCGCTCCAGTTCGTCGGTTTCTCGTCGATGTTCGGCGCCATCAACTTCATGGTCACCATCTTCAACATGCGCGCGCCGGGCATGACCTGGAGCCGGATCCCCTTGCTGTCCTGGTCGGTCGTCGCCACGTCCATCATCATCCTGCTCGGCACGCCGGTGCTGTCGGCCGCACTGTTTACGCTGATCTTCAGCCGCGTCCTGGGCATGCAGTTCTACACGGCGAGCGCGGGCGGCGATCCGTTGATGTGGCAGAACCTCTTCTGGTTCTACTCGCACCCGGCCGTCTATATCATGATCCTGCCCGGCTTCGGCATCATTTCCGAGGTGCTGCCGGTCTTCAGCCGCAAGCCCATCTTCGGCTATAAGCTGATTGCGGTGTCGAGCCTCGCCATCGGCATTTTCGGGTTCCTGGTCTGGGCGCACCACATGTTCACGTCGGGCATGGACCCGCTCCTGCGCATCCCGTTCATGATCACGTCGATGATCATTGCCGTGCCGACCGGGGTGAAGATCTTCTCCTGGCTCGCCACGATCTGGGGCGGCAAGCTGCGATTCACGACGTCGATGATGTTCGCGCTGGCGTTCATCTCCATGTTCGTCATCGGCGGCTTGAGCGGCATCTTCCTGGCCTCGGTGCCCATCGACATCCACGTCCAGGACACCTATTTCGTCGTCGCGCACCTGCACTACGTGCTGTTCGGCGGCAGCGTGATGGCGCTCTATTCCGGCCTTTACTTCTGGTACCCGAAGATCACCGGCCGGATGCTGAACGAGCGGCTCGGCCAGGCGCACTTCTGGCTGACCTTCATCGGCTTCAACCTGACCTTCCTGCCCCAGCACGTGATCGGGCTGGACGGCATGCCCCGCCGTGTTGCCGACTACGATCCGGCCTTCACCAGCGGCAACCTGCTTTCCAGCATCGGCGCCATGATCATGGCCGTCAGCGTTCTGCCGTTCCTGTACAACGCGATCATGAGCCTGATCCGCGGCCCGCTGGCCGGCCCGAACCCGTGGCGCGCCCTTGGGCTCGAATGGACCACGTCGTCGCCGCCGCCCATCCACAACTTCGAGACAATGCCGACGGTCGATGCAGACCCGTACGGCTACGGCGAGCGGCCCGGTCCCGCGCCGGTTGAGGGCTAGGAGGAGCCATGAGCGAGTCAATGACGAGGCACTCGTCCATGCTGGTCGATCCCACCGACACCGCCACAGGGCTCGACAATCGCAAGCTGGGGATGTGGCTCTTCCTGGTCACCGAGATCATGCTCTTCTCGGGCTTGATCGCGGCCATGTTGCAGATGAAGATGCGCAGCCCCGACACTGCCAACGACGTGCTGAACATCCCGTTGACCGGTATCAACACGTTCATCCTGATCATCTCCAGCACGACGCTGGTGCTCGCGCTGCAGGCGATCATGAACGGCGACCAGCGCAGGACGAAGATCTTCCTCTTCGCGACGCTGGCCCTGGGTGCCATCTTCCTCGGCGTGCAGGTCTACGAGTACATCCACCTGATCACAGCGAAGGCTTCACGCCGTCTGGCAGCCTGTTCGGCGCCGGGTTCTATACGGTAACCGGCTTCCACGGCTTCCACGTCTTCATCGGCCTGTGCTGGTGCGCCTGGTTGATCCGCCAGGCTTCCAGGGCCGGTTCTCGCCGCACAACTACATGCGCATCGAGATCTTCGGCCTGTACTGGCACTACGTCGACATCGTCTGGATCCTCCTGTTCACCGCTCATTTACCTGATCTGAGGCGGACGAGATGAGCGAACTAGAACAAGAACGCCACCAGCACACGCCGCATGTCAGCTACGCGGCCGATCCCAATGAGCCGACCGATGTCGAGCACCGCCACCATCCCAAGTACCTGGTGGTGTTCCTCGCGCTCGCTGCTGCTGACCGCCTTCGAGATCGGCGTCGACCTACATCCAGGGCATCCCGCACGCGCCGTTCCTCCTGGGCATGTCGTTCCTGAAGATCGCTGCTCGTCCTGCTGTACTTCATGCACCTGAGGTACGACAGCAAGTGGTTCAGCTTCATCTTCTTCATCCCGTTCGTGCTGGTGATCCCTTTCGTGATCGTGCTGCTCGTTAACTAAGTGAGGTTCGGTATGTGCTGGGAACGCAGCGTTGCCCCACGTGCAGTCCGGCCTACATGCAGCGCCCTGCGCCATCCAGCCAGGGCGTTTTTTGTGGCCGGCGCGCTGATCCTGTTGGCCCTGTTGCTCGGCGCGTGCGGGCGCGCCCAGTCTGCGGCGAGCCAGACAAAGGACGACTACCAGGTGAGCTTTGCGACCGATCCGGCGCCGCCCAATCAGGGCGCGGGGGCGGTCATCGTCACCGTCAAGGACAAGCAGGGCAAGCCGGTCGACGGCGCCCGCGTCGCAGTCGAAGCGAACATGAACCACGCCGGCATGACGCCCGAGAACGCAAACACTGCCGAAGGCGCAAACGGCGTATACCGGATGCCCTTGAACTGGAGCATGGGCGGCGCCTGGTACGTGGATGTGAGCATCACCCTGCCGAGCGGGGAGGTGCTCCGCAGGCGCTTCCCGGTCGACGTAAAGTAGGACGAACTGTTGGTCCCGATCACCCGCAGACACGGCGTCGATGTCCTCGACCTGGCCCGTCATCGGCCGGTTCCTGAAGTGGCGGCACGCCCGGCCCGCCATGCAGATCCCGCTGCTCCTGCTCGCGGGTTGGATGATCTTTGACGGCCTGGTCGGCCCTCAGCTCGCGCCGAAAAACCTGGCGACCACCGGCACCTGGCTGGAGTACCGGGGCATCGTCGTCCTCGCGCTGCTCGTCGCAGGCAACCTCTTCTGCATGGCCTGCCCCTTCATGCTGCCGAGGCGGGCGGGCCGGTGGATGCGCGAGCACTGGCTCGGGGGCGGGCACACCGTGCCTGCGTGGCTGCGCCGCAAATGGGTTGCGGTGGCGCTGCTCGTGCTCTTCTTCTTCGCCTACGAGTTCTTCGCCCTTTGGTCCACGCCCTGGTGGACCGCCTGGGTTGCGCTGGCCTATTTCGCCACCGCCTTCGCCATCGACACCATCTTCCAGGGCGCGGCTTTCTGCAAGCACGTCTGCCCGCTCGGCCAATTCAACTTCTTCGGTTCGCTCTGCTCGCCGCTGGAGATCAAGGTGCGCGAGCCGGATGTCTGCGAGGGCTGCAAGACCAAGGACTGCATCACTGCCAGGCCGAACGCGGCGGGGATCGAGGCGCCAGCGTGGCGCAGGATGGGGGGATGAAGAGATAACTAAAGGCCGATCCCCTAATCCTGCGCCACGCTGGCGCCTCGCTCGCCCGCAGACTGCTGTCAGGGGCTGCGAGCTCAATCTGTTCCAGCAGCGCAAGGTGGGCAACATGGACTGCACGTTCTGCCTGGACTGCATCCATGCCTGCCCGTATGACAACGTGGGCATTCTCGGCCGCGTGCCGTCGAAGGAGCTCTGGAGTGATCCGTGGCGGTCGGGGATCGGCCGGTTCTCGCAGCGCTGGGACCTGGCAGCGCTGGTCGTGGTGTTCACCTTCGGCGCGTTCCTGAACGCGTTCAACATGATCAAGCCCGTCTACGGCGTCCAGGCGGCGCTGGCAGCCGCGCTTCGCACCACCTCGCGCGGCCCAGGGCTCGTGCTTATCTTTGTCTCGGCCTCGTCATCCTGCCTGCCATCTTGCTCGCCGCCGCCGGCCTTCTCACCCGGACGCAACTATCCGGGGCCAGGGTGGACGGTGTGGTCTCAGCGTTACGTCTGGGCCCTGGCGCCGATGGGGTTCGGCATGTGGGCGGCGCACTACGGTTTCCATTTCATGACCGGCGCCCTGACGATGGTCCCGGTCGTGCAGTCGTTCCTGGCCGATGTCGGGCTTTACGCCGCACAGGTGCGTTGGGATCTGGGGCCGCTGGTTCCGCAAGCCTGGCTCTTTCCCATCGAAGCAGTGCTGCTCTACCTCGGCGCCACCGGCTCGATCGTCGCCGCGGTCCAGATCGCGACCAACGACCCGGCACGCTCCGACGCGACGCCGGCCCAGGCGCTGGCGGCCGCGCTGCCGTGGATCGGAGTGGTCCTGCTGATGTTGGGGTTCGGCATCTGGATCATGCTGCAGCCGATGGAGATGCGCGGCACGTTGATGATGGTGTCGCCGCAAGGATAAACGGAAATGAATCTCTCAGTCAGACACACACACGAGAAGCCCGTCACCCGACGGCTGCTTCTGACGTTCGTCACGCTGATCCTCGTCGTCCTGGCAACTGGGGCAGCAGCGGCCGAGAACCTCGGGCCGGGCGGCGGCTCGCGGCTGATCGTCGGCGACGAGATCGTCGGCGCGTACCGGCTGCTTGCCACCTCCTCGCCTAACCCGGCCACGGTCGGCAAGGTAACGTTCGTCGTGCGGGTGACGGATCCGCAGAGCGGGGAAAAGGTGCGGGACGCGCAGGTGGAGGTCGAGCTGAGGCTCGATGACCAGGTCCTTAAGCAGGACGCTACCCACCAGAACGCGGGCAACGAGATCGACTACGCGGCCCACATTCCCATCGACAAAGCAGGCTCGTGGAGCGGCGTTCTGCGCGTGTCGGGTGCCCGCGGAAGCGCTGAATGCGAGTTCGTCCAGACGGTCTCGCCGCAGCGCACCCTCAGCACCGTGATTCTCGTCGGCATACCCTTTGCGGTGATGCTCGGCGTGTTCGGCGTCATGTACTTCGTGCGGACCGGCGGTAAGAAGACGACCGCCACCTAACAAGATGTTGGGCGCACCTTGACTTAGAACTCAAAGTGCCTTGCATGGCCGACGGATGCGCCCCGTTCGACTTGTTCTTTTGCCCAACTTGGCGCTTTTTGCACAGGCGGAGTTAATGTATAATCCGCTTGCGTTTCCTCAACGTTGCCGAGGCTGTCCCGGCTCGACATGCCAGATCGAGCGCGCCTCATTGCGGAAGGAGAGAGTTGCTTCGTTACTTCTTGCTCTCTTAGTTTACCTTAGTCTCTTGTGATTTCCATCTCAAACGGAGTGATGGGCGACCACCGGTCGGGTGCCTCGCCGCAGTGGTTCACTCCCTGAACACGCGTCCGACCGCCGGTTTATCTGGTCCCGACAGACTGGAGCGTGAGTATGATCCTATCCTTGATCCGGCAACATCCACGCCTCGCGGCCGCGATCGGCGCCGCGGTAGTGCTCCTGGGAGTCATCGTCGTCGGCGCGATCTTCTTCCTGGTGCGCTACTTTGTTCCTCCACCTCAGCCACTGGTTTTCAACCATAACCAGCACATCGCGGCCGGGGCCACCTGCCTGTACTGCCACGCAGGCGCCACCCGGGGCGACGTGGCGGGCATCCCGTCTACGAACAAGTGCATGGGCTGCCACCTGAATGTCGTGCCGAAGAATCCTGCGGACCAGAGAGATATTGACCAGCTCACCGCCTACTGGGACAAGAAACAGCCCATCGAATGGGTGCAGGTGACCCTGATGGCCGATTTCGTGCAGTTCAAGCACCGTCCTCACCTGGCTGCCGGCTACAACTGTGAGAACTGCCACGGGAACGTCTCGCAAATGGGCTACGCCGCCAACTACAACCTGAACATGGGGTTCTGTGTCACCTGTCATCGTATGCAGCAGCCGGCGGAACGCGCGGTGCGTCTCACCGACTGCGCCACGTGCCACTACTAAAGGGTAACGCTATGACCAAACGAATCACCAGACGACGGTTTCTCCAGCTTGGTGCGTTAACCGGCACGGCAGTGGCAGTCAGCGGCTGTACGATCAACCTGCAACAGAGCGAGACGCTCGTGCCGTACGTGGTCCCACCGGAAGAAGCGCTGCCGGGAGGGAACTATTGGTACGCCACAACCTGTCGCATGTGCTCGGCGGGGTGCGGCGTCATCGTCCGGGTCAGCAACGGCCGCGCGCACAAGATCGAGGGCAACCCGGCGTTTCCGCTCAACGCCGGCAAGAGCTGTGCGCGCGGGCAGTCGGGCCTGCAGTACCTGTACAACCCGGACCGCTTCCAGAACGCGCTGCGCAACGAGGCGCGCGGTTCGGGGGGCGGGTCCGTCGACCCGTTTGGGCAGCGATATGGCCTGAAGGCGACCGCGATTCCGTGGCCCGAGGCGATCGACCAGGTCGCAACCCGGATCAAGAGCGCACGACCGGGGGCCGTGGCGTTCTACTCCAGCAACATCAACGACGGGCTGGGCGCGATCGTAACGCCGTTCCTGCAGGCGCTCGGTTCGCCGGCACCGGTGTTCTATGACACCGAGAGCGCCTTTGCCGGCCGAAACACCGTCACGAAGCTGGTCAACCAGTACTTCGCCCAGCAGGGCGCCGCGTCCTCCACACCGTTCTTCCAGCTTGGCACAAGCGACGTGGTCTTTGCATTCGGCGGCCCGCTGGTGGACGGTGGGCTCTCGCTCGTCGCCTATAATCGGGCGTTCGGCGAGATGCGCGGGCAGTCGCTCGGCAAACGCGGTTACCTGGTCCAGTTCGAGCCATCGATGTCGCCGATGGGCGCGGTGGCCGACGAGTGGGTGCCCATCCTGCCAGGCACGGAAGGCACGGTGGCCCTGGCGATCGGCCGCATCCTCGTCGACGAGAAGATCGGCAATGCTGCGACCAGCCCGGTGGCGGGCTTCTTCAGCGCCGGCGACGTGAACACGGCCGCTTCACTCAGCGGCATCGCGCCCGAACGCCTGGCGAACCTCGCCCGGATTTTCGGCAGCTACCAGAGATCGACGGCTGTACCGGGCGGCACAGTGGCCGGCCAAACCAACGGCCCGGAGGCGGTCACGGCGATCCTCGCGCTCAACGCCCTCGTCGGAAACGTGGGTCCCGACGGCTCAGCGTTTACGCTCACGCCGCCGGCAGTCGACCCGATGTTGGCGCCAGTTGCCCTGGCATCCTATGCGGATGTGAAGGCCCTCATCGACCGGATGAACTCAGGCGGCGTCGACGTCCTGATGGTGCAAGGTAATCCCCGCCACGAGCTGCCGCTCGAAAGCAAGTTCATGGAGGCGATCTCAAAGGTGCCCTTCGTCGTATCGTTCAGCTCAGACCCGGACGAGACGACGATCCTCGCGGACCTAATCCTCCCCGACGACAACTACCTGGAGAGCTGGGGCTATCAATCCGTCAATCCGACAACCGATCGCCCGATGGTAACGGGACAGCAGCCAGTCGTCCAGCGCATGCATGACACGCGTGCGACCACGGACGTCATCCTGGCGCTGGCGCAGTCGGTGGGCGGTGCGGCGGTCACGGCTCTGCCCTACAAGAACACCGTCGAATACCTCCAGGCTGCCGTGGCTAAGCTCGCCGGGCAGAGTGCGCCGTACGACACGGCGAACGGCGAGAAGATCTGGGCGGGATGGCGGCAGTACGGGGGCTGGTGGCCCACGATGGAAGCGCCGGTCTTCCCGAGCGCCTCACCCGCTCTCCCTAATGGCGCGAGCGTGCCTCCGGCGTCGTACGAGGGCAACCCGGAGCAATATCCCCTGTTGCTCTATCCATACCCGTCGGTCACCATGGGCAACGGTCGCGGCGCGGCCTCCTCGTGGTTGCAGGAGGCGCCGGACCCGATGACGACTGCCTCATGGGAAACGTGGGTCCAGATCAATCCGAATACGGCGGCCGAGATAGGCGTCGAGATGGATGACGTGGTGAAGGTGTACTCGCCCTACGGAGAGATCTCCGCCATCGCCTACATCTATCCCGCTATTCGGCCGGACGTTGTTGCCGTGCCCATGGGTGAGGGCCATATCGAATTCGGCCGGTTCGCGAAGAACCGCGGCACGAACATCACTGCCATCCTTGCCCCCGTCACCACGCCAGATGGTGAGCTTGCCTGGGGCGCCACCCGTGTCCGCATTGAGAACGCGGGGCGGAGCCGCAAGCTGCCGCGCATCGAGGATAACACGGGCGTCGACGCGGCGAACGAAGACGGCGTGTTCCCGGGTTGATTGAGGAGTGCACTATGAGTGAAGACGTCAAGGGCAGTCACAAATGGACTATGATCGTCGACCTGGACCGGTGCACCGGCTGCCAGGCGTGCGTCGTGGCCTGCCATGCCGAGAACAACGTGCCGTCCGTCGGCCCCGACCAGGTGACCCTTGGGCGATCGCGGCACTGGATTCGCATCGAGCGCTACTGGGACGGCGAGTTCCCGGACGTCAAGGCGCGCTTCCTGCCGATGTTCTGCCAGCAGTGCCAGCACGCCCCATGTGAACCGGTTTGTCCCGTCTTCGCCTCCTACCACAGCGACGACGAAAACATCAACGGCCAGGTGTACAACCGGTGCATCGGCACCCGCTACTGCGCCAATAACTGCCCGTATTCGGTTCGCATCTTCAACTGGTTCGATCCGTACTTCCCGGAGCCGCTCGAGCAGCAACTCAACCCCGATGTTACCGTCCGGTATCGCGGCATCATGGAGAAGTGTACGTTCTGCATCCAGCGCATCAAGCGAGCCGAGCAGGTCGCCGCGCAGCAAGGCGAACCGCTGAAGGCGAACGATGTCGTGCCGGCCTGCGTGCAGGCGTGCCCGACGAACGTGTTCACCTTCGGCGATCTGAACAACCCCGAAAGCGAAGTTGCGCAGCTGACTCGCAGCCGGCGGGCCTTCACCGTCCTGGAAGACCTGGGCACTTTCCCCTCGGTCATCTACCTGAAGGGAGGACAGTCCAATGCAGGGTGATCTGACGCGCTTGCGCAACTTCGTCTGGCCGCATTCAGACGATCCCAAGGAGCGGCTCCTGCTCGACCCCATCCCGCAGGAGGAGATGAATCAGATCATGCTCCGGCCGATGCTCAAGGCCAGCCCGGGGTACTGGGTCCTGGTCGGCGTGCTGGCCCTGATCGTGGTCTTTGCTTTGTTCGGCTATTGGCTCGTGATGATCCTGAACGGCATGGGCCTGGCGGGCATCCGGCGCCCGGTCGGGTGGGGCGTCTTCATCGCCACCTTCGTCTTCTGGATCGGCATCAGCCACTCCGGCACGTTCATCTCCGCCATCCTGCGCGTGTTCAACGCCGAGTTCCGGCGGCCGATCACGCGGGCTGCGGAATTGATGACGTCCTTCGCCTTGATCTGTGGCGGTTCTGTTCCCAATTCTCCACCTCGGACGCGGCGTGGACCGTCTACTACATGATGCCGATCCCCAACCAGAGATACCTGTGGGCCAACTTCCAGTCGCCCCTGGCCTGGGACATGCTGGCGATCACGACGTACCTGATCGGTTCGACGATCTACGTATACCTGCCCATGATCCCGGACCTCGCAATGGCGCGGGACCGGGTCAGGGGCTGGCGGCACGTGCTGTATAAGTTGGGCTCGCTCGGCTGGCGGGGCATGGAGTATGAATGGCATTACCTGCATAAGACGATCAACGTCTTCGCCTTCGCGATCATCCCCATCATGTTCTCCGTACACACCATCGTCTCCTGGGACTTCGCCATGGCGAAGCAGGTGGGCTGGCATTCGAGCATCTTCGGGCCCTACTTCGTCGTCGGCGCCATCTTCTCGGGCGTCTCGGCGGTGATCGCGGTGCTCCTCGTGGTGCGGAAGACGATGCACCTGCAATACTTCCTCCGCACAGAGCACTTCGAGGCGCTGGCCAAGCTGGTGCTCATTTTCTCGTTTTCCTGGGGGTATTTCTTCTTCAACGATTACCTTGTCGAGTGGTACGGGGGCGGGTGGGTGGGCGACCAGCTCCTCTATGCTCCAGGCGCGCGGCCCCTTGGCCCCATTCTGGTACCTGATGTTGTTCTGCAACATCGTGGTGCCGTGGGGCACGCTGTGGAGCAAGAAGGTGCGGCAATCTCCGACCGCGCTCTTCTTCATCGCGCTGATCATCCAGGTCGGGATGTACATGGAACGTTTCCTGATCATCCCGGGCTTCCTGCAGCGCCAGCGCCTCCCGTTTGATTGGGGCGCGTACAACCCACAGCCGGTGGAGATCAGCATCGCCCTCGGCACCCTCGCGCTCTTCTGCCTGCTGTACGTTCTTGCAAGCCGCGTGATCCCCTTGATTCCGGTCTGGGAGGTCCTCGAGGGGCAGCTCAGCCACAGCCGCCGCCGCATCGGCAAGACCATCGTCACGTCCGTTGCGGAACTGGAATAGGAGGAGGGTATGCCACGCAAGATCATGCTCACCGGTCTCTACACGGATGTGCTAAAGGCAGCCGAGGCGATCGACGACTTGCGCCTGCTGGGCCTTCGTGAGGACGACATCCAGATATCGCAGGGCGTGCCGCATTCGTCGCGGATGTTGGGCAGGCCGCATATCCACGAGCGGATTCCCTGGGCCACGCTCATCGGGGCGTTGATCGGCTTCAGCATCGGGTTCTTCCTGACCTACGGGACGCAGTGGTGGTTCTACGCGGTCCGGGTCGGCGGCCGGCCGTACACATCCATCCCGACGTCGATCATCCCGCTGTACGAGCTGACGATGCTCGGCCTGATCCTCGGCACCTTCCTGAACTTCGTCTGGAAGTGCGGTTTCCCGTCGACAAAGCCCCAATACTACGACCCCTGCGTCAATGAAGGACGGATCGCCCTGATGGCAAACGTGGACATGCGGTACGAAGACGATGTGCGCCGGGTCATGGCGGCTGCGGGTGCGGAGCTTGTCTACGAGCCGGAGCGGAGGCCCCTATGATCCCACCCAGTGGTTACCTGCGCCGCGTGATCCTGACGCTCGTCATCGTGTCGGTGCCGCTGCTGATCGGGCTGATATTCACCTACGATATCATCAAGATCAACTGGGCAAGCAACATGAAGTTCCAGATCCCGGTCGACTACCAGGATGGACCCCGGAAATGGGCGCCGAACGAAGCCATCAAGTTCAACGGGCCGAGCGGAGCAGTCGCGGGCATCCCCGACAATCCCGTACCGGCCGATCCCGGTCTCGCTCGACCGGGGCCGGCACCTCTTCGAGCGGAACTGTACCTTGTGCCACGGCCAGAAGGGCCAGGGCGATGGGCCGATCACCGAGTTCTGGAACGCTCAGATGCGCAAGCCGGCAAACCTGACCGAAGCGCGCATGAAGACGATGTCCGATGGGACGCTTTACATCACTGTTTCGAACGGCTACGGGGCCATGCCGCCGCTGCGTGAGAACCTCGACGTGCGCGAACGCTGGGACGTTGTCAACTACGTGAAGACTTTAAGCCAGTAGCGACTGGCGCCAGTAGACTGTGGCTATCGGAGAGGAAGAGTTTATGAAATCAAAGATCCTGCTGTCCCTCTGCGTGATCTTGTTGAGCCTGGTGCTGGTCGCGTGCGGCCATCCTCCGCCGCTGGGAGCGCCGCCGCCCACGCCCATACCGACGCTGATCCCGGCGACCGAGCCGCCGCCGGGCGCCGCCAATACCCCTCAGCCCGGCGTGGTCTTACCCACGACGCCGCCCGACGGGGTTGCGGGCCTGGCGGTCTTCCAGGCACAGTGCGCGGGCTGCCACGGCGCGGACGGTAAAGGCAAGGTCGAAGGCTCCCGTGACTTCACGGATGTGGACTACATGCACGGCGCCGCGCCGGTGGACTTCTTCGCTGCCGTGACGAACGGCAAGGGCAAAATGCCGGCGTTCAAGGACAAGCTGACCGACGAGGAACGCTGGAATGCAACCTGGGCGCTGTGGAGCTTTGCCGTCCCGGCGGCCGAGATCGCCAAGGGGAAGACGGTGTACGAGTCGGCCGGCTGCGTAAACTGCCACGCGGCGAACGGCATGGGCGCGATTCCGCAGGCCCGGAAGTTCACCCCCGACTTCGTGCCCCAGCACGCCGCGCAGCAGTACTACCAATCGGTCAGCGCGGGCAAGGGCATCATGCCCGCGGACCAGGATCGCCTGAGCTCCGAGGAGCGCTGGGCAGCCGTGGAGTACGTGCGCTCGTTCGCGTACAAGCCGGCGAGCAAGTAGCGGGAGACTGCGTAGGTCACAGACCTCCGAGGTTGCGTCACTTCGTGACAGGGGAAACCTCGGAGGTCTTCGCGTCTCGGCACACATCTTCCGGTTCCCGTTTGTGAATCCACTGACAAGCTTGTAGAATCTGTCAGGAAGTCATCCGCAGTCATCTCCAGGACATCACATTCGATCAATTGGCTGGCAAGAAGGAGGAAAGTCCATGGACCCATTGATCCTGGCCCGTTGGCAATTCGCAATCACCACCGTCTACCACTTCTTCTTCGTGCCCCTCACGCTTGGCCTTTCCATACTCGTGGCCGTCATGCAGACCCTCTGGGTGACGACCAAGGACGAGACCTGGAAGCGAATGACCAAGTTTTGGGGCAAGCTCTTCCTGATCAACTTTGCGATCGGGGTTGCCACCGGCATCGTGCAGGAATTCCAGTTCGGGATGAACTGGTCGGAGTACTCGCGCTTTGTTGGCGACGTGTTCGGGGCGCCGCTCGCGATCGAGGCGCTGCTGGCGTTCTTCCTCGAATCGACCTTCATCGGCATGTGGCTGTTCGGCTGGAACCGCCTGCCGCAGAAGGTACACCTGTTGACGATCTGGCTCGTCGCCATTGGCGCCAACATCTCGGCGTTGTGGATCCTGATTGCCAACTCGTGGATGCAGGAGCCGGTGGGCACCGTCGTCCGCAATGGCCGCGCGGAGATGGTCGACTTCGGCGCCCTCGTCACCAACCCGCACGTCTGGGTCCAGTGGCCTCACGTCTTCACCGCGGGCCTGTGCACCGCCGCGTTCTTCATGCTCGGCATCGTGGCGTGGCGGCTCGCGCGCCGGGATCGCGATCAGGAGTTCTTCCGCAAGTCGTTCCAGGTCGCTGCTACCGCGGCCGTCATCGGCTCGGTGCTCGTGATCCTCGGCGGCCACAGCCAGGCGCAGCACATGGTGCAGACCCAGCCGATGAAGATGGCATCGGCCGAGGCGCTGTGGAACACGGAGAGCAACGCGGGCATGTCGCTCTTCACCATCGGCGACACCAAGAACCGCAAGGACGTCTTCTCGATCCGCATTCCGTCTGTGCTCAGCATCCTGGCCTGCAACCAGCCTGACTGCACGGTTCAAGGCATCAACGACTTGCAGGCGCAGTACGAGCAGCAGTTCGGGCCAGGGAACTACGTTCCCTCCGTGTTCATGACGTACTGGACCTTCCGCATCATGGTGGGTGCGGGCTTCCTGATGTTGCTCCTTGCCTTCTGGGCCTTGATCCGGGTGCTCCGCAACCGGGTGCTCAGCCCCTCCTTCATGCTGGCGCTGCTCCCGTTCGCTATCGCCCTGCCCTATCTGGCCAATACCAGCGGCTGGCTCCTGACCGAGTTGGGCCGGCAGCCGTGGATCGTCTTCGGCCTGATGCTGACGGCACAGGGCGTGTCGAACACCGTGCCCGCCGGGCAAGTCCTGGCGACCGTTGTGGGCTTCACGCTGATCTACGCGGCGCTCATCGTGGCGAACGTCTATCTGCTGGTGAAGTACGCGCGTGGACACCGAGCTGATTGCGAATGACGGCGTTCCGACCATGGCCCCCGGCGGCGGGGTGCCCGACGACGCCGGCCTGCTGCTGCGCCCGTCCTGATGATCATACGGAGGCAACGATGACACTCAATTCGCTCTGGTTCATCCTGATCGGCGTGCTGTTCACCGGGTTCTTCATCCTCGAAGGCTTTGACTACGGCGTGGGCATCCTGCACCCGTTCCTGGCCAAGAATGACGAAGAACGGCGCGTCATGTTCAATACGATCGGGCCGTGGTGGGATGGCAACGAGGTGTGGCTGCTCACCGCGGGCGGCGCGATGTTTGCAGCCTTCCCGAATTGGTATGCCACCCTGTTCAGCGGCTTCTACCTGGCCCTGTTCCTGATGCTGCTGGCACTTATCGTGCGCGCGGTCTCCTTCGAGTATCGCAGTAAGGAGCGGCACCTGAAATGGCGGGCCCTCTGGGACTGGTGCTTCTTCTTCGGCAGCGCGATCCCGGCGCTCCTGTGGGGCGTGGCGATGGCGAACATCGTTAAGGGCGTGCCGATCGACGCCGACATGAACTACGTGGGCGGCTTCTTCAACCTGCTCAACCCCTATGCGCTGTTCGGCGGCCTGGCAAGCCTGGCCATCTTCACGCTGCAGGGCGCGGTGTTCCTGTCGCTGCGTACCGAGGGCGATCTGCGCGCCCGCGCCGAAGGCTTGAGCAAGAAGCTGTGGCCCGTCGTGCTGGTGCTCGGCGCGCTGGTCGTCATCGCGTCGTACGTTCTGGGCATCTTCAACAAGCTCGGCATCAACCCCGGCCTCAGCGCGATCGGGGCGGGGGCGGCATTCCTTGTCGGTGGGTGGTTTATCTGGCAGCGCCGCTTCGGCTGGGCGTTCGCAATGAACGCGCTGACCATCGCGCTGACCGTGGTCACCCAGTTCCGGGCGATGTTCCCGAACGTCATGCCGTCCAGCCTCAACCCGGCCTGGAGCCTGACCATCTTCAACGCGTCCTCGACCCCATACACGCTCAGGGTCATGACGATCGTCGCGTTGATCTTCGTGCCCGTCGTCCTGGTTTACCAGGGCTGGAACTACTACGTGTTCCGGCACCGGGTGACGGGTAAGGGCAAGCTGACGTATTAGATGCCGGACCAGAAGCCGGCCCATTGTCGGAGCGCAAGCTGAGGCAAGCCTCGCCTTGCGCTTCGCTCCGGCGGCCTGGCGATTCGATTTCCGGAATTCTCGCCGCCCGACCTTGTGCTATCATGCCCTCGCCTATGATGAAACGCGCATCAACGGCTGGGGTCCTGGCCTTGCTGCTCGCCCTGTTTCTTAGCGCTGTTGCCTTGGGCGCACCCTCAAAGCCAGTCGTCACTACCCCGACGCCCCAGCCAACACCGACACTAACACCGTTGAGTATCGCCAGAGCGACAGGCACTGATCGCTCAGGGCGGTCCGGGCGCCTTGGTCTATCTCCCCCTGATCAGCGGAGGTGGATATCAAGACGTTGATCCACAGTCATTCTTGTACGCCGTCAAACAAGGTGACACGCTGTGGTCCCTGGCGCTCGATTTCGGCCGCGACCTGGACACGATGTCTTGCACGACCACACCACGGGGGTCAGACGCCGAGAAGCTGGCGCCCGGCCAGACGATCACGGTGCCCGCCTTGACCGATTTATGCTACACGGTTCGCCCCGGCGAGACCCTACGCAGCATTGCGGCCGGCAATCATACCTCCGTCGATGACATTGTCGCGGTTGCGTGGAACGGCTTCACCGCGCCACCCTACCAGGTCGTGCCAAAGCAGCGCATCTTGATCCCCGGCGCGCGGACCGACCCGAAGCCACGGGCAGACCGGAAGGTCGTCAGCGTTGCAGCGGACCAGTGGGGCGGCACGGCCTACAAGGACTGGCCTTATGGGGACGGCCATTTTGTCTGGCCGGTAGAAGGCGGATGGATCTCACAAGGTGCGGGTCCGGGGCATACCGCCATCGACGTCGCCGTCCCGCTCGGGACGAAGGTGCGGGCCGCCGACCGGGGTAAAGTCATCTACGCCGGCTGGAACCCCACCGGCTATGGCTTTCGCGTGGTCATCGACCACGGGATCGACTATATCACCCTCTACGCGCACCTGAGCGATATCTACGTGGAAGCGGGAGAGGTCGTGGGCAAGGGCCAGGTCATCGGCCTCAGCGGCGCCAATGGGAACATCACCGGCCCACACCTCCACTTCGAGGTCCGCGACTTTGGCCGGCTGATCGATCCGCGAAAAGTGCTGCCCTAACGGCAAAGCCGCAGTAGCAGGGCATGTCCCGGCCCTGCGGCTTTGCCGCGAACTACGCCAACCTGCGCAAGTGCAGGGTCCGGCTGTCACCTGGACGGCCGGAGGCGCTCCCCGGAATCCCAAACGTCATCAGGTCGAACCCGCTTGCCTGGAGCACCTTGTTGCCATCACGGTCTGTTGCCTCATATCTCGCCTGGCCGTCGAGCGCCTTGAGCGGCGCGGCGGGCCGCGTCCGACCGACCTGGTAGTCTCGCGTCACCACCGAATACACCGCTTCCGACGCGTCGGGCAGCACGTACTCGACCACTGAGGCCTGGTATTCCTCCAGCCGCTGCAGGCGGTAGAGGCAGCCGCCTTGCACGGTGTGCCGGATGCGCTTGTAGAACGCGATGTAGCTCGCGTACTCGGCCAACTCGGCGTCGGACAACTCGTCCAGATTCGATCCGATGCCCAGCGCACCCCGCATCGCGACGTCGAAACGAGTGGCCACGCTGCTCACCCGGCCGGTCTGGTGGTTCTGCGCGTGCGTTACCCATGACTCCATGACCCGCGCCGGATACGCAAGGCTAAACCCCTCCTGGATCCGTATGCGGTCGAGCGCGTCCGTGTTGTCGCTCGGCCACACCTGGTCCGCACCGCGAGGATGCCCAGGTCGATCCGACCGCCGCCGCCCGAGCAACTCTCGATCTGCAGCGCAGGATGGCCGCGGCGCAAGCGGTCCATGATCCCATAGACCGCTTCGGAGTGCCGCAACCAGACATCGCGCCCTGCGGCCGAACCCGGCTCCGTCGCGTTCCGGTTCATGTCCCACTTGATGAAGTCGATCGCGTACCGGTTCAGCAGCGTGTTCAACACCGCCTCGATATGCGCAACGACCTCCTGCCGCCCGAAGTCGAGGACGAGCTGGTTGCGGGCCTCCGTGCGCGGGCGGCCGGGGAAATGCAGCACCCAATCGGGATGCGCCCGATAGAGGTCCGAGTCCCGGTTCACCATCTCGGGTTCGACCCACAGCCCGAACTGCATGCCCAAGGCGTGTACCTCGTGGATGAGAGGCTCCAGCCCTCCCGGGAACACGGCCTCGCTGACGACCCAGTCGCCCAGGCCCACGGAGTCGCTGCGCCGGCCGCCGAACCAACCGTCATCGACGCAAAACAGTTCCACGCCGATCGCCGCGGCCTTGCGCGCTAACTTCACCTGGCCTTCGTAACTCAGATCGAAGTAGGTCGCTTCCCAGCTGTTGTACAGAACGGGCCGCTCGGGTGGCCGCCCCTCCGGCCTCGGCAAAACACGCTCGTTCGCAAACGCGTGTAGCCTCCGGCTGGCTCCGCCCCAACCGTCCGCGGCAGGCGCCGATGACAAGGCTGGGCGTGGTGTGGCGCTCACCAGGACCGAGCAGCATCCGGAAGTCGAAGGGGTTGTAGCCTGCTTGCAGCCGCACCTCGAGCGTCGCCATCTGCTCGATGGCGATCCGCCAGGCGCCGCTGAAGGCGAGCGCGCCGAAGTAGACCGTTCCCCCGTCCTCCCACGCCTGCCGGGGACGGTTCAGCATGAAGAACGGGTTCGCGTTGTGCCCGGTCTGCAGCGTCCGGGTCTCGAGAACTCGCAGCCCGAGGGGCAAGACCTCGCGCTGCGGCGTGAACTCGCGCGCCCAGAACCCCGTCACGCTCGTGAGCTCGGTCGTCCCGTTCGGCAGGGTCAGGGTCGCAAATGCCAGGGCTTCAATCTCAACCGGCTCAGCCCCGGTGTTCGCCACCTCGCACCAACGCTCGATGATGTCGTAATCCGGCGTGAGGCGGTAGCACAGGATCACTTCCAGCGGATAGACCGGATCAATCAGGCGGACACGAAGCGTCTCGCGGGGGCGTGGTGCTGGCGGTGGGAAGGCCGTGGGCCGGGCTGCAGGCCCGGCTGGCCATCCAACACTACCTCGTGGCCCGCGTAGCGTAATCGCAAATCCCGGACCGGTGCATGGGGAGCGTCATGCGTGCCGGGCCGCGGCGACGGAAAAACTATCTTGAGCCCCACCTCGTGATAGGTCACGTCGCCGTAGGTCATCAACTCGTAGCGGGGCGCCGAGCGGTCGAACGAGGAAAGCTCAAACAGGTCGTATCCTAGCAGCCCGAAGGAGCGGCCTTCTGCCACGTCTTCCGGCCACGGCCCCCAGGCGAGATGCAGCAGGCGGCCGTCAGGATCGACCTGGAACGCGTAAAAGCTGGCTTTCAGCTGCAGGGTAAAGGTGCGCGTGTCGGGGTTGTAGTGGATCATCGGTGTTCCCTCACGTCCGCATCACGGATGGGTTCGTCCGCTATTGCTTGGCGCTCAGGTCGGCCGCAGCATACGACTCGGTTCCGGGGATTCGTAAAAGCACCCGGTCAAGCTTGTCGATGCCGATCGTCCCGCTCTCCAGGCTCAACTCCAGCACGTGGCCTGCGACCTGCCTGTCCTGCGATATGAAGTGGAGATGATACCCCGGCGCGTTGAGCGTGGACAGGTAATCCGGGAACCAGTAGCCAACGAGCGTCCCGTCGATATCGTTGTAGCTCCCAAGTGGTCTGTTCTGCGATGACGTCGGTCAGAGGTGGATAAGGTTGGCTCTGGGCAGGGATGCTGCGGATCTTCAGGCGCTTGAACTTGCCGTCCACCCGGATGGCAAACGGCCGGTTGTCCGGCTAACACGTCCTTCGTGAGATACGCTTTGAGCTCGTCGTAACTGGCAAACGGGCCTGCCGCCTGGAAGCGCTGCTCTGGAACAAAGTAGGTGACGGTGGCAAATGGGCTCTCGAGATTATTCGCCGCAATGCGGACCGACCCGTCCGACCGCGCCTGATAGAACTGCCCGTCGACCGCCACCATCTCCCCGTCCATACCGTCGAAGGTGCCGATGCCGAAGTTGCCTGCCTGGGCAAGCTGGTCATACGTCACGTCGCCATCGTAAAGCCCGCTCTCCAGCGCAGGATACGTAGAGATTTGGGTCACTTCGCCGGCTGGCGGGGGTAACGCAGTGCAGCCGCCGAGTACGATCAGGGGTAGGAGCAGGAGGAGCAGTAGTCTGGCCAAGACATGATTCGGGACGACAAGCGCCGAGCGGGTACATACATCGAGCCACTCCTTCTACACTGGCCGCCGGCCTCGGGAGGCTATGCGGTGAGGTGTCCAACCGCCTCAGTGTAGAACCGATGCCGCCGTGTACAAAATGGCGGCACTGCTTCCTGCATGTCGGGAGTTCAGCCGCGCGGCGCTGCAAGAGGGACAGCCGACTTGCCCTTTTCTGTGAGGACGAGCAGTGGCAGCCGGTCCTCCGCGCCTGGGAGCTTGCAGGAGCTCGCGATCGCCGCACCCCGCGCACCCCGTGTCGCACTCGCCGCCGCTGACGGCCTGCAGATAACCCCGCCGCCGCAGGTCCTCGGCCATCATCGTCACCAGCGCCTCGGTGATCGCCCAAGCCGCCTGCCAAGCTCGGAAGTCGACCGGATGCCGCCGTACGAGACAAGCTGCAGCAGGCGCATCGGCAGGCTCGTTCACGTTCCATCGCGGTCATCCTAGCAGGCTCAGGGCCTGGTACAGCACGATTCCCGCCCCGATGGAGATCGCGAGCAGCAAGCCAATGCTCGCTGCAGTCCACTTCCACGAGCCGGTCTCCTGCTTGATCGTGGCGACGGTCGCCAGGCAAGGGATGAACAGCATGGCCGCCGCCAGGAACGCCAGCCGGGCGGCCGGAACGAGCACGGCCGCGACCTGCTGCGGCCAGCGACGCCGTGCCTTCCGGCGCGCCGAACAGCACCCCGAGCGTCGCGATCGTGTTCTCTTTGGCGAAGAAGCTGGAAAGCAGCGCGACCACCATCCGCCAATCGTTCAGGCCCATCAACCGGCCCACCGGCTCGAGCGCCTTGCCCACCGTCGCGAGGATGCTCGTCTCGACGTTGCCCCCGGGCAGGTTCGAGAGCGCCCAGACCACCGCGGAGGACAGCAGGATGAAGGTGCCCGCCTTCTTGAGGAAGGACGTCGTGTTGTTCCAGACGTAGATGCCCACTGTCCGCGCGTTCGGCACGTGGTACAGCGGCAGCTCCATGATGAAGGCGGTCTGTTCGCCCTTGAAGGCAACCTTGTTGACGACGACGCCGGCCACGGCCAGGATCACCAGGTTCAGCGCGACCAGGCCGATGCGTCGCGGCAGCCGCTCCCCTGCCAAAGAAGGCCGGGGCCAGGAACGCGAGCACTGCGAGCCGGGCGGTGCACGGCACGAGCGGCGCGAGCAGGATCGTCAGAAAGCGGGCCCTTTTCTCCTCGAGGATGCGCGCGCCCATCACGGCCGGCACGTTGCAGCCGAAGCCGAGGAACAGCGGCAGGAACGACTTGCCGTGCAGCCCCATCAGGTGCATGAACCGGTCCATGACGTACGCGCCGCGCGACAGGTACCCGACATCCTCGAGCACGCCCAACAATGCGAAGAAGATCGCGAGGATCGGGCAGGAAAGTGAGCACCGTGCCCGCGCCGCCGATCAGGCCGTCGATGACCAGGCCGGAAACCCATGCCGGTGCGCCGCCAAGCACGGCCTGTGCCAGCGAGGTGAGGCCGCCAAGCACCACGGCCGAAAGCCAGCCGGAGAGCGGCGTCGCGATGGCATAGGTCAAGGCGAAGGCGAGGCCAAAAATGCCGAGCAGCAGGACCAGGCCCAGGACCGGGTGGGTCGCAACCCGGTCGATCTGGTCGGTGATGGTCACCGCGCCCGCGCGTGGCTGGGTGACCGCCGCACGCACCATCCGGCCGATCCACTCGTAGCGCCCGCCCGCGATGTCCAGGTACGCGTCCTCGTGCTGCAGCAGCATCCCGTGCACCTCCTCCCACAGATCGGGCGAGACGGAGGCCTTGACCTGCGCGGTGACCTCGGAGTCGCCCTCCAGAAGCTTCATGGCCGACCAGTCCGCCGCGTAACGGTCGCAGGTGCAGCCGTCCAGCATGATGACGAGTTGATCGAGCACAGGCTGGTGTTCGGGGCGGATGGCCGGCCGGTTCGGCTGGAAGGAACCTGGATCGGCCGCGAGGCCGACGGCAGCGGCGACCAACTCCCGGATGCCTTCATTGCGTGCGGCCACGAGCGGGATCACCGGCACGCCCAGCGCGGCCTCCAGCACGTGCGGCTCGACGTGGATGCCGTGCTGCTCGGCCACGTCGCTCATGTTGAGGCCGACGACCAGCGGGGTGTCGAGCGCAAGCAGTTCCGCAACCAGGTACAGGCTGCGTTCGAGCGCGGCCGCGTTGACGATGGCAATCGCCACGTCCGGCCGCTCGCGATCAGGTAGTCGCGTGCGACCCGCTCTTCCTCCGAGTTGGCCGTCAAGCTGTAGGTGCCGGGCAGGTCCACAAGGTTCACCGGGACGTTGTTATAGGTGAACACGCCGGTCTTTTGCTCGACCGTCTTGCCCGGCCAGTTGCCGACGTGCTGGTTGAGCCCGGTGAGCATGTTGAAGACCGTGGACTTGCCCACGTTCGGCTGGCCGACCAGCGCAACGGTGAGTGCGTCAGGCTGCGCGAGGACACCCGGCCCAGTGTCGTGGCAGGAGGGCTGAACCAGGCGCAGGCTCGGCCGCGGCGCAGCGCTTGCGGGCGGGCGATTGGCGAGCGAAGGGTTTGCGACATCAGGACTCGCTCTCCAGGACCAGGATGCGCCCGGCCTCCGCACGCCCGAGCGCGACCAGCGTGCCGCGCAGCGCGACGACGATCGGGCCGCGGCCGTAGTTCTGCCGCACGATCACTGGCGCGCCCGCGGTGAAGCCAAGATTGGCCATCCGGCTGCAGAAGTCGTGCCCGCCACTGAGGGAATGAACGACCGCGCCCGACCCGGCGGGCAGGTCGCCGATGAACTTGGTGGAGCTACGTGGGTGTGCAGGATTGGTCATGGAAACGCTCGAAGCAACGCTATTGCGAATCATTAGCAATTAGCATAGCACACTTGGCAGATTTGGGTATGACGTACATCACATCGGGGGCACAAGCTAAAGCATGTGATACGCCCCGCACGTCCAGTCTCTCCCTTGCCCTCCCGAGCTATGTGTAAAACTTGAGACTCGTGAGACTGCCACAGCCAACAGAATTTGCCATCTTTTTCTGCTGGCGCCTCTTCTGCTCCACGCCCCGCGCCTCTCCTGTTCCGTGTGCTTGCGCAGCCGCGGGATTCTGTGCGACAATACGCCGGCCGATCGAACAACCACCCTACAACGGCAACTTGTTGCCGCCGGCAGCTTCTGTCCTGGAAGGAGCGCGTGATGCGAGTTGTGGCTCTGATTTTGGCGGGCGGAGCAGGGACGCGCCTCGGCGTCCTCTCCGAGCAACGGGCCAAGCCGGCCGTCCCCTTCGCCGGCCGCTATCGAATCATCGACTTTACCCTCTCCAACTGCGTCAATTCCGGCATCTTCGACGTGGGGATCCTCACCCAGTATCTGCCGCGCTCGCTCAACGAGCACATCGGCATCGGCCGGCCCTGGGACCTCGACCGGTCGCGCGGCGGCGTCCGGCTGATGCAGCCCTACCAGGGTAAGGGACACCAGCAGTGGTACGGCGGCACCGCAGACGCCGTGTTGCAGAACATCGACTACCTGAACGAGACGCGTGCGGATACACGTCCTGATCCTCTCCGGCGATCACATCTACAAGATGGACTACCGCAAGATGCTCCAGCTCCACGAGGAGCGCAAGGCCGACCTGACGCTCGCGGTCATGAACGTGAAGCCGGACGAGACCTCGCGCTTCGGCATCGTCCTGACGGAAGCAGGACGGCCGCGTCACCGGGTTCCTCGAGAAGCCAAAGGAGGCGCCGAGCACGCTGGCGAACATGGGCGTCTACGTCTTCAACAAGAACGCGCTCGATCGAGCGCATGCTGGCGCTGGCGCCCGAGCACGACGACCTCGACTTCGGCAAGCACGTCATCCCCAGCATGACGGAAACGCACCGGCTGTACACGTACCCGTTCGAGGGCTATTGGGTCGACGTGGGCACGGTCGATGCCTACTGGAGCACGAGCATGGAGCTGCTGTCGGGGCAGTCGCAGCTCGACCTGTACGACACGAAGTGGGTCATCCACACGCGCAGCGAGGAGCGCGCCCCGGCAAAGGTCGGCCCGCAAGGCCAGATCCAACAGAGCATGGTCTGCAACGGCTGCAACATCCGGGGCCAGGTGATCCGGTCGATCCTTTCGCCGGGCGTCTACGTGTCGCCGGGCGCGGTCGTGCGTGAAAGCGTCGTGATGAACGATACCTTCATCGGGCCCGGCGCAGTGGTCGACCGCTGCATCATCGACAAGGGGGTCGTGGTCGGCGGGGGCACGCGCTTGGGCGTCGGAGATGATTACGACACGCCCAACAAGAAGGAGCCGGGCAAGTTCTACACCGGTCCGACCATCGTGGGCAAGCGCGCGCACATCCCGCAAAACATCACGGTCGGCCGCAACGTCGTGGTCAACACCGACGTGGACGACGATGCGTTCGACAGCTTCGACTGCAGCGTGCCCAGCGGCGAGACCGTGGGTTAAGGGAGGACGACGATGGATGTCTTGGCGATGATCCTGGCCGGGGGCGAAGGCCCGGCGTTGAGCGTCCTCACCGCAGACCGCTCCGAGGCAGCGATGCCTTTCGCCGGCAAGTACCGGGTGATCGACTTCGCGCTCTCCAACTGCGTCAACTCCGGGATTTTCAACGTCGCCGTGCTGACCCAGTACCAGCCGCGCTCTCTGAACGAGCACATCGGCCTCGGCCGGCCCTGGGACCTCGACCGCACCACGGGCGGCGTGCGCCTGCTCCAGCCATACGTCAGCACGAAGGGCGGGCATGCAGGGCGCATGGCAGGAGGGGACGGCCGACGCAGTCCGCTTCAACCTCAGCCTCACGCGTTCGGTCGACGAGGTGCTGATCCTCCCCGGCGATCACATCTACAAGATGGACTACAACCCGCTGCTGCGTCTCCACCGCGAAAGCGGCGCGGACGTCACCATCGCGACACGGCCCGTGCCGTACCACCAGGCGCACCGTTTCGGCATGGTCGGGACGGACCAAAGCGGACGGGTCATCGAGTACGCAGAGAAGCCGAAGCGCACGTACAATACGACGGCGAGCATGGGCATCTACGTCTTCAAGGCCGAGCGTTCTTCGCGACTGGCTCCATGGGCCCGGGGGCGAAAGATACAAACCTCGGCCGCGATACACTCCCCGCACTCGTCCGTGAAGCCAAGGTCTACAGCTACCGCTTCGGGGGGTATTGGGAGGACGCGGGTACGATCCAGGCCTACTACGAAGCGAACATGGCCTTGCTGTCAGAGACGCCGGCGCTGGATCTGTACGATGAGAATTGGGTGATCCACACGAAGAGCGAGGAGCGCGCCGCGGCGTTCCTGGGCGAGCACGCCCGGGTCGAGGGCAACCTCCTCTGCGACGGCTGCCGGATCGAAGGCACGGTGGTCCGCTCGATCATCTCGCCGGGTGTACGGGTTCACGAAGGCGC
Organism: uncultured Chloroflexia bacterium; assembly: GCA_963800615.1. GTDB lineage: Bacteria > Chloroflexota > Anaerolineae > CG2-30-64-16 > CG2-30-64-16 > JALOOB01. The sequence goes on from CAWDBO010000022.1 coordinate 330,524, forward strand.
GGAAGTGCGCGACTCCATCGTCCTCACCGATGCGGAGATCAAGCCGGGGGCGGTCGTCGACCGGTCGATCCTTGACAAGCGGGTCGTCGTGGAAGAGGATGCGTTGGTCGGATGTGGCGAGGACCGCACCCCAAACCGAACCCAGCCCACACGCCTTAACACCGGGCTCACCCTTGTCGGCAAGGGCGCCGTCGTGCCGCGAGGGATCAGGCTGGGCCGCAACGTGTTGGTCCAACCTCATGCGACTGCGAAGGACTACGACCAGGGAGAGGTTCCCAGCGGAGCCAGCATCGGCTGAGCGGCCCTGACCCTGGCGAAGAACACACCACATCCACTCATAAGGGGGTTTTTAATGTCTCAAGCTTCTCGTATGCCCCGTTACGACATTCGCAACGACGGGGTGGGACCGTATGCGGTCTTCTATTGCGACAAGTGCGAACGAGAGTACCGCAGCCAGCCGGACATCGGCGGCGCGGTGATCAAGGACCTTGGCCGGCAGACGGCGAGCGATCTCCTGCGCCGCGTCCCCCTGTTCGGCCGGGCCGCCGCCGACAACCTGGTGGGCGAGGACCCCCGGTACAGCATCACGCTGACCCCCGCCCAACTCGACAAGGCGTGGTCGGAAGTGCGAGGCTACTTCCGCGAGTGTGACACCTGCCACCAGATCGTGTGCCTGTCGGACTTCGACGAGAAGACCGGCTACTGCCGGGAAGACAGCCCGCGAGCCAATGAAATGGCGCAGGCGGAAGCCGAGCAGGCGGCCAGCGTGGTCAAGGGGATCGCAAACGTGTTCGGTCTGGGCGGCGCGATTGCCAAGGCGAGTGAAGCGGCGCAGCAGGCTGCAAAGGGCGCCGCTCGCTGCCCGAAGGACGGCACGCTGGCAGCCGCAGGCACCAAGTTCTGCCCCAACTGCGGCGGGCCGATGGTGCAGCCGGCCCCCGAGCCCGTGGCGGCAGCGGCCGTCGTGCCCGAACTGCGGGGCGGCGGCCGGCGGGCGCCAAGTTCTGCCCCGAGTGCGGGACCAAGATCGAGCGCGCCGGCAAGGACGACCTGCCCGAACTGCGGGGTTGAGGCCGCCGGGGCCAAGTTCTGCCCCGAGTGCGGAACCCGAATCACGGGCTAACCCTCTTCGCGCCGTCCCTGCCCGGACTGTCTCCGGGCAGGGACGGCGCGCGTGGCCTTCACCGGTCTGCCTGATTCTCAGGCCGAACTCCTCGGAGCTGCCCCTTTATCGCCGGCACGCAACCAAAGGCGACCCCGGCACGTCATAATGATGTTATGATGGAGCCCGCTTATCGGGCCAGTTTCTTCAAGGATACCTTATCTCATGACTGATTCTTCCCAGGATTCGGGCGCGCGGCCGGCTCGTCCGCAGCGCGATCCCAATGAGGGTGAGCCTGAACCCGGCCGGCAGGGCCTGCCTGGCCCGGAGTCCTCGCCCGACGCCGGCGCCCAGGCATCGGACGATGTCGAGCGCGAGGACGTCGAAATCGAAGATCGCGGCGCCTCTGGGGGTACAGCCTTGCCCCGCCCGCAGGGACCAGGGTTCTTCGCGCGCTTTAGCGGCCGCCAAGAGGCGACGCCGCAGCAGCCAAACGAGCCCCCGGAGCAGCCATCGCGCCCGCACGCAACAGCCGGGGCTGAGTGCGCCCACGCCGTCTGCTCCCGGGCAACCGCAGCAACCAGTCCAACACGGCTACCAATCAGAGCAACAGCCGCCTGCCGTGCCTGCACAGCGCCCACCGTCTCAGCCCGCGCAGCCTCCTTACCCGGCGCCACCGCAGGGTCAGCCGCGCGCACCTCAGCAGTGGCAGCAACCCGCTCAACCACCGCAGCAACCGCCTTACAACCCGGCGCAGCCGCCGGCGACTCGTCCCACAGCGCAGCAGTGGCAGCCGCCGGCTCAGCGCCCGCCCGCCACGCCGCCTGCATCGAGCACACCGCGGAGGCGGCCAGCCGCCGCGGCGCACCGTTTCCCCGGCCCCGCCGCCTAAGCGGGGCGGCTGCGCGCGCTTCGGCACGGCGTTCCTGCTGCTGGTCGCGGTCGGCGCGCTGCTGTTCGGCACCGTTATGATCGGCTACGCCAGCGTCGCGCGCGATCTTCCGCCCGCGGACGAACTCCAGGCTCGCGCGAGCAGCTTCGCTTCGACGCTGGTGTACGACCGCAAGGGCCAGATCCTCAACGAGGTGGCCGACCCGAACTACGGCCGGCGGACCGCGGTGCAGCTCGACCAGATCTCGCCTTACCTCATCGACGCGACCATCGCGACCGAGGACCCACGCTTCTACGAGCATCCCGGGGTGGACCCGGTCGGCATCGCGCGGGCAGTCTACTACGCCATCCGCGAGCGCGACCTGCAAGGGCCGGGGGGCAGCACGATCACGCAGCAGTTGGTCAAGCTGACCTTCCTGTCCGCCGAAAAGTCGATCTCGCGCAAGGTGAAGGAAGCGATCCTGGCGGCAGAAATCACGCGGCGATACGACAAGGATACGATCCTCCGCATCTACCTGAACGAGATCTACTACGGCAACCTGGCGTACGGCATCGAGGCCGCCTCTGAAACCTATTTCGGGAAACACGCAAAGGACCTGACGTTGGCGCAGGCATCGATGCTGGCCGGCTTGCCCCAGGCGCCCGCGTATTACGACCCGTACACAAAGCTGTGGGAAGCCGACGGCCAGCCTGGCGCAGTGAAGCGCCGGCAGGGCGTGGTGCTCCGCCTGATGGTGGAGAGCGGGTTCATCTCAAACAGCCAGGCAGACGCGGCCTGGGCCGAACCGCTCGTCCTCCAGCCACTCAAGCAGGTCTACGACTCGCAGCACCCGCACTTCGTGCTTTACGCGCGCAGCCAGGTCGAGCAGCTGGTCGGCCCGGAGCTCGCGAGCAAGGGCGGGCTCAAGATCTACACCACGCTCGACCCTGACCTGCAGACGACGGCCGAAGAATCCGTGAAGAAGCAGGTGGCGCAGCTGGGCAAGCAGGGCGCGCATAACGGCGCCGTCGTCGCGGTCAGGCCAAAGACGGGCGAAATCGTGGCGATGGTCGGGAGCGCGGACTTCAGCAGCGAGGCAATCAGCGGCCAGATCAACATGGCTGTTCAGCCGCGGCAGCCGGGTTCGGCGCTGAAGCCGTTTGTCTACCTGACCTCGTTCCAGATGGCGCCCGAAGTGAATACGAATCCGGACGAGGCGCAAAAGGCCCTGCAGGCGCGCATCGACGCGCTGTCCGCCACGCCTACGGCCGGCCAGGACCCGAATGCTTCTGCGCCGCCAAGCGCCATCGAGCCGCCGGGTTACTGGACCCCGGGAACGCCCATCATGGACGTGCTGACGGAGTTCCCCGACCCGAGCGGACCGTATAAGCCGACAAACTACGACAACAAGGAGCACGGGCTGGTTACCGTGCGAACCGCGCTGGCAAACTCCCTGAATATCCCGGCCGTCAAGACGCTGCAGCACGTCGGGCTGGAGCGGTTCAAGGAGACGATGAGGAAGGCAGGGGTCAACACCCTCACTCGCAACGACTACGGCCTGTCGCTCGCACTCGGCGGCGGAGAAGTCACGCTCGTGGATTTGACGAACGCGTATGCGACCTTGGCGAACGGCGGCGTGCGGGTGCCGGTGAGCCCGATCGCCTGCGTGCTGGACGCGGAAGGCAGGCTGATCTGGCGCGGCGCAGCCGCTCAGGAGGTCGACGGTTGTCTTGGCGCGAGCGGCGACGCGGCTGCCGGTGTGGCGATTACGCCGCAGCCGAGCGAGCAGGCATTCGACGCCCAACACGTGTACCTCATCACGTCGATCCTGTCCGACGTGGGCGCCCGGCGCATGATGTTCGGCAGCGCCGAGAAGGTAATGACCCTGGCGGACCGGCCGGTGGCGGTCAAGACGGGCACGACGAACGACTATCGTGATGCATGGACCATGGGCTTCACGCCCGACCTGGCCGTCGGCGTCTGGGTCGGCAACGCGGACTACAAGCCGATGCAGCGGCTGGCAGGGTCGCTCGGCGCAGCGCCGGTCTGGCACGACGTGATGCAGCGCGGGCTGCAGGGTGTTGCCCCGACTCAGTTCCCCGCGCCGCAAGGCGTCGGCACGGCCACGATCTGCTCGGACAGTGGCACGCTGCCAAGCGATGCTTGCCCGCAAGACAAGCGGCGTAACGAGGTATTTGCCGCGAACAGCGGCCCACTGCCGGCCGCTTACGACCTGTGGCAGCGGGTGCGCATCGACAAAGTAACGGGACAACTGGCGAACGAATTCACGCCGGCGGACCGCGATCGAGGAACGCGACGTGATGATCTTCCCGGCCAGGTATCAGCAGTGGGCCCAGGACCACGGCTATCCGGTGCTCGGCCCTCAGAAGCCGGCCCTGGCATTTCGAGCCCGAACTCGAGCTCCGCTCGCCCATGAGCGGGACGGTGAACTCGGACATCCTCTCGATCGACGGACGGGTGCGCGTGCCCGAGCCGCTGGTGTGGCGGCTGGAGTATGGGGTTGGCCCGAACCCGGTCGGCTGGGGCGTGATCTCGGGGCCGCATCCCGTCGACGCAAATGATCCGCAGGGCAGGGAGTTCGACGGCCGGCTGGCCGACTGGGACATTGCGGGCGCAGTGGCGGAGCACGGAGTGAGCGACTTCTCGATCCGGCTCGCAGCCTACTACGATGCGTCCCAGACCGACTATCCCGTAGCAGCCTCGGCGCCCGTCTACGTGACGCTCGAAGCGCCTACGCCGGCTCCGACCGAGACGCCGACTGAAACGCCGACGCCGGGCGAGACGCCGACAGAGACGCCGGCGCCTACTGCCACTGCGACGCCCGGCATCGAAGTCACGCCCAGCGAGACCCCGACTGGGGCGCCGACCGAGGGAGCGCCGACAGGCACCCCTGCGCCGACAGCCGGCACGGTGAGCGCGGGCATCATCGAGCCGGCCGCCTACTCGCAGCTCAATGGTCCGGTGGACGTGCTGGGGGTTGCGGATGGGCCAGCGTTCGCCGGTTACCAGATGGACTACGGACCCGGCGATGCGCCCGGCGACGACCAGTGGCAGCCGGTGGGCATGGCGTCCACGACGCCGGTCAACGGCGGTCTGCTGGCGACGTGGAATACAAGGGGGCTCCAACCGAGCGTATACACCCTGCGTCTGCACGTCTTCGACACGAGCGGCGCATTCGTGGAGAGCCGGGTCACCGTTGACCTGGTCGCACCCTAGCTGAATCACGGTCGGGCCTGCTCCTGGCGGACCCGTTGCCGATTCAAGACGCGCGAAAGCCGGATCGCCATTGATCCGGCTTTCGCATTTGTTACAGACTCAGGCTGAGCTGCTCGCCCAGCCTGTGCCTATCAGGGAAGATAACCTCGAGGGTTGACGCGGACCCCGCGTTTGATGACCTCGAAGTGCAAGTGCGGCCCGGTAGAGTTGCCGGTATTGCCCATGTTGCCGATCACGGCGCCGCGAGTCACGGTATTGCCGGGCTTGACAAAAATACGGCTGAGATGTCCATACAGGGTTTGTAGGCCGTTGCCATGGTCGATGACGACGTAGTTCCCATAGCCGGCGTTGCTCCACCCCGCAACGACCACGTACCCGTTGTCCGCGGCCTTAACCGGCGTGCCGATAGCGCGGGCGAGGTCCAGCGCCTTGTGCAGCGGCTTGTACGCCTGGGTCAACATGCCTTGGGTAGGCCAGATCAGCCTGCCGCTGCCGGTTTTGGCGCCCTTCGGGGCGGTCCCGCGGTACACGGTCGCGACCTGCGGGATCTCCCTGATGCCGCCCGGGACGATCAGGCGCGCCCCAACGGCGATTTGTGGGTTCTTCGCGTCAAGGTGGTTCAAGGGGTAATTGACGATCGTCTCAGGCTTCACCTTGTACGTCTTGGCGATCTTGTCCAGGGTGTCCTTTTGCGCGACCGTGTGGAGGATGCCGCTTACAGGAAGAATGACCAACTTCTGGCCGAGGCGCAGCAGATCCGGGTTCTTCTCCAACCCGTTTGCGAACATGATCGTCTCTGCGCTCAACCCGTACTTCTTCGCGATGCCATACAAGGTATCGCCGGCGACCACGGTATGGTCGATAACGTCTTCACGCGGCCGCTCCGGGATCAGCGTAATCGGGACGGCTTCCCGGGTCAGTCCGAACACCTCGGCGGTCGTGACCTCGCCGGCCATCTCCGGTTCAGCCCCATATTCCTGACCCACGATCTCAGTCTTCTCGCCCGTGGCCACTTCGGTTATGTCGATGGCAGGCAACTCCAAGCGGCTGATCAGCAGCACGCCCAGGGCTACGAGCAGGATGACCACATGGGAGCCGACGCGTAGAACCGGCGAGGCCCCTTCAGGGCCGCGCTGGGCAAACAGATTCTTTACCGAGAGGAAGAGTTGGTGACCCGGTCCCCAGTTGTCTTGGTTCACAAGATCGGTCAGGACCGGGCCAGGCCGTGGTGCTGTTTCTTCGCGGATGCGCGCGTGCCTCTGGCTTAGTAAGGTGTCATTCGCAACCGGGCCTGGCGGGTTGCCTGGCGACAAGCAACTGAGGGCATCCACATGCGGACGCCTGCTGCCTTCGACGGAGGCGCCTCACGATGCGCGGTCCGCCTGCGCGGAAGCGGATGATTACATGCTCTGCGACAGCGTGTCGAGGAAGACTTTGTTGTTGCGCGTCTTGCGCAGGCGCTCCAGCACCGGTTCGAGCGGGTCTTCCCCGGTCTGGCGCAGCATATCGATCATGCGGCGCAGTGTCCACACGCGATTCAACGTCTCGGGGGTCAGCAAGAGCTCCTCGCGGCGGGTGCCTGAGCGGACGATGTCAAAGGCCGGGAAGATGCGGCGTTCGGCAAGCCGGCGATCCAGGTGCAACTCCATGTTGCCGGTGCCTTTGAACTCTTCGTAGATCACATCATCCATGCGGCTGCCGGTGTCGACAAGGCAGGTCGCGATGATGGTCAGGCTGCCGCCTTCTTCGATCTTGCGGGCAGCGCCGAAGAAGTGCTTCGGCGGGTACAGGGCAGCGGGATCGATACCGCCGGACAGCGTGCGGCCGGACGCCGGAACGGTCAGGTTATACGCGCGGGTGAGGCGGGTGATCGAGTCGAGGAGGATGGCGACATCCCGTCCGGCTTCCACCAGGCGCTTCGCGCGCTCCAGGCCCATCTCGGCCACGCGTACGTGGGATTGCACCGGCTCGTCGAAGGTAGAACTCAGCACTTCCGCCTCGACGGCGCGGTCCATGTCGGTCACTTCTTCGGGGCGCTCACCGATCAGAAGGACCATCAGGACGACGTCGGGATAATTCTCCGAAATGCCGTTTGCGATCTGCTTGAGGACGGTCGTCTTGCCCGCTTTCGGCGGCGAGACGATCAGGCCACGCTGGCCGCGACCGATCGGCGCGGTCATGTCGATCAGGCGGGTCGTCAGGACTGACGGCTGCGTTTCCAATTCCAGTTGCTGGAACGGGAAGATAGGCGTCAGGTCTTCGAACTTCGGCCGGCGCTTGGCCACCTCGGGATCGATGCCATTGACCGCCTCGACCTTGAGGAGGCCGTAGTACTTCTCCGACTCTTTCGGCGGGCGCACCTGGCCGACCACGAAGTCGCCGGTCCGCAGGCCGAAGCGCCGGATCTGGCTCTGGGAGATGTATACGTCTTCAGGACCGGGGTTCATGTGCTTGTTGGCGCGCAGGAAGCCGATCCCATCCTGGATCACTTCCAGCGTGCCGCCGCCGAAGATCAAGCCCTGGGCTTCGGTCTCGGCGCGCAGCAGGCGCATGATCAGGTCGTTCTTCTTGAGCCGCGTGTACCCGGTAAGCTGCATGCTCCGGGCAATGTCCTGTAGCTCAGTCAGTGTCTTTGTTTCAAGTTCCGCAATGTTCATTCACGGCTCTCCAGTCGAGAGGGCCTCTCCGTACGAGAGGAAACAAGAGGTTACTACAATACAAGCAGACGGCGACGATCGCCGTGCCGCCTAACTGTCCAACGTAACAGTTGCCCAATCATCGGGGATATTACTTGCAAGAATCGTCCTGGCATCTCTCATTCGACTTGCCAAACGCTAGATAACCGAACAGCGCGAAACGGCGCTGCGCGCCCATAAGAGCAAGTTGAGAGTGTGAGAGGGTGGGTGGATGCGATAAAATCTAAGTAGCCGCAGTATATCACAGCGACAGTATGCCGTCAAATGCGTAATGACGCATTCGTTCCACTCCGCAGCGCATAGCGGACCCATTCTTCGGGTGCAGCGCTGACGCCTGGCGGGGCTTACTCATGGGGGAATTCGTCCCCGCCAAGCGCTCGTTGCCGTCTTAATCGTACTTGATCTTGCTGAAGCGCATCAGCTTATCCAGGCGGTGCGTCGACTCGATGCGGCGGATCGTACCCGACTTCGACCGCATGACGATGCTCGACGTCGTCGCGCCCGCCGCCAAAGTACCTCACACCCTGTAACAAGCTCGCCGCGGGTCACGCCGGTGGCCGCGAAAAAAACGTTATCGCTGTCGACGAGATCGTCGAGGCACAGCACCTGGTCCAAATCGATGCCATTCTCGGCCGCGAATTGCCGCTCGCTGTCGTCGCGTGGCCAGCACTTGCACTGCATTTCGCCGCCGAGGCAGCGCAACGCACAGGCAGTGATAACTGCCTCGGGCGAGCCGCCGACGCCCATCAGGACGTCGATGCCCGTCTCTTCGATCGACGTGCTGATCGCCGCAGCAACGTCTCCGTCGGTGATCAGCCGGATGCGTGCGCCGGTGGCCCTGACCTCTTTGATCAGGTCGGCATGGCGCGGCCGGTCAAGGATCATAACGTGCAGGTCATTCACATCCCGGTGTTTGGCCCTGGCGATATTCGTCAGGTTCTCCGCAACCGGCGCGTCGATATCGATGTGCCCCACGGCTTCCGGCCCGACCGCGATCTTGTTCATGTACACGAGCTTGCCCGGTGCATACATCGTCCCGCGCGGCGCCAGCGCCACCACGCTCAGCGCGCCGGAACCGCCCCGTGCCGTCAGCGTGGTGCCATCGATCGGATCGACCGCGATGTCGACCTGCGGTGGGCAGCCCTGGCCAAGCCGCTCGCCGTTGTAAAGCATCGGTGCTTCGTCTTTTTCACCCTCGCCGATGACGATCACGCCGTCCATCTCGATGGTGTTGAGGACGAGACGCATCGCGTCCACCGCAGCCTGATCGGCTGCGATTTTGTCGCCGCGGCCCACCCACCGCCCGGCAGCCAGCGCGGCAGCCTCCGTCACGCGCACCAATTCCAGGGCCAGGTTTCGATCGGGCAGCTCAGCCATGGGAATCTCCTTTGATTCTCGTGTTCTTTGAGGTCACACCCCGCCTGCGGCGGGGTGTGACCTCAAAGAAGTCTATTATGCGAACATTGCGGCAAACTCGCTCGCGTCGACGGTTTCCTTTTCGATGAGGCGGTTAGCCAGTTCGTCGAGCTTTGCCGCGGTAGGTGCGCACGATCTCGCGCGCCCGGTCGTGGGCATCGCGCACCAGGCGGCGCACCTCGGTGTCGATGGCTTCCGCCACTTCCTCCGAGTAGTTGCGCTGCTCGCCGATCTCACGGCCCAGAAAGACCAGCTCTTCCTTTTCGCCGAAAGTCTGCGGCCCCAGCACTTCACTCATGCCGTATTGGGTGACCATCCGGCGTGCGAGCGACGTGACACGCTCGAGGTCGTTGCTCGCCCCCGTCGTGATGTCGCCGAAAACCTCTTCCTCGGCCACCCGGCCACCCAGCAACCCGGCCAATTCGTCCAGGAACTTGTTGCGGCCGTACAGCAGGTGATCTTCTTCCGGCAGAGGCATGGTGTAACCGAGCGCCATGCCGCGCGACACGATGCTGATCTTGTGCACCGGGTCCGAGTGCGGGAGCATCTTCATGACAAGCGCATGTCCCGCCTCGTGGTAGGCGACGATCAGCTTCTCCTGGTCCGAGATGATGCGCGAGCGGCGTTCCGGGCCGGCGATGACGCGCTCGACCGCTTCCTGGAACTCGCTCAGGCCGATGGCTCGCTTGTTGCGCCGGGCCGCCAGGATCGCCGCCTCGTTCACCAGGTTCTCCAGGTCGGCCCCCACGAACCCCGGCGTCCCCCGGGCGATCGTCTCCAGGTCCACCACCGGCTCCAACGGCTTGCCCCGCACGTGCACCTTCAGGATCTGCTCGCGGCCCCGCATGTCCGGCCGGTCCATCACCACCTGCCGGTCAAACCGCCCCGGCCGCAGCAGCGCCGGGTCCAGGATGTCCGGCCGGTTCGTCGCCGCAATCAGGATCACGTTCGTGTCCGTGTCGAACCCGTCCATCTCGACCAGGATCTGGTTCAGCGTCTGCTCGCGCTCGTCGTGGCTGCCGCCCAGCCCCGCGCCGCGCTGCCGGCCCACCGCATCGATCTCGTCGATGAAGATGATGCACGGCGAGTTGCGCTTGGCCTGCTCGAACAGGTCGCGCACCCGCGACGCACCCACGCCGACGAACATCTCGACGAACTCGGAGCCCGAGATCGAGAAGAACGGCACGCCCGCTTCGCCCGAGATGGCCTTGGCCATCAGCGTCTTGCCCGTGCCGGGCGGCCCCACCAGCAGCACGCCCTTCGGGATGCGCGCACCCAGCGAGGCGAACTTCTGCGGCTCCTTGAGGAACTCGACGACTTCCTGGAGCTCCTGCTTGGCCTCTTCGGCGCCCGCCACGTCCGCAAACGTCACCGTCGGCTTGTCGCCCGTGAACACCCGCGCCCGGCTCTTGCCAAAGGAGAACGCCTGGTTGCCGGCGCCCTGCGCCTGCCGCATCAGAAACATGAAGAAGCCCGCAAGCAGCAACACCGGAATGACGGAGCCGAGAAGTGGCACGAGGCTAACCCAAATGCTCGGCGCTTTGACCACGATGACCACCTGGCCGGGACCAGAACCGAAGTTCGCTTCCGGCACCCCAAGGTTCTGCAGGGTCTCGACGATGCTGCCCTCGTCCTCTTTACGGGAGCGCACCGAGTCACCGTCCTTGAGCTTGACGGTCAGATCCTGCCCGCTCACCATAATCTGCTCGACGCGGCCTTCCTTGACCAGTTGGGCCACCCGGCCGATATCGACGACCGGGAGGCTTTGGTTGTTGCGCAGCAAAGTCGTCACCAGAAAGACGACCAGGATGAGCAACAGGACTATGTAGAGTGCGTTATTACGCACCGACTTCATGTTATTCATTTAACTCAAGTGCTCCTCAAAGCCTTTGCACGGCGTAGCGCGAACTACTGAAGCGGTTGTTGGCGAAACTGTTGTTGCGGCTCTTCAGATCCACACGGGTGACCTGAGAAATGCTGAGCATCAAACCCGCTGATTATAGCGGAATATGTCAAATAAGGCACGATGCCGCGCCTTCATTATCGCGCACGGCGGTTCTTTCTCCGTAGTTGCTCTTCCGTTGGGAGTGACGGGTACTTCTTTGGCGGCATTTAGCTGAGATGCTATACTCACAAGACTAACTGCATTCGGGAGGAGAGCTTGCACGGTATCGAGACGCAGATCGTCGAGTTTCTGACGCGCCTCATTCAGTCCATCGGTTGGCCGGGCGTCGTGGGGATCATGACCCTGGAAAGCGCCAACATTCCCATTCCCAGCGAAGTCACCATGCCGCTGGCCGGCTGGATGCTGGTTCAAGCGACAGGTGGCACTGCCATGCAGGCGCTGCTGTGGGGAGGCTTGTTCGGCGCCATCGGCTGCACAATCGGTTCGATCATCAACTACGCCCTGGGCGCCTGGGGTGGGCGGCCGTTGATCAAGCGCTACGGCAGATGGATTCTTGTCAGCGAGGAAGACCTCGACAACGCCGATAAGTGGTTTAAGCGCTACGGCGATTGGGCGGCGTTCGTCTCCCGCCTGTTGCCGATCGTACGTACGTTCATCTCGTTTCCAGCCGGCGTGACCCGCATGAACTTCGCCCGCTTCACCGTGTTCAGCTTCCTCGGCTCGTTCATTTGGTGCGGCTTGCTGGCGCTTGGTGGCTTACTATCTTGGGGCGAACTGGGAGCAGCTGCGCGCGATCATGCGGCCCTTCGACATCCCCATCGGCCTGATCATCCTGGCGGGCGTTGCCTGGTACGTCTACAAGCACATCCAGAAGGGCCGCGGCACGGAAGGGACAGCCGAGCACGGCGGAATAAGCTCAGAGCTTGTTGGCAACCACGACCAGGTCGCCTGAAGCGTCCGGGTCAAAAGGTTCGGCCGGCCAGGACATGCGAGCCAAAGCCCGCGGACGGTCGAAGCCGGCCTCGGCAAGCGCAGCGAAGAGATCGGATCGAAACAGGGGGCGGTGGGGCGTCGTATGGACGGCGACTTGCCAGCCCCCTTCGTTTTTGGTGAACAACGCGATGTGGAAGGCAATCTGCCCGGTCGACTGCATCGTAGTCCGCAAAGCGCCAGACCAGCACCTCGCGGCCATCCAGCTGGCCCCCCTGCGCGGCGAACCAGCGCGGCTGCTTGCGCCAGCGCATATCGTAATTCAGGTTCTGCAGCACCAAGAGTCCACCCGGCACAAGCATTGCTGCCATGCCCCGCAGCGCCTGCACGAGGTCGGACTGCGTTAGCAGGTGGGGCAGCGAGTTGCCCAGGCATAAGACCGCGTCGTAAGGCGCAAGGCGCTGGACGCCGAGGGCGCTGTCATCATCCTGCCGGCCTTGCACCAACGCCGCCAGGCCGCCGAGATCGGCCACGGCAAACGGGACATCCAGCCCGACGTCTGCAGCCTTCCGCCGCGCCATGTCGACCATGACGGGGCTCGCGTCCACGCCTGCCGCCGCGTATCCCCACTCGGCCAGCGCCAACGCGTGACCGCCGCTCCCGCAGGCCGCGTCGAGCACCGACCGCGCCCCCGCTTCCTCCAGGACTGCCTTCAAGAACGGCCCCTCTGTGCTCAAACGGGCAGTCCAATCGGTCATCACGTCGAACATGGGCGCCAGGGCGTCGTAGAAGTTCGTGGACGGGTCATTCATGATCGCAATCCTTTTCGGTTTATTTGCCATACGAGGAACGCCGGGCGCGCGGCCAGGCATGGAGCGCAAACACGAGCAAGGCCAAAAGCTGCAAGCCGGCGACCAGCACCCCCGGCCACGGCACGGGCAGCAGGCTGGCGGCGACCGCGATGAGCAGTGCACTGTTGAGCAGCGCATAGGCCAGGACGGCAAGCTGAGGCCGCGGACGTTCGACGCCAAGGCGTGGCAGGATCCAGTACGCGACCCCGAGCGATAACTGCAAGAGCCAACCCCAGGTGACCAGGGTGATATGTGCGGTGAGGAGCTGCCAGGCGCCGGGAATCGGGCTCGCCTTGTTCCAGAGGATGATCCCGCCGAGCGTCGTCCCTGTGACGAGCCAGATCAGCGCGGTGCGGATGTAGAAGCGGCTGAGAAGGGGCATGGTCAGTGCGCCAGCGCTTTGACGCGTGGCCACGTCTCGGCTGCAAACAGCCAGGCGGCAGCCACCTGGAGAACGGCCGAGGCTTGCAGGACGATGGGCGGGACCATGCCGGGATAGAGGGCCCCGAGCGGCTCGCCCACCGCACGCAGCAACAGGCCGGCATTCAGGCACCAGAAGGCGGCCCAAACCACCCTCTCGTCGCCTCGGGGCGCTTCCTTGGAAAGGTGAGGGAACATCCAGTAGGCCACGCCAAAGATCAACTGCGTGGCCCAGCCGAAGGTGAGCAAGTGCCAGGCGAGCGGCCGCATCGCCAGCAAAGCCGGTGGCAGCGTCGCCGCGTTGGACAGCGAAAGCGCGGCCAGGATCGCGCCGGCGACCAGGTAGATCAGCGCGCTCTTGACATACCAGCGGGCCAGTTTCGGCATCCCGTTTGCCTCAGCTTGCTACTCGATGATGGTGGAGCGATTGTACCATAAACAGAGAGGCGCGCACGGGATGCGCGACTTCGCCCGGATGAACGTACTATACTGTGAATTGCTGCTGAGCCGCTTCTTTCTCAAGTGCGGCCGCGAGCGCGAGATACTTCTCGTGGACGCCTTCGCCCGTTTCTTCATGCTCGATGGTTTCAAAGCGATCCACCAAGCCGGCTTGCTGCGCCTGCGGAATCATCTGCCCCGCCATGGGGAACAGGACCTGATCTTCCTTGCCGATGTGGCCCCGAAGCAGTTCCACGTAACCCAGCGCATTCTTCACTACGTCGGCCCAGCCGCGCGATCACCTGCAGCGAGCCGCTCGGCCGCCGCCCGCATGCAGCGGGTAAACGCCCGTCCCTGGTCGTGCTCTGATAGCATTGCTGCTACAGGTCCCACCTGCTGCGGCAGGCCGGCATCGACCAGCGCGGTGAACAAAACGCCCTCTTCCTTCTTGTGGTGGCAGCCGTCTGCGAAGCCCTTGATGAAGTCCGCGGCGTCGATGAAGAAGCCGGGCCGCACCGGTTCGCCGTTCTGCAGTCGCACAGCCGCCCGCTCGAGACTTGCCAACACCCGCTCGATCACGCGATGTTCTTCCATCAAAATATCAGTAGCCTGCATCGTTAAACCTCTCCTTGGAGTTGATGCGACTATCATACACGGGGCAGCGCCGGCAGGTAAGGACTTTTGTCTCAAGATTATGAGAGAAATAACGCGCGGAGTCTCAGCAGTCTCAGAACTTACACATAGCGGTCGTGCTCCACGCATGCAATCGCCGCCTGCAAACCTGGCACTCCTGAAACAGATGAACTGTCTCAGACAAGGGGGGGTGTGTATAACCCGACACACTTGACTCCCCTGAAGAAAGGTCGGTTTTTGTCAGGTGAAGCGCCATTGGTAGGTTGGCACCGACAGAATGAGCGACCGGCCAACGGCTTAGGCGGTCGCCAGCAGTTGCGCCACGCGGGTTGCGCGCCGGCGGCCGCCGCTTTTCTGACCTCCGTCCGGCGGTTTGGCCACCGCGGCCCGCTGCTTTTGTCGCCAGCGTTGCAGCCGCCGCACATTCGTCATGGCGGCGGAGCCCACGATGAGGCACGTCACCCGGAACAAGCCACGCACGGGCAGCTTGGCGGCAGGAAACGGATGCTTGAGCGAACGGACGGTGGCTTCGACGGCCGCCCGCAGATTGCGGCCCTCCTGAGCTGCGCGGCTGCGTCGGTGTCGCTGCGCTTTCTCGACCTCGGCCTGATCGAAGGTGAGGCGCAAGCTGCGGCGCCGATTGTCCGGTCGCGGGGGCAGCGCTCCGCCGCATACAGCGGGCAATGCTCACAGGTGGCGCGGGCGAATTCGGCGGCAAAGCGGCCGGGCTGGCGGCGCGGCGTCACGCGCACGGTCTGGCCTTGCGGGCAGGTGATGGTCAGGGGCACGCCCTGCTCATCTTGCGTGATGGCGAAATCGGGCAGATGCAGCGTGGCCGGATTGGGCTGGCGGCCCTTGATCGCAGTTTGGATCAGCGTCACCTGCTCGGTGCGCAGCGCCGCATCGCTGGCCGGACCGCCGTAGCCGCCATCCGGTGTACAGGGTGTCCAGGTCGGTGCGGCGCGTGAGCTCCGGCAGCGCTTCCACCAGCAGCTGACTATCCTCCGTCGTGTTGGGCGCCACTTGCACGGCGGTGATCAGTTGCACGTCGTTGGCGGGATCGCAGGTCTCGGTCACGTTGGCGACGTAGCCTTTGTAGCCCACCCGGTTCTTCTCGCGGTAGGTGGCCTCCTGGTCATCCAGCGACTGTAAGCTGCTGGCGCTGATCTCGTGGTTGGCCTTGGCCTCGGTGGTGTCGTCCGCAACCCGGTACTGCTCGCGGAACAGGCGGTCCGCCACTTGATAGACCGCTTCCTGACTGTACTGCGCGGCCATGGCTTGCAGCAGTTGGTACAAAACCTGGCCTACCGGCGCGAGCTCGGCCGCACTGGCCGTATAGCCCTTGACCCGGTGCACGTAGTGGCCGGCGCGCTCACCCAGATAGGGCGCGACCAATTCGGCGTAGCGTGGTTGGTCAGCCTCAGTTAGCAGTTGGTACAGCCGCTGGATGGCTTCGACCGTCAACTGCAGGCGACTCATTATGACGATGTTGGAGGCGATTTGCGTGGAATCCATGCGCTGTTGGCCGGTCCGCAGGGCCAGGGCCGTCAGCTGTTGATCGGTGATGTCACTAAAGGCCGTCCGCAGCAAGTTCGTGCCGTGCTTGGCGTTGTACGCGTTGAGCCGCTGGCGAAAGTTGTAGAGCGTGCGCAACTCAAAGTCGCCCACACTCAAACTGTCATAGCCCAGCGCATAACGCACTTGCAGGTCGAACAAAAAATGTTCGTACAACTCTTCGTCGCTCCAGCCGTAACCCGCTTTGAGCACGTCCAGGCCGACCAGCACATTCACCGCCATATTCGGCCGCGACGGCACCGCGGCGTACAACTCTGCAAACGGCTCTTCCTTGAGCCGACTGAAGAACTCGCGCCGAAACGTGCCAGCCCACGATTGCTCCAACTGCTGCCGCCGCTTCTCCGGCAACTCGTTGACGTGGCTGAGCAATGCCGGTTGCAGAGGTTTGTTCGCACGAAACATGTTTCCCTACCGTCTGGACATAGCTGCATCGACCGATGGGAGCCACGCGATTCCTGCACCGCATTCTAGCCGTTTCGCAGCAAAACGCGAGTCTGAGCCGACCTTTCTTCAGGGGAGTCAAACTTGAGATAATTGAGACTGTTGACACAGTTAGCGCCCCGTCGTTCGCCCAACACACCCCGCCGCCCACCCATTGCGCCGCAGCCCATCTGCCGCCCCGCCATCCGTTCCTCCGTTCCGGCCGAAGGCCATCCGCTGCGCCGCAACCCATCCCCTCCCCCGCCATCCGTTCCTCCGTTTCGGCCGCAGGCCATCCGTTGCGCCGCATCCGCTGCGCCGCCCACCCATTGCGCCGCATCGCTCCTATGCGTCGTGGTTTTCTTCGTCCGGCTTGACGACGACCGTGGGCGCTTCCTCCTTCTCGCTGTCTCCGGCCTGAAGGGCCTCTTCGATGCCGCCGTCTTGCACGGCGTCGATCGTTTCTTCGGCGCCCGCGCCGGGCGCGACTTCGACCGTGGGCGCCTCGGCCTTCTCTTCCTTGCCGAGCAGCGTCTCGATCGGCGTCGGCGGCGCGGCGTCACTCTGCTTCTCGATCTCAATCTCAGGCAGCATGTTCGGGTCAATCCAGCCTTGCTTAGCTGCATGCTCCGCCAACGGGAGCGTCGTCTCGGCGAGGATCAGCACGCTGCCCGCCTTGAGCACCTCCTCGGCCAGCGCCTTAATGCGCTCGATGCGGTCCGGGTCGCGTGAAACATTTCGTATATAGACGGCCTGGATGCGGTTGGGGTAAAGCGAAACCATCTCCGCATAAATCTCGGGATCCTCCTGCCCGCTGTCCCCGATCAGGATGAACGGCAGGCGAGGATAGCTCTTGACGATCTTCTTGATGTAGACCAGCTTGTGCTCCCGGTTATGGATCGGCAGGAAGCCTTCATCGGACAATCCCCAGTCACGGAGGAAGAGAACGGGACCGATAGGAATGCCGCGCAAGTTGAAGAAGTCGCTCAACAGGTCGTACAGGTTCCAGGGCGAGCTGGAGACGAAGAACATCGGGTTGAGCGCGTGGCCGCTGCGGCCGCCATGCAGCGCACGATAGAAAGCGGCCACACCCTGAAACGGCAGGCGAATGCGGGCATTGCCGAGGAAAGTGGCGCGGGCCATCCGGACCAAGTTGGTTGCATCGGTCTGCAGCACCGTGTCGTCGATATCGCTGATCACCCCGTACTGAGCAGACGCCGGGGGAACGAGGACCTGGCCCACGGCGGTGGCCGGGGCAGCGTTCGCGCGAACCGGCTCGATCAGCTCCAGCTCGACGTCGTGCCAGAGACCGGGCTGGGATAGAAGCTCCCGAGGCCGGATGGAGACCTCGAAGAACCCTTCGACGTTGGCCTGGACGACCTGCTCGTCGCCCCCATACCGCGCCCGCACTTTTGCGAAAGGAATCTCGTTGCTCTTCATGCGGCGCCACATGTTCAGGAGGTTGTCCCAGGTGGAGTCATCTGCTGTCGCGGAAGTGATGCCCCGGTCCTCCAGCACGCGGCCACGGAGATAAAGCAGGTCGACCCTCCCGTAGCCGCGGTATGGCAGGATCATCACTGGATTCCGACCGCCCAGGCGCTCGCGCAACCGGTACTTAAGGAAATCGTAGTGGGTTTCCACGTCGACACTGAAATGGGTCAAAACCTCGCGCCAATCAGCCATCCGTCCTCCATCAGAGCGCGGGCCAGCCGTCGTGCGCTCCGGGTCCTTGCGTATCAAATCATTATGGGGAAGCGCCGCCAGTGACGAGCGTTACCGTCTGCGCTGCAGCCCGCCCGGCAATTTGCGTCATTTGGCCCAACTATTTGACAGTATTGCCCTATCTGCATATGATTGCGGTTGTGACCTCCGAGGGCCGCGCGATTACGCGCCGCTACCTCGGAGGTTTTGCCGCCCTACCACGGCATTCGAAGTCTAGCAGGAGCAATCACGAATGATCGGCGTTCAGGATCTTCGCAAGGGTACTACTTTCACCGAGGATAACGAGCTCTTCCGGGTGCTCGATTATCAGCACATCAAGTCGGGCCGCGGCAACGCCACGATCCGCGTCAAGGTGCGCAACGTGCGGTCGGGCTCCACGATGGAAAAGACGTATCCGTCGGGCAGCCGCGTGCAGGATGTGCGTCTCGATCACTCGGAGGTCGAGTACCTCTACCATGAGGGCGACCTGTACACGTTCATGAACGTCGAGACCTACGAGCAGCCCGTGCTGTCGGCCGATCTGCTTGGCGACGCAGTGCATTTCCTCGTCGACAATATGGTCGTCGACCTCGAGACGTACGAGGGTGAGAACATCAGCGTGGCGCTGCCGACTACGGTGGAGCTGGAGGTCGTGCAGACCGATCCTGGCTTTGCTGGAGACACGGCAACCAACGCAACCAAGCCCGCGATCGTGACCACGGGCTACCAGGTGCAGGTCCCGCTGTTCGTCAACATCGGCGACAAGATCCGCATCGACACCCGCACCGGCGAGTACCTGACGCGCGTCTAGGCTCCTTCCCGAACCGCGACCCTACGATTTGCGGCGCAAACGCATAACGCGTATAATTGCGCCATCTCGTGACCGGGTCATACCGGTCCAGCCGGCCAGGCCGGCGCGCGCCACCCTAGCTCAATCGGCAGAGCAAGCGCTTCGTAAGCGCTAGGTTAACGGTTCAATTCCGTTGGGTGGCTCCTCTTTGAAGGCCCCGACCCCACGGTTGGGGCCGATCTTTTATCCGCCATGGTCAGTACAGCGCACAGATACTGACCATTGTGCGGCCGATCGGTGATGGCCCTGAACGCACCTGCTGACCAACCTTCCAGCGGGCCGGGGCCGGCCAGGCTGCGGCCGGGCCGCGTGCTCGACGACCTCTGGATTGCCGCCAGTTCTCCCCAGCTGACGATCGCGTTGGCGGTCCTGCTGTCGTTCACCTTTGCCACCGCCGCGTTGCTGCCGCAACTTCCCGCCGGGGTTGATCCGGCCGCGCCAGTCGCTGGCTCTCGACCACCGCGGCCCGCTACGGCCGCTTCGGCCCGTTTCTGGCTAGCAGCGGCCTCCTGAACCTCCTTGCCAGCCCCTGGATGGCCGCACTACTGGCCGCAGCAGGATTTCACTTGATGCTGCGCGTCGCCAACCAGGCGCGGCGCCTTACCGGCCCCCGACCCAGCTTACCGCTCCCGCCGCAGGGCCTGCCATTCGAGCTCGTTCACCTACCATTGCCCGTGGATGAGGTGCAGCAGAGGATGGGCTCGCTCACCGGCGGCGCCGGGAGTCTAGTCGTAACCGCCCCCGAAACCTCCGCACTCCGCGCCCGCGTCGACGCGTACTTCGACCGGCATCGCTGGGCCGCGGTGGGTCCGCTGCTCACCTACCTCGGTCCGCTCCTGATCATCTTCGGCCTGCTCTGGAATACGATCGGCGGGTGGCGCGCCACGCAGGTTGCATTGATCCCCGGCCGGACCGTGCAGCCCAGCCAGGCTGGCGGCCTGGCGCTCACCCTGATTGATCCAGGCGCAGAGGGCGGCGAACGGCCCGCGGTCGTCTCGCTCACACAAGGGGCACAAACGCGGAACGCGTGGTTGGGCTACGATCGCCCGGTGACCTGGGGAGCGGCGTGGGTTGCTCGCCGGGGAAGCGGACCCGCGCTGGCGGTCCGCGCCGAGACCAAAGGAAGCCCCGCGCTGCTGCAGTCATTGGAAGGCGAGGCAGCGCCGGCGGAATCGCTACACCTGCGGTTTGGGCAGAACGAAAGCGAGCAAGGCTTTTCAGTGCCTGCTGCCGGCCTGGTTTTCCGAGTCGTCAACTACGAAAGCCTTACCGAGCGCGGAATCAACCGGCCCGTGTTTCTGGTCGAAGGATATGCAGGGACAGGACGCGACGCCCCGGGCTGAACGAGCTCGTCGAGGACGGCGGAACGCTCGATTGGCAAGGCGTGGCCCTGACATTGCAGCGGGAAGCTTACGTGGTGGTAGACTTAGCCGGCATACCGGGGCTGCCGCTGCTGTTACTGGGCAGCCTGGCGCTGCTTGCCGGCGCGGGCATCACCGCGTGGGGCGGACTGACGCGCGTCTGGCTGAATGTGGCCTCAGAGCGGGACGGCGCCCTGATCGGAGTCCGAGCCGCTGCACCCGCGGCGGGGCAGGTCGAAGTCGCGCGGGTAGCGTCCGAGCTGACCGGGGCGGCGGGTTCGCCCCCGCTGTGCAAGGCAAAAGCGCATGGGGCGAGCGGCTCAAGCCCGCGGCTTGTGTCCTGGCGGGCGCGCTCCTGTTCGCCGGTCTAGCCGTGTTCGTGGTGCGGGCGAGCGGCGCCGCGGCGCCCCAGGCGCGCACCTGGTCGCTCGTCCTGCACGCGGCACTCGCGGTTCTCGGGCTGGGCGGACTGGTCATCGCGTCGGGGCAGTCGCTCTGGTTTGCCTTTCGCGGCACGAATCCGACCGATATGCTCGATCCCGCGCTGCCGGCCGAGGCGCAAGCCATGCGAGGCCGCGCCGGGGACCCGGGCAGGGCCACCGGCCTGGCGGCCTTCCCGATACTGACCGCCGGCGTGCTGGCGGGCAGCGCCTGGAGTTTGCTCGCATTCGCCGCGCCCGTTTGGCCTGTGGAGACCGAAATGTGGCTGCTGGCAGCGTGGATGCTGGCCGCCGCCTATTTCCACGCCACGTCGAGCTGGCGACCTCTACGAACGCCGCGGTGGGCGGCCGCGCTGTTTTTGGTGACTGCGCTCGGCGCGGGCATTGCTGCTGCCTTGACAGCGGCATCGTTGTTCTCTGCATGAGGCACGCATGAAAACCACCACCCTGGGAGTCTGCGGGGGCACCGGCTCGGGCAAGACCACGGTCGCGCGCCGGCTGCTCGAGCGCGTCGGCGTCCACCGCGTCGCATATCTGCCCCATGACGCGTATTACAAGGAGCTCGGACACCTGCCCGTCGACGAGCGCGCGAAGACGAATTTCGACCACCCGGACGCCTTCGACAACGATCTCCTCCTCGAGCACCTGCAGCAACTGAAGGCCGGCAACCCGGTCGAGATCCCCGTTTACGATTTCAAGATGCACAACCGGCGCGCCGAGGCGCTCCACGTCGATCCGCAGCCCGTCATCCTGGTGGAAGGAATCCTGATCTTCGCCGACAAGCGGCTGCGCGACGAGATGGACGTCAAGATTTACGTCGACACGGATGCTGACCTCCGCCTGCTGCGCCGGCTGCAGCGCGACATCGAGGAGCGGGGCCGCACGATCCAATCCGTGATGAACCAATACCTGACCACCGTCCGGCCGATGCACCTCGAGTTCGTGGAGCCGAGCAAACGATACGCCGACGTGATCATCCCGGAAGGCGGCTTCAACGAGGTGGCGATCGAGATGGTGGCAAGCCGGCTGCGCGCGCTGATCGGCGACACGCCGGACCTTTGAGGAAGAGCATGAACGAACCTTTACCTGCCGGCGCACCGGCGGAAATGGACGTCAGCCCCCGTAGGGGCGAGGGGGCGATCCCTAAGGTGGCGGTGATCGGCTGCGGCTACTGGGGCAAGAACCTCGTCCGCAATTTCCAGCAGCTCGGGAGCCTGGCCCTGGTGGCCGACGTGACCGAGGCAGGCCGCCAGGTCGCCGCGGGTCTTGCGCCCGGCGTTCCGGTGGTCGAGGATGTGGACGCTGCGCTCGCCTCAGATGCGCCGGGCGTCGTGGTCAGCACGCCCGCCGAAACGCACTTCGAGCTGGTGCGGGCGGCGCTGCTCGCGGGCAAGGATGTGTTCGTCGAGAAGCCGCTGGCGCTCCGGCCCGAAGAGGGCGCGGAACTCGTCCGGCTGGCCGAGACGAACCGTCGCGTCCTCATGGTCGGGCACGTGCTCGAGTATCATCCGGCGATCGTGCGCCTGCACGAGCTGGTGCGCGCGGGCGAGCTGGGCAAGGTGCAGTACATCTACTCGAACCGGCTGAGCCTGGGCAAGGTGCGCCGGGAGGAAAACATCCTCTGGAGCTTCGCGCCCCACGACGTGGCGATCATCCTGCGGCTTATGGGCTCCATGCCGCTGCAGGTCGCCGCGACCGGCGGCGCGTACGTCCAGCCCAACATTGCCGACGTAACGGTCACGAACCTGCTCTTCGACAACGGCGTGCGCGCCCACATCCATGTCTCGTGGCTGCACCCGTTCAAGGAGCAGCGGCTGGTGGTGATCGGTTCGCGGAAGATGGCGAGCTTCGACGACGTGGCGAAGCAGCTCGTGCTCTACGATCAGCGCGTCGAGGTCGAGAAGGGCCAGCCGGTGCCGATCAAGGGCGAGGGAGAGCAGGTCGACTTTGCGAAGGATGAGCCGCTGCGACTGGAGTGCCTGGCTTTCCTGCACGCGATCGCGACCCGCACGCCGCCGCTGACGGACGGACGGAGTGGGCAGCGGGTGCTGCAGGTGCTTGGCGCGGCTCAGCGCTCCCTGATGCTGAACGGTGAGCCGGTGACTCTGGCCGGCTGAGAGAACATACACAAGGCCGAGGGCCTCGCCGTCAGCGAAGCTGGCGCAGGTCTCGGGAACCTCGGAGGTCTTTGGGATGCCTGAGAAATCCTACTATGTCCACCCGAGCGCGTACGTCGACGAGCCGTGCGAGATCGGCGAGGGAACGAAGATCTGGCACTTCTGCCATGTCATGAAGAACGCGGTCATCGGCCGGGGGTGCAACCTGGGGCAGAACGTCTTCGTGGCGAGCGACGTTATCATCGGGGACAACTGCAAAATCCAGAACAACGTGTCGTTGTATACGGGCGTCGAGCTCGAGGACGACGTGTTCTGCGGGCCGTCGTGTGTGTTCACGAACGTGATCAATCCCCGCTCCCAAATCGTGCGTCACAGCCAGTATATGAAGACGGTGGTGCGCCGGGGGGCCACGATCGGTGCGAACGCGACGATCGTCTGCGGCGCGACGCTGGGGCGGTACGCCTTCATCGCGGCCGGCGCCGTGGTCCGGGGCGACGTGCCGGACTACGCGCTCATGATCGGCGTGCCGGCAAGGCGGGCGGGCTGGATGAGCCGGCACGGGCACCGGCTGCCCGCGCCCGATGGGCAAGGGATCATGGTGTGCCCCGAGAGCGGCTGGCGCTATCAAGAGGTCGAGCCGGGCGTCTTGCGCTGCCTGGATTGGCCGGAAGACAAAGACCTGGAATGAGTTGCGCATCACGAAACCAGGTTTCTCCGGGAAACCTGGTTTCTAGAACGCGAAAGGATTTATGCGTGTAC
Organism: uncultured Chloroflexia bacterium; assembly: GCA_963800615.1. Lineage (GTDB taxonomy): Bacteria > Chloroflexota > Anaerolineae > CG2-30-64-16 > CG2-30-64-16 > JALOOB01. The sequence continues at coordinate 354,247 of CAWDBO010000022.1, forward strand.
GATCAACCTGTCCCTCTGTTGGACTTGAAGGCGCAGTACGCGCCGATCCGTGACGATATCCGTGCGGCGATGGATCGGGTGTGCGACGCGCAGCATTTCATCGGCGGCCCCGAGGTCGAGGGGCTGGAGAAGGAAGTCGCCGAGTACTCGCAGGCGAAGTTCGGCATCGGCGTGACGTCGGGCACGGACGCGCTGCTCGTGGCGCTGATGGCGATTGGCGTCAGGCCGGGCGACGAGGTGATCACGACGCCGTACAGCTTCTTCGCGACCGCGGGCTGCATCGACCGGCTGGGCGCGGCGCCCGTGTTCGTGGACATCGACCCGCTGAGCTACAACCTGGACGCGTCGAAGATCGAGGCCGCGGTCACGGAAAGGACGCGGGCGATCATCCCCGTGCACCTGTACGGGCAGATGGCGGAGATGGACCCGATCATGGACGTGGCGCGGCGGCATAACCTGATGGTGGTGGAGGACGCGGCGCAGGCCATCGGCTCGGAGTACAAGGGCCGGCGGGCGGGGTCGATCGGGGACTTCGGCTGCTTCAGCTTCTTCCCGTCGAAGAACCTGGGCGGGTTCGGCGACGGCGGCATGGTGGTTGCGAGCGACGCTGAACTGGCGCACAAGGCGAAGCTGCTGCGCAACCACGGCGCGGAGCCGAAGTACTACCACAAGCTGGTGGGCGGCAACTTCCGGCTCGACGCGCTGCAGGCGGCGATCTTAAGGGTGAAGCTGCCACACCTGGACGAGTGGACCGCGGGCCGGCAGCGGAACGCGGCGCGTTACCGGAAGCTGTTTGCGGAGGCGAACCTGGTCGGCCGAAGGCGAATCGGCCGAGGGGAAGCATGGGGTCATCTTGCCGACGGAGCTGCCCGAGCGGCGGCACATCTACAACCAGTTCGTGATCCGGACAGATCGCCGGAGCGCGGTGATGGCGAAGCTGAAGGAGCGCAAGATCGGCTGCGAGATCTACTACCCGGTCGCGCTGCACTTGCAGGAGTGTTTCGCCCAACTGGGGTACAAGCCGGGCGACCTGCCGCATGCCGAGCTGGCCGCCAAAGAGACGCTGGCGCTGCCGATCTACCCGGAGCTGACGGAGGAGATGCAGGCCGCGGTGGTGGCGGCTGTGGCCGCCGCGTACGACTGAGCCGTGGCGACACGGAGCACACAAACACGGGGCAACGGAATGCCTGCCGGGCGAAACGGAGAAACTGTGATCGATGGGTGCCGAGCATCAAGAACATTTCTTGGCCTTAGCATGTGCGCCCGGATGCCTACGCACAGTTGCGGGATGTCCTGCAGAGCTCCGTCGTGATCCGTTGCTCCGTTTTGCCCGGAGGGCATCAGTTGCGGGCCGCGAATAGGTGTGGCGCGAAGCTGAGCATGAAAGTCCTGACCGTCGTGGGTGCACGGCCGCAGTTCGTCAAGGCTGCGGCCGTTAGCCGCGTCCTGCGGCAGGCGCACTCGGAGGTGCTGGTACATACGGGGCAGCACTACGATCGGGAGATGTCGGAGCTCTTCTTCGAGGAGCTCGGCATTCCGCGGCCCGACTACGAGCTGGGGGTCGGGTCGGGCGGCCACGGCTGGCAAACCGGCCAGATGCTGATGCAGCTGGAAGCGGTGCTGCTCAAGGAGCGGCCGGACTGGACGCTGGTGTACGGCGACACCAACTCGACGCTTGCCGGCGCGCTGGCCGCGGCCAAGCTGGGCGTGCGGGTGGCGCACGTCGAAGCGGGGCTGCGCAGCTTCAACCGCACGATGCCCGAGGAACACAACCGGGTCCTAACGGATCACTGCTCGGACCTGCTCTTCTGCCCGACGCAAAGCGCGGCGGAACAACTGGCCCGCGAAGGCGTCGACCGGGGCGTCCACGTCGTGGGCGACGTGATGTACGACGCGGCGCTGCAGTTCGGGGCTGTCGCGCGGGAGAAGTCGGACGTCCTCCAGCGCCTGAGCGTGCAGCCGAAACGTTATGCGCTCGCGACGCTGCACCGACCTTACAACGTCGACGATCCGGGCCGGCTGAGCGTCGTCCTCGACAGCCTGCAGCGACTTGACATGCCGGTCGTGTTTCCCGTCCACCCGCGCACACGGGCGCGGCTTGCAGGGCAAGCGATGGCCGCGGAGGCTGGACCGGGCGGACGGCCTCGGGGCAGGATGCGGGGGCGCTGCGGTTGGTCGATCCAGTTGGCTATCTCGACATGCTGGCGCTCGAACAGAACGCGGCGCTCATCCTGACGGACTCGGGCGGCGTGCAGAAAGAGGCTTACTTCTTCGCCATCCCCTGCGTCACGCTGCGCCCGGAGACCGAGTGGGTCGAAACCGTCGCGGCGGGCTGGAACCGGCTGGCGTGGGGAGACGCGGAAGCCGTGCTGAGGGCAGCGAGGCAGCCCTGGCCGGCCAACCCTCCGCCGCCGGTATTCGGCGACGGCCACGCGAGCGAGCACATCGTCGCCGTCTTAAGCGGCGCCGAGCCAGGAGGGCTAAGCCATTCGCGCGCTGCTCAAGGCCACGGTGACAGTCGGCGCGGCCACGGTGGCGACCATGGTCATCAACCTGGTTCGCACCAAGATCGTGGCCGTGCTGCTCGGGCCGAGCGGCGTGGGCATCACCGCGCAGGCGAACGCGCTCATCAACACCCTTACCCCCATCCTTTTCCTCGGGCTGGGCCAGGGCGTGGCGAAGTACCTGGCCGCCGCGCAGGAGCAGCACGACGACGCGGCCGCTGCGCGGGTCGTCACCTCGAGCACGATCGCGGTCCTCGTCACATCCGTCGCGGGCACGGCCCTGACCCTTGCGTTCGTGCGGCCCATCGGCCAATGGGCGATGCAGGATGCCTCGCTCGTCCTGCTGGTGACGATCAGCCTCATCGGCGTCCCCTTCGCCGTACTGTACCAGTTGGGACGCGCATTCCTGCAGGGCCACAAGGAGGTGCGGGGCATCGCGCTCGTCCAATGTCCTGAGCGCAGTCGTGAGCTTCGCCACCGTCATACCCCTGGTGCGCCTGCTCGGCGTCGAGGGCGCAGTCATCAACATCGCGCTTACCTGGGCCATCAACGCGGCGCTGTACTGGTGGTTCTGGCTGCGAAAGGGCAACGGCGCGCTGCTGCGGTGGGCCGCATTCGGGTGGGCGATGCTGCGGGAGCTGGTGCGATATGGGGGCGCTAGCCTCGTCGTCAGCTCGACCAACATGCTGGCGATCCTCCTCGTCCGGACGTTCATCATCCAGCAGCTCGGCGTCGACCCGAACGGGCTCTACCAGGCGGTTTACGGCCTCTCGGTCCAATACGTGACGCTGGTGACGGGTGCGATGGCGGCTTACTCCTTCGCCCAGTTGTCTGCGGTCGCGAGCCGGCCCGCCGCCGACCCGACGAGGGCCCCCCAGCTCAACTCGGAAATCAACAACAACGTCCGCCTGGTCGCGCTCGTGATGATCCCGATCCTCGCCGGCGTGGTGCTGCTCCGCAAGGTCGGGCTGGTCGTCTTCTACAGCCCGAAATTCCTGCCGGCGGAGTCGTTATTCCCCGTCCAGGCAATCGGCGACTTCTTCTTCGCGCTCGCTTGGGCGTTCGGGCTGGTGGTGCTTCCGCTCGGCCGGGTGGCGCCGTGGCTGTGGCTCAACGTGAGCTCGACCATCGTCGTCATCCCGCTCAGCTGGGTGTTGATCGGCCGCATGGGTTTGCCCGGCGTGGTCCTCGCTTATGCCATCAGCCAGGCGATCCAGGCCGGGCTGAGTTGGTGGTATATTGCCAGATATGCGGGCTTTCATCTCGCAAGGGCGAATACCTGGCTGCTGGTGCGCTCGCTGGTGCTGCTGCTTGCGCTGGCGTGGCTGCCTTCCGAGGGCGCGATCCCGTACCTTGCGGGCGCGGGCTTGACGGCCGGGTGGCTCGCCCTCGCCGTCAGCCGCAACGAGATGAGGCAGGTCCTGGCACTGGCGCGCGGCCGGCTCGCGGCGCTGCGCAGCAGGCGGGCGAAAGGGAAAGAACGGTGACAGTCGTTGGCGTGCTGGGCACGTTCGAGACCGCGGCCGAAAACAGCGAAATCGTCGCGCCGGCACATCGAGGCCGCGGGCGGGCACGCGATCCGCATCCACCGCGACGAGCCGCTGGCCGCGAAGATCCGAAAGGTTGCGCGCAGCGAGGTCGTCTACGGGACGGGGTTCGGTTTCGCGGCGAAGCTGTGGGCGCTGAGCCGCGCGATGGGCAAGCGGACGGTCAATCACTGGGTCGGGAACGGACGTGCTGCTGGCGCTGCAGGACGAAAGGCATCGCCGCATGGCTGGGCAGGCGGCCCGGTTCATCCAGCGCCACCTCGCCTTCGCGCCCTGGCTCGCCGAGGAGCTAAGCTCGATTGGCCTCCACGCGGAAGTCGCGCCCTACACCACGGCGACCCGCTACGAACAGCGGCTCGCCCCGGGACAGCCGGGCATCCTGGCCTACCTGCCCGACGAGCGGGCCGACTTCTACGGCGCGGAGATCGTGTATGCGGCAGCCGCGGCAGCTGCCCGACGTTCCGTTCGGCGTTGCTCGCCGGCACAGCCGGAGCGCCAACCGGCCATCCCCAACGTTACGTATCTCGGCTGGATCGACGACATGCGGCCACTGTACGAGCGGTACCCGATCCTGCTGCGGGTGGCACGGCACGACGGTCTGCCGAAGATGGTGCTCGAAGCGCTGGCGTACGGCAACCAGGTCATCTTCGAATACGAGTTTCCGGGCTGCCATCATGCTACGAACGAGGGCGAGGCGCTGGCGGCAGTCCGCAGCATCCTGGCAGCAGGCTGCCCGGTGAACACGGCAGGCAGCCAGATCATTCGGGAACGATACGACAGCGATGCGGCTGACGCGCCGCCTGCTCGACCTGATCGGAGTGCGCGCATGACCCAACGCACCGTCCTGATCGTCGTCCACGATTACCCGCCAATCCGCTCCGCGGGCACGGAACGCGTCCTCAAGTTCAGCCAGTACCTGCCCGAGTTCGGCTACCGCCCGATCATCCTGACGACCGGCCGGTACGGCGGGTATCCCGGCGACAGCAAGCGGCGAGTGTACCGGGCGAACGACCTCGTACACAGCATGTTCCGCTCGTTCAGAAAGCGCAAGGCCGAAGGTGTGGCGGCGGAGGACCAGGTGCGCGTCGCCACGGTAGCGAGCGGCAGCATGCTGGGGCGTCTGCGCGACCAGCTGATGATGCCCGACACGAAGATCGGGTGGGTCTGGCCTGGGATCGAGGGTGGGCAGGCAGATCATCGGGCGGGGGCGGCCCGACCTGATCTTCAGCAGCTCGCCACCTGAAAGCGCACACCTGATTGCCGGCTCGCTGGCCCGCTCGACCGGCATCCCGTGGGTGGCGGACCTGCGCGACGGCTGGCTGTTCGAGCCGCCCGTGCCGCAACTGAGGTCAGGGCGCATGCGCCGGGCAGTCGAAGGGCGGATGGAACGCTCGATGGTCGCGACGTGCAGCGGCCGTGGTCGCAGTGACCGATCCGATCGTCGAAGATCTGCGGGTGCGGTATGCGGGCCGCATGCGCCGGGCGGCGACGATCAGCAACGGCTACGACGCAGCCGATTTTGCGTCGATCCGGCGGCAGCGAGCGGGCGACGGGATCTTCCGGCTCACCTACACGGGCGCGTTGTCGGGCAGCAGCCAGGGCCGTTCGGCAGATGCCCTGTTCGCCGCGCTCAGCGAAATCCGGCGGGGGGACCCGAACACAGCGCTGCGGCTGGAGGTGGTGGGGCCGACGACCGAGCAGGAGCGCGGGCTGGCACGGCAGCATGGCGTAGAGTCGATCGTGGACTTCGTGCCACCTGTCCCGCGGCGGGAGGCCTACCAACACCAGGTGGACGCAGACGCGCTCCTGCTGGTGACAGCGCCGGGCGTGCGAAGCGTGGCAACGTCGAAGCTGTACGACTACATCGGAGCAGGGCGGCCAATCCTGGCGCTTGCGGAGGGCAACGCGGCGGCCGAAACCGTGGAACAGTTCGAACTGGGCCTCACGGTGCCCCCGGACGACCCGCGGGCGATCGGCATGGCCCTGCTGGAGCTGATGCGCCGGCAGGCAGCCGGGTACCCGTGGCCGGGGTTCGCGGAGGCGCGAGGCAGGTTCGAGCGCCGGGCGCTGACTGCCGCGTTGGCGGGCCTGTTTGACGAGATCCTGGAGGTTCGCTGATATGGACCTATCGGTCATCATCGTGACCTGGAATGTGCAGGAACTGCTTGCGAAGTGCCTGGCGGCGCTGCCAGCCGCAACAGGTGGACTGGAGACCGAAGTGATCGTCGTCGACAACGGGTCGACCGATGGCACGGTGGCGTGGCTGAAAGGGGAAACGGGGGCGGTCCGGCTGCTGACCAACCAGGCGAACGCCGGGTTCTCGCGGGCGAACAACCAGGGGCTGGCGTTATCCCAGGGGCGGTACGCGGTCTTGCTCAATCCCGACACGGAGCCGCGGCCGGGGTCGATGAGCCGAACTGGTCGGCTTCATGGACGCGCATCCTCGATCGGGCGCAGCCGGCCCGCGGCTGCTGCGTCCGGGAGGAATGCCCCAGCCCTACTCGTTCGGCGGGGACCCGACGCCGCTCTACCTGCTGCGCCGGGCGGTGGCGCACCTCCGCGGGAGGTACCTGCACGACTGGGGAACCGCGACGCCGCAACAGGTTGACTGGGTCTCCGGCGCATCGCTGGTCGTTCGCCGGGAGGCCGTGGAACGGGTGGGCGGGCTAGACGAGGCGATGTTCATGTATTTCGAGGATAACGACTGGTGCCGCCGGATGCGGCAAGCCGGATGGCAGGTATGGTACGACCCGGCGAGTGAAGTCGTTCATATCGGGGGGGCGAGCCTCAACCAGAACCCTGAAGCCCGCGCCGCTTACTACAGGAGCCTGGCCTATTTCTACCGCAAGCACTACGGGCGGCTGGCGGGGGCGGCGATGAGCGCGATCGTCGGGCTGCGAGGCAACGGATGATGGAAGAGAGAAACGGATACGGGCGGAGCCGATGTTGACCGATCGGGAACCGAGTGTTATCATAATGGCTGAAATGATGTAATGAGGTGATCGATGGTGCGTACACAGATCCAATTAACGGACGAACAGGCGCGGAAGCTCAAAGAAGTTGCGCACCGGCGCAAAATCTCTATGGCAGAGGCGACGCGGGAGGCCATCGACCAGTGGCTGCAGACAGCCGGGAGCACAACTTCGGACCAACGCAGAAAGCGGGCCATGGCAGCGGTGGGCAAGTTCCATTCCGGGAAGAGTGACGTGTCAGAACGGCACGACGAATACCTGGCCGAAGGGTTTCTGGAATGACGCTGTTCATCGACACCTCGGCCTTCTACGCATTGCTCGATGCAGATGATGCAAAACATGAACAAGCTGCGAAGGCGTGGTCCAAGTGGTTGCGGGAAGGGGAAGACTTTGCGACGAGCAACTACGTCATGGTCGAGATCTGGAGCCTTCTGCAGAGCCGCCTCGGGATAGACGCGGTCAGAGTGTTCCAGCAGGATCTCCTGCCCGTAGTTCATATCGAATGGTTGGACCGGGCCATGCACGAGGTTGCAGCCCGGGTGGTGGTCGCATCCGAGAGGCAGGCGGTGAGCCTGGTGGATAGAACCAGCTTCGAGGTGATGCGAGAACGAGGCATCGAAAGCGCGTTTACTTTCGACCGGCATTTCCGCGACGAAGGTTTCACCGTCGCACCTTAAACACATGACCGTCTACTTTGATCTCTCGGCCGCAGTACACCGCCGGGCGGGCCTCGGCCGCTATGCGGAAAGCCTGGCGCGGGCGCTGGTCCCGTTGCTCGGCGAACGGCTCGGCTTCTTTTACAACGCGGAAGAAGGCGTTCACCCGGTCACGGGGCTGGAGAAGCTGCCCACCCGAACTGTTTCCCTCGGTTACAAGCCGTGGCGCATGCTCGTCTGGCTGGGGCAGCTGGCGCACCTGCCTTTCAACCGGCTGCTGCCCGGCGCGGAGCTGTACCACGCAACCGAGCATCTGCTGATGCACCTGCACCGCGTGCCCACCGTCCTGACCGTGCACGACCTCATCTTCAGGCGTTATCCCAGCCACCACAAGCCAATGAACCGCTGGTACCTCAACCTGACGATGCCGCTTTACTGCCGCCGCGCGACGCATATTATCGCGGTGTCGGAACAGACGAAGCGGGACGTGATGGCGGCGTACGGCATCGCAGGCGACAAGATCACGGTCGTCTACGAAGCGGCAAGCCCGCACTTCGGGCCACAGGCGGCCGACAGGGTGGACGCAGCCCGTGCACAGTACGGCCTGCCCGAACGGTATATCCTCAGCGTGGGCACCATCGAGCCGCGCAAGAACCTGGGCCGGGTGCTGAACGCTTTCGAAAGGCTGCACTCAGAGGGGCTGGTCGACGCGTTCGTCATCGTGGGGAAGAAGGGCTGGCTTTACGACGACTTCTTCGCGCAAGTGGACCGGTCACCCGCCAAGCGCGCAGTGTTGTTCCCCGGGTGGGTGTCGGACGACGACTTGCCTGCCGTCTATGCGGGCGCAACAGCCGTGGCGTTCCCCAGCGAGTTCGAAGGGTTCGGGCTGCCGGTGCTCGAAGGCATGGCGTGCGGCGCGCCGGTCGTATGCTCGAACACGTCGTCACTGCCGGAGATTGCTGGCGACGCCGCGCTCCTCGTGGACCCGACAGATATGGATGCGCTGACGGCCGCGCTGCGACGGATCGCCAGCGAGCCGGACCTGGCTGCGGAGATGCGCCGCCGCGGGTACGCGCAGGCCGGGCAGTTCTCGTGGGAACGGGCAGCGCAGGAGACGGTGCAAGTCTACAAACGCGCGATGCAATCCGTGGTATGATGCGGAGCGTGAAGGCGCGCAGGGCACCCGGTGCAGCATGAACTCGAGGGACGACCGTAAGGCAGCAGCATACGTCCTCGACGCGCGCACGGCCGGCCCGCATTTCCCCGGCATCGGGCGCTACGTGCGCAGCCTGGCCGCGGCCCTGGCGCTCCAACTGGAGCCATCCGAGCGCCTCACGCTGCTGGTCGATCCGCAGCAGCCCTGCACCCGGCACCTGCCGACCGGCAGCTGCCGACCGTGCCCCTGGCCGCGTCGCCCTTCTCGATCGCGCAGCAATGGCGCGTGCCGCAAGCCGTTCGCCGGCTTGCGGCAGACGTGTACCACAGCCCCTACTATCTGATGCCGTACCGGACGGCCGCGCCGACGGTCCTGACCGTGTACGACGTCATCCCGCTGCGCTACCCGGAGTTCAGCAGCACTCGCTCGCGTTTATTGTTTCGCCTCGCGACCCGACTGGCGCTCGCGGCGGCCCAGCAGGTGATCGCCATCACGGAGAACGCCCGGCAAGACTTCATCCGGGAGTTCCGCATCCGGCCGGAGCGCATCGCGACCATCCCGCTGGCTGCCGACCCGGCGTTCCGGCCCCAACCGGCCGCCGTCGATCCGAAGCGGTGCGAGCCAGGCACCAATTGCCCGAGCGGTTCGTCCTCTACGTGGGGAGCAACAAGCCGCACAAGAACCTGACAGGGCTGGTGACCGCATGGGCAGAGCTGATCCGCGGACCGGGCGCGATGTCCGGCACGCAGACGGCGACGCCGGGGGGTGACGCGGCCAGCGGGGCGGAACTGGTGATCGCGGGGGCGTGGGACCCGCACTATCCGGAGGCGCGGCAACTGGCCGATTCACTCGGAGACAGCCGCATCCGCTGGCTGGGTCCGGTGGCGGATGCCGACCTGCCCGGGCTGTACGCGGCCGCGACCGTCTTTGTCTTTCCGAGCCGGTTCGAAGGATTCGGCCTGCCGGTGATCGAGGCGATGGCCTGCGGGACGCCGGTGATCTGCTCGAACGTCACTGCGCTGCCCGAGGTGGCGGGGGACGCGGCCATCCTGATCGACCCGGAAGATACGGCGGGGTTGGCCGAGGCTCTCGGGCGCGTCCTGCAGGACGAGGCGCTGCAGGACGACTTACGCGAGCGAGGACTGCGCCGCGCCGCCGATTACTCCTGGGAGCGGACGGCCGCCCAAACACTCGAGGTCTACCGACAACTGTGAAGATCCTGCACATCTACAAGGACTACCCACCCATCCTGGGGGGCATCGAGAACCACGTCAAGCTGTTGAGCGAAGGGCAGGCGAGCCGCGGGCACGAGGTGACCGCGCTCGTGACGAATCCGGCGGGGGTGCAGTCGATCGAGACGGTCGAGAACGGCGTGCGGGTGGTCCGGGCGGGACGCATCGCTACCGTCGCGTCGACCCCGCTTGACCCTGGCGCTGCCCTGGCGGCTGCTACGCGAGCGGCCCGACATCGTCCACCTGCACTTCCCCTACCCGGTCGGCGAGACGTCGCAGTGGCTGCTGCGCCGCGGGCGAGGCACGGTGCTGTCGTATCACAGCGACGTGGTGCGGCAGGCGAGCATCCTACGCTTCTACCGGCCCGTGATGGAGCGGGTGCTGCGGAGCGTGGATGCGATCATCGTCGCCAGCCCGCCCATGCGCAAGAGCGTCTACCTGCAGCCCTACCAGGCCAAGCTCAGGACGATTCCGTTTGGGATTCCCCTGGAGACGTTCAGACGGCCTGACACCGGCGACCGAGCCGGCCGACCGGGGAGCAAGGCCGTTCACCATGCTGTTCGTCGGCCGCCTGCGGTATTACAAGGGGCTGGACACGCTGATCCGCGCGCTGCCGCGGATCCACGGCCGGCTGCGGATCGTGGGTATCGGGCCGATGGAGGCGGAGTGGCGGGCGCTGGCACAGGAGACCGGCGTGGCAGACCGGATCGAGTGGCTCGGCGAAGCGCCGGACGAGGCGCTGCCCGGCCTGTACCATGCTGCGGACCTGTTCGTCCTGCCTGCCAGCCACCCGAGCGAAGCGTTCGGACTGGTGCAGGTCGAAGCGATGGCCGCGGGGCTGCCGGTAGTCTGCACTGAGCTGGGAACAGGAACGACGTACGTAAACATCGACGGAGTGACGGGACTGGTGGCTCCGCCGCGCGACCCGGAGGCGCTGGCTGCGGCCATCAACGCGCTGATTGCCGATCCGGAGCGACGTGCGGCGATGGGCCGGGCGGCCCGAGAACGGGTGGAGCGGGAGTTTGCGCTCGACGTGATGGTGGACCGGGTGCTGGCGCTGTACCGAGAGATCGCCGGGCCGTGAGGTGAGCGCGCTGCGCCAGCGTGAATTCGTTGACTTGGCGTGCAGCGTGGTACAATGATTTGTCTTTCGTAGCCCCTGCGGGGCATGTACAGGAATTGGGATGCAGACGAAGCTGAGCCGGATTTGTGACGCCATCATCGAAGCGGGCTGGTTGTTCGCGTTGGTGGTGGCGCCTCTTTTCTTCAATACATGGTCCAGTCGCGTTTTCGAGCCTGACAAGATCCACCTGGTGCGGTCCATCGCCTTCCTGATGGCCGCCGCATGGCTGGTGCAGCTCATCGAGGGCGGCCTTCGGCGCGCGCGGCCTTGAGCTCGACCGGCAATGGCGCCGGCGGTACGGGTTGGTGGGGCCGGATCAAGGACACGCCGCTGGCCGTGCCCGCGCTCGTCCTCGTTCTCAGCTACCTGGTCAGCTCCGCGATTTCCCTGGTTCCGCGCATCAGCTTCTTCGGGTCGTACGTGCGGCTGCAGGGCACGCTCACGTTCCTCTCGTACATGGTCCTCTTCGGCGGCGTGCTGACGCACCTGCGCACCCGGCGGCAGGTCGACCGCATCCTGCACACGATCATCATCACGTCACTGCCCGTCGCCATTTACGGCGTGATCCAGAATGCGGGTCTCGATCCGCTTGCCTTGGGGCGGCGACGTGCGAGATCGCGTGGCCGGGAATATGGGCAATGCGATCTTTATCGCCGCCTATCTGATCATGGCCGTGTTCCTCACGCTCGACCGGCTGTTCAACAGCGTGGCGAACCTGATGCGGACCGAAGACGCGGGGATCGGCGAGGCGCTGCGTTCGGGCTGCGTACTTGTTCGTGCTCGTCGTGCAGCTCGCTACGATCGTGTTCTCGCAGAGCCGCGGGCCGCAGCTGGGCCTGGCCGCGGGGCTGTACGTCTTTGCAATGCTGGGGCTGCTGCTCCTCGCTCGCTGGGGCGCAAGCCGGGCGTCGGGGCCGGCGTTCGTGCGCTGGCTGAGCGTGCACGTGCGGGCTGCCTGGTTGGGCCTGATCGGCGCGGCGGCCGGGGCGCTGCTCGTGCTGCGTGATCATGAACGTGCCGAATGGGCCGCTGAGCGGGCTGTGCAGCGTGCGCTACATCAGCCGCTCCTGCTCGCTTTTCAACGTCAACGAGGGAACGAACGCGGTCCGTGCGCTGATCTGGGAAGGCGTGGTCGACCTGATGACGCCGGGCTCGGCCCTCAAGCTGCCGGATGGCAGCCAGGATGCGTGGGCGCCCGTGCGCCCGCTGCTCGGCTTCGGCCCGGAATCGCTGTGGGTGGCGTTCAACCGCTTCTATCCCCCCGAACTCGGGCACTTCGAATCACGCAATGCCTCGCCCGACCGCTCGCACAACGAGACCTTCGACGCGCTGCGCGGGGGTGCGGCTGTTGCAGCTTGCGGCCGAGGCGGTCCTGTTTGGCAGCCTGTTCTACTTCGCCCTGCGCTCCCTGGGGCTCGTGCGCGGGAAGCGCGCCCGGAATATGTTCATTGCCTTCCTTGCGGGCGGCGGCTTGTTAGGCATCATCCTGCCCGTCATCTTTGACGGGAGCCTGCGGCTGGCGGGCATCGGGTGGCCGGCGGGGCTGATGCTCGGGCTGGTGCTCTTCGTCACGGTCGACCTCGTGTTTGCCGGACGGATCAGTGCGGGCGCGGATGAGGACTTCGGCGAGCCGCGAACGCAGCTGCTCATCGTGGCGCTGTTCGCGGCGGCGGTCGCGCATTTCGTCGAGTTGCACGTCGGCATTGCGATCGTGTCGACCATGACCCACTTCTGGACGCTGGCCGCGATGCTGGTCGTCGTGGGTCTCGGGTGGGTGCGCGAAGAGGAAGAAGCGGAGAGCGCCGCTCGTGTCTGCAGCCTGCGGTTCAGGCGGTGGGGCAGGAGGCGACGCCTGCCCGAAGTCAGCCGGCAAAACGCAAGGATACCAAGACCAGCCGCGGCCCCGGCGCGCAGCGGCAAAGCTGCCAAGGCGCCCGTTCCGGCAACCGGTCAGCGCCGGACGGACGAGCGCGGGGGCGGTGGGGTCGAGCGCGGGACGCGAGCGGCCTTCGCGGCTGCCTCGCCTGCGCCGGTCACGCGGCATCCGCTGTTCGCACTGCTGCCGTACGCGTTTATCATGGCAATCATCTCGGCCGTGTTCGTCTGGGACTACACGACCATGCAAAGCGGCACGACAAGCGGCTTCGGGATCTTCTGGAAGTCGTTTACGACCCGGGTCAGCGGCTTCCAGGTCGTCTCCTCACCGATGCTGCTGGTGCTGGTCCTCTTCACGTGGCTGATCGGCGGCATCACGGCGATTCCCGAGGCGCGCGAAGAGAACAGGAACCGGTTCTCGCTGATCTCCGGCGCACTGCTCTACTTTGGCCTGGCCGCGGCGGTCTTCCTGGTGTACGGCCTGATCCACGGCATGCGGGTCGACATCAGCGGACTGGATGCGATGGGCGTCGTGCAGCGAGTGGCGAGCCTCGTCGTCGGGTTCGACATCGTGCTCCTGCTGCTCGGGATCGGCCTGGCTGCCGGCCTGGTGCTCGCGCGGCCGCTGCCGTGGCCGGCGCGGCTCGGCCGGCGGCCGGCGGTCTCGCTCGCTGCGGGCGCGGCCCTGACCGGGCTGGCGGTGTTTCTGATCGCTTCGATCAACATCAAGACGATCCAGGCGGACACTTACTTCAAGCAGGGACAGGGGTACGAGGGGGTCGGCCAGTGGGAAGGCTCGGTCCTGCTGTATCGCGAGGCCGCGCAGCTTCAGCCGAAGGAAGATTACTACTACCTGTTCCTCGGCCGGGCGCTGCTGCAGCTGTCCGACCAGGAGCAGCCGGGCACGGCCGTGCTGCCCGAGGACGTGAGCAGCGTCCCGACCGGCGAGCTGCTCGACCTGGTGGATCGGGCGGTGCAGGCGCGCGATCGGGAGGACTTCTTGCGGGCAGCGCACGGGGTGCTGGTCGGCGCGCAACGGCTCAACCCGTACAACACGGACCACAGCGCTAACCTGGCGCGGCTGTTCCGGGCCTGGGCCTTCACGGGCGCGGTGGCGCCGGCGGAGAGCGGAGACGTGAACCGGCTGCGCGAGGTGCTGCAGAAGACGCCGGACAAGGTGAACCAGGGGCGCCTGCAAAAGAGCCTGGACTACTACCGCGACGCCGTGCTGCTCAGCCCGAACAACGCCGGGCTGCGGAACGAGCTGGCGACCGTGCAGTACATTCAGAACGATCTCGCGGGCGCGCGGCAGACGCTGGAGCAGTCGATCCAGGTCGACGACCGCTATTACCCGACTTACCTGCTGCTGGGCGACGTGCTGAGCGCCGCGGGCGACGGTTCGGGCGCGCTGGCGGCCTACAAGAAGGCGCTCGAAATTTCGCCGAAAAACCTGAGCGTGCTGAGCGCGGTGGGGATCGCAGGTTCGGAAGCCGGGGACCCGGAGGTGGCCGCCGACGCGTATCAGCGGGTCATCGACATCCAGGGGGCGGCGCTCAAGGCGACCCAGGCGCGGCTCAACCAACTCAATGCAGAGGCAAACGCGGCGGGCGGATACGACCGGCTGTTGGGAAACGCAACCGGCCAGCGCTCGAGCCTGGAACAACAAGCGTCTCAGCAGCAGCGGCAGCTGTTCCTCGCGTATCGCAACCTCGCGCGTGGTGCTGCAAGGGATGGGCCGGGACGCCGAGGCGCTGAGCGCCGCGCAGCAAGCCCTGGCCCTGGCTCCGGAATCCGAGCGAGCGGACCTCGAGACGCTGATCGCCGGCTTGCAGGGGAACGAAGTAACCCATGACCACCTACGTGCTGATCCTGGCAAGCGCCCTGGTCCTGGCGGTGGGCGTGACGCCGCTTGTGAAGCGGCTGGCGCGGCATACCGGCATGGTGGACCAGCCGAGTGCGCGCAAGCAGCACACGGTGCCGACGCCTTTGCTCGGGGGGTTGGCGATCTACCTGGCGGTGATCGTGGCATTGATCATCCTGGGCGATCGCTTCTACGTCAGCCAGGTGGTGGGCATCTTCGTGGGCGCGACCCTGATGTCGTTCCTCGGATTCTGGGATGACCGCCGCGGGCTGTCGCCGTGGGTGAAGCTGGCGGGGCAGTTCCTGGCGGCGAGCATCCTGGTGCTCACGGATGTCCGGATCGCCGCGTTCGATTCAGACGTGCTCAACGTCGCGACCACGCTCATCTGGGTGGTCGCCATCACGAACGCGATGAACCTGCTGGACAACATGGACGGGCTAAGCGGGGGGATCGCAGCGATCGCATCGCTGTACTTCCTGCTGTTCGCGCTGATGAGCCGGCAGTACCTCGTCGGCGCGCTGGCGGCTGCGCTGCTGGGCGCGTGCCTGGGGTTCCTGTTTTACAACCTGAACCCGGCGTCGATCTTCATGGGCGACACGGGCAGCCTGTTCCTCGGGTTTACGCTCGCATCGCTCGCCATCAAGCTGCGATTCCCGGCGAACTCGTCGTTCGTGACGTGGATGGTGCCCGTGTTCGTGCTGGCCGTCCCGATTTTCGACACATCACTGGTCATCATTTCCCGGCTGCGACGCCACCTGAATCCGCTGACCACGCCCGGGAAAGATCATCTGAGCCACCGGCTTGCGCGGTTAACGGGCAGTTCGCGCGAAGCAGTGCTGATCTGCTACATCATCGGGTTCCTGGCCGGCACCGCGGCCACGTTCATCACCCAAGCCAGCGTGGTGGAAGGCTACGCCGTCGGCGTGGCTGCCTTTACGATCGCCATCTTCGGCATCTGGAAGATGGAGCAAATCTTTTACCGTACCCAAGTCGCCTGATGATCAATCGGAGCGAAAGAAGGAGAGTCTCTTGAAGAAGCACGCCTTACCCGTCGTTGCCCTGTTGTTTGCGGCTGCCGCACTGCTGGTGCTGGCCGCCTGTGCGCCTGTGCCGAATGCGCCCGCCGCGACGGCGACGACGGCGCCCGCGGCCGCGACCCCGGCCGCCCCTGCCACGGAAGCCGTCCCTTTGACCGTCCAGGCGCCCGTGACCGATACGACGCCGCTCACGGTCGAGCCCGCAGGCACGCCTGAGCCGGTTGGTTCCCCGACTCCCGATGCGCGGCCCACCGTGCCCGCGCCCGTCGAGGGACAGCGCCCGCTCGCGCAGCTGACTCCGGCGGAACGGGCAGACCGGTTCTCGGGCCCGGCTGCGAAGTACGTTAAGGACAACACGGTGTACATCGCCACGATCGTGACCGACAAGGGCAACATCGTGGCCGAGCTGTACCAGGACACGCCCCAGGGTGAGAACAACTTCGTAACCCTGGCGCTCAATGGCTTCTACGACGGCCTCACGTTCCACCGGGTCGAGCCCGGCTTTGTGATCCAGGGCGGCGATCCGGCGGGGACCGGCAACGGCGGCCCGGGCTATACGATCCCGGCCGAAATCTCCCACACCCACCCCCGCGGGGCCCTGGCCTGGGCGCGGACCGGCGACGACGTCAACCCGGAGCGCGCTTCGAGCGGCAGCCAGTTTTACGTGACGCTGGACGCAACGCCATTCCTTGACGGCGCGTACAGCGTGTTCGGCTACGTGCTCGAAGGCATGGACGTCGCGGACAAGATCGCGATGGGGGACAAGATCCAGCGGATCGACATCACGACCGGGGCCGCATCCAAGCTGCCGACCCCCACGCCTTCGCCGACGGCGTATGCGCCGGTGAGCCAGGAAGGCCGGCCGTTGGCGGCCGTGGAAGTCGCGAAGCGCGAGGGGTATTACAACCAGGCGCCGGCGATGACCATCGACGCGACCAAGAAGTACCAGGCAACCATCGAGACGGACAAGGGCAACATCGTGATGGAGCTCGACCCGTCGGTGGCGCCGCAGACGGTGAACAACTTCGTCATGCTCGCTAACCTCGGTTACTACGACAAGATGCCGATCGCGCACGTGCAGGAAGGCACTTACGTCGTGTTCGGCTCGCCTGCGGGCAGCCCGGCCAGCGATGTGGGCTATCAGCTGCCGCTCGAAGTCCCGACCCCCACAGGAATCGTCACGGGCACCGTCTCGATGTACCCGGTTTCTGCGCCGGGCGGCGGATTCGCAGCCAGCGGCAGCCAGTTCTTTGTCTCGTTCTCGTCGATACCGGAGAGCGCGACGCCGCTCAACGTCTTCGGCAAAGTCACTGAAGGAATGGACGTGGCGCAGAAGCTGGCGATCGGCGACATCGTGAAGCAGGTCACCGTTACCGCAAAGTAATTGCCCGTAAGACATCGAAAGGCTCCGAGGTGGTCGGAAACACCGGCAACCTCGGAGTCGTATCGTACAGGAGGTGCTACAATGCCGAATCGATACTCGAAACCGTTTGAGATGCAGATCGACACCGAGAAGAAGTATACGGCGACCATCGAGACGAACCGCGGCGTGATCGTCGTCGACCTTTACGCCGCGCAGGCACCGAGGACGGTCAACAACTTCGTTTCGCTGGCGCGCGACGGCTATTACGACGGCGTGACCTTCCACCGGGTGATCAAGGACTTCATGGTCCAGGGCGGGGATCCGTCGGGAACGGGGCGGGGCGGACCGGGCTACACGTTCAAGGACGAGTTCGATCCGAAGCTCAAGCACGACAAGCCGGGCGTGTTGTCGATGGCGAACGCGGGGGCGAACACCAACGGCAGCCAGTTCTTCATCACCCACGTGCCAACGCCGTGGCTCGACGGAAAGCACAGCGTCTTCGGCCAGGTCGTGAAGGGGCAGGACGTGGTGGACAAGATCGAGCAGGGCGACGTGATGTTGTCGGTGACGATCGACGAGAAGTAGCAGGGGCGAGTGGCGCCGGACGCAGTTGATGCGCCGGGGCCGGACAGCCCGGCCGGAGGGAGATTCCGGAGGTTCTGATAGCGAACGAGGGGCGCCCGGACGTGGAGCAAACGGACGCGGGGGCGGGTGCGGTCGACCAGGCAGCTAGGCCAGGGCTAAGCCCGGGCCTGCGGCGGGTCATGCGGCTGTTCGCGTTCCTGTTCGTCGTCGTGATCTCCGCGCTCCTCGTGCTTTTCGGCGACCGGTTGACAGGCCTGGGGGCGTACGGCTACCCGGGCCTCTTCTTGCTCAATCTCCTGGCGAGCGCCACGCTGATCCTGCCGGCGCCCGGGCTGGCGCTGGCCCTGGCTGCCGGCGCGACGCTGAACCCGTACCTGGTCGGCCTGGCGGTGGGCAGCGGCTCGACGTTGGGCGAGCTGACGGGCTATATTGCGGGCGCCTCGGGCCGCGGGATGCTGGAGAGCGACCCGAACTACCCGAAGGTGCGCCGGTGGATGTCGAAGGCGGGGCTGTGGGTCATCTTCGGCCTGAGCCTGGTTCCGAATCCTATCTTTGACGTGGCCGGGATCGTGGCCGGGGCTATGCACATCCCGGTCTGGAAGTTTCTCGCGGCCACGTGGTGCGGCAAAGTAATCAAGTCCACCCTGGTGGCACTCGTCGGGGCAGGCGCGATGCAGGCGCTGGCGCCCGTGGTCGAGCGTTGGCTGACGCGGTAGGGCAATGAGCGGTTTCCTCGATGCAGCGCTTGTCTTTGGCTTCCTGAGCTTCTTCCATTTGTGGGGCGGGGCGGCAATCGGCGCGGGCCTGAGCGGACGGAGGGCCTGGCCGGTCCTCTGGGGCTGCCTTGTGGCGGGCGCGCCGCTCTACTTCGGCATCGAGCGCGGCGTGACGCTGGGAGAGTGGGGCTGGCTGGCGTGGCAGATCGCAGTGACCGGCGCCAGCGCGCTGGTGGTGGCCCGCCGTTTGCCCCGGTTGCAGGGCGCTGTTCTTGACGCGTGGCATGGACACGCTGACCAAAGGGACGTTCATCATGGCGATCGGGGCGGTGACCGGCGCGTGGTTCTTCCGCATGGGAGCCGAATTCTGGTCGCTCGCGGCCGGCGGCATCGGGTTCATGTTCGGCGCGATGTGGTTCGGCGCGGGCATCAAGCAACTGCGTGGGAAGTAAATGTTCGAACTGATCTTTCTGGGCACATCGGCGTCGGCGCCGTCGGTGCAGCGGGGACTGTCGTCCGCGATGCTGCTGCACCGCGAGTACCGCTTCCTGATCGACTGCGGGGAAGGCACGCAGCGGCAGATCCTGCGCAGCGGGCTGGGATTCAAGCGGCTGGAGCGGGTGCTGCTCACCCACGGGCACCTGGATCACATCCTGGGGCTGGGTGGGCTGGCCTCGACGTTCGGGCGCTGGGAAGCCATCGAAGAGATGGTGATTCACGGCGGCCCGGCCGCGCTGGCGCCGGGTGCGCGAGTTGATGCGGGTGGTCTTCGGGCCGGCCGAGGGCAAGGTGAACATCGGCTATCGCCCGGTGCAACCCGGCCTGCTGCTGGAAGACGACATCTTCCGAGTGCTGGCATTTCCCGTAGAGCACCGCCGGACCGAGGCGTTCGGCTACCTGTTCGAGGAGAAGGCGCGGCGGCCGTTCCTGCCAGAGAAGGCCGCGGCGCTGGGCGTGCCGTTCGGCCCGATACGCCGGCATCTCGTGGCAGGTGAGGCGGTCAAGCTACCGGACGGGCGAGTCGTGCAGCCTGAAGAGGTGCTGGGCGACGAGACGCCGGGGATCAAGCTGGCATTTGTGGGTGATGCGGGGCGGGTCGACAACCTGATCGAGCACGTCGGGGGCGCGGACCTGCTGTGCATCGAAGCGACGTACGTGGAAGCCGAACGCGACACCGCGAGCGATTTCGGCCACCTGACCGCGAAACAGGCGGCATGGCTGGCACGCGAGGCGGGGGTAAAGAACCTGGTGCTGCACCACATCTCGCGACGGTATTCGGGGAAGCAAATCCAGGAAGAAGCAGCGACGGTGTTTCCGGAGACTTATGTCGCCCGGGACTTCGACTTGTTCAGGCTGGTCAAGCAGAAGCCGCTGGAACGGGAGGATGTGCGGGGGCGAGCGGAAGCCGGATCGCACAGCCTCGGCTGGTTAATGGAGCGCCGAACCCCAGTTCGGCCCCTTCGAACTGGGGTTCGGCGCTCCAGCGACGGGTTCAGTCCTGCGGCGGGGGCACGGGCAGTTGATCGGCCGGCGTCTGCATCCATTTGTCACCCGTTGCCACGAGCATGACCGGGATGTCGTCCACCACCGGGTACTTGCGGCCGCAGCCGGGCTCCTGGCAGATGAGCCAGCTTTCCTTGTAGAACTCCAGGCGGCCGGGATCATCGCCGGGGGCGCGGGTGTCGCCCGAGACGCAATGCGGGCAGCGGAGGATATCGAGCAGGTCTTGTGGGATCATCATCTCTCCTGATGCAAGCGGTGAACGCAGAAACCAGATCGCCCGCAGTGTAACACAACGATCACCTGGCCCCAACTTGCCCCGCCTTCGCCCCTGTGTTATACTCTCCTTTCGGGTCGGCCTAGCCGGCCCTTATTCTGCACGCCTGCATTTAGACTGGCCGTGCCTCATCTCCAGGCGACACTAAGCGAATCTCTCGAAGATTCCTCGCACGGGTGAGGTCCCAGATCGTTGATGCGGGCGGAAGCTCAAACGGAAAGGGAGAACTGTCGTGTCCGTTATTTCCATGAAGCAGTTGCTCGAAGCCGGCGTCCATTTCGGCCACCGGACCCGCCGCTGGCACCCCAAGATGCGCACCTTCATCTTCACGGAGCGCAACGGGATCCACATCATTGACCTCCAGCAGACCATGCGCCAGGTCAACAATGCCTATACCGTCGTGCGCGACACGGTGCGCGAGGGCGGCCTCGTCCTCTTCGTCGGCACCAAGAAGCAGGCGCAGGAAACCATCAAGTCCGAGGCCGAACGCTGCGGCATGCCCTACATCACCACCCGCTGGCTGGGCGGCACGCTGACCAACTTCCGCACCATTCGGCTGCGCGTCGAATACATGCAGGACCTCGAGCGCCGGCAGTCGCGCGGCGAGCTCGATCGCCTCCCCAAAAAGGAAGCCCTGCTGTTGCAGAAAGAGCTCGTACGTCTCAACAACCGCATCGGCGGCCTGCGCACCATGACGCACCTGCCCGACATGATCTTCATCGTCGACGTGATGCGTGAGGAACTGGCCGTCATCGAGGCGAACAAGCTGCACATCCCCATCGTCGCAATGGTCGACACCAACTGCGATCCCGACCCGATCGACTACCCGATCCCGTCGAACGACGACGCGATCCGCGCGATCAAGCTGATGGCCGGCAAGATGGCCGATGCAGTGGTCGAAGGCTTGCAGATGCGCGCCGTGGACGAGGCGGACCGTGCGGCGACCGCGACGGCGACCGCAGAGCCTGAGCCGGAAGATGAGCTGGCGCAGGAAAAGCTCGACCGGATCGCCCGCATGAGCGTCGAGGACTTCTCGCCCGAAGAAGAAGGCGCGGCCGAAGATTATCTCGGGCCGTCCGTGCTGGAGAAGCTGGCCCAGGGCCTGGATCGCGAAGAGACCGAGCCGGAGACCGCAGGCCCGAAACTGCGCGACCGAGAGCCTGCCATGATCGAGACGCGTAAGTTCGCACCGGTCTTCGATCAAATCGAAGTCAGACCTGACAGGTTACGAAACCTGTCAGGTCTTTAAGCAACGTGTCAGGAGTATTGTTGTGGAAATCACTGCCGCAATGGTGAAAGAACTGCGCGCGCAGACGAACGCGGGCGTGCTGGATTGCAGGAAGGCGCTCGAAAACGCGGGCGGCGACATGGCGAAGGCTGCTGAACTGCTGCGCGAGAAGGGCCTGGCTGCCGCGGCCAAGAAGGCCGACCGCGCGACCAAGGAAGGCCTCATCGGCCACTACATCCACACGGGGAGCAAGGTCGCGGCACTGGTCGAGGTCAACTGCGAGTCTGACTTCGTGGCGCGCACCGAGCTAGTTCCAGAACCTGATCCGCGAGCTCGCGATGCAGGTTGTGGCGGCGCGGCCGACCTATGTCAAGGCCGACGACATCACGCCCGAGGCGCTGGACGAGCTGAAGAACCAGTTCCGGCTGACCATCGACGAGAGCAAGACGCCGGAACAGGCCGAGCGAATCCTGGATGGCAAGCTGGGGAAGTATTACGAGGAAACCGTCCTGCTCGAACAGCCCTACATCAAGGACGAGAGCATGAAGGTGAAGGACCTGGTCACCCAGACGATCGCGAAGCTGGGCGAGAACATCCAGGTCCGCCGGTTCGCCCGCCTCGAAGTCGGCGGCTGAGCCGAGAGCTTGAGCCAGAGCATGACCACGCTGCGCTATCGTCGTATCCTGCTGAAGCTCGGGGGCGAGGCCCTGGCGGGCGAAGGCGGTTTCGGGATTGACCCGCACGAGGCGGATGTCCTGGCGGGGAAGGTTCACCGGCTGCGCGAGATGGGCGCAGAAGTGGCCGTGGTGATCGGGGCAGGCAACATCTGGCGCGGCCGTGACGGCCAGGCGCACGGGATGGAGCAGGCCACGGCGGACCACATGGGGATGCTGGCGACGGTGATGAACGCGCTCGCCCTGGCCGACGCCATCCGGCGCACCGGGCAGGAAGCGCGGGTGATGACCGCCATCGAGATGCGCAGCGTGGCCGAGCCGTATATCCGGGGCCGGGCAATCCGCCACCTGGAAAAGGGCTACGTGATCCTGCTGGCCGCGGGGACGGGCAACCCGTACTTCACCACCGACACGGCTGCGGCGCTGCGGGCGATGGAAATCAACGCCGAAGTGCTGATCAAGGCCACCAAGGTGAACGGGGTCTACGACAAGGACCCGAAGAAGCACGCGGATGCGGTGAAGTTCGATCACCTGACCTACATCGAGGCGCTGAACCGCCGGGTGGGCGTGATGGACAACACGGCGCTGACCTTGTGCATGGACAACGACCTGCCGATCATCGTGCTGAACCTGTGGGAGCCGGGAAGCGTCGAGCAGGCAGTGCAGGGGCAGCCCGTCGGAACGATCGTCAGCGCTGCTTGAGCATACTCAGCGTTTGCGGGGATTAGGGGATGCGGGGATGAGATGTTATAAATGTCTCTGTCTCCACAGCCCCTGATCCTCGCTTTTTGTTAAGGTGGGCGAGACCTAGGAGGACTTATGATCAAGGACATCTTGGCGGATGCCCGCGAGCGAATGGAAAAGACCGTCGATTCGCTGCAGAGTGACCTGCGCGCGATCCGCACCGGCCGGGCGTCGCCTGCGCTCGTCGAACGCCTGATGGTGGAATATTACGGCGTGCCGACGCCCCTCATCCAGCTGGCGGGCGTGACCGTGCCCGAGCCGCGCATGCTGATGATCCGCCCATGGGACCGCAACACGCTGGGCGTCATCGAAAAGTCGATCCTCAAGTCCGACCTGGGCCTCACGCCGAATAACGACGGGCAGGCCATCCGGCTGGTGATTCCCGCAACTCACCGAAGAGCGGCGGCGTGACCTGAACAAGCAGGTTGCCCGCCGGGTGGAAGAGGCGCGCGTTGCGGCGCGCAATATCCGCCGCGATGCGGTGGAAATGCTGCGCGATGCGGAAAAAGAGAAGATGATCGACGAGGACGACCTGCACAAGGGCCAGGAGCAGGTGCAGGAACTCACCGACAAGTTCATCAAGCAGGTCGACGAGATCGGCAAGGCCAAAGAGGCCGAAATCCTGGAAGGGTGATGTGGCGGCACAACGAGCGGATAACCTGACGCTGCCCGAGCGATACCCCGAGGTCACGCGCATCCCGTACCATGTGGGCATCATCATGGACGGCAACGGGCGGTGGGCGCGAAGCCGCGGGCCTTCCACGCGTCGCGGGACATAAGGCCGGCACGGACAACCTGCGCCGGGTGCTGCGGGCCTGCGCGGACTTCGGCATCAAGGTTCTCACCGTCTACGCGTTTTCGACGGAGAACTGGGGGCGGCCGCCGGACGAGGTTTCGGGCCTGATGACCATTCTGGGCCAGGCGATACGCCGCGAGACGCATGACTTGCATGCGAACAACGTGCGCATCCTGCACAGCGGCAGGCTCGAGGGGGTCGCGCCACAACTGGCCCAGCAGATCCAGGATGCGGTCGCGCTGACGGTCAACAACACGAGGATCACGCTCAACGTGGCGTTCAACTACGGCGGGCGGGCCGAGGTCGTGGATGCGGTGAAGCACATCCTGCGCGACGGGCTCAAGCCCGAAGACGTGACAGAGGACGCTGATCTCCGATTACCTGTATACCGGCGGCTTGCCCGATCCCGACCTCATCATCCGCACGGGCGGCGAGTATCGCTTGAGCAATTTCCTCATTTGGCAGGCTGCCTACGCCGAATACTATGCGACGCCGACGTTCTGGCCCGATTTCGACGAGGCCGAGCTGGCAGCCGCGCTGATCGAGTACAACCAGCGGGAGCGGCGTTTCGGCAAGGTCCCGGAACCAGATACCCAGGCCTGACATCTCCGTGAGCGAGTCCAGGCATGCCCGCCGGCCGGCGCAGGCCGGAACTGACATCGCTGCTAATACACCATAACGAACGGAGATTGCCGTGCTGCGTGCGCGCGTCCTGAGCGCCGTCGTCCTGATCCCCGTCGTCCTCCTGATGATCTACCTCGGCGGGCTGCCCTGGGCCCTTGGGATCGTCCTTGTGGGAGCGGTCGCCTGGGGGGAGATGAGCCGCCTCCTCCAGCGCAGCGACTTTGCGGTCGACCGGCTGGTGGGCCTGTTCTTCATCGTGCTGACGATTATCGCGGCCTACTTGAACGGGGCCGGCATCGTGCAGTTCGAGCTTCTGCCGCCGCTGCTTGCACTTCTGATCATAGCCTCGCTGATCGATGCGCTATACGACAAGTCCGAACGCCCCACGCAGAACTGGGCCATCAACGTGGCGAGCGCGCTCTATCTCGGCTTCATGCTGAGCCACTTCGTGACGCTGCGCGAGCTGCCCAACGGAATGATGTGGGTCCTGTTTGCGTTTCTGATGACGTGGATCGGCGACACCGCGGCCTACTTCGTGGGCAGCAGCCTCGGCCGGCACAAGCTGTGGCCGCGCATCAGCCCGAAGAAGACCTGGGAGGGGCTGGCGGGTGAGGTCGTGAGCTGCATGATCGCAGGGCCGCTGATCGGCGCGTGGCTGGTGGGCATCAACGTGTGGCAGGGCCTGCTGATCGGGCTGCTCGTGGCGGTCCTCGGGACGTTCGGCGATTTTGCCGTCTCTCTGCTCAAGAGGATGGCGAACACGAAGGACTCAGGCCACCTCATCCCCGGACATGGCGGCATCCTCGACCGGCTGGACAGCCTGATGTTCACATTCCCACTCATCACGTACTTCGCGATACTCGTAGCTGGAGGATAAGCATGGCAAGCGTGCGGCTGGAACAGGAAGTGGAGGAGAACGCCTCGCACCGGCGAACGGTCACTGCCTGGGTCATGTACGACTGGGCCAACTCCGCGTTCGCCACGACGTCGATGGCCGCGGTGCTGCCCGTGTTCTTCAGCACGGTGGCGGCCAAGGGCGCGCTGACGCCGGTGCAGGCAAGCGGCACGTGGGCGCTGACGCAGACTATCGGGATGCTGCTGATGGCGATCGGGGCACCCGTGCTCGGCGCGATCGCGGACTACAGCGGCTCCAAGAAGCGCTTCCTGGCCGGCTTTGCGATCCCGGGCATGCTCGCGGCGGCCCTGATGGTCTTCATCGGCACGGGCGACTGGCTGCTGGCCGCCATCCTGTACGTCGTCGGCGAAATCGGCTTCTCGGGCTCGATCATCTTCTATGATTCGCTGCTGCCGCACGTTGCGAAGCCGGACGAGATCGACCGGGTGTCGACCCGCGGGTACGCGATGGGTTACCTGGGCGGCGGCCTGCTGTTGGCGATCAACATCCTGATGATCCAGATGCCCGACGCGCTTGGCATCACGAGCCTGGGCGCGCGCTTCGGGATTGGGGGGACCGAGATGGCGACCCGCCTGGCGCTGGCGAGCGTTGGGCTATGGTGGGCGATCTTCTCCATCCCGCTGTTCCGCCGGGTGCCCGAGCCGCCCCGCGGCCGGCTGGAGCAGGAGCAGGTGGGGAACCCGATCAAGGGCGGCTTCGGACGGCTGATCCGCACGTTTCGGGAGGTGCGGCTGTACCGCCAGCTCCTGATCTTCATCATCGCGTTCTGGATCTACAACGACGGGATCGGGACGATCATCAAGATGGCGACGATCTACGGCGCAGAGATCGGCATCGGACAGATCGACCTGATCGGCGCACTGCTGCTGACGCAGTTCGTCGGCATCCCGTTCTCCCTGATGTTCGGCCGGCTGCCCGGATCGCGGCGACTCCAAGCAGGTTCTGTTCCTCGGCATGATCATCTACAACGCGATTACGATCCCGCTCATCGGCATACTCGCGCCCCGGTTCGGGATCACGAGCGGCCCCATCGGCGTCGGGATTCTGCTGGTCAACCAGATTCCCGGTTTCCTGCTGGCGCGATTTGTCCTGCCTCGACCGCTTGCCCCGCTCGCGGCCCGGATGAACACGAAGAACGCCATCCTCCTGGCGCTGGTTGTCTATGCTATGGTGTCCGTCTGGGGTTACTTCATGGCGGCGGCGATTGAGTTCTGGCTGCTGGCCGTGATGGTTGGGCTGGTGCAGGGGGGCAGCCAGGCGCTGAGCCGCTCGCTGTTCGGCAACATGGTGCCGAAGGCGCAGACGCGCCGAGTTCTTCGGCTTCTATGATATGAGCTCCAAGTTCGCGGGGCTGCTCGGCCCGCTGGTGTTTGCGGTCGTCGGCCAGTTGTTCGGCTCGAGCCGGCTGAGCATCGTCTCCCTGATCGTCTTCTTCGTGGCCGGCGGCCTGATCCTGAGCCGGGTCAATGAAGACGAAGGCGTGCAGGTAGCCCGGGCCGCGGACGCGCAGGTCGCGCAGGCGTGAGAGGGGCCAAGGCGAAGTGACGGCGCGGTTGCTCAAGCTGGCGTACCAGCTGCGGACGCACAAGTTTGTTGACACGCAGCAGGACGTGCTCGGGCGCAACCTGGCGCTGGTGGCCGCGGCCATCATCCTGATCCAGTGGCTGGTGCGCGGGCGACCCCCGCTGCCCGCATGGCACTGGCTGGTGCTGGCCCTGATCCTGCTCGTCGCGCTCGGGCTGATCGTGCTGCGAGGGTGGGCCAGGCGGGCCGGGTACGTGGCGTTCGGCGCGCAGCCGGACCTCACGAAACCGGAGCCGCTGCGGATGGTGCCCGACGGCAAAGAGGCGGCGTTCGCCACGGGGCGATTCGAGGTGGAGGTCAAGGAAGCCTACCTGGCGAACCTCACCGCATACTGGCGCACGTTCGGGTCGCGCGAGCACACGGTGATGGCGATCCAGCACGCGTCCCGCTTCCTGCTGGGTGGCCTGCCCTCCGAGATGATCGGGATGTGGTATGCCTTCTTCAAGCCGGAAGACATTGATGAAGTGACCGCGGGGACGGTAGCCTTTGGTGTGGGGCCGCGGCCGGGGCTGCAGGTGGTGTACCGCCGGCTGCCGCCATCCGACGGAAAGAAGGCCAAGAAGCCGGTGCGCGAAACTCTCTACCTGGGGTTCGAGACGGACGCGGCGCGCGACCGGGTGTGGGCCGACCTGCTGGCCGACGCGAAGACCTCCGAGGTTTTCGAAACCTCGGAGGTCTGACTGGTGGGGGGTCTGATCCGTCGGAGGTCTGATTCGCTCAGGGGCGCCGGGCGATATAGACGCACCACTCGCGCGCATCTTTGAGCGCGAGCGCATCCCATGCCATGTGCACTTCCACCGCCGTGAACCCGGCTTCCTCCAGCATCTCACGCATCAAGTCCGCCGTGTACGCCTGATCTGACAGCCCGTAGGCGGTCATCTCGCCGCTCTCGAGGTTCAGCACGTAGAAACGCTCGACCACCGCCCGGAGCTCCGCGTCCCACGTCCGCTCACCCAAATGCAGGTAGGGAAAATCGCCCCATAAGCCACCCTGGTCGGTGTACCACCAGGTGTTGTTCTGCTTGTCGATATGGGCGTCGTCGAGCACCTCGAGCAGCAGCGGCGCGCCCGGCCGCAGCGCGGCGTGGATGCGTCGTAGCACGTCGAGCGACTCCTGGGGGCGGAGCACCGTGAACTGGCCGTAGAGGTAAGTGGCTGCGTCAAATCCACGCCCCGCGAAGTCCATCTCCCGCACGTCGCCCTCGTGAATTTCGACCGGCAGCCCCGTGCATAGCTCGCGAGCGTAGCGAACAGACGCGGGCCCGAAATCGATGCCGGTGACGGAGATGCCGCGCCGCGCGAACTCGGCGGCGTATAGGCCGGGCCCACACGTCACGTCGAAGAGGTGACTGCCCGGCTGCAGGCCGAGCCACTCGGCCATCACCTGCACCTCGCCCCGTATCTCGGGCACGCGGCGCGAGGCTGCGCCGTGGCTCTGGTCGAGATGCTGCTGGAGCATGCGCTCGCTGAACGCGGGGTCATTCCAGGGCAGGTTCTCGCCGTCGCGCCACGGCACGGCGGGCTGCGGCCGGTCGTAGATTGCCTGCAACGCGGCGGCCAACCGGGCTGCGGCTTCGGGGGTCAGGTTGCTGCTCATTTGGGCGGGAGTTCCCGATACCTTTCCAGGATCATCTGCCCCAGCTTTTCGTCGGGGCGAATGCCCGTGACCTGCACGAGCGTCGTCTCGATACCGTTCGTCGCGATCCGGGCCCGGAGGTCGAGCGCGACGGGGTCGGCAGGGTGGGCGAAGTGCAAGCCGGCCGCAAGGCCGGTTACGAGATTGGCGGGGAGAACCCGCTGGCTCAAGGCGTTGACGGCTGCGCCGGCAAGCCGGTCGCCGGGCGCGAGCTTGCGAAGCGGGTCACGGCCCAGCCGCAGGATCGTGTCGCCGAGCGCCCGGTTGGCGAAGCGACGGAGGAGGTCGTCGATATTCGCAAGCAGGCTCCCCGGGGGCGGCCGGAACTTGCGGGTGAGCGCGAGCGCGGACTCCTCCATCGCGCCGCGGGCCTGGAAGTAGATCTCGTCGTCAGCCAGCGCCTCGTACCCGTACTCGTAGCCCTTGAGGTAGCCGAGGTAGCCCAGCGTCGCGTGGCCCGCGTTGTGAATGTAGAGCTTGCGCTCGGTGAAGAAGGCGAACGGCGCGTACGGGATCATGCCGGCGATCTCGGGAATCGGGCCGGCGAAGGCATCCCGGTCGACGGGCAACTCCTTGTAGGGCTCGACGAGGATCAGGCTGGGGTCTTCGGCCCGCAGCTCGGGCGTGAGGGGGGGCACCATCCGCGCGATGACCGTGTCGACGAAGCCGATGTGGTCCTGGACGAACGGGTGAAGCTCCTCGGGCAGGTGTGATAGGACGAGGTCGCGGAAGATGCCGGCGGCGCCGTGCAGGTTCTCGCACAGGATGAGGTTGAACGGCGCGGCGTTGCCGGCCGCGGCGCGACCCATGATGCCGCGAGCGACCACCGGCGCGACGTGCCTGAGGGCGCCGGCCCCTACCGCAGTGGCCCCGATCTCGGCACGCGCGAGCACTTCCGCAACCCGGTCGAGATCGGCGCTGCTGTGCAGGGCCGATACCGGCCCGACCTCGACCGACTCGGTCCGTTCGTTCGTGACCAGGCGGATGGTGTAGGCGCCGCGGGCATTGAGGGCATCGAGGAGCACGCGGTCCACATCGACGAAGGTGACGAAGTATCCCGACTCGCCGAACAACTGCCCCATGAAACCGCGGCCGATGTTGCCCGCGCCGAAGATGATGGCTTGCTTCATCCGATCTCGCCCTTTAACACAAAGAGCACAAAGACACGAAGCGCTTCAATCTGCACTATGGAGAACCGTCGTGTCTTTGCATCTTTGTGTTGAAGTAACATTTACTCGTAAGCGCTGACTGCATAGGTGCGGAGGAATTCGGCTTCGGCTTCCCTGGTCCACGCGCCACGCGGGCCGAGCAGGTCGTAGACCCGTGGCGCAGCGGATCTTCAGGTCGACCAGGGCGGTCAGCGGGAACGACTCGACCTGCGGGTAGATGACCATCTTGCCGGGGAAGCGGCCCTCCATGAGGCCGAGCATCCCGTCGCGCGCCGAGTCGATGCCGCCGATGGCCGCAACGGCGGCGGCAGTCGACAACTGGCCCAGATGCACCTTGCCGAGCACCGACGCCTGGTCGTGAATCGTCGAGCCGGCGGAGCCGGTGATCTGTGCGCCGCCGAGGTACACGTTCGAGAGATCGAGCTGTGCGATCGTGCCGCGGGCCAGCCCGCCGAACACCTGGAGCATGCCGCCGGCGGCGAGGTGAGGCATGGCGGCTTCGATCGCCGGCACGCTGGCGACGATGACGACGATATCGTCGAAGCCATCCTCGCCACGGAAGGCGTGGACGGCGGCTTCGTACTCGTCCGGCGGCATTTGCCGGGGGCTGAGCACCGCCAGCTCGATCCCACGCGCCTGGGCCAGGGGACCGAAATCGGCGGTCAGCTCGGGGTTGCGGACGGTGTTCGACTCGCTGACCAGGATACGGCGCGGACCGCCGCTCATTTCAAGCATGCGCTGGAGATGCATGCGGCCCATCGGGCCGCCGCCGCCGATGATCCAGGCCGTTCCGCCCAGCTCGCACCTCGGCCCGGTTGCGGGTCTCGCCGTAGGCAGATGAGATGTCCGGCCCCAGCGTGCCGAGATAAACCGTGTAGTCGTAGTGGACCCGACCCGCATCGACGCGCACGGGCCGGCCCAACGGGCGATCGCCGACCATGTTGACGACCGCGGCGGGCGCGAGCACGGGCGGCAGCGCGTCGAGCACTTCGGGGGTGGGGTCGAGCACGATCACGTCATCGAAACCACCCGGGGCTTCGGCTTCCATCAGCGCCCGGAAACCTTCCGGCGTCGACGCCGTCGCGAAGCTCGACAGGAGGCCAGGTGAACTGATCCGCGATCGAGCCGGGAATGTCCGTCGCCAATGATGCGCTGCGGGAGGCCGCAGCACAGCGTGTCGCCCAACTGATACGCCCGGTCCAGCCCTGGGCGGCCGACGATCCAGAGGATGCCGTCCTTCTTCACGTGGAGGCGGCGGCGAGGGACGTAGGCGGCTTCGACACAAGCCCACGGCTCGGTCAGCGCGACCTCGGCGTAGCCCATCTCGGCGGGCACGGGGATCGCGTAGCAGCCTTCGTCGCCGTCAAGGGCGGCGGGACCGAGCAGGCTGTACTGCGCCAGCCCGCCGACGAAGACGTACCCGTAGGCGAGGTTCTTGCCCCGGTAGTAGATGTCGGCCTGCAGAACGAACCGCTGACCGGGCTCGAACCGGTCGCGCCACGCCTCGCCCACCTCGGCCACGGTCATCGTGACTTCGTGACCCTGGACGACGGGGTGGCAGGAGAGATCGCGATTGTAGAGCCGGGGGTGCCCGGAGCCTTGCCGGATGACCTTCACGTCCGAATAGCAAAGCCCCACGGCATCCGAGCGGACGAGAATCTGGTCGGGCGCGGGCCGGGGCGTGGTCCAGCGGGCCGGCCGGCCCTCGACGCCGAAGTTCTCGATCCCCGCGCCGTAGAGCGGCCAGGCAAGCATGGTGTCAGGAATATCGCAGATGGGCATGCTCTGTTCCTTGCGGGGATGAGGGGATGCGGGGATAAGCCTGAGGCCATCCCCACGTCCCCCGATCCCCGCCATATTATGTCCGTGCGATGATAACCTCGATCACGGTTTTACTCAACTAGAGACGGGTGGTTGCGGCTCTTTCCACCACGTCCACGCGTCTCGAAGCGGGCCGAGTAGATGGGCCGGAAGTAGTCGTACAGGGTGACGAGCAGCGTGAGCAGGGCGAGCAGGAAGGCGCCCGGACCAGCGTTGGCGATCGGGCCTCGGTTCAGCAGGAAGTGGCCCGCTGCCACGATCAGCGCGTTACTGCCAGCAACGCGGCAAACTGCCGCGACGGCCGAGCGCCATCCGAGGCCCACGCTCGCAAACCAGTAGCTGACAAACGAATTGAGCATCACCACGGCCACGACGGCAAGCGCCAGCTGCACGTTCGTCCCGCCGAAGTCCGGCAGGATCTGGGCGAAGATCAGCGTGACCAGGGTCACGAGGATGACCTTTTCGAGGAGCGCGCGATCGATGGGCCGCCGCGTAAGCATGAACACCCGACGTTTTTCTTCGGGCGTGTCCGCACGCTTCGGCAGCCGGTCAGCAGCGAATTGCCAGGGATGATGCGGCGGGGGCAGGGCGGGATCAACAGCAGGCGGACCGCGAGCGCAGCCAGGACGGCGATCGCGAGGATGACGACTGCGACCCAGGGCTTGTGCATCACCGCCGCAACGAGCCCCGCATCGGGGCTGACCCCGAATAGCTTCTGGTTGACCAGGTCCGTCGTGTCGAACTCCGCGATGTGGATCCACCATTCCTGCGGCAGCTTGATGAAGATCCAGATGACCGCCGCAACGATCAACCAATAGCGCCGGCTGAACCGCAGCGGATTCCAGCGCGTGCGCAGGCCCTCGTAATAGATGAAAAAGTATTCGAAAGTATTCGGAAATATCAGCAAGAGCAGACGCAAGCCGGTCAGCTCGAACGCCGCGACGCCGATCAGCCGGTAGTAGAGCAGGAAACGGCCGATGCCGAAGGCCGGGCGGCTGCGCCAATTGCGGAGCGTCGAGAGGTAGGCGATGACCAGATAGTAGATGTCAAGGGCCTTGTCGTAATTCTGGTAGGAATCGAGGTTGAGCAAGGTGAACGACTGGAAGATCGTTTGGTCGACCCCGTCGACGGCGAGACACGCGAGGATCGCAGGCAGCGGGTACTTGGGGATGAAAAGCGGAAGGATCAGGCGTGCCAGAACGACCGCGGCCAGAACGGTATTGTCATGCGTCATGGACATGCCTGCTCACCCTTCCGACCTCCACACGCCTGTAGTATAGGGTGCTGAAGCAGCCCCGTCAACGCAACAAGATCATTGACGCCGGGCTGGTTGAATGGTACATTTGGGCAGCCAGAATATTTCTGCCGTTTTCGCCGTCCACACTCAAAGGAGAAGAGGTCATGAAAACGAGTCGCATCTTCCAGCTTTGCAGCCTCGTGCTGGTCCTGATGATGGCGCTGGCAGCATCCGCGCCGGCAGCCCCGGTTGCGCCCGCCGCCACGCAAGCACCAGCGGCCCAAGCCCCGGCCGCTACCGAAGCCCCTGCGGCCCAGGCCCCTGCGGCCACGGAAGCCCCAGCCGCCCAAGCGCCGGCAGCCACCGAGGCCCCGGCCGCCGCACAACCAGCAGCCCAAAAGAGCTACAAGATTGGCTTCCTGGCGGGAGTCCAGGACCCGTTCTACTTCACAATGCAACGCGGCGCGCAGCAGGCCGCGGCAGACCTCGGCGTCGAGGTGGTGACACAGATTCCGAAGAACTGGAATGTGACGGACCAGACGCCGATGCTGGATGCCATGGTCGCCCGCGGGGACCTCGACCTGATCTTCCTGGCCCCGGTCGACAAGGACGCCATGATTGCGCCGCTGCAGAAGGCCAACGACGCCGGCATCCCGATCATCACCGTCGACACCTTCGTCGGCGACGGCGACTACGTCAACGGCCCGGTCAAGTTCCCGCTCTCCTTTATCGCCTCGGATAACAAGGAAGGCGGGGTCATCGCCTGCAATGCGCTGGCAGAGTCGATCGGCAAGAAGGGCTCCGTCTACATCCAGAACGTCAAGCGCGGCATCTCCAGCACCGACGCCCGTGAGGAAGGCTGCAAGGAGGCGCTCAAGAACTACCCCGACATCACCCTGGCCGGCGTGGACTACAACGACGATGATCCGTCCAAGGCCCAGGCGCAGGTCGAGGCCATGCTCCAGAAGACCCCGGACCTGGGCGGCATCTTCGGCACCAACGTCTTCAGCGCCCAGGGCGCCGGCTCCGTCGTCAAGAACAAGGGCCTCAGCGGCAAGGTCAAGGTCGTCGCCTTCGACGCCACTGCCGATGCCATCAACATGCTCAAGGACGGCACCGCCGACCTCGTCATCGCCCAGAAACCGTCCGACATGGGCTACCTGGCGACCGAGATGGCCGTGGCGTACCTCGACGGCGTGACCAGCGTTCCGAAGCACATCCCGACCGGGTACGCGATTATCACCCGCGACAACATGAATGACCCGAACATTTCGCAGTTCTTCTACACGGCCGACGTGCCTGCTGCACAGAAGAAGAGCGCCGGCTACAAGCTGGGCTTCCTGGCGGGCGTCCAGGATCCGTTCTATTTCACGATGCAGCGCGGGGCCGAAGCCGCCAAGGCCCGCTTCGGCAATGACCTGGTGACGCAGATTCCGAAGAACTGGAACGTGACGGACCAGACGCCGATGCTGGATGCCATGGTCGCCCGCGGGGACCTCGACCTGATCTTCCTGGCCCCGGTCGACAAGGACGCCATGGTCGCGCCGCTGCAGAAGGCTAACGACGCCGGCATCCCGATCGTCACCGTCGACACCTTCGTCGGCGACGGCGACTACGTCAACGGCCCGGTCAAGTTCCCGCTCTCCTTTATCGCCTCGGATAACAAGGAAGGCGGGGTCATCGCCTGCAATGCGCTGGCGGAATCCATCGGCAAGAAGGGCTCGATCTACATCCAGAACGTCAAGCGCGGCATCTCCAGCACCGACGCCCGTGAGGAAGGCTGCAAGGAGGCGCTCAAGAACTACCCCGACATCACCCTGGCCGGCGTGGACTACAACGACGATGATCCGTCCAAGGCTCAGGCGCAGGTCGAGGCTATGCTCCAGAAGACCCCGGACCTGGGCGGCATCTTCGGCACCAACGTCTTCAGCGCCCAGGGCGCCGGCTCCGTCGTCAAGAACAAGGGCCTCAGCGGCAAGGTCAAGGTCGTCGCCTTCGACGCCACTGCCGATGCCATCAACATGCTCAAGGACGGCACCGCCGACCTGGTCATCGCCCAGAAACCGTCCGACATGGGCTACCTGGCGACCGAGATGGCCGTGGCGTACCTCAACGGCGTGACGAGCGTGCCCAAGCACATCCCGACCGGGTACGCAATCATCACCCGCGACAACATGAACGACCCGAACATCTCCAAGTTCTTCTACAAGTAACCCGATACAGTAACTCTGTTACTGTATCGAAGTGTTGGGCCAGGGAGAGGAGCTCTCCCTGGCCCAACGGTAAGGCAGGCACAACTCAGCGCCCTTTTTGCGATTCTTGCCGCGCTCAGCCTACAATTCCGCCGCGCGCCAAGCGCGGCAGCTTAGCCATCCATCAGGTGACAGGGAGGTCCACCCATGGGGGTAGCATCGAACGAAGGCGCTAAACGGGCCGGCGGCAGGCCCGCGAACTCAGGCCGAGAACCTCGAACGAATCCGCATGGCCTGGCCATGGGTATTCCTCACTCTGCTCGTCGTGGGCTTCACCGTCGCTTCCAAACAGCTCAACAACGTCAACTTCCTCAGCCCCAGGGCCATCCAGGGAATCCTGATTTACACAACCCAAATCTTGCTGATCGGCCTTGCGGAAACCTTCGTCATCGTCAGCGCCGGCATCGACCTGTCGGTGGGATGGACGCTTGGCTTCGCATCCGTCGTGGCCGCGATGGTCATGAAAGCGCTCAACCCGACGGCCGCACCGCCGCTTGTGGTGATCGGCGCGGGTGCGCTGGCAGGCATCCTCGTCTCGATCCTGCCCGGTTTGCTCAACGGCGTCCTGATCGCCAGCGTCAAAGTGCCGTCCTTTATCGCGACCCTCGGCGTGGGCATCCTGGTGGAGGGGGCGGCGCTCCTCTTGAGCAAGGGCTATCCCATCGCGGACCAGCCGGCGTACCTGGGCCAGTTGGGCAACGGATCGCTCATCAACTGGAACCCTGGGCACTGGTTCACCTTCTTCAAAGTCCCGCCTACAGCAACCGCAGCCGAACTGCAGCGCAACATCCCGCTCATGCCGAACATTGTCTTCGTTACCATCATCGTCACGCTCGTATGCTGGTTCATCCTGGCAAAAACGCAGTTCGGCCAGCACGATTACGCGATCGGCGGTAATTTCGAGGCGTCCATGCGGGCGGGGATCCCCGTCCGGCGAACGCTGATCAAGATATACGTTCTCGCCTCAATGTTAGCCGGCGTTGCGGGGGTCATCTGGGCCGCTCGTTTCACCAGCGGCGCTTACAACGGCGGCGAGACGACTCCGCTTACGGCGATCGCTGCGGTGGTCATAGGCGGGGCAAGCCTGTTCGGCGGCGAGGGTCGCGTGATCGGCACCGTTGTCGGAGCGCTGATCATTGCTACGATCCAATACGGCCTCGTCGTGCTTGGCGTGCTGCCGTTCTGGCAATATATCGCGGTAGGCATCGTATTGATCATCGCCGTCGTCGTGGAGCAGTTCGGCCGCGGCTTGGGGAAATGAGGGAGGTAAGCGCATGACACCCCTGTTGCAGGCAGTCAACCTCACCAAGCGCTTCGGCGGCCTGACGGCGGTCGACCAGGCAAGCCTGGAAGTGAGCCCGGGTGAAGTAATCGGGCTAGTGGGCGACAACGGCGCCGGCAAGTCGACCCTGATCAAGATGATCTCGGGCGTCTACCGGCCGGACGATGGCGAGGTGTTCTTCGAGGGCAGGAAGGTCGAGTTCGGCAGCCCGCGCGCAGCGCGCGATCTCGGCATCGAGACCATTTACCAGGACCTGGCGCTGGCCGAAAACCTCGACGTGGGATCGAACATTTTCCTCGGCCGGGAGATCAAGCAGCGTTATCTCGGCGGCCTGGTCCACACGCTTAACCGGCCTAAAATGCGAGCCGAGTCGGCCAGCATCCTCGACCGCCTGGACATCCGAATCCCCTCGTTAACGCAGCAGATCCGGAACCTGTCGGGCGGCCAGCGGCAGGCCGTCGCGATCGCCCGCACAATTTACTGGAACGCCAAGTTGATCATCATGGATGAGCCAACGGCAGCCCTGGGGGTGGCCGAGCAGCGCAAGGTGCTCACCCTCGTCCGAACGATGAGCAGCCAGGGTGTGCCGGTGATCATCATCAGCCACAACATGCAGGACGTGTTCGCGGTGTCGGACCGGATCATCGTCATGCGGCGCGGGAAGAAGGTGGGCGAGCTGGACGCAAGGGACACGACCCCTGATGAGGTCGTGAGCCTCATGGTCGGCGCGGAGGCGGTGCATGAGATGGGCGTCATCCCCCGCGGGCTGGAGGACGAAGCGGGCGCGAGCTGATCGCGAAGCCCAACTGCTCCTTGCCATATCCCCGAGGCACAGATGAACCAACGCGAGCGCGTCCTGGCGGCCATCCGCCACGAAGAAACGGACTTTGTTCCCTACTGCCTGCACGCCGTTCCCGCGGTCTGGCAGCGCATCTGCGACTTTTACGGCCTACCCGACCACCATGCGGCCATGGCCTTCATCGGCCAGCATATCGTCAAGATCGGGTCCGACTTCAACTACAACCCCTGGGCCGCGGATGTGGGCAAGGTGGAGCTGACGCCCAGCGGCGGGCCCGTACACACGGAAGCCGACGAGCTTGAAGGGCATCTCCACACCGACGAGTTCGGCTGCGTGTGGGACCGCCGGGGGAGCCTGCCCCATCCGGTCGCGTATCCGCTCGGGCCAGGTGGCGGACGCGGACCTGGACCGGGCGCTGGCCGGCTACAAGATGCCTGACCCGCACCACGAGGGACGCTTCGACTCGGCGAAGAAGCTCGCGGACCGCTACCGGGGCGACCTCTTCGTCTTCGGCAAGCTCGGCATGTGCCTGTTCGAGCGGGCGTGGAGCATCCGCGGGATGGACAAAATCCTCGTCGACATGCTCGAGCGGCCCGCGTTCGTGGAGGCGCTGCTCGACCGCATCCTGTACGAGTGGAACCTACCCATCATCGACCAGCAGCTTGCGCTCGGCGTCGACGGGTTCTACTTTGCGGAAGACTGGGGCAGCGAGACGTCGCTCCTGTTCAGCCCGCGGCTGTGGCGGCGCTTCATCAAGCCGCGCATGGCGCTCATGTACGAACGCGTCCGGCAGGCAGGGGCGGTCGTCGGCCAGCACTCGGACGGCGCCGTGGCCGGCCTGTTCCCCGACCTCGTCGAAATCGGCATGCAGGTGTTCAACCCGCTTTCGCCGACCATCATGGAACCGGCTGCGACGAAGCGTCAGTGGGGCGATAAAATCTGTTTCTACGGCGGGATCGACGTGACGGAGCTGCTCCCGTTCGGCACGCCCGAGCAGGTCTGCGAGGAGATCAGGCGGATGGCGGCCCTGATGGGCCGGGGCGGCGGTTACATCCTGCAGAGCTCCCACACGATGCTGGACGACGTCCCGACGGAGAATATCGTCGCGTACATTGACACGGTGCGCGAGCTCGCCGGGCTTAGGTAGGAGGAACGGCATGGCGGGCAGCCTCTCGGCGGTGGTCGCGGGTCACATCTGCCTCGACGTCATCCCCCAAATCACGCTCGGCGGCGCGGAGTTTCGGGCCAGCTTCCAGCCGGGGCGGCTGGTCATGGTCGGGTCCGGCCGGACTGAGCACGGGAGGCGCCGCGTCCAACACCGGCCTGGCGATGCACCGGCTCGGCGTCGACGTGCGCATCATGGGCAAGGTTGGCGACGACTTCATCGGCGACATCATCCGGCAGATCGTCGCGCGCCACGGGCCGGAGCTTGCGGCGGGCATGATCGTCGACCCGGGCGCCAGCTCATCCTACACGGTGGTGATCAGCCCGCCGGGCATGGATCGCACGTTCCTGCACTACGGGGGCGCGAACGATTCATTCCTGGCAGACGACGTGCGCTACGATGTTGTCGGCGGGGTCAGCCTGTTCCACTTCGGCTATCCGCCGCTCATGGCTGCCATGTACGCGCACGACGGGGCGGAGCTGGCGGAGATGTATCGCCGCGCGAAGGCGACCGGCGTCACGACCTCGCTCGACACGGCAGCGCCCGACCCGAACGCGCCTTCGGGCCGCGCCGACTGGGCGTCGATCCTCCGCCGCACGCTGCCCTTTGTCGACGTATTCCTGCCCAGCCTCGAAGAACTGCTGTTCATGCTGCGCCGCGCCACCTACGAGCGGCTCCTCGCGGACCTGGGCGATGGGCTGCTGGATGGGATCACGCCCGGGCTGCTGCACGAGCTGAGCGACGAGCTGCTGGCGTACGGCGCGAAGATCATCGGCATCAAGCTGGGGCACCGGGGGTTCTACCTCCGGACGGGCCTGCTCGCTGCGCTGGAAGAGATGGGCCGCGCCCGGCCGGCCGAGACGAGCGCGTGGGCGGATCAGGAGCTGTGGGCGCCCTGTTTCCAGGTGCAGGTCGCCGGCACGACCGGCTCGGGCGACTGCACCATCGCCGGGTTCCTGACCGCCCTGCTGCGCGGGGTTTCGCCACGAGAGGCGGCGGCGATGGCGGCAGCGGTGGGCGCGTGCAATGTCGAAGCGCCTGATTCCCTGAGCGGCGTTCTCGGGTGGCAGGAGACGGTGGAACGGATCAAGGCGGGCTGGCCGCAGCACGACCGCGCTCGATGGCTGGCAGCGGGATCGGCGACGGGCGTCTGGATCGGGGCAACGGATGACGACGCAACGGATGCGCTGCCGCGAAACGGAGGAACGGATTACTTAGGCAGTGTTAGGGGCATCGCCAACCGGCTGCCTGCCTGGAGGCCCTTTCGTGAGTGTCCCGAAGCTCCCATAGCACAATCCGTTACTCCGTTTCCGCAGCGCATCCGTTGCGTCGTAACATTCCCATTTACTGATCGCCCCACGCGTATAATCGCGGCGTGTCTCGTTTCTTCGACCGCCGGCTCCTGGCTGCCGCACAGCCCCAACGCGCGTTCCTCGGCCTCGCCGTGCTGGGCGGCGCGCTGGCCGGCGTCCTCACGGTGCTCCAGGCGGGGACGCTCAGTCGGACGGTGTCGGGCGTGTTCCTCCAGGGCTTTGACCTCGCCCAGGCGCGGCCCCTGATCCTGGCGCTTGTCGCGCTCTCCTTCGGCCGGGGTCTCGCCAACTGGCTGGGCGAGCTGGCGGCGGGCCGGGTGGCGCAGCGGGTGAAGGACGACCTGCGAGCCCGCCTGACCGCCCACATCGCCCGGCTGGGACCTGCGGCAGGGAGGACGACCGCAGCAGGGTCGGAGGGCGAGCGGACCGGCGAGCTGGTGAACACGGCGCTGGACGGCATCGAGGCGCTGGACGCCTACTTCAGCCAGTACCTGCCCCAGGTCGCGCTGGCCGCAGTGGTCCCGGTCACGTTCCTGCTGTTCGTCTTCCCGCTCGACCCGGTGTCGGGCCTGGTGCTGCTGCTGACCGCGCCCTGATCCCCGTCTTCATGGTCCTGATCGGCAGCCTGACCGACGCGCTGACCCGGCGCCAATGGGCCACGCTGAGCCGGCTGGCCGCGCACTTCCTCGACGTGCTGCAGGGACTGACCACCCTCAAGCTGTTCAACCGGAGCCGCGAGCAGATCGTCCTGATCCGGCGGATCAGCGAGCAGCACCGGGACGCGACGCTGCAGGTGCTGCGGGTGGCGTTCCTCTCCGCACTGGTGCTGGAGATGGTCGGCACCCTCAGCACGGCGATCGTGGCAGTCGAGATCGGGCTGCGCTTGCTGGCCGGCCGGCTGACGTTCGAGCCGGCGTTCTTCGTCCTCATCCTCGCGCCCGAGTTCTACCTCCCCCTGCGCCAGCTGGGCCTGCGCTTTCATGCCGGCGTGTCGGGCGTCGCCGCCGCGCAGCGCATCTTCGACATCCTCGAAACCCCGCTCCCGCCCGCAGCGCATGCTTGCAGCCTGCGCAGCCACGGGCAAGCTGCAAGCTTCGCGCTACGTGACGTCACCGTGCACTATAGGGATCGGGTGCAGCCAGCATTGGATGGAGTCTCGTTCGAGATCGATCCCGGCGAGCACGTCGCGCTGGTGGGGCCGACCGGCGCCGGGAAGAGCACGGTCGCGGCCCTGCTGCTGCGCTTCATCGACCCGCAGAGCGGCGAGATCACACGTCGATGGGGTGAACCTGGGCCGGCTGCCGGCGGACGAATGGCGGCGCCAGGTGGCCTACGTGCCCCAGGCGCCCTATCTGCTCAACGCATCGGTGGCCGACAACATCCGCCTCGGCCGGCCCGAAGCGAGCCTGGACGAGGTCATTGCCGCCGCCACGGCCGCCGCATGCCCACTCGTTCATCCGCAGCCTGCCGCAAGGATATGAGACGGTGACCGGCGAGCGCGGGGCCCGGCTGAGCGGCGGGCAGGCGCAGCGCATTGCGCTCGCCCGGGCGTTCCTCCTCGACGCGCCCCTCGTGATCCTCGACGAAGCGACCGCCAACCTCGATCCCGAAACGGACGCCGACGTCCAGGCGTCGCTGGCCGGCCTGCTGCGCGGGCGCAGCGCGCTGATCATCGCCCACCGCCTCGCGACCGTGCGCGGGGCCGACAAGATCCTCGTGCTGGACGA
Organism: uncultured Chloroflexia bacterium; assembly: GCA_963800615.1. Taxonomy (GTDB): domain Bacteria; phylum Chloroflexota; class Anaerolineae; order CG2-30-64-16; family CG2-30-64-16; genus JALOOB01. Next base: position 395,617 of record CAWDBO010000022.1, read on the forward strand.
GGGCCGCATCGTCGAGCAGGGCACGCACGAGGAGCTTGCTTGCGCGGCAGGGGCGTATGCAGCAGATGGTGGCAGCGCGAGCGCGCGACGGGCCCGCTCGGACGCACCGAGTCCTGCAGCGCAGGCCGGACCGCCCGGAAACGTCATTTCCGGGCTACAGAGCGCGCGCGTCCATGCATGGAGCCATCGAACGAGTTCGCCGGCGATCAGCCCCGTCGATGGAGCCGTCCTCTGCCGGGCCTGCTGCCTTTCCTCGCGCCGTACACGCGGCTGGATCGCGCTCTCCGTGCTGCTGGGCTTCCTGACCGTCGGGAGCAGCATCGGGCTGCTGGGCGCTTCGGCCTGGATCATCGCGACCGCCGCGCTCCAGCCCTCGATCGCGGTGCTGCAGGTGGCGATTGTCGGCGTGCGCTTCTTCGGCATCGCCGCGGCGTCTTCCGCTACCTCGAACGGCTCGCCTCCCACCAGGTCACCTTCCGGGTGCTGGCTGCCATCCGCGTCTGGTTCTACGCGGCCATCGAGCCGCTGGCGCCGGCCCGGCTCGGCCGCTACACCAGCGGCGACCTCCTCGCCCGGGTGCTCTCCGACGTGGGCATGCTGGAGAACTTCTACGTGCGCGCGGTTGCGCCGCCCCTTGTCGCCGTCCTGATCGGCGTTACTGACCGCGGTCATTTTCTATGCGTTCGATCCCGTGCTGGTCGTCCCCGTGCTGGTGCTCCAGCTAGCGGCGGGAGTCGGGCTGTCGATCGTGACGCTCTGGGCCGGCCGCGGCCCGGGCGAGCGCTGGCCGAAGGGCGGGGCCGCGCTGAACCAGTCGCTGGTCGACCTCGTGCAGGGGCTGCCCGATCTGCTCGCGTTCCGGGCGGCAGACCGGCAGTTGGCGCGCGTTGCCGGAGAGGGAGCGGCGGTGAGCCGGGCTGCGGGCGCGATGACGCGCTATTACCGCAGGGGCAAACGCAGGAGGGAGCTTCCTCGCCTGGCTGGCGGTCGGCCGCAGTGCTCATCATCGCCACGCCGCTGGTCCGCAGCGGCGAGCTGAGCGGGGTGTCGCTGGCCGTGCTGGCCCTGCTCACCGTCGCCAGCTTCGAGGCGGTGCTGCCCCTGCCCGTCGCCAGCCAGTACCTGGCCGCATCGTCGGCCGCAGCGCGGCGGCTGTTCGAGGTCGCCGGGCAAGGCGCCCCGCGCAGCGGACGTCGCCGCGGCGCTCGGGTTCGAGCCGCCCCCATCGACTGCCGCCGCAGCCACGGCCCGCCGGCGCAGCCGCCCTGCGGTCGAGTTCGACGGCGTCGTGCTGCGCTACGCGCCGGACGAGCCCCCCGCGCTCGACCACGTCAGCCTCACGATCCCGCCCGGCGGGCTGCTGACCGTCGTCGGTCCGAGCGGCGCGGGCAAGTCCACGCTGGCGAACGCGCTCCTGCGGCTTCTGGGACCACGAGTCCGGCGCGATCCGCATCGGCGGCGAGGACCTGCCATCGCTGGACGGCGAGCAGGTGCGGGCGATGGCCGCCGTCGTCGCGCAGCGGACGCACCTCTTCAACGCCAGCATCCGCACGAACCTGCTGCTGGCCCGGCCGGAGGCAGCCAGGAGGAGATCGAGGCGGCAGCGCGTGCGGCCCAACTGCACGACTTCATCGCGTCGCTCCCGGAAGGATACGACACCCGGGTGGGCGAAGGCGGGCGCAGAGCTGAGCGGCGGCGAGCGGCAGCGGCTCGCCATTGCCCGCGCGCTGCTGAAGGATGCGCCGGTCCTGATCCTCGACGAGCCTGCCGCGGCGCTGGACGCCGCGACCGAAGCGGCGCTTGTGGCAAGCGCTCGCGCCGCTGCTGGCCGGCCGCACGACGCTGCTCATCACGCACCGCCTCGGCGGACCGGCGACGAGCGGGCAGATCGCGGTGATGGACGGCGGGCGGGTCGTCGAGATGGGGGACCACGCGGCGCTGCTGGCCGCCGGCGGGCTGTATCGCCGGCTGTGGGACCAACAACACAGCGATCATTTCTTGCCCTGCCGGGTCCACGGTGCTATAATCAAATTCTTGTCGGCCCGACGCGTCCAGTCAACGCGCACGGCTCGCGCAATCATCCCGGAGGCAAGTTTCCCGTGGCAAGTTTACCTCTACCTGGCGCAAATCGTTCTTGGCATCGCGATCATCGCGATCGTCATGCTGCAGTCCAAGGATGCCGGCATGAGCAACATGTTCGGCGGCAGCGGCGACATGGGTGTGTACAAGACCCGTCGCGGCGTCGAGAAGACGCTGTTCAACGCCACCATCATCCTGGGCACGCATCTTCATGCTGCTCTGCCTCGTCACGCGTCATCGTCGCCGGCTAACCCTTGGGCAGATATCTTCGCTGGCAGGCGGTCATCGCCGTCCTCGGCATCATGCTGCTGGCCGCCCTGCTGCGCTACACCGCCTATAACTTCACCAGCGTCACCGTTCCCGACCACGGCGGGACGCTGGTTGAAGGCATGGCCGGAAACCCCCAGTTCCTCAACCCCCTCCTCAGCCAGTACAACCAGGTCGACGGCGTGCTCGGCAGCCTGCTGTTCAACGGCCTGACGCGCCTGGACGAGCGCGGCAACGTCGTGCCCGACCTGGCCGAGACCATGACGATCAGCCCCGACGGCCTGACGTACGACTTCCGCCTGCGCTCGGGCCTGTACTGGCACGACGGCGTCCCGGTCACGGCGGCAGACGTGCTGTACACGGTCAAGGCGATGCAGGCGGACGACTTCCCGGGCATGTCCTGGCTCAGCACGCTCTGGCGGGAGGTCGAGGTGACCGCGCCGGAGGGACCCGACGGCCTGGCCGTCCGCTTCAAGCTGAAGCAGCCCTTTGCGCCGTTCGTCGACTACACGACCATCGGCCTGCTGCCCGCGCACCTGTGGGAGCAGGTGCCGGTCGCCGACATGATGAGCTCGCAGTACAACACCCGGCCGGTGGGCACCGGGCCGTTCATGCTCGACTCGATCACGGCCACCGAGGCGCATTTCAAGGCTAATCCCACCTACCACGGCCAGGAGCCCTTCCTGGAGGGGCTGACGGTCCGCTTCTATCCCGATCACCAGAGCCTGATGCCGGCGTACGACCGGGGCGAGATCGACGCGATCAGCTGGGTGTGGCCGGAAGACATGCCCGAGGCGGCGAAGCACGAGGACCTGCAGATTCTTCTCGGCCCCGATCTCCGGCTACACGCTCATCTATCTGAACCAGCAGAACCCCAACACGCCCTTCTTCAAGGACATTGCCGTCCGCAAGGCGCTGATGTACGGGCTGGACCGCCAGAAGCTGATCGACTCGGTGCTCCAGGGGCAAGGCATGGTCGCGCATTCGCCGATCATGCCGTACAGCTGGGCCTACGACAAAGAGGTCCCGAAGTACATCTACGACCCCGCGCTCGCCAAGCAGATCCTGGACCAGGCCGGTTGGGTCGACTCGCGACGGCGACGAGCGTGCGCGAGAAGGACGGCGTGAAGCTCGCCTTCGTGCTGCTGGGCAAGGACAAGGCGAAGCTGGATGCGATCAGCGCGATGTGGGCCGATCTGGGCGTGAAGGCCGAGGTCCAGGCCGTCAGCCTGCCCGGCCTGACCGCCGACTTCCTGGTCCCGCGCACCTACGACGCGGCGATCGTCGATTGGGAGCTGTCGGGCGATCCCGACCCGTACCCGCTCTGGCACTCGACGCAGGCGAAGACGGGGCAGAACTATGCGGGCTGGGATTTCCGCCGGGCCGACGAAGCGATCGAGAAGGCCCGCTCGCTGACGGACCGCGAGCAGCGGGCGGGTTTCTACAAGGACTTCCAGCGCATCTTCGCCGAGGAGCTGCCCGCGCTGCTGCTGTACTACCCGGTCTACACCTATGGCGTGCGGGACAAGATCCACGACGTGCAGATGGGCCCGCTGAACGTGCCCGGCGACCGCTACCGCAGCATCGCCGGACTGGTACATGGTCACCAAGCGCGTCACGGTCAGCAGCGTGGACAACACCGGCAGGCGTGCGGTGACTGCGACGCCTGCGGCGACAGACGGGCGCGCAACTTGACACGGGCCAATAATAGTGCTATAAATCGTCTACAATCGAACAGCCGAGCCGAAGTGGCGGAATGGCAGACGCGCTAGGTTCAGGACCTAGTGAGCATTGAGCTCGTGAGGGTTCAAATCCCTCCTTCGGCACTGGAGTATCAAGATCCCGCGGCTGTGCCGTGGGATTTTGTGCCTGTAGCCCCGGAAAAGTGACCCTTTCCGGGGCCATCGGGATGGGTTCGACCGGGAGGCGTGATGTCCGTGCTGCGGTCGTTGCGGAGGGTGCTCGGACAGTCCCGCGTGATCGTGCTCGCGGTGTTGGTCGTCGCGGTCTTTTTCGGGGCGGGATTTGTCGAGTTGGCCGTGACGCGCCACCAGATGCAGGTGGAGTACGAGCAGGCGCTGCAGCGGGTGGAGCGCACGCAGCGGCAGAACACGCTGCTGCAAACGCAGCTGGAGCGGGCGCAGCGGGGCGAACTGCTGCCCTGGCTGGCGTGGGATATGTACGGCAAGCTGCCCAAGGGCGTCCGCGGCATCCAGACGCAGCCCATCGCACCTGCGGTGCAGATCGAGCCGGTGCAGCCCCAAGGGCCTCCATGGCGAACCTGGTTGAAGACACTGGGCTGGAATTGACAAACCCGGATAAACGGGTATAATGATCAAACATACGACGCGGGGTGGAGCAGTGGCAGCTCGTTGGGCTCATAACCCAAAGGTCGCAGGTTCGAATCCTGCCCCCGCAACCTAACAGAAGACCTGGCAGTCGATGGCTGTCAGGTCTTTGTTTAACTACATTGCGGCCTGGTGAACGCAACTACCCCCTGTCCTGGCGTGCAACCTCTACGGCCTCGCGAACACCGTTCAGCCAGAGTCGGACTCGCTTAGGTCGATATCGTCGGACCATACGACGCCATACCCGTGAGGATCCACACGCACGGCGCGAAACAGTGCCATAACCAAAGGTCGCAGGTTACCTGCCCCAACCTAGAGCGGCTGATCAGTCCTAACGCTGTATGCTCTCGTCTTTGCGCAGCGGCGCAAAAGCCGGCTCGCCCAGAAGCGGATTACAGTCGTACACGCGCACATCACCGCCTCTAAAGACGACCCTCAGCTTCTTGCCCGGCAACGGAGACACCGACTCGACTTTTGGATACCCGTCCATATATCACTCCAACCCCGGCAACTGTCTGAACTGCTGTGTCTGCCACATCTCCAATAGATCGCGCTGATACCTCTGCGCCCACTCACGCACCAAGCGCTCCGCTCGCTGAGGCAGGTCGCCTTCAATCATCTCGAGGTTCTCGACTTCGAACACGCCAACAAACTCGCCGTAGAGCGCGTGGAAATGCGGCACACCGTGCTCCCGAAAATACATCTTGATCAAAATCCCATAGAACCTGGCGATAACCGGCATAGGCCCCTCATGGCGTTTATTCGACTATAGCTATAGCCATTCGCGAGCCTGATCAATGACAAAATCAACGCCGTACAGGGGCCAGACGACGGAGAACACCTGGCGATAACCGGCATAGGCCCCTCATGGCGTTTATTCGACTATAGCTATTCTAGCCCATTTCGCGAGCTTGATCAATCACCCAATCAAATCCGTACAGGGGCCAGACGACCGGGAACCCGGGCCGAACTCTCCCCTTGGCGGCGATGACGCGGCGTGTAGCGCCATAACTTGCGCTGACGCGGATTCGATGGCATAATGGCCGTGAAGTGACCAAGCGATACCCTCATCTTGGCGCCGCGATCGAGCGACGCAAACCACAAGCAGTAGTGGCAGGTGACCAAGCGATACCCTCATCTTGGCGCCGCGATCGAGCGACGCAAACCACAAGCAGTAGTGGCAGGGTCAATTTGACGTTAGGCATGCCTACCTATAGTACTTCTCTTGGCGACGTAGCTCAGTGGCAGAGCAAGCGGCTCATAATCGCTGGGTCCTCAGTTCGAGTCTGAGCGTCGCCACCTAAGACGGTAGTCACCATCGGCTACCTCTTAACCCAATTACACCCCACGGTCCCAATCCGACCACGGGGTGTTTTTCTTCCCCCCCACAATCCGACAAAAAGCGGATGCGCCCCTCGTGACCTCCTGCTAGAATACTTTCTGCGCTGCAAATGTTTTTCCGCTTGCCAACGCGGATAGAAGTAGAAAGGGCCTGTTGTGACCTGCGCCGGGAGGATCGGGCGGTGGGCTGCCCTCGTGGGGGCGGGCTTGCTCTGCTTGCTTGCGGCCGGGGGCTGCGCCGGCTCGACTAACGCGGCAGCCGCGTCCTCCCTGGTGCGCGCCCGGCCCACGACCCCGCCCGCCACCTTCGCGCTCCAAATGAGCGGTACGGTCGCCGGCCTGGCCGACGCCCTGGACCGGCTCGCCGGCCTGTTCCAGAACCCGCGCTACTTGGACGAAACCTGGAAGAGCGAAGCCGTCAACCTGTCCACGCTCGTCGAACTCGGCTATCGCCAGTTGGAGGGGCTCGCGCCGCCCCACGACAGCCAGGAGAAGCATGCCGCAGCGGTCAGGGCCTTGCAGGACTGCCAGACGCTGACGGTGTACGTCTTCCAGGGCATCAACAACCTGGACAAAGGCCCCTTCGACGAGGTGAAGCAGCGCGTCGACTTCTGCCGCGACCGGCTAAAATTGGCGGTCTCTGCGCCTGGTTCCATCCAGGAGCAGCGCCAGCCCCAAAGCATCGAAGCCGCCCGGCTGGAAGTCCAGGTGCGCATTAAGCGCGACGCGAACCTGCGCGCCGGCCCCGGCACCAGGTTCCCCGTGGCCGCCACCGCCAAGCTCGGCGACACCTTCACCGTCACCGGCCGCACCGCCAAGGGCGACTGGCTCCAGGTCACCAACGCCAAGGTCAAAGACGCGTGGATCGCCGCCTTCCTCCTCGAGTCCGGCGGCGACCTCAGTTCCGTCGCTGTCGTCGATCAGCCCATTTCCGAAGCCGGAGCATCCGCATCAGCCGATCAGGTTGGCGCCGCGGCATCCGGGTCACCCAATCAAGCAAATCCCTAAATCCCACGAATCCCGGTTATAGACGTTCACTAACCACCTTCGCCTGCATGAACAGCTGCAGGTAGTCGCTTCCGCCCGCCTTCGAGTCCGTGCCGCTCATGTTGAAGCCGCCGAACGGGTGCACGCCGACCAGCGCGTGCGTACACTTCCGGTTGAAATACAGGTTGCCGACGTGGAACTCCTGGCGCACGCACTCCAGCCGGTCGCGCCGCATCGAGTAGAGGCTGCCCGTCAGGCCGTACTCCGTGTTGTTGGCGATGTTCAGCCCGTCGGTGAAGTCCTTCGCCTTGATCACCGCCAGCACCGGGCCGAACACCTCTTCCTGCGCCAGCCGGGCATCGGGCGGCACGTCGGCGACGACCGTCGGCTGGAGGTAGAAGCCGCCCGCCCGGTTCTGGATCGCTTCGCCGCCTGTGACCACCCGCCCCTCGGCCTTGCCGATCTCGATGTACTCCAGGTGCTTCTGCAGCGCCTTATCGTCGATCACCGGACCCAGCTCGATGCCCGGTCCTTCGGCCGGATCGCCCACGTCCAGCTTCTGCGTGCGCTCGACGATCATCTGCAGCAGCCGGTCATAGACCGGCTCGACGATGATCGCTCGCGAGCAGGCCGAGCACTTCTGACCCTGGAAGCCGAACGCCGCCGAAACGATCCCGGCGGCCGCCTCCTCCAGGTCCGCCGTCTCGTCCACCAGGATCGCGTCCTTGCCGCCCATCTCCAGGATCGTCCGCTTGAGCCACTTCTGACCCGGCTGCACTGCGGCCGCCCGCTGGTTGATGCGGATGCCCACTTCCTTGCTGCCGGTGAATGCGATGAAGCGCGTCCAGCGGGTGGTCGACCAGCACGTCGCCGACCGAGCCGCCGGGGCCGGGCAGGTAGTTGAGCACGCCCGGGGGCAGGTGCAGCTCGTCCACGAAGAGCTCGGCCAGCCAGGCCGCAATGACGGGCGTCGCGCTGGCCGGCTTGAGCACGGCCGTGTTGCCCGTGACGATCGTGGCCGTGGTCATGCCCGTCATGATGGCGCACGGGAAGTTCCACGGCGGGATGACGATGCCGACGCCCAGCGGGATGTAGTGCAGCTCGGTATCGTGGTTCGGCTCGGGGTACGTCGGGTGGGGCTCGCCCAGCCGCAGCATCTCCCGGCCGTAAAACTCCATGAAGTCGATCGCCTCGGCCGTGTCCGCATCCGCCTCGACCCACGCCTTGCCCGCCTCGAACACCATCAGCGCGCTGAACTCATGCTTGCGCTCTCGCATGAGCTTGGCCGCATGGAACAGGTAGCGCGCCCGCTCGGTGTAGGGGACGCGCTTCCAGTGCTCGAACGCGCAATACGCCTCGCGCACCGCCCGGTCGGCCAGCTCCGGCGTGGCCTGGCTGACCCGCCCGATCACCTGCGACGGGTCGGCGGGGTTGCAGCTCTCCAGGACGTGGTCGGTGTAGATCTTCTCGCCGCCCACGATCAGCGGATACGCCCGGCCGAAACCGGCCCGCACCTGGTCCAGGGCGGCCCGAAACGCCTGGGCGTTGGCGGCGACGCTGAAATCGGTCAGGGGTTCGTTGACAAAATCCGTCTTCATAAGCTCCTCGCACCGCAATTCGTGATAACCATCTATCTCTATCACACTCCCGGCGAGGGGTCTGTAACAGCTTTCTCAGTGGGAGACGGCCGGTTCCAGCCGGCCAGGGGCAAAAAGAGAGCCGGCCCAGGCGGACCGGCTCCCATCAAGTGCTTGCACCAACCGTGCGCTGGTTCGGGTCAGTCGCACCCTTCCAGGCAGCGCTCCTGGTAGTTCTTGAGGTCTACGGCGTGCTCCTGGTAGTGCCCGGCCATCGACACGTAGAAGTCGACGAGCCGCATTTCCTCGCCCCACGGCGCCTTCGCCACCTCCTCCAGCGCCTCATCTTCGGCCATGTCGAGCATGTGTATGAACCGCCGGTGTGCGCCCGTCAGGCCGTCCACCACGGTGATCAGGGGCAGCGCGGCCCGGGATTGCACCTGCTTCTCGTTCCAGGCATCGTCGTACGCGACGCCCTCCTGCCCCGGCCGGCGACCCTGCCACGCCTTGGCCGCCTGCACGGCTTCGTCGACCCACGACCACACGTGGGCGACGACGTCCTTGGCCGACCATTTCCCGACCACCTCGGTGGCGGTCAGCTCTTCTTCGGTGAGGTGTCCCAGAGAGTCCATGAACGTCTTGAAGCTGCGATCGAGGGCTATCCAGGCATCGTCACGGTTGTGCATTGGTCCCCACCTCCTCGGCATCTACGAGTACGCGCGACGTGCCCGTATAAACGTTCAGACTGTCGCGGCGCACGTACCCCACCAGCGTCATGTTCCATGCGGTGGCCAGCGCGATCGACAGCGTTGTCGGCGAACTCCGGCTGACGACGATCGGCGTCTGCATGCGGGCAGCCTTGCTCATCATCTCCGCACTGATGCGCCCGGTCGCGAGCAGGATCCGGCCTTCGGTGGCGATGGCGTCCTGCAGGCACCGGCCGTACAGCTTGTCAAGCGTGTTGTGCCGGCCGATATCCTCGGTCACCAGCACCAGCCCATCCGCATCGGCCAGCGCCGCCGTGTGAATCCCCCGGATGCGTTGGCGCTCCTGCAGCTGGTGCATCAGGCGTCCGAGATCCCGCGCCGTCACGTGCGCATCTACCGTCAGCGGCGCCCGCTCGGCCGACAGGTCGGTAAACGTGATGCCGCCGCCGCACCCACTGGTCAACGTCGACCGGCCCGGCCGCTCCACCGTGCCGTCCGTCAGCCACACCTCCACGCACGTCTGGCTGGGGCACACCACCACCCGCCGCACGTCGGCCAGGCGGCGGATGATCCCCTCGCCGGCCAGGAAGCCCACGGCCAGCGCATCCAGGTCCTGAGGCGTGGCCAGGACGCTGAACCACTCCGCGCCGTTGACGTGTACGCGAATGCGCGCCTCGCGCACCACCGGGATCGACCGGGCCTGCAGCACGCCGCCTTCCCAGCGGTGCGCCGCTACATCATCGCTTACTGCCACTGGCTACGGCCCTCACCCGGCCCAGTTTCACGCAACACTCTGGCATTATAACGATAAGCGCCCCTTCGCGCAAGGTTGTTACGCAAACGCACCCGAATTGCGAGCCAACCGCCGCCTCCGATTTGACACGTTCTGTGTCTTTCGGGTATTAAAAGGTGCATTCTAGTGGAGTTGCCGATACCAGAGGTTACGGCGACGTTCTTATCATTTCCCAGGAGAGGATCACCCACGTGAAGAAAGAAGCAGTAGCAAACAGCAGCAAACGGTCTGTGACCTTCGAGTTGCCCGGCGTGGAAGCGGAAACCGTATCGGTGGTTGGCGATTTCAACAGTTGGGATGCGGCCAGCGGGGCCATGAAGCGGCGGAAGGACGGCGTGTGGACCAAGGCCCTGCGCCTCGCGCCCGGCACCTATCGTTTTCGCTACGTTGCCGACGGCAACCGCTGGCACAACGACCCGGCCGCCGACGGCTCCGAGCCATCGGGCTTCGGGGAGGACAACAGCATCCTCGTGCTGGACTGAGCGCCAAAGACAGAAGCAAGCGCTCCGAGGTTTTCGAAACCTCGGAGGCTTGTAACTTCGAGAGACCAGGTTTCTTCAGTTCCTGCCTTATTCCTTCTTCGCCGTCCCCTGCGCCGCCACGGCGGCAGCGGCCCTCGCAACCGCTTCCGCATCGCCCAGGTAGTAGTGGCGGATCGGCTTCAGCTCGTCGTCCAGCTCGTAGACCAGCGGCACGCCGGTCGGGATGTTCAGCTCGACGATCTCCTCGTCCGAGATGTTGTCCAGGTACTTGACCAGCGCGCGCAGGCTGTTCCCGTGTGCGGCGATGATCACCCGCTTGCCCGACTTCAGCGTCGGCACGGCTTCCGCATGCCACCACGGCAGGAAGCGCGCCACCGTGTCCTTGAGGCACTCGGCCAGCGGCAGTTCGTTCGGGGGCACGTTCGCGTAGCGGGGGTCATGCCCCGGCCAGCGTGGGTCGTCGGGGGTCAGGGGCGGCGGCGGCACGTCGTACGAGCGGCGCCACAGCTTGACCTGCTTCTCGCCGTACTGCTCGGCCGTCTGCGCCTTGTTCAACCCCTGCAGCGCACCGTAATGGCGCTCGTTCAGCCGCCAGGTGTTGTAGATCGGCAGCCACATCAGGTCCATCTCGTCCAGCGCAATCCACAGCGTGCGGATGGCCCGCTTGAGCACCGAGGTGTAAGCTAGGTCGAAGGTGAAGCCTTCTGCCTTCATCAGGCGGCCCGCCTCGTGCGCCTCGGCCAGCCCCTTCTCCGAAAGATCGACGTCCGTCCAGCCGGTGTAGAGATTCTCTTTGTTCCAGGTGCTCTCGCCGTGGCGCAGCAGCACAAGCTTGATCATCTCCGTCCTCCTACGTAACTGCGGGAATTGTAACGCTTACGCGTCATCACGCGCGCATTTTAGCACACGCTGCGCGCCCGGCCAATTGGCCGCCCGCACCCCAGGCCCCCCGGCCCGCAAGCGATTTGCCAGCCGCATGATTGGCAAGTAAGATACGAGGCGACTCGAGAATCGCCGCCAACGCCAGAGAACCGCCGTGCTCGAAGAGATCATCCGCCGCGTGCCTTTCTTCGCGACCCTGCCGCCGCGCCACATCCGCTGGCTGGCCGAGACGCTGCAGTCGCACGACATTCGGGACGGCGAAGTGCTGTTCGTGGAGGGCGAGCCGGGCGACGCGTTCTACGTCATCCTCCAGGGTGAGTTCGAGATCCTCAAGCGCCGCGAGGATGGCGGGGAGGAACTCGTCGCGAAGCGCGGCGCAGGCGAGTACATCGGCGAGATGAGCCTGCTGCAGCCGATGGGCCTCCGCACCGCCACGGCGCGCGTGCCGGCGACGCCGAAGTGCTCTCGATGACCCGCAGCGACTTCGACGCCCTGCTGCGGCGTTACCCCGTCCTCGGGTACGAGCTGGCGCGCGTGTTGGGCCAGCGGCTCGAACAGGCCCACGAGCAGTCGATCCGGCGCCTGGAGGACCGCAACCGGGCGCTGCAGGCGGCGCTCGACGAGCTCCACCTCGCGCAGGCCGAGCTGGTGGAGAAGCAGAAGCTGGAACACGAGCTGGCCCTCGCCCGTGACATCCAGACGAGCCTGCTGCCGCCCGGCCTCCCCTCGATCGACGGCTTCGACTTCGGCGCGCGCCTGCTGCCGATGAGCCAGGTGGGCGGCGATTTCTACGATTTCGTCGAGCTGGGCAACGGCGACCTGGGGCTGGCGGTCGGCGACGTGTCGGGGCACGGCATGCCCGCCGCCTTGATCATGGCGTTGACGGTGGCCCTGCTGCGCGCCGAAGCCAACCGGAGCCCGCAAGCCGGGCGAGGTGCTGAGCGCCGTGAACCGGGAGCTGCTCAAGCTGGGCAGCCGCAGCATGTTCGTGACGGCGCTATACGGCGTGCTGCACGGCGGAACGGGCGAGTTCGTGTACGCCCGGGCGGGACATGAGGCGCCCGTCGTCGCGCTGCCCGGGGGTGCGCCCTGCCTCACGGACCTGTTCGAGGGCCGCATGCTCGGCCTGTTCGAAGAGATCGAGTTTCGCCGACCATTCCCTGGTGCTGCCGCCGGGCGGCATCGCTGGTGCTGTACACCGACGGCGTCATCGAGGCGCGCAGCGCCGGGCGCGACTTCTTCGGCGAGGAACGGCTGACCGGCCTGGTCCAGCAGGCGCAGGGGTGGTCGGCCCAGGCGGTGTGTGACAGCGTGATGGCCGCCGTGGCGGCGCATACCGGAGGTTTGGCGCAGCAGGATGACATCACCGTGATGTGTGCCAAGCGAGGCAACGCGTCGGCGCCGAGGGCTGCAGGCGTGACTTCCCATGGCTGAGAACCCATCCCCCGCCACGCTCCGGGTGCGCGCAGTCCTGGAGAACCTGCGCGTGATCCGCCGCTTCGTCGCCGAACAGGCCACGGGCGCCGGTTACCCGTCTCAGCGGGTGGACGACCTGGTGTTGGCCGTGGACGAAGCCGCCACCAACATCGTGATGCACGGCTACGGCCAGCTCGCCAACCCCGACGAGCCGGTGATCGAAGCCGAAGTGACGTCGGACGAGCGGCTGCTGTCGGTGACGCTGCGCGACCAGGCGCCGCCGTTCGATCCGACGGCGATGCCCGTGGTCGACGAGCTGCCGCCCATTGACCGAGCGCGGGCCGGGGGGCCTGGGCATCTTCCTCATGCGCAAGACCATGGACGAGATCCGCTACCGGCGGACGCCGGACGGTTGGAACGAGCTAACGCTCACGATTTACCGGTCGCCCCACTCACTACAGGAGGCATGATCATGGAGCTTACCGTCACCTCGGCCCCCAGCAAGCCCGGCGTCGCCATCGTAGCGTTGGCGGGCGACCTGGACGCGTCCAACTACCTGCAGGTGATCCAGAAGGTGGATGGCCTGTACCAGGGCGGCGCGCGTGCGCTGATCTTCGACCTCTCCGACACCGAGTTTGTCAGCAGTTCCGGGCTGGTCGCGATTCACAGCATCGCCATGCTGATGCAGGGCCAGCGGCCGCCGAACCCCGAGGACGGCTGGGGCGCGATCCGGGCGATCGAACGCGGCCCCGGCGACCGGGCGCGCGAGTGCGTGAAGCTGGTGAACCCGCAGCCCCGCGTCGCGTCCACGCTCTCCAAGGTCGGCTTCACCGAGGTGCTGGAGACGTACCCGAGCGTCGAGGCGGCGCTCGCCGCCCTGTAGGCAATCTGCCGCAGGATAGAGATGGGGGGGACAGCCGCCGGGCCGTCCCCCCTTTTTGGTTACTGCACCGGCCGGAGCCGGGCTCGGACCGTCGGGCCGGATGTGAAGGTCACCCGTCCCGTAGAAGTGGTATACACATCATACACACCATACACATTGGCACACTCGGTCGGAACTCCTCGCCAGGAATTCCAAATGTAGGCGCGAAATAGCATCCTGAGCATCCTGAGCGGAGCACAGCGGTTTTTTTCGCTGTGCGTAGTCGAAGGATGCGGCCCCGCTCCGGCCTCCTTCGACTGCGTTCCGCCCAAACTGCAGGCGGAACTCCGCTCAGGATGCCTGCGCTATCGCCTACATTTGGAATTCCTGAACTCCCCGCAGCACGAAGTGGTCCCGGTTGTTGTACCAGTAGTCAGAGCGGCGCATAAGCTACCAGAGAACACGGAGAGACTGTTCCCACATCCTCCGCTCTCGCCGTCACCCCCACCCGCAAGCCACTGACAGCAAACGGAATCCTTTCGAGTGTGCAACGAGTTAATGTGTATGATATGTATGATGTGTATGGCACTTCTAAGTGGACCTCAAACGGTGTGGAACGTCGCGCCCGTTTTTGGGCAGTCGTTCTACGAGGCCCTCTGTCACAAGGTCATTGAGGACAGCCGTCACGTTCGGGCGCTTGATGCCGGTGACATTTTCGAGTTCCGTAGCCGTCAACGAGTCTGCGCAATCCCGTAACGCAGCAACGACCTCTCCCCGGTTTCCCTGCAACTTCGCTTCCTCGGTCGTGCCTTCGCACTGCCAGCAGCACGTCTGCGCGTCCCACGAGAGGACATAGTCCTGCCACTCGATATCACGGCCCGTGACCCGCAGGGTGACGCCCCGTTTCCCCTGCTCCTTTGTCAGGCCCAGGATCGCATCGGCCGTGCCCGACTTGGCCGAGCTGCCGATGATGTCGTCGATCGGGTCGGCTTGCAGCCCGGCGCTCTTGCGGTGATGGTCGAGCACGAGCAGCGCCATGTCGTGCTCGCGCGCGATGTCCTGCAGCCTGCCCAGCAGGTCGGCCATGTCCCCGTAGTCGTCCCAGCGCGCCCGGCCGACCGCCCGGCCCACCGTGTCGACGATCGCCAGGCTGTAGCCCTGCTCGGCGATCGCCTTGTCGAGGGCTTCGATGCCGCCCTGGGTCAGCCGGGGCCAGGCCGTCTCGAAGCGGATGGCCGCCGCTCGGGGCATGCCCTGCTTCCGGGTCCGCTCCTGCAGGCGCCGCCCGTGGTCTTCCAGGGCGAGGTAGAGCACCCTGCCCGGTTCCACCCGGCGGTCGAGCACCATGCCCCCCGAGCCTACGGCAATCGCGATCTGCAGCGCAAGCCAGGACTTGCCGACCTTGGGGCGGCCGCCAAGGATGGTCAGGCCCACCGGGAGCAGCCCCGGCACGGCCCACCGTGGGTCGGCAAATAGCGCGTCGACGAGTTCCGCAGCCGTCCACGACGTCACCCGGGGGGCGGGCGGGGATGCGGGGTCCAGCAGTTCCAGGAAGGCGGACGTGTCGCGCAGGACGGCGAGCATGGCTTCACGCCACGCACCGTCGCCCTGGTACAGCGCCCGGGCCACTTTCTGCAGCTGCTCCTCGGCGGCGCGGCGGCGCGCCTCGTCGAGCACGCGCTCGGCATAATCCGGCGCACCGGTGCAGTCCACGTCGAGGGTGGCAACCTTGTCGAGCATGGTCCACGGCACCGAGAGGCCCCGGCGCTCCAGGTCGGCCACGATCAACGGTACGTCGGCGAAGGCCGCTTCCGACTCGCGCACGAGCTTTTGGCCCGTCTCCCAGATCAGCGCGAGATCGCGATCGAGGAAGTCAGCCGGAGCCACGTCGGCCGCCAGGAAGATGGCCGGGTCGATGAGCGCCGCGGCGACGAGGGACTGCTCCATGGTCGGGCTGGCGTCAGTCATGGGCGGCGTCGCCTCTGCGGCTGTGGGACGTGCGACTGGCCGCTGCCGCCCGCTGTTTCGGTTCGTGGGCCAGATGCCCAGCCGTTCTGCCTCGTTCTGGATGAGCTGCCTCAACAACTTCGACGCGTTCCCCTCGTAACGCGCAGCCAGCGCCCGCATCGCGCCGTCTGTAGGGGTGTCCAGCCTGACAGTCCGTAAGATTGTGCGACTCATCACGCCCCCAAAGGGTAGGATTGACGAAAAAGCCGGACGCGCGAGGCCACGAACGGCGTTCGTGACACTCGCGCGTCCGGCTGGACAACGATCAGGTGACCAGGTGGTGGACGGGAAGCCGATCTGTATCCTTATGTGCTACATTCTAGCACGGGCAGACCATTTGTGCTATGATAGGGGTCATATTACAGATGAGAACAGAGGATACCCCCGGTTGGACTCGAACCAACGGCCTAGGC
>CAWDBO010000023.1:0-144000 GCA_963800615.1 uncultured Chloroflexia bacterium
TCCACGCCGGGCTGCCCGCGGCCCTGCTGGTAAGCGGCGTCCGCGGTCGCATCCGCGTCGAGGATGACGCCCAACTGCTCGGGCGAGAGGGTCCAACTCTGTTCGCCGGCATCGAGGATGACCTTGCGATCCTGCCATTCGGACTTGATCATCTGGCTCGCCTCGGACCGGGTGCGCCCGCCCAGGTCCTGCCCGAGCACGCTCACGCCCGAGAGGATCACGTCTCCCTGGTAGATGTTCGCCAGGGATAGGACGAGCACCGCGACCAGGGCCAGGATGATCAGCCAGAAGATGATGAACACCCAGGGCGCGATCGAGCGCCGGGCCTGCTTGGCGGGGGAGTTCGTTGCTTGTGTTGTGCTCATGGCCTTCTACCGTTTGATAATTCATCTGCGCGCTGCGCGCGAGTATACCTGAGTGACGTCGTTCGCACAACATTTGCTCCGACAAGACGACATAAGTTTAGAAGCGTTTATTATTGGGAGCTTCCAGGGCGGCAAACGGCGCGGGCGCACGGCGCAGGGGAAGCGGGAGCAAAAAAGCGGCGCAGCCATACATGGCCGCGCCGCTTTATCTGGCGAGGTGACAATCGACCGGCGCTAAATCAGGCTCCCGCCGACCTGCGCCGCCCCCCACCCATTAGTTCTTCGACTGTGTCAGGTACTGCGCGCGCCGCACCCACCCGTTGACCATGGCGAGGGCCGGGATGCGACCGACCAGTTTCTTCTCTTCGTTGGTCTTGTTCAGTTGGTCGCGCAGCTCCTCGGGCTGCATCGTTGCGAGGTCCTTGGCGCAGTGCACGCCGACCTCTTCGAGGAGCACGATGTAGGCGTCGCCGATGCCGCGGATCCGCTCAAGGTCTGCACGTTGATAAATGGTTTCGAGCTGGTCGGGGTCGACGCCCGTCGTCTGGGCCAGGTTCTGCAGGCCATCTCGGAATTGCAGGCGGCCAGCAGGTCGTCGGTGTACTTGATGCCATGCGCTTTGAGTCGGGATTCGGCGTTGTCATCCATTCCGTAGAGTTTGTTCAGCATCATCGTCATGGGAGGGGCTCCTTCAACTTGTCGTGACTTCATTCTACTGAAGTTGCGGAGTCTGCACAACGGGAGTCTTCTCTATTTGTGGCTAAAGTAAAGACCGTATCTGCAATGGGGAAAGTAGTATAAGTGACCAATTAGGATTAAGTATTTTTGACGATCCGCGATCAGCCCGCGGGCGGGGCCACCGAGCCCTTCGCGCATCGCATACAGCGCGGCCTGCGTGCGGTTGGTCAGCCCGAGCTTGTCAAGGATGCGGCTGATGTGTGCGCCCACCGTCCGCTCGCTGATCACGCAGCTGTTCCGCGATGTCGCTGTTGGACAGGCCCGTGGCCACCAGCTTCAGCACCTCGATCTCGCGGTCGCTCAGCGGCTCGTCCACCCTGGGCACGGCGTGTTGCTCCGGTGCACCTGGCGCACCAGCTTCTGCGCCACGTCCGAGCTCAGCGAAGGCTGCCCTCGGCCGACCGTCTTGATCGCCTCGACAAGCTCGTCGGGCGAGCAGTCCTTCAGCACGTAACCCAGTGCGCCGGCGCGCACGGCAGCGAAGACACGCTCGTCTTCGGAGAAACTGGTCAGCACGAGGATGCCGGGCGCCGGCTTGAGATTCTTGAGCATCGGAATCGCCGCCAGCCCGTCGGTGACCGGCATCGACAGGTCAAGCAGGACGACGTCGGGCTGGAGCGCCTTCGACCGCTCGAGGGCCGCCTCACCGTTTTCTGCCTCGCCCACAACTTCGATTTCGGGAACGGTTCCCAATAGCGAGATCAGGCCCTTACGCACCAGGCGGTGATCGTCGACCACGAGCACTCGAATGCCTGTGTTCATCGTTTGGCCCCCACTTCCGTGTCGTCGCCGTTGATTGCGAATCTGTCCACCCGCAGAATCACAGTCGTGCCCTGCCCTTTGGCGCTCCGCACCAGCACCGATCCGCCTAACGCGTGCCGCGCGTTCCTGCATGCCCACCAGCCCCAGGCCGGCGCTGCGGACCATCGTCCCCTCGTCAAAGCCGATGCCGTTGTCGGCCACCGTGAGGATCAGCTCGCGATCTTCAGAGCGCAGCTCCACGCAGACCTCGGTGGCACGGGCGTGTTTGAGCGAGTTGTTGAGCGCCTCCATTGCGACCCGGTAGGCGCCTTCTTCGGCCGCGGTGGACAGGCGAGGTCGCCGCTCGCTTCCAGCGTCGCGCGACGCCCGCCCGCAGCTCCACGGCATCCAGCCGGTAGCGGAGCGCGGGGGCCAGCCCGCCGTGGTCGAGCAGCGGCGATCGCAGCTGGTACAGGAGCAGCCGCAGGTCCTTCAGTGCCTGCCTGGCAATGCCCTCGATCTCGCCAAGCACCACGTCCACCGGTTCCCCGGCGCCCTGGCGCGCTGCGGCGCGGGCGGCCTGGGTGGTGAAAATCAGGCTGAAGATGGACTGCGTCACCGAGTCGTGGATATCCTGCGCCAGCCGCCGCCGGTCTTCCTGCGCGGCCGCGCGTTCTGCCTGGGCGCGTTCGCGGGCCGCGATCTCGAGCCGCAGCTGCTCGTTCAGCCGGGTGAGCTCGGCAGTGCGCTCGGCCACCCGCGCCTCCAGCGCGTCCTGCTGAGCCCGGAGCTGCGCCTGGCTCTCGCGCAACTGCCGCTCGACCTTGTGCCGGTACAGCGCGATCTCGATCGTGATGCTCAGCTCCCGGTCTTCGAAGGGCTTGACGACGTACCCGAATGGCTCCGAGATGCGGGCGCGTTCGACGGTGGCCTGGTCGGCATACGCCGTCAGGAAGACGATCGGGATATCGTACTCGTCTCGCACGCACTCCGCGGCCTCGATGCCTGACATCGGGCCCTTCAGGCGGATGTCCATCAGCACGAGGTCCGGTTTCATGCGGCCGGCAAGCGCCAGCGCCTCGCGGCCCGTAAACGCAAGGCCCGCCACGACATAACCCATCGCCGCGAGGCGGTGCTGGATGTCCAGCGCCACGATGCTCTCGTCTTCCACGACCAGGATCTTCGTCATAAGCCTGTCTGACCCGTCTTCTCCAAGGTTTGTTCTCAAACTAAACGGATAACACCCGGAAATTACCGCGGCGATTACGGCGCGGTGCGGAAGGAAACCAGGAAGCGCGTGCCTGCTCCGTTCGCCATCTCGATCGAACCGTCAAGCTGCTTCACCAGGCCGTCGACCAACTGCATACCCAGCGTCGTACGGGTGGACGGCGTAGCCGTCCACCGGCTTGGGCATGCCGACGCCGTCGTCCGCCACCTGTAACTGGATCAACCCGTTCGGCTGGCCGCGCACCTGGACGCGGACCAGGCCCTTCGCGCCGGCCCACAAATGCGTGCTTGAGCGCATTCGAGATGAGCTCGCTGGCGATCAGCGCGCATGGCAGCGCCGCGTCGAGCGGCAGCCGGATCGGCGCGGTATCCACTACCAGGCGCACGACGCGATCAGACGCGGCATAGGAGCGATGCAGGCTGGCAGCCAGCGTGCGCAGATACTCGCCGAAGTCGATGTCGGCCAGGTTGGCCGACTGGTAGAGCTTCTCGTGGATCAGGGCCATCGAGCGGATGCGATCCTGGCTGTCCCGGAGCGCCTCCAGGGTCGGCCCGTCCTGCGAGTACTGCGCCTGCAGGCTCAGCAGGCTGTAGATCACCTGCAAGTTGTTCTTGACGCGGTGATGGATTTCCTTGAGCAGCACGTCCTTCTCGTTCAACGATTCGAGGAGCCGTTCTTCGGCCCGGCGCTGGGCCGCCAGCTGCTGCTGAACCGTCGGCGTAAAGCCGGGCGTTCTCCACTGCCACAGCCGTCTGGTTCGCCAGCGTCATCAGCACCGTCTCGTCGTCGGCGCCGTAGTCGACGCCCGAACGTTTCTGGCCCACCGCCAGCACGCCGACCAGCACGCCCTTCGTCGTGACCGGCACCAGCAGCTCGGCGGCCAGCTGCCGCCAATGCTCGCGTTCTTCCAGGCGAAACGCCCGGGACAGGGGCAGCCGGTCCAGCGTCTGCGACGCGAAGACGTGGGGATGCGCGGCGAGATGCGTCAACAGCGGATGATCGGCGCGCAAGCGCCAGGCCGCGGCATCCGCGCCGGCGTCCGCCACCAGCCCGCGGCTGGCGGCAAGGCTGTAGCCGCCACCCTGGTCCTTCAGGAAGAACGCGGCCCGCTCGATATGCATGGTTTCGCAGACTTCGGCGACGATCATTGCCGTCAGCGCCTGCGACGTCGAGCAGCGCCGCCGAGCTTTCGCTCACCCGTTTCAGCATCTGCCCGGCGTCGTAGCGCTCGCGAAAGAAGAGTCTTGTCGACGCGGCCCTGCATGCAGGTCTCGCAGCGGCTGCATCACGACCGCGGCCACGCGCAGCCAGAACCACGCGAGAGCAGGAACACCTGGTAGCCGGCCACGATGTGCAGCACCTGGACGGCCAGCGACAGGAACACGAAGTACACGACGCCGACGACGATGGTGGTGAACGAGTACCGCAAGCCCTTGCGCACCACAAGGCGGATGTCGAGCAGGCGGTAGCGCAGGATGGCGGTAGCGGTCAGCCCCGCGTTGAGCACGTTGGCCACGATGTCGATCGGATAGCCGCGCAGCGCTACGCTGTAGTTCATGGCCGAACCGATGATGACGACAGGAACCCCGATGATCAGGTAGAGCAGGCGGTTGCGTTCGATCGGCGAGGTGCTGCGGTTGCGGGCACGGACCAGGTGGCACCAGGCGCGTACAGCATGTACACGTAGACGGAAAGCCCCATGATGATCGTGATGAATCCGATATCGGGTAGGAGCAGCGGGACGTCGGGCTGCTGGTAGACGCCCAGAGACGACCTGGGGTCCACCCAGAAACGTGTAGATGGGGCTGACGATCAGGAGCCGCGTAGCCGAGCGGGCACCATCCACCTGCGCCGGTGCGGATGTCCAGCAGCTCGCGCACGAACATCGCATAGAAGAAGCCGAAGGACGTGCCAAAGGCGGCCACGCACTGATAGCCGAACAGGGCGACCTCGGGGGTTGGTGGTAAAGGCCACGATCGATTGGCCGGCCTGCCAGGCGGTCATGCCGATCAGGTAGAAGAGAAAATAGCGCGCGGCCTTTCGGCGGCGGGCGCGGCGAAAAACCAGAGCGATCAGGAAGGTATAGCAGATCAAGGCGAGAATGCACGCCAATTGAGCTGCCGTCATTGCATAACCTCCCCAGACTTCGCTGCCAGCCTTACGGTTTCGTGTGGCCGTCTCCAGCGGCCCTGTCAAGCTCCAGCAGAGCGAGCCATGATCGTCTCGCTCGGCTGCATGCGTGGCGGCTTCAGATGGCCTAGCTCCGCGCCTTCGGCGCGCTTCATATCCGTGTAAGCTGTGAATGTGCCGGCCGCGAGACGGGTGACGCGCACAGGTTTTTCGTGCGTGATGCCGAAGCTCGTCCGGTAGTCGTCGATGGTCTCCACCAGCGCGCAGTGGAGGTCATCGGCAAGCGTGCCGTTGGAGCCGCCGTCGCCCTCGACATAAAGATGCACGATCGGCCCTTCGGGAGAAATCTCTTTCCGCGCCACCCAGTTCGCCAGCGGCAGGTCCAGGTAGGCGAATGCCTGCCAGATCGAGCGCTCGGTGAGCAGCACCATCGAGCCGAGATCGATCACGTCGTCGACGCGCGATTCCACCACGATTTGCGGCAGGTGGATCCCCAGTTCCGGATCGCTCGTGCTGATCACCCGCACGAGGTCGCCCAGGACATAGCGGACGAACGCGCCACCCAGCAGGCTGGTGCCGATCAGCACGTAGCGGCCCGGCTGCACCTCATCGGTCAGGTACGTGGTTGGCTGGTACGAGCGATTGTGGCGCCAGTACTGGTACTCGGCCTCCGGCATGAACTCCCAGAACGCGCAATCGGCCGACGGAATCATGCCGGGAGAACGCCCGCCCCAGCTTTGCAGCGCGATGTTGCCGAATTCCGTGCAGCCGTAGCCCTCGAAGACGCGCACTCCCCACAGCTCTTCGATGCGTTTCCGGTAAATCTGCACGTCCATGCCGCCGACGGTGATGCCTTTCGGATTCCAGAAGTGGCGCGGCTTGCAGCGGCTCGCTGTGTAGCTTGCTGCGGAGCGCGCCGCGCACCATGCGCGCCGCCCCCATCGGCTTCAGCATGTCCCGGCTGAGCGTCAGGCGCTCGGAGCCCTTCGACAGCGATTCGCCCATTGCCACCAGCACCGAGCCGAGGCCAAGGAAGTAATCGACCCCGGTCTCCATCGCCATCCGGAACGCCTTCTCCATGCGCTCCTGGTATTCCATCCCTTCAGCCTCTTCGATGGAGGGCACGAAGTGGAACGGAAACTCGTCGCGGCCGGCGCGGAGGACTGTGCCCGTCATGAAGGGCGGCGGTGCGGCGGTGTAGAGGTAGACGTCGCCCTCTGCGATGTTGACGTCGCCCCGCCAGCGCGCGCCCGGCCAGGATTTGAGTGCCGAGGAAGTACCGTCCCATGCTGTTATAGAACGGTTTCGGCACGGGCACCCACTTGCTGGGGAACTCCCCGGTGCGACCGGAGGTGCGAATCCATGTCACCGGCGGCGCCGGCAGCGTGTCCTCCCGGCGCTCGAGGAGGTCGGGAAGATAGTCGTGATAGGTGGTCAGGGGTACAAGCCGCCGGAAATCGTCTCGCCGTCGTGGGTTTGTGGCCGCTCAGGAGCCGCCGCCCTAATGCCGAGCCCTGCAGTAGATCGAGCTGCTCCAACAGCAGCCGGTGCTGGATGTGCATGAACTCTTCGATTGTGAATTCGATGAAGCCGCAGTAAGTTTGCCAGATGTCCGAGGTTCGGCCCTGGCGCAGGAGTTCGGCTGCCTTGGTGGTCGCACTAGCCATAGTCTAAACGCTCACTGCCTCCGCTTGGGAGTACGCATGGATCAAGACGCCCCGCGGGTACCAGCGCCTGCGGGCCGGAATGTCGACGAGGCTGGCGATGCCAAAGCCGGCCCGGACGAGGATTGCTCGCCACTGGTCCGGCGTCTGCATGTTCGACAATGCATCGATCTCAGCCGCGACGCGTGCCTCGCCTTCCCGGCGGGCGTACCACCGGGCAAGCCCGTCAAACACGACGCGCCCGGCGGGCGAATACCAGAACGGCGCCGGCGCCACGTCCGCCACCAGCAGCTGCCCCCCGCGGCGCAGCACCCGGTGCGCCTCACCCAGGAGGACCCGCACGTTCATATGGTGGGTTGCCAGCGCGCAGATGACCGCATCGAACGAGCCTGTGGCGAACGGGAGCTGCATGCCGGAACCGCACGCCAGGGCAAGCCGCTCCCCGGCTTCACTCGCCCGCCCGCGTGCGCCGCGCAGCATCCCGGGCGTGATATCCAGGCCCACCACCCGCCCCGACCAATCGGGCCGCCGCGCCAGCGCGAGTGGAATAGCGCCGCGGCCGGTGGCTACGTCGAGAACCGCGTGGCTCCGGCCGACGTCAAGCCGCGCCAGGGCCTGCCCGATGAACGCCTCGTATCCCACACCCCAGAACTGGCGCAGCTCGCGCTCGATCGTCTCTTCGTAACGTGGCGCCATTTCGGTGAACACGTCGATCACGCGCTGGTCTTGATTCAATGGGCACACCTGGTGTAGGCGCCGGTATGGGACAGATGCCTGATGGAAGATATGATATGTCAAAACCAGCGAAAGTGCAAGACCTCACCTAAGTGGCGCACGGAGTTGCAAGATAAACAACAACACCGGCTCGAGGCCGGTGTTGGGAAGCGGAGCGGCGCGTTCGTTCAGTATTGCAGGTCCACCGTGCGCCGCTCGTCCGCCGACCGGACGATCGCATCGCAGATCACCGCGTTGCGGTAGCCGTCTTCGAAGGTGGCCCCGAAAGGGCCTACTTCATTGCCGTGTACGATGCAGTTCAGCAGGTGATCGATCGCGTGGACGAAGGTGTGCTCGTACCCGATAATGTGCCCGTGGGGCCACCAGCTGGACATGAACGGGTGGTTGCCCTCGGTCACCGACACCCGGTGCCAGCCCTGCGTCTCTGCCGGCTCTTCGCCCACCCAGAAAACCTCGAGCTCGTTCATGCGCTCCATGTCGAAGCGAATCGAGCCTCGCTCGCCGTTGATTTCCCAGCAGTTGTAGTTCTTGCGGCCCGCGGCAAAACGGGTGGCTTCCATCGTGCCGATGGCGCCGTTCTCGAACTCGAACGTGGCCGCGAACGCGTCGTCGACATCGACCGTCCACGGCGTGCCGTCGGGCAGGTAGCGCGTCGGAACGAAGGTTTTCGTCATGGCTTGCAGGCTCTTGACCTCGCCGCACAGGAAGCGCGCCAGGTCGATGATGTGCGAGCCGAGATCGCCCAGCGCCCCGCTCCCCGCCACCTGCTTGTTCAGGCGCCAGATCTGCCCGGTGTCGTAGTGGGGCATGATCCATTCCTGGAGGTAGACCGCCCGGAAGTGGTAGATCCGGCCGAGCTTCCCGCTGCTGATGAGGTCATAGGCCAGCCGGACGGCTGGCACGAAGCGGTAGTTGTGGCACACCATCGCCTTCACGCCCGTCGCGGCGACGGCCTGCCACATCTCGTAACCCTCGGCCGCGGTCCGCGCCATGGGCTTCTCACAGAGGACGTGCTTGCCCGCTTGCGCGGCCGCGACGGTCGGCTCGGCGTGTACGTCGCCCGGCCCGCCGTTATCGAACAGCTGGATCTCGTGGTCTTCGACCAGCTTGTGCCAGTCCGTGTAATAGCGTTCGTAACCGTAGCGGCGCTGCGCTTCGGCGGTCGCCTCCTCGCTGCGCCCGGCGATCGCCACCAGCCGGGGGATCGCCACCGGGGGGTAGACCATGTACGGCAGCTTCTTGTACGCGTTGGAGTGCGCCTTGCCCATGAAGGCGTAGCCCAGCATGCCGACGCCGATGACCGGCGCCTCGCCTGCCGCTTTGGCCGCGGCCATCTTGGTGAACGCCTGTGTTTGCTTGCTCATACCCCATCTCCTATGTCGTCTTGTTCGAGCCGGCCTACTTCTTCGACGCAAACGCGGCGTCGAATGCCACGGTCGACGGCGTGAGCTCGAGCCGCTTCACCAACTGCAGGGCCTCGGGCGCGCCCTGGTCCCGGTTCATCCCGTTGTCTTCCCACTCGACCGAGAGCGGGCCCGGCATAGCCGATGTCGTTCAGCGCCCGGAAGATCCGCTCGAACGGCACGCCGCCGCGGCCCGGCGACACGAAGTCCCACCCGCGCCGGCGATCGCCGAAGTAGAGGTGGGAGCCCAGGATGCCGTTCCGGCCGTCGAGCACGCGGATCGACTCCTTGACGTGAACGTGGTAGATGCGATCCGCGTACTCGTACAGGAAGGCCACGGGATCGAGCATCTGCCAGTAGAGGTGGCTGGGATCGAAGTTGAAGCCGAAGGCGGGCCGCCGGCCGACGGCCTGGAGCGCTCTGGCCGCGGTCCAGAAGTCGTACGCGATCTCGGATGGATGGACTTCGAGCGCGAACTTCACGCCTACGCCGTCGAATATGTCGAGTATCGGGTTCCAGCGGTCCGCGAAGTCGGCGTACCCATCTTCGATCATCTGCGGCGGGACGGGCGGGAACATGGCGACCGCCCGCCAGAGCTTCGACCCGGTGAACCCGGTGACCGTCTTGACGCCGAAGGCGGCGGCTGCCCGCGCCGTGTCCTCGATCTCGGCTGCCGCCCGCCGGCGCACACCTTCCGGGTCGCCGTCGCCCCAGATCCGCTTCGGGAGGATGTTCCGGTGCCGCTCGTCGATCGGGTCATCGCAGACACACTGCCCGACGAGGTGCGCGCTGATGGCAAAGCACTGCAGCCCGTACCGGTTGAGGATGTCCCAGCGCCCGCGTCGATATGCGTCGTCTTCGAGGGCCCTGTCGACCTCGAAGTGATCGCCCGAGCATGCTATCTCCAGGCCGTCGTAGCCGAACTGCCTGGCCTTCTCGCAGACCGTCTCGAACGGCAGATCGGCCCACTGGCCGGTAAACAGGGTGACAGGTCGTGTCACGGCGCTTCTCCTTACGGTGTGATCTGGACCTTGATCGGGTTGTCGACGCGATTTCGCAGATCGATGATCGCCTGCGCCGCTTCGCTCAGCGGCCGGGTTTGCGACACGAGCGGTTCGAGGTTCAGCAGCCCTTCGGCAATCATGGCGATGGTCTGCGGCCACACGCCGGGGGCCAGCCACGAGGCCCGGATCTGCTTGTCGGCCTTGTGGAATGCATCGGCGGGGACGTGGATGACGTCGTTTGCGCCGGGCAGGCCGAAATGCACGATGATCGCGCCGCCGCCGGTGACGTCGATCGCCTGCTCGAACGCGCGGTTGTCGCCGGTAGGATTGATCGCGCGATCGGCCAGGCTGCCGTGCGTCGCGTCCGCGATAGCCGCTTTGAGGTCGCGGACGTAGTACGGGGACGCGGGGTCTTTGACGTTGAAGATGAAGTCCGCGCCCCACTTCCGGGCCTCTTCGAGGCGGTAGTCGCGCGTCCCGACCATGAGCACTTTGCCCGCGCCGGTCTTCTTGGCGATCTGGACCATCATGATGCCGATTGGGCCGGGGCCGAAGATGGCGACGGAACTGCCGGGGACGATTTCGAGCTTGTTCATCGCATAGACCGCGCACGCCAGCGGCTCGATGAACGCGCCCGCCGCATAGCTCACGTTGTCGTCCAGCTTGAACAGGCCGGTGTACCGCGACAGCGCGTACTCGGCGAAGGCGCCGTCCGCGTTCACGCCCGGGATGTAGACGTTGCTGCAAAGGTTCGTCCGCCCGCTGGCGCACTGATAGCAGGCGTTGCAGTGCTGCACCGGGTTCACCACGACCCGGTCCCCCGGCTTGAACAGGCCCATGCCCCGGGCGATCGCGCCGACCTCGACCACCTCGCCCGTGAACTCGTGGCCCAAGATGATGGGCATCTTGTCCGTGGGGCTGAGGCCGAAGAAGTAGGAGACGTCAGAGCCGCAGATGCCGCAGTTCTTGACTCTGACCAGCACGTCGGCATCGCCGACGTGGGGCACAGGAACCTCGTCCATCTCGATGGTTTCGTTCCTGGTAAAGATCGCTGCCTTCATCATTTCGGCCATGGAAGACTCCCCTCGCTATCGAAACACAGGCCCCAAGACTCAAACGGGGGCGCCTGGATTATAGTGAGCGCGTCGGGCCGGTGTCAAACCGCCTGTTCCGCAGGGCAAGAACGGTTCCGTCGACGCAGGGCCTTGTAGAATCTATCCGAGAATCTCTGGCCCGTCTCCGACCGAACCAGTTTTCTGTCCCACCACCCCTGGACCAGGCAAATCAGCTCGAAACTCCCTGCATCGAGTGCGTAGATTGATGCTACAATCGACTCAGCATACGCCCTTCAGGTTCTCCAGGAAGACGGTCAAGTCCCGCGCGCATAAGGACATGTGCGGGGAGTGCAGCTCGAAGAGGAGGAATCCCATGAAAACGCGAACAGTGTGGTGGCTGGCGGCAGTAGCTCTCGTCGCGCTGCTGATCGCGGCAAGCAGTGGGCCGGCCCTGGCGTCGCTGGCTGTGCCCGATCACGGACGCACCTCCGGTGCGCCACCGATCGGGGGCGAAAAGGATCTTGCTCGCTTCGTCGACGCGCTGCAAGGGCAAGGCTTCAGGGTGCAGCAGAGCCAGGAGCCGTTGGGCGAGGGAATGATGCGCCTCGACGTAACCTGCACCTGCTGTGCGGAGGGCTGGCAATGGCCGTGCTATGACAACAACGCAGGCGCGCCCTATAAGGTCGCATACGTGCCGCAGTCGCCCGACCAGCAGTTCCCGAGCTACACCAAGTTTGAGTTCCTGTTGGCCGCCGACGAGGCGCTGATCATCGTGGGCCAGACCCCGCCGCCGATGTCTTACTTCAGCTACCAGCCCTTCGTGCTCGATCGCTGGTCCGACAAGCAGCAGAAGCTGATCTCGCCGTTCGGGACGTTGGGCGACACGGTGAACAACCTGACGATCCGCACCAGTGGTCCGCCGGGCGACCCGTTTGACAAGAATGCGATCCTGGTGGTCACCAGCGATCGCGCGGTTGACGCGAGGGTGACGGCCGCGGCGCGCAAGGCCGGCTACCCGGCCAGCATCCTGAATACGCTGGTGGTGCCGCAGGCGCTGGCCCACCTGGGTTTTGAGGCCACCGCGGACCAACTCATCCTGATGCAGCGGCTGTACCGGCCCGCGCCGGGGTATGAGCAGGCGATGGAAGACTACATGAACCAGACGCAGGTCGTGCTGCGGGTGGCGCTCCCGAATGCGCAGCCCGAGCAGCTCGACCCATACCCGGTGCCGAAGCTGCGTGTCCGGGGCACCGGGCAGACCGAGCTGGACCTGATGCCCGCCGTCGACGAGCTGCGGAAAGCGATCCTGAACGAGTACGCGGGTCGGGAGTACAAGGAACTGACGACCGAGGTGTGGCTGACGGATGGCTCCGACGGCCTGCAGCGCGAGGTCCCCGAATACGGGCCGGCTCGGGATACGGTGTACCTGTGGACCGAGCAGAAGTTCACGCTGGGCCCGAAGGATTTCGTAATGGTATACGGCGCCAACCATGAGGCAACCGGCAAGGCCACTTACTCTAACGCCGGCGTCTACGTGGACAAAGATACCGAGGGCGTGGATCTGCTTCTTGGGATCGTGGGGCAGCAGAGCGCGCAGTTCAAGGGCACGGCGAACGACTGGCTGGAGGGCAACCCCGAGGCCGACAGGCTGTACGTATGGAAGTTTGCGCGCAACTGCGGAGACGACACCCACTGCACGACGGTGACCTCTGACTGCGCGCGGGTCAACCTGGACATCGAGAACAACGTGTGGATCGGCTGGCGGGCGTACCTGGAGCAGTCCACGAAGGTCGGCCCGGCGTTCACCGAGATCGTTTACGATCAGGCGATCGTGTTCAGGGGGGAGTGAGGTAGAGCCGTAAAGGCAGACCGGGCGAATCCAGCCATCCGGATTTGCCCGGTCGTCGACGCGCGCCTAGCTAACCGAGAAATCCGACCACGAACCAGGGTCATTCAGTTTACCTATCCGACAACTGAATGGCCCTGGCGCGGCCGTCGCTCCGCTTGTCAGCGCTTCCCGTCTCAACTACAATGGGGCGGTTCCGTTCACGGTCGAACCTCCCCGCAGCGCCGCGAGTCCATCCCGGGATATCTCATGTACAAAAGGATCGTCGTCAAACTGGGCACGAGCGTGCTGACCGGCGGCAGCCAGCATCTCGACCGCGCTGCGATGGTGGAGATCGCACGGCAGGCGGCCCGGCTGCACGGGCAAGGCTGCGACGTCATCGTCGTCACTTCGGGCGCGATCGCGGCCGGCCGCGAGCAGCTCGGGCACCCGTCTCTGCCACCCACCGTCGCCGCGAAGCAGATGCTCGCCGCGGTCGGGCAGAGCCGGCTGATGCGCGTCTGGGAGGGCCTGTTCGAAATCTACGGGCTGGTCGTGGGCCAGATGCTGCTCACTCGGGCCGACGTTGCGGAGCGGGATCGTTTCCTGAACGCCCGGGACGCGCTGCAGGCGCTGCTCGAACACCGCATCGTCCCCGTCATCAATGAGAACGACGCGGTCGCGACGGCCGAGATCAAGGTGGGCGACAACGACAACCTATCCGCCACCGTCGCGATCCTCGCCGAAGCCGACCTCCTGTTGATGCTGACCGATCTGGACGGGCTCTACACGGCCGATCCCCGCACTCACCCGGACGCGCACCTGATCCCCGAGGTGCGGGCGATCGACGCCACCCTGGCCGCGGTTGCAGGTGACAGCGTGAGCGGCCTGGGCACCGGCGGCATGGCGACGAAGCTGCAGGCGGCGGACGCCGCCCGGCGCGCGGGCGTCGACGTGATCATCGCGGGCGGCCGCTCGCCCGACGTGATCCTGCGGGCCGCGGCCGGCGAGCCGGTCGGCACCCGCTTCCCCGCCCTCGACTCGACGGTCGAAAGCCGGCGCCGCTGGATCTTCGGCACGGCCCGGCCCGCGGGCCGGGTGTGGGTGGATGCGGGCGCGGCGCTCGCGCTGCGGGAGAAGGGCGGCAGCCTCCTGCCCGCCGGGATCGTGCGGGTCGACGGCCAGTTCGAGCGCGGGGACACCATCGTGATCGTCGATCCCTCCGACGCCGCGTTGGCCCGCGGCGTCGCTCGCTACGACGCGCTGGACATGCGGCAGATCGCGGGCTGCCACTCGAACGAGATTGCGGACCGCCTCGGCTACACGCTGGGGCCGGTCGCAGTACACCGTAACGACATGATTCTGCTGTGAAAGGGCTGGGTATGACCGATCTCGAGGGTATGGGGCGGGCCGCCCGGCTGGCCGGACGGAAACTTGCCATTCTGAAGCGCGGCGAGAAGGATGCGGCGCTGCTCGCCGTTGCCGCCGCGCTGGAGTCGCACGCGGACCAGGTGCTAAGCGCCAATGCAGCCGACCTGGCTGCCGCGCGGGAGAAGGGGCTGAGCGCCGCGCTGCTCGACCGGCTGATGCTGGACGAGAAACGGTTGGCTGCGCTGGCGGCCGACGTCCGGAGCGTGGCCGCACTGGCCGACCCCGTGGGGCAGGAGTACGACGGCCGGGTGCTGCCGAATGGGCTGCGCTTGAGCAAGCGGCGGACCCCCATCGGCGTGATCGGCGTGATCTACGAGGCGCGGCCCAACGTGACGGTGGACGTGGCGACGCTGTGCCTGAAGACGGGGAACGCCTCGATCTTGCGTGGCGGCACCGAGACTTTCCGCAGCAACGCCGCGCTCGCCGGCCTCATCCGCGGCGCGCTCGCCGCGTGCGGTCTGCCGGTCGACGCAGTCCAGTATATTGATGACCCGGACCGGGACCTGGTCACCCAGCTGCTCCGGCTCGACCGCTATGTCGACATGATCATCCCGCGCGGCGGTGCGTCGCTCCACAAGCTCTGCCGCGAGCAGGCCACAGTCCCGGTCATCACCGGAGGCATGGGCATCTGTCACATCTTCGTCGACGCAAGCGCGGACCTCGCCCGGGCGGTCGACATCGTCGAGAACGCCAAGGTCCAGCGGCCGAGCGTCTGCAACGCACTCGACACCCTGCTCGTCCATCGCTCGATCGCGCCGGACTTCCTGCCCCAGGTCGCGGCCCGGCTGCGCAGCCGCTCGGTGGAAATCCGGGCAGAGCAGGAGGCGCTCGGCATCCTGCAGGCGGGCGGACCGGAAGAAGGCGTCAAGCCGGCCGGGCCGGACGACTTCGACACGGAGTGGATGTCGCTGGTGCTCGGGATCAAGGTGGTGGGGGGACTCGACGAAGCGATCGCGCACATCCAGGAGCACAGCACGGAGCACTCGGACAGCATCCTGACGAACGACTGGCGCAACGCAAACCGCTTCGTGGACGAGGTCAACTCCTCGGCCGTGTACGTGAATGCCTCGACGCGCTTCACCGACGGGGGGCAGTTCGGCCTCGGCGCGGAGGTGGCGGTCAGCACGCAGAAGCTGCACGCCCGCGGCCCGATGGGCCTGGAGGAGCTGACGACCTACAAGTGGGTGGGGATCGGGGACGGCCATATCCGCGAATAAGTCGCGATAGAAAGACCTGACAGGTTTTCGAAACCAGTCAGGTCTGTGTCATGTCGCCTCGCAACAAAAAGACCTGACAGGTTCCGACCCTGCTGCGGCAGGAACCTGTCAGGTCTGGCTTTCCTACTCTCGGTGGTGCAGCTTCGTCGCGGCGATCCAGCTCAGGCCCGCTTCGGTCAGCGCGCGGGCCGTCCGGTTGACCGATTCGTGCTTGTCCAGGTAATTCCCCAGCAGCACGTCCATCTCGTGGGCATCCTCGATCTCTTCTTTGGGCCGGAAGTAGTCCAGGATGCTCGACGGGTGGGCCCGGGTGACTTCCACGTCGGGGTCGCCGCCCTCGTGCTTCGCCGAGATGTTCGCCACATGATCCGCCAGCTGGATCAGTTCGTCGCGCCGGTTGTACGGCTGGATGACGATGTGGCGGTAGGCTTCGGTGATGTGGTGCTCGAAGCGCACCACCTGCTCGAAGCCCAGCGCCTTGCGGAACTGCGCCGTGATCTCCAGGGTCTCGTTGTTCGACGGAGTTGCCCCAGTTAAAGCCGATCAGCGGCGAGGTGCCGTCGTCACGCGAGAACAGCTTGGCCGCCAGCAGCGTCCACAGCGCCGCAAACGGGTTGTCGTTGCCCACGAAGACGCTGATCTTGAACTCGTTCTGGATGCCGAGCTTGTAGAGCAGGTAGCCGGCCAGGATCGTGCCGGAGTTAATGTTGAGGACCTGGCGGGTGCCGTACGTCGTGTAGTAGTAAAGGAACTCGTCCACCCACTTGAGCACGTGGTCGTTCGGCTGGCCGACCCCGCCGAAATACCCCGTGATCGTGTCCGGTCCGCCCAGGTGGATGTTCGATCCGTCGGTGCCCTTCGTGTCGAGGGTCTCGACGTAGGATGCGCCCATGATCTGCATGGCCGCGGCGAGGGCAAGCATGTCGCCGCAGTCGCCCTCCGACTCGCGCATCTTGCGCACCCGGATATAGCGGCCCGGCATCAGCTCGCACTTCTCGATCGCCTGCCGCGCCTCGGCGATGAGCCAGGGGAAGTACTGCGTCGCGCTGATTTCGAGCGTGACCGCAAAGTCGTCCTTGAACGCGGTCGTCTCGGCCTTGTCGCCCAGCACCTGCCGGCGATACGCCGCCTCGCTGACGAACCGGCCCTCGTCCCGCTGCTTCTGCAGCCAGATCAGGTCGTCCAGGTAGGCGCAGTCGTGCTCCGCCAGCCGCGTCATCAGGTTGTCCAGGTCGCGGGCCTTGGCCGCCTTAGCGTTGATCTCTTCCGGCGTGCCGTGCTTCGCCACGACGTCGAGCAGGTCGTTGACCACCCGCAGGTTCGGATCCAGCAGCAGCGCGTTGATGTCGTCCAGCCGTGCCTGAGGGATGCGCAGCCTCGCGCGTAGCTCGTCTCTGTTAGCCATCTTTCACCTCATTAGGGGTTAACAGAAACCAGGTTTCTCGAAGAAACTTGGTGCTTCTTAATGAATTACTTGTTGTCTTCCGCGATCAGTCGCTTGAGCTCGGCGAGCTCTTCTTCCTTGATCCCGAAGTAGCGCTCGGGCTCGGGGAAGACCTTGCTCGTGACCTCGTTGACGTAGTCCTTCAGCCCATCGCCGATGAGCTTGCCGGCGTCGCAGTACTTCTTCGCCATCTTCGGCGTGAAGCGTGGGTACAGGCCGAACATATCGTGGAAGATCAGGAGCTGGCCGTGCGCGTTCGGGCCGCTGCCCAGGGAGATGATCGGCACCTTCGCGCGCTCGGTGATGATCTGGCAGACCTGGTCGGGCACGAGCTCGAGCAGGATCGCCATCGCGCCCGCATCTTCCAGCGCCTTGGCGTCGTCGACGATCTTCTTCGCCTGCTTGCCGCTCTTGCCCTGGAGCCGGAAGCCGCCCAGCGAGGAAACGCTCTGCGGGGTGAGTCCCAGGTGGCCCATGACAGGGATGCCCGCGGCCACGATGGCGCGCACGCGGGAGCAAACCTCGACGCCGCCTTCCAGCTTGATGCCGTCGCACGCGGCCTCGGCCATGAACCGGCCCGCGTTCAGCACGGCGGATTCGTCCGAAGCCTGGTAGCTCATGTAGGGCATGTCGCCGATCAGCCAGCCGTTGGGCGTGCCCCGGCGCACGGCCTGCGCGTGGCGGATCATGTCGTTCATGGTGACCGGCAGGGTCGAGTCGAAGCCCAGGATGGTCATCCCGAGGCTGTCGCCGACGAGCACGATGTCGATGCCGGCCTGTTCGACCAGGTAGGCCATCGGGTAATCGTAGCAGGTGATCATGGTGAGGGGCGTGCCCTTCGCCATCTTGTCGAAGAGAACGGGGAGCGTGACTTTCTTGCGCTGTTCGGCCATTCGGGAGGACTCCTATGTCGAAATGGGTTGATCGTGGGAACGGATGGCGCGCACAGCCCTGCGACGCCGCCGTCACAGACAGTTTACACCCGAACGGCCCTTTGCCCAAACCCCGGCCGCATCTCGCTATCCGGCTGCCGGCTTGCCAAACTCCTTCACAGGCGGTACGATTCCGTCGACATTCTCGCCGGTCCGCAATCTTTTCCCATCCCGGAGGTATCATCATGGTCTCCGAAACGCACGCGCAGCGCATGGGCATCCTCGTTGGCGGCGGCCCTGCGCCCGGCATCAACGGCGTCATCCACTCCGCCACCATCGAAGCGATCAACAACGGCATCGAGGTCGTGGGCATCTACGACGGGTTCCAGCACCTCATGGAAGGGAAGCTGGAGTCGACCCCGCTCACCATCAAGGCGGTCTCGCGCATCCATCTCGACGGCGGCTCGATCCTGCGCACCTCGCGGTCCAACCCGACCAAATCGGTGGACGATCTGAAGCGCTGCGCCTGCGCGCTGGCCGAGGCCGGGATCTCCCTGCTGGTGGGCATCGGAGGCGACGACACCGCGTACTCGCTTTACCGCGTTTCCAAGCACGCGTGTGACGATATGGGGCTGGCGGTCCGGGCAGTCGCACGTGCCCAAGACGATCGACAACGACCTGCCGCTCCCCGAGGGCATCCCCACGTTCGGCTTCGAAACGGCCCGCGAGGTGGGCACGAAGATCGTCATGAACTTCATGGAGGATGCGCTCACCAGCCAGACCTGGTTCGTGGTGGTCACGATGGGGCGCAAGGCCGGGCACCTCGCGCTGGGCATCGGCAAGAGCTCGGGCGCAACCCTCACCATCATCCCTGAAGAGTGGCGCGGCCAGCCGATCCGCCTGCAGGAAGTCGTCGACATCCTGGTGACCTCGATCCTGCGCCGGCTGTCGGAAGGCCGGCGGCACGGCGTCGCGCTCGTGGCCGAGGGCATCCTCGAATACCTGGCCCCCGAGGACCGCCAGTACCTGCAGGGGATCGACGCGCTGGACCCGCACGGCCACGTGGCCCTGCACGACATGAACTTCTCGGACATCCTCAAGCGGTGGGTGATCAAGGACCTGGCAGACATGGGCGTCAAGATCCCGGTGCGCGACAAGGAGCTGGGCTACGAGCTGCGGTGCGCGCCGCCGATCGCGTACGACGTCGACTACACCCGTTCGCTCGGCGAGGCGGCGGCCGACTTCCTGCTGCAGGGGGCAGCAACGCGCACGATCAGCCTGCAGGGCAACCAGGTCGTGCCGATCGCCTCGGAGACCGATCATGGACCCGGCGACCGGCCGCACCGGCGTGCGCATGGTGAACATCGACTCGTTCACCTACCAGTCGGCGTACAAGTTCATGATCCGGCTGAAGCCGGAGCACGGCCAAGGACCCGATGTTCGCTCGCCGCGGTTGGCGATGCAGACCAACATGACGGTGGAGAAGTTCAAGATCGCGGTACGGTTACCTGGTCGGGGTCGCACCCCGGCCGTTCTAGCAGGCGGCTGATGACAGACGCCAATACCCGCCTTGTCGTGACCTCCGACGGGCAGCCCGGCCGTCGAGGTGTCGCTTCCGCGTCCGCTACTTCGAGACGGACGCGATGGGCATCGTCCACCATGCCGCCTACATCACCTGGTTCGAGGAAGGCCGAAGCGCGTTCACGCCGTGCGATCGGCTACCCTTACTCGCGGATGGAGCAGGAAGGGGTCAGCCTGGCGGTGGCCGAGGTCAGCGCGCGGTACCACCGGCCCGCGCGCTACGACGACGAGGTGCTGGTGCGCGCCGCCCTGACCCAGCTGGGCAGCCGCGGGCATGACGTTCAGTTACGAGGTGCGCCGTGCGGGTGACGGGGAACTGCTGGTGACGGGGAGCATCGAAGCACATCTCGATAGACGCTCAGGGCCGGGTAGTGCGCTTCTGCCGCAGGGGCTGCGAGAGGCGACTCAGAGTCTGAACCGGGATTTGTAGGATTGACGGAGTACCTTGATTCGGCCCGATGATCAAGGCCTATCCGCTAGATCCTGTAAAATCCGGTTCGTAACATCTGCGATCATCTAGCGTAATCCCTATTCCTCGTGTATCCTGGTTCAGCCTTCTTCCGGTGGCGCGCGGGTCCCAGCGTTCCACGGCGTGCCGTTGGACGACGATATCCCCATCGCCCGTGCTGATTTCGCACGCGCCCAAGTCCCACCAGTTCACCTTGCCGGTCACCGTCTCGCCGTTCCACAGGTGCAGCGTGATCGGGATGCCTTCGTGCTGGACGTGGACGAACGCCCGGTTCAGCGCTTTCCGCGGCCAATCGAGCCGCCAGCGCAGGTCCTCGAACGGCACGCCGAAGTAGTCCGCCAGCATCTGGATCGACGCGTCGTCGCCGACTGCCCGGTAGCGCTGCTCCATGTAGCGGTACAGGCCCTTGGGCAGCTCCGGGAGCGCAGCCTCGATCTCCGCGGGCGTCACCCCGCCGTGCTGGGCGCGCAGCACGCGCAGCTTGTCGCCGAGGCTCATTGCGCTGCCCCCTCGCCGGCTGCGCTGCCTCGGCGGCCTTCGGTAGCTCACGATCGCCAGCTTGCTCAGCGTCAGCTCGCTGCCGTCCTCCTGGCGCACGGTGATGTTGTAGGGCCCAAACCCGGTGACCACACCATCCACGGTGCTGCCGTCGAAGAGGGCAAAATGGAGCGGCGCCGCTTCATCCCGCACCCGCGTCAGGTACTCCATCTCGTATTGGTCGACTGCTTCCGGCAGATATGCCCGGTGGCGGTCGGGGGTGGGCGCATTGCGGACCTCGGCCTGCAGCTTGACCAGCAGCTGGCTGGCCTGCAGCCGGTCGAACTCGTTCTAGCGGCTTGCCCAGCTCGCGCTTCCACGGATGCGCGGTCTCGGCCCAGCCGCTGCAGAAGGTCGTTGATGTGAGCCAGTTGGCTGGCCCTCGCCGGCGCGGGCGGCTTCGCCTCTGACGCGGGCCGGGGCGGACGCGCCGTGCGCGGCCGCGCGGCTGACCGGCCGGCGGCTGGGGCGCGGCTTGCGGCGCGGCGCCGGCAGGCACAGGCGGGCGGCTCGCGGGGGCCAAGGCGCCTTCCGGGCGAACCCCTTGCCGCTCCAGCTGACCGCGCACCGGGTCGGGGGTCGCAGCGGAGGCGGATCTCCGATTCTTCGACGTACAGAGCCTTCGCAAGCCGCGAGAGGTGCCGCGGGTCGATCGAGCGTGTCCCGGCCTCGTACTCCATGATCAGGCCGATTGGCAAGCCGGCCCGGGTTGCAAGGGTGGCAACACTGAGGCGCTTCTGTTCGCGTAAAGCCCAAAGATTTTCAGCCATAGGGGTCTCCTTGCTGGAGCTCGCAGACGACTGAGCGCGAGCCCGTGCTCTCCTCTAAACTAAGCCCAACAACACCTCAGGGCTGTAGCGCGTTATACCTTTAAACGGCGGAGGGAAACACAAAGACACGGAGGACACGACGCCGCAGAGCGAACGAAACGACCTCCTGCAGCCTTAGAATAGCTGGTGTCCTTGTGCCTTTGTGTTGCCTAACCCTCCCCGGCAGGCAGCGGCGGGAGGCGGTCGAGGCCCTCCAGGCCGAAGTATTGGAGGAACTGCAGTGTGGTGCCATAGAGGAACGGGCGGCCGGGCTGCTCCAGGCGGCCCACCGGCTCGATCAGGGCACGCGCCAGGAGCGTTTTCAGCACCCCGTCGCAGTTGACGCCGCGGATCGCTTCGATGTCGCCCCTCGTCAGCGGCTGCCGGTAGGCGATCACCGCCAGGGTTTCGAGCGCGGCGGTCGACAGCTTCGTGGTCAGGTCGAGGCCCAGGAACTTCTCGATGTAGGCCGCGGCTTCCGGCGCAGTCGTCAGGTGTACCCGGTCCGCCCGGCGCACCACCCGCACGCCCCGCCGCTCGCCGGCATACTTGTCGGCCAGGGCGTCCAGCGCCTGCTGCACCGCTTCCTCGCTCATTTCGAGCACCTGGCTCAGCCGGGCCAGGGGGACGGGCGCGGGGGCCACGAACAGCAGCGCCTCCAGCAGCGCGCCGGCTTCGAGCGGGCTGACCGCAACGGGCGCGACGACGGGGACCGCAGGCGTCCCCGCAGTCCCCGCCTCATTCGCCTCAACCGTCACGCGGCGCCTTCCGTGTACGGCGCGTGGTCGATATGGACCTGGATCTTGCCCAGCTGCAAGCCCATGCGCTCGGTGATCACTTCCTTCGCAACCGACACGATCTCGTCCGTCTTCATCGGCACGTCGATCTCCGGCCGGGTCTGCACGTCCAGCCGGACGTTGACCGCCTTGCCGCCGCCCGAAACGTGGGGCTCCACGGAGACGACGTCGGCCAGTTGATCGATGTGCCAGGCCAGCCGCCGGGCCACCGCGTCGGTGTTGACCGAGGCCGAGCTGCCGCTCTCGGTGACGACGTGAACCGCCCGCGGCCGCCTCCGCTTCAGCTGCTGCCAGAGCAGGGGGAGGACGACCGCAAGCCCCAGCACCGCCAGGCCCACCCGCGCCAGCCCGAAGAGCACCGGTTGGTTCGCCTGGAATGTCTGCGCCCAGGCCGCCGCCCGGCTGAAGGCGATCGAGATCGACTGCAGCGTCTGGATTGGGAACAGGGCCAGCAGCAGGCTCAGTGCCAGGAGCACCAGGAGCAGGATGATGACGACCAGCTTGTTGAATACGTTCATGGCCGCCTCCTTCAAGTGCAGATTATAACAGGAACGGAGCGAAGCGGATAAACGGCGCTGCAAATAGCGGCCGCGAGCAGCAGCAGAACGGACACGAGGCTGATGGCGGCCCCGGCGCGCCAGGACTGCGGGCGCGTACTCGAACACCACCTCGTGCCGGCCCGGTTCGACCGGCACGGCCCGGTACAGCAGGTTGGCGCGCAGGATTTCGGCCGGCTTGCCGTCGACCGTCGCCCGCCAGCCGGGATACCAGGCGTCTGCGACTACGAGCAGCCCCGGCTCAGCCGCTTCCACGACGTAGCTCGCGCGCTCGTCCGCATAGCTCGACAGTGGTCACGCTTTCGCCGGGCTGCGCCGCCGCGGGCGCCGTCGCAGGCAGCGGGGCTTCGACGACGGCCGCGGCGCGGGCGCGAAGGTCGGGCCGGCGATGGCGGCCTGCGCCTCGGTCGCGTCACGAACCGGCGTGACGCCGTGGACCAGCCAGGCTCGTCCCGGCGCGCCGAGCCGCTCGTAAATCTTCACGTCGCCCGAGTGGATGCGCCGGAAGTCGCCGTTCGGGGAAACCGTGATCGACGTGTGGCTGCCGGTCCGCCGGTCGATCAGGCTCAGCCCTTGCAGCACGACCTCGGACGCGGTCCCGTTGCGGATGGTGAGGCGGGTGGGCGTAATCGGCTGCGCCAGCGGCGCAATTACCGGCTGCGGCGGGTCGGTTTGCGCCGCGGAGAGCGTAAAGAGGCGTTTCCTCGGATCGCCCGGCAGATGCGGCCACAGCTGCGAGCTGGCCGGCCGAACCGTCGCCATTCAGATGTCCCACGATGCCGAGCGCGTCCGCCTCGAAAGCGGGGTAGCCCGTAAGGTCGAAATCGAGCGTTTGACCCGGGGGATGGTCGCGCTCTGCTCCAGGTCGTAATACACGTCGCCGGCCCACAGGTCGCGCTGCTTGTCGGTGATCACGAAGCGCACGCCGGTCAGGTCCAGCAGGCGCGCGTCCGGGATCGCGCCGAGCTGCTCGGCGAGCCGGCCGTCGGGCGTCATCCGGTCGGGGGGCAGGAAAAGCTCCTGCAACATGACATAACGATGGAGCGGCAGCAGGCCACCGTCGTAGCCGTCCACTGCGGGGAGGCGGAAGAAGAGGGGCAGGTTGGGCGCGAGCACCTCGACCTGCTTCGCCGCCCGCACCAGCCGCTCGACCGCCGCGGCGGGCAGCCGGTCCGCCTGCAGGGCGCGCAGCTCTGCCAGGTCGCCCGGGTCGTACCGGATGTTCGAGAGGCTCAGGAACCGGTCGCGGCCCGCCCGGCGGCTGGTCCGCGGTCGCGGCAAGCAGGGCCGCCGGCGCGTTGCGGAGGGCCGCGGCCATGGGCGCAGTGGCCTGGGTGAACGGGAGCGCGCGGCTGGCGAGAAGGAGCTCGAGGAAGAGGAGGGTCAGAATTAGGACCACGAAGGCGCGAAGGTTGCCGAAGACGCGAAGCGCGAAGCGCGAAGATCTCGGTCCGCGTTTCGTGCGTTCGCGGTTCAAATCCTCGCGTTTCGCGCCTTCGGTTACCTTCCGCGGTCCAAACTTCGTGTTCCAAACCTCCGCGTGCTGCCGAACGCCGAGCACGATGAGTGCAGAGGCCACCGCCCCCGCCATCACCCACCCCACTACCGTCGCCCACGCCGGCCAGCGCTGCCACGCAAGCAGCGCGAGGATGACGACCAGCACGACCGCTGCAACCGCCTTGCCAACGGTCCGCCGGGGCAGGTAAGGCCGGACGGCGGCCAGCTCGTCCAGGTGGTCCAGCCCGTACGCGGCCAGCAGCGCCACGCCCAGCGCGAACAACTCAAGCCACCTCGCCGGCGCGCGAAACAGGTCGAATCCGGGCACGAACCGCCACAAGCAGGTAGTAGACCGGGTTGTAGGCGCCGAGGGCCAGGAACGCGCCGGCCAGCGCCAGGAGCAGCGCCCGCAGGGCGGGGCTTGCGTCCGGCGCGTGCGCCCGGGCCGCGGCGCCAGGCGATCAGCGCGCCGAGGAGGCCGCAGCAAGCAGGCCGGTGATCCCCACATAGCCGGTGAACTCGGCGTAGCCTTCGCTGCCGAACGCGGCGTCAAGCCCGCCGCCGAAGGGCGGCAGGAAGCGTCTGGAGCAGCAGCTGCGGCCGGAGCGAGAAGCTGACCGCCTGCCGGAAGTCAAGCCCGCCCGTCCGCAGCCCCAGGCCGTTCAGTTCGATCGTGGGCAGCAGCTGGGCCGCAGCCAGCGCCAGCGCGGGGATGACCGCCAGGAGCGGCAGGAGGCGGACGAGGTTCTTGCGGCGCAGGGGCCACCCGAGCGAGGCGACCGCCCAGAGGCCCAGCCCGACCATGTTGATGAAGGTCGTCTGCGTGTGCCCGGCGAGGATTTGCAGCGCGATGACGACCGCGAGCGCGACGAACGAAATCAGCCGGCGGCGCGGCGTTTGCCCCTCGTCCGCGCCGCGCACCGTCTCGTCGTACAGCCAGCAGCATCGCGGGCAGCCACGCCAGCGCGTTCAGCTGGTTGATGTTCTCCACCCGCGCGAGCGTGAAGCCGCCCAGCCCGAACATCAGCCCTGCCAGCACCCCGGCGAGCCGGCCGGACCCTCAGCGAACGGGTCGCCAGCACGTAAGTGAAACCTGCGGCGAGCCAGGCGTGCAGCAGCGCGGACCACACCAGCGCCCGCTCCGGCTCGAGCCAGCTCAGGGGCCAGTGCAGGGGATAGAGGACCGCGGCCTGGATGTTCGCGAGGAACGGCACGCCTGAGAAGAGGTACGGGTTCCACAGGGGGATATGCCCGCCGCGGAGCGCCTCCATGCGGTGGGCCCAATAGGGCGTGAAGTAGGTGAAGGCGTCGATCCCGGCGAGGATCCGGTTCGTCAGCCCGAGCGGCCAGCACACGATCAGCGTGGCAAGCGCCAGGACGAGCCACGCGCCGATGTCGGGAAGGCGGCGCCGCAGCCCGGCTCTCATGGCCCGACCTGCATCCGGTTCAGCCCGCTTCCACCCTGACCCGCGGCCATCGCCTGCGGCTCCAGCCGGTACAGGGTCAGCTCGGGCGAACCTCCCTTGCCGGTCGCCGTATACGCCGGGAGCGCGACGAATCCCTTGGCCGCCAGCGCATCACGCAGCGCGGGCAGCCCCGCCTGTTCCCACGCGGGCAGCGCCAGCCACTGCGCGGCGCCCGGCGTCCTCCCCCGCGACGCGTGCCGCCTCGCGCGCCAGCTTCTGCGGCGAGTCGTACCAGCTGCGCGTGACCGGCCGGCCGTACAGGTAATACCCCAGGTGCCACCCGATGCGGTCGTAATAGACCGTCGTTCCCGGCGGCTGGCTTCGTGAGGAACGCGGCCGCTTCCGCCACGCCGTGGTACGCGCCGATGTCGCTGCCAACCGGAATCGAGGCGGTCACCCCCAGGCTCGCCGCGTAGAGCAGCGCGGCCGACAGCCCCGCCCCGGCCCACCTTCCGGTTGACCCGAAGCGCGAGCGCTTTGAGCCAATCCCAGCCCGCAACGAGCCCCTTCCCGCACAGCACGCAGACCAGCGGCAAGACCGGCAGCAAGTACCGGTCCCAGGGCTGGAAAGTGAACGCCAGGTGGACCAGCAGGTAGCCGAGGACGTAGACGGCGATCACAAAGCAGGCGCGCGACGACGGGCAAGCATTCGGGTCACGCAGGCGGTCGGGGAATGGTTCGCTTCGTCCACGCCGGCACGCTCCGGGCGGTGCTGGCCGACGAGCTCACCCACCGCTGCCAGCAGGAGCACCAGCGCGGTCACCGGCCACGCCCCAAACCAATACCCCGCCTGCGCCGCCCATTCCCCCGCCCGCTGCGGCCACTCGGCCAGCGGCGCCAGCACCACCCCGCCATACGTCTGCAGGCTCTGATCCCAATAACTCGGCCGGTTGTGCCACCGCAAGCTGTCCCAATACGTCACCGCCCCGAACACCACCGCAAACCCCAGCGCCGCCAACCCCACTGCGGCCAGCGCTCTTCGTGGGCTTCGCGCTTCGCGTCCTTCGTTCGCCTTCGCGTCTTCGTGGTCCAGCCGTCCCTGCTCCAGACGCCCCCACCACGACGAGCGCGAGGACCAGCGGAATCCCCATCACCCCCTGCTGCTTGCTCGCGCACGCCAGCCCGAGCAGCACCCCCGCCCACCCCGGCCGCCCGGCGAGCGCGGCCCACGCGGCCGCGACGAGGAACAGGGTCAGCCACCCGTCGGTGAAGGCCGTCGGCGCGAAGAGGATCGCGAACGGCGACAGCGCCACGAGCACGGCAGCCGCC
This sequence comes from uncultured Chloroflexia bacterium, assembly GCA_963800615.1. Taxonomy (GTDB): domain Bacteria; phylum Chloroflexota; class Anaerolineae; order CG2-30-64-16; family CG2-30-64-16; genus JALOOB01. The sequence continues at coordinate 26,835 of CAWDBO010000023.1, forward strand.
CACGCAGCCCGCTCGCCCGCCGCCCGCCGGGCCAGCCCGAACGTGGCCCAGACCGTCAGCAGGCCCGCGATCATGCCGGGCACGCGCAGCGCGATCTCCGACGCGCCGAACAGCTTGACGCTGGACGCCAGCAGGTAGAGCACCAGGGGCGGCTTGTCGACCCAGGGGATCAGCAGCAAGGGATCGGAACCGTCGGCGATCGCGCGCGCCCACGTGCCGTACAACGCTTCGTCGTGGTGGAGGGGCAGGTTCGCCAGCCAGGGGATCGCGCGGACGAGCAGCGCGGCGAACAGGAGCGCGGCAAAGCAGCGCGAGGCAGAACTCCGCGTGGCTTCGAGCCTCCGCGGCGTGATGCTCGCTATTCCGTCAGTCGATACTTGAGCAGCGTCCACATCACCGTCAGCCCGTCACGCCAGCTGATCTTCTTGCCCTCGTTGTACTCCCGGCCGTTGTACGAGATGGGCACCTCGTATATCCGGTAGCCGCGCTTCAAGATCTTGGCGGTGATCTCGGGGTCGAAGCCCCACCCCTTTTGCTTCAGCCGCAGCTTCAGCGCGACCTCGCGCGTGAAGACCTTGTAGCAGGTTTCCATGTCGGAGAGGATGGTATCGAAGAGGATGTTGGTGAAGAGGGTGAGCATCTTGTTGCCGAGCATGTGCGTGAAGAACATCGCCTTCCGCGCGCCGCCCAGGAACCGGCTGCCGTAGACGACCTTCGTGCGCCCTTCGAGGATCGGGAGCAGGAGCTGGGGATACTCGCGGGGGTCGTACTCCAGGTCCGCATCCTGCACGATCAGGATGTCTCCCGTTGGACTGCTCGATCGCGGTCCGGACGGCCGCGCCCTTGCCCTGGTTGCGCTGGTGGTAATACACGAACACGCCCGGCAGCTGGGCGAGCTCCGGCAGAATCTCCAGCGTCCCATCGCGCGAGCCGTCGTCGACGATGATGATCTCTTTCTCGACGGTCAGGTCGTAGGTCTCGCCGCGGCTCGCATGGGCGGCGCCATCCTTCGGGCGATACGGGCCGTTACGCACCTGCAGGAACAGGTCGACGGCAAGCACCTGCTCGACGATCGGGCGGATGGTGTCGATTTCGTTGTAACAGGGAATGAGGACGGATAACTTCAAGGAGCGACCTCCGTGTGATGGGCACGCCTATTATAGCGGACGCCGCGAAAACCGCCTAAGTTGCCCCTTAGCCTTGACTTCGCTGCGTCTGCCCGTATACTTGGCCGCGGAGTGTGATCATGATCGCCAACCCTGGCTCGAAACGAGTTCTCCTGGCCGTCTTCGCGCATCCCGACGACGAGTCGTTCGGGCCGGGCGGCACGCTTGCGCGCTACGCCCGCGAGGGCGTCGCCGTGTGGCTGGTGTGTGGGACCGACGGGAACGCCGGCACCGTGGACGCGGGCATGCTCGAGGGGTACAAAAGCACCTCGCAGCTGCGAGCGGCGGAGTTGTGCTGCGCCGCGCAGACCCTCGGGCTGGCGGGCATCGACTGGCTCGCCTACCGCGACAGCGGCATGCGCGGCGCGCCGGAGAACGACCATCCCGACAGCCTGGTCCAGGCGCCCATGGACCGCCTGGTCGGGCAGATCGTCGAATCGATCCGCAAGCACAAGCCGCAGGTAATCATGTGCGACAACCAGTTCGGCGGCTACGGCCACCCGGACCACATCAAGCTGCACCAGGCGACGATGAAGGCGTTCTATGCGGCGGCCGACGGCGCGCAGTATCCGGAGGCCGGCGCGCCCCACCAGGCGGCCGCGCTCTACCACCCGGCCTTCGGGTTCCGGGCGTTCAAGCTCGCCGTGCGGCTCATGCCGCTGGTCGGCCGCGACCCGCACAAGTTCGGCAAGAACGGCGACATCGACCTGGCCGAGGTGGTGCAGTGGGAGACGCCCGGTGCACGCCCGGATCGACGTGAGCAAGTACCTCGACGTGAAGCTCGCGGCCGGCGAGTGTCACAAGAGCCAGGGCGGGCCGATGCAGATGACCCGGCGGCTGCCATCCTGGCTGGTCCGCCGCATGTTCGGTTCCGAGGGCTTCACGCAGGCGATCCCCGACGCCGGCGGCGCGGCGCAAGGTGATGAAGGATCTGTTTCCAGGATGAGGGGCATGGCACTAGAAGCACAATTGACCGACGAAGAGCGCACCCTGTTGTGCGGGATGAACTCGCCGCGCAAGATCCAGGATTTCCTGGACACGGTGGCGTACGAGGCCGAATACTTCAACCGCTCGCCGCTGCGCGTGCTGCGGGAGCGTCGCGGGCACTGCCTGGACGGCGCAATTTTCGCGGCGGCGGCCCTCCGCGGCCTCGGCTATCCGCCCCTCGTGCTCGATCTGGTCCCCGAGCCGCTGATGGACGACGACCACGTGCTCGCCGTCTTCCGCAAGAACGGCGCTTTCGGTGCGATCGCCAAGTCCAACTTCGCGGGCCTGCGCTACCGCGAGCCCGTGTTCCGCACGATGCGCGAGCTCGTCATGTCCTACTTCGAGGACTACTTCAACACCCTGGGCCGCAAGACGCTGCGCGGGTACACCCGCCTGCTCGACCTCTCGCACTACGACGCGCTCGACTGGGAAACCAACGACGCCGCCTGCGACCGCATCGAGAAGCGGCTGCAAGGCATGCGGCACATCCCGCTCCTGACCCCCGAAATGATCCGCGAGCTAACCCCCGCCGACCCGCGCCGCGTCGACGCCGGCCTCTACGGCTCCGACCCGGAAGGCCTGTTCAAACCTGGAATAGCGTAAGGAAGCACGACGCAACGGATGCCCTCCGGGCAAAACGGAGCAACGGATGCGCCGGGTATCCGTTGCGTCGCCATCCGTTGCCTCGTAGTTGCCTTCCCCCTCTTGCATGCTGGCCTCTTATTGTGCTATCCTTGCTATTGCAACTGTTTGCAATAAGCCCCCTTCGCGGCGGTTCTGATAGGAGGTTTCCAGGTGGTCTTCGCAAGCGTTCAACCCATGCACATCCCGGATGGTTTTCTCTCCGTCGCGGTCTCGATCGCCTTCTGGCTCCTCTCGGTGCTCGCGGTCGCCTACGCGCTGCGTCGGCTGAATACCGGCCTGGACGAGCGCAAGATACCGCTCATGGGCGTGCTGGCGGCCGCGATCTTCGCCGGCCAGATGCTCAACTTCTCGGTGACCGGCGGCACGTCCGGCCACCTGATGGGCGCGGCCATCGCCACGATCCTCCTGGGACCCTGGGCCGCCGTGCTCGTCCTGACCGCCGTGGTCAGCGTCCAGGCGTTGATCTTCCAGGACGGGGGCATCCTGGCGCTGGGCGCCAACATCTTCAACATGGCGGTGATCGGCGTCACCGTCGCCTACTTCAGCTATCGAACGGTCGAGAAGCTGGGCCGTGGGCAGAAGTGGGGGATCTTCGCGGGCGGCTTTGCGGCCGGCTGGCTCTCCATCTTCGTGGCGGCCCTGGCCGTGGCCTTGCAGCTCGCCCTGTCTGGCACCTCGCCCGCAAATATCGCCGTCCCTGCCATGGCCGCGATTCACGCCCTCATCGGGATCGGCGAAGGGCTGATCACCGTCGGCGCGCTCGCCTTCCTCTACAACGCCCGGCGTGACCTGGTGCTGAAGGGTTCGGAGGGCGCGCCCGCGGGCAAGGCGGTTGTGGGTCGGCGGGCTCGTGTTGGCCGCTGGCCTTGCCGTCCTCGCGCCGCTCGCGTCGTCGCATCCCGACGGGCTGGAATGGGTCGCCGCGCAGCGGGGCTTCATCGGCCTCCAGCGCAGCTCGAACGTGGGCCTCCTGCCGGGCTATCTGCTGCCGGGCGTCTCGAGCACGGCCGTCGCCACGATCCTGGCCGGCGTGATCGGCTTGCTGCTCGTGCTCGCCGTCGTGGTCGGCCTGGCGTTCGCCCGCCGCCGCAGCAGCGCGGAGAACGAGGCATAGCCCGCCGATGCACGCGCACTTCCTCGACCCCTACCGCCACGGCAGCTCGCCGGTACACCGGCTTGACCCGCGCGTCAAGCTGGTGCTGGCAGTGGCTTTCATCGTCACGGCCGCGCTGGTGCATCCCGGGGCCTGGCCCGCGTACGTGCTGCTCTTCGCGCTCGACTTCTCGGTGATCCTGCTGTCCGAGCTCGGGGTCGGCTTCGTTTACAAGCGCGCCCTGCTGGCCGTCCCGTTTGTCCTGGCCGCCCTGCCGCTGCTGTTCACCATCCCCGGGACCTGCGCTGGCCTCGCTGCAGATCGGCCCCTGGACGCTGACCCTGACCCAGCCGGGCCTCGTGCGCTTCGTCAGCATCGCGGTCAAGTCCTGGCTGTCCGTCCAGATGGCGATCGTCCTTGCCTCCACCACCGCCTTCCCCGACTTGCTCGGGGCCATGCGCAGCCTGCGCGTGCCCCGGCTGCTGGTCACCGTGATCGGGCTGATGTGGCGGTACCTGTTCGTCCTGGTCGACGAGGTGATGCGCCTGATGCGTGCCCGCGAGTCACGGAGCGGCCACCCGGCCGAACCCGCGGGCCGCATCGGCGGATCGCTCGCCTGGCGCGGGAAGGTGACGGGCGGCATGGCCGGGAATCTGATGCTGCGCTCGTTCGACCGGTCCGAGCGCATCTACGCGGCCATGGCGAGCCGCGGCTACGACGGCGAGGTCCGCGGCCTGCCGCGGCCGCCGGTTCCACCGCTTGCCTGGGCAGTGCTGGCAGGCGGCCTGTTGTTTCTCATGCTGATATTGTTGCTGGGGTTGGTTTTGTAGCATGCACCACACAGTCGAAGTCGAGCATCTTAGTTTCGCGTACCCGGACGGGCACCCTGCTCTCCAGGACGTCACGCTGTCGATTGCGCCGGGCGAGAAGGTCGCGCTGCTCGGTCCGAATGGTGCGGGCAAGTCGACGTTGATCCTGCACCTGAACGGCATCCTGGGGGTTTCGGGCGCGCACAAGCAGGCGGGCAGCGTGTGCGTCGCCGGGCTGGAGGTGAACGAGAAGACGCTGGGGCGCGTCCGTGCAGCGGTGGGTCTCGTCTTTCAGAACCCGGACGACCAGCTTTTCTCGCCGACCGTCTTCGAGGACGTCGCGTTCGGCCCGATCTACCAGGGGCTTGAAAGAGGCCGAGGTGCGCGCCCGGGTCGACGAGGCGCTCGAGGCGGTGCGGATGGGCGAGTACAAGAACCGCGTCTCGCATCACCTCAGCACGGGCGAGAAGAAGCGGATCGCCATCGCCACCGTGCTCTCGATGCGGCCCGAGATCCTCGTGCTCGACGAGCCAACCGCCGGGCTGGACCCCGCGCCCGCCGCGGGCTGATCAACCTGATCCGTGAGCTGCCGCAGACCATGCTCGTCGCGACCCACGACATTCGGATGGTGATGGAGCTGTTTGACCGGTCGGTCATCATGGACCGGGGGGAGATCGTGGCCGACGGCCCCTCCGCCGGCATCCTGGCCGACGAGGCCCTGCTCAGCCGCCACGGATTGGAGGTCTACTGATGTCCTGCCAGGAGACCTTGTTCCGCACGCTGCGTGAGCGGGGGATGCGCGTGACACCGCAGCGCGAGATCGTGGTCTTGGTGCTGCACGACGTCGAGGATCATGCTTCCGTGGAGGAGCTGTATCGCCGGGTGCAGGCGCACAGCTCGGTCATGGACATCTCGACCGTCTATCGCACGCTGGAGATGCTCGGCGCCCTGGACATGCTGGACGTAATCGACGGGGCCGATGGGCAGCGCCGGTACGCTTTGCGGCACGCGCATAGCGCCCACGTCCACCTTCTCTGCACGGAGTGCGGCGCCGCTTTCGAGGCGGACGCGGCCCCGGTTTCGGCGCTCGCAGCGACGCTGCGTGCCAGCCACGGCTTCATCCTGGACGACCGCCATCTGACGCTGGCGGGACGCTGCGCGGCGTGCTGCCCCGAGGAGGCTTCATGACCCCCACCATCACCCGCATCGACGTCTACAAGCTGAACGTCGTCCCTGCACGAGCCGTTCGTCATTTCGCTGGGCACGAGCTACCGGGCCGAGAACCTCCTCGTGCGCGTCCACACCTCGGATGGGCTCTGCGGACTGGGCGAGGGCTCGCCCCTGCCCACGATCAACGGCGAGACCCAGGCCATCGCGTTCGACGCGGCAGTCGCGCTCGGCAATCTCCTGCTGGGCAAGGACCCGTCGGACATCGAGGGCCGCGTCGCGGAGATGAACGCGGCGCTCCCGTTCAACACCTCCGCCAAGTGCGCGCTCGACTGCGCGCTCTACGACCTGCTGGGCAAGCGCGCCGGCCTGCCGCTCTATGCCTTGCTCGGCGGAACCACGCGCCGCATCCGCACGGACCTCACCATCAGCCTCACGCCGCCCGACCAAATCGCCGCGAAGGCGCAGGCGGTGGCGGCGCAGGGCTTCCGCACGATCAAGCTGAAGCTGGGGACGAACCGCGCAGACGACGTGGAGCGCGTGCGGATCGTGCGCGGGACGGTCGGCGGGGGGATTGGGCTGAGCGTGGACGCAAACCAGGGTTGGTCCGCCGCCACGGCTATCGCCGTTCTCGGCGAAATCGCCCGTTACGACGTCGACCACTGCGAGCAGCCCGTGCCCAAGTGGGACCGCGAGGCGCTGAAGCGCGTTCGTGACGCCAGCCCCATCCCCATCGTCGCCGACGAGGCGTGCTTCGACCACCACGACGCCTATGCGCTGGCGCGCGACCGGGCGGCCGATATGTTCAACATCAAGCTGAGCAAGTCGGGCGGCATTCACACCGCGCTCAAGATCGCGGCTGTGGCCGAGGCCGCGGGCATGAAGTGCATGGTCGGCTGCATGCTCGAGGCGCGGGCCGGCATCGCGGCCAGCGCCCACCTCGCCGCCGCCCGGCCAGTGATCACCTACGCGGACCTGGACGGCATCCTGTTGCACTCGGAGAACCCGGTGACCGGGCGGCGTCACGGTGGAGGGGGACGAGCTTGTGTTGTCGGATGCGCCCGGCATCGGCGTCGAGATCGACGAAGATTATCTGTCCGGGCTGGAAAGCGTTAGCCTTGGAGGCGTCGCGTCGGTATAAATCTCTGCGACAAATAACACAATAATGACAATTATCTCGTGACTCTCAAACCTTAAGGCACTCATTGGAACCTTCCTGACTTCGACTTGCCTTGGCTTCAGGCATTCTCATCTCCGTGGTGTCCCACCCGGATCCTCGCCGCAACTGCTACCTGATGGAGCTACGCGGCTGGGCTGCCAGGCCCGGAGTTCGCGGCATCGACTCAGGAGGTTCCATGTCTTCCAAGTCTTTGCGACTTTTCGCGGGATCGGCCTCTGGCTTGCGATCCTGGCGCTGCTGGTCGCTCCGGCCGGCGCGTTCGCCGCCGGACCGACGGTCGGAACCATCGCCGTCGGGTCCACAGTCGAGACAAGTGCCACGGGGCCGAACAACTCGCCTCACACGCCCTCTGGGCCTGGCGTCCAAACCATCGCCGAAGAGCTGAACAGCCCCCGCCACATGGCCTTCGGGCCAGAGGGTGCACTTTACGTGGCCGAAGCCGGAATTGGCGGCTCCAGCAGCATCTGCCGCCCAACCGAGACGGGCGGCCAGCAGTGCTATGGCCCGAGCGGTTCGGTTACGCGCATCGATCTCAAGAAGGGCAATACGGCGCGAATTACCACGGGTTTGCCTTCATTCGGCACGGATGAACCCATCGGTGTCCATGACATTTCGTTCCAGGGGCGCGGCAACGGCTTTGTCCTGACGGGGCTGGGCGCAAACCCGGCGGACCGCGCGACCTACGGGCCTGACGGTATGAACTTCGGGCGTATCGCCCGTATGCTGCCGATGGGGAGCTACAGGTATGGGACCGACATCTCCGGCTTCGAGGCCGCGGCCAACCCGGACGGCGGCGAAGTGGACAGCAATCCGTACGGACTGCTGGCGCTCCCGGATGACGTCAAGATCGTGGCTGACGCCGGCGCGAACGCGCTGTTGAAGGTAGACGGGTACGACAACATCTCCGTGCTCGCCGTGTTCCCCGACCGGATGGTCGACGCGCCGCCATTCCTCGGGCTGCCTCCGGGCACGCAGATCCCGATGCAGGCTGTGCCCACGTCGGTGACCCTGGGCCCCGACGGCTATCTCTACGTGAGCCAGCTGACCGGCTTCCCGTTCCCGGCCGGCGCGGCCAACATCTACAGGGTGCCTATGAGCGGCGGCGATCCCGAGGTGGCGTACTCCGGCTTCACCAGCGTGGTGGATATCGCCTTTGGTCCGGACGGCAGCCTCTACGTCGCGCAGATTTCGGACAACCTCTTAACTGGCGCGCTTGGCTCGATCGTCAAGGTGGCCCCGGACGGCTCGCGCTCGACGATCTTCCAGGGTCCATTCCTGGGTGGGGTGGAGGTCGGGCCTGATGGTGCAGTCTACGTCACCACCGGCGCCGTCTTCCCGGGCGGCGGCACTGTGGTGAGAATAGCGCAGTAACTCAGGGCGAGCCCTCGAAAGAAGAAACCCGGTTTCCTCGCGGAAGCCGGGTTTCGTTTTGTTTGCAGTCCCGCGCATCGTTCGCGCGACCGTCATAACTCGATCTCAGCGGTCTCGGCCATGCCCCGGCGCAATCTATGTTCGTGACTGTATGCCCGGACGGCGACCGGTGCGGAGCCGGTTATGCGCGGCTAACGCTTGTCCGGCCCGTACTCCACGCTCTTGCGCCAGTTCATGCGCTCGCGCCAGTCGGGATACACGTAGCGCCCGACATTCATGTCTCCGGGATGCACGTAGCGCGCGCCGGGCAGCAGGGTCACGGTGCGCATGTCGAGGCCCTTTTCTTTGGCCTTGCGGCCGACGATGTATTCCAGGTATTCCGGGTCCTCGTAGCAGTTGCCCCAGTTGTCGTGATGATCCGGGATGACCACCTTGGCGTTAAGCGCCTCGGCGACCCGCCACACGTCCCAGGGCGACATCTTGTCGGTATAGCCCGGCGCGTTGTTGCCCATGTCCATGCAGACCACGTCGATGTCGTACTGCTCGCCGACGGCCCGGTAGCCGTTGTGATACAGTGTGTCGCCGAGGAAGGCGAAGTTGCCGCCCTCGGTGTTGAAGATGAAGCTGGTCGCCACTTCCTCGAACGGCCGGGGGGTCTCGAAGCCGGTCTTGGAGGCGATGACGTCGAAGTTGGGGGCGAAGTCGATCTTCATGTCCGCGATCTGGACGCTCTTACCCACTTCCGCCACGATCAGCCGGTCGTCGGGCACGCCCATGTTCTTCTTCATGCGGCGGGCGGCCTCGGGCGGCGCAATGAACTTGCAGTTGCTCGTCTCCAGCGCCGCACTGATCATGTAGAAGTCCATGTGATCCTGGTGGTGGTGGGTAATGCAGACCGCATCCAGGCGGTCGAATGCCCACGGATCGACCACGTGCGGGTTGAGCCGCATCCACCACAGCTTGTCCGCGCCGCTGGTCTTGCACACGCCGCAGTACGACTCGTCGGTGAAGATGCTCGGTCCGGCGTAGAGGTCCAGGGTGAAGACCGCGCCCGCCTGCGACTTGAGCACGAACGACGGGCCGCCGCAGTACCACAGGGCGCCGGTGCCCGGCTGGACCTGGTACTGGCTGATCTCGCAGTTGAGGAACTGGCCCCACTCCGGGAACACCTCCTGCAGCCAGCGATCGCGGCTCATCTTGCGCGGCAGGCCGATGGTCCCGCCGTCCATCACGCCATATTCATCGTACTTGACCACTCTGTCTTCGCTCATCGGAGGGCCTCCTTGCCTTGATTGATGTTGGAGGGCGGAGCCATAGTCCGGCCGTTCGTCCGGATTCCCCGAAAGGCGCCGAATCCGTTCCGGGCGCCCCATGAGCGCTGGTATCACGCAGCTGGCGCGGGCGGCCGCCTTTCGGTCCGGCGGCTGCTGCGGGCTTCGGCTGCACCTTGGCGTTGATCCACATGGTCAGCAGGCCCATCAAAGGAGGCCGACCGCAGCCGGGATCAGCGAGCCAATCGTAACCTGCACCAGGCTGAGGTTCGGGATTTCCGGCCATCATGCCGAAAAAGATAGCCGCGCCGACGAAGCCGGCGGGGGATACCGAGAGCTCCGGATGCAGGCCGCTGATCGCGACCAGGCCCCATGCCAGGATGAAGACCAGAAGCCCGAGCCAGATGAACAGGGGGTCGCTGAGCTTCAGCGCCACGTAGCCCGACATCAGGATCAGGCTGAAGCAGGACGCCGCACGCCATCTGGATGAAGCCCCGGCGGGACCCCAATGCCATTGGCGCCGACCATGAAGAAGGTCGCCCACGCCGCGAAGATGGGCCACAAGGCAAAGGGGATCGGGCCGAAACTGCCGATGTTCAGGACCACAATGGTGAGGATCCACGCGAGAACTCCGGCCACGGTTGCCAGAATGAGGGTCTTTTTCATTGGTAGAACTCCTTTGGTGAGCGGTGAACGTTTCGTTGTTCGGCAGCCGCATGCAATGCGGCCTGGCAGAGCAGCAGACAGGCTAATCGGGGTTCGTAACGTGAGCGTGAGGAATGCCACCTCCTTCCTGCACGGGACTTCGACCCGGGCATTGAGAGGCCGCCGCGTCCGCGCCCGGTGGCTCGCTGCTGGAGGTCACGCGCGGGCGGCGTCCCGACACATGCCGTGTCGCGATCGGCCGCGATGTGCCACCTGCCAGGCAGCCGTGGCGCTGAGCATTGGCCCGGCAACAAAAGGGCAGGATAATTGTAGTATGGGAAACCTGCCCGTGACATTGCGAATGGCTTGCAAACGCGCCGTCGGGGCGCGGTCAACGGATCGAGAAGACATAGCCCTTTCCGCGTATCGTCCTGATCAACGCCGGTCGTGCCGGATCCGTCTCAACCTTGTTTCTGAGCCGGGAAATGTGCGGCCGGACGATGTCCTCCGCCTCCGGCCCGCTGACGTCGTACCCCAGCGGGGAGCGCGCCAGGTCGCGGCAGGAACAGACCTTGTCCGGGTATTGCATGAGATACGTGAGAAGCGCTGCTTCGTTTGCAGTCAGCGCCGCCTCCAGCGTGGTCCCGTCTGGCAGAGACACGACTGCGTTGCGCGTCTGAGATCCAGGGTCAGGGGCCCGCGCTGCAGCAGTCGCGCATCCGGCGCCCCGCTCTCATTACGCGTGGCCGGGCGGTTCTCGAGGGCGCGGGCGATCGCGGCCGCAGTGTCGCGTATGCTGTGGGGCTTGAGCAGATAGTCCGCCGCGTCGGACCGGACCGCGGCAATCGCGCTGTCGAGCGTGGCATGAGCCGTCAGGATGATCACCAACGTGTCGGGACTCAGGCTGTGGGCCCGGCGCATCACTTCGACGCCGTCGAGGCCGGGCATGCGTAGATCAAGCAGCATCAGATCGTAATACCGGGATGCCAGCTTTCTGAGGGCGTCGACTCCCGAAGCAGCCTCGTCTGCCCAGTAACCCATCAGGTTCAGCACGCGCGTGATGGTCATGCGCGGCACCGGTTCATCATCTACGACCAGGACGCGTGCGGGAAAGACGGCGCCCATTGACGGATCGTTCATACGACAGGCTCGCCCGCCCTCGATCGAGTTGTTCATTCGCCTCCAGGGCGCCACGCCGGCAGGGTGAGCACGAACAGGGCGCCTTCTGTCGTGTTGCGTGCGGCGATCGTTCCACCATGCTCGCGAATGATGCTGTGACTCACGGCTAACCCAAGCCCGGTCCCATCTTCCTTCGTGGTATAGAAGGGCTCGAAAATTCTAGCCAGCGATTGCGTCGGAATCCCCGTGCCCGTGTCTGCGAAAGACATTTCGACGCCTCCCGCGCGGGCGCGCGCGGAGATTCTTAACCGCCCCCCTGACGGCATGGCCTCGACGGCATTGATAATCAGGTTGAGGAACACTTGCATCAGGTCGGTCGCGCGAACCGACGATTCGCGGCAGGTCGCCGGGCAAGCGGAGATCGACCGCTATCCGGCTGTGCTGCAGCTGCCGGCCGGACATCGCCAACGCGCGATCGACGACTTCCGCGATATCGACAGCGCGCCGCTCGAGGTGCGGCGGCCGGGCAAAGCCAAGGACGCTCCGCGCGAGCGCCTGCAGGCGTTCGATCTCGAGCAATGCGGCTCGCAAATACTGCCGCTGTTCGCCCGCTTCGAGCGGAAAGTCGAGAACCAGCTCGATTGCATTGCCAATAGCGTGCAGCGGGTTATTGACCTCGTGGGCCAGCGCGGCGGCCATCCGGCCCATGGCGGCCAGCCGCTCATTCTGAAGCACGTACTGCTCCATCTGCTTGCGCTGCGTGATGTCTTCATAGGTGGTGACGACGCCGATCACCTGGCCGCCGGCGTCATGCATGGGGATCTTGTTCGTCCGCAGCCAGCGCTGCGTGCCGTCGGCTCTCATGAGCGGTTCTTCGATGTTGAGCTTGGGAGTATCCGACTCCATGACCTCTCGATCGTCCGCATGATAGAGGTCCGCATGCACTGCCCAGGGCATGTCCAGGGCCGTTTTGCCGATAATGTCGTCCGGGGATGACAGGCCGCCGTCCTGCGCGAACTGCCGGTTGCAGCCGAGGTAGACCAGGCCCCGGTCCTTCCAGAAGATCGCCCCGGGGATGTTGTCCATGACCACCTTGAGGCGCTCGTCGCTTTCGCGACGTGCGGCCTCTGCCTGCTTGCGTATCGTGATGTCCCGGACATATTCAATCGCGCCGGTGATGCGGCCGTCATCGCCGTAAAGCGGGAAGGCGTGCAGCTCCAGACAGCCCCGCACGCCTTCGGGACCCGTCAAGGGCACTTCTTCAGTTTGCGGCTGGCCCGTCATGAGTGCGGCGATTGTCGGGCAGACGTCACAGGGCCGCTCGCGAAGGTGATAGGCCGCATAGCATTTTTTCCCGGCAATGGGCAGCGCGTGCTCGTACCAGGACTGCATCGCGTGATTGACCCGCACCACGTTGAGATCGCTGTCCAGCACGCTGATGCCGTCTTGAATGCCATCAAAGACCGCTTCCAGGAAGCGCTCGTCTTCGCGGTTCTGTTGCATCTCTTCCGCTTCAGGGCAGCCTTAGGATCGCCCCGGTGCTCGCCGAGGTCACCATCGACGCGTAACGCCGCAGGTAGCCGCTCTTGACCTTTGGCTCGGGCGGCGTCCACCGCGCCCGGCGCCGGTCGATCTCCGCGTCGGCCACCTCCAGGGTCAGCCGCCGAGCGGGAATGTCGATCGCAATGACGTCGCCTTCCTCCACCAGCGCGAGCAGCCCGCCCTCCGCCGCTTCGGGCGAGATGTGCCCGATGGCGGCCCCGCGGGTCACGCCCGAGAAGCGGCCGTCGGTGACCAGGGCCACCTCTTCGCCCAGCCCCACGCCGACGATGGCGGAGGTCGCCGAGAGCATCTCGCGCATGCCGGGTCCGCCTTTGGGCCCCTCGTAGCGAATCACGACGATGTCGCCCGCGTGGACCGCGCCGCCGAGGATTGCGTCCACTGCTTCTTCTTCGCAGTCGAACACCCGGGCCGTGCCGCGCCGCTGGCGCATCCCGGGCGCGACGGCCGCCTGCTTGACCACCGCGCCGTCGGGCGCCAGGTTGCCCTTGAGGATCGCGATGCCCCCCTCCCGGTGGACCGGACGGTCGAACGGCCGGATGATCTCCTCGTCCCGGATTTCGGCCCGCGCGAGATTCTCGCCCAACGTCGCGCCCGTCACGGTCTGTACGCCGGCATCCACCAGCCCGCGCTCCGCCAGGCGTTTCAGCACGCCCTGCACACCCCCCGCACGATCCAGGTCGTCCAGGTGATGCGGCCCCGCCGGGCTCATGTTGCACAGATGGGGAACGCGGTCGCTCATCTCCTGGAACAGGTCCTGCGGGATGTCGATGCCGGCCTCGGCCGCGATCGCGGGGACGTGCAGCACGGTGTTGGTCGAGCAGCCGAGCGCCATGTCCGCCGCGATCGCGTTCATGAAGGCGGCCCGGGTGGCGATCGCCCTGGGGCGAATGTCGCGGCGCAAGAGCTCCATCACCTGCCACCCGGCTTGCTTGGCGAGGCGGATGCGGGCCGCGCTGACCGCGGGGATCGTGCCGTTGCCCGGCAGGCCCAGCCCGATCGCCTCGGTCAGGCAGTTCATCGAGTTCGCGGTGAACATCCCCGCGCACGAGCCGCAGCCGGGGCAGCACGCCTCCTCGAGCTCGTCGAGCTCCGCCAGGGTCATCTTCCCGGCGCTCACCTGGCCTACGGCTTCCCACCCGATCGTCAGGTCCGTCTGCCGGCCGCGCCACTCGCCCGCCAGCATCGGGCCGCCGCTCAGGACGACCGCGGGCAGGTCCAGCCGCAGGGCAGCCATCAGCATCCCGGGCGTGATCTTGTCGCAGTTCGTGACCATGACCAGCGCGTCGAAGGGGTGGGCCATCGCCATGACTTCGACCGAGTCGGCGATCAGCTCGCGGCTCGCCAACACGTACCGCATGCCCTCGTGCCCCATCGCGATGCCCGTCACAGATGCCGATGCTGGGGAAGATCACCGGCGTCCCGCCCGCCATGCTCACGCCGCGGACCACCGCGTCGACCACCTGGTTCAGATGGATGTGGCCCGGCGTGATCTGGTTGAAGGAGTTGATGACGCCGACGATCGGCGACTCGATCTCTCTTCGGGTGTAGCCCATCGAGTAGAAGAGCGCCCGGTGCTGCGCCCGCTTCAACCCGCTTTTCATCAAGTCGCTGCGCATTCGTCCCCCTATGCCGGCTGTACGGCCGGAACGTGCAGTATCGAGCGCGCCTCGTCTGGCGAGGCAGGCTCGCGCCCGGCCAGGCGGGCGATCTGGACCGCCTTTTCCACCTGGTCCCCGTTCCCCTGGGCCTTGGTCTTGCTCACGTGGTCGATATAGACGTTGTCCTCCAGGCCCACCCGGATATGGCCGCCAAAGACCGCGCAGGCCATCGCCACCTGGAAGCAGAGGGGGCCGGCCCCGATGCCCTGCCAGGTGGCGCCCGCCGGGATCGCGTGGATGAAGCAGTTGAGCGTGTCCGGGTTGAAGCGCACCCCGCCCATGACGCCAAACACGAACGAGAAGTGCAGCGGAGCCGTGAGGAAGTCGTAGTGCTCGGCGAAGAAGAGGGCGTTGTGGACGTGCGAGATGCCGAAGCACTCAAGCTCGGGCTTGATGCCGCGCTCGTGCATCAGCTTCCCGAACTCCAGCGTGCCGCGCAGCGGGTTGTTGTAGACCTTGTCCTCGATGATGCGGCCGTCCCGGTAATTGACGGTGCAGAAGTTCATCGTGCCGGGGTTGAGCGAGGCCATCTCGGGACGGTGCAGCGCCACCGGCCGTATGCGTTCTTCGAGGCTCGATTCGAGGCTGACCCCGGTGCTGAGGTTGAGCAGCAGCCGCGGTGTTCTCGCGTAACCCCTGCACCACTTCGGCCATGACCGCCGGGTCGGTCGTCGGCTTGCCGGTGACGGGATCGCGAAAGTGGACGTGGACCACGGCCGCGCCGGCCTCCTCGGCCCGCCGCGCCTCGCGCACGAACTCCTCCGCCGTGTAGGGCACGTTCGCATTGTGCTCTTTCATGGTCATGCTGCCGGCCAGCGCAGCGGTGATGACAACTTTGTCGGTCATGGTCTTCCTCTGATCCGTACCAGCGGACCTCAGGATTCGCGTACCTCGCCTGATCAGCTTCAGCTGCCGGATGAAATAGAGATCCCGCTTGCGCAGCACTTCCTCGCGCGACGTGCCCGCTGTAGTCGTAGAAACCCCGCCCCGTCTTGATGCCCAGGTTGCCGCCCGCCACGATCTCGTCGAAGAACGCCGGGGTCTCGGTCATCGTGCTGAGCTCCCCGAGCAGGTACTGTGCAGATGCCGTGAAACACGTCGAGGCCGCCCAGGTCCGCGGTCTCCAGGGGTCCCAGCCAGGGATACCGGAAGCCAACGCCGCATTTCAGCGTGCGGTCGACATCCTCGACGCTGACTACACCGCGAAGCGACCAGGTAGAGCGCCTCCCGCAGGACCGCGTACTGGAGGCGGTTGCTCGCAAAGCCGGGGATGTCGCGCTGGACGACGACCGGCATCTTGCCCAGCCGTTCGGACCAGGCGGTAGATGGTGTCGACGGTCGTCGTCTGACGTCCGCTCGCCGCGAACCACCTCGACCAGCGGCACCAGCTCGGGCGGGTTGGCCCAGTGCATCCCCGCCACTCGTTCGGGTACCGGCAGGCGGCGGCGATGTCAGTGATGCGCAGGCCCGACGTGTTGCTCGCCAGGATCGCATCGTCGGGACAGCGAGCCTCGAATTCGGGCGAACAGGCGACTGCTTCAGGTCCAGCCGTTCCGGGACGGCCTCCAGCACGTACTGCGCGTCGCCCAGGGCGGACTCCAGCTCGCCGGCCAACGCGATCCGCCCGGCCGCGGCCGCGGCGTCCGCTTCCGTCGCCAGCCCCTCCTGGACGTACAGCGCGCGGATGTGCTCGATCCGCTCGCTCGCCTTCTCCAGCTGCGCGGGGCTGACGTCGTTGAGGCAGACGTTGTAGCCTGCCAGCGCGAAGCACCAGCCCATGCCGGCCCCCATCGTGCCGGCGCCGATGACGGAAATGTTCCGGATATCGTCGAAATGCATGGTCAGGGAGCAGCTCCTTGGGGCCGCCGGTCACGAGGCCGACCAGCCTCCATCTACCGATAACGTGTGTCCCGTGATGAGGCCGGCGGAACTCGAAGCCAGGAACACCACGGCCCCGAGCACGTCTTCCACCTCGCCGATGCGGCCCATCGGAATCCGGCGGAGGACGTCCTCGTGGAACGCTTTGTCCTCGAACATCTTCGCTCGTGAATTCGGTGTGCAGGAAGGTCGGGGCCACCGCATTCACCGTCACGCCGTGTTGCGCCCATTCGATCGCCAGCACCCGCGTCAGGTTCACCAGGCCCGCCTTGGCCGAGCAGTACGCCGAGCGATACCAGTAGCCGCTCAGGCCGACGGCCGAGGCGATGTTGATGACCCGCCCATAACCCCGCTCGATCATGTGCCGGCCGACGGCCTGCGCGCAGAAGAAGCGCCCTTCAGGTCGACGTCGAGCACCCGATCCCACTCGGCTTCGGTCACGTCGACCGCGAGCCTGGGCGCATTGACCCCGGCATTGTTCACGAGAATGTCGACGTGGCCGAACGCCGCGATGGCTGCCTGGGCCATCGTCTGGATGCCCGGCAGGTCGGTCACGTCGACCGGGACGAAGCACGCGCGGCCGCCCAGCGCTTCGATCTGCTCCACCGTGGCCCGGCCACGCGCTTCATTCGAGGGCAGGTCGGCGACGACGATGCCCGCGCCGGCATGTGCGAGCGCCAGGGCGAGCCCTTGCCCCAGCCCCTGCGCCGCGCCGGTCACGATCGCGTTTCGCCCTGCCAGTCCAAAATCCGGATATTTCACGAGCTCAATCCTCCCCGTCGAGGATGGCAACCGCCCGGATCGGCGAACCCGTTCCGTTGCGGATGCGCAGCGGCAGGCCGACGAAGGTAAAGCGCATGCCGGCCACCTTGTCCAGGTTGCACAGGTTTTCGACGTGCGTGATGCCCCGCTCCAGGCACACCCGGTGACAGGGGTAGCTCTTGTCCAGCCACATGTCGGGGCTCGGGGTGTCCACGCCGAAGTTCACGCAGCCCCGGTCGATGATGTACTCGGTGGCCTCCCGGTCAAGCCCGCACTGCAGGTTGGAATACCCGGGCGTGCCGTAGTGCCGGTCATAGTGGCCGGTGTAGAACAGGACCGTGTCGCCCGGCCGGATGTCGAGGTCGCAGCGCCGCAGCTCCTGCTCGATCCTGGCCGCGCCGAACTGCGTCTGGGCGGGCACGTCGCTGACGTCCAGGCAGATCGCCGAGGTGATGCAGTTTTCCAACGGGATCCGGTCCGCGCCGGGCGCATCGGGGTCGCGCGAATAATGCCGGACGGGGTCGATGTGGGTCGGCCCGTGGTCGCACATCAGGATGCCGCTGGTCTGGTACGAGAAGTCGGTATGGGTGATGTTGCGCTGGCACTCGTCGTGCGACATGTGCTCGAAGATGACGGTCTTCATATGGCCGGGATACACCGGCATGCCGGTATAAATCTCCTGGCTCAGATCGATGATTCGGCCTCTCACGTTCATGGCGCCGGCCTCCTTTGCGTGGCTTTAGCGGCTTCCGTAGCGGCGCAGGCGCAGGTCGGCCTGCTCCTGGTGGGCGGCGAAGTTCTCGATCGCGCACAGGCGCGAGCAGTACTCGCCGACAAAGGCGCTGGCCTCGGGCGTGCATTCCTGGTAGGTGACCGTCTTCAGGAACTTGCCCACCCACAGCCCCCCGGTGTAGCGCGCCGCGCCGCGCGTGGGCAGCGTGTGGTTCGTGCCGATCACCTTGTCGCCGTAGGCGACATTCGTCTCGGGGCCAAGGAACAGCGAACCGTAGTTGGTGAGATGCTCGAGGAAGTAGCGCGGCTCCCGCGTCAGGATTTCGACATGCTCGGATGCTACCCGGTCACCTTCGGCCGCGGCCTCCTCCAGGCTGTCGACGACGATGATCTGGCCGTAGTCCGCCCATGCCTGGCCCGCCACCTCCCCGGTCGGGAGCACCTTGAGCTGCCGCTCGATCTCCTTGACGGTCTCGTGGGCCAGCGGCTCGTGGGTCGTGATCAGCACCGCAGGGGAGTTCGGCCCGTGCTCGGCCTGCCCGAGCAGGTCGGTCGCCACCATTTCCGCATCGGCTGTTTCGTCGGCGATCACCAGGATTTCGGTGGGGCCGGCCAACAGGTCGATCCCAACCCGGCCGAAAAGCTGGCGCTTGGCCTCCGCGACGTAGGCGTTGCCCGGTCCGACCAGCATGTCGACCGGCCGGATCGTCTCGGTGCCCAGCGCCATCGCGGCAATGGCCTGGACGCCGCCCAGCAGGTAGATCTCGTCCGCACCGCCCAGCGCCATGGCGGCGATCGTCGCGGCGTGGGGCCGGCCGTGCATCGGCGGGGTGCATGCGATGATGCGCTTGACCCCTGCCACCCGGGCGGTGACGATGCTCATGTGCGCCGAGGCCACCATCGGGTAGCGGCCGC
The DNA here is from genome assembly GCA_963800615.1 of uncultured Chloroflexia bacterium. Taxonomy (GTDB): domain Bacteria; phylum Chloroflexota; class Anaerolineae; order CG2-30-64-16; family CG2-30-64-16; genus JALOOB01. The sequence continues at coordinate 45,796 of CAWDBO010000023.1, forward strand.
CGGGCACGTAGCACCCGATGTTTGCGACCGGGATGTTCTTGTGGCCCAGGATGACGCCGGGCAGCGTCTCGACCTCGATATCGACGAGCGCCTTGCGCTGTGCTTCGGCAAAGCCCCGAACCTGGGCCTGCGCGAACCGGATGTCGTCCAGGGTCTGCTGCGGGAGGCTTTCGATCAGGCAGTCGATCTCCGGCCTGCGACAGCCGGAAGCTCGGCGGCGACCACTTGTCGAACTTCTGCGAGAACTCGCGCACCGCCGCGTCGCCCCGGCTCCCGACGTCCGCAATGATATCTTCCACGGTCTTGCGGACCATCGTGTCGACTGCGAGCGCTTTCTCCGTGCTGATGCCGGTCTTCAAATAGCGCGCCATGTGGATCTCCTGGTTTGTGCTTGATGAACGTGCCGTGCCGGAAGGATTATGCGCAGGCGTGCAGGTGCGCCAGCACGGCCTCCAGCACGCCTCCCCCGATCGCCAGCGCTTTGTCTGAAATCGTAAAGCAGTGGTCGGGGCTGCCGCGCGGGTCGACGTCGCCGATCTTCAGCCCCTTACGCACCTCGATGCCGTCGTGGATGAGGCCTCGCAAGACGCCGGCGATGGGCGCCAGGACCGGGACGCCGCCTGCAAATCCGAGGAGTTCGCCCTTCACGACCACGCTGCCGATCTCGCGCTCGTGCCGGAAAGGGCCATCCGCGGGCGCGTAGATCACCCGCTCGCGGCCCATGCCGCCGATCTCGCCGGGCACGCCCGTGTCAGGCTCCGCGCTTCCGTGCCACAGCACCCGTCCGAGATAGTGCCCGCGGTTGGTTTCGATAACCGCATGGACGTCGTGGCCGGCAGTGAAGCCGGGGCCGAGGCCGATGACCAGCGGCGCGTCGCGTGATGCGCGTGCCCAGGTTCCGCTTGGCGAGGATGGCGTCCACGAGGACGTGCGGACGGATCGCCGCTCCGCCCGTTGCTGAGCTGTCGACCAGCACCGGGATGGCGCCTGCCTCCCAGGCGGCATACACGTCGTCGACGCCTGCAACCCGGCGGGCCGTCAGGTCCTCGACCCGGGTCTCGCCGTCGTACACCGCCTCGGAGAAGGCCGCGGTGCGCCGGATGGTGAGCGGCCGTTCCAGCTCGGTCATCAGGACCTGCATGCCCGAGCGCCAAAGCCGGGCCCCCACGCCGGTTGCGAGATCGCCTGCGCCTTTGACTACGACCCGAACGTCCTCTTGCATTCGTCCTCCGGGCAGATCGGTTGGCTGCCCTGCCGGGCGGCCTTTGCCAGAACCTGTGAAGTCACGTATAGTAGCTGTCACCGTCAACCCACGCACCAAGCGAGGTCCGCATGTCTCCACAGGGCCAGTCTATCCAGGAACTGCAAGCACTGCTTCTCGAACAGGGTTATGTGGCCGATCGAGCCCTGGCCACCGTCCTGTTCCTTACGCTGCGCCTTCACAAGCCCCTCCTGCTGGAGGGCGAGGCGGGCGTCGGCAAGACCCAGGTCGCCAAGACGCTGGCTCAAATGCTCGAGCGCCCTCTCATACGTTTGCAGTGCTATGAGGGCCTGGACGTCAACACGACCATCTATGAGTGGAACTACACGCGCCAGATGCTGCACATCCGCGCCATGGAAGCCGGCGGCTGCCAGGATGCCGGCGAGATCGAGCGCGGCATCTTCGGCCCCGAGTACCTGATCCGCCGCCCGCTGCTGCAGGCCGTCGAGTGCTCACGTGAGGGCGCTGCGCCCGTGCTGCTGATCGACGAACTCGACCGGGCTGACCAGGAGTTCGAGGCCTACCTGCTCGAGCTGCTGAGCGATTTTCAGATCACGATTCCCGAAATCGGCACGCTGCGCGCAGCCGAACCGCCGATCATCGTGCTGACGTCCAACCGCACCCGGGAAATCCACGATGCGCTCAAGCGCCGCTGCATCTATCACTGGATCGACTACCCCTCCCGCGAGAAGGAGTACGAGATCGTGCTGCTGCAGGTGCCTGAAGCCCCGGCCCGGCTGGCCGTCCAACTCGTCGAGTTCGTGCAATCCCTGCGCCAGATTGAGCTTTACAAGATCCCCGGCATCGCCGAAACCCTCGATTGGGCCCAGGCGCTGGTGACCCTCGGCGCCCGTGAGCTCGATCTTGGGCTGGTCCGGGACAGCCTGGGTCTGCTGCTCAAGTACCAGGACGACATCGAACTCGTCAGCAAGGGTGCGTTGCAGCGCATCCTCGACGAGGTCAGGCTCAAGTTCCACGCCGAAACCGAGCCCGGCTGAGCGATGACCTGGGGACGGCGCCCGCGGGCTGCGAGCGAGGAGGAATTCGGTTCGCCGGTCTTCCTGGCTACGCCGCCCCGGCCGGGGTCCCCAGGTCTTCGAGATGGTGCTGCATCGCAAATGCGGCGGTATCGGCGTCGCGCGTCTTCAGGGCCTCCAGCACTTCCCGGTGCCGCAGCGCCAGGAAGTTGGCGTCGAATTGACCCATGCGATACACGACCATGGTCCACACGCCGAACTCGAGCGTTTTCCACACTTGATGCAGCAGCTGGTTGCCCGAGATCTTCATAATGGTCTCGTGAAATTCGTTGTCCAGCCGGATCGTCCTGTCGGTGTCTTTGATCTGGACGGCCCGGAGCATCTCGTCCAGGATGGCTTCCAGCCGGCAGATATCCGCTTCGCTGACGCGCGGCGCCGCTTGCCGGGCCGCCAGTGCCTCGAGCGCGCCCCGCACGGTGAAATACTCCCAGAGGTCGCGCTCGGAAAACGATCGCACTGAGGCGCCTTTGTACGGCTGCGCCTCCAGGAACCCCATCACGGTCAGCTCGCGGATGGCTTCCCGAACCGGCGCGGTGCTGATGCCGAACCGGCGCGCGAGGTTCGTTTCGAGGATGCGGTCGCCGGGCTTGTACTCGCCCTTTAAGATAGATTGAACGATCGACTCCTTGACGCGCTGGGAGAGCATCACGCGCGGCAAGGGCATCTCGGCGGTATCCATCACAGGTTGGTCGTCGGGCAGCATATCGGTCATCACGTTCCAGGGTCAAAGAAACGAGAATCGATTCTTTGCTTTTCATTCTACCACCCTTTCCCAGCGCGTCAAGACGGCAAAATCGAATCAATTTCCGACCGGACTCGCGCGGTTCCGGTAAATAAACTGCTTGACACCCGCCTCGAACAGTGATATCATCCCAACAATCGAGAATCGATTCTTCCGCGCCGCTCCGTTTAGCGTCTCGGTCCTTCAGCTTGCACCGCCGTTTCGGCGACCACTCCAATGCTGGAGAGAAGGAGGTGACACAGCAGGAAACATCGCCTTTTTTGCACCCCGACTCTGCGCGCTGCGCAAGCCTCTCAATTGCATGGAGGGTCAAACATGGGAGACGCAAGGTTCCTCGCCCCAACTGATCTCGGAGAAGCGGTCAGTCTTCTTGGCCCAATATGGTAACAAAGTCACCATCCTCGCCGGTGGCACGGACGTCGTGCCCAAGATCAACTACTATGACCTGAAGCCCGAGGTGCTCCTGTACGTCGGGAAGCTGGGCCTCAACACCATCAAGGAAGTCGATGGCAGCCTCGTCATCGGCGCTGGCGCGACCCTGGCTCAAATCCTCGCCAGCGAGTTGGTCGCCAAACACGCACCGGCCCTGGTGCACGCCATCACGCAGCACAGCAGCGTCGCCATACGCTCGGCTGCCACCCTCGGCGGAAACATCGCCAACGCCTCGCCCGCCGCAGACACGGTCATTCCCCTCATCGCCATGGACGCCACGCTGCGCCTCGTCAGCGCGCAGGGCGAACGGACCATGCCGCTGCAGGACTTCTTCACCGGCCCCGGCGAGAGCAAACTCGAGCCGGCGAACTGATCACCGAAGTCCACATTCCACCCACAAAGGGCCAGGTGGTCTATTACAAGCTCGGCAAGCGCAAGGCGCAGGCGTGCTCGATCGTGGTCGCTGCGGTCCGGCTGCAGATGGCCGGCGGCGTCTGCGAGGATGCCCGCATCGTGCTGGGCTCGATGGCGCCGACGCCGATCCGCTGCCCAAGGCCGAAGAGATGTTGGTGGGTAAGGCCGTCGACCAGGCGCTGGTGGCCCAGGCCGCGGCCGTGGCGGTGGGCGAGAGCAGCCCGATCGACGACGTGCGCGCGACAGTCCTGGTACCGCACAGAAGGCCTGCACGAACGTCTTGGTCCAGCTGCTGTCCCGCGCGGCCAGCTTGCAGAGCTGAGGAGGCGACTGACCATGAAAGATATACTCTCATTCACGCTAAACGGTGAGCAGGTCGACGTAATCGTCAAGCCGACCGAAACCCTGCTGGACGTGCTGCGCGAGAAGCTGCAATTCACCGGTATGAAGCGCGGCTGTGACGACGGCGACTGCGGCACTTGCACCGTCCTGATCGACGGCGAGCCGGTTCGCTCGTGCCTGACCATCGCGCTGACTGCGCAGGACAAGAACGTGACGACGATCGAGGGCCTGAGCAAGGACGGCAAGCTGCATCCTATCCAGACGCGCGTTCATGGATCACGGCTCCTTCCAGTGCGGGTTCTGCACGCCGGCCATGGTGCTTGTGGCCAAGTCGTTGCTGGAAAAGAATCCCCACCCGACACGGCAGGAGATCGTCTACTACATGGCGGGCAACCTCTGCCGCTGCGGTTCCTACGAGGAGATCGTGGAAGCCATCCAGGCTCTCGCCAACGGCGAAGGCGCCCCTGCGGGCGTGAAGGAGGCCTAGCGATGAGTGAGTATAACTACATCGGCGCAGCGCTGCCGCGCTACGACGGCGAGGGCCAGGTCACCGGCAAGATCATGTACGCGGACGACTTTTCCAAGCCGGGGATGTTGTATCGTCAAAGTCTTCCGCAGCCCGGTTCACGCGGGTACTGGTCAAGAACATCGACGCCACGGAGACCATGAAGGTGCCGGGCGTGGTGGGCATCCTGACGGCCAAGGACGTGCCGGGGGTCAACGTGGGCTGGTTCAGCGACGTCCCGGTCTTTGCGGAGGACATCGGCTACCGGGGCCAGGTGATCGCGGGCGTGGTCGCGGTGGACGAGGACACGGCGGCCGAGGGCGTCGCCAGGCTCAAGGTCGACATCGAAGAGCGAACGCCGGTCTTCGACATCTGGGAGGCGATGAAGCCCGACGCACCGACCGTGCGCGCGGCCTTGCCGAACAACATGTTCGAGTGGAACGGCAAAAAGACGTTCACGATGAAGTTGGGCGATGTCGAGGAGGGCTTCAAGGAGGCCGACTACATCGTCGAGAGCGACTACACCGAGGGCTACCAGGAACATGCGGCCATGGAGCCCCATGCCACGCTCGCCTACCTCGACGAGTCCGGCCGCCTCTGCCTCCACACGACCAGCCAGTGCATGATATTCCAACTCCGCTCGCTGGTGGCCGTGTTCAACCTGCCCATGAGCAAGATCCGCATGTTAGGCGGCATCGTGGGCGGCGGTTTCGGCGGCAAGAACGAGATCCATACCGACCACATCGCCGGGGTCGCGGCGCTGAAGTTCGGCCGGCCGGTCAAGTACCGCGAGACCCGTCGGGAAGACCTGCACTTCTCGACCAAGCGCGGCGCGTGGCAGTATCACTACAAGGATGGGGTCACGAAAGACGGCCGCATCGTCGCGCGCTACGTCGAGCACTGGCATGACGGCGGCGCCTACAACACGTTCAGCTCCTACGGCGTCGAAAAGGGCAGCATGTTCCTCTGCGGCCCGTACTACATCCCGAACATCCTGATCGAGGGCCACCTGATCCTGACCAACAAGCCGGTCGCCACCTCCATGCGCGGGTTTACCATCGCCAACGGGCAGTTCTGCGCGGACACCCAGATGACCAAGATCGCGCGAGAAGCTGGGCCTGGACCAGTGGGAAGTCCGGATGATCAACGCCTTCCGGGACTGCGACCTGGGCGCGAGCCGGTATGAAGTTCTCGGCGCGGGCGCCATCGAAGCGATGAAGAAGACCGCCGAGCTGGCCGGCGTCGAGCTGCCGGAACATCTCATGAAGATGAACTCCCGGAGGAGGTAAGCGACATGAAGAAGAAAGGCGTAGGCATTTCTTGCGTCTTGCACCCGAGCGGCAACAAGGGCGCGGGTGACCCCAGCGCCGCGGCCATCCAGCTCAGGCACGATGGGACGATGGCGCTCTTCCTCGGCACAGTAGACCTGGGCCAGGGCTCGACGACCATCCTCCGGCAGATCGCCGCGGAGACCATGCAGGTCCCGATCGACAACGTCCGCGTGAGCGTGTACTCCTCGGACTTTTCCCCGCAGTCGCACGGCAGCTTCGCCAGCCGCGTCACGCTGATCGATTCGCATGCGGTCGAGAACGCGTGCGAGGACCTGAAGCAGAAGATCCGCGTGTGGGCCTCTGATATCTTCGAGGCCAGCCCGGACGACATCGAGGTGGCCGACAACAAGGTCTTCGTGCGCGGCGCGGAGGCGCAGCACTCGATGCCGATGCAGCAGGTCGGCGATGCGGTCAACTGGGGCGGCAACTTCCTCGTGGGCACCGGCTCGTGGCAGCCCGACGTCTTCCACCCGCACGACCCGGAAACCGGCGCGATGCCGGCCGTGGGGGCCATCTCCTTCGGCTCCTACTATGTGGAAATCGAGGTGGACACCGACACCGGCCTGATCGATCTGCAGAAGATCGCCCACACCTGGGAGGTCGGTAAGGCGGTCAACCCGCTGCTGGTCAAGGCGCAGATCAACGGCGGCCTGACCATCGGCTTCGGCATGGCGGTGTCGGAAGACTACTTCCCCTACTACCCGTCGGTCGAGAACGCGCCGAAGACGCTTGGGCGACTACTACATCCCAACCTTTGCCGACTACCCACAGGACAACAAAGTCGGCATCGTCGAAGTGCCCCATCCGAACGGGGTCAAGGGCGCGAAGGGCTTCTCGGAAGGGTCCTCCAACGGCCTGGGCTCCGCGATCAACTCCGCGGTCCACGACGCCCTGGGGATCTGGATCGACGCCTGGCCGATCACGCCGGAGCGGGTCCTCCGCGCGCTGGAAGCCCAGCCGGCCTGACCTCAGCCCCCCGACCCCCTCTCCTGTTGCGACAGGAGACGGGGAGGACCGCAGGTCCTCCCCCTCTCCTCCGCAGAGGAGAGGGGGTCGGGGGGTCGAGGTGGTAAGGAGTGACACAGCATGATCGACGCCGTCCACCATTCGTGCTTCACCGTCAGCAACCTGGAGCGCTCCATCGCCTTCTACCGCGACGTGCTGGGCCTCGAGCTCGTGTTCACCGAACGCAGCGAAGCCAGCGGCGACGACCGCTCGGAGACCCTGGGCGTGGCGAAGTCGAGGCTGAGCCTGGCGATCTTCCGCATCGGCGATACCCACCTCGAGCTGATCGAATACATCACCCCCAAGGGACGGCCGTACGACCGCGTCAACAGCGACGTCGGCGCGGCCCACGTCGCCTTCAAGGTCGACGACATCGACGCGGCCTACGAAGCCCTGCTGGCGAAGCAGGTCCGCTTCACCGGGCCGCCCTCCACCATCCCGGCCGGCCCGATGCAGGGCTGGCGGTGGACCTACTTCTTCGACCCCGACGGCATACCTTTGGAACTCATCACGACCAATTAGCACAGGAGCATCACGGTGGGCTACAAACTCTATGATCTGAGCCAGGAAATCTTTACCGGCGTGCCAGTGTGGATCGGACACCCGCCGACCGAGGTGATCTACGGACCCAGCCACGAGGAGACCTTGCACTCGGGCCGGTTCACCGAGGGCTACTCCTATATGTCCGAGAAGATCTCCATGAGCACCCACGGGACGACCCACGTTGACTCGATCAGCCACATCGACCCCACCCCCGGCGCGCCCAGCATCGACAAGATCCCGCTGGAATGGTTCTACACCGAGGCCATCTGCATCAACCTCTCGCACCTCCCGCCCAAGACGGCTTACACGGTCGAGATGGTCAAGGAGGCGATGGCGAAAGACGGGCTCGAGGTGAAGCCGGGCGATACGGTGCTGCTCTACTCGGGTCACTACGGGCGCACCTTCCCGACGGATGCCTATCTCACCGACTACTCCGGGCTGGGCCACGATGCCGCCGAGTATCTCTACGGCGCCGGCGCCATCAACATCGGGCAGGACGCGCCCAGCCATGACTGCGCCGGGACGACCAGCTACCCGGCCCACCAGATTTGCCGGATCATGCAGCGGCTGAACATCGAGAACCTCGGCGATCTGAGCCCCGTGGCCGGCAAGCGCTTCCGCTTCATCGGCCTTCCGCTCAAGATCCGCAGCGGCAGCGGCTCCCCGATCCGCGCCGTCGCGGTGGTCGAGGAAGGCTGAAGGGGCGGCTTCACCACCAAGAACCAAAGGCCCAAAGGTACACGAAGCTTCTCAGGACTTGGTGCAGCTTCGGTTCTTCGGTCCTTGGTGGTGACGTAGCCCCGCTACGACCAGGAGAACCCGTTGAACGATAGCCTTCTCACAGAAGTTCAAGGTGTCTCTTCGCTCTTTTCCCTCGAAGGCCGGGTGGCCGTGATTGCGGGCGGCGATGGCGGGCTGGCCCGCGGCATGGGGCTCGCCCTGGCCGCGGCGGGCGCCGACATCGTCCCCATCAGCATCAACCTGCCCGGCCTTGAGGCCGTCGCCGCGGACGTCTGCGCCCTGGGCCGCCGCGCCATGCCGCTGAAGGTCGACATCACCTGCGAGGCGGAGGTCGAGGCGATGGTGCGCCGCGTGATGGACGCCTTTGGCCGCATCGACATCCTGATCAACTCGGCCGGCACGGTCGTCATCAAGCCCACGACCGAATACACCGTCGAGGAGTGGGAGCGGGTCATTCGCGTCAACCTCGAAGGCATGTTCATCTGCTGCAAGCACGTCGGCAAAGTGATGGTGCAGCAGGAGCGCGGGAAGATCATCAACATGTCGTCGGTGCGCGGCCTGCAGGGGCGTGCGAACGACCCTTCTTACCCGGCGAGCAAGGGCGGCGTGAACATGCTGACCAAGTCGCTGGCGATCGAGTGGGCGCCGTTCGGCATCACGGTCAACGCGATCGCGCCCACCTTCATCCGCACCGAGCTGAACACCTTCATCCTCGACGATCCGCAGCAGTACGCCGCGATCGTCGGCCGCATCCCGATGGGCCGCGTGGGTCGCGTCTCCGACTTGTTCGGCGCCGCCATCTTCCTGGCCTCGCCGGCATCCGATTTCGTCACCGGGCACATCCTGTACGTGGACGGTGGGTGGACTGCGGCATAACGCCGGGCGCGCAACGCCGGGTGGGACAGGAACGCCGGAGAGGGCCATGCAGGCAGTCGTCAAATACCTGGGCGGCAAAGGCAATGTGGAGCTTGCGGGAGGTCCCCGAACCGCGCCCCGGACCCGGCCAGGTCAAGGTGGAGGTGAGGGCAGCCGGCGTGTGCGGCTCCGACCTGCACATCTACCACGACGATATCAAGATCAACATCGTCCCGCCGGTCGTGATGGGTCACGAGTTCGCCGGCGTGATCGTCGAGGCGGGCCCGGGCGTGACGACCTGCCGGGTGGGCGACCGGGTGACCTGCGAGACGACGGCCGAATCGTGCGGCGCCTGCCTTCAGTGCCGCACCGGCCACTACAATATGTGTGAGACGCGCAAGGTGCTGGGCTACGCCGTCGACGGCTGCTTCGCCCCCTATTGCGTGGTGAACGAGCGCCAGGTCCACCGCCTCCCCGCGAACGTCGATTTCCTGGCCGGCGCGCTGACCGAGCCGCTGGCCTGCTGCGTCCACGGCCTGCTCGAAATGACGGGCCTGTCGCCCAACGACCGGGTCCTCATCGCCGGTCCCGGCCCCATCGGCCTGTTCAGCCTCCAGCTGGCCAAGGCCGCGGGAGCCTAGGCGGTGGTCTGCGGAACGACCCAGGACGCCGCCCGGCTGGCGCTCGCGACGCGAGCTGGGGGCCGACGCGACGATCGACGTGCAGGCCGAAGACGTGCCGGCCTGGCTGGCCGCCCACGGCCTCGGGCGCGGCGTGGACGTCTTCGTGGAGTGCTCGGGCGCGCCGTCCGCAGCCCGCCTCGGGCTGGCGGCCGTCCGGCGCCGCGGGCGCTACACCCAGTTGGGCCTGTCGGGCGGCCCGTTTGAGTTGGACTTCTCCCTGGTCGCCTATAAAGAGCTGCAGGTGACCGGCGCGCTGGGCCAGCGGTGGCCCGCCTGGGAGCACGGCCTCGACCTGATGAGCCGCGGCCTTGTCGACGCTAACCGGCTTGTCAGCGACGTTCTTCCCTTGACCGAGTGGCGCAGGGCGTTCGAGATGGTCGAGGCGAAGCAGGGCCTGAAGATCGTGCTGCAGCCGTGCTAGGAGGGGAATGAGCATGAAATACGTTCTCGAGCAAGACCTCGAAGGCGACCGCATCGGCCCGCCGTATCAACGCGTGATTCGTCACCTGGCGACGCCCGACACCATGGGCACGCTGTACTTCGGCCTGCACACCAGCTCGGTCGACCCGGGCTTCACCAGCAACGCGCATTCCCACGAGATCCAGGAAGAGGCGTTCTACTGCGTCTCGGGCCGGGGCCGCATCCGGGTGGACGACGAGGAGATGCCGCTGGAACCGGGCGCCGTGGCCTACATCCCGCCCGGCTGCGTGCACCAACTGATCAACGATGGCGACGTCGTGCTCAAGTGCGTTTCCGTGGTCGCGCCGCCCTTCATTACCGAGCAGTATCAAAAAGACCACCTCATCAAGAAGTGAACCGAGGCAGTGGGACCTGTGACAACGACGATCACATTGGAAGGCAAGACAGCTATCGTCACCGGCGGCGCGCGGGGCCTCGGGCTGGCCGTCGCCGAGCAGCTGGCATGCGCCGGCGCCCGGGTCGCCCTGGTCGACCTGGCGGCGGGCCCGGTCCACGAGGCCGCTGATAGTCTCCGGGCCAGGGGACTTGCCGCGCTGCCGGTCGTGGCGGACGTGAGTGACGGCCGCTCCGTGCAGGCTGCCGTCGATGCCGTGGTCGCTGCCTGGGGCCGGGTGGACATCCTGGTCAACAACGCGGGCCTTTGCCCGTTGACCCCGGCCGAAGAGATCACGGAAGCCGAGTGGGACCGGGTGCTCGCCGTCAATCTCAAGGGGACTTTCCTGTTCGCCCAGGCCGTGATGCCCGTGATGCGGCGCCAGCAGTCCGGCAAGATCATCAACATGACTTCCAGCGCCGCACAGACGGGCGGCCTGATCGCCGGGCTGCACTATTCGGCCTCGAAAGGTGGCATCATCAGCCTGACGCGTAGCCTGGCCCGCCTGCTCGCACCCGAGATTCAGGTGAATGCCGTCGCGCCGGGCATGATCGATACCCCGATGACGCACGAGTGGTCGGATGACACCAAGGACAACGCCCTTCGCCAGATGCCGCTGCACCGGATGGGCGAGCCGCTCGACGTGGCCTGGGCCGTCCTCTACCTGGCATCCGACGCATCGAACTTCGTCGTCGGGCACACCCTGGCCGTCAGCGGCGGGCTGTACATGGGATGAGCCGTGCCGGCGTTTGCGCCGGACCGTTGAGAGGAGAACCGCAACTTGGAGTTCAAGAGCCGCCTGCACCAGATGACGCAAACTACGCCGACCGCCCTGTGGAACGATTCCGCCTCCATGGACGAACTGTCCGCTTCGATCGAGCTCAACGGCGCAGTGGGCGCAACCTGCAACCCGGTCATCGTCCTGGCCGTGTTGAAAAAGGAGTGGCCCTACTGGAAAGACCGGATCCCCCAGATCATCGCCGCGCTGCCCGGCGCTTCGGATGAAGACGTGGCTTGGCGGGTGGTGGAGGAGGTTTCCGCAGCGCGCCGCCGTGCTGCTCGAGCCGGTATTCGAGCGCGACCGGGGCCGGAACGGTCGGCTTTCGATCCAGACGAAGCCCAAGTTCTATCGCAACGCCGCGGACATCGTGGCGCAGGCCGTACACTTCGCGAGCCTGGCGCCCAACATCATCGTGAAGATCCCCGTGACCGCGGCCGGCATCGAGGCCATCGAGGAGGCCACCTACCTGGGGGTAAGCATCAACGCGACCGTCAGCTTCACGCTGCCCCAGGCGATCGCCGTCGCCGAGGCAGTGGAGCGCGGGTTGCAGCGCCGGGAGGGGGAAGGACTCGACATAAGCACGATGGGGCCGGTCTCGGTGCAGATGGTGGGACGCCTGGACGACTGGCTCAAGGTGGTGGCAGAGAAGGAGGGCATCATCACGACCCCCGGCGTGCTGGATTGGGCCGGCGTGGCCGTGATGAAGAAGGCCTACCACATTTACCGGGAGCGGGGCTACCGGCTGCGCCTGTTGAGCGCCGCGTTCCGGAACCACCTGCACTGGAGCGAATTCATCGGCGGCGATGTCGTCATCTCCCCGCCTTACGACTGGCAGAAACGCTTCAACGCCTCGGACGTCGCCGTCGAAAACCGGATGGACCGGCCCGTGAACCCCGCCATCGTGGACGAGCTCTACTGTAAGTTTGCGGACTTCCGCCGGGCCTACGACGAGGACGGCTTGTCCGTGGCGGAGTTCGACAGCTTCGGCTCGACCGCCCGGACGCTGCGGCAGTTCGCCAAAGCCGCCGACGACCTGGTCACGCTGGTCCGAGACATCATGCTGCCCAACCCGGACGCATAGGGGAGCTTCACCCCCGCCCAACCTTGACAGAGGAGCCGCCCATGCCGGTCAGAGTCGCACACCAGAAGGACATCCCGCCCATCCACATGCCGGGCCGTGACTTGCAGTGGATCGTCACCCCCGACACCATCGGCGCAACCATGCTATCCGCCTGCATCCTGACCGCGCCGCCGCATTCCGTGGTGCGCCCTCTGCACGGCCACAAGGACGTCGAGGAGGCGCTCTACATCCTCCAGGGGGAGGGCGAAGCCTGGGTGGACGGCGACGTCGCGCCGTTTGCCGCGGGCGATGCCGTGATGTTCCCGGCCAACTCGAAGCACCAGATTCGCAACACGGGCGACGCGCCCATGGTCATCGTCTGCATGTTCTCGGCCGTGACCCGGCCCGACGCGTACGTGAACTACGACCGGGACGTGTTCGCCGACTGAGGGGAGCAAGGACTCGACGCTATGGGTTATGCAACCGAAGCAGTGATTCTCGAACTCGAACAACAGGCGCGCGAGCTGCGCATCGACAGCCTGGACCTGATTCACCGCCGTGGGGCGGGGCATCCCGGCGGCGCGCTCTCGGCAGCCGAAATCATGGCTGCGCTTTACTTCTACAAGCTGCGCATCGACCCGGCCCGCCCCGACTGGCCGGAGCGCGACCGCTTCATCCTGAGCAAGGGGCACGCGTCCGCGGTCCTCTATGCGGCGCTGGCCCGCCGCGGGTTCTTCCCGGCCTCCGATCTGGAACGATGGGGCGCGCTCGATTGCCACCTCCAGGGCCATCCTGACCGGCTCAAGACGCCCGGCGTCGACATGACGTCCGGCATCCTCGGCCACGGCATCGCGGTCGGCGCGGGCCTGGCCTTGGCCGCCCGGCTGAACAAGCGCACTTACCACACCTACGTCCTGCTGGGTGACGGCGAGTGCCAGGGCGGGATCGTCTGGGAAGGCATGATGACCGCCGCCAAGTTCCGCCTCTCCAACCTGACCGCCATCCTCGACTACAACGACGTCCAGTTGGACGGGCCGGTGCACGAGGTGATGCCGATGGAGCCGCTCGTCGACAAGTGGCGGGCCTTCAATTGGGCCGTGCTCGAAATCAACGGGCACAACATGCGCCAGGTGGTGGAGGCGCTGGACACTGCCGGCGAGGTACACGGCCGGCCGACGGTCATCATTGCCCACACGACCAAGGGCAAGGGGGTTTCCTTCATGGAGGACCGGGCCTATTGGCACGGCGTCCCGCCGAACGACGCGCAACACGCCGAAGCCGTCGGGGAGCTGCGGGCCGGCTTTGCGCCCGGCCGGGAGGTGGCATGATGGCCGAGGTGTCTCTTCGTGAAGGTTACGGCCGCGCGCTGGCCGCGTACGGCGAGGTAAACCCCGACGTCGTGGTGCTCGACGCCGACACTTCGTCATCCACGCTCTCCTGTTACTTCGCCGAACGGTTCCCCGATCGCTTCTTCAACATCGGGATTGCCGAGCCGTGCATGGTCGACGTGGCCGCGGGGCTGGCGCTGGGCGGCAAGATCCCGTTCGTGAACGCCTTTGCCGCGCTCCTCTCGCTGCGGGCCATGGAGCAGATCCGCACCTGCGTGTGCTATTCGCGCACGAACGTCAAGCTCGCGTCGCACTACGCCGGACTGTCCGACTTCAAGGACGGTCCGACCCACAATTCGATTTCCGACATCGCGCTGATGCGCGCGCTGCCCGACATGACCGTGATCGTGCCCGCGGACGCAGCCGAGGCCGCTGCCTGGGTGCCCGTCGTGGCGGAGTACGACGGGCCGGTCTACCTGCGCCTGAGCCGCGCCGGCGCCCTGCCCGCGTATACGGACGCCGCGCCCCTGGTCGTCGGCAAGGGGCTGACGCTGCGACAGGGTAAGGACGTGACGCTCGTCGCGACAGGCTCGATGGTAGGCCGCACGCTGGCCGCGGCCGATCGACTCGCCGCGGAGGGCATTCGCGCTCGGGTGCTCGAGATTCACACGATCAAGCCTCTCGACCGGGACCTGGTTCTGCAGGCCGCCGCAGAGACGGGCGCCCTCGTCACGGCCGAAGAACACTCGATCGTCGGCGGGCTGGGTGGGGCGGTGGCCGAGGCGCTGGCCGCGGATTGTCCGGCGGTGCTGGAGCGCGTCGGCGTGGCAGACACGTTTGCGCGCACCGCGTACGACCCCGACACGCTGATGGACGCGTTTGGCCTTGCGGTCGGCGACGTGGTTGCCGCAGCCAAGCGGGCCATGACCCGTCGCTAGGGCCGGGCGCGACATGGCGGGCGCAACCGAGGAGCTGCCGCCTGGCGCCGGAGAGTTTGGCGCGGGCGGCGGCGACCTTCTGGGCCGGGTGCTCGGGTTTGGCCGCCTCTTGCGCCTCATGGGCGTCGAGACCAGCCTGAGCCAGGTGCTGGACTTGGTGAAGGCGCTCGAGCACATCTCCATCGCGGACCGTGCCGGCTTCTACCTCGCCAGCCGCGCACTGCTCGTCACCCGGCGCGAAGACTTCCTCATCTTCGACCAGGCTTTTACGATCTTCTGGGCCGGGAGCGAGGCACCCGCGTCCGCACAGAGAGATCCCCGGGCCGCCGAGCCGCAGAGCAAACCCCGCGTGAAGCAGGCCCGCTTGCCCCGGACCGAGAGCCCCGATTCGTCGGTGGGCCGCCAGGTAGCGAAGGCCGAGTCAGGCCCCGAGCCTGACACAGGTGACGGTGAACCCCCCGAAGCCCCGGTCACCCGCATCGCTTACTACAGCCCCACCGAAGTCAACCGCGAGAAGGACTTCCGGGAAATGACGTGGGAGGAAGCGCAGGCGGCCCGGCAGGCAATGGCCCACATGGAATGGCGGCTGGGAATGCGGCGGACCCGGCGCTATCGTCGCGGCCGCCGGGGCCGGCTTAACATGCGCCGGGTTTTGCGCGATAATCTGCGCTTCGGGGGCGACGTGCTCTCGCTGGCTTACCGTAAGCACGTCCTTCACCCGCGGCCGTTGGTGGTCTTGTGCGACATCAGCGGCTCGATGGAGCGCTATTCCCGCATGCTGTTGCATTTCATCCATGCCATGACCCATCACTGGACGGGGGTGGACGTCGAGGCGTTTGCCTTCGGCACGCGGCTGACCCGCATCACCCACCACCTGCGACATAAGGACGTCGACGAGTCGTTGGACGAGCTGGGCAAGCGGGTCAAGGATTGGTCCGGTGGAACCCGTATCGGCGAAGCAATCAAGGTGTTCAACTACGAGTGGGCCAGGCGCGTTCTGGGGCGGGGGGCCGTGGTGCTCATCATCAGCGACGGCTGGGACCGCGGCGACAGCCGGCTTCTGGCCCGCGAGATGGACCGCCTGCAGCGATCGGCCTATCGCGTGATGTGGCTGAATCCATTGCTTGGCGACGCCGAATACCAGCCCAGCCAGCAAGGGATGACGGCCGCCCTGCCTTTCGTCGACGACTTCTTGCCCGGAGGCAACCTGGCCGGCCTGGAGCAGCTGGCGAAGATCCTCTCGTCGATCGCCATGAACCGGCCTGCCCGGCGGCAGAACATCCGCCCGGCGCAGTTGGCGGACCTCAGGTCCAAGACCCAGCGCTACGAATCCCGGGCCGCCCGGAGCATCTCCGCTGTTCCCCAAAGTCCCTCGGTGGCGGGGTAGTGACGCAGATTGCTTCCTCGCCTGATGAAATCGAGATACTCCATGGATGAAACGCAAGTGATCCCTGGCGCTGCCGGCCCGGCGCGCCTGCTCAGCCGCCGCCTGACGATCGGACTTTACGTCGCCGTCACCCTGCTTGTATTGGATTTCGCTCTATCTCTACCTGCCCACCCTGCCCACTTACGCGGAGGAGAAAGCCGGCAGCCTCGCCCTGGTGGGCGTTATCCTCGCGCAGTTCGGCTTGTGGCAGGCCCTCTTCCGGCTGCCGGTGGGGATCGCTACGGACTGGCTGGGCCGGCGCAAGCCGTTCATCCTGGCCGGGATCCTGCTGTCCGGGCTGGGCGCGCTCTGGATGGGCCTGGCCGCCGACGCGGGCGGGATGATGGTCGGCCGCGCGATCACCGGGCTGGCGTGCACCGCCTGGGTGCCCTTGACGGTGGTCTTCGGCGGCTTGTTCCCAATGCGGCAGGCGGTGCGCGCCACGTCGATCCTCATCTTCGTGGCAAACATCGGGCGTGTGGTCGGCACGAGCCTGACGGGATCGCTGAACGATGCAGGGGGCTACAGCCTGGCCTTCTTCCTGGCTGCGGGAGTGGCGGTTCTGAGCGCGTTGATCCTGTTGCCCATCCCCGAGCAGGTCCGGCCCGTCGTCACGCCCTCGGTACGGAGCATCAAGACGATCGTCAGCCGCCGCGACGTGCTGCTGCCGTCGCTGCTGCAGACCGTGGGCCAGCATGCCGTCTGGGGCATCGCCCTCGGATTCGTCGCGATCCTGGCCCGCAGCATGGGGGCGTCCAACGTCGGGCAAAGCGGGCTGATGAGCCTCAACCTCGCCCTGATGATCTGCGGCAGCCTCGCGGTTGCCACGATCGCGCCCCGCATCGGCGGCCGGCGTCTTGCCGCGGCCAGTTTCGTGATCCTGGTCGTCGGCCTGATCGGTGCGGCGCTGGCTCAGACGCTGGCGATGCTGTTCGTCGCCCAGGCATTCCTGGGCCTCTCCCAGGGTCTCGGGTATCCGGTCCTGATGGGCATGAGCATCGAGCAGGTGGACGAAGCCGAGCGGGCCACGGCGATGGGCCTCCACCAGTCGGTGTACGCCATCGGCATGTTCAGCGGGCCGTGGCTGGCCGGCCTGCTCGCGCAGCGCATGGGGATCCAACCCATGATCCTCGTCACCGCGGCCGGCGTCGCGGTCCTGTCCGCCATCCTCCTCCGCATGCTCCCGCGCCCGGAACAAGCGAATACCTAGGCTCTGGAAAAGCCTTTGCCACAGAGGACACAGAAGAAACAGAGGCTTGGAACGAAGGCTTTCTTCTGGCCTTCGATGAAGCCTCTCTGGTTCTTTGGTTCTTGGTGGTAAAGAACGTCTCTTGGCTACCGATGGAATCACTGCCGCGTCCGCCATCGCCAGGATGTTCTCAGGCGGCACGTCCTCCTGGATGTTGTGTACCGCCGCCAGCACGAATCCACCCGGCCCGTGCAAATCGGTCGATGCGCTGCCGCACCTCGGCGCGCACCTCCTCCGGCGTGCCGCCGGGCAGGACGCGGCTCGTGTCGACCGCGCCCCAGAACGCGATGCGGTCGCCGAACCGCGCCTTCAGGTCCGCCGTGTCCATCCCGACCGACGAGACCTGCACCGGGTTCAGCGCATCCACTCCGAGATCGATGAAGTCATCCACCAGCGCCCCGACTGCGCCGCAGCAGTGATACAGCAGCCGCGCCGAAGAGCGCGCCCGCACGGTCTCGAACAGCCGCTGGTGCCGGGGTTTCAACAGCCGGCGATAGCGCTTCAGGTCCATCATCGGCCGGTCCTGGAACGCCACGTCGTCCGGCGATCGCCACGACGTCCACGTAAGGGCTCACTGCGTCGAGCACCGCGCACGTGTGCGCCAGCCACCACTCGAGCGCCCGGTCCATCAGCGACTCCAGGAATCCGGGATCGAGGATCACGTCCATCAGCCACGCGTCGTACCCCCGCAGGTACTGGCTCAGGTGGACGAAGCCGACGGGCAGCGAGAGCACCACGGCGTAGTCCGTGCCGGTCCACAGCTCGCGTGCCCGCTCGGCCAGCCCGCGCGTCCGGCCGGGATCGAGGGGATCTGGCCAGCGAAAGCGCTGCAGGTCCGCCTCGGTTGCGCCGCGCAGCGGGTTTCCGACCGGCGCATAGTGTCCGCCGCCGGCCCGCTGCCACACCACGCCGAACTCGTCCTGAACCGACCCGTCCTCGAAGACGCGATCCTTCCAGCCGTCCGGCGCGCCGGGGAGCAGCGGCCGGGTGTCGGCGCGCAGCCGCTCGGCAACGCGCTCGTCGAGATACGCGGTGCGCGATCGCGCCTTCATGTACCGCGTGTCGCCCTGCACGCCGAGGTTGGCCTTCAGCCGCTCGTAGGCGTCCCCGACGATCGTGCTGAACGACGTGCCGCCGATATCCACCGGCACGCGGTCGGGGGTGCGCCGGTCGATGGCCGCCAGCACCCGCTCGCGCGATGTCATCTGCTCGCTCATGTACGCTGCTCCGGCCGGATGCGGGCTAAGCCTGCGCTGTTTCGGAGGCGCAGGAACGTGTCGACCACCGTGTCGGCAAACGTCCGGTCGTTGATGTGCGCCTCCACCTCGATCAGCTCGACGTCCGGCGACAGCGTTGCGGCCAGGCCGTCCACGTATGCCCGGTTGGCCGCCTCGTCCCAGAGCACCTGGCCCGGGCGGTTGAACATGCTGTAGCCGAGGGTGGGGACGATCGCGGCGCGCGGGCCCTTGCCCGCATTGAGCCGCTCGGCGATGGTGCGGCCCACGCCCTGCAGCTCGGCCGCCGTGGTGCGGACGTGGGTATGGGTGGGGGTGTGCTGCATGCAAACTCGGCCCCGCAGCTCCTCGGGCAGCTCTTCCGGCCTGCCGAGCAGCCGGATGTCGATCGCGCCGGGCGCGATGACTTGCGGGATGCCCATCTCCCCGGCCGCAGTCAACCGGCCCGGCAGCGCGGGCATCAGCCCGCCGAACAGCATGTCCGTGATCTCGTGCGGCGAATAGTCGATCACGCCCTTGATCGCGCCCGTCCCGGATCAGCTCCTCCATCGCCTGCCCGCCGATGCCGTTGCAGTGAAAGGCGATGACCTCGAAGCCCAGGCCTTCCAGCCGCTCTTTGACGGCCATCACCCCGGGCGTCGTGATGCCGGCCTGCGTGATCCCGACCAGCTCGCGCCCTTCGGCCTCATCTGCCGCCCCGCTCACACCGGCCATCGCGACGACGGCTGCCGCCGCTTGCGCCAGGATGCGCCGGGTGACGCGGTTCAGCCCGAGAATGTCGGCAACCGAGTGGATCATGGTGATATCACGGGTGCCGACATAAGGCCCGAAGGTTGTCTGGCCGCAGGCAACGGTCGAAACCATCACCTTCGGGACGCCGACGGGCAGGGCGCGCATCGCGGCCGTCGCGATCGCCGTGCCCTGCGCGCCCCCGATCCCCAGCACGCCGTCCACCCGGCCTTCGTCGAACAGATCGCTCACGACCCGCACCACGCCGTCGATCATCGCGCGCTGGCAGCGGTTCTTGTCGCCCGTGGCGATCAGTGCCCCGAGCTCGTGCCCGGCGGCCTGCGCGACCTGCTCGCGCGTGATACCCGCGGCGATCGCGGGCTGGCCCAGGACGCCGGTATCGACGACCAGGGGCATCCCGCCGCGCCGCTCGATCTCGTCGCGGACGAAACCCGCCTCGACGCCCTTCGTGTCCAGCGTCGCGATGACGACGATCATATCTCACCCTCCGGGCGTGGCTGTCGGTGCACGGATCAGCGGACGGCCCCGCCCCCATGCACGATCTGCTGCAGCGACCCGATCATCTCGTCCATCCTCGGGCTCTGCCAGATGTTCCGGCCGAAGGTGATCCCCGCCGCGCCGGCCGCCACCACGTCCCCCGCCATCCGCAGGACGTCGGCATCGGTCTCCAGCCTCGGTCCGCCGGCCGCAACGACGAGCGCCGGCGATGCCATCTCGACCACCCGGGCAAAGCTTTCGGCCGAGCCGGTGTAGAACGTCTTGACGATGTCGACGCCCAGCTCCATGACCAGCCGCGACGCATAGCCGACGCGCGCCGCCGAGTATACTTCGTCTTTCGGCGTGAGCTCGCCGTTGGGGTACGCGTGGACGATGACCGGCAGCCCCACCCGCTCGGCCTCGCGCACCAGGCCGGAAACCTGCTTCAGCAGCTCGGCCTGGTCGGGGCTCCCGACGGTCAGTGCCATGGCAATCGCGTCCGCGCCCAGCCGCAGCGCGTCCTCGACGCTCTGCACCCACACGTCATGCTGCGGGTGATAGGGCGATAGGGTCGAGGCTTTCATGATCAGTGCGATGTGGCCCGCATACGCGCCGAAGCACCGCTCGGCCACGCCCTTCATCAGCAGCATCGCGTCGGGGCGGCACCCCGCCACCCGGTCGATGGTCGCCTGGATATTCTCGAGCCCCGCCAGCACCCCGTAGCTCGGGGCATGGTCGAGCGCGACGGTCAGGATGCGGCCGGACGCCGGGTTCTGCATCCGTGCGATGTGAACGGCTTTGCCAAACATATCGTCTCCTTGCAAAGGTTGAAGCGCTTGTGTGGATAGAGCCCTCACCACAAAGAACCAAGGAACACAAGCTCCACAAGCTTATTCTAAGACTTCGTGTACCTTCGTTTCTTCGGTCCTTGGTGGTAAAGATCCCCTCAGCTCGCCGTATTTCAGGCCCGCCGCGAGCAAAGCCCGGTAGTTGTCGTGACGGCACCCATTCGGGGATCGAGTTGCTCGAAGCGATCAGCCAGCCGCCGCCCGGCGCCAGCAGCGCGGCCTTGGCGCGCACCTCGGCTTCGACGTCTGCCGGCGTGCCGCGCTCGAGCGTGCCCTTCAGGTCGATGTTTCCCGCCACGGCGATCCGGTGGCCCCACTCCCGCTTGACCGCCGCGATGTCGTTGATGGGCGGCTCAAACGGGTGGATCGCGTCAAAGCCGCAGCGCACCAGGTCGGGCAGGAGCCGGGCCAGGTCGCCGTCGCTGTGCAGCCCGACCGGCACGTTCGCCGCGTGGCACCGCTCCACCATCCGCACGTACCACGGATAGACGTACTTGCGGTACACCCGCGGCGAGACCATCGGCCCGCTGTTGTAGCACAGGTCGTCGGGCAGCCAGACCGTGCCGACGCAGTCGTACTGCAGCAGCGTTTCGAGCACGCCAAGCTGCAGCGCCCCCAGCCGGTCGATCACGCCCGCCACCAGGTCCGGCTCGTCGCTGAGCTTGAGGCAGAAGTTCTCGAAGCCCATCATCTGCCACGCGCCCATGAACACGTAGCCGAGCTGCACCAGCAGCTTCATGCCGGGCGGCAGGAGCCGGGCCAGCGCGTCCAGGTGGGCGGGCAGCGACTCGTACTCGGGATAGCCCCCCAGCGCTTCGGGCGCGGGCCAGGGGAATTCCTCGAACTCGCCGCGGTCATGGATCAGCGCGTCGCCTTCCGTCACCCACGAGCCGGTCGCGGACTGCTTTCCATGCCCTGCCCGCTGCTCCCGCCAGGCCCGGACGGCCGGGTGGTAGCCGCGGACCACGGAGCGCGCGCCCGCCCGGATCGACACGAAGTCGTACCCCGCTGCCCGCCAGAAGTCGACCTCGTCCCCGAGGCCGGCCACCGGCCGCCCGAGAACGGCCGCCTTGAGCGCGCCGTGCACCGACATCTCGAACAGCGGCGCGCGGTCGCCTCGCGACCGGTGCGGAACATCGCGTGGCGCACCCGCTCGAAATCGACGTCGTTCACCGGGTCTCCCGCTCAGGCCGCTGCCCGGACGCGCCGCGGCGACGTCCTGCGGCGCCTCGCCCTGCAGCAGCCCCTCCATGCACGCCGCGACGAGGCCGGCAAACGCCGGATCGTTCAGGTGCAAGTCGACCGCCACGATCGGGATATCGGGGCGCAGCCCGGCTTGGAAGGCTGCGAGAACGGCCCGGTTGCCCTCCGGCACCCACAGCTCCCTGCCTTCCTGGTTAGGATCGGAGAAGCCCTTCTGAGGCAGGACGAAGATCATGGGGCCCTGCGCCCGGTTCAGCCGCCCGATCATCTCCTGGGCCGCGGCCACCATTTCGGCCGGCGTCGGGGCCAGGCAGGTCATCTGCGCGTTGTGTACCATGTGCGGCCGCCCCTGGTACTCCGGGGGGGCCTTCTGCAGCGTCTCGAAAAGCAGGTAATCGCTGCCGCCCACCGACACGACCGCCGGAATGGCGCAGCGGGTCAGCGCCTCCAGCCGGTTCGGCGCGCCCGCCAGCCCGCCGTACAGGTTGTCGATCACCTCGTGCGTGCTGAGGTCGATGACGGCCTGGAAACGCCCTTCCTCGATCAGCTTTTCCATCGCCGGGCCGCTGGTGCCGTTGGCGTGGAACGGCACGACCTCGTACCCGGCCGCTTCGAGGCGGGCCTTGATCCGCATCACGCACGGCGTGGTGATGCCCAGCATCGTGATGGCGATGGCGGGCCGGGCGTCCGCGTCCTGCTCGCCCGCGGGCTGCACCCGCAGGGCCATGCCCGCGATGGCGTTCGCCGCGTTCCGCAGGATCGGCCGGCTGATGACGTTCAGGCCCAGGATGTCGGTGACCGAGTGCATCATGCAGATGTCCTTGGTCCCCACGTAAGGCCCGAACTGGAACCGCCCGCTGGCGATCGTCGACAGCATCAGCTTGGGCACCCCGATGGGCAGGCTGCGCATCGCCGCCGTGCCGATCGACGTCCCTTGCCCGCCGCCGATGCCGACGATGCCGTGCAGCCGCCCCTGGGCATAGAGGTCCTGGACGATGCGGCACAGGCCCTCGGTCTGGCTGGCGATCGCCACGCCCTTCTTGCCCTGCGCCAACAGCGCTTCGAGCGTGGTCCCGGCCGCCCGCGCCACCTCTTCCCGGCTGATGTCGGCCGCAACCGACGGGCTGCCCAGCACGCCGGGGTCGATCAGCACCGTGTCGAGCCCCCAGGCCGCGATTTCGTCCCGCACGAAGGCCGCCTCCGCGCCTTTCGTGTCGAGCGTGGCCACGATGACGACCGTTCGCCTCGCGCCGGTCTCGGAAGCGCCGCTGTCCGTGCCGTTCTCGGCCATGCTATAACCCGCCGAAATAGAAGGGCGCGCCGGGGATATACTCGCGGCGCTTCCGCAGACGCATCCCTTCGTAGGGATAGACGTCGCATTCCAGCACCTGTTCGTCGTGGCACGGCAGGATGAAGTCGGCCCGGCGGTCGATCTCCTCCATGCTCCGCCACCCGTCGATCATGTTCACGAAGCGCTGCTGCGACCAGTAGCGCCAGTGCTCGTCGAGCTTCGGCTCGAAATTCTGGTACCGGAAGATCGCGTCGCCCACCAGCACCGCGGTCCCCATCCGGGTTTCCACCTGCACGGCCTGGTGCCCGGGCGTGTGTCCCGGCGTCGGGAACACCCGCACCCCCGGTACGATTTCGGCCTCGCCCTCGACCAGCTCGAACTGGCAGCCGACGAACGGCGCCTCGATGCCCAGGACGGGCGACTCATACGAGCGGTAATACAGGGGCAGCGGGTTGTACGCCCACCGGATCTCTTCGGCCTGGGCCACGTAGCGGGCGTTGGGGAAGCGCTTCATGTTGTGCGTGTGGTCCCAGTGCAGGTGGGTGAAGATGCAGAAATCCACGTCTTCGGGGTCGATGCCGATGCGGCGGAGGGCATCCGGGCTGTCCAGGCAGTCGCGCTTCTGGCAGTCGTGGTGGTACCTTGTGGCACGCTCGGCATCCGGCAGGCCGGTGTCGACCATGATCTTGTGGTCGCCCGTGTCGACGAGGTAACAGAGCACGGGGATATCGATCTTCTTCCCGCCCTGGCCCTTGACGAACATGTAGGTGCCGTGGTCGGCCACGCACCAGCCGGTGTTGATGGGATAAATCAACGTCGATTCGACCGACATCTTGGGTCTCCTTTTCGATTGTGGCGCTTTACGCAGGGGGTGTTGGCAGCAGGTGCGCGGCTTCGGGCCAGAGCGCGGCGACATACGAATAACGGTCGGGCCGGATGCGGATGTTCGCCCAGACCAGCGGCCAGCGCGGTCGCGCTCAGGGCCACCCGGTCGATCACCAGCACGGTCGCGCCCGATCCCGTCAGTTCCAGGATCTCGACGGTCCTCATCCGTCGCCGGCGCCAGTTCGTACCGCTCGTCCATCGTCATCAGCACGGCGTGGTATTTGCCTTCCAGGAGCTTCTGAAACGAGTAGCGCGACACGTCGTCGTGCTCGAGGCCCGGGGCACACTTCTGCCGGCATGTAGTTGATCTGGTTCGCCAGCGGCCACCCGTCGACATAACGCGTCCGGACATAGCGGTAAACGGGGCTGCCGTCCGCCACCCGCAGCCGCTCGGCCACGAGGCCCGCCGCAGGCTCCATCTCGACGTCGCGCACCAGGGAAGTGGGTGTGAAGCCCCGCCTTTGCCGTGTGGGTGAACACGCTGTCCATCGTCGTCTGCGGCAGCCCCAGCACGACGCACGCTCTCCCCGCCCCGCCGGCTGCTCGATCTATAAGGCCCTTGCGGTGGGCCACGGCCAGCACCCGGATCGCCTCTTGGGGCAGCGCCCCGAAGCGCGTCGCCACTTCGCTGGGCGTGACCGCCTGGCCCGCCGCGTACTCCCCGGCCGCGACCGCCTCTTCAAATTGCCTTTGCAGCTCGATTGGAAATACCACTTGCGGCGACCTCCACAGTCAGGCGCTCTTCAGGCAGCAGGCGCAGCCCACTCGGCCGGGACCGGCCCGGCGGGTCAGTCAGGGGCGGACGCCGCGTGCTTGCAGACCCTCAGGATCATCGTTGGAAACCGAGCGCCGGGCAAGATTGTACGCCAGATAACACAGAGGGTCAATTTGCCGGTCGTTTGCGACCCCCTACATCCTGGACTGGATCACTTCCGCCAGGCGGTCCATGCCGGTGTGGATCTTCTCGGGGGTCACCCCGCCGAAACTGAGGCGCATGCAATTGTGCCGGATCGGCTGGCCCTCTACGAAGAACTCCCGGCCCGGCATGTACGCCACCTTTCGCGACCGCGTCGCTCAGCAGCGCGGCCGTGTCGATGTGTTCGGGCAGCTCCACCCAGGTAAACAGCCCGCCGTCGGGTCGCACGTACTTGACTCCCTTCGGCAGCCCATCCTCGATGCACGCCAGCATCACGTCCCGGCGCTCCCGGTGGATGTCGCAAATCCGCTGCAGGTGCGCGTCGAACAGGCCCCGGTTGAAGAACTCGGCGCAGAGGATCTGGGTAACGACGTTGGTGTGCGAGTTGGTGGCCGTCTTGGCGTCGTACAGGTGGCGCACGATGCCCGCATCCGCAAACACGTACCCGAGCCGTGAGCCGGGCGAGAAGATCTTGGAGAAACTGTTGGCGAACACCGTGTTGCCGGTCTGATCGAAGTACTTGACCGGCGGCAGCGCCTCGCCGCTGTAGCGCATCTCGCAGTACGGGTCGTCTTCCAGGATCAGCACGTCGTACCGGCTGCCCAGCTCCGCGAGCGCCTTCCGCCGCTCCAGGCTCATCGTTCGCCCGCTGGGGTTTTGGAAGGTCGGGATCACGTACACCATCTTGGGCGCGTACTGCTTGATCCGGGCTTCGACATCCTCGATCACCAGCCCTTCGTCGTCCGTCTGGCAGGCGATGCAGCGCGCCTCGAACAGCTTGAAGACCTCGACCGCGTGGACGAAGGTGGGCGATTCCACCAGAACGACGTCGCCCGGGTCGAGATACACCTGGCCGATCAGGTTCAGCCCCTCGATGCCGCCACCCACGACGATCACCTGGTCCATGCCCACGCTCAGGCCCTTCGGCGCCAGCAGCCGCTCCGAGACCGCCCGCCGCAGCTCGGGGATGCCGATGGGGTTGCCGTACTGCAGCGCCTGAACGCCCTTCTTCTCCCGCGTGAGCACCTCGTTCGCGATGTCGTGGACCTGTTCCACCGGCAGGGCCTCGCGCGCCGGTGCGCCGCCGCCAAAGGAAATGGTTTCCGGGTCGGTCATGGACTCAAACAGGTAGCGAACCACATCAGCAGTCTGCTGCATATACGCCATGCGTTTTGAGAACTTCGTCATTTGATTCCTCCTTGCTCGAACAAAATAAGTGCGGACCGGCCCCCTACCTGCGGCGCCGCAAGAGCAGCGTACACACCGAGGCCAGGGTCACGGCGATTACGCCCACGACGATATCATTCCACAGCCCGGCCGAATACTTGCGGCCGCCCAGGATGGCGGGGGTGACGATGAGCCACACGCCCACGGCCCCGGCGATCAAGGCCGTGATCTTTGCCGTCCCGGGTTTGCCCGTGACCGCGCCCCAAACGCCCGCGATCAGCAGGATCAGCCCGGCGATAATGTGGTTCCAGAGGAAGGCGGGCACCGCGCCGAAGCCGGGAACGAAGAGCGCGGCAATGTCCCCGAACTCCCACAGCCCGCACAGCGCGATGATCCAGTGGCAGACCCGTGTCGTTCGGCTCACGCTGTAAGCGTACCACACTTGCCGCCTGGACGCCTAAGTACAACAGGAATTAATCCTGCAGCATTTGGAAAGCCCTTTTTAGCCACAGAGGAAACAGAGGCGGTTGTAGAGGAAAACAGCCTCCCACCCTCTCGTGAAAGCCCCTCTGCGCTCTCTGTGTCCTCTGTGGCAGAAAAGGTTTCTGGCCCATCCGACAGCACCTTGGCGGTCCGGTGGCACTCTCGTGCTGCAAGGGCTTTTGCCCCGCGGGCCAACCTTCCCTCACCGCCCGCCCGTCACCCCCGGATCAGCCAGCCGGTAGATCCCCGACGGCCACGCGACGTACAGTTCCCCGACCGCATCCTCCCCGAAGGTGGTCCAGTTACGAGGCGTTGACCCTGATACCGCCAGCTTCGAAACCGCAGGCGCGCCGCTCGTTCGCTTCAGCGCCCACAACTCGCCGCTGCAGAAATCCGCAAAGAAATACGCGCCCTTGAATGCCGGATACCTCGCGCCTCGGTACACGTACCCGCCCGTGATCGCGCACTTGCCGGTGTGCTCGTATTCGTAGACCGGCGCAATGGTCGTGCGCCCGGCCGCGCAGGCGGGAGACGGGTCGTGGTCGGTGTTCTTCAGCGTGCCCTCCCAGCAGTCCCAGCCATAATTTTGCCCGCCTCCGCTCCTGGCCGCCTGGAAGTCGACCTCCTCCCGGCTGTCCTGCCCCACGTCGCCGATCCACAGGTCGCCCGTGCTGCGGTCGAAGCTGATCCGCCAGGGATTACGCAGCCCGTAGGCCCAGATTTCGTCGCAGACGCTGCCGTACCCGTCCGCCAGCGGATTGCCCGGGGGGATCCCGTACCGCCCGCCCAGGCCGCTGCCGCAGTCTGCGCCCGTTGTCCGGTTCACGTCGACGCGTAGGATCTTCCCGAGCAGTGCGCCCGTGTTCTGGGCGTTGTTCATTGCATCGTACGTCCCCCCGCCGTCGCCCGTCGAGATGTACAGGTAGCCGTCCGGGCCGAACTGGAGGCTGCCGCCGTTGTGGATGGCATATGGCTTGTCGATTTCCAGGATGACGAACTCGCTGTTCGCATCCGCGACGTTGGCGTCCTCTGCGCTCACCTTGAAGCGCGAGACGCGCAGCCGCAGCGTGTTCGCATCGGTAACGTAGGTATAACTGACGAAGAAGTAGCCGTTGGCGCCGTAGTTGGGGTGAAACGCCAGCCCCAGCAAGCCGGTCTCGCCGCAGCACGTCACCCGTGAGCTGATATCGAGGAAGGGGGGACCAAGCACGCTGCCGTCCTGCACGATGCGGACCGTCCCCGCCTGCTCCGTCACAAACAAGCGGCTGTCGCCTGAATGTGTGATGCTCGTGACGTCGGTGAGGCCCTCGCCCGCAGGAACGAGCTCCACCTGCGCCGGTGGCGGCAGCGAGTCCGGCGGTGTGCTCACGGAAATGATTGGCAGGAAGACGGAAATCAGCACGGTGGTCAGCAGGCGGAGCATCCGGGCCATGCGGCACCCCCTCTCAGGAGTCACGGGATCGCTGCCCGGCGCTGCAGGCAACCTGCACAATTTGCCTTGCCCCAGCCACTCCTTCCGTCACCTCACTTCCTATTCGCCGGCGGAACCGAGCGGCAGGAGGTCGAGGCCGTTAATGGAAGTCCGGCACCTGTCGCCCAGCGCTGCTGTTCGCCTTGACGATGCTATGGGAAACGGTAAAATGAGGGCAGTTCCTACGAGAACGGAGTGACCATGCAAGAACCGCTGACCGTGTATGTTCCGGAAGAGATCCGGCTGATGCTGAACCGAACGCGAGCGGAGCTAAGCCGCGATCTTCGCCTTACACTCGGCGCTGATGTTCTTCTGGCTGGGAAAGCTCTCGTCCGGCGCGGCTGCTGAACTTGCCGGCATCCCTCGTGTGATGTTTCTGGACCTGTGTAACGAATACGGGATTCCGGTAAGCCGGATCAGTGCAGAGGAACTGGAGCAGGAACTGGACGATGACTGAACCTGGCTTGGTATGCGACACGTCGCCGTTACCTATCTCGGACGGATCGGTCAGCTCCAGCTGATTCCTGCGCTTTTTCCGCAAGTCTACGTTCCGGCTCCCGTCCGCCGGACTCGATGCTGGTAGGCTTCTCCGCTCTGATACGGTGGACCCCCGCCGCCTCGAGTGGGCCTGCCGTGTGGAAGTCGACGACGAAATGCTCGCGGCTCTCGGAGACGAGATTGGGTGCTGGCGAACGAGCCGTGATCGCATATGCACTGGCGCGCGGTGGTTTGATTGTAGGGCTCGATGATCGCCGGGCGCGTGTCGCCGCCGAAGCCTTGGGCGTGCGAGTCATCGGCACGATCGGGGTGCTCCTGCGGGCGAAGACGCGGGCCATCTTGCTGCGCTGGCTCCAGCCCTACAAGGACTGGTAAGCGAAGGGTTTCGCATCGACCCGGGACTTTATAGCGCCGCCATTGCTTTGGCCGGAGGAGCAGAACGGGGCCCCGCGCGTTCCAGCAAATCCCACCGGTTCCCGTACAAATCCAGGAACACCACCACCCGCCCGTACGCCTCTTCGCGCGGCGCCTCGGCAAAGCGCACGCCGCTCGCGACCATGCGCCGGTAATCCCCCTGGAAGTCGTCGGTCTCCAGGAACAGGAACACCCGCCCGCCGGCCTGGTGGCCCACCTGCGCCATTTGCTCGGGGCCAACGGCTCGGGCGAGCAGCAGGCTCGCGCCGCGTCCGCCGGACGGCGCGACCACGACCCAGCGCTTCCCATCCCCCAGCGGCGTGTCTTCGATCACCGTGAAGCCGAGCACGCCCGCAAAGAAGGCGATCGCCTCGTCATACTCCCGCACCAGGAGCGCCAGCATCGCAATCGAGCGAGACGTCATCCCGTACCGGCTTTCGTCACGCCTCGCCGCTCGCCGGCTTATGGGCGAATGACCCCATCGCAGGAGCCCTCCCGCCCCTCCGGCGGCGGCCCCGATGACCCGCGCACGATGATCTCGCTCGGCAGCTGGATGTCTTGCGGCTCGTCCGGCCCCGCGCCCTGCAGCCGGTCGATCAGCAGCTCGGCCGCCCGCTTGCCCATCTCGTAAGCCGGCTGCGCCGCAACCGTGAGGAACGGGTCCAGCACCATGTGGTCGGGGAGATTGTCGAAGGCCACGAGCGACATGTCGTCCGGCACGCGCAGCCCCGCGTCGCGCAGCGCCCGGTACGCGCCGATGGCGATGAAGTTGTTCGCCGTGAGAATGGCCGTCGGCCGGGGTCGCAGCGTGAGGACCTGCCCGGTCATCCCATAACCGCTGCTCACCGTGAAATGCCCGTAGGCGATGCACTCGGGGCGCGGCGTGATGCCCCGCTCCTGCGACGCCCGCATAAATCCCTCGACCCGCTCACGCGCCGTCGAGACGTACGCCGGGCCTGTCAGCATGGCGACGTGGCGGTGGCCCAAATCGTACAACAGGGCCGCCAGGTTATGACCGTCCACCTCCGACTGCCCCCGCACGCAGTCGACCGCGCACCCGGCGCCTGGCGGTCGAGCACCACCACCGGCACGTTGCGCTGCTGCAGCCACTGGACCGGCACGCTCGCGCTGCGGGCCGGCACCAGCAGAATGCCGTCCACCCGCTTCTGCACCACCATCGTCAGGTAGTCGGCCTGCTTCGCCTCCGATTCGTCGGTATTGCACAGGATCGTGCTGAAGCCGCGGCCGCTCGCCACGTCTTCCACGCCGCGCGAGATGCTCGTAAAGAAAGGGTTGGTGATGTCGGTGAGGACCAGGGCGATCGTCTGGGTGCGCCGGAAGCGCAAGCTGAGGCCCAGCGTGTTCGGGATGTATCCCAGCTCGGCGATTGCCGCGTCGACCGCGCGACCACGCGTCGACGCTTACATAGCCGGAGTTGTTTAGGACACGCGAGACCGTCATGGTGGAGACGCCCGCGCGCTGCGCTACATCCCGAATGGTCGCCATCAGCCCTCTGCAGCGAGGAAGTGGAACGGAGCCTTACTGTTACGCATAACAGTAGTTATGCGTAACATATCACACCGGCCGGACGCTGTCAAGGGAAGGGCGACGGCGAGGTGCGGTTCGAGCGTTCGTGTGCGGGGCAGCATTCTGGACCGCGCGCTGTGAGGGGTCGAAGGACGCGGCACGAAGTCCACGAAGCCGCTGCGCGCAGCCTTTGCCGCTTCACCATTTCCGTTTCGCCCTGTCCTGAAAACAGGCAACTGGCACCGGTTTTCACGTGCCGTGGCGCTGAGCCCGGCATGAACATTTCGTGGCCGAGATACCTTAGCGCTCGTGGCGCTGGGGGTGGCGCAGGTGTTGCGCGGGTAGGCGTGGGCTTCGCGTCCTCGTGCTTCGCGTCCTTCGTCAACTAATGGTTTGATCACAAATGACAAATACTGCCTGACCAAGCTGGTGGCAGTAGCCGTACCGGGGCGCTGGCAGCGGAGTGAGCCAGACAGCGCCGTGTGACAGGGCATGATACCCTCCCGGGCACAGTGAATACCATGCTCGGGAGGGATGCATGCCGACCGGATGGCAGGTGCAGCACAGTGCGACAGAGCTCGCTGAGGGATGGCGGCGCTGGGACCAGGCATACGAACTCTTCTGCGGTGGGCGATGGACACCTCGGAGGGAAACGATGGAAGTGGCTTTGTACGCCCGAGTGTCGACCGAACGCCAGCACCAGGCGCAGACGATCCAGGTGCAACTGGCGCGTCTGCAGCAACACGTGAGTGAGCATACTGACTGGCAACGAACGCAGCGCATATTTACTGCGATGACGGCTATAGCGGTGCCAAGCTCAATCGGCCGGCCTTGGATCGGCTGCGCGACCAGGCGGCCGTGAGCCAGTTCAGCCTGGTTTTGATCACCGCTCCCGATCGGCTGGCGCGCAAGTACGTGCATCAAGTGCTGCTCCTGGAGGACTCAAGAAAGTGGGCTGCTAAGTCGAGTTTTTGGATCGGCCGATGAGCGATGATCCCAACGATCAGCTTTGCTGCAAATTGCGGTGCGGTGGCCGAATACGAGCGCAGCTTGATCGCTGAACGCATGCGGCGTGGGCGCCACCGGCTCGAGCAGTGGGCAGCTGCTGCCCTGGACCGTGCCGCCCTACGGTTACGTGCTGGATGCTCAGGCGCCACGAAGCCGGCTGGGTTGCGCATCGATGCGGCCGAGGCCGCGATTGTGACGCAATCTTTGCCTGGTATACCCGCTGAGTGAACCCGCGTCGCTGTACAGCGTGACCGAGCGGCTGAATGCCCAACAGAACGATGCTGGGCAAGAGCCAACACTGGAACCCGAACAGCGTGCGTAATATCTTGCGCAATTCGGCTTACAGCGGCATAGCGTATTACGGCACCACTCACCCGACGCCCGCGGAGCGCCGCCGCTGGGCCTTGGGTCCCTGGGGCCAGCGGGCCAGCCAGCGGCCAGCGCCAGCCGAGGAGTGGCTGCCGGTCACGATCCCGGCCATCATCAGCCCGGAGACCTTTGCGGCAGCGCAAGCTCGCATGGAGCAGAACCAGCAGATGGCCAAGCGTAACAACACCCAGCACGATTATCTCCTGCGGGGCCTGCTCAGCTGTGCCCGCTGTCACATGCCGACCGGCGTGCACGGTGCAGCCCGGTTACGCCTATTACGCCTGTACCGGCCGCCAGCGTGCCGCACGCAGGCCGAAGGCCCCGTCTGTACGGCCCCGTATGTCCCGGCCAGCGCCCTGGACCAGATCGTCTGGGCCGATATCACCCACGTTCTCAGACAGCCAGCCCTGATCACACACGAACTGACACGGGCGCAGGCCGGCGCTTGGCTGCCGGAGGCCCAAAAGGCCCATCGCACCGCCCTGCAACGCAGCCTGGCCCAACTCGACCGCCAACAGCAGCGCCTGCTCGAAGTCTTCTTGGCTGAAGTCATTGAACGTCAGGAATTCGAACGCAAACGCCGCGAACTGAACCACTTGCAGAGCGGCCTGACCCAGCAACTCCGCGAGCTGGATCAGCAGGCCCATCAACAGCTGGAGGTGACGCAACTCGCTACCGGTATCGAAACGTTCTGTCAGCGCATCCAGCCGACGCTGGAACACCTATCCTTTGTTCAACGCAGGCAGTTGGTAGAACTGTTAATCGACCGCATCCTGGTGGACGGCCACCAAGTCGAAATTCGCTACGCCATTCCCACCAGCGACAAGGGAGCTTTGCTCCCTTTTGTCATTTGAGATCAAACCACTCTTCGCACGTTCGTGGTCCAGACGCTTTCGTGGACCAGACGCTCCGCCATGGCCCCGGAAATGCAATCACTTATGTAAGCGTTCAGCGACCCGTCACCAGCTCCGCCGCGGCAGCATTCGCCGCCACCTGCTCCGGCGACTTGCAGCCCGGGATCACGCACGTCACCGCCTCGTTCTGCAGGCACCAGGCCAGCGCCCACGCCGCCATCGGGACGCCCGCCGGCACTTCCTCTGCCCGGATCCGCTCCACCTCGGCCAGCTGCCGCTGGATCTCCTCCGGGTTGCGCTGCGCCCGCACGTCTTCCGGGTTGTCGAACTTCGCGCCCGGCTTGTACTTGCCGCTCAGCAGCCCGCTGGCAAGCGGCACCCGGGCCAGCACCCCGAGGTCCTGCTCCCGGCACGCGGGCAGCACCTCCGCCTCCGGCGCCCGGTCCAGCCGGTTGTACACGATCTGGATCGCGCTCACCCCAACCATCGACGCCCGGCTTACCTGGTGCATGTTTGTGTTCGGGCTGAGCGAGACGCCAATGTGGTGGATCTTGCCCGACACAATGTGGCGCTGCAGCATTTCCCACAGCTCGTCGTTGTCGAACGCCTCGTTGCTCCCCGAGTGGAACTGGTACAGGTCGATGTAGTCGACGCCGAGCGCCCGCAGCGAGTCGTGGAGCTGCTTCTCCACCGCCTTCGCCGACCAGAGCTGCTCCCGCTGCAGGTGGCCGGTGAACCGGTGCCCGAACTTCGTCGCCACGATCCACTTCTCGCGGTCCCGCCTGATCGCCCGGCCCACCATCTGCTCCGACAGGTGGTCGCCGTAGCACTCCGCCGTGTCGACCAGGTTGATGCCCAGCGCCTGCGCCCGGTCCATGATCGCATCCGCCTCGGCCTGCGTAAACGCCCTGCCCCATTCCCCGCCGAACTGCCACGTGCCCACGCCCACCACCGACACGTTCAGCCCCGTCTTGCCCAGCCTCCGGTACTTCATCGTGCTCCCTCCTTCACGGTCGACTCATTCTGCAGGACCTTGCCGCGCGCGAGCGACGCAAAGATGCCCACCACGCACAGCCCGGCAAAGAGCGCAAACGCCACCCGCGTCGCCACCAGGAACTCGTCATAGTATTCAGCAGTGATCTGCACCGGGCCGATGATCAGCGAGAACAGCAGCAGCGTTACGGCCAGGCTCAGCGTCTGCCCGATCGTCCGCATGGTGGCGAGGATGGCCGACGCGACGCCGTACAGCCGCTTCTCCACCGAGCCCATGATCGCGTTCATGTTGGGCGACGAGAACAGCCCGAAGCCGAGGCCCAGCAGCAGCAGGGCCGCGACGATGTAGGGCAGCGGGGTCGCGGGCCCGAGGAACGCCAGCATGACCAGCCCGATCGCCGTCAGCCCCATGCCTACCGACGCCACCACCCGCGACTCGATCCGGTCCGAGAGCCGCCCGGCCAGCGGCGAGAAGATCGCCATCATGATCGGCTGCGCGATGAGCAGCGCGCCCGCCTGCTGCGGCGACAGCCCCTTGATGTACTGCAGGTAGAGGCTCACGAGGAACGTCACCGCGGTCGTCGCCAGGTAGTTGATCAGCGCGGCCAGGCTGGAGAAGGTGAACGCCCGGTTGTTCCGGAAGAGGCTCAGGTTGAGGATCGGCGCGGCCTGCCGGTTGGTCCAGGCGGCAAAGCCGGCCAGCCCCGCCAGCCCCAGCGCGATCAGGAGCGCGCCCTCGCCCTTCGGCAGCCGCGACAGGCCGTACATCGACGCGGCAATCGACGCGCCGTAGATCACCGAGCCGACCCAGTCGAAGCGCTCGCCTCGGCTCTCCGCCCACTCCTGCTTCAGCCGGAGCGCGGCGACCACCGCCACCAGCCCCCACAGCGCGCTCGGCCCAGAACACGCTGCGCCAGCCGAGGTTCTGCGTCAGGATGCCGCCGACAAACGGACCGATCGCCAGCCCGATGTAGACCGCCGCCACGTTGATGCCCAGCACCCGCCCGCGCTCGCTCGGGCGGATACGCCGAGCTCAGGATTGCGGCGCTGGTGGCGAACATGGCCGCGCCCGCGACGCCCTGCAGCACCCGCAGCACGATGAGCAGGTTGCCCGAGGGCGCCAGGGCCGCCAGCGCGGTGACCAGCGTGAAGCTCACCAGGCCGTAGGTGTACACCCGCCGCCGGCCGTGGATGTCGGCCGCCCGGCCAAACGGCACCAGGAAGACCGCGATGGCGAGCGTGTACGCCGTAGCCACCCAGCCCAGCGTGACCGCGTCCATGCCGAACTCTTTGCCGAGGATCGGCAGCGCCACGTTGAGCGCCGAGCTCATGAACGACGTCAGCACCGACGCCAGCGTCGTCGTCAGGAGGACGGAGCCCGTTCCGAACCTGTCGCATCGCTTACCGCCCCAGCATCTCGAGCCCGGCCTGCAGCCGCCGCAGCGTCTCCGCTTTCCCCAGCACCTGCGCGATCTCGGTCGCGCCGCCCGGCGTCGACGCGAGGCCCGACAGCGCGATGCGGACCGGCCACATCACCGTCCCGGTCTTGAACCCGTTGGCCTTGCCCCACTCCACGAGCATCGGGGCGAGCGCCTCGTGCGTCCAGTCGGGCGCGTCGTCGAACAGCTCCAGCGCGTTCGCCAGGATGTGGCGGCTGCTGTCGAGCGTCGACTTCGACTTCTCGTTCGCGTACAGGCTCACGTCGTGTGCCGCGGGCCGGGCGAAGAACGCCACCATCTCCGGGATGTCGGTCAGCCGCACGACGCGGGGCTGGATCAGCCGGCTGATGATCCGGGTGTCCATGCCCGCCAGCTCGGGCGGGTAGTAGGGCAGCGCCAGCTCGTGGAACCGCTCGGCGCGCCAGCGCCCGGATGTGCTCGCCGTTCAGCCAGTCCAGCTTGGCGATCGAGAACCCCGCGCTCGACTTGTTGATCCGGTCGATGTCGAACGCCTTGACGAGCTCGGGCAGGGTGAAGAACTCCCGGTCGTCGGCCGGATGCCAGCCGAGCAGCGCGATGTAGTTGACGATGGCCTCGGGCAGGTAGCCGCGGGCGACCAGGTCCTGGAACGAGGCGTCGCCCGACCGCTTCGACAGCTTCTTGCCGTCTTCCTTCACGATGTGCGGCATGTGGACGTACTCGGGCACCGGCCAGCCGAAGCTCTCGTACAGCAGGTTGTACTTCGGCGTCGAGGAGAGGTACTCCACCCCCCGCATGACGTGGGTGATCGCCATCAGGTGGTCGTCGACCACGTTCGCGAAGTTGTACGTCGGATACCCGTCCGACTTCAGCAGCACCTGGTCGTCCAGCAGGTCGTTCCGCCAAGTGATCGTGCCGTAGACGTGATCGTGGAACGTGGTGACGCCCGTCTCGGGGATGCGCTGGCGGATGACGTGCGGCTCGCCCGCGGCCGCCCGGCGGTTGGCCTCTTCCGGGGGGAGGAACCGGCACGGGTCGTAGCTCTTGGCCGGGCCCTCGGCGGGAGCGCCGTCGCCGGCCGCCGTCTCCACCGCCTCGTCGCCCTCTTCGACGGCCTCGCGCGACGGCTCGGCGTCGGCCTTGCCGCAGAAGCAGCGATACGCCGCGCCCAGCTCGACCAGGCGCTCGGCGTGCTCCTTGTAGATGGGCCGCCGCTGGCTCTGCACGTACGGGCCGTAGTCGCCGCCCTTGTCCGGGCCTTCGTCGTAGTCCAGGCCCGCCAGCCGCAGGCTGTCGTAGATCACCTGGACCGCGTCCTCGACGTTGCGGCGGCGGTCCGTGTCTTCGATCCGCAAAACAAGCACGCCCCCGTAGTGGCGTGCAGTGAGGTAAGCGTATAGCGCAGCGCGCAGGTTGCCGATGTGCATGTAGCCCGTCGGACTGGGCGCAAAACGGGTCCGTACCAAGTTGTCCTCCCTGATGACTGGTGGCCTAAAACCACCAAGGACCAAAGAAACAATAGAAGGTTCACTAAGACTCTCAGGCTGCTTTGTGAAGCTTCGGTTCTTTGGTCGTAGGCTCTCGTCATGCTGATTCTGCACCTGCGTCGTAGGCTTCGTAGACGGCGTTGGCTGCGCTTCCGGATACTCCTCCGCCAGCATGGTCCACACCATCTCGTCGTGGAAGCCGTCCTCATGCCGGATGCGCCGGCGCAAGGTCGCCTCGTGGATATACCCGAGCTTGGGCGGCACTGCCGCGCTGCGCACGTTTTCGACCACGCAGTGGATGCCAATCCGGCGCAGCTTCTCGATCTCGAACCCCACCCGCGTCAGCGCGGCCGCGACCTCGGTCGCGTAGCCCCGGTTGACCTGGTCGGCCCGTATCCAGTAGCCGATCTCCCGCGCGCCCTCGCCGCCGCGCGGGTGCAGCCCGGTCCCACCAAGGACCATGGTTTCGTCGGGCGTGAAGATGCCGTAGGTGTAATCCTGCCCCAGGTCGAACTGCCCGCGGAAGCGCCGCAGCAGCTCGATGCTGTCCTGGAGGGGCTGCGGATGGTGCGCGGCCCACGGCATCCACGGGCGGAGATGGTCGATGCTGACGTCGACCGCATCCTTGATCAGCGCCGCGTCGGCCGGGTTCCAGCAGCGGATCACCGCGCGGGGCGTCACGACGCGATACGCGGGGCCGCGCACCTCTTCCGCCGCCATCACGCAGCCTCCGCCCGGTGTTCGACCTTCACCCCGCGCTCCGCCAGGTCGGCCAGGATGCGCTCGAAGCAGCCCGGCTCCATGCCCACGTACTCGGGCGGGCAGATGCCCTTGCGGCTGAACGCGCCGTCCAGAACGAGCCGGGCCGCGGCGGTCGCGGTGTAGCCGGTGGTGCGGGCCATGGACGAGAAGCCGCTGGCTGCGTCCGTCGTATCGTACAGCGTGTAGACGTGCCTGCCGTCCGCGGCGTCGACCACGACGTCCATGATCGTGAACTCGGCCTCGCCCGCCTCCAGCCGCCACTCTGCGAACAGGAGCGCGGCCGTCACGTCGATCGGCCGGACAGACACGCCGTTGACCATCACCGGCTCGGCGCTCAGGAAGCCGCTCTCCCGCAGCGCCCGCACGTGCTCGATGTGCCCCGGATATCGCAGCGTCTTCTCGACCATGAACGGGACGTCCGGCATCGTGACCAGCAGCGAGCGCAGCCCGTCCGTGTTGAACGCTTCGAGCGTCCCGACCGGGTCCAGGTCGACCAGCTCGGGCTCGGACAGGGCCGGCCGCGTCACGATCGCGCCGGTGCTCGACCAGCCGGGCGGGCCGGGTGTACTCTTCGAGCACGTCGACGGGCGAGAAGGGCGCCTTGTACTGCCAGGGCCAGGTGCGCTTGACCGGCAGGCCGCCGACCAGGCAGCGATACGCGGAGACCGCGCCGCGGGCGGCGTGATAGCCGAGGATCATGTTGCTCAGCCCCGGCGCGACGCCGCAGTCCATCACCGCGGTCACCCCGTGGGCGCGCGGCCAGGTCGTCCAGCGGGAACGGGTCCTCGCCGAAGAACGAGATATCCACCACGTTCTTCCCCGCCTCGATCACGGTCCGCAGCGTCTCGAAGCCCATGAAGCCGGGCACTGCGCCGACGACAAGGTCGGCATCGCGGCACACCTCGGCCACGACGTCGGGACGCGACAGGTCGGCCGCGCACGTCTCGAACCCGAAGCGCGGTCCCAGCGATGCCAGGCGGGCAGCATCGCGGTCGACGGAGAGGACCTGGTGAGCGGTTGCCAGGTCGGCTGCCATCGCCGCCCCGACCATCCCTGCACCCAAAACGACAACTCTGGCCATGATGACTCCTGAAACAAGGAAGACCTCCGAGGTTTTCCAAAAACCTCGGAGGTCTAATTGGCGTTGTCCAGCGGACGCTCGCCGAAATCGCGCGTCAGCAGGACGGCCCAGCGGAACTCCTCTTCGCTCGGTTCGTGCGTGGGCGCCTTGACCCAGACGCTGCCCGAACCGGTCAGCCCGAGGTTCGGGCGCGGAGACGGGGCCGCGCAGCAGCGGATCGTTCAGCGTCGCCATCCAGTCGCCCAGCCGGTCGCGCATCTCGTCCCTGACCACCTCGTGGCCCTCATCCTCGATGAGGTTACGCGACTCCGGCGGGGTCGTTCACCAGGTCATAGAGCTCCTCGACGGGCCGGGGCCGCGCAAAGTGCTCGACGATGAAGGCCGGACCGTACCTCTGGACGACGGAGCCCGTCACCGGCGCGGGCCACCCCGGCTGGTAGTTGCGGATGAGCTTGTAGCGCCAGGTGCGGACGCAGCGCATCGGGTCGTACTCCCCGCCATGCCACGTCATTTCGCTGAAGATGGCATCGCGCGTCTCCCCGCGCTCGCCGCGCAGCCGGCGCAGGAACGATCCGCCCTCGACGCGGCCGGGCACACCCAACCCGGCGGCCTCCAGCAAGGTCGGCACGACGTCGACGTGGCTCGTCAAGCGGGTGAGCCGCCGGCCGGGGGGGATCTGACCCGGCCACCGGCAAATGAACGCAGCCTTGATGCCTGAATCGTACAACGTGCTCTTGGCGCGCGGGAGCTCGGGGCCGTGGTCGGTCGTGAAGAAGAGCAGCGTATCGTCGCTCAACCCGAGCTCTTCGAGCGCGTTCAGGATCGTAGCGACTGCGGCATCTGCGGCCCGGATGCGCTCGTAGAAGGTTGCCAGGTCCGCACGAATTAGCGGAAGGTCGGGGAGGAACGGCGGGACCTCGAGCATCTCGGCCACGTCCGGGTCGTAGTCGGCGCCGAAGGGCCGGAGCAGCTCGCGGAAACCGACGTTGAGGAAGAACGGCTGGCTGTCCTCGTGATGACCGGCCAACCAGGCGACGGCCCGAGCCGCGACCTCCTCCGCAGAGAAATCGCCGGCTGCGCCGGGCGTCTCGGGGAAGGCCGTGTCCGCCTCGGCGTAGGTGAGGTCGTAGGCAGCTTGGCGCTCGTCCTGGAGCCCGATCAGCGCGGTATGATAGCCGCCCCGACCCAGGATTTCGGCCAGGTCCTGCTCGCCCTGCCGGTAATGCCAGCCGTCGTAGACCGACCCCATGATGCCATGCGACTGCGGGTGACGGCCGGTCATCAGCGACGCGCGCGCGGCCGAACACGATGCCGCGGGCGAGAAGTGCTGCTCGAGCACCGCACCCTGTGCGGCA
Source organism: uncultured Chloroflexia bacterium (assembly GCA_963800615.1). Taxonomy (GTDB): domain Bacteria; phylum Chloroflexota; class Anaerolineae; order CG2-30-64-16; family CG2-30-64-16; genus JALOOB01. The sequence goes on from CAWDBO010000023.1 coordinate 85,814, forward strand.
AGCATGTCGAGCGCCGGGCTTTCCACGTCTGCGCGGCCATAGCAGCCCAGCCAGTCGCCCAGGTCGTGCCAAAAGATCCCAACGATGTGGGGGCGTCCCTGCGGCATAACCTTCCTTGCCTCTCCATAAAGAAACCAGGTTACCGCCAACACAAACCGCGCTGGCGAGAAACCTGGTTTCCTCGGAGCGCGGAATCCTTAGCCCTGGCCCACCTGGTGCGCCAAGATGATGGCTTCGGCCACGTCCTTCATCGGCTTGCGGTTGTCCATGCTCATCTTCTGGATCTTGCGGAAGGCCTCGGCTTCGCTCAGGCCCTGCTTGTCCATCAGGATGCCCTTGGCGCGGTCCACCAGCTTGCGGGTCTCGAGCGCCTCCTGCAGGTCCGACACCTGTTTCTGCAGATCGCGGAACTCGGCAAAGCGGGCGAGCGCGACGTCGATGGCCGGGCTGAGCTCTTCCTCCCGATACGGTTTGACCAGGTAGGCTACCACCCCAGCTTCGCGGGCGCGCTGCACCAGCTCGCGCTGGCTGTACGCGCTCAGCAGCACCACGGGCGCGATCCGCTCTTCCGTCAACACCCTGGCTGCCTCGATGCCATCCATGTCGGGCATGCGGATGTCCATGATTACGACGTCGGGGCGCAACTCCCGGGCCTGGTTCACGGCGCTGCGGCCGTCAGCCACTTCACCGACCACCAGATAACCGAGGTTGGTGAGCATCTCCCGCAGGTCCATGCGGATGAGGGACTCGTCGTCAGCGATGATGACTCGTATGCGCTCCATGTTGCCTCCTGATTGGCTTGCCTTGCCGTGCTTACATTCGCCGGGCAGCCGAAGATGCGGCTGCACCGGCACTGATTACAGTTTTGGGAAAGATGACCGTTGCGACCACCCCGCGCTCGACGTCGTTCTCGAGCCGTATCTCGCCCCGCAGGTCCGACTGCACCAGGCTGCGAACGATCTGCAGGCCGAGGCTCGTGCTCATTGCCAGGTCGAAACCGCCGGACAACGGCTCGCCGTCGTCACATACCTCAAGCTTAACGCTGTCGCCGCCATCCGTCAAGACCACCCTGATCTGCCCTTGCTCGCGGTCGCGCGTAACCATGTTCCAGGGCGTTTTGCACCAGCTCGTTGATGACGAGAGCGGTCGCGGTGGCTTGCGCGCTGGGCAGATAGATGGCCGGGCCCTCGATGGAGAACTCGACCTGCTGGCCCGGAGTCAGGAGCTGCCGCGTCTGTGTCACGATCCGCTGGCAGACGTCCCGAATATTGATCGACTGGCTCTCGTCCAGCGAGAGGAACTCGTGGATGACGGCGACGCTCAGGATACGCGAGATCGCTTCCGTCAGCGCCTGCTTCGGTCTCGAGCTCGTGCGCCCGGCGCTGCTGCATGCGCAGCACTGCGGCCACGTTCTGCAGGTTGTTCTTGACCCGGTGATGCACTTCCTGGATCATGGTCGACTTGACCTCGAGCTCCGCCTTCTTGCGGCGTTCTTCGGTCGCGTCGTGGATCATGATCAGCACCGCCCCAATTTCGCCGTTGGACCGGCCAAGGCCAAACCGTCCGGCTGCAAACCGGGAGAGCCGGCCCTTGAGCGTTGCTGGAGGCCAGATTGCCATGGCCTTGCGCACCCACTCGAACTCGCCAAACTTGGACTCGAGCTCGACCCCGCGGCGCGTCTGCATCGCGGTAATCGCAAGCATGTCGTCGCCCGTGTGCAGATAATTCAGGTGCCGGCCGCGCAGGTCCTCCATGTAGCCCAAGCGGCGATAAAGGTTGTTGGCGATGCCGCTGAGATAGGTGATGCGAAGCTGCGCATCGGCGAGGAGGATGCCGTCCATCTCCTGAAACGGCGATAGCTCCGCCGCGCCAGCGAGCTCGCCCTGGGCGCACATCGCCTTCAGCCACTCAACCGCCACCCGGAAAGAACCGTGGCGGTGGCGGTGGCGCTCGAGCTGGATCAGGCTGGTGCGGATGGTGAGCAAGCCGAGAAAATCGCCGCCTTCACCCAGAATGGGCCGCACGTCTTCCACGACGGGCGCGCCGCTCGGCAGGTCGGTGTGAGAATTGAGCGGCACGGTGATGGCGCAGAGCCTCGAAGACTAGGGGCGCATCGGGAGCGGTCAGCGAGGAGCCGACGAGGTCTTCGGTGTGAAGAGGAGAAATGGAGCGCGGTCGCGCCTGGGCCACGACCCGCACCTGGTGCGCGTTCAGGGGGCGCAGCAGCAGGAGGTCTGACCGGCTCAGGTCGGCCGTTATGGGCATGCCCAAGGCGACGTCGTGCAGACGTCCCGCAGGGGCCAAATCGGACGTAACGCTCATCGTCACCCGCAAAAAGGAAGGGGTGGGAAACCCCACCCCTCCACAGGCCAGGTCGGGGCGAGAGGATTTGAACCTCCGACCACTTGAACCCCATTCAAGTGCGCTACCTGGCTGCGCTACGCCCCGACGTGCCTCCTAGTATACCCGGACGTGGGTGATGACGCAAATCTGGACCGCAGATTCGTGGATTATCGGATGCACCTGATTTCGATTCCCGTGTTGATTCGTAGATAATCGTTGGGATAAACGTAATCCTTGGCATCTGTGAGCCGAATGCGACAAGCTTCGCGTGCTTCCATCTGGACCGCTCTGATTGCGGTCTATATCATTTGGGGATCGACGTACCTGGCGATCCGCTTCGTCGTCGAGACGATGCCGCCCTTCGTGTCGGCCGGCGTGCGGTTCGTCATCGCGGGCGGCGTGCTGTTCTTGTTCAGGCGGCTGCGCCGGGACCCAACTCCGACCCGCATCGAATGGCGCGCGGCCGCGATCGTCGGCCTGCTGCTGATTACCGGCGGCAACGGCATGGTGGTCTGGTCGGAACAGACGCTGCCGTCGGGGCTGGTGGCGCTGATGATCGGGACCACGCCGTTGTGGATCGTCCTGATCGACTACGTGCGCCCGTGGCGGTGGTGGGGCGGCGAATCGAAGTTCGCCCGTCCGCAACCCAGGGCGCTGCTAGGAGTCGTAATCGGCTTCATCGGGGTGGTGTTCCTCGTCGCGGGAGGCGGCTCGATCTCCGGCGCAATCACGCCTGCCGCTGTGGCGGCGGTCGATCATTGCGACATTTTCGTGGGCATGCGGGTCGCTGTACGGCCGAGGCGCTAAGCTGCCGGCTTCCCCGCTTCTCGGGACGGGAATGGAAATGCTGGCGGGCGGGCTCGGCCTGTTCGTCCTGGCGACGCTGACCGGCGACTGGGCGCGGATCGATCCGGCCGCGATTACCACGAAGTCGGTCGTCGCCCTGCTCTACCTGATCGTCGTCGGCTCCTGGGGCGGCTTTACCGCATACGTCTGGCTGCTGCGGAATGCCCCGACGCCCCTGGTCGCCACCTACGCCTATGTCAATCCAATTGTCGCGCTTTTTCTGGGAGCGCTGCTCGCCGGCGAGCCCATCACCCCGCGGGTCATCGTGGCCGCGGCCATCATTATCGGCGCGGTGGTGCTGACGACGAGTACGCGCGCCCCCAAACCCGAGAGCGGAGGAACCCATGAACCTGAGACATGAGCTCGTCGGCGTATTCGGCGATCCGATCGACGAGAACCCCACCGGCGTGATGCTCGAACCGGCATTTGCCGCCGCAGGGCTCCAATGGCGCTACGAGTTGTTCCGGGTGCCGCGCGAGGACCTCGCTGCCGCCGTGGCCGCGGCGCGGGTGCTCGGCTTCCGCGGTTTCAACTGCACGATCCCGCACAAGGTGGCCGTGCTGGAGCACCTGGATGCGGTGGCCGAAGACGCGGCCCTCATGGGCGCGGTCAACACCGTGCGCCGGGAGGGCAACCGCTTCATCGGCGAGAACACCGACGGGAAAGGGTTCCTGCGCTCGGTGCGGGACGATGCCGGGGTCGACCCCAACGGGAAGTACGTTGTGTTCCTTGGGGCAGGGGGCGCGGCCCGTGCGATGTGCGTCGAGCTGGCGCTCGCCGGCGCCGCCAACATCACCATCGTGAACCGCTCGCCCGAGCGGGGCGCGGAGCTCGCGCAGCTGCTGAGCGAGAAGACGCCGGCCCAGGCGCAATACGCACCGTGGATGGACGAGTACCGGGTGCCCGAAGGGACCGACATCCTCGTCAACGCAACCTCGATCGGACTCTACCCAAACGTCGACGACACGCCGGCGGTCGATATGAGCACCATCGGACCGGGGTTGCTGGTCTGCGACGTGATCCCGAACCCACCCGACACGCTGTTTCTGAGGCAGGCCGCTGCCCGAGGCGCGCGGACCTTGAACGGGTTAGGGATGCTGGTGTACCAGGGTGCGATCGCGTTCAAGTTGTGGACAGGCGTGGAGCCGGACGTGCAGGTGATGAAGGACGCACTCACGCGCTTCTTTGCAGGTTGAAGCCAGACCTCCGAGGTTTCGGAAAACCTCGGAGGTCTTTTCGCGTTCTACTCCAGCTTGCTCCCCACAAACCCACGCGCGCCGGCGAGGAACGCGCCCACCGGCGCCGGCTTCTTGCCGGCAAGCTGCAGCTCGTCCAGCCACAGCACGCCCTGCCCCGTCGCGACGCCGGCCATCCCCCGGCTGCCGGCGATCACCGTGCCCGGCTCGCCCTGGCCTTCGCCCGGATGTGCCGCAAGGAGCTTCAACAGCTGCCCGTTCCAGGCAGTGTAGGCCGAGGGCCAGGGCTGGAAGGCGCGGACCTTCCGGGCGATCAGTTCTGCCGGCTCCGTCCAGTCGATCCGGCCTTGCTCCTTGTCGATGCGCGGCGCGTAGGTGGCGCCTTCGTCGGGCTGCGGGACGGCCGGAATCGCACCCGAGAGCCAGCCCGGAAGCGTGCGGACGAGCAGATCCGCGCCCAATTCGGCCAGTTTGGCGGTGAGCCTCGCCGTCGTATCGACGGGGTCGATGGGAATGCTTGCCTTGGCGATCATCGGTCCCGTGTCGACGCCGGCGTCCACCTGCATGATCGTAATGCCGGCCTCGGGGTCGCCGGCGAGGATGGCCGCGGCGATGGGCGCGGCCCCGCGGTGGCGGGGGAGCAGTGAGCCGTGAACGTTGACGCACCCGGACCGCGGCAGGTCAAGGACCGCTTGCGGCAGAATCAGGCCGTAGGCCGCGACGACGATGAGGTCCGGGCTGAAGGCACCCAGCGCCGCCTGGGCAGCGGCGGACCGAAGCGTTCTCGGCTGTTCGACGTGCAGCGCCTGCGCGAGCGCGAACTGCTTGACCGGCGACTGCTCCAGCCGCTGGCCGCGGCCGGCGGGCTGATCCTGGCGGGTGTAAACCGCAGCGACCTCATAATTTTCGCGCAGCAACGCGGCGAGTGAAGGTACGGCGAATTCGGGTGTGCCCATGAAAATGACTCTTGTCACTAGCCCCTCCATACGCGCCTATCATACCCGATGATGGCTCTTTGTCGGAGCGCGACTCCGGGGCTATAATGCCCGCCATGCCACCGACTGCCAAGCGCTGGGAAATCTGTTCGCCGTGTCCGCGTGAAGTCTCCGCGGCGCTTTCGCATCTCCATCCCCTGTTGATCCAGGCCCTCTTCAATCGGGGGGTGTTCGAACCGGAGGAAGTAAAGATTTTCCTCAATCCCCCGGCCGAATTGCGCGATCCGTTCGGACTTAAGGGTATGCGCGAGGCCGTGGCCCGCATCCGGGAGGCGATCAAGGCTAAGGAGCTGATCGTCGTGTACGGCGATTTCGATGCGGATGGCGTCACGTCCACCGCGCTCCTCGTCCAGGCGCTGCGTGCGCTGGGCGCACGGGCAGAGCCGTACATCCCCCACCGGATCGACGAAGGATACGGCCTGCACTGCGATTCGCTCGACCGGGTGTCGGCGATGGGCGCGAGGCTGGTCGTTACGGTCGACTGCGGGATCCGCTCCAGCTGGGAAGTGGCACACGGCGTCTCGCTGGGGATGGACATGATAATCACCGACCATCACTCGGTGCAGCGGGATGCCTCGGGGAACGACATCATCCCACCCGCACTTGCGGTGATCAACCCGAAGCAGCAGGCCGATGGGTATGCGTTCAAGGACCTGGCCGGGGTGGGGCTGGCGTTCAAGGTCGCGCAGGCGCTGCACCGCGCGAACCAGCTCGAGCCGCTCGTGAGCGATCCGTCGATCAGGACCGGGCAGCTGCTCGACCTAGTGGCGCTGGGCACGGTGGCCGACATCGCGCCCCTGCTCGGAGAGAACCGCATGCTCGTGCGGCAAGGCTTGAAACATCTCAACGGCACCGTCGAACGCCGCGGCGATGCGGACAACAGGGTGATTCACATGGGGCCGTGGCGGGCCGGCCTGCGTGCGATGTTTGGTGAGGCAGGGGTCCTCCCCGGCAAGGTCACGGCACAGACGATCGGCTTCGTCATCGGGCCGAGGCTGAACGCGGCGGGCCGGCTGAGCAGCGCGTCGATCGCGTATGACCTGCTGAACGCGGCGTCGGACGATATCGCCCGCGAGCGCGCGAACCAGCTGGCCGAGCTGAACCGCGTGCGGCAGGACCTGACGCGCAATACCGTCGAGCAGGCGAAGGCGCAACTGGGCGGCGAACGGGACGCCCGCTACCTCTGCTTCGTCGCAGATACGTCCTTCAACCCCGGCGTGGTCGGGTTGGTCGCCGGCCGCCTGACGGAGGAGTTGTATCGCCCGGCCGTGGTTGCCGAGATTGGACCATCGGAGACACGGGGCTCCTGCCGCAGCATTCCGGAATTCAACATCACGGCCGCGCTGGACGAGTGCCGGGAGCTGCTGGTGCGCCACGGAGGTCACGCAGCAGCGGCCGGATTCACGGTCAAGAACGAGAACCTGGCCGAGTTGCAGCGCCGACTCGAAGCCATCGCGGCGGACCGGCTCTCCACGCTCGACCTGGCGCCTCTGCTCAAGATCGACGGCGAGCTTGACCTGGCCGACCTGGATTATGCCGTCTGCACCCGGCTGGGTGAGCTGGAGCCGCACGGCGAGGCCAACCCTCAGCCCGTGTTCGTGTCGCAAGGGGTTACGGTCGCGGCCGATTCGGTTCGCAAGGTGGGTCGCGAGGGGCAGCACCTGAAGTTCCGGGCGTGCGCAAGGCCGTCGGCGGGCGAGTGGGACGCCATCGCGTTCCGCATGGGCGAAGTGGCGGATGGGCTGCCGGGACGGCTGGACATCGCATACTCGGTCGAGATGAACGACTACAGCGGCCGGCCCCAGCTGGTGATCAAGGACCTGCGGCCGAGTTAGGCGCGGGCTGCAGGAGCAAACACGAGGTTTTCAATGGCTCAAACTTCCAGATGGACGCGGACTGCCGCTCCCCCTGCGGGTCGGCCTGATCTTTGCCGCGGCCGGCATCATCCTCGCAATCGTCGGGATCGCAAAGGGCGCGGTCCCCGCGAACCCACTCTCGATCTTCCTTGCGCTGCTGATCTCCGGCGGCAGCTGGGGAGTCGTCAGCTGGGCGGTGACGACGGCGATTGTCGACGTGGAGACGGACGCCGGCGAGGACGATGATGCGCCCTGATTTGCGCTCGATCCGGGCTTTCATCTTCGACATGGATGGGGTGATCTACCGGGGCAGCAAGGTCCTCCCGTGCGCGCCGGAGTTCATTGCCTGGCTGCGCGGGCAGGGCATCCCCTACCTGTTTCTCACCAATAATTCTACGACGCCGCCCGGTGATGTGGCCGACCGGCTGCAGGGGATGGGCATCCAGACCCGGCCGGAAGAGGTAATGACCTCGGCCGAGGCGACGGCCGCGTATCTTGCGGAACTAAAGCCGCGCTGCCGGGTGCTGGTCGTCGGCGAGGCGGGCATTTGCCAGGCGCTGACGGCTGCGGGCTTCACATTGACTGCGGATCACCGGACGGCGGATGCGGTCGTGGTCGGGATGGACCGCGAAGCGACCTATTCCCGGCTCAAAGAAGCGAGCCTGGCGATCCAGGCGGGCGCGCTATTCATCGCCACGAATCGAGACGCCAGCCTGCCGTCCGAGGAAGGCCTGATACCAGGCGCGGGATCGCTGGTGGGGATGCTGGAGATCGCCAGCGGGCGCCAGGCGGGCACGGTCGGCAAGCCGTCGCCGGGGATTTTCCGGCAGGCGCTGGCGCGGCTGAAGACCGAACCGCAGAGCACCGCATGCATCGGCGACCGGCCCGAGACGGACATCCTGGGCGGGCAGGCTGCCGGGCTGGCGACGATCGCGATGCTGACGGGCGCCGGGACGCGCGAGGATTTCGAGGGGATGGAGCAGAAGCCGGATTGGATCTTCGACGACCTGTGCGCGCTGCAGGACGCGTACTTCGACGGCGACTGAAGATAGCACGCACAAAAGACCTCCGAGGTCGGGTCACTTTTGTGACGTTGGAGACCTCGGAGGTCGACGATGTCGTTACCAGCGCTGGTGTACGTGCGGCTTGATCAGGCGGCTGTAGATTTCCTCCACCCGCGTCATCGTCTCCGCCGTCAGGGGGGCGAGTGAGGCGGCGCCGACGTTGTCTTCGGTCTGGCTCGGACGCTTGGCGCCGGGGATCGTGCAGGTGACGGCGTCGAACATCAGGATCCAGCGGAGCGCGAACTGGGCCATGGTCGCCCCGGGCGGCACGAGCGGCCGCAGCTCCTCGACGGCCTGCAGCGCCACATCGTAGGGCACGCCGGAGAAGGTCTCGCCCACGTCGAAAGACTCGCCGTGCCGGTTGAACTGCCGGTGGTCGTCGCCGGCGAACTGCGTCGCGGCGGTCATCTTGCCGGTGAGCATGCCGCTCGCCAGGGGCACGCGGGCGAGGATGCCCACCTGCCGGGCCTTCGCCTCGGGGAAGAACCGCTCCGTGGGCCGCAGCCGAAACATGTTGAAGATGATCTGTACGGTTTGCACGCCGGGGAACTCGATCGCCTTCAGCGCCTCCTCTACCTTTTCCACGCTGACGCCGTAGAAGCGGATCTTGCCCTGGCTGACCAGATCGTCGAGCACGCCGAAGACGTCCGGCCGGTAGTAGACCTCGGGCGGCGGGCAGTGCAGCTGGACCAGGTCGAGGCAGTCGGTGGCGAGGTTCTTTAGGCTGCGGTCGACGAAGGCGGTCAGGTTCTCCCGATTGTAGCCCGACGAAATGTGGGGGTCGAGGCGGCGGCCCGCCTTCGTGGCGACATAGATGCGCTCGCCGGGGCGGTCGCGCAGCACCTGCGCCACCAAGCGCTCGCTGTGCCCGTCGCCGTACACGTCGGCCGTGTCGATGAAGCTCACGCCAAGATCGATCGCGCGGTGCAGCGCGGCGATCGATTCGTCGTCGTTCACCGCGCCCCAGGCGCTGCCGATCGCCCACGCCCCGAAGCTGACCTCCGAAACACTGAAACCGGTCCTGCCCAATGGTCGATAGTTCATCTTCTTCCTCCTGACTTGCGGGGATGGGGGGATGAGGGGATGATTTTGAGTTTGACAATATCCGCTTATCCCCCCATCCCCGCTGCGTTACTAATCGACGATCGCGTTGTCGGCGATGACCTGGCTGTACCAGCGGGCGCTCGTCTTCGGAATCCGGGCCTGCGTTTCGAAGTCGACGTAGACCACGCCGAAGCGCTTGCTGTACCCAAAGGACCACTCGAAATTGTCCATCAGCGACCAGACGAAGTAGCCCCGGAGCGGCGCGCCGTCCGCGATCGCGCGGGCCGCCTGGGTGAGATAGCGCTTAAGGTAGGAGACGCGCCTGGGGTCGTCCACCTTGCCGTCCGGCCCCACCTGGTCCGGGAACGCGGCGCCGTTTTCAGTGACGTACAGCGCCTTGAAAGGGTATTCGCGGGTCACCCGCATGAGCATCTCGTAGATGCCTTCCGGGTACACCTCCCACCCCATCTCCGTTCTTTCGACGCCCTTGCGCTCGACGGCGTCGGCGCCGAACTCTCCGCCGTAGCGCACCACATCGCGGGTGTAGTTGTTCAGCCCGAGAAAATCGATCGGCGTCGCGATCGTCGCCATGTCGCCCGGTTGGATCATGTCCATCGACAGCTGCTCGAGGTCCATCGCTTCCACCGGATATGGCCGGCCCGCCAGCGGGTCGAGATACATGCGCTCCACCACAGCGTCGGCCCGGCGCGCCGCGATGATGTCCTCCTCCCGATCCGAAGCGGGGTGCGCCGGGCTGTAATTGAGGACGACGCCGACCTCCGCGCCGGGGCTGTCGCGACGAATGACCGGAACCGCCAGGCCGTGCCCGAGGAGCAAGTGGTGCGTCGCCGCGGCCGCCTCAGCCATGTCATGGTGGCCGGGTGCGTGGAAGCCAAGGTGGTAGCCAAGCACGGCGCTCACCCACGGTTCGTTGAGCGTCATCCAGTGCTTGACGCGGTCGCCCAGCCCGCGCACCACAACCTCTGCGTACTCCGCAAACGCCTTCGCGGTGTCCCTCGCCGGCCAGCCCCCGCGATCTTGAAGCACCTGGGGTAGGTCCCAGTGATAAAGCGTGACCCACGGCTCGATGCCGGCGGCCAGCAAGCCGTCGACCAACCGGCTGTAGAAGTCCAGGCCGCGCGGCTCGACCTTGCCGTGACCCTGGGGAACGACGCGGGGCCAGGCAACCGAGAAGCGATAGGCCTTGAGGCCCAAGTCCGCCATCAGCTGGATGTCAGACTGCCAACGGTGATAGTGGTCCGCGGCGACGTCACCGGTGTCGCCGTTCTCGATCTTCCCCGGCGTGTGCGAGAAGCGATCCCAGATGCTTTCGCCCTTGCCGTCCTCTCGCCATGCACCCTCGACCTGGTAGGACGCGGTCGCCGCGCCCCACACAAACCCTTCCGGAAAACCTATCGGCATGCTCCGACTCCTCTGGTTGAATCGACCCTGTCGAGCGATGATTGAAGTGCGCGGCATGATACCACGGAGAGTGATGAGGTGTACAAGAGGCGATTGGTCCTTCTATTGTTTTCCGTTTTTGAACTATAATCACACTCATGTCAATGCTGGCTACATCGCGCTATCCACAACAGAGGCGAATGGCATGAGACTCTATATCGAGCCGACCAACCAGTGCAACCTCGCCTGCCGCACGTGCCTGCGTAATACATGGGATGAGTCCGGCGGTCACATGAGCGCGGCGACATTCGATCGCATCCTCGAAGGTCTCAGGCAGCTCGCACCGCCGCCCCGGCCCGGCCCGGATGTCTTCTTCGGAGGCTACGGCGAGCCTCTGGCGCATCCCTCGATCGTCGAGATGATCGCGAACGCCAAAGCCCTCGGCGGCCAGGTGGAGATGATCACCAACGGTACGCTGCTATCCGCGACGGTCAGCAAGGAATTGATCGGTGCGGGGCTGGACCGCCTGTGGGTGTCGCTGGATGGGGCGCACCCCGAAAGCTATGAGGATGTCCGGCTCGGCGCGGAGCTGCCGCTGGTGCTCGACAACATCCGGTCGTTCAAGCGCCTCCGGCCGCCCGCCCACCACCCGCATCCCCGCATCGGCGTTTCATTCGTCGCCATGCGCAGCAACATCGGCGACCTCCCCGATCTGCTCGACATGGCCTCCGACCTCGGCGTGTCCGACGTGCTGGTCACCAACCTGCTGCCCCACACCGAGGACATGGTCGATCAGATCCTGTACCGCCGGGCGTTGAAGGACGTTGCATACCTCGAGGCGTCCTGGCTGCCGACTGTCAGCATGCCGCGCATGGAGGTGGGCGAACAGAGCCTCGGGGCATTCGCAGCAGCGCTAAAGAGCAGCCGGCGGGTGACGGTGGGGGACGTGCCGTTCAGCGCCGCGAGCGACCGCTGCCCCTTCATGGAGCGAGGTGCGGCGGCCGTCGGGTGGGATGGGCGGTTCGCCCCCTGCCTGCCGCTGCTGTACGACCAGCACTCGTACCTGCACGGTAGGCCACGCCATGCGGTTCACTACACCGTGGGCAACGTCAACGAGCGGCCGCTCCCCGAGCTCTGGGACGACCCGGAACACCTCGCGTTCCGCAACCGGGTGACCGGATTCCGGTTTTCGATGTGCGCCTCGTGCGGGGGGTGCGAGAACTCGGCCGGCAACCTGCAGGACTGCAGCGGCAACACCTTCCCGACCTGCGGGGGCTGCCTGTGGGCGCAGGGCATCATCCGATGCCCGTGACGATGGCCGCGAGCGATTGAGATACCCGGCACTCGGCGAGGTCGATCCGGCGGGGGGCTGGTTCGACGGGCCGCCACGTCGGACGGCCGGTTCCGCTCGGGGCTGGACGGCGTGGTCTCCATTCATGCCACCGGCGACGGCAAGGTCGAGTTGGTGGCCTTCGGCGGGCACACGCTGGCGCACGTCACGTCGGCGCTGGGTTACGCGGCATATTACCCGCTGCACCCGGTGACCCTGCGGCGCCCGGTCAAGGCCGTGCTGATGGACCTGGACGGGACCAGCGTGCACAGCGAGCCGTTCTGGGTGTGGATCATCGAGCAGACGACGGCGAGCCTGCTCGGCGATCCCGGCTTCAGGCTGGAGCCGGCAGACCAGCCGTACGTCTCGGGCCACAGCGTGTCGGAGCACCTGCAGTACTGCATCGACAAGTACTGTCCCGCCGCAACGGTGGAGGACGCACGGCGTTACTATTTCGAGCATGTCCAGCGGGAGATGCGGTGGATCATGGAGGGCCGCGGACGCAGCGATGCTTTCGTGCCGGCGCCCGGGCTGAAGGAGTTCCTGCTGAGCCTGAAGGAGATGGGGATCAAGATCGCGCTCGGTCACGTCCGGGCTGTACGAGAAGGCCTATCCCGAGATCGTGGCCGCCTTCAGGACGTTGGGGCTGGGCGACCCGAAGGACTTTTACGACGCCATCATCACGGCAGGGTTCCCACTGCGGCGAGGGCGAGATTGGCACGCTCGGCGAACTGTCGCCGAAGCCGCACCCGTGGCTGTATGCCGAGGCGGCCCGTGTCGGCCTGGGCATCCCGTTCGAGGAGCGCGAGTCGGTGATCGGCATCGAGGATTCGGGGGCGGGGGTGTGCGCGATCCGGCTGGCGGGGTTCGTGACGGTGGGGCTGGCGGGCGGGAACATCGAGGCGAGCGGAACGGGGAACTTGTGCCACTTTCGGCGCGAGACCCTGGGGGACGTCCTGACGTTGATTGCGGGGGCGTGACGCCGTGTCTTTGCGGGGATGAGGGGATGAACATAAAAGCATCCCCTCATCCCCATCCCCGCAGGGTTCATTCTCTGTAGTGCGCGCCCGACGCTCTCCTTGTTCTCCCATGCCGCCTGCGCGACGATCAGGGCGGTGTGAACGGCGTGGCGCAGGCCGATGAGCTCGTCGGTCAGCTTGCTCCGGCGGTAGAAGTGCAGGATCTCCCCTTCCAGGTGCCGCAGCTCGCTCAGCGCGCGGTTGAGGCGGGCAGTGGTCCGCACCAAGCCCACGTAGTTCCACATGATGTGCTTGATCGCGCTCATGTCCTGCTGGATCAGCGCGGGGTCGGGCGACATCGCTGGCCGTGTCCTGCCAGGCCGGGATGTCCTCGGCGGGATGCAGGCGGCTGCCCGGCAGGCACCGCACGATGTCCTCCCCGGCCCGGCGGCCCCAGACGAGCCCTTCGAGAAGCGAGGTGCTGGCGAGGCGGTTCGCGCCGTGTACGCCCGTGCAGGAGACCTCCCCGGTCGCGTACAAGTTCCCAGCGTCGTCCGCCCCCACTCGTCCGTCCAGACGCCGCCGCACGAGAAGTGCGCGGCAGGGACGACCGGCACCAGGTCTCTCGTGATGTCGATCCCATGCTCCAGGCAGCTCTCGGCGATGGTCGGGAAATGCGCCAGGATCTCGTCGCGCGGGATGTAGGAGCGCAGGTCCAGGTAGACGTGCGTCAGGCCCTGTGACAGCATCTCGCGGTGGATGCTGCGCGCCACGATGTCGCGTGGCGCGAGGTCTTTCCACTCGGGCGCGTAGCGGTGCATGAAGGGTTCGCCCATCGCGTTGACCAGCCGTGCGCCTGCCCCGCGGACCGCCTCGGAGATCAGGAAGTTCGGGACGCCGTCCTTGTGGAACGTGGTCGGGTGGAACTGCACGAACTCCATGTTGATCAGGCGCGCGCCCGCGTTCCACGCCATCGCGACGCCGTCGCCCGCGCGAGCCGACCGGGTTCGACGTGCGAAGGAAGATCTGCCCCAGGCCACCGGTCGCCAGCACGGTCTTGTTCGCGAGGACGCGCTTCACCTGGCCTGTCTCCTGGTTGAAGAGATACGCGCCCACGCACGAGCGGGGCTCGTAGACCTCAAGCCGGTTGAGCGCGTGATGCGAGGGGGTCAGGAGGTCGACGGCCGTGTGCCCGGTCAGGAGCGTGACGTTCGGGTGCTCGGCCAGCGCCCGGGCCAGGCAGACCTCGATCGCCTGGCCGGTGTGGTCGGCGACGTGGAGGATGCGCGGGAGGATGTGGCCGCCCTCGCGCGCCAGCGAGAACTGGCCGTCCGGGCTGCGGTCGAACTGGACGCCTACCCGGCGCATCAGCACTTCCTCGACGGCTCCCGGGCCTTCCTCGGCCAGCTGGCGGACTGCGGGCGGGTAGCTGTGGCCCGCGCCCGCGCGCAGGATGTCCTCGCACAGCGCTTCGGGCGAGTCATCCACGCCCTTGTAGATGATCCCGCCCTGGGCGTAGTAGGTATTGCTTTCCTGCGGCGATCTCGGCACGCGTGGCTACGACGACACCTGCACGCCGCTGTCGGCGATCTTCAGCGCAGCCGTCGCCCCGCCCACGCCCGAGCCGATGACCAGGACGTCCGTTTCGATCAGTTCAGGCATCTGCCGCTCCTGGAAAGAAACCAGGTTTCTGCCAGAAACCTGGTTTCTCCGTGTCTCCGTCTGCGCCCTTTAGCGCTGGTTTATCGCACGCCAGACGCGTTCGGGTGTGGCGGGGATCTGGTTGAGCTGCGCGCCGACGGCATCGTAGATCGCGTTGGCGATCGCCGGGGCCACGCCGTCCATCGGCACCTCGCCAACCGCCTTTACGCCAAAGGGATGCGTCGGCTCGATCGTCTGGATGAACTCCGTGACGATCTCGGGCATCTCGTCCGCCGTGAAGATGTGGTAGTCGCGGAGGTCGCGCATGATGGGCTGGCCCTCGAGATCGAAGGGCATCTCCTCCGTGAGCGCGTAGCCGAGCTGCTGCGTCACCGCGCCTTCCACCTGCCCGGAGGCCGTCACCGGGTTGACGATCACGCCGGAATCCTGGACCGTCACGATCCGCTGCACCCGCACCTCGCCGGTCTGCGTGTCGACCGTGATCTCGGCGAACTGGGCGTTGAACGGCGGCGGCGAGACGGGCGAGTTGAACGAGGCGACGGCCATGATCTGCCGCTGGTTGGACGAGTGCAGCGAGCGCAGCGCGATCTGCTCCAGCGTCACGGTCCGGCCGTCGGGGGCAATGGCCTGGCGGTCGGCAAGGCGGACGTCCGCCGGCGTGACGCCGTCCCCGAAGAACTCGACGGCCACCTCGCGGATCATCTCGGCCACCTGCTGGGCTGCGCGCGTGGCGGCGGCGCCCGAGATGAACGTCGTCGAGGAGGCGTACGCGCCCACGTCGAACGGGGTGAAGTCGGTGTCGGACGAGTAGACGATGATGTCGTCGACCTCGCAGCCGACGGTCTCCGCGACCATCTGCGCGAGCACCGTGTCGGAGCCGGTGCCGATGTCCGTCGCGCCGATCAGCAGGTTGAACGAGCCGTCGTCGTTCATCTTGAGCGACGCGCCGCCCATGTCGATATACGGGATCGCGGTGCCCTGCATGGCGAGCGCGGCGCCGATGCCCCGGCGCAGGTGGGGCTTACCCGGCACGGTCCGCCAGTCGTTGCCGGCCCGCTTCTCGTACCAGCCCACGATCTCCATGCCGCGGCGGGCGGCCTCCTCCAGCGCGCACGTCTCGATGTACTCCGGGTGCGGCTCGCGGCCCTCGGACCACGCTTTCGAGAACGGCTGCGGCTCGCCCGCCCGCACCGCGTTCTTGAGGCGGAATTCGAGCGGGTCCAGGTCCAGCGCGCGAGCGATGCGCTCCATCTGCGTGTCGAGCGGGAAGTAGCCCTGAGGCACGCCGTAGCCGCGGAACGCGCCAGATGGGACCGTGTTGGTGTAGACCGTGTCCGCAACGAAGCGGATATTCGGGTTCTCGCGGTACGGCCCGTCGCCCACGTAGAGCGCCATCGACTTGTGGCCGGTGTTGCCGGCGACCGTCAGCGCGTGGGAGCCGTACGCGCCGGTGTCCGAGATCAGGTACATCTCGTTCGCCGTGATCGTGCCGTCCTCTTTGACGCCCGTCTTGAGCCGCACGTACATCGGGTGCCGCGAGCGGGAGGCGATGAACTCCTCCTCGCGGGTATACTCCAGCCGTACGGGCCGGCCGGTGGCGATGGTCAGGTGGCCGGCCGCGTCCTCGATCATCACTTCCTGCTTGCCGCCGAAACCCCCGCCCACCCGCGGCTTGATGACGCGGATGCGCTTAACCGGCAGGCCGAGGATGGGGGCCAGGATGCGCCGGGCGTGGAACGGCACCTGGGTCGACGTGCGGACCACCAGCCGGTCGTCCTCGTCCCAGTAGGTAATCACGACGTGCGGCTCGATGTGGACGTGCTGCACCTTCGGCACGAAGTACTCGCCTTCGAAGATGTGGTCTGCCTCGGCGAAGCCCTGCTCGACGTTGCCGATGTCGACGTGGATATGGGCCGCAACGTTGCGCGTCCGGTCGGATTCGGCGAAGTCGACGAAGTCATCCTCGTCGTGGATCAGGGGCGCGCCCGGCTTCATTGCGTCGCGGGCGTCGATGATTGCGGGCAGCTCCTCGTATTCCACCTCGATCAGGGCAAGCGCCTGCTGCGCGATTTCTTCCGTCTCCGCAGCGACCAGCGCGACGCGGTCGCCGACAAAGCGAACCTTCGAGTCGAGCGAGAAGGTGTCGAGCGGGGAGGGCAGGGGATGCGTCTGTCCGGCCGTGGAATGCGCGACGCGGGGGATGTCCTTGTAGGTCAGCACCGCAGCGACGCCGGGCAGGGCGCGGGCCTTTTCGGCGTCAATGGACGTTATGCGCGCATGGGCGACCGGGCTGTGCAGGATCTTGCCGACCAGCATGCCGCGCAACTCCAGGTCGTCGACGAAGGCGGGCTTGCCCTGGGCCAGCTTGACCGCATCGACTTTTTGCGCCGGCTTGCCCACAACCCGAAGCCCTGTTCCCTCCTGGCTGACCAGCATGACGGGCGATTCCGTGAGCGTATTGAGTTTCGTGTCCGCCGGGCCGACCGGATCGCGGCCCGAGCGGTGCGGTTCGGGGGGTTCGGCCATGCGGAAGTCGACCGGAACGCCCCCGTCCGGGTCCGGCATGATGGCCGGGAGCTCGGGGGCCGGGCTTTCGCCGCGCAGGCGGGCTGCCGCCATTAGCACGGCTTGCACCGGCTTGACGTACCCGGTGCAGCGGCACAGGACGCCCGACAACGCCTCGCGCACTTCGTCTTCGGACACGGGCTGCGGATCGCCGCTCGCATAGCCCTTCCGCACGAGCAACTCCTGGGCCGCGAGCAGCTGCGCGGGCGTGCAGTAGCCGCACTGGACCGCGCCGGTCTCGATGAATGCTTGCTGGAGCGGGTGCAAGCCCGGGGTGCGCTTCCAGCCCTGCTCGGCCACCTGGCCGAGGCCTTCCACCGTCTGGATCGAGCGGCCGGCGACCTGGGGGAGGAGCAAGTGACAGGAGTTGACCTGCTCGCCGTCGAGCAGGACCGCGCACGCGCCGCACTCGCCGTGATCGCAGCCGTGCTTCACGCTCAGGTAACCCGCGGATCGCAGCGCGTCGAGCAGCGTCGTTCCGAGCTGGCCCTCCAGCGTGACGGACTTGTCGTTGATCGTGGTCTCTACACGCATTTCAGGCTCCCTTCCCACCCGCCGGACCGGCGGCGGCGTCGAGCAGGCCGTCCGCTGCACGCCTAACGAGGACCGGCAGCATTGCGTTCCGGTACTCGGCCGAGCCGCGGCCGTCGTCGTGCCACCCTGCAGGAGCCAAGACCGCCGTAAGGGTCATGAGGTCGGCCTGGGGCGCGCCGTCCAGCAGTTGCGCCACGCCAGCCATCGCAACGAGCGGTTGATCTGCGCCCGTCGCCGCCACGGCGAAGTTACCCAGGCGACCCCGACGCCGGATCGCCGTCCGCTGCGACGGCGACGCAGAGCACCGGCAGGTCGGCTGGGGTGCGGCTGATCTCGGCGAAGGCTACTTGCCGGGCGGCCCCGAACGCGACCGCAGTGATCAGGTCGCCGTTGATGAGCCGTGTCTGCGCGTAGGTGGCAAGAGGCACGTAGCGGCCGCCGGGCTCCAGCCTGATGCGCGCGCCGAGCGCGAGGAGGCAGGCGAACAGGACGCCTGTGTCGCGGGTGGCGATCATGCCGCCGATGGTGCTGCGCTGGCGGAAGTTGCGGGGGGCCTGGCGGCGTGCGGCATTGCGCAGCGCGGGGGGCAGGTCTTCGTGCGCTGCCAGTGCCTCCAGCGTCGCCATCGCGCCGATTTCCCAGCCGGCGCCGGTATGCTTCAGTGTATCCAGGCCCAAGCCGCCGAGGTCGACCAGGGCCTCGGGCCACTTGATGCCTCTCCGGTAATGCGCCCCGCCGGCCAGGGGTCGCGTCCGGGGCGTGCGGCGCCCCAGCAGGGCCAGCGCCGCATCTACGGTCGCCGGCCGGTGGTATTCGAGAATGGGAGTCACGAGTAAAGCTCCTGATCGGGCTTGGAGTGTCGATAAACCTCCGAGGTCTTGCGCCAGCTGACCTGGCGAGAGACCTCGGAGGTTTGGTGTGCGCGAGACCTGGAAGTTTCCTATGGAACCCCTAACCGATGTCCAGCATCCTGCGGACCGCGCGATACGCGCGGGCCCGGATGTCTTCTGGCACCTCGGTTACGTACTGCATATGCTTCAGCGCATCGCGGCGTCATTTCGAGCGTGATCTGATTCATGTGTGGGCAGCGGACGCTGCAAAGGCGAAGCATTTCTTTTTCCGGGTTAGCCGCGGCCACGTTCTCACCCATGGAGCACTCGGTCAGCAAGAGGTAGCGCGGCGCGTCCGTCTTCTCGACGTAGCGGATCATCGCGTTCGTGCTGCCCGAGAAGTCCGAAGCTTCCACAACCTCGGGGCTGCACTCTGGGTGCGTCAGGATCACGACGTCGGGGAACTGAGCGCGCACGGCCTGGATATCGGCGACGCTGAACTTCTCGTGGACCTCGCACCGGCCGTGCCAGCCAACCATGTCAAAGCGGCCGGCCTCGTCCACCACCAGTTCGCCGCCAGGCAACTTGCGCGGGATAATGATGCGCTTTCCCGATTCGCGGGCGACGTTGCGGGCCAGGTATTCGTCCGGCAGGAAGATGAACGCGTCCGCCCCAAGCGACTCGGCAACCGCAACGGCATTACCGGACGTGCAGCACACGTCGCTCTCGGCCTTGACGTCCGCATAGGTGTTAACGTACGTCACGACCGGAAGGCCCGGGAACTTCGCCTTCAGCGCCCGCACATCCTCGGCCGTGATGCTGGCGGCCAGCGAGCAGCCGGCTTGCAGCGACGGGATCAGGACGGTCTTGGTCGGGTTCAGGATCTTGGCCGTCTCGGCCATGAAGCGGACGCCGCAGAAGACGATCACGTCCTTGTCGGTCAGCGCGGCCTTACGCGACAGGTCAAGCGAGTCGCCGACGAAGTCGGGCACGGAGTGAAATAGGGCGGGCTCCATGTAGTTGTGGCCCAGGATCACCGCGTTGCGCTCGATCTTCAGCTGGTTGACTTCGTAAGCGAGTTCGGCCTTGACGCGCAGCTCGAAATCGGGCGTGTACTCGCCGATGCGCGCCTTGAGATCGCGATACAGATCGTCGACCGACATACGCGTCCGGTCGATGGATTGCAGGGTGGTCATTGCCGCTCCCGTGGTAATTGAAGATTGAAGATTACAGATTGAAGGATATACGCAATCTTCAATCTTCAATCTGAAATCTTCAATCCGTCAAATCCAGGCTGATGTCGAGCGCTTCGACCGAGTGGGTCAGGGCGCCGATCGAAATGAAGTCGACGCCGGTTTCGGCCACCTCGCGCACGCTCTCCATCGTGATGCCGCCGGATGCCTCCAACGGAACGCGAGCATCGGCCAGGCGCACCGCTTCGCGCATCAAGTCGGGAGGCATGTTGTCGAGCAGGATGCGGTCGACGCCGGCCTCCAGCGCTTCTGCGAGCTGATCCAGGTCGCTCACTTCGACCTCAATCTGCAGGCTGCGCTCGTCGCCCGCAGCCTGCAGCCCGGAGCGCACACGGAGCACGGCTTCCGCAATCGAGCCGACCGCTGCGATATGGTTGTCCTTGATGAGGGCCATGTCGAAGAGGCCGATCCGGTGGTTCTGGCCGCCTCCCAGCCGCACCGCCCACTTGTCCAGCACGCGCAGCCCCGGCACGGTCTTGCGCGTGTCGAGGATGGCTGCGTGCGTGCCCTCTACCGCGTCGACGTAGCGCCGGGTAGCCGTGGCGATGCCGGACATGCGCTGCAGGAAGTTGAGGGCGACCCGCTCGCCGGTGAGGATCGCCCGTCCAGGTCCGGAAACCTGCGCGATCACCTGGCCCCGCTCGACGCACACGCCGTCGCCGATCAGGACGAGGAGCTCGACGCGCGGATCGAGGAGGGCGAAGGTGCGCCAGACGACGTGGATGCCGGCAACCACACCGGATTCCTTCGCTAGGAAACGGCCCGTCAGACGCGCTTCCTCGGGAATCGTGTTCTCCGTCGTAACGTCGCCGTCGCCGATATCTTCGGCAAGCGCGGCAAGGACGATGCGGTCGATATCTGCCTGGGGTGGCGCGCCGGGTTCGTCGATCATGCCCTCACTCCTACCCCTAAAGATACCACAAAGCCGCCAGGTAAGCTAACTCAGGGCCTTGATTCGAGCCACGGGTCTTCGACACACGAGCGCCAGAGAGCGAAGACGACGGTGCATGCCAGGAGCACGGCGGCGGCGCGATACAGGGCGTTGATCGACAGGGAGGCGACCAGTCCGAGCGCGAGTGCAGGGCCGATTGCGCTGCCGAGGTCGCCGAGGGTGTAGGCTACGCTCACCATCCGGCCGTGCTGGGCGACGTGACTGCGGTCGCCGGCAATAGCTGGCACGGTTGCCTGGACGCCGCCCGGGGTCACCGAGGCCAGCAGCGCTCCTGCGAGCGCAGCGGCTGTAGCGGGACTTGTCGCCACCCAAGTGCCCACCGCGCCGGCCAGCAGCACGACCGCGGTCACCAACCAGCGCCGGCGGCCCCGATCGGACAGAGTGCCGGCGGTCCTTGCGCCGAGCAGGCTCACGAGGGCGCGCAGGGCCACGAACGCCCCGGTCAGCGTCCCGAGCGGCACGACGAGGCTCCCAACGGGAAGGCCTCGCCCGACCAGGCTCCCGAGCCAGAGCGCGAGCGTGCCAGCCATGATCCCGGAGAATACGAACCTTGACATAAAAAGCGGCACGGCCGTGAACAGGGCGGCCGCCCAGGGAAATGGCCCGGTAGGTTTTGCTTCGGGTGAGCCCGGCTGGAGCTTGACCTGCCGTTCCACCCGGGGCAGGAAGACCAACCAGAGAACTCCAGCGAGGGCAGTTAGAGCGGCGCCGATGACCAGGGCCGGGCGAAATCCGATCAGGTCAGTCAGGACGCCGCCGGCGAGGGCTGCGCCGCCCGTGCCGAGAAAGAACCACATCTGGTATTGCCCGCTCAGCCGGCCGCGATTCTCGGACGTCGACAGGTCCAGCACGACTGCGTTGCCACCCACCCAGATGCCCGACCACGAAACGCCCCATAGAAGCCGCGAGAGAATCAGCGGCGCCGGACCCCGACCGATTGCGAAGATCAGGGTCGAGAGTGCGCCGCAGAAGAGAGAGCCGATGAGCAGGGGCCGGCGGGGGAATCGATCGTACACGACCCCGGCCACGCCGTTTGTGACGAGCCGGATGGCCCGGTTGGCGCCGAGCAAGATGCCGACCATCGCGAGGGTAACCCCGGCCTGCGCCGCAATGTCGGCGCGCGGAAGGACCGTGTAGAGGGTGCTGTCGCCGAGGAGAGAGATGGCGGTGCCGATGCCGAGAACCAGCACGGCGCGCTGGGCGGCAGGGTCTATGACGTGCGCAGTGGTGGCGCGGATGGGCACGAATATCGTCTCCGCAACGTTAGACCTGTCAGGTTTGCCAAACCTGACAGGTCATCGGTGAGATGGTGACGTTGATCTGTGATCAGTTGTCACAGGGCGCGATATTGCGCCAGTTCAGGACCGTGTCGTTGACGTTCTGGGTTCCGGTCGCGCCGTAGGACAGGGTCAGTTGGCGGTTGGCGGTTTCGCCGCAGCTGTTGTCTTTCTCGACGTAATCCCAGGAACCGAGCGCGTACTTGTACTCGATCTGGACCCCTTCTTTGCCGGTCAGGGTGATCGTCCAGTGGGTCGCGTCGACGCGGGTCAGGACGACGCCGCCCGGATTCCACTGCGGCAGGTTACCGTCGAGCCGGTCGAGGAAGCCGGCGATGTACACCGATCTCCCCGTCGCGTCCGTCGTGGCCGGCACGGTGACGTTGAAGCCAGCGTCACGGTCCGCAGCTCGGCCGTGGCCGTCACCTCGGTGGAGTTGCCGGAGCGGTTGAAGGAGTGGTCAACGGAACGGACGACGTAGTAGTAAGTCGCGCCTTCGCGCGACATTGATATCAGAGTATGCGGTGGCTGTGACGCGGGCGATCATGGTGTAGGGGCCGCCGTTGCGTGTTGCTGCGCAGCACCTCGTAGCCATAGAGCGATCGCGTCGCCCGCGACTGCATCCCAAGCCAGGTCGATGCCAGCCGGTGATGCGCGAGTCACCGTCAACCCGGTTGGCATCGCCGGGCGGTCGTATCGCCGCTGGGGTTGACGGTCAGGTTGCCTGGATTGGCCGGAGCTGTAGCCGTTGCCGGGCCATTGAGGTCGGCATAGATCCAGTCGCGGCCGTCGTCGTGCTGTAGCGGTAGAGCATAGTCGAACATACCGGTCGTTTCGGGCAGCATGCTCGCCATGAACTCGTCGTTGTTGCCCGCGTCGATGTTGAAGGTCGCGTCAACCCAGGTCCAGGCCGGGTTGCCGGCCGGGTTGCTGCCGTCCGGGCCGAAGCCAAGCTGCGCCCACAGCGTCGGCGTGGCGCCCGGCTGGTTGGTCACGCCGTCGATCCAGACCTGGCCATAAGCGGTGTCGGTGCGGTTGATCACGCTGATCGTGTGGCTCATCGTCGGCGGCCACTGCAGGTTCGCCCAGCCGATGGCCAGGTGGGGCAGCGCGCTCACCTCGTTCGAGTACGCGCTCTCGTTGCCGGCAGCGTCCAGCGCGGTGACGACGTAGTAGTAGGTCTGGGCGTTGCGCAGACCGGTGTCGGTGAAGGTCGTGGCACAGAGGTGAGCGATTCACCTTCACGTAGCCGCCGCCGCTGACCGGGCTGCGATAGACGTTGTAGCCGAGCTGCGCCCGGACCGCATTCCAGGCCAGGCCCACCTGGGCGTCGCCTTCGCTGGTCACCACGAATTCGGTCGGCGCATCGGTCGGCGTCAGATCGACGCCGGGACCAGCAGCACACCGCGCTCTTGGCGCCGATAGTGCCGGGCAGCTGGCCGTCCGCCACCGTGGACGGCCCACCGCCCGTGCCGACCGCATAGCTGGGGTTAAGGTGACACCGTCGGGGAGATAGCCGGCCACCGGAGATGGCACGCTGCGGCCTCGATTGCTGCGGTTGACGATGACAACCGCGGCTTGGTCGCCGTCTTCCGGCCGTAGGCCACAATGCCGTCGTCATCGTTCGCAAGCAGGATGCGGAAGTCGCCGTCGAGCAGCGCCGGGTTGGCTTGCGCAGGCTGGCAAGCGCCTGGTAGTGCGAACAGGCGCAGTGACCGGGCGCCGCCCTTGTCGGCCCACGGGTAGGTGCGGCGGTCGTCGGGGTCGTCGTCGCCGGTCACGCCGACCTCGTCGCCGTAGAAGACGGTCGGCGCGCCGGGCACGGTGAACTGGATGAGCGACAGCCATCTGCTGGCGCAGCTTCCCGTCAGCGACATTGGCGGCGTTCAGTTCTTTGTCGGCCGTTGTCTCGGCGCCCGGCGTCAGCGTCCAGCGCAGGCGTTCGGTGTCGTGGCTGTCGAGCAGGTTCATCAGCGAGTAGTACGCCGCGTCCGGGTAGTCCTCGCGGATGGATGCCAGGCGGTTGGCGAACTCGGACGGCGAGATGATCGCGGCCGCTGTCGGCAAAGCCTTTCGAGTCGAAGGGGCCCGGGCGCGAGGAATCCGATGACGGCGTCGCGCAGGCGGTAGTTCATGGTGGTGTCGGCCCGGTCGCCGCGCAGCATGCGCAGCAGCGTGCTGTCCTTCTGCCACGGTTTCGCTGATGATCAGGGCGTCGGGCTTGGTGCCTTGACGACCGTGCGGAAGGTTTCCCAGTAGCCGGCCGGGAAGGACGAGTCGCCCATCACATCCATGCGCCAGCCGCCGGCGCCCTGCTTGAGCCAGTGCGTGGTGACGCTGTTCGGGTCGGTGAGGAAGTACTGCTGCACGTCGGGCAGCTGACTTGTTGATGACCGGGATGCTGTCGAAGCCGAACCAGCCGTCATAGGTGGCGGAGTTAGCGCCCGCTGGTGCCGACGCACGTGCCCGGTGCCCGCCGGGACATCGTGGAAGGTGAACCAGTCGCGGTAGGGCGAGGTCGAGGCATCTCGCAGGCGCCGACGCTCGGCGTAGTGGTGGTAGCGATCGAAGAACGGGCTGTCGGACGACAGGTGGTTGAACACGCCGTCGAGGACGATGCGCATGCCGAGCTGGTCGGCATGCTTGACCAGGTTCTCCCAGTCCTTCTGCGTGCCGAAGTAGGGGTCGATCTTGTGGTAATCCTGGGTGTCGTAGCCGTGGTTGGACCCGACGTCGAAGATCGGGTTGAAGTAGATGCGTGTTGACGCCCAACGACTTGAGGTAGTCCAGGTTCTGGTCGACGCCCTTCAGGTCGCCGCCCATGTAGTCGCGGCCGCGCGGGCTGTTCCTTGGTCGGGCTATACGCCGGCGGGGTGGTGTCGAAGCGCCACGGGCAGTTGGTGTGCGCCGTCGGCATAGTTGCGGCAGTAGCCTTCGGGCAGCGTGCCCCAGGGCAGCGCCAGCACCGGGTCGTCGTAGCGGATGTCGCCGGTCTTGGGATCGTTGTTGGGCGGCCGTTGCGGAAGCGGTCGGGGAAGATCTGGTAGATCACCGCGTTCTTGGCCCAGGCTGGGAGCCGCGAACGCCGGATCGTAGAACATCAGCGCGTAGCTGTTGTCGACCGGGTCGTCGTGGTCGCGCCAAGGCCGCCGTCGAGCGCCGGCGTGTTGTCGGCGTAGTAGATCGGTGTTCGTGCCGTCGGTGACGATGAAGCGATACCAGAGGTTGTTCGGCGCGGCGTTCGGTGAGCGTGGCCTCCCAGAAGTCGCAGGTATCGCTCGCCAGACCGGCCTGGTAGCAGTCGACATCGTGGCGCGGCGTCATGGAGACGACGCTGCTGGCCGCTCGCGTTGATGTCGAAGACGCGCAGCTTGACGGCGGTCACGTCGTTGTGGAAGGTGCGGAAGCGCAGGGTGACCGGTGTGCCGGCCGGGACTGCGCCGCCGGGCGTGCGGTAGAGCAGAGTCGCGCGAGTCATGCCGCAGGCCGTCCCACTCGACGTTGTTATCCGGCTCGGCCCGATGCTCCGACCTGATGGTCAGGACATGTGGTCGCGGCGTTGTAGCGGAAGGTGACCGTCGAACCGTTGACGGCACGGTGAAAGGGATATTCGGGCCGTTCTGCACGCCGCCCTGCGCCGTAGTTCACGTCCCAGCTTTCGTTGATCGCGACTTTGCCCTCGTAATTGCCGGCTGGGAGCGCGGTCGTCTCGAAGGTGTAAATGCCGTCGCCATCGGGGTCCTGCAGCCAGGAGCGCAGGCAGTCCGGGCTGCCAGTCGCCAGGGCAGCCGAGCTCGCTCTGGAAGCTGCCGGGCACGGTGGCGATGACCGAGTTGCGTTGTCGGTGATCCAGTGGGTCTTGTGGTCGTAGTAGAACTTGACGTGGCGTCGAGGCAGCCAGATTCAGCGGGATATTCGCGCCGCCAGGCACCGCATGCAGGCCGTAGTTCTCGTTCCAGCTATCGTTGAGCGCAGCCTTGTATTCGTAGTTGCCGGCCGGGACGGTCCAAGTTCCCTGCCAGACGTCGTCGCTTGCGTCGTAGGTCAGGTGAGTGGCGGCACAGGCAGGGTCCCAGTCGCCGGCACAGCCGAGTCTCGGACTGCAGGCTGCCGGCAATGGTGACTGATGTCGGATCCGGCGTGTGCGATGCAAAAGCCGGGGTGGTGGCGCCGGGCACGAATGCGATGCTCAGGAGCACGAGCAGCGTGACGAACCGCAACAGGGGTTGAGCAGATCGGTTGCCTCTCATAGGTCACTCCTCAACGAATGATAATCCTGGCAGACTGCTTAAGGTGGCGGATTGAAGCACCCTCATTGTATCAGCATCTGGATGAATTTGGAATTTCTGCCCGGCATTTGTTCAACTCCCCGTCACCGTGTTATATTGTTTGACATGCTTGGCTCCAGTCACCCCGTAGTTCCGCTGCGGATGGTGACGGCGGCAGATACTGCCGGCCGCACGATCTCCCGGTAGCACAAAAGGGCTTCACCGTGAAAGCAGCACCGGGCGGCAAGTCGCCGCCCTTCAAGCAACTTCACAGGGAACAGTCCACGCGCAAGAGGCGTTGCGGACGGCTCCGGGGGACTTGATTAGCCAGTGACTGACACACGTGCCAGGGAGCTTCTTGCCGAGCGCGGTCCTGACCACTGGTGGCACGCAGGTATGCGGCACATCACCCGCTCTTTGCTGGGCGAACGGGCGGCGGGGTGCGTGCTGGACATCGGATGCGGTCCGGGACTGGATCTACAAGACCTACCCGCAGCCCTCGTGGGCATGGGCATAGACCTCGAGAAAGCGCCCGTCGTGCCCGACCGGTTGGTCTGGCCGACGGCGCCAGGGCGCCCTTCGCCGACGCAATATTTGACTTTGCTGCTGCTCGATGTGCAGACAACCCGGCCACGGAGCCTGCCGCGCCTACTGCCTGAAGCTCGCCGCTTGCTAAGGCCCGGCGGCTGCTCTTCGTCCGGGTTCCGGCCTACCCGTGGCTCCACAGCCCGCGCGACGACTTCTGGGGCAGCGCTCGGCGCTATAACCGCGTCGAGCTTGCGACCTTGGTGCAGGACTGCGGCTTCACCGTCTGTCGCTTGAGCTACGCCAACTGCCTGTTGTTCGCACCCGCGGCCATCATCCGGTTGGCGATGCGTGTGACGGGGCACGGCCAGGACGAACTGAGACAGCCGCCGCTTGCAATGAACAGCCTGCTGCGAAATACGCTATCCGTAGAAGCCGGCTGGCTGCGAGCCCACGACCTACCCTTCGGTTTGTCGCTGATCTGCCTGGCGACGCCGAGGACCTGAGGAGAGAGCGTGCAGGTATCCCCTGACAGCTCATCGACAGGACGGCTGGCTCTCACGGTCATCCTGCCCACCTATAACGAGCGAGGAAACGCGCCGGTGCTCATCGGCGACATCCTCCCGTGCGTGCGCGAGCCCGTCCGCGTGCTCGTCGTCGACGATAACTCGCCCGACGGCACCTGGCAGGTGGTGGAGGAGATCGCAGCTGCCGACGAGCGGGTGCGCCTGATGCGCCGCACGACGGAGCGCGGGCTCACCTCGGCCATCCAGGCAGGCATCCGGGCGGCCGACACGGAGGCGGTTTCCTGGATGGACGTGGACCTGGCCATGCCGGCCGACGTCATCCCGCAGCTGCTGGCGCGCCTCGAAGCGGGGGCCGATATCGCTGTCGGATCCCGTTATGTCCGGGGCGGCAGCGACCCCGGCCACAGCCTGATGGCGCGCAGCTTCTCGATCGTGATCAACCGGTTTGCCAGCATCCTAGCGTGCCGGCGTACATGACTACACTAGCGGATTCATCGCGGCCCGGCGCAGCGTGTTTGATAAGCTCGATCTGCGGGGAGACTATGGCGAGTACTGCATCGACCTGTTGGCTCGGGCAGCCCACGCCGGCTTCCGCATCGAGGAAGTGCCCTACACCTGCGGCGCGCGCTTTAGCGGTGAGTCCAAGACAGGCGCCAGCTTCCCGGATTACATGCGCCGGGGCGTTGGTTATGTGCAAACCGTTCTACGCCTGTCCATTCCTTGGAGGTAATTTCAAATGCTTCAACCACGTGAGCTAACGCTGGAGGAACTCGGCGACCTCGCGGAGATCATTCCCGGGCCGGAGCCCGCCCTCGAAGTCGCCCTGCCAACCATTCCCCGCTTTGACGTTACGCCATCGCACGGGATCATCCGGGTTTGCGAGCCAACCCTGTGCGGCAACGAGCTGGCGTATGTGACGGACGCGATTCAGACGAACTGGATCTCGTCGGCGGGCAACTACATTCGCCGGTTCGAGTCGCTGTTTGCGGAGAAGATGGGCGCCCGGTACGGGATCGCGTGCGCCAACGGCACCGTAGCGCTGCACCTGGCCCTGGCAACCCTCGGGCTGGAGCCGGGCGACGAGGTCATCATCCCGACCTTCACGATGATTGCCACGGCGAACGCAGTGACCTACTGCAACGCGGTTCCGGTGCTCGTGGACAGCGAAATGGGGACCTGGAACATGGACCCGGACCAGATCGAGGCCAAGATCACCCCGCGCACCCGCGCGATCACGGTCGTTCACACCTACGGCCACCCGGTCGACATGGACGCCATCAACGAGATCGCCGCGCGGCACGGGCTGTTCGTGCTGGAGGATGCTGCCGAGGCGCACGGTGCGGCGTACAAGGGGCGGCCAGTCGGCAGCCTGGGCGACGCGGCCAGCTTCAGCTTTTACGGTAACAAGATCGTCACCACGGGCGAGGGCGGCATGATCACGACCAACCGGGAGGACGTGGCCCGGCTGGCGTGGAACCTGCGCGATCATGCTTTCAGCACCGAGCGCCACTTCTGGCACCGGTTCGTCGGCTTCAACTACCGCATGACGAACCTCCAGGCCGCTGTGGGCCTGGCACAGACGGAGCAAATGGACTCGTTCGTCCATGCCCGGCGGCAGCACGCGGCCCTTTACACCCGCCTGCTCGCGAGATCCCCGGCGTCGTGACCCCGCCCGAGGCAAGCTGGGCGCGCAACGTTTACTGGATGTACGGCATCATGCTGGACAACGAATTCGGGATCTCGCGCGACGAGCTCCGGGCCGACTGGCCCGGCGGGGGATCGAGACGCGCACCTTCTTCATCCCCATGCACTGCCAGCCCATCTATTTCGAGCAGTACCGCGGGCAGCGCTACCCCGTTGCGGAGGACCTCTGCCGCCGGGGCCTTTATCTCCCATCGGCCTCGGGCCTGACGGAGGAGCAAGTCCGGATCGTCGTCGACGCGGTCCGGGAGTGCCGCACGAACAAGTAGGGGGCCGGCTTTTGAGGGTCAACCGTTGGCTCGCCATCGCGCTGCTGTTGACAGCCTGGCTGCTGCTGCAGGCCAGGCTGGACAGCATCCCGCCCGGCTTCCAACACGACCAGACCTTCGATTCCGGCAACGCGCTGCAGGTCGTCGGGGGGGACTTCCCGATCTACTTCCCCGACAACTTCGGGCTCGACCCGGGCTTCATGTATGCCGCGGCCGTCATCTTCAAGTTTGATCGGCGGCCATTATGTGTGGGGTCTCCGCTTCACGGGCACCCTCTTTGCGATGCTTGGGCTGGCCGTATCGCTCGCGTTCGCACGGCGCTACCTCCGGCCCAAGCCGGCCCTTCTGGCGATCGCGCTCACGGCGGGCTCCTATTGGTTCCTCTTTGCCGGCGGCTGGGCCTGAGCCGATCGCGCTGTTGCCCACCGCCATCGGTGCTTCTATTTCATGCTCCGTGCGCAGGAGCGGCCCAGGCTCGGCGCCTATGCGATTGCCGGGGTGCTGGGCGGCCTCGCCGTCTACACCTACCTCGCGTCCCGCACGCTGTTCGCCCTTCCGTTGCTTTTGCTGGCGTACGAGGCCGCCGTCGCGGCCTGGGCCCGGCTGCGCCGGCGGACCATAAGCGCCGACCTCCGCGCCGCGTTGCCGGCTTGTTGATCTCCCTGTTCGCCATGCTCCTGGTAAGCGCCCCCCTCATCCTCTACCTGGCAACCCATGCGAACCAGGCAGACCAGCGCATCGGCGAGCTCGGCGGGCCGGTCAGCGCCGCGCTCGCCAGGGGTGAGTGGCTGCCGCTGTTGCAGCATCTCGCCGAGACCCCCCGCGCTCCTGTGGGATGGGGCGCCGTGGCTCCTGTATCACTATAACCTGCCGGGACGGGCGGTGCTGCAGCCGGTCTGGGCCGTGTTCTTCGTCGTCGGGTTCCTGCTTCTCCTCGTCCGTCTTGGCGGGCGCAAGGAGTTCTTGCTGCTGGTCACGCTGCTGCTCGGGCTTGGGCCGACCCTGCTGACCAGCACGGATGCTATCTTCATGCGCAGCATCTACGCACTGCCGCTCCTGTACATCGTTTCGGTGCGCGGGGCCGTGGCGGCCGTCGACTTCGTGCGATGGCGAGCCCGAAGCTGGGACTCGACGGCGCACACCAGGTGGAGCAGGGCGGCAGGTGCTGCCGTGGCCGTCATCGTGGTCGCGGCTCCTTGCCTGGCAGGTTGCGGACAACGCCGGGGCGTACTTCGGCGAGTGGGCGACCAACGCGAAGACGCAGCGGATCTACAACGCGGATTTCCGTCTCGCGGCAGCCTATCTGGACGAAGACGCCGGGCAGGCGGAGCTGTTCATCGGCACCGACCGGGACCTGGCCCTGGACAGCGAGACCTATACGCGGGTACGAGCCTCGCCGAGCAGACGTGAACTGGTTCCGCCTGCCTGGCAACCCACCGCTGCCGGCACAGGCCGAGGGGATTTACCTGGGTCCCACGACGGCCGAAATCCCTCCGGCGTTGGAACTGATGCTGGCTTCGGGCGCGCGCCAGGACCTACTTCGCGAACGCGCTTGGCCGGCCGATGATGTGGGTGGTCCGGGTGACGCCCGAAGTCGTGGCGCGAGCTGCGCTGGATGCGAAGCTGCGGCCCGTCGACCCTCCGGTCACTTACGACTCTACGCTCAGGCTGGACGAGGTGGGATGGCGGGACGAGGGCCGGGAAGGTAAGCTGATCACGCGTTGGACTGCGCTCGGCCACTGGCCGCGAGCGCGGAGCCGGGGTTGCCGCTGCTGCAGCCCAAGGCCGGCCTGTCGATCACCGACGCGTCCGGCTTTCGTTGGGCGAGCGCGGACGTGCCGGCATTGTTCCCCGTTCACACCGCCCGGCCGGGCGAGCCGCTGCTGGAGATAACCCCCTTCGCCCTGCCGGCCGACATGCCCCCCGGCTCTTACCTGGTCAACCTGGCGCTTTACGACGAGAAGGCGGGCGCGCTCGCTACGTCGAGAGGGGCGGGACCGTTGAGGCAGACTGCAACGGCAGTCGCGACGATCGAGGTGCCCCTGCGACCGATTGCGGATGCGCCGGCCGCGCCCTTCGGCGTGGAGGCATCGGGGGAGGGCTCGCTGCGGCCCAAGGGCAAGTGGGAGGAATGGAAGCGCCTGCTTGCAGGCGCGCCGGCGACCCTGCACGTCTCATGGCAGAGCGAGAAGGACGTGGAGACTGGGGGCTTGAGCTTCCGCACCGCCGCGTACGACGAGCAGGGCACGCTGCTCTGGCAGCAGGTCGAGCCGGCGCCGGACCTCGGCGGCAAGTGGGAGGCAGGGCGAACTTTCCGGCTGACCCACACGGCCAGGCCCGAGGAAGGCCCGCAGGGGACCGCGGTCGTGCGGCTGTCGGTCTGTGCGGAGCAAGGCGACGCGGTGCTGAGCTGTGCGAGCGAGGACCGGGTCGAAGTGGTGAGCCAGCCCCCGGTGATGGCCCTACCTCAGCCCCCGCAGCACCCGGTGGACGCACAGTTCGGCGAGTGGCTCGGGCTGGCAGGATATGATCTGGACCGGACAGGCGACGAGTGGCTGGTTACGCTCTACTGGAATGTTGAGTCGGCGCCCCCCGTCGCATTGAAGCGATTCGTGCATCTGCTCGGGCCGGCCAACAGCATCCTGGCCCAATCTGACGTGTCGCTCACGAACAACGGCTTACCCGCCACTTCCTGGCGCACGGGGGAGTACGTACGCGATGTCGTGCGCATCCCCGTGCAGGCGGGGCAGGATGTCAGCAAGGTCTGCGCCGGCCTCTATGATGCGGGGACCGAGGAGCGGCTGGCGATACGAGGGTCAGACGGCGAAGCGATTCCGGACGGCCGCCTTTGCTTCAGTGCAGATGCGCTCCCGCTTTCCGGGTCATCGAAGTGATGCAGAGAGGGCGCCCCATGTCCTGTTCGCAACACCTGCAGGAATACCAGCAGCTCTGCGCCGCAGCCACGATCAGGGCATACTCCAGCGGGAGATCAAGCTTCGCAGCCTCCTGGTAATGAACGCGCAGCGATGGATGACCCTGGGCACCCCCAGGCCATCCATCGCTGTGTTCCAGATCAGCCTTCGCCCACTGCCGGGCAGGGATCTGGCTTAGTTGCTCGGGGTCAAGCCGCTCGCCGGGACATCCTCTTCAGCTTCGGGCGCCGCCTCGGCCGCCGCTGCAGCTTCCGTCACTGCCTCGTCCGAGACCGCGTACACCGCCAGCGCGCCGCCGAGTTCGGCCAGCTTCGCGGTGACCAGTTCGGCCTCATCCTGGTCGACCATCAGGCCGACCGCGGCCTTGCCGCCGTCGAGCTCGGCGTCGAGCTTGGCCAACTCATCCTTGGAGATGTTCAGGCCCTTGTGGAAGAGGGAGCCCAGGATGCCGCCGCCGATCAGGCCGCCCAGGACGGTGATGCCGCCGGACAGCAGGCCGATAAGGCCGAACAGCACGGCCCCACCCGCCGTCTTGCGGGAGCCCACCTTCTGAGTCTTGATCTTGCCCTTCTCGTCCTTGACCAGGACCCCGATGGCGCCCAGCTTGATCTCGGAGGTGGCCTTGTCCCACCCCTTGAGCGCATCCACCGCCCCATCGGCGGCCGCTTCGTTCTCGAATACTGCAAGCACCAACTGCTTTCCCATTTTTCTTGCTCCTTCTGGATAG
Organism: uncultured Chloroflexia bacterium; assembly: GCA_963800615.1. Lineage (GTDB taxonomy): Bacteria > Chloroflexota > Anaerolineae > CG2-30-64-16 > CG2-30-64-16 > JALOOB01. The sequence goes on from CAWDBO010000023.1 coordinate 118,871, forward strand.
GTTTGTGAGTGACACGACCCTGTTTGGGTGCGTTTGTCCTCTGTCAGCACATTACTCAGAGTACGACCGAACGGTACCACGTAGGGGGCGGTCGTGCATGGGCCATCTGGACGTAAAAATGGGCCACTGTAGGGGTCATTTGCGCCATTAGGGTGTAGATGCGCATCAGACGGGGGTATTGCCGGCACGCTGTGTGCCCGCCGGGGGCAGGTTGCGGGAGGGGCGCCGGGAACGCAAAGGAGCGGCTCCCGAACGGCAGCCGCCCCTCGCATCGTCAACTCAGGACTGAGTTATTGGGGGAACCATCCAGCGAGCGTCTTCGAGCACCTGAAACTCCTGGGCTGGTTATTGACCATGTAGGTCGCCTGTACATCAGCGGGGCTGCACCGGACCCAGGACTGGATCTGGCTCTCCATCTCGATGGAGCCCGCATTCAGGTTCCACGTCGGCACGAAGCAGTTCACCTGGTGCATGGGTGTCTGCATGCAGCTCGTGTAGTCGCCGAACTCGGTGACCAGGGGCGGATTCTGGTTCGGCGGCAGCGGCGGGTACGTCACGCCCGGCGTCGGCGGAGCCGTGCAGCCGGAGCAGGTCGACCAGCTCACAAACACGTAGGCATCGACGGTGAACTCGCGATAGAGGACCTCGACCCGGTGCGTCCCTTGCGACATGGGCATCGTCACGCCGACGGACTTCCCGCTCAGGTTCCGACCCACCGTGTTGATATACTGCACGCCGTCGACAGTCACGATGACCTCATCGTCAGCCACGGCCGTGAAGCTGTAAGTGGTGCCATTGAAGAAGGCGTCGGTGGTGAACCGGGCGGTCCAGTTATCTGAGGGCATCCCGGGGCCGGGCGAGCCCTGCCCCCAATTGAAGGACACGAGGCTGGTGTACTGGGTCATGACCGGCGCGCCGGCCCAGTCCAGGTTCGGGAAGTAGTCGCCGCGCCAGGTGTTACCGCTTTGGGACAGGGCGGTCGATGCCCCCCCGATCAGCGCGAGGCCGACGACGAGCACCAGAAAAACGGGGAGTAAGCGTCTCATCTCATTGCTCCTTCGCGGCTTCAGTCACGGTCAGCTTGCCGGTGACGGGTTGCTTCGGGCTGGTCCGGCCCACGTAGACCAGATACGTGTCGTCTGCCGGGCTTTCGATGTCGATCGCCGGGTTCAGGGTGTCCCCGCTGGCGTCGTCGTTGCACCACACCTGCTTGGCGCCCAGGCCCACCACCATCAGCGTGCCGTCCCCATCGCCCTCGAAGGCGATGTGCAGGTTGTCCGTCTTCCCCGACCACTTGAAGGCGTAGCTTGGGGCGCCGGTAACCAGGCCCGCGCAGCCCTTGCCTGCCGCATTGGGCAGGCGGAACAGCGGTATGTCGCCCTGTGCCGTTACACTGATCGGCGCGCTCTTCACGCGTGCGCCCGCCTGGAGCGCCGGCGCGGATGCAAGAAGTTTATCCGTCATGGCCTGGATCTGCGGCGTCAGCTCGGTGGCCGCGCTCGGCTCCACGACCGTCTGCGGAATCGAAGGCCGCTGAATGAGGTTGCCCAGGTTGAAGGTGCCCAGGTCAAGGTCGGACTTCTTGGTCAGAACGAGGACGCCCGGGATGAAGTCCTCCTTGTTCGCGCTGCCCACCCAGATCTTGTAGTCGCCGGCGACCGGGTTCGGGATCTCGATGAACGGATCGAGCAGCTGCGGGCTGGCGTTGTCGTTGCACAGCAGCTCGCCCTTCGGCGTGAGCACCATCAGCGTCGGGTCGCCATCGCTGTAGAAGAAAACTCTGGCTCGCTCCGCTTGGCCGGCCCATTTAACCGTGACCACCGGCTGGCGGTTGACGAAGCCTTTGCAGCTCTTGCTCAGCAGGCTAGCATCCACCTCGCCGCCGCCGTTGACGCTGACGAAAGTGGGGTCGAGTGGGAAGCCCGCAGACAGGTCGAGCGTGATCATTGCGGACCGGAGCCGCTGCGCGATGTTGCTGGCTTTGTTGAGCTTGAGGCCGTTCTCACCCCAAACCGCCTTGTCGTAGTCGGTGAGGGTGAGGAAGGTCCCGTCGTGGAGGAACTTCATGACGATCGGCACGGCCAGGGGCGCGCCGTCTTTGTCGGTCAGGTTGACCGTGACCGTGTTGTCGGCCTCAGTCCACGTGCCCGATTCGACAATGGTCTGGGCGGTGCCGAAATCCTGGGCGAACTTCGCCTTGCCGGCCGCGTCCAGGCTCAGAACGATCGTCCGTACCGATGCGTCGGCGGCACGGAGGAGCGTTGCGTAGATGCCCTCGGTCTTTGCCGCGGCAGCCGGCGCCGCCGGTGCAGCCGTGCCCGTGCCGGTGCCAGGAGCGGTCGCTGCCGGTGTAGCCGCTGTCGGTGCGGTCGCTGCCGGCGCCTTGGTGTAACCCACCATGGCAGCCCCGCCCTTGTCGCGCATCGTCAGTTTGTCGCCCTCAATTTTGAAGGTGGCGACCTGGCTGAGCGCGTTCAAGTAGGCCATTTCCTGGTCCATGATCGCCTGCTCGCAGGCCATCTTGGTGGACATCGCCGGGCCGATGGTGATCTTGTCGCCGTCGACCTTGTAGGTGGCGCTGTAGGTGTTGCAGCCGCTGCTGCCGCTCACCTGGCCCTTGTCGTCGAACAGCGCCGTCACGTCGACGCCGGTCATTGCCGACTGGAAGCCGCCCCGGCCGTTGTTGTAGTTGACCATCAGCCAGTTGACGCCGGTAAGACTGCCCGGCTGCTCCGCGGTGTAGGTCAGAAGAACCTTACCGCCGGCGCCGGCAATGGTGAGCTGGCCGCCGTCGATCTTGAAGGTGGCGGCCGCCTGCAGGTTCTTGAGATAGGCGGCCTCCTGATTCATGATCGCCTGGTCGCAGGCCATCATCGTGGTCGCCGTCAGCCCGACGGTCAGGGTATTGCCGGATGCCTGGTATGGCGCGGTGTAGGTGTTGCAGCCGGTCGTGCCGGAGACCTTCCCCGCTGCGAATTCAGCAGTGGCAGGTGCGGCGGGGTGCGCCGCAACGGAATTCCCTGCCGCGTTCGCGTACGACACGAGGACCCAACGCACGCCTTCCAATCCTGAGGGGTTCTGCGCAGACGGCTGGCCCGCAAACGTCAGGGTCGCAGACACCGCCATGGTCAGGAGCAGCGTGAGGGTCGTGATCAGAAGCAATCGTTTCTTCATCGAGGGTTCCCTCTCCTATCTGCCGGGCTCGGAACGGTCTATGCTAAGAAACCTCGGCTAGTGAATTATACCCTTAATCGGGCACATTAATCACCCAACAATCGGCTAGGTTTGGACGCAGACTTGGCTGCAATAGGCTTCGATTCCCGCACCCGGCGCCAAATGCACCATTCCTCACTGGACAGCGGCGCGCACTTGCCATACAATGCGCGTGCTTTCCGATCGGTTTCGCTCAGAGGGAGGAATAGGAATGAAACGCGGCTTTAATACGCTCACCCTTGCGCTCATCCCTGTCGCCATCGCCATCAACATCGCCATCGGGCAGATTATTGTCCTCCTCAAGCTCCCCATCTATCTCGATTCGATCGGCACGGTGCTCGTGGGCATGCTCGCCGGACCGTGGGCCGGCCTGATCACCGGCGCACTGTCCAACCTCATTTGGGGACTGTCCGGGCTGAATCCGACCTACGCGCCCTTTTTCTACGTGGCCGGCGTGATCGGCTTGCTGGCCGGCATCTTCACCCGGATCGGCTGGGCGCAGAAGGTCTGGATGTGGGCGCTTGCCGGCCTGATCACCGGCGTCGTGGCCGCAATCCTCTCCGCACCGACCTCGGCCATCGTGTTCGGCGGGGTGACCGGAGCAGGCACCGACCTGATCGTCGCGGCGCTGCGGGCGTCGGGCGCCGGGATCATGCAGGCGACCTTCGGCCAGGGCATCGTGTCTGACCCGCTCGACAAGCTCGCCAGCTTTCTGATCGTCTACCTCATCGTGCTGGCGCTGCCCTTGAGGCTGCGGGTCCGTTTCCCGATGGCGGAGTACCTGCCGAAATAGCCCGGTAGCGCAAGTCGCCAACTTGCGCCACAGCTTATGACCAACGCGTTCAGCCTGTACGTCCCGCGGCAAAGCGGCTTGCACCGCCTGCATCCCTTGACGATGCTGGCGGTCGTGGGCTTTTGCCTCGTGGCCAGCCTGGCGCTGCCTGGCCCGTGGGGGCCCTACGTGGTCTTCCTCCTGGTCGTGTTGCCCCTCGCGGCATGGGGCCAGGTGCTGCCAAACCTGCTCTCGACCGCGCTCAAGATCGCCATCCCGTTTGCCATCTCCGTCTTCCTCATCCAGGGGCTCTTCTGGCAGGGACGGCACGCCGGTGGTGTATATCGGGCCGCTGTCGTTGAAGGCCGAGGGGCTCCTGTTCGCCGCGCAGAGCACCGGACGCATCCTGGCGGTCATCGGGAGCTTCCTCCTGCTCTCGCTCACCACCCGCCCCGACGCGCTGATGATCGCGCTCGACCAGCGCGGCGCGCCGAAGTCGCTCACCTATATCGTGCTCGCCACAATCCAGATCGCACCGCGCTTCCAGGCGAAGGCGAACCTGATCCTCGACGCGCAGCGGGCACGGGGGCTGGAGACTGAAGGCGGGTTTGGCCGCCGCGTGCGGGCGCTCCTGCCGCTGGTCGTGCCGCTGGTGCTGGGGAGCATCATCGACATCGAGGAGCGGGCGATGGCCCTGGATGCGCGAGCGTTCTCCCGGAAGGGCGAAAAGACCAGCCTGCTCGTGCTCACCGACTCGGGCCGGCAGCGGGTCGCGCGTATCCTGCTCGTGCTGTGCGCGGTGGGTTCGATCGCGCTGGGCGTGTGGCTGAGGCGGGTCCTGTGATCAGCGTCCGTAACTTCACCTACACCTACCCCGCCGCGCCCCGGCCTGCTGTGTGCGAAATCAACCTGGAAGTCGAGGAGGGCCGCTTCCTCGGCATCGTCGGCGCCAACCTATCCGGCAAGTCCACCCTATGCTATGCCCTGTCTGGCTTCATCCCTGACTTCTATAACGGGACTGCGACCGGGGAGATACTGGTGGCGGGCCGCGACCTGATCCACACGCCGCTGGCCGAGCTGGCGGGCGAAGTCGGCCTCGTCTTCGCGAACCCGTTCAACCAGATTACCGGCGCGCGCTTCACCGTCCGTGAAGAGCTGGCGTTTGGACTGGAGAACATGGGCTGCCCGCGCGAAGAGATGCTGCCGCGGATCGAGGAGGCCCTGGGCCAGACCGGGCTGGCGGAGCTGGCGGACCGCTCGCCGTATGCCTTGTCGGGCGGCCAGCAGCAGCGCCTCGCCATCGCCTCGGTCATGGTCATGCGGCCGAAGGTGCTGGTGCTCGACGAGCCTACGTCGCAGCTCGACCCCGTAGGCACCCGAGAGGTCTTCGAGACGCTCGACAACCTGACGAAGTCTGGCATGACGGTGGTGCTGGCCGAACATAAGCTGGAGTGGATCGCGGTCCATGCGGACCGGGTGATCCTCTTGCACGAAGGGCGGATCGTCAAGGAAGGCCCGCCGCGCGAGGTGCTGGCCGCGCCCGACCTGGAGCAATACGGGCTTGCCCCCACCCGGTACACGCAAGCAGCCCGGCTGGCGGTCGAGAAAGGCGTTGCGCCCGCGGGCCAGGACCTGCCTGTGACCCTGGACGAGGCGGTGGCGTATTTTTCGTACGGGCGGTCTTGGCGACAATGAGAATTTCCATCAGCGATCTCACCTTCACCTATCCCTCCGGCGTCGAGGCGCTGCGAGGCGTTTCGCTGTCGATCGAGCCGGGCGAGGCCGCGGCGATCGTCGGCGAGAACGGCGCGGGCAAAACCACGCTGGTGAAGCACTTCAACGGCTTGCTGCGGCCGGGCCGAGGCTCCGTGGTGGTGGGTGAGTGGGATACCCGGAATTACTCCATCGCCAAGCTGGCGTCTCGGGTGGGCTACGTCTTCCAGAACCCCGACGACCAGCTCTTCGAGCGCAGCGTGATCAAAGAGGTGAGCTTCGGGCCGCGCAACCTGGGCCGCAGCGACGCGGAAAGCCGGGCTGCGGGCCTCGACGCGCTGCAGGCGGTCGGGCTGCAGGACCATGTGGACACTCACCCGTACGATTTGCACCTGTCGCAGCGCAAGCTCCTGGCGCTGGCCGCGGTGCTCGCCATGCACACGCCGGTCATCGTACTGGATGAGCCGACGACCGGGCAGGATGCGAACGGCTTTGCGGTCATCGGGCGGATCGTTGAGCGGCTCAAGGCCGAGCGGCGGACGGTCGTGACCATCACCCACGACATCGACTTCGCGGCGGAGCACTTCGACCGCGTGGTCGTGATGGCGAAGGGCCAGGTGATCGGCGACGGCCGGGCGGGAGACGTCTTTAACCAGCGCGACGTGCTGCGCCTAGCCGAGGTCGAGCCGCCCCAGCTGGCCCGCCTGGCCCAGGCGCTCGGGCTGAACACCACGCCCCTCACACCGGCGGACTTTGTCAACGCGATCGCTGCCCGCTGATCCCGTTCCGATCTCATCCGGAGGACACATGCCAGCACCGCTCGTCGTCATTGCGGACCTGATCGCCGACCTTGCGATGCACATCCCGCAGTTCCCCGTCCAGGCAACCGACCTGACGCGGGTCACCTACCTGCAGCTTGGCCCTGGCGGCGCGTGCAATACTGCGATCATGGCCGCCCGGCTTGGGCTGCCGGTCATGTGCCTGGGCGAGCTCGGGTACGACGCGTTCGGCGAGGCCGTGCTGGAAGGGTTGCAGGGCGAGGGCATCGACTGCGGGCAAATCGTGGTGAGCCCTGCTGCGCGGACCCCGGTGGCGGGCGTGATCGTCGACGGCGGCGGGGAGCCGGCCTACCTGGGCTACCGGGGCGAGCTGCGGGTGGGGAGCCTGCTCCCGGGGTGGCGGGAGGCGATACGCGGGGCGTGCGCCCTCTTCGCCGACGGCTGGGCCGAGAACGAGGGCATCGCCGCGCTGGTGCTCGAGGCGTTCCAGGAGGCCGCAGCCGCAGGCGTCCCCACCTTCTTCGACCCCGGACCGGGCAATCCCGCACTGAACAACGACTGGCACAAGAAGGTGGTGCGGCTCGCCAGCGTGGTGCTGGCGAACGAGAAGGAGGCCGTCGGGCTGACCGGTGCGTCCGACGCGCTGAGCGCGGGACAAGCGTTCCTGGCGAGCGGCGTGAAGCTGGCGGTGGTCAAGCGCGACGTCGCGGGGTGCCTGCTCGTCAGGGCGGACGGCTTCGAGATCGCGCCCGGCTACCCCGTACCGGTCGTGGATGCGACGGGCGCGGGCGACAGCCTGGCCGCGGGTATCGTCTTCGGCCACCTGACCGACCTATCGCTGGCGAACCTGGGCGTGCTCGCCAACGCCATCGGCGCCGCGAAGGTGCAGAAGCGCGGCACGGGCCTGAACGTGCCGACCGACGCGAGCGGAGGTGGGGGCCGTGCTGCGAGCGGAGGAGGGGGTGGTGATGCTGACGCTTAGGAGAGGACTTGAGATTATGAACGGAGAGCGAGCGGAGGTGGGGGCCGTGCTGCAGCGCTTCGGCGAGGACGGCGACATTCTGAAGGCAGAGTGGAAATGCTGAAATGAGGTACGACGCAGCGCTTCGGCGAGGACGGCGACATTCTGAAGGCAGAGTGGAAATGCTGAAATGAGGTACGACGACCCGAACGACATTGAGAAAAGAAAAAAAAAAAAGAAAAGAGAGAAGGAGAGAAGAGAAGAAAAAAAGAAAAAAGAGATCAAAAAAAGAGAAAGAAGTTCGATCACGCAGTCGTGAGTAGAGAAAAAGAAAGAAAAAAAAAAAATATTTTAAAAAAGAAAGAGAGAGAAGTGTAAAAATGAGATTGAGAGAAAAGTGATATGAAAGAGAAAGATAAAAGAGAGAAGAGAAAGAAGAAATAAAATGAAAAGAGAGAAGAAAAAAAAAGAATGAAAGAAATAAAAGATATAAAAAAAAAAAAATGAAGAGAAAAAAAATAAGAGAAAAAAGAGAAAGAAAAAAAAGAAAAAAAAAAAAAAGAAAAAAAAAAAAAAGAAAAGAAAAAAAAGAAAAAAAAAGAGACCCAAGAACGACATTGCCGCGGTGCGCGGCGTGTTCAAGCAGTACCAGGACTACTATACCGCCCGCGACGCGGATAATCTCGACGCGTGCATGGCCCTGTTCACCGCGGACCCCGACGGTCGAGGTCATCGGGACCGGCGCCATCACCCACGGTACGGACGAGTGGTGCGACGGGCCGGAACTGGTGCGCCAGCTGACCGAGGGGGACTGGGAGGGCTGGGGCGACGTCCGTTTCGACGTCGAAGGCGCGACCATCCATGCCCTGGGTGACGTGGCGTGGCTGGCGACGACGGCCACCGTGACGACCATTTACCCGGTGGAGGACAACCTGCGCCAGTCCGTTGAGCGGGCCAGGAAGGTGCTGGACGCGCCCGGCGAGGACGAGAGCCGCTTGCGGGAGATGTTGATGTGGGCCACCGCAGCGCTGCACGAGGCCGGGCGGGGCGAGGTCTACATCTGGCCGATACGGTTCACGGCGGTGCTGGTGCGTGAGGCGGGACGCTGGCGCTTCCACCAGGCGCACTTCTCATTCCCCACGACCCGGTTCCCCGACGAACGGTGGACCCGATTTCCTCGCCCCCGGATCGACGCCACGGCGGACTAACGACCGCCCGCACTGCACGAGAGGCTGCGCGGCAGCCAATGCCCACGGCGCAACGGATGCCCTGCGGGCGAAACGGAGAAACGGATGGGTGACGGTAGCCTCGCGGACATCAAGCTGACGCTTGTGCCGGTCGAGCAGCCCGACGAGCAAGCTCGCCGCGTCGCAATCCGCTTCTCCCGCAGGGCATCCGTTGCGTCGCAGCTGCCCGGATGCGAAGACCCTCTACCTGCTCCTGCGCGCCAGCACGGCCAGGGTTGCGGGCGGAGCAACCTCGAAACGACTGCCGGAGAGGTCGCAAGGCAGCTGCCCGAGCATCTCCCGCCACGCCGCCTCATCCCAATAGCACCACTCCAGACCTGCGATGGCGACGCCGAGCGCCCGGTAGCTCCGGGGGACAGTCGGCAGGAAACAGCCGGTCAACAACGCGCCGCCCGGCTTCAGCATGTGGCAGAGGCTGCGGGCAAGGCCGAGCGCCGCCTCGGGCGGCCGCATGTCGTACTCCATCAAGGTGTACACGACGTCGAAAGGCCCGATGCCCCGGCGGCTCTTCTCGATGGACTCCGGTTTCGCAAGCAGCACGTCGGGCCGGAACCCGAAGGTTTCCTCAAACCGCTGGCGGGCCAGGCGGAGGGCTTGGGTGTCGGCATCGGAGATGAGCACGGAGAACTCGCCCGGCGGTTCATCCTTCGGGGAAGGGCGAGCCGAGCTGCAGGATGCTGTTGGCCCCCACGATCAGCACGCGCAGATCCCTCGACTCCGCGGCTCGATGTGCCGCCTCCTCCAGGAAGAACCGTGCCAGCACCGAGATGCGGCTGCGGAGCGCACGGACGAAGATCGTGTTCTTGTAGAAGTCGTCGAGCAGCAGCGTCTCCGGATCGAAGCCGACCGCCCGCCCCTCGAGCACGAGGGGGTGCAGCTCGCCGGTCTTCTCCTTGTGCCGCGACCACTCCTCGGCACGGTTATAGACCGCCAGGCTGCGCGAGAGGGCGAGGATGGGCTCGAGGAAGCCGGCGCGGAGTGCATTCAGGTCGGCGGGGGAGTCGCCGGCGAAGAGGAAGCCGGCAAGCGTTTCGCCGAGCGCAAGCATAGCCGCCTCTACGCGACCGCCGAACCGGGCGAGGATGCGAGGCCGGCCGACGCCTTGGCCGCTCTGGGCGAACTCGCTGGCCGCCTGGAGCACGCGCAGAACCTCTGCGACCTGCGCATGCAGGGCGGCGGCCTGGTTCACGTCCGGGAGCCGGCCATTGGGCGGCCGGCTCCCGGCTGAAGTCTGATGCGGATCATCCATCGCGGCGTCCATCCCTCGAAAGCACGGCGAGGAGCACGGTCCATCCCAGGCGGTTCAGCCACCTCAGGCCGTTCCACTGTACATGAACGCCGCATCCGGCGAAATTACGTCACTGCTTGTTAAGGAAACGCGGCAGAACCGTGATCTCCTCGGGCAACATGATCCGATCGCCGAAGGTCAGGGCGTCCCAGCGGCTGCGTCTCCCACGAATCCTTGCCCGCCCGATACACGCCAAGCTGCGTGCCGCGTTCGTGGTTGGGCTCTTGGACGAACGCGAGGCCGACCAGCCGGCCCTCCGAGTTGATCGAGCAGCTCGTCACCCAGCCGACTACCCGGCCCTTCCGGTTGACGATGACGTCGCCCTGGGCCAGCAGCGGCGCCCGTTCTTCGTCGAGCTGGAAGCGAACCAGCCGCGCCTGGCGCTTGGCCTCGTGCGCCAGGAACGCGTCCTTGCCGATGAAGTGCGCCTTGTAGACCTTCACGTAAGGCGCGAAGCCGGCATCGCCCGGGTTCAGCCCGAGCGGGCCGGCCAGCTCGTGGCCGTAGAGCGGCAGGCCGGCTTCGATCCGCAGGCTGTCGCGCGAGGCCAGCCCGCACGGCTTCAGGCCGAACGGCTTGCCCGCCTCCAGCAGCGCCACCCACAGGCCCGGCAGATCACGCGGGTGCGCGAAGATCTCGAAGGCCATCGGCTCGCCGGTGTAGCCGGTGCGCGAGAACCACAGGTCGTAGCCCATCCAGACGCCGTGAGCGATGTGGTTCCGCTTCATGTCGAGCAGGGTCGAGCGGAGCGGGTCGTCGGCCGCGAGCGTGGAGAGCAGGATGTCGCGCGAGCGGGGTCCCTGCAGGGCGACTTCCGCCCGCTGCTCGTCGCCGCGGGCCGGGTCGCGCATGTCGAACATCTCGACGTTCTCGGTCGCCAGCGCACGCACCCACGGCCGCTTCGCGTTGATCTGGACGGAGCCGTCGCAGACCGCCTTGATCCACGCCCAGTCCTTGTCGTTGTTCGACGCGTTGACTACCAGCCAGTAGCGGTCCTGCTCGAGACGGTAGAGCCAGGCGTCGTCGATGACGGTCCCATCGGGCGCGAGGAGGAAGGTGTACTGCGAGTCGCCCACGCCGAGGAGCGAGACGTCGTTCGTCAGGATCGTGTGCAGGAAGAGGTAGACATTCTCGCCCCGGAACTCGAAGATGCCCATGTGGCTCACGTCGAAGAGGCCCGCCTGGTTGCGGACCGCCAGGTGCTCGTCCATGACGGAGGTGTACTGCACCGGCATCTCGTAGCCCGCGAACGGCACGATCTTGGCGCCCAGCTTGCGGTGGGCGTCGTAGAGGCTGGTGCGCTTCGAGGCCGTCGGCGGAGGGGGCCCACTCGAACTTGGGCAGCGGCTGCAGCGCCTGGTTGACCTCGGCCGCGGGCCGCGGGCAGCGGCGGTGGCCGATCCAATAGGGCTTCTCGTAGGCCCAGCCGACCGTGCCGGCCTCGAACTCGGCGGGCTTGGGCGGCCGCTCGGGCCACTCGTCGGCCAGCTCGTGGGGCAGGCGGCGGATGACGACCGGGCCGGGCGCCTTGATGAAGTCGTCGTCCAGGTCCACGGTCACGTAGCCGTCGGACATGCTGCGGAACCAGTGGGCAACGCGCGCTTCCACCGGCTTGGGCACGAGGATCTGCAGCCGGGTGGTCTCCGGGCCCACGCGCTTAACGACCGCTTCGCTCATGAGCGTGCCGTCGGGGTTGAGGATCCACGTCGGCTGGGTCTCGCCCGGACCGAGCGCGTACACGTCGTTGCTCATGCTGACGTTGCAGAAGCCGCGGGCGTGCCGCCCCTCGATCTCGATGATGTCCCACTCGCCGCCCGGGTCCTTCGTCTGCTTGTACATGAAGTAGTGGTGCGGGTAGCCCGAGGGGTTGTAGTCCTCCGGCAGGTCGGCGCAGCAAGCCAGCTCGACCACGTCGCGCTTGGCCTCCTCGAGCACGTCGAAGTCGATGCGGGCCGAGTAGACGGGGCCGCGGCGGCCGGCGTAGGCGTGCGGGCGGCAGGCCTGGAGCACCTTCGCGATGATCTCGGCCAGGCGGGTGACTTCGGCTTCCTTGAACCCGCGCTGGGTGATCCACGGCGTGCCGAGGCGGATGCCCGACGGGGTGCGTGCGCTCTTGTCGCCGGGGATGGTGTTGCGGTTGCAGACGATGCCGGCCAGGTCGAGGATGTTGGCGGACACGTCGCCCATGAGGGGCGTGCCCTTCTTCTTGTCGGGGCTGACGCCGGCCGCCGCCCGCACGCTCTTCGTGTCGACTAGCAGCAGGTGCGTGTCGGTGCCGCCGTAGGGGATGTGCAGGCCGAGGCGCTGGAGCTCGGATGCGAGGCACTGGGCGTTCTTCACGATCTGGGCCTGCAGCTCCTTGAACGGCTCGCCGGCGGCCAGCTTGAACGCGACGGCCATGCCCGCTATGGCGTTGACGTGCGGTCCGCCCTGCTCGCCGGGGAAGACGGCCGAGTCGACCTTGGCGGCGAGCGCCTTGTCGGTGGTCAGGATGCACGCGCCGCGGGGGCCGTACAGGGTCTTGTGGGTGGTGAAGGAGATGACGTGGGCGTGGCCGATGGGGCTGGGGACGACGCCCGCGGCGACCATGCCCGCGATGTGCGAGATGTCGGCCAGCAGGTACGCGCCGACCGCGTCCGCAATCTGGCGGAAGCGCGCCCAGTCGGGCATCCACGGGTAGGACGTGTAACCGGCGATGATCATCTTGGGCTTGTGCTCGCGGGCCAACGCCTCGATCTGGTCGTAGTTGAGCCGCTCGGTGACCGGGTCGATGCCGTACGACACGATCTTGTACAGCTTGCCCGACCGGTTGACCGGGCTGCCGTGGGTCAGGTGGCCGCCGTGGAGGAGGTCCATGCCCATGACGGTGGCGCCGACGGGCACGAGGGCCGCGTAGATGGCGCTGTTGGCCGGGGAGCCGGAGAGCGGCTGCACGTTCGCCCAGACGTCGGCAGGGCCCAGGCCGTTGGCGGCGAATGCCTCGGCCGCCCGCTCGCGGCGAGCGCCTCGACGACGTCGGCGTACTCGACGCCCTTGTAGTACCGCTCGTCGCCGAAGCGGCGGTAGCGGGCGAGCTGCACCTCGTAGTCGAGGATCTGGCTTTGGGAAAGGCCGTGGGTGTCGGGGTTCGGGTACCCTTCGGCGTAGATGTTCTGGAAGACCGAGCCGAGCGCCTCGCGCACCGCTTCGGGCGCCTGGCTCTCGGACGGGATCAGGATGATTTTGCGGGCCTGCCGCTCCGCCTCGAAGCCGATCAGTTTGTGGACGTCGGGGTCGAGCGCTTTGAGGTCGGTACTGAAGAAATCTAGCATGGACGTGCTCCTTTGCTGGTTCGCGAGCGGCAGGGGTTGCGGTTGTGCTCGCCGCGGTTATTCACATTAGTGTACCACTTTGGCGCGAAAAAGACGAACGGAGGCGGGTGAGAACCAGGAGTTCCAAATGTAGGCGATAGCGCAGGCATCCTGAGCGGAGTTCGCCTGCACGTTTGGGCGCAACGCATTCGAAGGAGGCTGGAGACGGTGCCGCGTTGCGCAGTAACGGCGGCGGTCGCAAGCAAATAGGACGCTGGCGCCGTCAGGACGCATCTTGCCGGGCTAGTTTGAGGGGCGGGGGAGTTCCAGGGCGAGAGGTTGACAGTGACGGCTCGCCCTGGAACGGGATGTGCGCGGGACGCGACCTGTGGCACAAGTCCAGGCTAACTATTGCGCAATCGTGGCGCGGCGATATATCGGGAATCCTAACCGCGATCAGGCCCTGGCGGCCAGCTCCGTCCGCTCATACTCCCGGATCGCGTCGATCACCTCGTACCCGACGGGCGCGCCCTGGCGCAGGCAGTAGGCATCCCACACCGCGCCAAAGGGCATCGACTTGAGCTCTTCCAGGAGAACCAGGCGGCCCGTGTAATCGCCCGCAATCTCCTGCTCGCGGAGCTCGCCGATCGGCTCGAGGAGCGCCAGCAGAACGGCCTTGAGCGCGTTGCGGGTGCCCACGGTCCACGCGGCGATGCGGTTGATGCTGGCGTCGAAGAAGTCCAGCCCGATGTGGACGCGGGAGAGGTAGTCCCCGCGGACGATCTCCTGCATGATCGCCTGCAGGTCGTCGTTCAGGATCACTACGTGGTCGCTGTCCCAGCGCACCCCGCGCGAGACGTGCAGCATGACCTGCTCGACAAAGGGGAGCACGGCGGACAGCTTGTCCGAGATGGTTTCGGTGGGGTGGAAGTGCCCGGAGTCCAGGCAGAGGAGCACCCGCTTCTCGACCGCATAGCCGAGATAGAAGTCGTGCGAGCCGACCGTATAGCTCTCCGCGCCGAGCCCGAACAGCTTGCCCTCGACCGAGTCCAGGTTGTAGGCCCGGTCGACCGGCTCCGCAAAGATCCGGTCCAGCGAATCCTTGAGCAGCAGGCGGGGGGTCTTGCGGTCCGCCGGGACGTCCTTCATGCCGTCGGGAATCCAGTGGTTGTTGACGCACGGCGTGCCCAGCTCCCGGCCGAAGTACTCACCGATCCTGCGGCAGAGGATGCCGTGCTCGACCCAGAAGTCGCGCACACCCTGGTCGTATGAGGAAAGCGTGAAGCCGCTCGCAGCCATCGGATGGCCGAAGTAGGTGGGGTTGAAGTCCAGGCCGCGGCCGTTCTCCTTCGCCCAGGCGACCCAGTTCGCGAAGTGCTCGGGCCGGATGTCGTTCCGGCCAACCTTCTTCCCGCCGCCTTCGGCGTAGATCGCATGGAGCGCGAGGCGGTGGCGGCCGGGGATGAGGCTGTAGGCCACATCCAGGTCGCGGCGGAGCTCCTGCGGCGTGCGCGCCTTGCCGGGATAATTCCCGGTGGCGGCAAGGCCGCCGCTCAACTCGCCGCCCGGCGACTCGAACCCGCCCACGTCGTCGCCCTGCCAGCAGTGCAGGCTGATCGAGACCTTCTCGAGCGCGGCCAGCGCTTCGTCGGTGTCCACGCCAAGCGCGGCGTAGCGCTCCCGCGCCAACGTGTACGAGTCCAGCACCTTACTCTCGTTCGTCTTCATAATGCCTCCTCTAGAAAGCTGCGTCGCAACGACTTGCGCCTGCAGCGAGTTACGCGGGTGTTTCTCGCGGGACGCGGGCCAGGATCGCGGAGACGACCTCG
The DNA here is from genome assembly GCA_963800615.1 of uncultured Chloroflexia bacterium. GTDB lineage: Bacteria > Chloroflexota > Anaerolineae > CG2-30-64-16 > CG2-30-64-16 > JALOOB01. The sequence goes on from CAWDBO010000023.1 coordinate 133,963, forward strand.
TAGTTGATGGTCCCCAGCCGCTCCGCGACCTGCTCCGCGGTGATCTCGTCGCTGCCCTGGCGGCCGATGAGTACGACCTCGTCGCCCTGGCCGACGCCCGGAATGTTCGTCACGTCGATCATAGTCTGGTCCATGGTCACCCGGCCGACGATCGGCGCGTGGCGGCCGCGAATCAGCACTTCGCCCCAGTTCTGCGGCGCGCGGCGGAACCCGTCCGTGTAGCCGACGGGGATCACGGCGATCTGCTGTGGCTCGGTTGTCCGGTAAGTCAGAACCCGTTCATGCGGGGCAATCGGGCCGCCGAACGCAGCTTTCCGAAATCGTCTCCAATAAAAACGCCCGGGCGGGGCTGCCGAAGCCCGGCCCGGGCGGTGTTGGCGGCGCGTCCTAGAAGAGGAAGCGGAGGCTGAAGCGCATCTGGCGCTCGTTGTAGGCGCTGGTGACCTGGCCGAACTGCGAGTTGAGATACGTCGTGTTCGGGTTGCTCATGTGGACCGTGTTCGGCAGGTTCCACACGTCCAGGCGGAACTCGCCCGACCGGCTGCCGCCGAACCCGAACTGCTTCACGAGGCTCATATCGAAGTTGGTGAACGCGGGGCCCCGGATGTCGCCCATGTTGCGCGTCCGGGTGCCGAACGTGTTGGCTGCCGGAGACGCGAACACGGACGTGTCGAACCACTGGAGGTACGTCTTGTCGGCGCTCATCTGGTTGACCACTTTGACGTCGCCAGTCTGGTTCGGCCGCTGCGTGTTGTCCGGCGTGTTGAGCGCGGCGTTGGTCATCGTGATGTCCAGCGGCTGTCCCGTCTGCAGCGACAGGATGCCGGACACCTGCCAGCCGCCGAGCACCCAGTGCAGGACGCCGGCGTCGGTCGTCTTGAACCACGGCAGCGACCAGACGAACGACGACACGAAGACATGCGCCCGGTCGAAGTTGCCGTAGCCCCAGCTGCGCTCGGGGTCCGCCGGCGTGCTCGGGCCGCCGTTGTCGTTGGCGTAGTCGCGCGACTTGGAGAACGTGTACGAGTTCGTGACGAGCCACCCGTTGCGGAACCGGCGGTCCAGCTTCATCTGGAGGCCGTTGTAGCGGGTCTTGCTTTTCCACGCCAGGTTCGTGATGCCCGCCGTCTTCCCGTACTTGTAGAACGGCCGGCCGGCGTTGCCGGCGCCGACCACCTGGCCCGCGTTCATCGGGAAGCGGTTGAGCGCGTCGTTGTTCATGTTCCCGACGTAGGCCACTTCACCTGTGAGGCCCCACGCGATTTCCCGCTGGAACGCCACGTTCCACGAGTAGAGGGTCCCCTGCTGGAGGTCGTTCGGCACGTAGAAGAGCGACTGCCCGATCACCGCGTTGGCATCAATGATCCCGCTGTCCGGGATCTGCACGAACGACGGCGCCGGGAAGCCCGCCGCCATGTTGTACGGCGTCGGCGCATACGAGTTGGGCGTCTGGTAGCTGTTGTTCTGCTTGACCGGGAAGTTGAACGCGTACGAGTTGTCGGGGAACGGCATGGTGCTGCCACCGAACCCGCCGCGGAGAACCGTCTTCTCGTCGAGGCGGAACGTCGCGCCCACCCGGGGGCTGAAGTTGTTGAGGTCCTTCTGGAGCCCGAAGTCGTCTGCGATGTTCCCGAAGCCTGACACGAGCAGCGAGTTGGTGGCCGGGTCGAAGTTGGAGAGCGATCCCTTGCCGGAGAGGCCGACGATGGGGTCGTAGTACTCCCATCGCACGCCGAGATCCACCGTCATCCGCGGCGACACCTGCCACTTGTCCTGGACAAAGCTGTAGACCGCCCAGTGCTGCGAGCCGACGTCCTCGAGGACCTTCAGGTCGCGCGCCATGCCGCTTGGCAGATCCAGCAGGAACGACGCCATCGAGTTGGCGATGCCGCTGTTCGCCGCGGTGTCGGCCGTCGAGCCGGTCTGGGCGCCGCTGAACGTGAACCCGCCGCGCGGGCCCTGGTTGTCCTGGGTCTGCAGCAGCTTGTCGCTGTTCCTGCGGTAGTTACCGCCGAACTTGATGGTGTGGTTGTTCAGGACCTTCGTCAACGTGGTGGAGATTTCCCACGTCCGCTCCCACCGATCCCACGGCAGGCTGCCGACGTACCCCAGCGCCGGGTTGGTGTAGCCGTTGTTGATGTTGATGGTGGTGGGCCCGCTGGTCCACTCGTCGAGATTGACGCCCTTGATCCCGACCTGCTCGGCGAGGTTCTGGCCGTTGGCCGTCGTCAGGGCCTCGTTGTGGTAGTAGCTCGTGCCGCCTCGGACTTCCATGAGGAAGGTGTTCGAGAGGGTGCGCGTCCAGTTAGCGGCCGTGCTGTAGGTCATGTTCGTGCCGGTGGCCATGAAGCCGCCGCCGAGCGGGCCGCCCCAGTCCCCGTAGCCATCAGCCGGCAACTGCGTCACTTCGGGGCGCTGGTAACTGAACCGTGCCGAAATCTGGTTCGAGTCATTCAGCGCGTAGTTGACCTTGGTGTCGAAGCTGTCGGTGTTCTTGTCGCGGTAGCTGTTGACCTGGTAGTTGACCTGGCCCAGAGCGGCGCCCGCCAGGTTCGGGAGCGGAATCTTCGCCAGGAGGGCGAGCGCGATCGGGCTGATGCGGTTCGACGGAATCTGGTTGTTCGCGAATTGGAGCCGGTTGTTGCCAGACACGTCGCCGGTCGCCGGGTCGTACACCTTCGTCGGCGCCGCGCTGAAATCACCCCGGCGGAAGGCCTCGGTGGGTACGACATAGCGCTGAACGGCGCCGAGACGATCCTGTGTCCGCTGGTAGTCGCCGAAGAAGAACAGCCGGTTCTTCTTGATCGGTCCGCCGATCGTGAAGCCGAACTGGTTGTAGGTTGTCGGCGGCTTGGTCCGCGTCTTCGAGAAGTACGAGGCCGCCGGCAGCGCGTTGGTCTTATCTGTGTTGCCGAACCAGAAGGCGCTGCCCCTGAGCGCGTTAGTGCCCGACTTCAGCGTCACTGCCGTCACCGCACCGGCCGCGCGCCCGAACTCGGCGTCGTAGTTGCTCGTCGTGACGCTGACGGCGTCGATGGCCTCGGCCGGCGGAATCAGCACGGTCAGCAGGCCGGTCCGCTGGTTGTTGTCGAGGCCTTCAATCAGCACGTTGTTGGAAAGGCGCGACTGGCCGTTCACTTCCGTCGCCAGGCTGTCTTGCGAGTTGAAGAACTCGGAGTGCGGCTTGTAGGGCCGGCTGGCGCCGGGCACCGTCGCCATCATGCCCTGGAAGTTGCGGTTGAACGACAGCGGCATCGCGGTGACCTGGATGCTCTCGAGCGTGCGGCCCGTGTCGGTCCGGTCCGTTTGCAGCAGCGGCGTTTCGCCCGACACCGTCACCGTTTCGGCCAGCTCACCGACCGAGAGCGCCAGGTCCACGCGGATGCTGGTGTTGACGGCCAGGCGGATCGCTTCGCGCACGACCGTTTTGAAGCCCTGCAGTTCGGCCTTGATGTTGTAGATCCCATCCGGGATGTTGGGGAACGTGAAGTTGCCCGTTTCGTTTGTCACGGTGTCGTGCGAGACGTTGGTTCGCGTCTCGGTGGCGACGACGGTGGCACCCGGCATCGCGGCGCCGGTCTGGTCGGTGATGGTGCCGAGAATCGTGCCGCGTGTAGCCTGCGCGTCGGCCGGAGCCGGAAGGCCCGCCCACACGAGCGCGACCAAGGCCAGCGGAACGAGCCGGCGGATGAGTCTGCTTCGATGCATGATGATTCGCTCCTCCCTGAGCGTCGTACTCGATCGGCACTGGCGTTCGGCTGAAGCGCGTCGAGACCTTTGCGGTCCGACCACTACGGCTGTCGGCGACAACCTCGTGGCCACGCCGTCGCAGATACTAGGCCCGTTCAACCCGGTCTGTCAACCCGATTGCTTTGGTTTGCCCGGGCATACTGGAAAGCGGTTATCCTCTGGATGGCGACCAAAGTGGTCTGACCTTTTTTGCGCCGTATCAGGCGCGTCACAGGCGCCTTCGCGTTATCATACGGCCCAATACGGCACGCCCGGATTGCCTGGGAGGACCGTTAACGGAGATCGACCACGTGCGACCACTTCGAACCGGCCATGGCGGCGGCCGCATCACACGGCGGCAGTTCATCTCAGCGTCGCTGGGCACGGCCGCGGCATGGTCCGTCCTGCCTGCTGGGTCCCTGGCCCGGGCCACGCAGCGCACGCCCGCGTTCGTGCCCGCGGATCGGCCGCTGCGCCTGGCCTTCGCCGGCATCGGCAACCGCGGCCTCGAGATGCTGAAGACCTTCGCATCGACGAATCTGACCTCCGTCGCGGCATTCTGCGATGTCGACCTCGACGCGTCGCACACCCGGGAGGCCCGAGAGTTGTTTCCGTCGGCGCCGCGGTTCCGCGACTTCCGGACGATGATCGACAAGACCGGGGCAAAGATCGACGCGGTCGTGATTGCGACGCCCGACCACACCCACTTCCCGCTGGCGATGCACGCCATGGCTTCGGGCAAGCACGTCTACCTCGAGAAGCCCCTCGCGCACACGGTCCGCGAAGTCGACCTGCTCATCGCCATGGCCGCGCGCTCAGGCGTGGTCACCCAGATGGGCAACCAGGGCCACTCGGGGAACAACTACTTCCAGTTCAAGGCCTGGACCGAAGCCGGCATCATCGCCGACGTGACGAAGATCGTCATGTTCATGAACAGCGAGCGCCGCTGGCACGGGTGGAAGGTCGACGGGTTCCCCTCCGGCGAGCCGATGCCGCCGGGCCTCGACTGGGACCTGTGGCACGGCGCCCGGCCCATGCATCCGTTCAGCACACGGCTTCACCCGCAGACCTGGCGCGGGTGGTTCGACTACGGCAACGGGGCCTTCGGCGACTGGGGCCCGCACATTCTCGACACGTCCCACCGGTTCCTGGAACTCGGCCTGCCCCACACGATCGAGGCCGTCCACCGCGACCAGCCGAGCCCCTACATCTTCCCGCAGGCGTCGACCATCCGCTTCGATTTCGCCGCGCGCGCGAGCAAGCCGCCCGTCGAGGTCTTTTGGTACGACGGCGTCGCGAACAAGCCGCCGCTGCCCGCCGAGCTCGGGCCGGGCGCGGTGCTCAAGGAAGAGGCCGGCAAGTTCATCTACAGCCGCACACTCGTCTTCAAGGGCGGCACGCACGGCGACACGGTCCGCGTCATTCCCGAGGCGCGGATGCAGGAACTCGCGCCGACGCTGCCGAAGATCACCGGCGGGTTCTCGGACCACCCCACGAACTTCATCCTCGCGTGCCAGGGCAAGGAGGAAAGCCGGTCGCCGTTCCGCGTGTCGGGCCCGCTGACGCAGGTGTTCCTGCTCGGCGTGATCGCGCAACGCCTGGGCGGCCGCCTTGAATTCGATAGCGCCCGCAGGGTGTTCACGGACAACGCCGAGGCGACGGCGATGCTCGCCGGCCCGGCGCCGCGCGTGGGGTGGGAGCGCTACTACAGGGGCTAGGGACTAGGCGCTAGGCGCTAGTCAGACAGGAACAAGAGGATAGGGGATAGGCGAGAGGCGAGAGGCGAGGCGGTGGGTGGCCGGGGCGCTTTCCATCTGCGCGCCCTTCGGCAAGCTCAGGGCGTCCTGAGCCTGTCGAAGGACGCAGGGAGGACAGGCGAAGGTCACCCGAGCACAGATGGGAACGGCCCGGACAGGACCCGCCGCCGAGAGTCCCCGGCGAGCAGAGAGGACACCATGACGGCAAAGCGATTCATCCTGACGGCAGTCATCATCCTGCTTCTCGCGCCGCTGATGCTGGCCCAGGCACCGGCGGTGCAGACGAGACCCTCGCCGGCGCCGGCCGCGGCGAAGGCCGCGTCAACTCCGGCCGGGCTCGGCGCACAGCCGTTCCCCTCCGCCACGCCCGAATCGGTGGGCATGTCGACCGAGCGGCTCGCCCGGCTCGACGCCGTGATGCAGGACTACGTGAACCAGGGCCGCATCGCGGGCATCGCGACGGTCGTGACGCGCGCCGGCAAGCTCGTCCACTTCGAGACGTACGGCAAGATGGACGTCGAGAAGAACCTGCCGATGCGCAAGGACGTGATCCTGCGCATGGCCTCGATGTCGAAGGCCGTCACGACGGTCGCGGTGGCGATCCTCCTCGAAGAAGGCCGCCTGCTGCTGACGGATCCCGTGTCGAAGTTCCTGCCCGCGTTCAAACAGACGACGGTGGCCGTGCCGCCTCCGCCGGGCACGCCGGGCACCGGGCGCTACGGCGTCGTGCCGGCAAAGCGCGCCATCACGATCCGCGACCTCCTCACCCACACCGCGGGCATCTCCTACGGCCAGGGCAGCCTCGCCGAGTCCGAGTACAAGGCCGCCGGCATCCTCGGCTGGTACCTCGCCGACAAGAAGGAACCGATCGTGCCGCTGATGGAGCGGCTGGCTGCGCTGCCGTTCGACGCGCAGCCCGGCGAGAAATTCGTCTACGGGTTCAACACGGACATCCTGGGCGCGGTGGTGGAGAAGGCCTCGGGGATGCCGCTCGACCAGTTCTTCAAGACGCGGATTTTCGACCCGCTCAAGATGTCGGACTCTTCCTTCTTCCTCCCGCCCGAGAAGCGCGATCGCCTCGCGACGGTGTACTCAGCCTCGCCCAGCGGCGGCATCGTCCGCGCGCCCGAGGGCGGCGACGGGCCAGGGCGACTACGTGGACGGCCCGCGCGCCTGCTTCGGCGGCGGCGCCGGCCTGCTGTCGTCGCCGATGGACTACGCGCGCTTTCTGCAGATGCTCGTCAACGGCGGCGAACTCGACGGCGTGCGCATCCTCAGCCCCAAGACGGTTGAGCTGATGACGGCCAACCACGTCGGCACGCTCTACAACGACGGCAACATGGGGTTCGGCCTGGGGTTCGAGGTGATCGAGCACCTCGGCAGGACGGGGCGCTTCGGCAGCGTCGGCACCTACGGGTGGGGGAGCGCCTACTTCCAGCGCTTCTTCGTCGACCCGCAGGAGAAGCTGGTGGCGGTCTTCTACGCGCAGCTCATTCCGGCGGGCGGCCTCGATATTCAGGAGAAGTGGAGGGACTTGGTGTACGCCGCGATCGTGGGGCCGCCGCCGGCGCAGACTCCGGCGCCGTCGGCGCTAGCGGCCGGATAGGCAGAAGCAAGAAGCAAGGAGCAAGAAGCCAGAAGAAGAAAGACCGTGGACCGGCGCAGCTATGTCCCCTTCTTGCTTCTGACAATCGAAAGTGGGCCCTTCTGGCTTCGACATGCGCGGTTCCGCTTACGTCCCCACGCTGAACGCAACCACCGCGACCGTCTTCTCCCACGCCAGCGCCAGGGCGCCGCCCTGCTGCGTCATGTTGATGAAGGCGATGGTGAACTGCTCAATCGACGTCGTCCCGACCGTCGTCTGCATTGGCACGCGCAGCGCGTCGAACTTCGCGTCGTAGCCGTCCGAGCCCCAGGTCTCGGTCTTGTTGTTCGGGTCGTACTTCGTCTGGTGCGGCTGCTTCGAGAACACGAGCGTCCACGCGCCCGGCTTCAGGTCCACGAACACGCTGTACTCGCCCGCCGGCAGCGTCTTGCCCGCGAACACGAGCGGCGCCTCGGTCTTGAAGCGCGTGGTCTGGTTCGCGCCCGCGCGCCACACCGGCGCGCCCGCGTTCACCGTCTTGCCGTACTCGGCGTCGGTGCCGAAGATGTCGGTGCGGCCGCGCAGGATCGGGCGGCCGTAGTCCACCACGATCCACTTGCCGTCGCGGTAGCGCGGCGCGGTGCCTTCCTTCTCGACGGCCCACTTGCCGCTGACCTGGGCGGCCGCCGTGCCGCGCGGGCTGGCCGGCATCGGCGCCGGGGCGGCGGCCTGCTGAGCAAGGACGACCGACCCCGCGAGGGCAAGGGCGGCGACGCTGGTGATCACAACTGCCTTCATGGAACTCCTCTCCCGTCTGGACGACGGAGCGGCCGGATGCGGCCGCGGCTGACTGTTGGGGTGACCCTCCTATGATACGAGGGGGCGGCGACGATGGCTAGGGGCAAGGGACATGGGGCATGGGGCATGGGGCATGGGGCATGGGACAGGGATGGGACAGCCGGCCCTGAATCCCGCTTGCTACGCCGGAGCCGTGGGAGGAATCCGGCGAGCCGGACCACGGCGAAGGCGGGAGTCCCGCGTTCGGTCTGTCTGCCGTATGATGTCGCGGACCACGCCGCGTCGTGCCGGCAGGGTCGAGGAGGACACCGATGCGCATGGTCAACGGTTATATGGGAACGGCGGGCCTGCTCGCCCTGGTCGCGGTCTTCGGCGTGCTGGCCACCGGCACGCTGGCGCAGCGGACGGTCAAGCCCGTCCTGCACGGCCGCCACTGGATGGCCATCACCGGCAAACCGCTTGCGGCCACCGCCGGCGCGGCCATCTTCCAGAGAAAAGGCAACGCGGTCGACGCCGCGTGCGCCATGATCGCCGCCACCTCGACGATGTGGGACACGCTCGGGTGGGGCGGCGAGACCCAGGCCCTCATCTACAACCCGAAGACGAAGAAAGTGATTGGCGTCAACGCGCTCGGCGTGGCGCCCACCGGCGCCACGCCCGAGTTCTTCAAGTCGAAGAAGCTCGAGTACCCGCCAGCCTACGGGCCGCTCGCGGCCGTGACCCCCGGCACGCCCGGCGGCATTCTCGTGATGCTGGCCGAGTTCGGGACCATGAGCCTCAAAGACGTGCTCGAACCGGCGATCCAGATGGCCGACGGCTACCCGATCGAGCAACAGATCACGGGCACCATCGAGCGCGAGAAGGCGCGGATCAAGGAGTGGCCCTACTCCAAGGCGGTCTTTCTGACCCACCTCGGCGAGGCGCGCGAGGCGCCGGAGGCCGGCGAGATCTTCAGGCAGCCGGACCTCGCGGCCACACTGCGCAAGCTCGTCGAGACCGAGCAGCAGGCGCTCAAGGCCGGCAAGTCCCGCAAGGACGCCATCATGGCGGCCTACGACCGCTTCTACAAAGGCGACATCGCGCAGGAGATCGTCCGCAGCACGCAGGAGCAGGGCGGCCTCATCACCATGGCCGACCTGGCCGGCTGGAAGGTCCACCTCGAAGAGCCCGTGATGACCACGTACAAGGGCATCGAGGTCTACAAGCTCACCACGTGGGTGCAGGGGCCGGCGATGCTGCAGGCGCTCAACATCCTGGAGAACACCGACGTGAAAGCGATGGGCTACAACAGCCCGCGCTACATGCACGCGATCTACCAGGCGATGAGCATGGCCTTCGCTGACCGCGACTTCTACTACGGCGACCCGTACGTGCCGCCGGTCGAGCCCATCAAGGGCCTGCTCTCGAAGGAATACGCGAAGGCGCGCTTCGGCGCCATCGACTGGGACAAGAACGACCCCGGCGTGAAGCCGGGCGATCCCTACCCCTTCCAGGGGGAGAAGAACCCGTTCGCGGCGCTGCTCGCGACGTGGACGTCGAAGAAGGGCCTCAAGGACGTGGCGCCCGCGCACGACATCCGCACCGACGACGAGGGCTTCTACGCCGGGACGACGTCAGTGCAGGCGGCCGACGAAGAAGGGTGGGTCGTGTCGGTGACGCCGAGCGGAGGCTGGGTGCCGGCCGTCATCGCGGGGAAGACCGGCATCGGCCTGAGCCAGCGGATGCAGGCGTTCGTGCTCGACGAGGCCGACTCCCCGTTCAACGTCGTGCGGCCCGGCCAGCGGCCGCGCTCGACGCTGACGCCGAGCCTCGCCCTGAAAGACGGCGCGCCCTACCTCGCGTTCTCGGTGCAGGGCGGCGACAGCCAGGACCAGAACCTGCTGCAGTTCTTCCTGAACATGGTCGAGTTCAACATGAACGTGCAGCAGGCCTGCGAGGCGCCGAACATCAACAGCTTCCAGATGCGGAGCACCTTCGACCGGCACCTGTCGGAACCCGGCCGCATGCTCGTGGCCGAGTCCACGCCGCCCGACGTGCGCAAGCAGCTGCAGGCGATGGGCTACACGCTGACGTTCGAACGGCTCACGTCCGGACCCATCACCGCCATCATGCTCGATTGCAAGCACGGCACGATGTGGGGCGGCGCCAGCAACCACGGCGAGGACTACG